>CAWDQG010000006.1:0-217728 GCA_963804405.1 uncultured Alphaproteobacteria bacterium | reverse complement strand
AGCTGAGTGTCGTGGGTTCGATTCCCATCGCCCGCTCCAAAACTTAAAGAACGCCACATCCGGCAAACGGGGACGACGTGGGAACGACGCCGGAAAGAACTTGGGGGACGACCGATGGATCAGCGGACCGATCAGCGAAGCGAACGGCAGCGCGGATGGAGCTGGTGGTACCTGCTCTTCGTCATCCAATTCGTCGCGGTGCTGTGGCCGCCGTTCTACAACAAGGCGGAGCCGGTCTTTATCGGCATGCCGTTCTTCTATTGGTATCAGCTCGCCTGGGTGATCGTCGGCGCCATTCTGACCGCGATCGTTTACTTCGCCACCAGGGATTAAATCGGATCAGCCGCGCGGGACGGACGGGCAAGTCGAACAAATAAGTTGGGGAGGGGTGCCGTGCAGGACGTCAACTGGACTGCGCTGATCATTTTCGTCCTGCTGTTCGCGTTCATCACCTGGCTGGGCTTTGCCGCGGCGCGCTGGCGCAAGGGCGATCTCGACCTGCTGCATGAATGGGGGCTCGGCGGCCGGCGGTTCGGCACCGTCATCACCTGGTTCCTGGTCGGCGGCGACCTCTACACCGCCTACACCTTCATCGCCGTGCCGGCGCTGGCGTTCGGCGCCGGCGCCATTGCTTTCTTCGCCGTGCCTTACACCATCATGATCTATCCGATCCTGTTCCTGGTGTTTCCGCGGCTCTGGCACGTCTGCCGAAAACACAATTACATCACGCCGGCGGATTTCGTCCGCGGCCGGTTCGGCAATCGCTGGCTGGCGCTGGCGGTGGCGCTCACCGGCCTGGTCGCGACCATGCCCTATATCGCGCTGCAACTGGTCGGCTTGCAGGTGGTCATTGCCGCCATGGGCGTTTCCGGCACCGGCTATATGGGCGATCTGCCGCTCGTCATCGCCTTCATTATTCTTGCGGCCTTCACCTATTCCAGCGGGCTCCGCGCGCCGGCCTCGATCGCCATCGTCAAGGACATTCTGATCTACCTCACCGCGTTTGCCGCCGTCATTGTCGTGCCGATGCAGCTCGGCGGCTTCGGCAATATCTTTGCCGCGGTGCCGGCGGCGAAATTGCTGCTGGCCACGCCCGGCCCCAACACCACCGGCGCCTACGGCTATTACGCGACACTGGCGCTCGGCTCGGCGCTCGCGCTGTTCCTCTATCCGCATTCGATCACCGGCATCTTGAGCGCCTCGAGCGGCCACGCCATCCGCCGCAACGCGGCGATGCTGCCGGGCTACTCATTCATGCTCGGGCTTTTGGCGCTGGTCGGCTTCTTTGCCATCGCCGCCGGCGTCGGCACCCTTCCCGAGTTCGCAACCGGCTTCAAACAATTCGGCACCAACTTCGCGGTGCCGGCTCTGTACCTGCACAGCTTCCCGTCCTGGTTCGTCGGCATCGCCTTTGCCGCGATCGGCATCGGCGCCTTGGTGCCGGCGGCGATCATGTCGATCGCCGCGGCCAATCTCTATACCCGCAACATCCATCGCGAGTTCATCAACCCCAATCCGACCGACAAGCAGGAAGCGCAGATCGCCAAATGGGTGTCGCTGATCGTCAAGTTCGGCGCGCTCGTCTTCATCGTGTTCGAGCCGGCGCAATACGCGATCTACCTGCAGCTGCTCGGCGGCATTTTGATTATCCAGACGCTGCCGGCGGTGATGCTCGGCGTCTATACCCGCTGGTTCAACGATTGGGCGCTGCTCGTCGGCTGGGCGGTCGGGATAGCCACCGGCACCGCGATGTTCATCGCGGTGAATTCGCCGAACTATCCGCTGGCGATCGCCGGCTTCATCTTCCCGGGCTATGCGGCGCTCTATAGCGTCGTGCTCAATCTCGTGCTCGCGGTCGTGCTGACGCCGGTGTTCAACGCGCTGCGCAGCGGCGCGGCGCCGATCGACGCGACGGTGGCGGCGGATTATCGGGCGTGATGTCATTCACGGTCCGCTCGAATCCGCTGCTGCGGGGGTTCCGCGTGGGCACCGCGTCTTGGATCTGGATTTCCGCCCACGCGGGAAGCGCCGCAATCTGCGCGGCGCCCACTCTACATCCGCGTGACGCTGGCGTGCAGCAGCGCCGAGCGGCCGCCGCGGACCTCCTTGGCGCAACGCGCGATCGCCGCCGGCGCCTCGGCCGGGTCGGTGAGTTTCTCGGCATAGGCGCCGAACGCTTCGGCGACCTTGCCGAACTCGACCTTGGGCGCGAGCTCGGCCTCGAACTCGTTGGCGGCATTGGCCTCGCCGTCCGGATAGACCCGCAGCGTCGATTGCTTCACCGCCGACCAGCCGGAATTGTCGAGCACGATGGAGAGAAACGGCAGCCGGTATTGCTGCGCGACCGCGTAGACCGAGCACGGATTGCAGAAATAGAAGCTGCCGTCGCCGGCGACCTGCACCATCATCCGGTTCGGCGCCGCGAGCTTGGCGCCGAGCGCCATGGCGCCGGACCAGCCGAGCCCCGCGCCATTGGTGTTGAACGCCGTATTCGGCAGGCGGCGCGGAATCTGCATCAGCACCGCCGGCCCGTTGGTCACCGCCTCGTTGAAGACGATGTCCTCGTCGTCGAGCACCTTGCCGAGCTCGGCCATCAGATAATGCGGATTGATCGCGCCGGGCTTGCCGTGGTCCGCTGCGAGCTTGGCGGCGCGCGCGAGGCGGGCTTCGCGCATCGCTTTGACGCGATCGAGCCGCGCCGCCGCGGCCGCCTTGAAGCTTGGCGTCGCTTTCGCTTTCAGCTCGGTCAGCAACTGATCGAGGATGCGGCCGGTAGATGCCCTGCAGGCGCAAATGGCCGGGGAAGGTCCACATCGGCGAGCCAAGCTTGAGCACGTCCACATCGATATGCGCCCAGAAGGTGTTCTCGTTCGCCTGCGCGTCGGCGGGAAACCAGGGCGCCTCGACATCGACCAGCAGACCGACATCGGCGTCGGGCAGCGACTTGTCCGGCGAGAAGCCGGCGAAGCATGGGCTCTCGTAGGAGATGTTGCTCTTCGAATTGGCTTCGAAAATCGGAATGCCGGCGAACTGCGCCAGCTCGTCGATCTTGGCCGCCCCGAGCGCATCAAGGCCACCATAGCCGGTGATCAGGATCGGGTTCTGCGCGGCCAGCAGGCGATCGGCGAGCGTGGCGATCAGCGCCGGATCGGCGCCGGCGCCGGCCAGCGCGCCGAACCGGTCGGACGGGAAGCGGTGGATCTCGTCGACGCTCCAATGCTCCGTCAGCGTCTCGCGCTGCATCATCAGATAGACCGGCCCGCACGGCGCGCTCTGCATGATCGAATAAGCCCGCTGCAGCGCCTCCTTGACCACCACGCCCGACGGCAGCGTCCACTCCCACTTGGTGTAAGGCCGCACCAGGCTGCCCTGATCGAACGGCTCCTGCACGAAGTGCACGTGGGTGTCGCGGGTGCCGACCAATTCGTCATGCGAGGTGTAAGGCGCCTTGCCCGCCATCAGCAGCACCGGCAGGCGGCTGCGGTAGAGATTATGCATGGCGTTGGCGGCATTGGCGGTGCCGACATCGACATGCACCAGCACGCCCTGGCCGCGGCCGGTGACCAAGCGCATAGCCGCCGGCCATGTGCGCGGCGGTGTTCTCGTGCGGGCAGCGCACGATCTCCGGCATCGCCTCGCCGCGTTTGCGGCGATGCGCCATCTCCTCGATGATCGGCGCGTGATCGGTGCCGAGATTGCAGAACAAATAATCGATGCCGATCTCTTTGAGACCCTCGAGCAGGTAATAGGCGCTGGAGAAATCGCTGACGTTGGTGTTCCGCCCGACTGAAGTATCCATGGATGAAGCCAGCCATTCCTTGGTTTGAAGCTTGGACCCGATAGCCGCATCATAACATCATCCGGCGCCGGCTCGCGCGGCCTTGGCGGCCCGAAAACCGCTCGGCGGCGCGTTAAGGATTTCGCGCCCCCGCGGCAAATTTACCCTGCGCAGGATCTGCTGGACCAATCTCCGAACTCTCGCCACAATGGCCGAGGAAGGTCGCGGGCGGAACGGGGAAAGGTCTTAAACATGAAATGGCAGGCAGCGTTGGCCGGCGCATTGGCGTCGGCTGCCCTCTCGTTTGTGGGGTTCGCGCCGGCTTTCGCAGAAGTGCACATCGTCAACGATCCAGGCGGCGAAGTCTCCGAATACGTCCAGAAGTTCCATGAACTCAGCGAAGCGGGCGAGCGCCTGGTCATCGACGGCCCGTGCCTTTCGGCATGCACCTTGTTCACGGCCTTTATCCCCCGCGACCATGTCTGCGTCACCCGGCGCGCGGTGCTGGGCTTCCATGCCGCGTCCTATTTCGATGACGCCAGCCGTTCGCTGGTGCCGACCCGCAAGGGCACGGCGCTGATCATGCGCCTCTATCCGCCGGAAATCCGGAGCTGGATCGAGCGGCATGGCGGCTTGTCGCCGCACATTCTCGCGATGCGCGGCAAGGAGCTCACGGCGCTGTACGACACCTGCCCGGAAGAGGCTGTCGGCAACTAGCCGCCGCTTCGGCGGAACTCAAGCCTCCCTGCCGTTCCGATCGGTTGTCGGCTGCCGCATCCGGACCTATCTACGTGATGTCCGGAACCAGCTGATGCGCGAGACTTCGCACCACCGGTGATATCGCGGCCGCTCATCGTGGCGGGCGTGGCGATTGTTGTGGCGGTCGCCGGCACGGTTTGGCTCTGGTCGCAGTACGGCACGACAATATTCTTCGAGACCATCCGCGCTGGCTTTGTCGCGTGCTTCGGCTGACGGAGGATGGTTTGAGCGACGCAAAAGCGCTTCCCGCATCCTGCCGGTGGTTGGCGCCTTCCTCGCCGGGCTGGTGCTGGTGTTGGGCGCCTTCATCTATCTCGCCGGCGCATTCGGCGTCGCCGATCGGCCGGGCGGTCGCGTCCGTCGGCGGTCCTTTTCACCTGGAAGACCAGACCGGCAAGCCGTTCAGCGATCGAAGACATGAAGGGACGGCCGTTCCTGGTGTTCTTCGGCTACACCCATTGCCCCGACGTCTGCCCGACGACTTTGGTCGAGATTTCCGAAATCATGAAGGCGCTCGGCCAGGACGCCGACCGCACCGGCGCGTTGTTCATCACCGTCGACCCGGAACGCGACACGCCGGCCGTGCTCAAGGACTATCTGTCGAACTTCGACCCGCATCTGCGCGGGCTGACCGGCGATCCGGCGGCGGTCGAGGCGGCGCTCAAGGCCTATCGGGTCTATGCGGCGAAAATCCCGCTCAAGGACGGCGACTACACCATGGACCATACCGCCGCCGTCTATCTCATGGACAAAGACGGCCGCTTTGTCTCGACCTTCAACCTCAAGCAGTCGCCGGAAGCGGCGGCCAGCCAGTTACGCGGATATCTGTAAGAACCGCGCGCCGTCAGTCCGAAATCCGCCCCAGCGCGTAAAGCGCTTCCAGAAGAATGCCGGGCCGCGAGCCGAAGAACCATCGCTCGAACAGGTCGGCGGTCTTGCCGGTGCGGAAAATCTGGGCGAGCCCGGTATTGACCGCCAGACGGAACGCCCAGTCGCCGCGCGGCAGCACGATCGCATATTGCTCGATCGACAAATCGTCCGGCAGCATCGCCAACGCTTCCGGATGCTTGATCTGGGCGCCGGCCAACAGGAGCTTGTCGCTGGCGAAGCCGTCGACCTTGCCGGCTTCCAGCGCCGCGACCGCCTCGTCGCGATCCTTCACCGCCACCACGGTCACATTGAGGTTGCGCGCCTTCACCTGCTCGTTCACGACCCGCTCGTTGGTCGTGCCGGCCACCACGGCGATCTTCTTGCCGGCCATTTCGGCGAACGAATGGATATTGGATGCGGCGGCGACCAGGACGCCGGTCAACTCCACAAAGATCAGATTGGAGAAATCGACCTCCTTCATGCGGCCGAGCGTGACGGTCGAGGAGCCGCATTCCATGTCTGCCTTGCCGCCGGCGACGGCGGAGAACCGCGTGTCGACCGTCACCGGCACCCATTCGATCTTGAGTTCCGGCAAGGCGAACTGCTGCTGGATCGATTTCGTCACCTGCGTGCAGAGATCGATGGTGTAGCCGAGCGGCTCCTTGGCGTCGTTGAGGAACGCGAACGGCCGGTCGTCGGCGCGATAGGCGATGCGAATGGCCTTTTTCGCCAGGATGGTTTTCAGCCGGCTGTCGGCGGGAATGTTCGTCTCCGCCGCCATTGCCGCCCCCGATACCAACAGCGCACACCAAACCGCGGCGAAATGTAACGATAACCTCACGCCCCGACCGCCAACGACCTTGCCAGCCATGATTCCAGCCACCCCTGTTGCTCCATAGCCACGCGATATTAGACGTGGCGGCACGGCGGCGAAAGCCCGCCCCGGCGCAGAATTCGAAGCGAACACGCGTTGCCGGTGCCGGATACGCAACAATGAGCTCTCAGGAAGCGCGGTCGCCAAAGTTTTCGGAGAGGAACAATGCCGGCCAATGCACGTTGACGGCGACGCCGCGCACCCCTATAAGCGCCCGTTCACAAAACCCATACGATCATGGCCAATACAAAATCAGCCAAAAAGGCCGCGCGCCAAAGTGTGCGCCGCACGGTCATCAACAAGGCGCGACGCTCGCGGCTGCGAAACGCGGTGCGTAAAGTCGAAGAGGCGATCAGCGCCGGCGATCGCACGCGCGCACTCGCCGCGATGGCGGAAGCCGAGCCGGTCATCATTCGTGCGGCGCAAAAAAAAGTCGTGCACCGCAACGCGGCACAGCGTAAGGTTTCGCGCTTGTCGCATCGGATCGCCGCGCTCGGTAAATCTTGAGCGCGCTTAGCCGCCGGCGAACTGTGCGGCTTTGACGTCTTCAATGCGCTGCCTTGAGAACGTGTCGGCGCCAGACGTTGCTGATCTGCAATCGTGCGCAACGTGCAGCGTACGATTTGCGGTGGATTGCCATTAATCTGTTGCAGAATTGTCACGTCAACCTGCAAACCTGCGGGCTGTAGTAGCTCGGCGTGTGTCTCGCGCCAGCGCGTTAGAGTTTTGTTTGCTCCGCGTGGGTGCCCGAAGGGTTACCCTGAATTACTGCACAAAATAATCGACGCGCGATGAATGGGTTATCCCTCATGCGCGGCGCTGGGCTTTGAGTCGGCGCCGAATCTGACATGTGTGTCTTTATTTGTTCGGTAAAATAATTGCGACGTTTTGAAGCCTCCGGGCGAATGTCACAGAATTGTAAATCGCTCATGGAGTCAAAGTCTTGCGTGCGCGGTTTTGTCGGCCGCTCAAACACGCTTCTGAAAGTCGAATCGGAGCGAGTTATTTTTTGCGGTTGCGGGCCGGTAACGGCGTGCTAACCTCAAATTCCCTTCGGTTTGCGAAGGTCCTCGAAAATCGGGTGCTGCCAAACTCATCGAGTGTGGGTGCGGGAGAGTTGTGTCCACGGCGTAGCGCGCAGATCGCGTCCGATAAGATCGCGCCGTCCTTAACCGTAGTCGAGTTGCGAAATGAATCACAGGTAGCACGCCAGGCAGTCCCGCGAGGATGCTCGGCGGCAATTAATCACCATCGATTGGGAGCGATGGAGGTGGGGGCATGAAAACCAAAATCAGAAAGCGGCTACAGGCAATAGTTTCTCCGTCCAAGATCGGCTGGCTTGTTGCGTCGGTGCAATCATCGGTGCCACGCCGCTTTCGGTGGTCGACTATTACTTCCGGCGGTTGAACCGCCCACTGTCGATCGGCGCCGGCATTTATCGACCGCGCGCCCCCAATCATCTGTTCATAACGTCCGTTGCGTTTTCCCGAGGTGGAACATGGTGGGTGCTAGCTCGCCTTTGCTCGTTTCAAATCCTATTCCGGCAGAAAAGCAGGCCGACATGATGAGCACGGAATCAGGAGCGCTGGCAGCGGGTCAAAAACCGGCTGCGCACAGAGCTCGGTGACGACGTCTTTACGAGTTGGTTCGCGCGGATGGAGTTGGAGTGCGTCGACAAGGGCGCGGTGCGGCTGTCGGTACCGACGCGGTTCCTGCGCAACTGGATCCAGTCGCATTACAGCGAGAAGGTGCTGAGCAATTGGCAGGCGGAGGAGGCCGCCGTCACCCGCCTGGAATTGAGCGTGCGCTCCGCCACGGTCCGGCCGATCGCGGTCAAGCCGCGGTTGCCCGACGCTGCGCAGCCTTCGCGTGACCGCCACGACGTGACCATGAATGGTGCCGAGATGCGCGCCAGCGTGCCTTTCATGTCGGTGCACGAGGCGCTCGGCGGCTCGCCGCTCGATCCACGGCTGGCGTTCGACACCTTCATCGTCGGGCGCTCGAACACGCTGGCGCACGCCGCGGCTCGGCAGGTCGCCACCAGCCGGCGCGGCGATCAGCTGATGTTCAATCCGCTATACATTCATGCCGGCGTCGGCCTCGGCAAGACGCATCTCCTGCAGGCGATCACCTGGGCCGGCAACGGCAATGATCGCAAGGTGCTGTATCTGACGGCCGAGCGCTTCATGTACGGCTTTGTGTCGGCGCTGCGCACGCAGACGACGCTGGCCTTCAAGGAGGCGGTGCGCGCCATCGACGTCCTGATCATCGACGACCTGCAATTCCTGCAAGGCCGCTCGACCCAGGCAGAGTTCTGCCACACCCTCAACGCGCTGATCGACGCTGGCCGCCAGGTGGTGATCGCCAGCGACCGGCCGCCGGCCGATCTCGAAAGCCTCGACGACCGGGTCCGCTCGCGCCTCGCCGGCGGCCTCGTTGTGGAGATCGGCTCGCTGGGCGAAGAGTTGCGGCTTGAAATCCTCAAGAGCCGGATCGCGGCCGCCAACGCGCATCATCCGGGCTTTGAGGTTCCGCAACCGGTTCTGGTCTTCATCGCCAAATCGGTCACCCATAACGGCCGCGACCTCGAAGGCGCCGTCAATCGCCTCTTGGCCCATAACAAGCTCACCGGCCAGCCGGTGACCTTGGAAATGGCCGAGCGCGAAATGCGCGACCTGATCCGGCCGGCCGAACCCAAACGCGTGCGGATCGAGGACATCCAGCGGGTGGTGGCGCGCCAGTACAATGTCAGCCGCGCCGATCTGTTGTCCTCGCGGCGCACCGCCAATGTGGTCCGGCCGCGGCAGGTCGCCATGTATCTGGCAAAAATCCTGACGCTGCGCTCGCTGCCGGAAATCGGCCGACGCTTCGGCGGCCGCGATCACACCACCGTGCTGCACGCGGTGCGCAAGATCGAGACGCTGGCGGGCACCGACAGCGCGCTCGCCGAGGAGATCGAGGCGCTCAAGCGCCAGCTGCAGGACTGAGGCATCGGCCCGCCCGCGAGATGCGCCGCGTGGTCCCACGCCCACGCGGCGCGCTTGATTCCCGCAGCAATCGAACCTGGCAGCCCGTCCCCACCCCCGCCCATTAGCCTTATTACTGTGTGAAACGCCCGGGAAACTCCCGCCCGGCGACGCAGCGCCCTTGCCGAAAGCGCCGCGGCGCGCCACTTTTGCTACCCCTACCGCGAATGGATGTTGCGATGAAGGTAACCATAGAGCGTTCCGAGTTGTTGAAGTCGCTCGGCCACGTCCATCGCGCGGTCGAGCGGCGCAACACCATCCCCATTCTCGCCAACGTGCTGCTTCGCGCCGACCGCTCGAAGCTCAGCATGAAGGCGACCGACCTCGATCTCGAAGTGACCGACACCATCGCCGCTGAAGCCGCCCCCGGCGGCTCGACCACGGTGCCGGCGCACATGTTCTATGACATCGTGCGCAAGTTGCCCGAGGGCGCGCAGATCGTTCTGGAATCGTCCGGCGACCGGGCGGCGCTGTCGATCCGCGCCGGCCGTTCGCGCTTTACGCTGCAGACCCTGCCGGAGAGTGATTTTCCCGATCTCGCTCCCGGCGAGATGACGCACAAATTCGCGCTCAAGGCCTCCGATCTCAAGCGCCTCATCGACAAGACCCAGTTCGCGATCTCGACCGAAGAGACGCGCTACTATCTCAACGGCATTTATCTCCACGTCGCCGGCACCGGGCAGGCGCAGATGTTGCGCGCCGTCGCCACCGACGGCCATCGTCTGGCGCAGATGGAGCTTGAGTTGCCGAAAGGCGCCGCCGGCATGCCGGGCATCATCGTGCCGCGCAAGACCGTCGGCGAAGTGCAGCGCCTCCTGGAAGACGGCGACGCCGAAGTCGCCGTCGAGCTGTCGTCGGGAAAAATCCGTTTCACCGTCGGCGAAGTGATCCTGACCTCGAAGCTGATCGACGGCACTTTCCCGGACTATGCCCGCGTCATTCCGGTCGGCAACGACAAGGAATTGGTCGTCGACAAAAAGGAGTTCGAGGCGGCCGTCGACCGCGTGTCGACGGTGTCGAGCGAGCGCGGCCGGGCGGTGAAGCTGTCGCTCAATGCCGGCCGGCTGATGTTGTCGGTGACCAATCCCGATTCCGGCAGCGCCACCGAGGAACTGGAAGTCGCCTACGAGGGCGACCCGATCGATATCGGCTTCAACTCGCGCTACCTGCTTGACATCGCCACCCAGATCGACAGCGAAGCCGCGGTGCTCAAGCTCGCCGACCCGGGTTCGCCGACGCTGATCCAGGACAAGGAACCGCGAGGCGCGCTTTATGTGCTGATGCCGATGCGGGTTTAAGAGCCTGTCTCAGCACAGACTTCGTCATGCCCGGGCATAGCCGTTCGAAGAACGGCGTCGCTTCGCTCGCCTATGTCGCGGGCATCCATGTCTTTCGGCCTGACAAGTAAAACGTGGATGGCCCGGACAAGCCCGGCCATGACGACTAAATGCTAGGGTGATGGCCCGCATTGTCCGCCTGACGCTGAGCAATTTCCGCAATTACCGCGCCGCGTCGCTGGAAGCCGACGAGCGGCCGATCGTGCTGGTGGGCCGAAACGGCGCCGGCAAAACCAATCTGATCGAGGCGATTTCGTTTCTGGCTCCCGGCCGCGGCTTGCGCCGCGCGACGCTCGAAGAAGTCGCCTTCCAGGAAGGCGACGGCTCGTGGGCCGTTGCCGCCGAGGTCGAAGGCGCGCTCGGGCTCGCGACGCTGGGCACCGGGGTGGAGGGCGCGCAGCAAGACGACGGCGCGGCGCCGCGCAAATACCGGATCGATCGCGAGCCGGTCTCTTCAGCGTCGGCGTTCGCCGACCATCTCCGCGTGGTGTGGCTGGTGCCGGCGATGGATTCCCTATTCGTTGGCGCGCCGTCCGAGCGCCGCCGCTTCCTCGATCGCCTGGCGCTTGCCGTCGACGCCGAGCATAGTAGCCGCGTCAATGCGCTGGAGCGGGCGCTGCGCTCACGCAACCGGCTCTTGACGGAGCCCCGCCCCGATCCGCATTGGCTCGACGCCGTCGAGCATGAGACTGCCGAACTCGCTGTCGCGGTGGCGGCGGTCCGGGCCGAAACAGTGAGCCGGATGGAGCGTGTGCTCGAAAGCCGGCGGGGCTCCGATTTCCCACCGGCGGAACTATCGCTTGACGGCTGGATGGAAAAGCTCGTTCCGGCCCATCCGGCGCTCGAGATCGAGGAACGCTATCGTACCGTGCTCCGGGACAACCGCGCCCGCGACGCCGCCGCCGGCCGCACCCTCGACGGTCCGCATGTGACCGACCTGTCGGTGGTCTATAGCGCCAAGAACATCGCCGCCAGCGCCGCCTCGACCGGCGAACAGAAAGCCTTGCTGATCGGGCTTGTGCTCGCGCACGCCCGCCTGATCACCGAAATGACGGCGACCACGCCGGTGCTGTTGCTCGACGAGATCGTTGCTCACCTCGATCCCGGCCGCCGCGCGGCTTTGCATGCCGAGCTTAAGCAACTCGGCGCCCAAGTGTGGATGACCGGCGCCGATCCGGCGGCCTTCGCCGAGGTCGCCGATCGCGCGGCGATGATCGAAGTCCGCTCCGGCCGCCTGGACGTCAAACAATGAACGGATCGCGACCGGGAATTAGCGTCCGAGTAACGCGCCGGTATCGATTTTTTTGTACGGGAAAATGCGGGAACTTCCGGGCGGAGAAGCTCTTTTCATAGAGGAAGCGTAATCGCCGGTGCCGAACTCAAGGTGCGCGTATGAAGCCGGAGCAAGCGGAAGACGTCATCGTCCGCAACCTGATCGAGGGGCTCAACCGGCTGCACCACGATCTGGATCGGATCGAATTGTGGACAGCGGCGTTGCACTGTTTCCGGCTTCCCGCCCCGGACTATCAGGCGAGCAACGACTATCTGTTGCCGGCGCGAAAGCCGTAGCGGCGCTCAATCCGATCACGGTGCAAGCGCGCCCTTTACATGCTTCATTGGTTGCGAATTCGCGCACTCTTTCGGGCGCCGATTTTGCCTCCGGAATAGGCTCCCGGGAAGCTTTGAATCGGAGCCTTTTGCGGCGTTGCCGAAACCTTGAAAAATCGCAATCTGACAATATCTTAGCGGTACCCAAATAGCCCTGTACGAGGCGCCGTTTTCGTGTACAACACGACAAGCGACTCAGCCGCCTTTTCGCCAGTGATTCGAAAGCCTTTCAATGGCCGAACCCGCCCGTAAATCCAGCCCCGTCGCACCCTCCGATTACGACGCTGAATCGATCAAGGTGCTCAAGGGCCTCGACGCCGTGCGCAAGCGGCCGGGCATGTATATCGGCGATACCGATGACGGCTCGGGCCTGCATCACATGGTCTACGAGGTCGTCGACAACGCCATCGACGAAGCGCTCGCCGGTTTTGCCAAGGAAGTCCTGGTCACCCTCAATCCGGACGGTTCCTGCACCGTGCGCGACGATGGCCGCGGCATTCCCGACCGACATCCACAAGGGTGAAGGCGTGTCGGCCGCCGAAGTGATCATGACGCAGCTGCATGCCGGCGGAAAATTCGACCAGAACGCCTACAAGGTTTCCGGCGGCCTGCACGGCGTCGGCGTCTCGGTGGTCAATGCGCTCTCGAGCTGGCTCAAGCTCACCGTCTGGCGCGACGGCGAGCAGCATTTCATGGAGTTCCACGACGGCGAGGCGGTCGCCCCGCTCGCGGTAGTCGGCGCCGCCCACGACAAGCGCGGCACCGAAGTGACGTTTCTGCCGTCGAAGGTGACGTTCACCATGACGGAGTTCGACTTCGCGACGCTGGAGCACCGGCTGCGCGAGCTCGCCTTCCTCAATTCCGGCGTCACCATCATCCTGTCCGACCAGCGCCATGCGGTGGAGAAGCGCGAGGAGATGCGCTACGAGGGCGGCGTCGAAGCCTTCGTCAAATATCTCGACCGCAACAAGACCGCGCTGATCCCGCAGCCGATCGTCATCAAGGCCGAGCGCGAAGGCGTCAGCGTCGACTGCGCGCTGTGGTGGAACGACGGCTATCACGAGTTGGTGCTGTGCTTTACCAACAACATCCCGCAACGCGACGGCGGCACGCACTTGGCCGGCTTCCGCGGCGCGTTGACGCGGCAGATCACCACCTATGCCGATTCCGGCGGTGTGGCCCGCAAGGAGAAGGTCGCGCTCACGGGCGACGATTGCCGCGAAGGCCTGACGGCGGTGCTCTCGATCAAGGTGGCCGATCCGAAATTCTCCTCGCAAACCAAGGACAAGCTGGTCTCTTCGGAAGTGCGGCCCGCGGTCGAGGGCATTATCAACGACATGCTCAAGGCGTGGCTCGAAGAGCATCCGGGCGAGGCCAAGACCGTCGTCGGCAAGGTGATCCAGGCCGCGGCGGCGCGTGAAGCGGCCCGCAAGGCGCGCGAGATGACGCGCAAGAGCGCGCTCGGCATCACCTCGCTGCCCGGCAAGCTCGCCGACTGCCAGGAGCGCGATCCGGCCAAATCCGAACTGTTCATCGTCGAGGGCGATTCCGCCGGCGGCAGCGCCAAGCAGGGGCGCAATCGCGAATTCCAGGCCGTCCTGCCGCTGCGCGGCAAGATCCTCAACGTCGAGCGCGCGCGGATGGATAAGATGCTGTCATCCGAGCAGATCGGCACGCTGATCACCGCGCTCGGCACCGGCATCGGCACCGACGAGTTCACGGCCGACAAGCTGCGCTACCACAAGATCATCATCATGACGGACGCCGACGTCGACGGCGCCCATATCCGCACGCTGCTCTTGACGTTCTTCTATCGGCAGATGCGCGAGATCATCGATCGCGGCCATCTGTTCATCGCCCAGCCGCCGCTCTACAAGATCGCGCGCGGCAAATCCGAGCAATATCTCAAGGACGAGCGGGCGCTCGAGGATTATCTGATCGACACCGGCCTCGAGGACGCTTCCTTGCGCCTGTCGTCGGGCGAAGTGCGGGCCGGCAACGATCTGCGCAAGCTGGTGGAAGAAGCGCGCTCGATCCGCAATCTGCTCGGCGGCCTGCACAGCCGCTATAATCGCAAGGTGATCGAGCAGGCTGCCATCGCCGGCGTGCTGCGCACGCAAGTCACCAGTGATCCGGAGAGCGCGGCGCAGGCGGCGGCCTATATCGCCAGGCGGCTCGATGCGCTCGCCGACGAGACCGAGCGCGGCTGGACCGGGGAGTTCAACGAGCACGGCTTCCAGTTCGAGCGCACGCTGCGCGGCGTCAAGGAAGTCGCGGTCATCGATCAGGCGCTGCTCGGCTCCGCCGACGCGCGCAAGCTCGACGAATTCGCGCCGTCGCTGCAAGCGATCTATCCGCGCCCGACGCCGCCGGCGATGCTGCGGCGCAAGGACGAAGACACGCCGATTCACGGCCCGGTCGGCCTGTTCGAGGCGGTGACGGCGGCGGGCCGCAAGGGCGTTTCGCTGCAGCGCTACAAGGGGCTCGGCGAGATGAATCCCGAGCCAGCTCTGGGAAACCACGCTCGACACCAACGCCCGCTCGCTGCTGCAGGTGAACGTCAAAGAGATCGACGACGCCAACACCATCTTCGACGAGCTGATGGGCGACAAGGTCGAGCCGCGCCGCCTCTTCATCGAGGAGCACGCGCTGACCGCGAGCGTGGACGTTTAAGTTCCATCCTCCCTTACGATGTCGGGCGGCTAGGCGCTTTGTGCCGACGCTAGAGACGTTCGCATAGTGCGTTCGACGTCGGCCCTGCTCGCTTGAGTTGCTTCGCGGTTTTGACTCCATCACATGAACGCGGGATAAAATCGGCGGCTTTCCGGGGAGAGGAGCGCCGCGATCATGCAATTTTCCATTTATTCCGAGCTGCAGACCTGGCCGGGCAAAACCCAGCAGCAGGTTTACGCCGAAGCGCTCGAGCAGGTCGTCAATGCCGACCGGCTCGGCTACTCGACCTACTCGATCATCGAGCACTTCTTCTTTCCGAAATTCGGCGCCTCGCCGAACCCGTTCGCGTTCTTCGCCAAGGCCTCGGAGCGCGCGCGCAACATCAAATTCCGCACGCTGCTGCACGTCCTGCCGTATCACAATCCGGCGGTGCTGGCGTCGCAGATCGCGCAGTTCGACATGCTGGTCGACGGCCGCTACGAGTTCGGCCTCGGCCGCGGCCACGCCTGGATACCGCTCAAGGCCGGCGTGCCGGTCGAAGAGTCGCGCGAGCGCTACGAAGAGGCGCTCAAGATCGTCATCGAGGCGCTCGACAAGGAGCGCTTCTCGCACGACGGCAAATACTTCAAGATCAAGGACTTCGCACATCGTGCCGCGGCCGACGCCGGGCCGGAAATTCCGCATCTTCCTCGGCGGCACCAGCGACTCGACCTACGAGCTCGCCGGCGAGCGCGGCTATGCGATGGTGGTGCCGCCGCTATTGCCCTACGAGGCGCTGCGCGCCGCAGCTCGACATCTACCGCGCCTCCTGCGCCAAGCACGGCAACAAGCCCGACATCGTCTGGATCCACGCCTGCCATCTCGACGACGACCGCGACACCGCCAAGCGCGAGGCCGAGAAGATGATGCGCGGCTTCCTCAAGGGCAACGCCTCGGTGCTCCTGGAGAACCAGGACGAGATGCCGTCGAAGGAGGCGCTGGAGAAAGCCGGCTACGGCTTCTACGCCTCGGGCATCATGGAGAATTTCTCCGACATGCCCTACGACGAGATGATCAAGAACGACATCGTCTGGGTCGGCACGCCGGACGACGTCATCGAGCGGATCGAGGCGGTGCAGAAGCTCTGCGCGGGGCTGACCGAGGTGGCGATCACCGTCAATCCGGGCGGCGTCGAGCACTGGAAGACGATCAAGACGCAGGAGATGTTCGCGCACCACGTGATGCCGCACTTCGCGGCGAAGAAGTGACGTGGCCGTGCCGGCGGCGAACCGTGGATGTGTAAACTCGTCATTCCGGGGCCGAGCAAAGCGAGTGGCCCGGAATCGATATTCGCTGACCTGGTGGTTATCGGATTTCGGGCTCGCCGCTTTGCGCGCGCCCCGGAATGACGACGCATCAAAACAAATCGAAATACTCGTTGTGCTCCCAGGCCGTCACGTCGGCCTGGTCGGTGCCCTCGGCCTTGAAGCGGGCGAACTCGGCCTCCTTGAGCGTGGCGAAATAGTCGACAAAGCCGGCGCCGAAATTCTTGTCTGAAGACCTCGCTTGACCGCAACGCCGCGATCGCCTCGCCGAGATTTTTCGGCAACGGCGGCGCCTTGGTCTCGTACGGCGTGTCGGCGGACGGGCCCGGATCGCGGCGCTCGGCGATGCCGTCGAGGCCGGCATAGATCTGCGACGCCATGTAGAGATACGGATTGGCGGCGGGCTCGCCGACGCGGTTCTCCAGATGCGTCGCCGGATCGCCGGGCTGGCCGAGCACCCGCACCATGACGCCGCGATTGTCGCGCGCCCAGATGGCGCGGTCGGGAGCGAGCGCATAGGGCCGGTAGCGCTTATAGCCGTTGATGGTCGGCGTGGTGAAAGCGGCGGCGGCGTGCGCATGCGTGAGCAGCCCGCCGAGATAATGCAGGCCAGTGGCGGAAAGCCCCTCGCGCTTGTCGCCGGCGAAAACATTGGCGTGGCGCTTCTTCCTCGATCAGCGACTGATGCAGATGCCAGCCGGACGAAAACAGATTGGGCAGCCCGGGCCGGCACATGAAGCTGGCCAGGAAGCCGTTGCGCCGCGCGATCTGTTTGGCGGCGGCGCGGAACAGGATCATCGTATCGGCGGCGGCCATGCCGAGCTGCGGACGGAAGGTGAATTCGCACTGGCTCGGGCCTAATTCGATTTCGAGGGAGCGCAGCGGCATGCCGAGCGCTTCGACGCCGCGGCGGATCGGCTCCAACGCCGCGTCGATCTGATCGAAGCGCGACTCGGTGAGATACTGGTAGCCCTGATTGAGCAGGCTCACCTCCGGCGCCTGCGGCGGCCAGGTGGCGTCGGCCGGCGTGAGCCGCGGGTTCTCCAGCTTGAAGAGATGAAACTCGACCTCGAGCCCGGCGAGGAAGTCGAACCCTTCGCGCGCGAGCCGCGTCAGTGCGTCGCGCAAAATCTGCCGCGTCGAGAACGGCACCGGCTTGCCGTTGGTGAAATAGATGTCGCACAGCAGCCAGCCGGTATTCGGGCGCCCACGGCAAGACCTGGAACGTGTCCGGGTCGGCGACCATGACGAAATCGCCAGCGCCCTGCATCTCCGCCATGGCAAAGCCGCCGCCGGCGGTGAATACCGGATAGACCGTCTTGTGCGCGGTATCCTTGGCCAGCAGCGCCGTCGTCATGGTCACGCCGCTGTGCATCAACGCCGGCGCATCGGCGGCGACGACCGTCTTGCCGCGCAGCACGCCGTGCTGGTCGGCGAACGAAAACCGCACCAGTTCGAGCTTATTTTTCTTGATCGCCTGCTCGACCGCCTTGGCGCGGCGCGCCTGATCCGTCGGTCCACAGACCGTGGCGTTCGACGAAGGTCGCGGGCGGCGTTTTTGTTGGGGCATCAGGCGCCGTCATTCCGCGGCGCCGCGAAGCGGCGAGCCGCTCGGCGCGTCCCGGAATGACAATACTATCAATGCGCATTCTGCCAGCTTTTGGTCTCTTGCCGGCTTCGATCGGTGCGCTGCCAATAGCCCTGCCAATCCCCGGCCGGGCCGATGCCGTCGACGCAAGCCGGGCCGGTGATGGTCGCCGCCTCGGCCGCATCGAGCACCATCATCGGCTTGCCGCCCTTGCCGGATTGATCGAGCGCCTGCCGCAGCAGGCGGCGATAGGCGCTGATCGCCTTGTCGGAGGTGCCGAGATGCTCCTGCGGTGCGGTCCTGGATCGCGCCCATCGACTCGCAGGCCCATTGGTCGTGCACATTGATGTCGGCGCCCATGCCGGTAAAGGTCGCGTGCTCCTGCTCGTGCGGATCGAAGCCGTAATCGTTGCTCTTGTTCTTGCGCGGCACGTAATCCGGCAATTCGTAGAGCTCGAGCCGCTGGCGGCGCATCTCGTCCTTGTCGACGGCGGAGCCGAACGAGGTGAAGATCGCGTACCAATAATGCTTCATGTCGTCGATCGGCACGTGCCATTGCGAGATCGTCATCTCGCGGCTCATCGGAATGATGAAGGCGTTGGGAAAGATCAGATTGGTGACGCGCACATGCGCCTTCTCGCTCGCTGATCTGGCGCAGCGTGATCAGCCGGAAGCCGTAGTCGGTCGGCTCGACCTCGATGCGCGGCCGCGTAAACTCGCGCATGATCTGCGTCATCGGCATGTCGGAGTCTTTCGAGGTGTCCCGGAACATCCTGCCGTAGCCTTTGTTCGGATCCTCGTCCTCGAAGAAGCGATGCAGGAACGAGGTGTGCACCGGATCGATGCCGACCTCGAGCGATTGCAGCCAATTGCAATCGATCATGCCCTTGAAGGCGAAAGTGTGCGTCGACGGCGCGACGAAGCAGTCGAATTGCGGAAACGCCGGCGGCTCGCCTGGACCGAGATAGGCGAACAGGATGCCGTTCTTCTCCACCACCGGATACGATTTCTGTTTGATGTTGGCGCAGAGATTGCTGTTGTCAGGCTCGGCAGGCGTCTGCAGGCATTGGCCATTGACGTCGAACAGCCAGCCATGAAAGGCGCAGCGCAAGCCGCCGTCTTCCAGCCGCCCGTAAGCGAGGTCGGTGCCGCGATGCGGACATTGCCGGCCGATCAGTCCGTAACGGCCCTTGTCGTCCTTGAAGGCCACGAGGTCCTCGCCCAAGAGCCGCACCGGCTTGACCGGCCGGTTGCCGGACAATTCGTCGACCAAAGCGGCCGGCTGCCAATAGCGCCGCATCAGGGCGCCGGCAGCGGTGCCGGGACCGGTGCGGGTGATGAGATCGTTCTGTTCGGCGCTGAGCATCTTGAAAATCCTCGTCGGCAGCCGCTTATACGACGATCTGCATATGACCGGAAAGGCGCGTCAAAATCCGGTCAGCACCAAGACCTTCGGGCTCGTCGGCAGCGTTGTTTTCGAGACCACCACGGATGAAATCTCCGATCGTTCGACCGGCCATTGCTGAGCGGCGCGCTCCACGAAGCGCTCGAGCGTCGCCCAGCCGAAAAAATGCATCGGGATGATCAGCGGCGCCTTCAGCGCGGTCAGCACTTCCATCATGCCGTCGAGATCGAGCGTGTAGTTGCCGTCGACCGGCGCCATCACCACGTCGACGCGGCCGATCGTGTCGAGCTGCTGCTGCGTCAGGGTGTGATGCAGATGGCCGAGATGGGCGATGCACAGATTGGCGATCTCGAAGACGAAGATCGAATTGCCGTAGCGCTCGGTGCCGCCGGTCCAGTTGCGGATATTGGTCGGCACGTTGCGCACGCGAACGTCGCGGTATTTTACATCCCAGATCGCCGGCTCTTCGGGGCTCGGGCCCCAGCCGCGCAGCACGTATTTGATCGCCTCGTCGGGATGATCGGTGAAGTGGGTGTCGTGCGCATGGTTCATGGTGATGATGTCGGGTATCACCATCGGCTTTCGATAATCATTGTAGTCGGTAACGATGCGCACGCCCTGCGGGCTCTCGATCAGAAAACTCGAATGACCGACAAAGGTCAGCCGCACCTGGTCGGCTTCGATGGCAGCGAGCTTTAACGCGGCGGGAAGCGCCGGCGGTCGATGCTGCGAGATCAGGCCGGGACAATTCTCCCGCATTTCCGGCGGCGGCTGCGGCGCTTGCGACGGCGGCGCTTCTGATGACTGCGCCAAAGCTATCGTTTGGAATGCTGCGGAGACAAACGCTGCGATAAGGACCCGCATGACGCAGGCCAGCGCGCCGATGGGCGACGGGCTCACTCGCCAACTCCTTTAAGTCTGCGCCCCCGGCACGGTGCTTAGTGGCGGAGAAAATGGCACGGAATGAGGCGCCGGACTACCGGCGCACCGCCTATCGGCTCATGCTCGGAAACGGCAAGACATCATGGCGCTGAGTAGATCACCCCGCGGGCGGTGACGACGATCCAATGGTTGTCCTGCCGCTTGATCGCGTCGACCCGGCCCAGGCCTGGCAGGATGCTGCCGGCTCCGACGTCGAAAATGGCGCCGAGGCGATTCTCCACCAGTGCCCGGCCACCGCGGACGTCCTGCACGATCCACTCGCGCAACAGTCTCCGGCAGCTTCGCCTCCACCGGCGGCGCCGGCGGGCTCGTGGTGATGGTGCCGGTCGTTTCCGGCGGCGCGGCCGCTGCGGGCGCTGCCGCGGCCATCACGGTTTTCTTCTCCAGCCGATCGAGCGCTTCGGCGATGCGCGCGACCTTCGCCGCCGGCTCGGCCTGGGCACGCTCGACGCGGTCGAGACGTTCGGCGAGCCTGGCGAATTGGCCGTTGGCACTGTGCGACGCGCCGTCGAGACTGGCTTTCAGCGCCGCGAGCTCGGCGAGCTCGGCTTTGGCCGCCTGCGGGCCGTTATACACAATCGTGGAATTCGCCGTGCCGGCGGGCCAAAAATGGGCGACACCGGTGGCAGAGAGAGACCCGACAAAGGAGCCAAGCGCCGCCGCCGCCGCAAGCGAGGCCGCCAGCATGGCAAAGCGCAACGAGCGCGACGACGGTGACGCGTCGTTCGCTGCCTTGTCGCGTGGCTTGCTTTGTTCGCCATGCGCCGCGTCTGCGGCTGACCCCGACGGATCGGCGCCGGCGCCAAGAAGATCGTCCGCAATGCCTTCGCCGACATCGAGCTTCGGCGACCAAACAACCGGCAGCTTGGCGTCGTTGGCTTGGTTTTCAGACGGCGTTTCGCTGGCGGCGGATTGGGGGGCTGGGACGGCTTTATTCTCGGCGTTCGCGCCGTCGTCCGGGTTTTTGCCGGCGTTGTCGTCCATGTCGGATCCTCCGCTGTGAGGCTGATCCGTCGTTAGCGAATTATCGTTAGCAATTGGTTACTTGTTCGGTTACTTGGGCGTTCAGGCGAGACCATTTTCCCGCGCCAGATCGCGGAGCGATCGCTCCGGGCGGGCGCCGAGATGCTGGATGACTTCGGCGGCGGCGAGCGCACCAAGCCGGCCGCAGGTGCGGTCGTCGGCGCCGCGCGCCAGGCCGGAAAGGAAGCCGGCCGCGAACAGATCGCCGGCGCCGGTGGTATCGACCACGCGCTCAACCGGGAAAGCCGATACCGCTTCGATCCCGTCGGGGCCGATCACCAGGCAGCCCTTTTCGCTCCGCGTCACCACCGCCGCTCCGACATCGGCGCGCAACGCCTTGACCGCCGAGTCGAAGTCCGCGGTCTGATAAAGGCTGTGCAGCTCGCCCTCGTTGGCGAAAATCAGATCGACGGTGTGCGAGCGCATCAGCTGCAGGAACTCGGCGCGCCAGCGATCGACGCAGAACGCGTCCGACAAAGTGAGCGCGACGGTGCGCTCGGCTTCGTGTGCGATCGCCGCCGCCTTGAGGAAGGCGTCCTTGGCGCTCTTCGGATCCCACAAATAGCCTTCGAGATAGAGGATCGAGCTCGAGGCGATCATGTCGGCGTCGATGTCGGCCGGCTGCAGATCCTGCGCGGCGCCGAGATAGGTGTTCATGGTGCGCTCGCCGTCCGGCGTCACCAGCACGTAGCAGCGCGCAGTCGACGGGCCGGCGGCGGCCGGCGGCGTCACAAAGGCGACGCCGGCGGCGCGGATGTCGTGGGTGAAGGCGCGGCCGAGCACGTCATCCTTGACCTTGCCGATAAAGGCTGAGCGCGAACCCAGCGAGGCCAGGCCGACGATGGTGTTGGCGGCCGAGCCGCCGGAAGTTTCGATGGCCGGGCCCATGGCGTCATAAATCGCCTGCGCGCGCGGCTCGTCGATCAGCGCCATCGTGCCTTTGTTCATGCCCTGCTTGAGCAAAAAGTCTTCTTCGGTGCGGGCAATGACGTCGACGATCGCATTGCCGATGCCGAGAACGTCGTACTGGGTCGATGGCATAGCTGACTCTATATCCGACTCTTAAGGAAAAACATCTGACTCTTGAGGAAGAACGCTTGGCGGGAGGCGCACTATAACGGCAAGCCCTTGCGGGGCAAGGCGCGGACGTGTCATTGGACGCCGCCATTAATGTGATGGCGTGGGACGTCGCTTCGCGCGGAGACCGTGTATGGCGTTTGCGGAAAAAGTGTTTTCGGGGGTGCAGCCCACCGGCAACCTGCACCTCGGCAATTACCTCGGCGCGATCAAGCGCTTCGCCGAGCTGCAGAACCGTTACGACTGCATTTATTGCGTCGTCGACTTGCACGCGATCACGGTGTGGCAGGATCCGGCCGAGCTGCCGCAGTCCACGCGCGAAGTCACGGCGGCGTATATCGCCAGTGGGATCGATCCCGCAAAGCACATCGTCTTCAACCAAAGCCAGGTGGCCGAGCACGCCGAGCTCGCCTGGGTGTTCAATTGCGTCGCTCGCCTCGGCTGGCTCAACCGCATGACCCAGTTCAAGGAGAAGGCCGGCAAGGACCGCGAGAACGCCTCGGTCGGCCTCTATGCCTATCCGGCGCTGATGGCGGCCGACATTCTGGTTTATCGCGCCACCCACGTGCCGGTCGGCGAGGACCAGAAACAGCATCTGGAACTGTCGCGCGACATCGCGCAAAAGTTCAACAACGATTTCGGCCGCTCGATCCACGAGCACGGCTATGGCGAGGCGTTCTTTCCGCTGCCGGAGCCGCTGATCACCGGCGAAGCGACCCGCGTCATGTCGCTGCGCGACGGCTCAAAGAAAATGTCGAAGTCGGATGCGTCGGATTATTCGCGCATCAATCTCACGGACGATGCCGACACCATCGCGCAGAAAATCCGCAAGGCCAAGACCGACCCCGAGCCGCTGCCGAGCGAAGAAGCGGGCTTAAAGCAGCGGCCCGAAGCCGACAATCTGGTCGGCATTTATGCGGCGCTCGCCGACACCACGCGCACGGCCGTGCTCGGCCAGTTCGGCAATGCGCAATTCTCGACCTTCAAGTCAGCACTGGTCGATCTCACGGTCGCCAAGATCGGCCCGATCGGCGTCGAGATCCAGCGGCTGTTGCGCGACCCAGTCACCATCGACGGGATCCTGGCTGATGGTTCCGCACGCGCCAAAAAACTCGCGGGCGAAACGATGAAGGCGGTCAAGGACATCGTCGGCTTGGTGCGCTCGTAAAAATTTCAGCGGTCATCCTACGTTTTGCCTGCAACTCAATGCCGTTGGTCGACTAACGCCCGCTCTCATCAAAAGCGGAAGTCAGCTAAATCGCGCAACGACGCGTTGGGCAAATACCGGCCTCACGCACCGCAGAAAAAGCATTGGGCCTTTTCGTCGTCAGACCATCGCAATTGCGGTCACAGACCTGCCGATTGGGGCGTGATACCTTGCCGTTCATTGCAGCGGTTATGGTCCCATCGGGGACGGGCTAATTGTAATCGACCTCGGTAGACGGCGATTTATTTCCGCCCTTGGCGCATCGGTCGCGCTGCCCTTTACGGCGCACGCGCAGGAGGCTGGCAGGGTATACCGAATTGGCTTTCTAAGTGCCGGCTCCAATACTTTGCCCAAAGGGTGGCCTGCTCTCACCGAGGGCCTCCGCGAGCTGGGCTGGATTGAAGGCAAAAACATCTCGTTCGAGCGCCGGTTCGCCGAGAACCAGCTAGATCGCCTCCCCGTACTAGCCGCAGAGCTCGTGCGGCTCGATGTCGCCATGATCGTGACACTTGGCACGCTCGCACCGCTTGCCGCAAAGCGGGCTACCACCACGACCCCCATCGTCATGATCGCCGCCGGCGACCCGGTAGGAAGCGGGCTTGCTGTCAGTCTGGCCCGACCAGGGGGCAACGTCACTGGAACGAGCCTGATGGCACCGGATCTGGCAGGAAAGCGCCTTGAATTGCTCAAAGAAATCATGCCAGGCGTTTCACAGGTAGCCGTCCTCTGGAACGCTGCCAATCCATATTCCGCGCTGGTCTTTGGGGAGACACAGGAAGCGGCCCGCACGTTGAAGATCGAGCTTCAATCTCTAGAGGTGAAAGGCCCCGGCGACATCGATAGCGCACTCGACGCAGCGATTCAAAAGCACGTTGACGCTTTAGTCACGGTTGAGGACCCGCTCACCATCGCGGTTCGACAGCAGATCGCAGACTTCACAACGAAAAACCACCTGCCCGAGGTTTCCGGGCTGAGGCCATTTGCCGAGGCCGGGGCCCTTATGACGTTTGGTGCCAATATTATCGATATGTACCGGAAGACCCCGCGCTACATAGACAAGATTCTGAAAGGCGAGAAGCCTAGCGACCTGCCCATTGAGCAGCCGACCAAATTCGAGCTGGTCATCAATCTA
The DNA here is from genome assembly GCA_963804405.1 of uncultured Alphaproteobacteria bacterium. GTDB lineage: Bacteria > Pseudomonadota > Alphaproteobacteria > Rhizobiales > Xanthobacteraceae > BOG-931. The sequence continues at coordinate 193,125 of CAWDQG010000006.1, read as the reverse complement.
AAGACCGCCAAGGCGCTTGGCCTCACGATACCGCAGACGCTGCTTGTTGCCGCCGACGATGTAATCGAGTGAACCCTTCGCAAACGCGGCAGTCGGCACTGGCGAAGTGACGTCATGGGGTCACGGCTGGGTGTCCGGATCGACCAAGAGCGGACGTCGAAGGGCTTTAAGGAAAGTAGGTCGGTCAGTTGCTTCAAGCCGGCTGGTATGCTCGCCGCTTCGCGTTGTGCTGAGAGAAATAGACCGGCTTGTCGGACGACGTGCCGCCGTGGCAGCATGAAACGCTTGTAGCGTGATGTTTGCTCCGGGGGAATTGCATGTCGCGCAGGCGCCGCAGCTATGAGGCTGGTCACCGGCCAAAGCTTCTCGTCGTCATCGATGACACCGAGGAATGCGATCGCGCCGTCTATTTTGCCAGCCGCCGCGCGGCGCGCATCGGCGGCAATGTGGTGATGCTGCAGGTGATCGAAACCCACGACCAGAGCCAGCAATGGCTCGGCGTCGCCGATATCATGCGCGCCGAAGCCCATGAAGAAGCCGACGCGCAGCTTGCCAAATACGCCGCCCGCGCCAACGGCATTGCCGGCATCACGCCCGAACGCGCGGTGCGCGAAGGCGACAAGGCCGAGGAAATTGTCAAGCTGATCGACGACGACGAGGACATCTTCATTCTTGTCCTCGCCGCCGGCACCAGCTCGGAAGGGCCGGGTCCGCTGGTCGCCACCATCGGCCGCACCGCCGGCGACTTTCCGATTCCTGTGGCCATCGTTCCCGGGCACCTGACCGACGAAGAGATCGACGCGCTGTCGGGGTAAGTGCCCGTCATTCCGGCCCCGCCACTTGAACTTTCAACGGAATTCGCCACGTATGGACTAAGTTGACATCAGTCACAGCGCAGCCGACAGGTAGTGCGAGCTGACGGAGGAACCGATGTTCATCCAGACCGAAGCAACGCCGAACCCGGCGACCTTGAAATTCCTGCCCGGCCGGGCGGTGCTCGAAACCGGTACCCTTGATCTTCGCGACCGCGACGGGGCGGCGGCGCAGTCGCCCTTGGCGGAACGGCTGTTTGCGGTCAATGGCGTCAATGGCGTCTTCTTCGGCTCCGACTTCATCGCGGTGACCAAGGATGAGGGCGGCGAATGGCAGCAGCTCAAGCCGATGATCCTCGGCGCCATCATGGAACACTTTATGTCCGGCGCACCGCTGCTCAATGACGCCGGCGCCGAACAGGGCGATGCCGAGGAATTTTTTGACTCCGCCGACGCCGAGACCGTGGCCACCATCAAGGAATTGATCGAGACACGGGTACGGCCCGCGGTCGCCAATGACGGCGGCGATATCACCTTCAAGGGCTTCAAGGACGGTGTCGTCTATCTCAATATGAAAGGCGCCTGCGCGGGTTGCCCGTCGTCGACGGCGACGCTGCGCCACGGCATCCAGAATTTGTTGCGTCATTTCATTCCCGACGTCACCGAAGTCCGGCCGATGTAATGCGGCGCTCGGCGCGAGCGCTTGCCGGCATGATCAATCATGCGTGTCCTCGCCATTGACACAGCGCTGGCGGCTTGTTCGGCGGCCGTGCTCGACACCGAGCATGGCGGCATCGTTGCGAGCGAAAGCTTGCCGATGGTGCGCGGTCACGCCGAAGCGTTGATGCCGCTGTTGCAGCGGGTGATGAGCGAAGCACGCATCGGGTTTGCCGACATCGACCGCGTCGCCGTGACCACCGGGCCCGGCAGCTTCACCGGCCTGCGGGTCGGTATCGCCGCCGCGCGCGGCATTGCGCTCGCCGCCGACAAGCCGGCCGTTGGCGTGTCGACGCTCTCCGCCTACGCAGCGCCGTACATGGCCGCCGACGCTAAGCTTCCGGTGGTCGCCGCGATCGACGCGCGCCACGCGCAGGTTTATTTGCAGGTCTTCACGCCGGGCGGCCGCACATTCAGCGCACCACGGCTCGCCCCGTTGCGCGAAGCGGTGCAAGCGGCGGCGGCCACGCCGTCCTGCATCGTCGGCTCGGCGGCGCACGCGGTCGCCGCGGCCTTGTCTGCCGATGACGCTGCGCCGGCGGCGGTCGACGCGCGGGCCGCACCGGACATTGCCTGGGTGGCGCGCATGGGCGCCGTGGTGCCGGAAGATCAGTCGCCGCTGAAGCCGCAATATCTGCGCGCCCCGGATGCCCAGCCGCAGAACGCCGCCCAGCTGCCGCGCCGATGATGAACTTCGTTGCGCGGCTGATCGGCCGGACCGAGCCTTCCATCACCGAAGCGCGGGAGCGCGACGCCGCCGCGATCGCAACGCTGCACGCGGCGTCGTTCCAGCGCGGCTGGAGCGAGGAAGAATTTCACCGGCTGCTGACCGATCGCAATGTCGTCGGCCATTGCATGACCGTCGGCCGGACCGTGGCCGGGTTCATCCTCTCGCGCCTGGCGGTCGGCGAGGCCGAAATCCTGTCGGTTGCCATTGCGCCTGCCTGGCGCGGCCGCGGTTTCGCCCGCCCGCTCCTTGACTTGCATCTCCGCCGCCTCGCCGGACTCGGCGCCCGCGCCGTGTTTCTGGAAGTCGGCGAGAACAACGCGCCCGCGAACCGGCTTTATCGAAAGGCCGGATTTTATGAAGTCGGCCGCCGCCAGGGCTATTATGACGGCAGCGCAACGGCTTTAGTCCTGCGCCGCGACCTCGGCTGACGCTGGGATTTAAAGGCGATATGATCCCGTTACAGAATCCCGCTACCGGGAACGGATGGAGAAAGGTGCAGATTCGACCGGAATGACAGGTTCCCGCAAGTTGTACGTCAAATCCTTCGGCTGCCAGATGAACGTCTACGACTCACAGCGTATGGCGGACACCCTGGCGCCTGAGGGCTACGTCGAAACGCCGACCGCCGAAGACGCCGATCTCATCATTCTCAATACCTGCCATATCCGCGAGAAGGCGGCAGAGAAGGTCTATTCCGAGCTCGGCCGCATGCGGCGCCTGAAGGAGGCGGCGGCCGACGAGGGCCGCAACGTCCGCATCGCCGTCGCCGGCTGCGTTGCCCAGGCCGAAGGCGACGAGATCATCCGCCGGGCGCCGGCCGTCGATCTCGTCGTCGGCTCGCAGAATTACCATCGCCTGCCCGACTTGCTGGCGCGCGCGGCGCGCGACGGCAAAGTGGTCGATACCGAATTTCCAGTCGACGACAAGTTCGAGCATCTCGCTGCGCCGTCTCTTGCCGCGACGCGCGCGCGCGGCGTCGCGGCCTTCGTCACGGTGCAGGAAGGCTGCGACAAGTTCTGCACGTTTTGCGTCGTGCCCTACACGCGCGGGGCGGAAATCTCCCGCCCGGTGGAAAAAATCGTGGCCGAGGTGTCGCGCCTTGCCAACGCCGGCGTTCGCGAAGTCACGCTCATCGGACAGAATGTCAACGCCTACCACGGCGTCGGACCAGACGACCGCACATGGTCGCTGGCGCAATTGCTCGAGCGTGTCGCGCAACTGTCCGGTATCGAGCGGCTGCGCTACACCACCAGCCATCCGCGTGACATGACTGACGATTTGATTGCAGCGCATCGCGATCTGCCGGCGCTGATGCCGCAGTTGCATCTGCCGATTCAGTCGGGCTCCGACCGCGTCCTCGCGGTGATAAATCGACGGCACACGCGCGCCGATTATGTCGCGGTCGCTGCGCGGCTCCGCAACGCGCGGCCCGATCTGGCGCTCACCTCCGATTTCATCGTCGGTTTCCCCGGCGAGACCGAAGAGGATTTCGCCGAGACATTACGCCTGATCGACGAAATCGGGTTGTCCGGCGCCTTCTCCTTCAAATATTCGCCGCGGCCCGGCACCCCCGGCGCCGAAATGGCTGATCAGATCGACGAAGTGGTAAAATCCGATCGTTTGGCGCGGCTGCAACAAGCGATCGACCGCAGCCAAGCGCGCTTCAATCGCGATTGTGTCGGCCGCACCATCTCGGTGCTGTTCGAACGGCCCGGGCGGCACAGCGGCCAGATTGTCGGCCGCTCGCCGTATCTGCAGCCGGTGCAGATCGAGGCGCCGCCGTCGCTGATCGGGGAAATCGCCGCCGTCACCATCACCGAAGTCGCCAGCAACAGTCTGTTCGGCACGCTGACGCAACAGCCGGCGCTGGCCGGCGCCGGAGCCTGAATGCGCACACCTGGCCCTGCTGGAACGGACGCCGCATCCTTGGTCGCGGCGCCAAATGGCCCGACGCAAATTACGCTGACTTTCGACGACAACCGGCTCGCCTCTGTCTTGTTCGGCCAATACGGCCAAAACCTCGCTTTGATCGAGCGGCGCCTTGGCGTGGCGGCGACGTCGCGCGGCAACCACGTCACGCTCGAAGGCTCGCGCGAGGCTTGCGAGCAGGCCCGCCGGGTTCTGGAAAGCCTCTATGAGCGCCTCAAAAGCGGCGACGAACTGGTGCAAGGTGACGTCGACGGCACCATCCGGCTGACGCTGTCGCAAGGCTCGCTGTTCGATTTCGACCCGGCCGCGGCGCGGGAGAATTTCGAGGAGATCAATTTGCGCAAGCGCCGCGTGCGCGCGCGCACGCCGGCGCAAGACGCCTATGTGCGTGCGCTCAAGCGCCATGCGCTGGTTTTCGCCACCGGACCGGCCGGCACCGGCAAGACCTGGCTCGGGGTTGCGCACGCGGTGCAGTTGTTCGAGCGCAAGGACGTCGACCGCATCGTGCTGTCGCGGCCGGCCGTCGAAGCCGGCGAGCGACTCGGATTTCTCCCCGGCGACATGCGCGAAAAAGTCGATCCATACCTGCGGCCGATCTACGACGCGCTTTATGATCTGATGGATGCGCGCATCGTCGAGCGCGCGCTGCAGGCCACCGAGATTGAAATCGCGCCGCTGGCCTTCATGCGCGGCCGCACGCTGTCGAACGCGGCGATCATTCTCGACGAGGCGCAGAACACCACCGCCATGCAGATGAAGATGCTGCTGACCAGGCTCGGCGAGAACAGCCGCATGGTGGTTACCGGCGATCCGAGCCAGGTCGACCTGCCGCCGGGCCAGACTTCGGGCCTTGCCGAGGCGGTGCGATTGCTCGAAGGCGTCGAGGGCATCGGGCATGTCACGTTCTCTGCCGCCGATGTGATCCGTCACGAGCTCGTCGCCCGTATCGTCGAGGCTTATGACCGGGCGGCAGCAGGCAAGCGCGAGCGGACCTGATGGCGCAGGCGGCGCGCAAAACGCGGGCGACACCAAAAACGCGTCAGTCACTCAACATCGATGTGCTGGTTAAGTCCAAGCTGTGGAACCGAAATGACGGCGTCAAATCGGCCGCCCGCCGCGCCGTCACCAAGGCTGCCGATGTGCTGTCAACACCAAGCTCCGAGCTTGCTATCGTGCTGACCGATGATTCGACCGTCCGTCTGCTCAACCGCGATTGGCGCGGCGTCGACGCGCCGACCAACGTGCTGTCGTTTCCGGCAGCGTCCTGTGGCGGCAAGCCGCCGTTCATTGGCGATATCGTTTTGGCCTACGAAACCATTGCCGGAGAAGCGCATGCCGAGCGCAAGCCGCTCGCCCATCATATTGCCCATCTCGCCGTGCACGGTTTCCTCCATCTCCTGGGATACGATCATGTGCGCAAGCAAGATGCCGAGGAGATGGAACAGATCGAGCGCGACGTCCTGCGGCGGCTTCGCATCCCGGACCCATATCGGCCGGCTAAGGTCTGACGCCTGCGACTGTCAGACGCCGCAATCAGCAAACCCATAGTCCGCCAAACATGTCCCAAGCTCCGACCCGCACCCAACAGAACGAAACCGAACGCGCCGGCCTGCCGATGGTCTTGCCGGAGGCCGGCGAGCTGCACGAGGGATGGCTCGCGCGCGTCACGCGCATCCTGTTTGGCTGGAAGGCGGCGGCGACGCGCGCCGACCTCGAGCTTGTGCTGACCGCCGAGCAACCGGAATCCGGCTTCTCGCCGACCGAAGCCGCGATGCTCAAAAATATTCTCGGCCTGCGCGAGTGCCGGATCGAGAGCGTGATGGTGCCGCGCGCCGACATCATCGCCGTGCAGCAGGAACTCACTATCGGCGAACTGGTCAAGGTGTTCGCCGGCGCCGGCCATTCCCGGCTGGTGGTCTATAACGATACGCTCGACGATCCGGTCGGCATGGTGCATATCCGCGACCTCTTGGCTTTCATGGCGGCACGCGCGGCGCTCGACCCCGCAGCTGCCGATGATCAAAAACCGCCGCCGGCGACCGATCTCGATCTCGGCAAGATCGATCTGTCGATGCCGCTGAAAACCGCCAAGATCATCCGCGAGATGCTCTATGCGCCGCCGTCGATGCCGGCGCTTGATCTGCTCGCCAAGATGCAGGCGACGCGCATCCACCTCGCTTTGATCATCGACGAATATGGCGGCAGCGACGGCCTGGTCTCGATCGAAGATCTGGTCGAGCTGATTGTCGGCGATATCGCCGACGAGCACGACGAAGCGGAGACCGCTGCGGTCATGCGCCAGAGCGACGGCTCGTTTCTCGCCATCGGCCGCGCCAGCCTCGACGATGTGCGCGCGGTGATCGGCGACGAGTTCGACGTCGGCGAAGCCGCGCAGGAGGTCGATACGCTGGGCGGATATCTGGTTATGCGCGCGGGCCACGTGCCGGTGCGCGGCGAACTGGTGCCCGGGCCGGCGACCTTCGAGGCCGAAGTGCTCGATGCCGATCCGCGCCGCGTCAAGCGCGTCAAGATTTATCGCAGCAAGGATCGCCGGCCGGCCGCGGCGCGCGAACAGGCGGCGCCGCTGCGGACGCCGCCGGCGCGGCCGGCGCCGCCGCGCGATGACGCAGCCAAACCGAACCCGAACGCCGCGCCGCCGCCGTGAAGCTGACGGCTCTGATCCACGCAATCGTATTGTCTTACGGATGGCGGCGCTGGCTCATTGCCTTTGCCGCCGGCGCGGTTTCGGCGTTGGCCATGGCGCCGCTCAATGCGTGGCCAGTGTTGTTTTTGACCTTTCCGATCCTGGTCTGGCTGATTGACGGCGCCGGAGCGGGCCATTGGCGCGGCATGGGCATCGCCGCGGCGACCGGCTGGTGGTTCGGCTTCGGCTATTTTCTCGCTGGTCTTTATTGGGTCGGCTTTGCCTTCCTGGTCGATGCGCCGACCTTCGGCTGGCTGTTGCCGTTTGCGGTAATCGGCCTGCCGGCGGGGCTTGCGATCTTCACCGCGCTCGGCGTTGCCGTGGCGCGGCTGTTATGGACGCGAGGCGCTATGCGCATCCTGGCTTTGGGCGCCGCCTTGACCGCGGCGGAATGGTTGCGCGGTCACGTGCTCACCGGCTTTCCGTGGAACGCGTTCGGCTATGCCCTGACCTCGCCGCTCATTCTGGCCCAGAGCGCCGCGCTGATCGGCATTTGGGGCCTGACTTTCATCGCCGTCGTGATCTTCGCAAGCCCGGCGACGCTGGCGGACGATCGCGCCGAAAATCGCTGGCCGTGGCTGCCGCTTGCACTCGGCATCGTCGTTCTCGTCGGCATGGGCGCGTTTGGCGCCGTCCGCCTTGCCCGCACGCCGACCAGGCTGGTCGACGGCGTGCAGCTTCGCATCATGCAGCCGAATTTGCAGCAGGACGTGCGCTTCAACTATGCCGCCAAGCGGCAGGTGATGGACCGCTACCTCGATCTGTCGGAGCGGCCATCGGCGCAAGCGTCTGGACAATCGTCGGGTCTTGGCGGCACGACGCATCTGATCTGGCCGGAATCGGCGTTTCCATTTTTCCTGGCGCGCGAGCCCGACGCGCTCGCCCAAATCGCCGAGCTTTTGCATGGCGGCACGGTGCTGATCACCGGCGCGGTGCGGCTGTCCGAACCGGCCGCGTCATCAGACATCGGCGTCTACAACTCGATCTATGTCATCGGCCACGATGGCTCGCTCAATTCGTTTTACGACAAGACCCACCTGGTGCCGTTCGGCGAATATCTTCCGTTCCAGCGTTTCCTCGAAAGTCTCGGCCTGCAACAACTCACCAAACAGCGCGGCGGTTTTCTTGCCGGTGATCGTCGCCGGCTAATCGCCGTGCCCGGTGCGCCGCTGGCTTTGCCGCTGATCTGCTACGAGATCATCTTTCCGGGCGAGGTGATGCCCAAAGGCCCGCGGCCGGGCTGGATCATCAATGTCACCAATGACGGCTGGTTCGGCATTTCAAGCGGCCCTTATCAGCATTTCCACCAGGCGCGCGTGCGCGCCATCGAGGAAGGCCTGCCGCTCGCTCGTGCCGCCAACACTGGAATTTCCGCCGTCGTCGATCCGGTCGGGCGGATCGTCAATTCGCTGCCGCTCGGCGCCGCGGGCGTGATCGACGCGCCATTGCCGCAGCCGATCGGCGCGCCGATCTATGCCCGCGTCGGCGACGTGCCGGCGGCGATGTTGGTCGCGGTCTCGCTGCTGGCGCTTGTTCGCCGCCGGTTGCAGCCCAAGGTCCTGAAAATCAAGCAGCCGCCACGCAGCAAAAATTTATCCTAATATACCCATCGGTAAGTTGTGATACCCGTGGGTAAATTCGCGCAGCGCGCGTGTCAGCGCAGGCGCATTGACGACCATCGGATGTAGAATGCCACTGTCGATTCAACCAGGCCGCGCAAAAACGTGGAAAAATAAATCTGCTCGACAATATTATGGAAAATTTTATTCTATGGAAAATTTTATTCCAAAACATTCAGGTGGCGCGAAAACCATAAACCCTCAAAACTGCGCAATAATCGACCACCTCATATTTGATATCTAAAACAATTACGGTAAATAGGGTGCGCACAGGAGGTCGGTTAAATGATCGCCAAAAAGGCGCCGAACCCTATCGATAAGCATGTCGGCAGCCGCGTTCGCATGCGCCGCATGATGCTGGGGATGAGTCAGGAAAAACTCGGCAACAATCTCGGACTGACGTTTCAGCAGGTGCAAAAATACGAGAAGGGCACCAACCGAATTGGCGCCAGCCGCCTGCAGCAGATCTCGCAAATTCTGCAAGTGCCGGTTTCGTTTTTCTTCGAAGGCGCGCCCAACGTCGGTGGCGCGTGCGGACCGACGGAATGAGCGAGGCGCCGTCGCCGGCTTACGTCTCCGACTTTCTCGCCACCTCCGACGGTTTGGCGCTGACCAAAGCGTTCATGCGCATCTCCGACTCCAAGTTGCGCCGCCGCATCGTCGACCTGGTCGAACAAATCGCCACCTGCGACAAACACTGATCAGGTCCTCGCGCGGAACTTGAGTACGCGCGCTGGCGGCGACCCAACACGTCGCCCACATTTCGCCCACATCTTGACCGCGCAGAGGGACGCTGCAACAACTTTGTCACGGTCAGCGCGGGTTCTCGTCGGCGCCCGAACCGAACAGCGCCGGGGACGAGGCTAGCTTCACAAGGGGAGTGTCTTTCTGTGGAACGTGCCAACTATCTGTTTACGAGCGAGTCTGTGTCGGAAGGACATCCCGACAAAGTTTGCGACCAGATCTCCGACGCCATTCTCGATGCTTTCCTTGAGAACGATCTCAAGCTCGGCATCGCCGACGAGAGCAAGGTCAATACCCGGCTCGGCTGCGAGACTTTGTGCACGACCAACAAAATCATCATCGCCGGCGAAGGGCGCGGCCAGGCGCCGCTGTTCCACAAGCACGGCGACAAAGCCGTGGTCAATCGTGAGCTGATCACCGAAACCGCGCGGCAGGTGGTGAAGGATATCGGCTACGACCAGGATGGCTTCTCCTACTATGGCGCCGACGTCGAAGTGCTGCTGCACGGCCAGTCGCCCGACATCGCCATGGGCGTCGACGCCAAGAAGAAAAAGAGCGGCGAGGAAGAAGGCGCCGGCGATCAGGGCATGATGTTCGGCTTCGCCTGCACCGAGAGCGAGGTCTACGAAAAGGGCTCGTTCATGCCGGCGCCGATCTATTTTGCGCACAAGATTCTCAAGGTGCTGTCGGACAAGCGCCGCTCCGGCGCGCTGTTTGATCTGCAGCCGGATGCCAAGAGCCAGGTGACGGTCAAATACGTCGACGGCAAGCCGGTCGGCTGCACCAAGGTCGTGGTGTCGACGCAGCACAACGCGCAGACTCGCAACGGCAAAAAATATTCGCCGAGCATGGTCAAGGACATGATCGGCGATGCGGTCGAGGAGGCTTTGCCGGAAGGCTGGATGCCGAAACGGCCGGGCGATTTCCTGGTCAATCCGACCGGCAATTTCGTCATCGGCGGCCCGGACGGCGATTGCGGCCTCACCGGCCGCAAGATCATCGTCGATACCTATGGCGGCTACGCGCCGCACGGCGGCGGCGCCTTCTCCGGCAAGGATCCGACCAAGGTCGATCGCTCCGCCGCTTATGCCGCGCGCTATCTGGCGAAGAATGTGGTCGCCGCCGGCCTAGCCGACAGCTGCACCATCCAGATCGCCTACGCCATCGGCGTCGCCGATCCAATGTCGGTCTATGTGGACACCCACGGAACCGGCAAAGTCGAAGAGGCCAAGCTGCAGAAACTCTTGCCGGAGCTGTTTCCGCTGCGGCCGACCAATATTCGCCGCGCGCTGAAGCTCAATCGGCCGATCTATCGCCGCACCGCGGCGTATGGCCATTTCGGCCGCGCGCCGGACAAGGACGGCGGTTTCTCCTGGGAGCGGACCGACCTCGCCGACGCGCTAAAGCGCAGCTTGCGCTAGACCTGAACGTTCAAGACGCGCTAACCGACACGGCGGATTTCAAAAAATCAGCCGTGTCTTGTTTTGTTGCGGGCGCTCCCCACATCCGCGGCGGAACGAAATTACGCGGCATGGATTGGCAGTGCCGACGGGAGCCGACCGATATGAAAACATTATTCGCCCTGGCCGTCGCACTGGCTGTCGCCGCAGCGACGACACCGGCCGATGCAAAAGGCTGCATCAAGGGAGCGATTGTCGGCGGCGTTGCCGGTCATTATGCCGCCCGCCACGGTTGGTTGGGTGCAGCCGCCGGATGCCTGGTCGGCCGTCACATGGCCAAGCAGCACCAAAGAGCCGTGCAAGCGCAAAAGCCGGCGCAAAATCCCCCGCCCGATCAAGGTCATTGAAGATAACCCGTCCTGGACGTTAATCTGACCTGAATTGCGTTTGCTCGGGCCGTATTCGGCCGCGATAGCGATGGATTCCGAACCGCACCACGCGCGCGCCTTTTTCGGCCGGCGCAAAGGTCACAAGCTACGCAAAAAACAAGCGGAGCTGATGGGACGCTGTTGCCGCGTCTGGCGATCGACGTCACCCGCCCTGCCCCGACCGATCTGACTGCGCTGTTTCCGTTGCCGGTGAACGAGCTCGCGCTCGAGATCGGCTTCGGTGGCGGCGAGAATTTGATTGCCCAGGCGATGGCGCGGCCAGCAGACCGGATTCATCGGCGTCGAGCCGTTCGTCAACGGCATGGCGAAAGCGCTTGCCGCTATCGAGGCTGCGCCGGCCTGCGCAACATCCGCCTGCACTTAGACGACGCCACGAGCCTGATCGCCTGGCTTCCGGCGGCGGCTTGATGCGCATCGACCTGATCCATCCCGATCCGTGGCCGAAGCGGCGGCACTGGAAGCGACGCTTTGTTCAGGACGCGACGGTCGCGCAATTCGCCCGCATTTTGCGGCGCGGCGGCGACGTCCGCTTCGTCACCGACGTTGCCGACTATGCCGCCTGGACGTTGCGGCATTTCATCGAGTCGGCCGATTTCGAGTGGACCGCGCGACGGGCCGACGATTGGCGCAACGCCTGGCCGGATTTCGCCGGCACGCGCTACCACGCCAAAGCGGCGCGCGAGCAGCGCCCGCCGTGCTTTCTGGTTTTCCGCCGCGTGTGAAGCGCGCGCTGGGGGAGGTTACTGCTTACTGGTCTTGCCGCACCTGCCAGAAGCGAACCACGCGTTGCGCGGTCGAAGGCGAAAGCCGTTCGTAATTGGCAAACGCGGTATCGAGGCCCTGGGCTTCGACGTCGCGGCGCCGTCGGGACGCACCATGATCGACGGCTTTTACCGTCGGCCAGCTTAAGCCCGCGGCTTTGCACAGGATCAGCACCGGATCGGGCCGATCGCCGCCCATCAGCCGGTCGGCGATTTTGATCGGCACTTTTGAGAGCGTGGCCAGCGCGACCACGGTCTCCTCGAATTTGCCTTCGTTGCAGAACGACAGCAGAGCGGCTTCGTCCAATTGGTTGGCGCGATCGAGGCCGAGCACGACGCGCTGCGCAGCGCGATAATCGCGCGGGCCGACGCGGGCGCCGACTTCCTTCGAAACCTTGGCGAGGACGTCGCAGATCGCCGCCCGCACTTCCGGCGTCGCCGCAGCGATCAGCCGGCGATGCACCACCGCGGTCGCTTTGGTCAGCAAATCGCGGAACATCTGCGGCGGGATGTCCGGCCGCAGCCCGACCTTCTCGGCCAAGATGCCGTCCTCTTCGGCGCGCTTGACCAAACGAGAGAAGCCGTTTTCCGAAATGCGGGCGCTGCGATTGGCGGCGACCCGGCGGGCGACGTCGCGGTTGCCACGGCGCACCAGCACATCGGTCACCGCTTCGCCGAGCGCGCGACGTGACGAGATCGCGTGCAGATGAGCTTGTCCCTTGGTGCTGGCGACGTCGATCAGATCGGCTTCCGGCAAGCGCGGCGCCAGCGTGAGCACCGGTCCGGCGACGGCGATGTCGTCGTCGTTGGCGAGCTTGCGCAGCACCTTGACTGGCGCATTGCTCACCGGCGCGAGATGATTGGAAAGTTCGGCGCGCGCCTTGGTCTCGATCTCGTTCGATCAAGAGCCCGAACACTTCATCGAACAGGTCGACATGCTCGTCGCTGTAACGGCTGGCGCCGTCGAGAAACAGCGCGGTGATGCGCTGCAGCGTCTCGGTCCGCTTCTCGCGCGAGCCGCGCTGAACGACTTCCTCAAGCTCGGGAATTAACGAGCGGGTGGCACCCATACCAGGTATCAGCGGTCAGGGATCAGAGATCGGTCCTCCTCTGGCCTGCACCTGATTACTGGTTACTGATTACCGATCCCTGAAATTCCTGATCCCTGATGCCTGAACAGCCCTTGCAACGCCTTGAGGAAGGGCTATATTCGGCGCGTCCGTCATGGATACCTCATAACGGTCGGTTGATCCGAACGGTTTGTGAGAGTGGGCCCCCCGGGACCCGCTCTTTTTTATTACCTGAGGCCCGACGGTTCCTTGCCGGACACATTACGAGAAGCATGGTCCCGAAAAGTGGAGACCGGTTTTCGGAAGAGATCATGCTGCAACGAAACAGCGAGTGGATCAAAGCCTACGAAGCATGGACGAGCGGCCGACAGCCTTTGCCGAGGAACCGCGGCTGATCACCGAGCCGGGGCGGGCGGCGCGTGTCGCCGCGATCGCCGCGCCGGTGCTCGCCGATCTCGGCTATCGGCTGGTGCGGGTACGCGTCTCCGCCGCCGCCGGCTGCACCGTTCAGATCATGGCCGAGCGGCCCGATGGCGCCATGGCGATCGAGGATTGCGAGGCCGCCTCGCGCGCACTGTCGCCGGCGTTCGACGCCAGCGACCCGATCGAGGGCCCCTATCGTCTGGAGATTTCTTCGCCCGGCATCGACCGGCCGCTGGTGCGGCGGTCGGACTTCGACCGCTACGCCGGCCATGTCGCGCACATCGAGATGCTGGCGCCGATCGACGGCCGCCGGCGCTTCCGCGGCGAGCTCCTTGGCACGCAGGGCGAGTGCGCGCGGCTTCGTTTCGGCGAGCCGGGCGCCGGCGAAAATCCGGAAATCCTGCTGCCGCATCGACGACATGATGGAAGCAAAGCTGGTGCTCACCGACGCGCTGATTTCGCAGTCGCTGCGGCGGAGCAAACGCGGCGGCAAGCTTGAAGAACGCGCGGCCCACTTCTCGAGCGAGCGGCCGGCAGCGAAACCATCAACGACATGCGGGCGCTACGCCGGAGCAAATCGGCCGCGCCGAGCAACGCAAGGGAGACTGACGATGGCGACGGTAAGCGCCAACAAACTCGAACTTCTGCAGATCGCGGATGCGGTCGCCCGGGAAAAGGCGATCGACCGCAAGATCGTGCTCGGCGCTATGGAGGACGCGATCGCCAAGGCCGCCCGCTCGCGCTACGGCAGCGAGACCGAGGTGCGCGCCGAGATCGATCCGAAAAGCGGCGAGCTGCATCTGTCCCGGCACATGCTGGTGGTCGACGCCGTGGAAAATCCCTCGTTTCAGATCAGCCTCGAGGAAGCGCGCCGGCGCCATCCGGCGGCGCAGATCGGCGACACCATCGCCGACCCGCTGCCGCCGCTGGAATACGGCCGCATCGCCGCGCAATCGGCCAAGCAGGTGATCGTGCAGAAGGTGCGCGAAGCCGAGCGCGACCGCCAATACGAAGAGTACAAGGATCGGATCGGCGACATCGTCAACGGCATCGTCAAGCGCGTCGAGTACGGCAACGTGGTGGTCGATCTCGGTCGCGGTGAAGCCATCGTGCGCCGCGACGAGATGCTGCCGCGCGAAGTGTTCCGCAACGGCGACCGCATTCGCGCCTACATCTACGACGTTCGCCGCGAGCAGCGCGGGCCACAGATTTTCCTCTCGCGCACGCACCCGCAATTCATGTCGAAGCTGTTCGCACAGGAAGTCCCGGAAATCTACGACAGCATCGTTGAAGTGAAAGCGGTGGCGCGCGATCCGGGCTCGCGCGCCAAGATCGCGGTGGTGTCGCGCGATTCCTCGGTCGATCCGGTCGGCGCCTGCGTCGGCATGCGCGGCTCGCGCGTCCAGGCCGTGGTCAACGAGCTGCAAGGCGAAAAGATTGACATTATTCCGTGGTCGCACGACATCGCCACGTTTGTGGTCAATGCGCTGGCGCCGGCTGAAGTCGCCAAGGTGGTGCTCGATGAAGAGCGCGAGCGCATTGAAGTGGTGGTGCCTGACCAGCAGCTGTCGCTCGCCATCGGCCGGCGCGGCCAGAATGTGCGTCTCGCCTCGCAGCTCACGGGCTGGGACATCGATATCCTGACTGAGCAGGAAGAGTCGGAACGCCGCCAGGCCGAATTCGAAAATCGCACGCGCATGTTCATCGACTCGCTCAATGTCGACGAAGTGATCGGGCAATTGCTGGCGTCGGAAGGCTTCACTTCGGTCGAGGAGCTGGCGCTGGTCGACCCTAAAGAGGTCGCCGGCATCGAAGGCTTCGACGAGGACACCGCCGCCGAACTGCAGACGCGGGCGCGCGACTATCTGGCCAAGATCGAAGCCGAGCTCGACGCCAAGCGCACGGAGCTCGGCGTCGCCGACGAACTGAAAGAGGTGCCGGGCGTCACCACGGCGATGCTGGTCCGCTTCGGCGAGAACGGCATCAAGACGGTCGAGGATCTGGCCGGTTGCGCGACCGACGACCTCGCCGGCTGGACCGAGCGCAAGGATGGCGAAACGGTGCGGGAAGCCGGCATTCTCGACGGCTTCGAGCTGGCGCGCGAGGAAGCCGAGGCCTTGATCATGCAAGCGCGCGTGAAAGCAGGCTGGGTCAGTGAAGCCGATCTCGCGCCGCCACCGCCGGCCGAGGAAGCGCCGGTATCGGAAGCGCAAGCCTAAAGGGAGCCAAACGAGCGGATGATCGCCGGAACGCAAGATACCGATCTCGCCGCCGCGCTCGACCGTGGACCGCGCACAGCCGAACGCACGCGCCTGTGCGCGGCGACACGCACCGTGCAGCCGGTGTCCGACCTGATCCGTTTCGTCGTCGGGCCGGACGGCGACGTGGTTGCCGACATCAAGAGCAAGTTGCCGGGACGCGGCATCTGGATCACCGCCACCCGCGACGCGCTCGCCGCGGCGATCAAGCGCAACGCGTTCGCCCGCGGGTTCAAGCGGGACGTCCGCCTGTCGTCCGATCTGGTCGAGCGCACCGAGCTGCTCCTCCACCGGGCGGTCCTCGATGCCTTGGCCATCGCCGGCAAGGCGGGCCTGGTCGCGACCGGCTTTACCAAGACCGAAGCCGCCCTCGAACGTGACGACGTTATCGCGCTTTTGCACGCCTCGAGCGCCGCCGCCGACGGCATCCGCAAGCTCGATGGGGCATCGCGCCGCGGACGGCCGGATGCCCCGCCGGTTGTGATTGGATTCCTTAACGCCGCCGAATTGGATTTGGCATTGAACCGCCCAAATGTGGTACATGCAGCCTTGCTCGCCGGTCCTGTGAGCGACACCTTTTTGGCGCGTTGCCGGCGCCTGGAACGGTTTCGCGCCGGCGATCAGCATCATCAGGCCGGAGAGGCTGTGCCGTACTAACCGGCCGGAGACACGACGCGTATGACCGAGACGAGCAAGAATAGCGGCGAGAAACTGAGCGTGACTTCGACCAAGACGCTGACGCTCAAGCGCGGCGGCGTCGAGCAGGGCGTCGTGCGCCAGAGCTTCAGCCACGGCCGCAGCAAGGCGGTCGTCGTCGAGAAGGTTAAACGCCGCGTCGGTCCGGGCGAGGCCAAACCGGAGACCGCAGCGCCAGTGGAGCGCGCCGGCGCGCCTGCGCCGAAGCGCGTCGTATCGACCGGGAGAGCGCCGCCCGCCGCGCCGGCCGCACCAAGTGCGGCGCCGGCCGCCGCGCCGGCAAAGCCGTCCGGCGTGGTGCTGCGCACGCTCACGGAAGAGGAACGCAGTGCCCGCGCTCATGCACTTGCCGACGCGCGCTTGCGCGAGGCGGAAGAACGAAAGATCGCCGAAGAAGAGGCGCGCATCCGCCAGACGCGTGAGGAAATCGACAAGGCCGAGCGGATCAAGGCGGAAGCGCGCAAGCGCGATGAAGAAGATCGCCGCAAGCACGACGAGGAAACCAAGCGCAAGGCCGACGAGGTTGCCAAGAAGCGCTTCGGCACGGAACCGTCGCCGCTAAAGCCGGCCGGCGCTCGACCGGTACTCGAGGCCGATGAAGAAGAAGCACCGCGCAGCGCCCGCCGTGGCCCTGGTGGTGCGCCGGCGCGGCCGGCGCCGGCGCCGAAGACGCCGCGCGGCGGCGCCGAAAAGCGCCGCGGCCGATTGACCGTGGTCACCGCGCTGTCCGCCGACGAAGTGCGCGAGCGCTCCGTCGCCTCCTTCCGCCGGCGCGTGCAGCGCATGACCGGTCATCGCGACGAGCCGAAGGAAAAGATCGCGCGCGAAGTGACGATCCCGGAGACCATCACGATCCAGGAGCTCGCCAATCGCATGGCCGAGCGCGGCGTCGATGTGATCCGCATCCTGATGCAGCAGGGTCACATGGCGAAGATCACCGATACGATCGACGCCGATACCGCCCAGCTCATCGCCGAGGAGCTTGGTCACACCGTCCGGCGTGTTGCCGAGTCCGACGTCGAAGAGGGCATGTTCGACGCTCCGGACGATCCGGCGAGCCTGCAGCCGCGGGCTCCGGTGGTCACCATCATGGGCCACGTCGATCACGGCAAGACGTCGCTGCTCGACGCTATCCGCTCGACCGACGTCGCCGCCGCCGAAGCCGGCGGCATTACCCAGCACATCGGCGCCTATCAGGTCACCTCGCCGTCGGGCCTGCGGATCACGTTCATCGATACGCCGGGCCACGCCGCCTTCACCGCGATGCGTGCGCGCGGCGCCAAGATCACCGATATCGTCGTGCTGGTTGTTGCCGCCGACGACGGCGTGATGCCGCAGACGGTCGAGGCCATCCATCACGCCAAAGCGGCCAAGGTGCCGATCATTGTCGCCATCAACAAGATCGACAAAGCCGACGCCAAGCCCGAGCGTGTACGCACCGAATTGCTGCAGCACGAAATCCAGGTCGAGTTGCTGGGCGGCGACGTTCTGGAAGTCGACGTGTCGGCCAAGGAAAAGCGCAATCTGGACCGGTTGCTCGATATCATCGCGCTGCAGGCGGAAGTGCTCGAGCTCAAGGCCAACTCGAACCGTGCGGCGGAAGGCACCGTGATCGAGGCCCGCCTCGACCGTGGCCGCGGCCCGGTCGCGACAGTGCTGGTCCAGCGCGGCTCGTTGCGGCCCGGCGACATCGTCGTGGCCGGCTCGGAATGGGGCCGCGTGCGCGCGCTGGTGTCCGATACCGGACACTCGGTGGTCGCCGCCGGGCCTTCGATGCCGGTCGAGGTGTTGGGCTTCAACGGTACGCCGGAGGCCAGCGACCGGCTGGCCGCGGTTGAGACCGAAGCCCGCGCCCGCGAGATCGCCGATTATCGCGCGCGGCAGAAGCGCGAGATCGCCGCCGCCCGGCAGACCGGCATGCGCGGCTCGCTTGAGCAGATGATGAGTCAGCTCAAGACCTCCGGCCGCAAGGAATTCCCGCTGGTGATCAAGGGCGACGTGCAAGGCTCGATCGAGGCGATCGTCGGCGCGCTGGAAAAGCTGTCGACCGACGAAGTCACCGCCCGCGTGATCTTCTCCGGCGCCGGCGGCATCACCGAATCCGACGTGACGTTGGCGGAAGCCTCCAATGCCGCGGTCATCGGCTTCAATGTGCGCGCCCACAAAGAGGCCCGCGAAGCCGCCGAACATGCCGGCATCGAGATCCGCTACTACAACATCATCTACGACCTCGTCGACGACGTGAAGAAAGCGATGTCGGGGCTGCTGGCGCCGATGCTGCGCGAGACCATGCTCGGCAACGCGACGATTCTCGAAATCTTCAAGGTCTCCAAGGTCGGCAATGTCGCCGGTTGCCGCGTCACCGACGGCGTAGTCGAGCGCGGCGCCAACGTGCGGCTCATCCGCGACAGCGTGGTCGTCCATCAGGGCAAGCTGTCGCAGCTCAAGCGCTTCAAGGACGACGCGCGCGAGGTCGTCGCCGGCCAGGAATGCGGTATGGCGTTCGAGAACTACCATGACATGAAAGTCGGCGACGTCATCGAGTGCTATCGCGTGGAGACCGTGCAGCGGACATTGTGAGTTCGAGCCTCACGTTCGCGTCCGGTCTTGGGCGGCCATGCCGGGTCGCCGGCAGTCCCCAGTCCCGCTAAAGCGTTCACAGTCATTGGCAACGAGAGGCGCGGGCCAAGCCCGCGCCCCACAGCAGCAAAAAGATGCCGCGCCAACACCACCATGCTCAATCTGCCGGCGGCTCGCAGCGCCAATTGCGCGTCGGCGAACTGATCCGCCACGAGCTTGCCGCCATGCTGTCGCGCGGCGACGTGCACGATCCGGTGATCGAGACGCACATGATCACGGTGCCGGAAGTGCGCATGAGCCCGGATTTGCGGCTGGCGACCGTCTACATCATGCCGCTCGGCGGCCGTGACGCGAACGACGTGCTGGCGGCGCTTGACCGCAACAAACGTTATGTGCGCGGCGAGATCGGGCGGCGCATTAACTTAAAATTTGCGCCTGAAATTCGCTTTCGCATTGACGAACGATTCGACGAAGCGGAACGGATCGAGAAGCTTTTGCGAACACCCGACGTACAGCGCGACTTGGACCAAGACCGCGACCTGGACCAAAACAAAGACCCGGGTCAAGAGAAAGAAGAGTGATGCAAAAGTCGCCGCAAATCCCGACGACACCCGCCGTGGAAATCGCTCCCCTGCCCGACCCGCCAACCGGCGGCGAACAGCGCGCCCGGGCGGCCAAGAAGAACAAGCGCGACGTGCACGGCTGGGTCGTGCTCGACAAACCGGTCGGCATGACCTCAACGCATGCAGTGGCGTACATCAAGCGCTTGTTCGCCGCGAAACGCGCCGGCCACGCCGGCACGCTCGATCCGCTGGCGTCCGGCTGCCTGCCGATTGCGCTGGGCGAAGCGACCAAGACCGTCCCGTTCGTGGTTGACGGGCGCAAGACCTATGTCTTTACCGTCCGCTGGGGCGAGGAACGCGACACCGACGACGCCGAAGGCCGCATCGTCCACACGAGCGCGAGCCGCCCCGACCGCGCGGCGATCGAGGCGCTGTTGCCGCGCTTTGTCGGCACCATCGAACAGGTCCCGCCGCGCTTCTCCGCCATCAAAATCGACGGCGAGCGGGCCTACGACCTGGCGCGCGACGGCGAGACCATCGAGATCGCGGCGCGCCCGGTAACCATAAACCGGCTCGAGCTCCTCGAAACCCCGGACCCAGACCATGCCGTGTTGGCGGCCGAATGCGGCAAGGGCACCTATGTGCGCGCGCTGGCCCGCGACTTTGGCCGGGCGCTGGGCGGCTTCGGCCACGTTTCCGCCTTAAGGCGGAGCCGCGTCAGTCCCTTCGTCGAAGCCGACATGATTCCACTGGAACGGCTGGAAATCTTTGTGCCATAGAGCGGCCTCCGGCGAGGGAAATCTCGCCGATATGCTGCTGCCGGTCGAGACCGCGCTGGACGACATCCCGGCGCTGGCCGTAAGCCCGGCAGATGCGGCGAGGCTCCACAAGGGTCAAGTCGTTTTGTTGCGCGGACGGGACGCTGCCGTCATCCGCGGCACGGTCCAGGTCGCTTCGGGCGGACAGCTCGTGGCCATTGCCGAGATCGACCGCGGTGAGATCGTCCCCAGGCGCGTGTTCAATTTGAACGGCGTGACAGGTCGCGCCGATAGACAAAAAGGTTGGTGACGATGTCGATTACGACCGCGCGTAAGGCGGAGGTTATCCAGACGTACGCCGTTAAGTCGGGTGATACGGGTTCGCCGGAAGTACAGGTTGCGCTTCTTTCGGAGCGCATCAACAATCTGACTGATCACTTCAAGACCCACATCAAGGACAACCACTCGCGCCGCGGGCTCCTGAAGCTCGTGTCGCAGCGCCGGCAGATTCTCGACTATCTGCGGCGCACGGACGAAGGCCGTTACAAGGAGTTGATCGAACGGCTCGGCATTCGTCGTTGAAGAAGCTTGCGCGCGGCAAGTCCCGTGCGCGCCGTGGCGGAGCGCGTCAGACGCCCGCTCGTATGTGCGGCAGCAGAGCTGCCGATTGAACGACGGGCCAAAGGGTCCGTCCCTATCAAAGGAAGGTCCGAAGGCCATGGCAGGATCGCCGGATGCTGGTGAGGCATTGCAGTTTTGCTGCGCCGACAGCGTCTCGCCGTCTTGCTTATGGCTTTCGCATCTCCGTGAAAACCATGAAAGACAATCGCAATGTTCAATATTCATCGTGTGCAACTTGACTGGGGTGGCCGCAAGCTCACGCTAGAGACCGGCAGACTGGCGCGCCAAGCCGACGGCGCAGTGTTTGCTTCGTACGGCGACACCACCGTGATCGCGACCGTGGTCGCGGCCAAGACGCCGAAGGAAGGCATCGACTTCCTGCCGCTGACCTGCAACTACCAGGAAAAATACTATGCCGCCGGCCGCATTCCCGGCGGTTATTTCAAGCGCGAAGCGCGGCCGACGGAAAAGGAGACCCTGGTCTCCCGCCTGATCGATCGCCCGGTCCGCCCACTGTTCGCCGACGGCTGGCGCTGCGACACCCAGGTCATCGCGACGGTGCTGTCGCACGATCTCGAGAACGATCCCGACATTTTGGCGATGGTCGCGGCGTCCGCGGCGCTGACGCTGTCGGGCGCGCCGTTCATGGGACCGATCGGCGCCGCGCGCGTCGGCTTCATCAACAACGAGTACGTGCTCAATCCGCAAATCGACGAGATGCCCGAGAGCCAGCTCGATCTGGTCGTCGCCGGCACCCAGGACGCGGTGCTGATGGTCGAGTCGGAGGCCAAGGAGCTGACCGAAGAGATCATGCTCGGCGCCGTGATGTTCGGCCACCGGCATTTCCAGCCGGTGATCGACGCCATCATCAAGCTCGCCGAGAAGGCGGCCAAGGAGCCGCGCGAGCTCAACGTGTCGGACAATTCCGCCCTGCAACAGGAAATGCTCGCCCTGGTCGAGAAGGAGCTGCGCGCCGCCTATTCGATGCCCGACAAGATGGAGCGCCACAAGGCGGTCGACGCCGCCAAAGAGCGGGTCATGGGTCATTTCCTGCCAGCCGGCGTGGAAAACCCGAAATATCCGAAGCTCGCAGTCGCCGACGTATTCAAGGAGCTCGAAGCCAAGATCGTGCGCTGGAACATCCTCGACACCGGCAATCGCATCGATGGCCGCGACGTCAAGACGGTGCGTCCGATTGTATGCGAAGTCGGCGTGCTGCCGCGCACCCACGGCTCGGCGCTGTTCACCCGTGGTGAAACGCAGGCGTTGGTCGTGTCGACGCTCGGCACCGGCGAAGACGAGCAGTACGTCGACGCGCTGCAGGGCACTTACAAAGAGACGTTCCTGCTGCACTACAACTTCCCGCCGTTCTCGGTCGGCGAAACCGGCCGCCTGGGCGCGCCCGGACGACGCGAAATCGGCCACGGCAAGCTCGCCTGGCGCGCCATCCATCCCGTGTTGCCGGCGCACACCGAGTTTCCTTACACCATCCGCGTCGTCTCCGAGATCACCGAGTCCAACGGCTCGTCGTCGATGGCGACGGTGTGCGGCACCTCGCTGTCGCTGATGGATGCCGGCGTGCCGCTCAAGCGGCCGACTGCCGGCATCGCCATGGGTCTGATCAAGGAGGACGACCGCTTCGCCGTTCTCTCCGACATTCTCGGCGACGAGGATCATCTCGGCGACATGGACTTCAAGGTCGCCGGCACCGAACGCGGCGTCACCTCGCTGCAGATGGACATCAAGATCGCCGGCATCACCGAAGAGATCATGCGCATCGCGCTCGGTCAGGCCAAAGACGGCCGCATGCACATTCTCGGCGAGATGGGCAAGGCGATCACGTCGGCTCGCGCCGAGCTCGGCGAGCATGCGCCGCGCATCGAGGTGTTGTCGATCCCGGTCGACAAGATCCGCGAAGTGATCGGCTCCGGCGGCAAGGTCATCCGCGAGATCGTGGAAAAAACCGGCGCCAAGATCGACATTTCCGACGACGGCACCGTCAAGGTCGCCTCGGCCAGCGGCGAATTCGATCAAGGCGGCGATCAACTGGATCAAGTCGATCGCCTCCGAGCCCGAGGTCGGACACATCTATGAAGGCACCGTCGTCAAGGTCATGGACTTCGGCGCGTTCGTGAACTTCTTCGGCGCTAAGGACGGGCTGGTGCACATCAGCCAGCTGGCGCCGCGCCGGGTGCAGAAGACCAGCGACGTCGTCAAGGAAGGCGATAAGGTGAAGGTCAAGCTCCTCGGCTTCGACGAGCGCGGCAAAGTGCGCCTGTCGATGAAGGTCGTCGATCAGGAAACCGGCGAGGACCTTGAGGCGAAGCAGAGGGCCGAGGGCGGTGAGCCGCGCGAAGCGGCGGCCGGCGGCGCGGAATAAGCACTAAATTTCGTGTCCCGGATGCGGTGCAGCGTGAAACGGTGCACCGCTGATCCGGGACCTTGCCGAACTCAGCGCGTGCAATGAGCCCGATTCCACGGCGCACCACTGCGCTTCGTTAGGTGGAGCGGCCCGAATCGTTGAATGCGACGCAATGCCCACGCGGACTGCCTCAACGCGTGGGCAAAATCGCTTTTGCAGGCTGAGTGAACCGACTTTGCCGGCTTAAGCGATTTTGCCCACCCTACGGCTCAGCGATCAATCCACCACGGCGACCGGCTCGGCGGCGGACTGGCGCGATGGCCTCTTGAACACAACGAGCAGCGGGATCACTGCCAGCGCCGCGATCATCAAAAGCTTGTAATCATCGATGTAGGCGATGATCTCCGCCTGCCGTGTGATCATGGCGTCGAGCGCCGCGCGACCCGCCGCGGTCAACGGATTCCAGGCTTGCGCGACCAACGGGTTCTCAAAGCCGCGATTGACCGCGTTGACGCTCGGGACAATGGCGGCGTGGTTGGCCTGGGTATTTTGCACCAGCAGCGCATTCACGATCGAGATGCCGACGCTGGAGCCGATATTGCGCGACAGGCTGAACAGGCCGGCGCCTTCGGCGCGCTCGGCCAGTGGCAGTGTCGACAACGTTGCCGCGCTCAGCGGCACGAACAGGAAGCCGAGACCGAAGCCCTGGACCATGGTGACGCCGATGATCGAGCCCTGCGAGACGTCCGGCGTCCAACCGGTCATCGCATTGAACGACCAGGCGGTGAGGCATAGCCCGATGAAGAGCAACAGACGGGTGTCGGCGCGCCCTACCAGACGACCGACGATCAGCATGGACGCCATAGTGCCGATGCCGCGCGGACCCATCACCAGGCCGGCGGTGACGACCGGATAGTCCATGAGCTCCTGAAGATAGGGCGGCTGCAGCGCCATCGAGGCGTAGTAGGTCAGGCCGACGATCGAGATGAAGAGGACACCGGCGGCGAAATTGCGGTCGCGGAACAGGCCTGGCCGCACGAACGGCTTGTCGGCGGTGAAGGTGTGCACCAGGAACAGATAGAACGCCGAAACGGCAATTACGGCTTCGATGATGATCTCGCCGGAACCGAACCAATCCT
The DNA here is from genome assembly GCA_963804405.1 of uncultured Alphaproteobacteria bacterium. Lineage (GTDB taxonomy): Bacteria > Pseudomonadota > Alphaproteobacteria > Rhizobiales > Xanthobacteraceae > BOG-931. The sequence continues at coordinate 168,790 of CAWDQG010000006.1, read as the reverse complement.
TTTGCTCGCCGCGATCGAGCATAATCTGCAGCGCGCCGATGCCGACACTCAAGGTGCCGAAGCCGAACCAATCGAGTTTCGCGTTCGCGTCGCGCGGCGAGTTCCGGCAGGAATATCATGATCCCGATCAGATCGAGAATGCCGATCGGCAGATTGATATAAAACACCCAGCGCCAGCTGTAATTCTCGGTGAGCCAGCCGCCGAGCACGGGGCCCAGCACGGGCCCGATCATGACGCCGATGCCAAACAGCGCCATGGCAAATCCCTGGCGCTCGCGCGGATAGCTGCCAAGCAAAACGGTTTGCGACAGCGGAACAAGCGACGCGCCGAACGCGCCCTGCAGGACCCGGAACAGCACGAGCTGCGTCAGCGACTGCGCCATGCCGCACAGCATTGACGCCACGGTGAAGCCGGCGATAGCGACCAGGAAAAGATTCTTCAGCCCGAAGCGGCCGGCCAGAAAGCCGGTCGGCGGGGTCATGATCGCAGCGGCGACGATGTACGACGTCAGCACCCAGGCGATCTGGTCCTGGCTCGCTGAGACGCTGCCTTGCATGTACGGCAGCGCAACGTTGGCGATCGTAGTGTCGAGCGCCTGCATCAGCGTCGCCAGGATTACGCAGGCGGTGAGCGCGCCGCGATTGCCGCCCTTGGCCAGAAGTTCGCCGCCCATCACCTCGCCTTATGCGCTCCGCCGAAGAGCGCTTTCAAAAAGTGCGGCAGGCCGCGGGCGTGGCCGGTATCGACGTCGACCTCGACGCTCATGCCGGCGCGCAGCGGCGGCAGGTTTTTGGCACTGGTGTCGAGCCGCACGCGCATCGGCACGCGCTGCACGACCTTGACCCAGTTGCCGCTGGTATTCTGCGCCGGCAGCAACGAAAATTCCTGGGCCGCCGCTGGGCTCACGCTCTCGACGACGCCATGCCACTCGAAATCCGGATACATGTCGACAGTCACCGTCACCGTCTGACCGGGGCGCACGTAAGTCAGCTCGGTTTCTTTCGGCGACGCGTCGACCCAGACGTGATCGGTGTCGACCAAAAAGAACGCCGTCGTCGAGGCGGCGAGATATTTGCCCGGGGCGATGGCGGGCACATTGGTGACGATGCCGGCAAACGGCGCGGCGACGACGGTGTGATCGAGCTGCCGCTGCGCTTCGTCGACCTGCGCCTGCGCCTGGCGGTATTGGGGGTGGTCGGTCGTGGCGATATCCGGATTGCCGCCCAGCTTGGCGAGCTGCACTTTGGTTTGCTGTTGCAGCGCGGCGAGCTTGCTCTTGTCGTTTTCCAGTGTGTACCGGCTTTGATCGAACACGGCCTGCGAAACTGTGGCGGTCTTCAACAGCATGGCGTTGCGGTCATGGTTTGTTTGATCGAGATCCACCTGCGCTTGCTGAGCCGCCACGTCGCTCATCATGCGCTTGTAATCCTGCTTCATGGCCTCGATCGACAACGCGACCTGCGCCAGGTTGGCCTTGGCGTTGTCGAGCGCGATCTGGAATTGGCGCGGATCCAGCCGATAGAGCACCTGGCCGGCCTCGACATGCTGATTGTCCTTGACCGCGACGTCCTGCACGATGCCGGACACGTCGGTCGAGATACCGACCTTGTCGGCTTGCACATAAGCGTCGTCGGTCGACATCACCTGACCACCGGTGACGTAGTAGTAGCCACCGGCGATCAGGACTGCCGGCAGCAGCGCAAACAAACCCCAGCGGATGCGATCGCGCCGGCTAAGCTTGCGCGCTTTGTCGGCGCCGACGTCCGCTCCTTGGCCGCGCTTTTCCATGGGCGCAACCGGCGCGACCGGATGCGGCCGCGGGCCGTCCGGCGCCTCGTCGCGAACCGGCGCGACGGTCTTGCGCGCGAGCTCAGCCATAACGGCGCTCTCCCGACGGCGTATGTCGTTGATGGATCAGCCGGCGCAGATTTTCTTTCACGACCGCGAGCTGCGCGATCATCTGTTCGACGTCCTGCGCCGTGACGCCTTGCAACGCGCTCGCCATTGTCTCCTCGCCGAGGACGCTAAGCTCCTTCAGAAGCGGCCGCGCCGCCGCGGTTAGGAACAATCGTTTGGCGCGGCGGTCGTCAGGATCGGGCCGGCGCTCGATCAGGCCGTTGTCGCACAGCTTGTCGAGCAGCCGCGTCAGCGTGATCGGCTGCAGATCAAGCATTTCGGCGAGTTCGGACTGATTGAGGCCTTCGAAGCGGTCGAGCCGGACCAGCACCGCCCATTGCGCCCGGGTCATGCCGAACTGGGCCGCCCTGTGGTCGGCATAGGTTCGGAGCAATCGAGCTACATCATTGAGCATAAAGCCAAATTCTCGATTCTTGGAATGTCGGAGCATGGTGCGCTCATTGGGGTATCTATGGCCGCATAATATGAGGTAGCTTATATTCTAGCCATGGATTCAAATGCAGGGCAGCGTTGCAAACGGCTCAAGCCGTGAGACTTTTTATGCAAGCCCGAGGTCGCCGACGGCGGCGATGTGATGGTCCGCCGCCTCGGCCGAAAAGCAGCAGAACACGACCTGATTGACGCCTCCGGGCAAGCCGGCCAATTCGGAGGCAACGGTCGCCACGGCAATGCGCGCGGCGCGGTCGGGCGGAAAGCGATAGACGCCGGTCGAGATCGCGGGAAACGCCAGCGAGCGAAGCCGGTGCGCGGCGGCAAGATCGAGCGCCGTGCGGTAACAGGATGCGAGCAACTCTTCCTCGCCTCTGCTGCCGCCGCTCCATATCGGCCCGACGGCGTGGATCACATGCTTTGCCGGCAATCGATAGCCGCGGGTGATCTTGGCGCCGCCGGTTTCGCAGCCGCCGAGCGTGCGGCATTCGGCGAGCAATTCCGGTCCGGCGGCGCGATGGATGGCGCCGTCGACGCCGCCGCCGCCGAGCAGCGAACCGTTGGCCGCGTTGACGATCGCGTCCAATGGCAACGTGGTGATATCGGCGACGCAGACTTCAAGCCGGGCGGCGCCGACCTCAGCGGAACATAGCGGTCTCACACAGCGGTCTCAGATGGGCCATGGCCGCATGCTATCATGCCCACTCGGCCTGCGCTTCGGCCCGCAAATCCACCGTGCTTTTGACGCCGATATCGTCGAAATGATCGTCGAGGAACCGCCGCGCCGCACGCTTGCCGTTGACGCGCAGCACTTCGAAGAAATCATAGTCGGTCGTCAGCTTGGAGGAGGCATCGAGCTCCTTGCCGAAGCGGTCGAGCGCGATGCGATGGACATTGATGCGGCGGTATTGACCCGGGCCGGTGCCGCGCGGCAATCGGCCCTGATCGATCAACCGGCGCAACAAATTCCATGGCGCGATATTCGGCGATCAGCGGCGAGTTGAAGGTGATTTCATTGAGCCGGTTCATGATCTCGCCGGCCGACGTCGGGGTCTTTTGCCGTATCAGCGGATTGATCTGCACCACCAGCACGTCCTCGCTTTCCGTGGTGCCGAAAAACGGAAAGATCACCGGGTTGCCAAGATAGCCACCGTCCCAATAAGGCACGCCGTCGATCTCGACGGCATGGAACAGCTCCGGCAAACAGGCGGAAGCCATGACGGCATCGGCGGTGATCTTCTCGCGCGGAAAAATCCGGACGCGGCCGGTCTGCACGTTGGTCGCCGAAATGAAGACTTGCAAGCCGTTGAACGTCTGCACGGCTTTGAAATCGACGAAGCGCTCGAACAGATCCTTGAGCGGATTGATGTTGAGCGGGTTGAAATCGTATGGCGAAAAATAGCGCGACATGATGTCGAACCACGCCTGCATCGGCGAGCCTTCAAGCGGGGTGAACGACAACAGCCGTTCCACCACCGCCCGCTGCGCCGGCAGGAGATCACCGGTGCTCGAGACCGCACGCCAGAAGTCGCTCAGCCGTTTTTGCGCCTCGGCGCGGCCGCCGCGCGCCATGCCGTCGGCGAACATGACGGCATTGACCGCACCGGACGACGTGCCGGAAACGCCTTCGACGATCAGGCGTTCGTCGCCGAGCAGATGCTCAAGCACGCCGCAAGTGAAGGCGCCGTGCGCGCCACCGCCCTGCAGGGCGAGATTGATGCGCTTGATCTTTGCTGCGCCCGGCGCGTCAGGACCACGGCCGGGCAACAGCGACGTGAGAATTTTCTTCACCGCCATGCGCGCCTCACGACTGCGAGGCTGCAGATCGGGCGCGCCGACAAAGGATCATTCGGCGGTCCAGCCGCCATCGATCGAGCAGGTTGGCGCCGGTGATCGCTTTCGCCGCGTCGGAGCAAAGATAGACCGCCAGTGCGGCCACCTCTTCGACGGTGACGAATTCCTTGGTCGGCTGCGCGGCAAGAAGCACGTCGCGTTTGACCTGCTCCGCGGTCAGGCCGCGCGCCTTCATGGTGTCGGGAATTTGCTGCTCGACCAGCGGGGTCCAGACATAGCCGGGGCTGATGCAATTGGCGGTGATGCCGAAGGTTGCGACTTCCAGCGCGACCGTCTTGGTGAGACCGGCGAGGCCGTGCTTGGCCGATACATACGCGGACTTGAACGGCGAAGCGACCAGCGAATGCGCCGACGCGGTGTTGACGATGCGGCCCCATTTGCGCGCCTTCATGCCGGGCACCGCGGCGCGGATGGTGTGAAACGCCGACGAGAGATTGATGGCGATGATCTGGTTCCATTTCTCGATCGGGAATTCCTCGATCGGCGCCACGTGCTGGATGCCGGCATTGTTGATGAGGATGTCGACCGAGCCGAACGTCTTTTCGGTCATGTGCACCATGTCGGCGATCTGATCCGGCTTGGTCATGTCGGCCGGCGAATAGGTCGCCTTGACGCCAAAATCCTTTTCGATGCTGGTGCGCTCCTTTTCGATCGCGCCGGCATCGCCGAAGCCGTTGATGGTGACATTGGCGCCCTCCGCGGCTAAGGCGCGCGCGTAGGCAAGTCCGATACCGGACGTCGAACCGGTCACCAGTGCAGTCTTTCCTTTCAGCATGATCATCCCCAATTCAAGGTGGCGGCGGAAACCGCCTTACTGCTGTTGATGTGTGCAAAGCGGCGGCAATGTGAGACGCTTTTTGCTGCGGCGCAATATCAAAGTTAGGGCCCCGAAATCGCAGCCTCCGTCACGTTTTCGCGATGCCGGGCAAATCGCTACAATGGCGTAGAGCGCGCGCCCATCGTCCGGCCGGTTCATGGCTACCAGATGACAAAATCGGCATTGATTTTTCCAGCGCCCGACCATGATCACGACAGCTGCGCCAGCGCCGCCATTACGCATGCGGAAGAGCTCTGCACCGCGCGCGCGCGACGGCTGACGCCGATTCGCCGTCACGTGCTCGAAGCCCTGCTTGCCAGTCACAAACCGCTGGGCGCTTACGAGATCATGGAGCGGTTGGGCCAGCGCGGCCGGCCGGCGCCGATCACCGTCTATCGTGCGCTCGATTTTTTGCGCGACAACGGCCTCGTGCATCGAATCGAAAGCCGCAACGCCTTTGTCGCTTGCGTGCACCCTCATGCCGACAGCGATCCGGTCGTGTTCCTGATCTGCGAAAACTGCGGCACGGTCGGCGAAGCGCCCGGCGGCGCGGTCGCGGAGACGCTGAAAGGCTCCTGCCGCGCCGCGGGCTTTACGCCGAAAAGCCCGGTGATCGAGATCGCCGGCATTTGCTCCCATTGCCGCGAGCGTTAGGGATTGCCTTGCGCTCCGCGCCGCCGCTTTATCGCGCGGGCCCGGGTCACGTGTTCTGCGCTCCGAAAGTTGAACTGATCAATGTCCTATTCCCCACAATCTCGTCCGCTCGATGCGTTCGCGATCGCGGTTGTGATCGGACTATGTCTGAGCTGGGGCTTCGACCAGGTTGCGATCAAGCTTGCGATTCATGACATCCCGCCGCTGACCCAGGCTGCGATCCGCTCGGCTGTAGCAGCATTTGCCGTCGCCACCTATGCGCGGTTGCGCGGAATTCCGCTGTTCAAGCACGACGGCACTTTGTTAGCCGGCATCGCCGCCGGGGTTCTTTTCGCGCTTGAGTTTCTTCTGGTCTATCGCGGGCTTGTTTGGACGACGGCGAGCCGCACCGTGCTGTTTCTCTACACCGCGCCGTTCTTTGTCGTGATCGGGTCACGCTTATTCATACCCGGCGATCATTTTTATCCGTCGCAGTGGCTCGGTCTATCGATATCGTTCGTCGGCATCGTCATCGCCTTCGGCCTGCCGACGCCGGCAGCCGATCCGCTTCAGATGTTCGGCGATATCTTGGCGCTGGGGGGCGCGGCGGCGTGGGGCGGGGCGACGCTGATCATTAAGGCCAGTCCGTTGAACCGCGTCAGCGCTGAAAAGACCATGCTCTACCAGCTCGTGGTTTCGGCGCCCTTGCTTGCCGTCGTCGCTTTTGCCTCCGGTGAGCGCGTCGACGCGATGCCGTCAGCGCTGGCGCTCGGCGCGCTGGCATATCAGGCGCTCTGGGTGGTGAGTGTCACCTTCGTCATCTGGTTTGCCCTGATCGTCCGCTACTCTGCCAGCAGATTATCGGCCTTTACCTTCCTCACCCCGCTGTTCGGTGTCGCCGCCGGTCATTTTGTTCTTAACGAGCCGCTGACCCCTGCTTTTGCCCTTGCAGTCGCTTTTGTGGCAGTGGGTTTGGTCCTCGTAAACCGGCCGCGATGAGGCTATATCCCGCGGACAATGCACCGGCGCATCAACTGTGGGGTCGCGCCGCAGCTCGTGCACTTTGATCGGCACGAGCGCGCGCCGCCTGTTCCGTGTTCTGAAAGTTGAACTGATCCTCAGTGCCTGACTCCCCGCAATCGCTCTCCGCACAATCCCGCCCGCTCGACGCGTTGGCGATCGCGGTGACAATCGCATTGTGTCTGACCTGGGGCTTCAATCAGGTCGCGATCAAGCTCGCGATTTACGATATTCCACCGCTCATCCAATCGGCGGGCCGCTCGGCTGCAGCAGCGTTTTGTGTCGCCGCATATGCGGGCTTGCGCGGCATCCCGCTATTCAAACGCGATGGCACTTTAGTCGCCGGCATCGCCGCCGGGGTTCTGTTCGCGATTGAGTTCGTGTTGATCTATCGCGGGCTCCTGTGGACGACCGCGACTCGTACGGTGCTGTTTCTTTATACCGCTCCGTTCTTTGTCGTGATCGGGTCACGGCTGTTCATACCCGGCGATCATTTTTATCCGTTGCAATGGATTGGTCTGTTCATTTCGTTCGTCGGCATCGTCATCGCGTTCGGCCTGCCGACGCCCGCGGCCGATCCGCATCAGATGCTCGGCGATCTGATGGCGCTGGGCGGCGGGGCGGCCTGGGGTGCGACAACGATCGTCATCAAAGCCAGCCGGCTGAGCCGCGTCAGCGCTGAGAAGACCGCGCTCTATCAGCTCGTCGTCTCGGCGCCGCTGCTCGCGATCGGGGCCTTGGTCTTGGGCGAGCACATCAACGCGATGCCGTCGGCGCTGGCAATTGGGGCATTCGTTTATCAGGCCGTATGGGTGGTCAGTGTCAGCTTCGTCATCTGGTTCGCGCTGGTGCTCCGCTACTCGGCCAACAGATTATCGGCGTTTACCTTCCTCACGCCGCTGTTCGGCGTCGCCGCCGGCCATCTGGTACTGAACGAGCCGCTGACGCCGGCTTTTGCGCTCGCCGTCGCTTTCGTGGCTGTGGGTTTGGTCCTCGTCAACCGGCCGCGATAAGGCTATATCCGGCCTGCAAGATGCGCTGGCGCAAGGTTAACAGACGACCCCACCGCCGCCGAGACGATGAATTGCGCAGGGATTTCAATGGAATACCAGATGCGAAGGCTTGCCTATGGTTGAGTTTTCCGGCCCGGCCGCAAGGCACCAAACCGTTGCCGTGAAGGTCGGCGGCGTGACCGTCGGCGGCGAAGCGCCGGTCGTGGTGCAATCGATGACCAACACCGACACCGCCGACGCCGACGGCGACGGCAGCGGCAGGTGGCGGCGCTGGCGCGCGCCGGCTCAGAACTGGTGCGCATCACCGTCGATCGCGACGAAGCCGCCGCCGCCGTGCCGCACATCAAGGAACGGCTGCTGCGCATGAGTGTCGACGTGCCGATCATCGGCGACTTCCACTATATCGGCCACAAGCTTCTGGCCGACCATCCGGCTTGCGCCCAGGCGCTCGACAAGTATCGCATCAATCCCGGCAATGTCGGCTTCAAGGAAAAGAAGGACAGCCAGTTCGGCGCCATCGTCGAGACCGCGATCCGCCACGGCAAGCCGGTGCGCATCGGCGTCAATTGGGGCTCGCTCGATCAGGAATTGCTGACGCATCTGATGGACGAGAATGCGCGCTCGCCGCAGCCGGTCGACGCGCGCGAGGTGATGCGCGAGGCCATGGTGCAGTCGGCGCTGCTCTCGGCCGAGCGCGCCGAGGAGATCGGCTTGCCGCGCTCGAAGATCATCCTCTCCGCCAAAGTGTCGGCGGTGCAGGATCTGATCGCGGTCTATGCCGAGCTGGCGCGGCGCGTCAAATTACGCGCTGCATCTGGGACTGACGGAAGCCGGCATGGGCTCGAAGGGCATTGTCGCTTCGTCGGCGGCGATGGGCTTTTTGCTACAGCAGGGCATCGGCGACACCATCCGCGTCTCGCTCACGCCGGAGCCGAACGGCGACCGCACGCTGGAAGTGAAAGTCGGCGCAGGAGTTGTTGCAGACCTTGGGCTTGCGCACCTTCGTGCCGCTGGTTGCCGCCTGCCCGGGCTGCGGCCGCACCACCTCGACGACGTTCCAGGAACTCGCGGCCAGCATCCAGACCTTCATTCGCGACTCGATGCCGGAATGGAAAACGCGCTATCCCGGCGTCGAAGGCCTCAACGTCGCGGTGATGGGCTGCATCGTCAACGGACCGGGCGAGAGCAAGCACGCCGACATCGGCATTTCGCTGCCCGGCACCGGCGAAGCCCCGGCCGCGCCGGTATTCATCGACGGCAAAAAAGCGATCACGCTGCGCGGCCCGACAGTCGCCGCCGACTTTCAGAAGCTCGTCATCGATTATATCGAGCGGCGGTTCGGCACTAGCGGCGCGGGACGGACCGCGGCGGAATGAAGTCTCACATCGAGCAGGCTTTGGTATTTCAATCCGCTTTCCACCAACCGTGAAAGCTGATTGGCAGGTGGTGTGGCAGATGAATGCGCGCCATCGGTCCGGCATCGATATGAGCGGCGTCGAACAAGGCAAAGAAGGCGCGTTCAGACCGGCCATCGAGACACTGAACGATCAGCCAGCCTTGGTCGTGCGCGGCGCCGGGCCGGGCGGCAAACACCGGCTCTCCCGCCATGACGTCTTGGCCGAAATCGAAGACCTGTGCCTTGCCGCTCAGATAATCCACCCGTTTGACGCCGGTGTTGACGCCGTAGTTTACCGTGCCCGCGGTCAGATAGGCGACATTATGCTTCTGCATCGCGGCCCGCGGATCGATCATCGGAAATTCATGCGAGCCGGCATCGAGGATCTCCTCGCGCAGCGTATGCGCGGCGAGATCGATGTGGTAGCGGCGAAGCGTACCGGAGTTTTCGCCTCGCCCATTTCGCCCTGCATGATCTTGTAGAATAAGGCGTTGTGTGGCGCGAAGTGATCAGGGGTGTCATAGCCGACGAAATCGGCGATGATCTCGGGGCCGTCGCTATAAGCGTTAAGCGCGTGCCACATGAAGGCGGCGGGTGCGTCGAAAAATTGCGGCGTGCCGCCGGCGCGCGGAACGACCAGCACCTGATTGCCGTCTTCAGGTTTCCATGAAAGCGATTCGATAACGCTCGCCTGTCCGCTCAGGAACCGCCACGGCGAAAACCACATCGGATGCAAGACGAAGATGAGATGGTCGCGGGTGGCGAAAAAATCGTGGATGTAAATCTGGCGCGGGGAAGCGATGACGTGATGCGCTTTCAGTGCACCGTCGGCGCCGTGAATGATCGCATGCAGCTTCATTGAGCGACCGTGGCTGATGCCGAAGAGAAGCCATTCGCCGGTCAGCGGATCAAATTTGGTATGGGCCTTGATCATGAACTCTTGAGCCGGGTCGCCCAGAGCCTGCTCGCCGACCGTTTCGAGCGTCCGCGGATCAAGGCCATAGGCCGGGCTGATCTCGTCGAACGCGTAAAGAATGTCCTGGAAGGGATAGACCGTGACGCCGGCCTGAGAGCGGATCGAACCACCGCCGAGATTGGCGAGCACGCCGCCCGGGCGCCGCATCGACCAGGTCGCGAAGCGAAAGGCCCCGGCTTTCTCCTCGGCAATGAACTTCTCCGTGCGCACGAAAGCGTTCTGGTAGTGCACGATGCCGTCGGCAAAGGAGAGGCGCTGAACGAGCCCGTCGCCGTCGAGCAGGTGCGGCTTGCGCAAGCCGCCGCGATCGAAAAGGCCGGGGCCGTTGCGATAGAGCGCCCCCCGCAATTCGCGCGGAATCTCGCCCTCGACGACGGGCGCTTCGTCGCGGCCGCCGCGCTCTGAGATGCCGAGAAGCGCGAGACAGCGCGGCGCCTTTTGCGCATCACGACTTTCGATATCGATATGTGCCACGGACATTGCCATGATCGATCCCTCATGTGCTCCAATCTGAACAGTGCTTAGATAGAATACACCAAATCTAAACGGCGTCAAGATTTGGGTAGAAGGCTTGGCAAATTCGATCTATCGTCCTGAAATGCTGGAAGAACGGCGGACTGGGCGCAGCGCGTCCTACCATCATGGCGATCTCCACGACGCCCTGGTTCGGGCAGGCCGAACGATTTTGGAAAAGGACGGACTGCCGGCGTTGTCGCTCCGCCGGGTCGCCCGCGCCGCCGGAGTATCACCGGCCGCCCCCTATCATCATTTCCCCGACAAACAGGCTTTGCTCGATGCTGTTGCCACGCAGGGATTTGACGCGCTCACGTCAGCCATGGAAACGCACATGGCCAAGGAGACGGACCCGCACGCGCGGCTCGACGCAAGTGGCGTCGGCTACGTCGTTTTCGCGGTTGAAAATCCGGCGCTCTTTCGGCTCATGTTCGGCGCTCGCGAACCGGAATTATCCAAGGATGCGTCTTTGATAAAAGCGGGTGAGCGCGCCTATGACGTGCTGCAGACGGCTGTTGCCGAGATTTCCCCTGACGGTACCGCGAGCCCCCTCGTTTGCCTACGGCTATGGGCGCTTGTCCACGGGATCGCCAAATTGATCCTCGAAGGCGGCGTCAAACCCGCCGACTTCGGCCTAACAAGCGCCGAAGCCTTGACCTTGCGCCTGCTCCGCAGTGGTCAATCGATACAATCAACTACGAATATGCTTTAGCCGAGGCGCGCTGACTTCAAACTCAGTGCCGCCGTTCCAGCCGGCGTATGACGTCGTCGAGCTGGTCGAGGTTGCGGTAACGGATGCTGAGCGTACCGCCGCCGCGGCGGTGATCGATATTGACGGTCAATCCCAGCGCATCGGACAAGCGCTTCTCCGCCGCCAGCGTATCGACGCTCTTTGTTGACGCACTGCGGGCGTGACGACCGTTTGTTTGTTTCTTGCCGTTTTTGTTTGCTCGCGTGCGCGCCTCCGCTTCCACTTCGCGCACGTTGAGGCCGCGGGTGACGATCTCCTCGGCAAGCTGCTCGGCGTTCGGCTCGCCGATCAGCATGCGGGCGTGGCCGGCGGTGAGCTTGCCGCTGTGAATATGGGCCTTCACGGTGTCCGGCAGTTTCAGCAAGCGCAGCGTGTTGGCGATGTAGCTCCGGCTCTTGCCGACGATCTTGGCGATCTCTTCCTGGCTGTTGTGAAACTCTTCCATCAGCGCACGATAGCCGTCCGCTTCCTCCAGCGGATTGAGATCGGCGCGCTGCACGTTCTCGATGATCGCGAGCTGCAGCGCTTCGGCATCGGTCGCCTCGATAACGACGACCGGGACTTCGTGCAGGCCAGCGCGTTGCGCGGCGCGCCAGCGTCGCTCGCCGGCAATGATCTCATAGCCGTCGGCGACGCCGCGCAGCGAACGCACCACGATCGGCTGAATGATGCCCCGTTCACGCAGCGACGCCGCCAGCTCATCGAGCTCGGCGGCGGCGAACACGCGCCGCGGATTGCGCAGCGTTCGGCCGGATAGAGCCGGTCGGCAGCCGCCGTTGCGCCCGCGGCCGCTCGACCGAGCTCTCCTGGCCGACGTCGCCAATCAATGCGGCGAGCCCGCGTCCCAATCGCGACCGGGTGCCCTCCTCCGCCATCACGGCCTCTCCCGAACTCTCGGTCATGCGCACTCCGCGTATCTAAAAGTCATCGCCGTTTTGGCGTCGCCACGAATGATGAGAAAGAACGCGCCCGGCTTCATCCGACGCACAATTCCTTCTCGCGCTGGATGACCTCGGTCGCGAGCCGCAGATACGCTTCGCTGCCGCTGCATTTGAGATCATAGACCAGCACCGGCTTGCCGTAGGACGGCGCTTCAGACACGCGCACGTTGCGCGGAATGATCGTGTCGTAAACTTTGGGCCCCATGAATTCGCGCACGTCGGCGACAACCTGACCCGACAGATTGTTGCGCGCGTCGTACATGGTCAGAACGATGCCGTGGATGGTCAGGCCGGGATTGAGCTGCTCGCGCACCTGGTCGACGGTCTTGAGGAGTTGCGACAGACCTTCGAGCGCAAAGAACTCGCATTGCAGCGGCACGAGAATGGCGTGCGCGGCGGCCATGGCGTTGACGGTCAAGAGATTGAGCGACGGCGGGCAATCGACCAGCACGTAAGTGAAGTTCGTTTGGCCGGCCGCCGGCGTCTTCAGCGGGGTGAGCGCATTGCGCAGCCGAAACGCCCGGTCGCGCGACTGCCCGATTTCAAGCTCGAGGCCGGAGAGGTCCAGCGTCGATGGCGCCAGGTGAAGCCGCGGCACGGCGGTGGCGACGATCGCGTCGCGCAGCGCCGATTCTCCGGCCAGCACGTCATAGGTCGAGTGGCGGCGGTTGCGCCGGTCGATGCCAAGGCCGGTCGAGGCGTTGCCCTGTGGGTCGAGGTCGACGATCAGCACGTCCTCGCCGATCGCGGCAAGCGCGGTGCCGAGATTGATGGCGGTCGTCGTCTTGCCGACGCCGCCCTTCTGGTTGGCGACCGCCAGCACCCGCGGCGGCTTGGCGGCGCCGATCCGTTGCCGCAGTGAATCGATGACGTCCGCCGATTTTTCCGACAAGTCGCTCATCGTCGCCGACTTCCCTTCCTTTGCAGCTTGCTTCCCCGCGCGCGGATCGCTGGTTCGACGCCACGCACAATGACGATCTGGCCTTTCGAATCCGTTCGACTTTGGACCAGGCTCGACTGAATCTTCCAATATTTAGCGGCTTCGGTCAATTCGACCGCCACATCTTGTCCCTTTGGAAACAGACCCAAGGCCCCTGTTTTCAACAACGGATAAGCCATCGCCAAGAGCTCCGGCAACGGCGCCAGAGCTCGCGCCGTCACCACATCGAGAGATTCGGGGGCTCTTGTCCACAAAGTCTTCGATCCTCTCCGCGTGGACGGTGGCCGGCGCCCCAGTCACGCGTACGGCTTCGCGCAGGAAAATCGCCTTTTTGCCGATGCTCTCGACCAGATGGACATGAGCGCCTTCGGTCTCCGCCAACGCGCAGGCAATGACCAGCCCTGGAAATCCACCACCGGAGCCGAGATCAGCCCAAACGCGGGCGGCGGGCGCGAGGCCGACCAGCTGCAGCGAATTGGCGATATGCCGTGTCCACAGCGTCGGCATGGTCGAGCGTGCGATCAGGTTGGTGTGCTGCTGCCAGGCGATCAGCAGCGCGACAAAGCGGTCCAGCCGGGCGAGTGTTTCACGTGAAACAGGGACCAGAGCGAGGGCGCGCTCGCGGTCGGCAGAGAGGTCAAGCGATGGACCGGCCGGGGCTCCCTCGCCGCTCGCAATCATGCGGCGCCGCGGTCGCGCTTGCGGCTTTGCCGATGAATGTGAGCCGCCAGCAGCGTCAGCGCCGCCGGCGTGATGCCATCGATCCGGCCGGCGTGGCCGATGGTACGTGGCTGGTGCATTTGCAGCTTGTGGCGCACCTCGTTGGAAAGCCCCGGCAGGGCGGCATAGTCGATGTCATCGCCGAGGACGAGGCTCTCATCGCGGCGATAGGACTCGACGTCGGCCGCTTGCCGCGTGAGATAGACCGCGTACTTGGCGTCGATTTCGAGCTGCTCGGCAATCTTGCGATCGAGCCCGCCAAAGGCCGGCCAGATCCGGGCGACGTCGCCGATGCCGATGTCCGGATACGACAGAAGATCGAAGGCCGTGCGGCGCTGGCCGTCCCGGCGCAGCTCAAGGCCATGCCGCGCGGCTTCGTTCGGCGTCACGCTCACGGCCTCCGCCATGGCGCGCGCGTCCTTGAGCGCCGCCATCTTCGCTTGATGCAAAAGGGCCCGCTTGGCGTCGACGCAGCCGAGCGCGATGCCCTTGTCGGTGAGCCGCTGGTCGGCATTGTCGGCACGCAGCGTCAGGCGATATTCGGCGCGCGACGTGAACATGCGGTACGGCTCGGTCACCCCGCGCGTCACCAGGTCATCGACCATCACGCCGAGATAGCCCGCGGCGCGGTCGAACACGATCGCGGCGCCTCCCCCTGCCTGTGCCGCGGCATTGAGCCCCGCGACCAGGCCTTGAGCGGCGGCCTCCTCGTAACCGGTCGTGCCGTTGATCTGACCGGCCAGGAACAGCCCGGCGACCCGCTTGGTCTCCAGCGACGGATGAAGCTCGCGCGGATCGACATGGTCATATTCGATGGCGTAGCCCGGCCGCACGACACGCGCCCGCTCCAGTCCAGGGATCGATGCCACGATCGCAAGCTGCACGTCCTCGGGCAGCGAGGTCGAGATGCCGTTCGGATAAACGGTGGTATCGTCGAGGCCCTCGGGCTCGAGAAAAATCTGATGCCCGTCGCGCTCACCAAAGCGCACGATCTTGTCTTCGATCGACGGGCAATAGCGCGGCCCGCGGCTTTGGATCTGGCCGGAATACATCGGCGAGCGGTGCACGTTGTCGCGAATGAGCGCATGCGTCGCCGGCGTCGTGCGCGTAATCGCGCACTCGACCTGCCGGTTGGTGATCGCGGTCGTGAGCATCGAAAACGGCTCCGGCGGCTCGTCCCCCGGCTGCATCTCCAAAGCCGCCCAGTCGATGGTCGTGCCATCGAGCCGTGGCGGCGTGCCGGTCTTGAGACGTCCAAGCGCAAAGCCGGTCCGCTCAAGCGTGGTCGACAGTCCCAGCGCCGGCGCCTCGCCGACCCGTCCGGCCGGAATCGTTCGCTCGCCGATATGGATGAGACCGCGGAGAAATGTGCCGGTGGTGAGGACGACCGCGCCGGCGGCAAATGTCCGGCCGTCGGTCAGACGGACACCGGCTGCGTGCCCGTCAGTCAGCACCAGGTCGTCCACCTCGCCTTCGATCACAGTCAGGTTCGCCGTGCACCGCAGCGCCTCCCGCATGGCGGCCGCATAAAGCTTCCGATCCGCCTGGGCGCGCGGCCCGCGCACTGCCGGCCCCTTGCGGCGATTAAGCATGCGGAATTGGATGCCGCCGGCATCGGCGACCCGCCCCATCAGGCCGTCGAGCGCATCGACTTCACGGACCAGATGACCCTTGCCGAGACCCCCGATCGAGGGATTGCAGGACATCGCACCGATGGTCGCGGCGCGGTGGGTCAGAAGCGTCGTGTGGGCGCCCATGCGCGCGGCCGCGGCCGCGGCCTCACAGCCCGCGTGCCCACCGCCGACGACAATCACATCGAAGCGCTCGTTCACCGTATAACCTCCAGAACGGACCCGGTTCTAGATAAGTGCGAGTCGACGGTCAAAACCACCCGCGCGGCTGCCGGTGTTTCACGTGAAACATGCAATCGTTAACGATTTATTTACCAATACAGAAATCGCGGAAAATCACGTCGAGAATGTCCTCGACGTCGACGCGGCCTGTGAGCCTTCCCAGCGTCGTTGCCGCCGAACGCAATTCCTCGGCGATTAGCTCCTCGCTGCCGGACACGCCTTGCGCCAGCGCGCGATCAAGCGCAGCGACCGTTTGCTCAAGCGCCTGGCGGTGGCGTGCCCGCGTCACCAACGCGCTCTCGGTTACGGAGAAATAACCATGCGCGTAGCCGGACAGGGCTTCGATCAGCGCTTCCATTCCGGTCCCGGCGGTCGCCGAAATGGTAAATTTTTTGCTACAAGGGTCGGACGCCAATTCACCGTTTATCCCCAGCTTATCGACAAGGAGGTCGGCCTTGTTGCGAATCAGCCAAGACTCTGATTTTGATAAGCTTTCGGCGATATCCGCAGCCGCTCCGCCAACGACCGATCTGTCAATGGCCGATCCGTCAATGACCCAGAGCACAAGATCGGCCATTGCTGCTCGGGTAGAGGCCCGCCGCACGCCCTCCTGCTCCACTGGATCATCGCTCGTACGGATGCCCGCGGTATCGAGGAGCGTTACCGGATAGTCGCCCAGGTCGAGATGGACTTCGATCACGTCGCGGGTGGTGCCGGGATAGGGCGAAACGATCGCCGCCTCGCGCCGCGCCAGCCGGTTGAGCAAGGTCGATTTGCCGGCGTTCGGCGGTCCGGCGATGGCGACAACAAGACCCTCGCGTAGCCGCTCGCCACGCCCGCGGTCGGCCAACGCCGCAACAATCATGCTGCGCAATTGCTGCGCAGCATAAAGCGCCGGGCCGATGAGATCCTCCGGCACGTCGGCCTCATCGGAGAAGTCAATTCGGGCCTCGACCAGCGCCAGCGCCTCGATGATCTGCTTTCGCCAAGCCTCGGCGCGGTCGCCGATCAAGCCTTTGAGCTGACGGTACGCCTGCCGGCGCTGCGCCGGCGTTTCCGCGGCAATTAGGTCCGCAAGCCCCTCCACTTCGGTGAGGTCAAGCCGCCCGTTCGTGAAGGCGTGCCGCGTGAACTCGCCGGGCTCCGCAAGGCGGCAGCCTTCGATCGCGCTCAACGCGTCAAGCACCGCAGCGATGACTGCGTGACCGCCGTGAAGCTGCAGCTCGGCCATGTCTTCGCCAGTCTCGCTGTGCGGGCCCGGGAACCACAGCGCCAGCGCCTCATCGATGATTTCCCCGCTTGCCGGATCGCGGACTCGTGCCAACGTCGCTTGCCGCGGCTGCGGTACGCGGCCAATCAGTTTTTCGAGGGCCAGCCGTGCGTTCGGGCCGCACACGCGCACCACGGCGATGGCGGCCGGCGGCCGGCCGGAGGACAGGGCGAAGATGGTGGAGCGCGAGAGCGCGGGCATGGCGGAACCTTCGCCCTATTGTCTCATTGCCCGCAACAAACCAGCACGATAGGTTACATGCAACCAAATGGACGCTGATCTTGGCAACAAAGCCGTCTTCGCACCGAACCAGGTCACAGCGCGCTAGACCGAAGTCTTCGCGCGATAAGGTTCGCAGATTCCGTCAGCGCATGCGCGCCAAGGGCATGCGGTTGATCCAAATATGGGTGCCGGACACCCGAACCACAGAATTTGCAAACGAGTCTAAGCGGCAGTCCCTGCTCGCGAATGCCAGCGCCCATGCGGCCCAAGACCAATCTTGGGTCGAAGCCATGACGGATTGGACAATCGATTGAAGCGCGGCGAGATTTGGACTGCCGCCGGCGAGATCGAATACGCGGCCAAACCGCGACCTGTCGTCATTGTTCAAAACGAAAATTTCGCCGCGCTCGATTCTATCACCATATGCGGCTTTACGAGTGACCCGACCGATCTGCCGTTGTTCCGTGTTCTGGTAGAGCCGACAAAGCTGAATGGACTTAAGTCTCCGTCGCGTATCATGGTCGACAAAATTCTAACTATCAGAAAAGGCAAACTCGGCTACCGCGTCGGCCGTCTCGACGATCGCGACGTCGTCCGGCTCGACCGTGCGACAGCAACCTTTCTCGGGCTGGCGGATTGACGTCCATGTCGACTGCACCGCGTACGTTTGCCGCGCAGGAAAACCGGCTAGGGCAGGAGACCAGCCCCTATCTCCTCCAGCACAAACACAACCCCGTCGACTGGTGGCCCTGGGGCCCTGAAGCCTTGGCGGAGGCAAAGCGGACAAAAAGGCCGATCCTGCTCTCGGTCGGTTATGCAGCCTGTCATTGGTGCCACGTGATGGCGCACGAGAGTTTTGAGGACGATGCCACCGCACGGGTGATGAACGAGCTGTTCGTCAACGTCAAAGTCGATCGCGAGGAGCGTCCTGACATCGATCAAATCTACATGTCGGCGCTGCATCATCTCGGCGAGCAGGGCGGCTGGCCGCTGACGATGTTCCTCACCTCCGGCGGCGAGCCGATCTGGGGAGGCACCTATTTTCCGAGTTCGTCGCGCTACGGCCGGCCGGCTTTTGTCGACGTGCTGCGCGAGATCGCGCGGCTGTTTCGCGAGGAGCCGGAGAAGATCGAGCAGAATCGTGCGGCTTTGATGGAGCGTCTCGTTAGCGCCGCGCGCAAGCCCGGCACAGTCACGATCGGCATCGCCGAGCTCAACAATGCGGCGCAACAACTCGGCGGCATCATCGATCCGGTGAACGGCGGCACCCGCGGCGCGCCGAAATTTCCGCAAGCTGCGTTGTTTGAGTTGTTGTGGCGGGCGGGCCTGCGCACCGGGCAGGCGCGCTACTTCGGCGCCGTCGACATTACGCTCCATCATATTTGCGAAGGCGGCATTTACGATCATCTCGGCGGCGGCTTCTCGCGTTACTCGGTCGATGAGCGGTGGCTCGTGCCGCACTTCGAGAAAATGCTCTACGACAATGCGCAGCTCCTCGAACTCCTGGCGATCGCATATCTGCGGCTGCGCAAGCCGCTGTACCGGCAGCGCGCGCAGGAGACGGTCGCCTGGCTCGTGCGTGAAATGACAACGGGCGAGGGCGCGTTCTCAGCTTCGCTCGACGCCGATTCCGAAGGCGAGGAGGGGAAGTTCTATGTCTGGTCATACGACGAGGTGATCGGACAGCTCGGCGCCGCCGACGGCGAATTCTTTGCCCGGCACTATGACGTCACGCCGGCCGGCAATTTCGAAGGCCACAACATCCTCAATCGCCTCAAGCCGCTGCCGCGCAGCGACGAGGATGAGGCACGGCTCGCCGCATTGCGCGCAAAGCTTCTCAGCGTGCGCGAGACGCGCGTGCGCCCCGGCCTTGACGACAAAGCTCTGGCCGACTGGAACGGATTGATGATCGCCGCGCTCGCCAATGCGAGCCAGATGCTGGCCGAACCATCGTGGCTCGATATGGCCGAGCGCGCCTTTGCATTCATTGTTCGCGCGATGACACGCGGCGACCGGCTCGGTCATTCGTGGCGCGAAGGTCAGCTCAAGTTTCCAGGCCTGGCTTCGGATTTCGCGGCGATGATCCGCGCGGCGCTGGCGCTCTATGAAGCGACCGGCCGGCACAGCTATTTGGATCAAGCCGTCGCGTGGCAGCGCGCGCTCGATCGCGACTACGCTGATGCCGGCACGGGAACATATTATCTCACGGCCGCCGATGCCGAAGGCCTGGTCATCCGCCCGGCGTCCACTGCCGATGAAGCAACGCCGAACCACAATGCCGTGGCCGCACAAAATCTGATCCGGCTGGCGTTGCTCACCGGCGACGACGACTGGCGGGCGAAAGCCGACCGGCTGATCGCCGCCGTCGCGCCGGCAGCGATTGACAATCTCTACATGCACATGGCCCTCTTCAACGCCATCGATCTGCGGCTGCGCGCCGCCGAGATCGTGGTGACCGGGGAGGGCGCCCGTGCCGACGCTTTGCTTGCTGCGGCGCGCACGGTTCCCTCACTCGATCGGATTGTGCTGCATGCCCCGTCGGCCGATGCTTTGCCGCCGTCGCATCCGGCGCAGCAACAAGTCAAAGCGTCGAGCGAGCCTCAAGCTTTTGTCTGTATCGGCGAAACTTGTTCCTTGCCGGTGACCGATGCGGAAGGTCTCATGCGCGCGCTCGAAGCGGCGCGGCAAAGCTGACGCAGGCACGCGCATGCTCGTGTGATGCGCGTCACATCAACCTTATCGAGCTGTGACGTTTGTCATGCTGTGGTTGCACCGGCAGTGCTACAAGCCTGCAGTGACGACTTCCGCTCGGCGGAACGAAAAATTGCAATCCACGCCGAATTACCACCTCGTCCGAGAAGGGACTGACCACAACGATAAATTTTTTGCCTGTGAGGACCCCCAATGGCCCGCAAGACGCAGACCCGCAAACCGAAGCCACCCCCACAGTCCGAACCGATCGAGAATGTCGGAGCGACAAAAGTCGACGGTCCGAGTTTCGGCCAACCGCGCCCGACGCCAGATCCGACAAAGTTCACCGTCAACCACCCTTCAGACAATCCGATCTACAAAGAGATCGACAAACTCAACGCCGAGCACAAGCTGGCACCGCTGCCATTTCCCGCGCCGCGCGGCCTGCCCGAGCCGAAACTGACGCTCGCCGCGGTGTTGGACGTCGCCGATGCCGATCTGCAAAAACAAATAAAGGCCCACGGTCAGATCGTTTTCCATGCCACCGGCGACACCGGCAGCACCCGCGGCCCGAAAGACCAGAATACTGTCTCCGACAAGATGGTCGGTGATTTCACCGATGACGCTCAGGACCAGCCGTTATTCTTTTTCCACCTCGGTGATGTCATCTATAGCTTCGGCGAGCCGCAATATTATTACGACCAGTTCTACGAGCCTTATCGCGATTACCCGGCCCCGATCGTCGCGCTGGCGGGCAATCACGACGGCATGGTCCCGCCCGGGTCGAAAACTGCGACGCTCGCGGCGTTTCTTGAGAATTTCTGCGCTCCGGATTTCGAAGTAGCGCCGGAAGCCGGCGGGCTGTCGCGCACCGCGCAAATCCAGCCTGGTGTGTTCTACACCTTCGAGGCGCCGCCGCTGGTCCGCATCCTGGCGCTATACAGCAACACGCTGGAGGATCCTGGTGTCATCTCCGACAGCCACATCGGCGATTCGCAACTCACTTATCTGAAAGCTGCGCTGGAGCGCGTAAAGTCCGAGAAGTTCAGCGGCGCACTGATTATCGCCCATCATCATCCGATTTACACCGCCGGCAGCATCCATGGCTGGAGCCAGCAGATGGGGGCGCAGATCGACAAGGTCTGCAACGACGCCGGCGTTTGGCCGCACGCGGTGCTGTCGGGACATGCGCACAATTATCAGCGCTTCACCCGCCTGCACGGGCAGACGCAAATCCCCTATATCGTGTGCGGCAATGGCGGCCATGGGTTGGCAAAATTGGCTCGCAAGAATGCTAGTCCATTCCGTACGCCGATGGCGCTTCAGGTCCCGGCCCATTCCGATAAGGTGACGCTCGAGAACTACGACGATGAGGACTTCGGCTATTTGCGCGTCGTGGTGACACCGACGCAATTGCGCATCGAATATCACCCCGCAAGCGACGGCAGCGGCGCCAAGACGCCCGATGACTTCGTCACCGTCGATCTGGCGTCGCGCAAGCTCGTGCACTTCACCGGCTGATAGAAACGGGCCGCGCCGACCTGCCGGGCTTTCACCAGCCCGGTCGAGCGTAGAAGAGCTGGCGGCTGCCTGACCGACAGCGCTCAGGTATTCATCGAGTCGAAGAACTCGCCGTTGTTCTTGGTGTTGCGCAGCTTGTCGAGCAGGAAGTCCATGGCGTCCATGGTGCCCATCGGATTGAGGATGCGGCGCAGCACGTACATCTTCTTGAGCTGATCGGGCGGCACCAGCAGCTCTTCCTTGCGCGTGCCCGAGCGGGTGATGTCCATCGCCGGGAAGGTGCGCTTGTCGGCGACCTTGCGGTCGAGGATGAGCTCCGAATTGCCGGTGCCCTTGAACTCTTCGAAAATCACTTCGTCCATGCGGCTGCCGGTATCGATCAGCGCGGTGGCGATGATGGTCAGCGAGCCGCCTTCCTCGATATTGCGCGCGGCGCCGAAGAAGCGCTTCGGCCGCTGCAACGCATTGGCGTCGACGCCGCCGGTGAGCACCTTGCCGGATGACGGCACCACGGTGTTGTAGGCGCGGCCGAGCCGGGTGATCGAGTCGAGCAGGATCACGACGTCGCGGCCATGCTCGACCAGGCGCTTGGCCTTTTCGATGACCATCTCGGCGACCTGGACGTGGCGCACCGCCGGCTCGTCGAAGGTCGAGGAAATCACCTCGCCCTTCACCGAGCGCTGCATGTCGGTGACTTCCTCCGGCCGCTCGTCGATCAAGAGCACGATCAGATAGCATTCCGGATGATTGTGGGTGATCGAGTGGGCGATGTTTTGCAGCAGCACGGTCTTGCCGGTGCGCGGCGGCGACACGATCAAGGCGCGCTGGCCTTTGCCGACCGGCGCCACGATGTCGATGACGCGCGCCGAGAGATCCTTCTTGGTCGGATCCTCGTATTCCATCTTCAGCCACTCGTCCGGATAGAGCGGCGTCAAATTGTCGAAATTGACCTTGTGGCGCGCTTTCTCCGGGTCTTCGAAGTTGAGCGAGTTGACCTTGAGCAAGGCGAAGTAGCGCTCGCCTTCCTTGGGGCTGCGGATATGGCCGTCGATGGTGTCGCCGGTGCGCAGGCCGAAGCGGCGGATTTGCGAGGGCGAGACGTAGATATCGTCCGGGCCGGGCAGATAATTCGCTTCCGGCGAGCGCAGAAAGCCGAAGCCGTCCGGCAACACCTCGACGACACCTTCGCCGACGATGTCGGTCTCGCGCGCCGAGAGCTGCTTGAGGATGCCGAACATCAGCTCCTGCTTGCGCATGGTCGAGGCGTTCTCGACCTCGAGCTCCTCCGCAAACGAGACGAGCTCGGCCGGTGTTTTGGTTTTTAGTTCTTGGAGTTTCATTTCCCGCATACAGAATGTCCTATGGAAATCGGGCCAGCGGCGGGGAGGGAAATCGCAACGCGGCTGGCAAGAGAGAGAGAGAAGCCGTAGGTCTTGGGTTGCGAGGGGCTTTGGGGGCCCCGGTCCCGATGCACCAGCCGGCTCCAGTCAACTGGAGCCAGAACTCAATTGCATCCGCCTACGTTCGGTGGGATTTCACGAAAGATAAGAAAACAACGCCCGTCACGCAAGGGGCGAGACGGACCGTGCACTGGCAACGCCGATCGCTCAAAACGGTTTCAACACCACGAGAATAACGATGACGATCATGATGATCGTCGGTATCTCATTGATTATCCTATAGAATCTCTGCGAATGCTGGTTGCTGTCGGCGGCAAAAGCCTTGACCCAGCGGGCGAAATAATCCGTGCAAGGCGGAGAGGATGACCACAAAGACAAGCTTTGCCTGCAGCCATCCCGACGCAAACCAGCCGTAGTGGGAATCAGGGCCCGAGCCAGGCGAGCGAAAGCCCGAGCACCCAGGTCGCGATCATGGCCGGATTGATGATCGCGCGCAGCAGCCGGCGCTCCATCACCTTGAACGTCTCCGACTGCACCGAGCCTTTTTCCGCCGCGCAGTGATAGACGAACAGCCGCGGCAGATAGAGCATCCCCGCCATCCAGGCGATCACCGCGATGATGTGGAGCGCTTTGATCCAGCCGTAAATGTCCACGTTCGTCATCCGCGCCTCGCACCGACCGCCTCAGCTCGGACGAAGAGACGCCGCGGACGCGCGCGATCAGCTGTTCGACATGGCGGAGCGGCGTGTCGGGCAGAACGCCATGGCCGAGATTGAAAATAAACGGCCCGTGCGCAAACGCCGCGAGGATCGCATCGATCGACCGATCCAACGCCGCACCTCCGGCCAGCAGCGCCAGCGGATCGAGATTGCCCTGCACCGGCCGCCGCGGCTGAATTTCGGTTCGCGCGAAATCAAGCTCCACCGTCCAATCGAGGCCAATGGCATCGACTGCGACAGCATCGAGATAGCGTCCAAGTTCCGTCCCGGCGCCGCGTGGAAACCCGATGATTTTCGCCTGCGGAACGTCTCTGCGAACCTTTTCGACAATGCGGGCGACCGGCTGAATGCACCACCTTGTGGAATTCATCGGCCGGCAAAATCCCCGCCCAGGTATCGAAAATCTGCACCGCGTCGACACCGGCGGCAAACTGCCGGATGAGATAGCTCGCCGACGCTTCAACCAGCACATCGATGAGCTTCGCGAACGCATCGGGATAGCTGATACGCAAACAGCCGCGCCGGAAATTGATCGGCGGTTCCGCAGCCCGCGATCATGTAGGTCGCCAACGTCCACGGCGCGCCGCAGAAGCCCAACAATGTCACCGCCGGCGGCAGGTCCTGCTTGACACGAGCGATCGTCTCGTAGACCGGCTCAAGCGCCTTGTGGTCGATCTCATCCCGCAAGCTGGCCAAGCGCCGATGGATCCTTGAGCGCATCGAGCCGCGGCCCTTCGCCTTCGGCAAACGTCACGCGTTGGCCGAGCGCATGGGGCACGACCAGGATATCGGAAAACAAAATCGCCGCATCGAATCCGAAGCGCCGGATCGGCTGCAGGGTGATTTCCGCCGCGCGCTCCGGATCGAAGCAAAGATCGAGAAAGCCGTCGGCCTTTTTGCGCAGCGCGCGATATTCCGGAAGATATCTCCCGGCCTGCCGCATCAGCCAAATCGGCGGAACAGGTTCCCGACCGCCGGCCAAGACCCGAAGCAGAGGTTTGGTCACAGGCGAAGCCGTCACGCTCTTATCCTAAACTAAATCATTCTTATAGAATCTGTTGTAGTGATTAGACGGTTGATTGGACTCATACATTCGAACTCACATGTCATCCACGGTCGACCCACATATTCCCACTGTCGGCGTCGCGATTGAACCTCGGCAGAAGGCGGCATTTTGCGCCGGCTTTTGCGGATGCCTTGCCGGTTTTGCTCACGCGGCTATCCACATTTCACCGATGCTCGGTTGAGAGAAGGATTTTGCCGGCCGCGCGGCACGGGTGTGGATGGATTCGCCGGCTTGGCGCCTAATATTCTTGCCTAATGGCCTGAGCCGTGGCCTTCTCCCCAGCGATCGACAGGTTATACCGTGCATCCGATGACGTCCGCGCCCGGCTATTTTCATTTGCACCTGATCTCCGATTCCACCGGAGAGACGCTGATTACTGTCGCGCGGGCTGCGGCCGCGCAATACTCCAAGATCATACCGGTCGAGCACGTGCATCCGCTGGTTCGCACGCAGAAGCAGCTCGATCGGGTACTGGCCGAAATCGAGGAGACGCACGGTATCGTGCTTTATACGCTGCTGCAGGAGAACCTGGCGGCGAAGCTCGAAGAAAAATGCCGCGCGCTCGGCCTGCCGTGTCTCTCGATCCTCGGGCCGGTTTTGCACCTGTTTCAATCCTATCTCGGCGCCGAATCGACCCACAAAGTCGGCGCGCAGCACACGCTCAATGCCGAGTATTTTCGCCGCATCGATGCGCTCAACTACACGATGATGCATGACGACGGCCAGCTCGCCGACGATCTCGAAGACGCCGACGTCCTGCTGATCGGGGTGTCGCGCACCTCGAAGACGCCGACTTCGATCTATCTCGCCAACCGCGGCGTGAAGACCGCGAACATTCCGCTTGTTCCAGGCGTGCCGCTGCCGCCCGGGATCGAAATGCTCAAGCACCCGCTTGGTCGTCGGCCTGTACGCGTCGCCCGAGCGCATCGTGCAGATTCGCCAGAACCGGCTTCTCGGCCTCAAGGCGCATCGCGACGACGACAAATATATCGACCAACAGTCGGTGGCCGAGGAGGTTTCCGCCTCGCGGCGGCTGTGCGCCAAACACAATTGGCCGCTGATCGACGTCACGCGGCGTTCGATCGAGGAAACCGCCGCGGCGGTGCTCGCCCTCCTCACGGAACGCCGCCGCCACCTGGCGTCATGAGCGATGGCGCTGTGGCTTGCCTCCGATCCGCTGGTGCTGGCGTCGCGAAGCGCCGCGCGCCGCACGCTGCTGGAAGCCGCGGGCATTGCGGTCGAACTGCACCCGGCGGATCTTGACGAGCGAAGCGTCGAGGCAAACGCGGCGTCGCGACAGCCGGCCGCGGTCGCGGCGTTCCTGGCGCGCGAGAAGGCGTCCTTTGTTGCGGCTTTGCGTCCCGGCCGGCTTGTGCTCGGCGCCGATCAGACCTTGGCGCTCGGTGCCAGGCGATTTTCCAAGCCGGCCGACCGGGCGGCCGCCCGCGCGCAGCTTGCGCGCGCTTTGCGGCCGCACCCATGAGCTTCACTCGGCAATCGCCTTCGTGCAGGACGCGACCGTGTTGTTCGAGCATGTCGAAACCGCGCGGCTGACCATGCGCTCGTTTTCGCAACAGCTTCCTCGATCTCTATCTCGATCACTGCCGGAAACGCCGCAACCGCGAGCGTCGGCGCTTACCAGATCGAAGGTCCTGGCATCCAACTGTTCGAACGCATCGACGGCGACTATTTCACCATCCTGGGTTTGCCGCTGCTGCAGGCCCTGGATTTTTTGCGGCAGCGCGGATGCCTCGCAACATGACCAACGATCGGCCTTTTGTGCTTTGCCTGACCGGTTCGCTCGGCATGGGCAAATCGCGCACCGCGTCGTTCTTTGCCGAGGCCGGCGTGCCGGTTCACGATTCCGATGCCGCCGTGCACGCGCTCTATGAAGGCGAAGCCGTGCCGCTGATCGAGCAGCGCCTTTCCGGGCGCGACCTCCGGCGGCAAAGTCGACCGCGCCAAGCTTGCGGCGATGGTGCTCGGCGATGCCGCGGCGATCGCCCGGCTCGAAGCGATCGTGCATCCGTTGGTCGGCAAGGTGAGGGACAGGTTTCTGGCCGACGCGCAGGCGCGCGGCGCGCCCGTCGTCGTGCTCGACGTGCCGCTGTTGTTCGAAACCGGCGGCGAACGCGGCTGCGACGCCGTGGTCGTGGTTTCGGCGCCGGCCGAGGTGCAGCGGCGCGCGCCTTCGAACGGCCGGGCATGACCGAGGAGAAATTCGCCGCGCTTGTCGGCCAAGCAAATGCCGGATGCGGAAAAGCGCCGGCGCGCCGACTTTATCGTGGATAGCTCGCAGTCGTTCGACCATGCCCGCGCGCAAGTGCGCGACATCTTGCAGGCGGTCGCTAAAATGCGCGGGCGCGCCGGTGATTCGTAAGGCGTTGGCACCGGCGACGGCGCGAGAGAGGTTCATGCGCGAGATTGTGCTCGATACCGAGACGACCGGTCTCGATCCGCTGGACGGTCATCGTCTGGTCGAGATCGGCTGCGTCGAGCTGATCAACGGCATACCGTCCGGTCAGACCTTCCACCGCTATTTCAATCCCGAACGCGGCATGCCGGCGGAGGCATTCGCCGTTCACGGCCTCAGCGAGGAATTCCTCAAGGACAAAATGTTTTTCGCCGAGGCGGCGGACGATCTGATCGCCTTTCTCGGCGACGCGCCGCTGGTGATCCACAATGCCGCGTTCGACCTGGGCTTTCATCAATGCCGAGCTCGAGCGCGCCGGCCGGCCGCCGCTCGCGCGCGAACGCCTGGTCGACACGCTCCTGATCGCGCGGCGCAAGCATCCGGGCGGATCGAACCGGCTCGACGATCTGTGCGTGCGCTATGCGATCGACAATTCGCGCCGCACCAAGCACGGCGCGCTGCTCGACGCCGAGCTCCTCGCCGAGGTCTATGTCGAGTTGATCGGCGCCCGCCAGGCGCAACTCGTGCTGTCGCAAGCGGCCGCGCCCGGCCACATCGTTGGCGAACCGATCATCGTCCGCGAGCGTCTGGTGCCGCTCGCGCCGGCCGTCACCGCCGACGACCGCGCGGCGCATCGGGCGTTCATCGCTACGCTCGGCGAGCAACGCCATCTGGCGCGAGTATGTCAGTTTGGATTGAGCGGCGGCGACGCCGGCTGCGCCGCCGCCAAACGCTGGCGATAGAGGCTGACAAAATCGATCGGGTCGAGAAGCAGCGGCGCGAAGCCGCCGTTGCGCACGGCGGTGGCGACGATCTCGCGCGCGAACGGAAACAACAGTCGCGGGCATTCGATCAGCACGACCGGCTGCAGACTGTCGGCTGGCACGTTCTGGACGCGAAAGGCGCCGGCAAAGACCAGTTCGAAGCCGAACAGCAGCATGCCTTGGGATTCGGCTTTGCCTTCCAGCCGCAGCGTCACCTCGAAGTCCGTCGCCGCGATCGGCGCCGCATCGACATTGACCTGGATGTTGATGGTCGGCTGCTGTCCGGTCGGCGCCATCGAGCGCGGCGCGTTCGGGTTTTCGAACGACAAATCCTTCACATACTGAGCGAGCACGCCGATTTGCGGCATCGCCTGCGGCTGCGGACCGCCGTTCGTCTCTGACATACTTGATCTCCGGCCGGGCGACGGCGTTAAGGGTTGGCTAACACAGGCAAAGCACGCGAACAATGCCGGCCGGCAGCGCGCTCTCGCCGCCACGATATCGCCGCGGATCGCGGCGTTCGGCCGAAAAGCGCTGCAATTGTGACCGGCGAGCGGCGGCTGCGATCGCAAGGATTTGGTATAATCGGAGCGGTTCGGGCGGTTACAATTGTTGGCGCGGCGGCGCTGATCGTCTAAGATTTGGCGTCGGCACGCCTATCGGCCACCGGCCACTGGATGGTTCCCCGTGCGTGCCTACATAGAGCGGGGACCCGGGCTCCCCACGGGTTCGCGACTTCGAGCCGCCACCGGGGATGTATCGTCCACTATTCGCGACGCCGAGAGAACTGAGACGTGTTTTTCGACATCTACACCATCATCTTCCTGGCGCTCGCAGTATTCATTTTCCTGCGGCTTCGCAGCGTTTTGGGGCAGCGCACCGGCCGCGAGCGGCCGCCATACGATCCCTATTCGGCGCGCGATGCGGTCCGCAGCCCGGCGAGCGACAAGGTCGTGACCTTGCCGCCGCGGCCGGCAGAGCCGCCATCGACCCGGCCGCCGCCGATCGAGGCGGCACCGCCGCCTTCGACCGATCGCTGGAAGGACGTGGCCGAGAGCGGGTCCGGCGTCGCGGCCGGGCTCGACGCCATTGCGGCCGCCGATTTCGAGCTTCGACGCCAAGCACTTCATCACCGGCGCGCGTGCCGCCTATGAAATGATCGTGACCGCCTTTGCCGAGGGCGATCGCCGCCAATTGCGCAACCTCTTGTCGCGCGAAGTGTATGACGGATTCGACGCCGCGATCACCGAGCGCGAAAGTCGCGGCGAAACCGCCGAGACGCGGTTTGTTTCGATCGACGGCTCGACCATCACCAACGCGGAATTGCGCGCGCGCACGGCGCAGATCACCATCCGTTTCGTCTCCAAGCTTATTTCGGCGACGCGCGGGCGAAACGGCAACGTTATCGATGGTAACGCCGAGAAAGTGACCGACGTCACCGACGTGTGGACGTTCGCGCGCGACGTTTCCTCCCGCGATCCCAACTGGAAGGTTGTTGCAACCGAAGCCGGACAGTGAAGCTCATGGCGGCGTGTGGTCGAGCCTTGCTCCTCGTCGCCATCTGCCTCGGTGTTGCCGGGATCGCGCACGGCGGCGCCGAGCGCGCGAGCTCGAGCCGATCAAATTTCCCGACACGCAATACGAGCCGGTCGACTGGGCGAACCTCGACGGCTGGGCGAATGACGATCACGCCACCGCGTTTGCCGCCTTTCTCGAAAGCTGCCGCGCGCTGAATGCCAGCCGGCAATCGGCCGAGCCGGCGGCGATCACCGACGCGCTCAAGGCGGTGTGCACGCGGGCCGTCGCGGCGGTGCCGCTCGAAGAGGATGCCGCGCGGAAGTTCTTCGAGGACAATTTCCGGCCGCTGCGCATCAACAAGCTTGGCGACAGCGACGGCTTTCTCACCGGATATTACGAGCCGATCATCGAGGGGTCGCGCGTTCCGACCGGCGAGTTCACCGCGCCGCTTTATCGCCGGCCGCCCAACCTCGCGATCTCCGGCCAACGCAAGCTCGGCGACGCGTTTCCGAGCAAAGGCGTCAAGGTCGGCCGGCGCGTCGGCCGCCGCAAGCTCGTGCCGTATTATGACCGCGGCGCAAATCGAGGATGGCGCGCTCGACGGCTGGCATCTGGAAATCTGCTGGCTGCGCAGCGAGATCGACGTGCTGTTCGCGCAAATCCAGGGATCGGCGCGGATCAAGCTGGAAGACGGCACCATTCTGCGCGTCAATTACGACTCGCATAACGGCTGGCCGTACACGCCCGTCGGCCGCGTGCTGATCGAGCGCAAGATCGTCCCCAAGGACGAAATGTCGATGCAGCGCATTCGCGAATGGATGGCCGCCAATCCCGGATGCAGGCCAAGGACGTCAGGCGGCAGAACAAGTCTTACGTGTTCTTCCGCATCACGTCGCTGGCGACCGAAGACGAGGCCGTCGGCGCGCAGGGCGTGCCGCTGGTGCCCGGCCGTTCGATTGCCGTCGATCGTTCGCTGCACGCTTACGGCACGCCGTTCTTCATCGCCGCCGACCTGCCGATCGCCAACGACAAGGGCGGAACGAAATTTCGCCGCTTGATGTTCGCGCAGGATACCGGATCGGCCATCGTCGGCCCGGCGCGCGCCGATATTTATTTCGGCGCCGGCGCCGAAGCCGCGCGCATGGCCGGCCGCATCAAGAATCCCGGCCAGTTCGTGATGCTCCTGCCGCGCGAGCTCGATCCGGTCGAGGCGGCGCGCAATGTGCCGTTGCCGCCGGAACGCCCGGCCCGGGCTTTTTCGCGCAATTGGGCGTCGGCAACATGATCGATCCGACCGCCGAAGAGGTGCCGCTGCCGGAACCCAAGCCTGCGGCCGCGCGGCGAGCCGGATGCCGAAGCCGAAATCGAAATCGAAGCCGCGGCGAATGCGATGAGCCGGCGGCGTCCGCTGAGCGACGAAGAACGCGCGCTGTGGACCGGCTTTCGCACGTTCGATCAAGCCGCTGGATCGGGCGCGGGAGCCCGCCGAACTCGCCGAGCCCTCTAGCCGTCTGACGACAAGCCGGCGCCCGCTCCGCCGCCGCGCCCGGCGGTGCGGCAGGAAAAGCCGCCGGCGAAAAAAGCGCCGCCGCTCGCGCCGCTCGGGCGACGGCTCAAGCAGCGTGTCGCGCGCGGCCGCGAACCGATCGACGCGCGCCTCGATCTGCACGGCATACACGCAAACGCAAGCGCATGCGGCGCTGCTGCGCTTTCTTCATCGCGCGCAAGCCGACGGCGTCAAGATTGCGCTGGTCGTCACCGGCAAGGGAACCGGCAAAGCGACCGGTCGCGCATGAGCGCGGCGTGCTCAAGCGGCAGGTGCCGATGTGGCTGTCGCTGCCCGAGTTCCGTTCCGCTCGTCGTCGGATTCGAGGATGCGCACACCGGTCACGGCGGCGAAGGCGCGCTCTATGTTCGGTTGCGGCGCGCGCGATGACAAAGCGATGAATGACTCGACGACCATCGGATTGCCAATGTCTGCGCAAGAAACGGTCAACTTCGTCTGTCGATGATGACGGTCTTGATGGGGGTGTGCGCAATGTCCGAAATCGCCGATACGCAATCCAGACCGACCACGAGACGCGACGACGACAAGCCGACAAGCAGGCTTTCGCCCAGGTTGAGAAGTGGATGGCGATGATCCGCGAGATCGACATGAGCGCGAGCACGACAAGCGCGCCGATGAGCAGATTGAATGATATTTCTCACGGCCGCGACGGCCACGATCGAAGCTGTCAAGACTGGACGCTTCGCGGCAATGCGGACATGACACTACAGAATAAATCGGCTCAGATCGGCGTTCTTTGCCAGATCGCCGACATGCTTTTGCACGTAGGCGGCGTCGATCTTGACGGTGTCGCCGTGCCGGTCGGGCGCGGCGAACGAAATCTCGTCGAGCACGCGCTCCATCACCGTTTGCAGGCGCCGCGCGCCGATATTCTCCACGCTCGAATTCACCGCCACGGCCGTGTCGGCGACGGCGTCGATGGCGTCCTCGGAGAATTCCAGCGTCACGCCTTCGGTGCGCATCAGCGCGATATATTGCTTGATCAACGACGCTTCCGGTTCGGTCAGGATGCGGCGGAAGTCGTCGCGCGTGAGCGGCTTCAATTCGACGCGGATCGGCAGCCGGCCTTGCAGCTCCGGCAAGAGATCCGACGGCTTCGAGGTGTGGAACGCGCCCGAGGCGATGAAGAGGATATGATCGGTCTTCACGCGTGCCGTGCTTGGTGGCGACGGTGGTGCCTTCGATCAGCGGCAACAGATCGCGCTGCACGCCTTCGCGCGACACGTCGGCGCCGATCCGTCCGTCGCGCGCGCAAATCTTGTCGACCTCGTCGAGGAAGACGATGCCGTTATTCTCCACCGCCTTGATGGCTTCCTGCGTCAGCTGCTCGGTGTCGAGGAGCTTGTCGGATTCCTCGTTGATCAGGATTTCGTAGGAATCGTGGACGTTCACGCGCCGGGTCTTGGTGCGGCCGCCGCCGAGCTTGCCGAAAATGTCGCCGATCGAGATGGCGCCGATCTGCGCGCCCGGCATGCCGGGAATTTCGAACAGCGGCATGCCGCCGGAGGATTGCACTTCGATCTCGATTTCCTTGTCGTCGAGCTCGCCGGCGCGCAGCTTGCGGCGGAACGCTTCCTTGGTCGAGGCGCTGGCATTGGC
This sequence comes from uncultured Alphaproteobacteria bacterium, assembly GCA_963804405.1. Classification (GTDB taxonomy): domain Bacteria; phylum Pseudomonadota; class Alphaproteobacteria; order Rhizobiales; family Xanthobacteraceae; genus BOG-931. The sequence continues at coordinate 136,266 of CAWDQG010000006.1, read as the reverse complement.
GCCGACCAGCGCATCGAGCACGCGGCCTTCCGCGGCCTGCTGGGCGCGGGCCTGCGACGTCCTTGCGTTTCTTGTCCCGCGTCAAGGTGATGGCGATCTCGACCAGATCGCGCACGATCTGCTCGACGTCGCGGCCGACATAGCCGACCTCGGTGAACTTGGTCGCTTCCACCTTGAGGAACGGCGCGCCGGCGAGCTTGGCGAGCCGGCGCGCGATTTCGGTCTTGCCGACGCCGGTCGGCCCGATCATCAGGATGTTCTTCGGCAGCACTTCCTCGCGCAACCGGTCGTCGAGCTGCAGCCGGCGCCAGCGATTGCGCAGCGCAATGGCGACCGCGCGCTTGGCGTCGGCCTGTCCGACGATGAAGCGGTCGAGCTCGGAGACGATTTCGCGCGGGGAAAAATCACTCATCGATTGCGTACCATTGGATCGCGTACCATCAAAAGCGCGTCGCCATCGGGCGTGCTCACCGGCCGGTCCTTGCGAAAGCCGGCCTTTTCGTAAGCCCTGATGGCCCGCGTGTTAGCGGGATCGGGATCGGTCAGCGACCCGCGGCGTCCCGGCCTGTCAGCAAGTCATCGACAAACGCGCGGATCAGAGCGGAACCGTGGCCGCGGTCGATCATGTCCGCTTCGCCGATGAACTGATCGATCCCGCGCGCACCGTTCGGCAGAGTCGCCGAAGCCATGATTGGGCCACGCCGCCGGATCGTAACACTGCAAATAGGCAAACGGATATCGTGTCGAGCTCGACGATGAACTGATCCATCGACGGGATGATCCAGGTCGCCGCTCACCAACGCGAATTGCTGGTCCGGGATCGCCCCACCATTGCGCGACATGCGGCTTCGCCAGCCAGCGCCGGACGCCTGGCAGGTCGGCAGCGGTCATCGGGCGAAACGCATAGGGCGTCGCAAGGCCATCACGGCGCCGCTCTTCAACGTTTCGACGGTGACGTTGCGGTTGGTGTAAACGCAGATGTCGGCGGCGATGTCGAGCGAACGGCGCACGATCGCCTCGGCGTCGAGCGGGCCGTCGGCGAGCGCGCGCGCCGCGGCCAGCGCGTAATTGCCGCCGGAGCCGATCCCGACGATGCCGGCCTCCGGCTCGAGCACGTCGCCGGTGCCGGTCAGCACCAGCGAAACGTCCTTGTCGGCGACGATCATCATCGCTTCGAGACGGCGAAGATAGCGGTCGGTGCGCCAGTCTTTGGCCAGTTCGACCGCCGCGCGCATCAGCTGGCCGCGATATTGCTCGAGCTTCGCCTTCCAGCCGCTCGAACAAGGTGAAGGCGTCGGCGGTGGCGCCGGCAAAGCCGCCGATCACCTCGCCGCCGCCAAGGCGGCGCACCTTGCGCGCATTGGCTTTGACGATGGTCTGGCCGATCGACACCTGGCCGTCGCCGCCAATGGCGACCACGCCGCCCTTGCGGACGGTCAGGATGGTGGTGCCGTGCCAAGGGCTGGATGCGCCGGCTGAGCCGGATTCGACGGGGTGCATAAGCTGGAAGGCCTTTGTTTAAGCCATGATTTAGGAGTTGGCCGGCGGCAATGCAAATGCGCTACCGGTGACGATTGGCGGCGCGCTCAAAGCCCTGATAAAAGGCGCGGCGCGCTGGAGAGAACACGATGCGTAAGGCGTCCGTGAAGCGGACCACCAAGGAGACCGCGGTCGAGGTCGCGATCGACCTCGACGGCGAGGGCCGTTCGTCGATCGCGACCGGCATCGGCTTCCTCGATCACATGCTCGATCTCCTGGCGCGCCATTCGCGGATCGACATCGAGGTCAAGGCCAAGGGCGACCTGCATATCGATCATCATCACACCACCGAGGACGTCGGTATTGCGCTCGGCCAGGCGGTGAAACAGGCGCTCGGCGATATGAAGGGCATCACCCGTTATGCCGACGTGCATGTGCCGATGGACGAGGCGCTTACCCGCGTGGCGATCGATATTTCGGGCCGGCCGTTCCTGGTCTTCAAGGCGGAGTTTGTGCGCGACAAGGTCGGACCGTTCGACACCGAACTGGTGCAGGAATGGTTCCAGGCCTTCGCCATCAACGCCGCGGTGACGCTGCACGTCGCCACGCTTTATGGCACCAACGACCATCATATCGCCGAATCCTGCTTTAAAGGTTTGGCGCGGGCGCTGCGCGCGGCGGTGGCCATCGATCCGCGCGCGGCGCACGAGGTGCCCTCGACCAAGGGTACGCTCGGCGGCTGACGCGCTGTCCTCGCCGGCGAGGATTAACGGCGGCGCTGCAGCACCAAGTACAGCGCCAAGCGAAGGCGCCAAAGCCTGGAAGCAAGTCCTGAAGGCAAGTCCTCGAAGCAGTGACATCAAACTGGAACAACGTCATGTCCGTTTACACCGTTCACGAGCCGCCACTGCGCGCGGCCGAAGCTTCGCCCGATCCGGAGCGTTTCGTGTTCGTGCGCGATGGCTTTTATTTTTGGGCGTTTCTGCTCACGCCGCTCTGGATGCTGTGGCACCGGCTATGGCTGGTGCTTGTTGCTCTACGTCGTCGTGGCCGCGGGCATCCAAAACGCCATGCATTATGCCGGCGTCGGCGCCGGCGGAGTCGCATTGGCCGCGCTGCTCATCGCTTTCCTGGTCGGCGTCGAGGCGAGCACGCTGCGCCGCTTCACGCTTGATGCGGCGCGGCTAGCGGCAAGTGGGCGTCGTCGGCGGCAGCAATGCCGAAGCCGCCGAGCGGCGATTTTTCGACGCCTGGGCCGAATGCCGCGCCCGGACAAGCGGTCCGACGCCGCCGGCTTCTCCGCCCGCGCCGCCGGCGCCACCGCCGATGCCGCAAGCGCCCGACATCGTCGGCCTGTTTCCCGAACCCGGGGCATCGCGGTGACCGTCGCCATCGTCGATTATGGCTCCGGCAATCTGCATTCGGCCGCCAAAGCGTTCGAGCGCGCGGCGCATGATGCCGGCATCGGCCAGCCGATCGTCGTGACCAACGATCCGCACGTCGTTGCCTCTGCCGATCGCGTCGTGCTGCCCGGCGTCGGCGCGTTCGCCGATTGCCGCCGCGGGCTCGATGCCGTCGACGGCATGGTCGAGGCGCTTGACGAAGCGGTGCATCAAAAAGGCCGGCCGTTCTTCGGCATCTGCGTCGGCATGCAATTGCTGGCCGAGCGCGGCCGCGAATACGAGGTGACCGACGGGTCTGGGCTGGATTGCCGGCGAAGTGGATCGCATCACGCCCGCCGATCCGCAATTGAAAATTCCGCACATGGGCTGGAACACGCTCAACGTCAGGCGGCCGCACAAGCTGGTCGAAGGCCTCGGGCTCGGGCCCGACGGCCGGCACGCCTATTTCGTGCACTCCTATGAATTCAAGGTGGCGCAGCGCGCCGACCTCGTGGCGGAGGCCGATTATGGCGGCCCGATCACCGCGATCGTCGGCGCGCGACAATCTGGTCGGCACGCAATTCCATCCCGAGAAGAGCCAGAAGCTCGGGCTGGCGCTGATCGCTAATTTCCTCACGTGGAAGCCGTGATCCTCTTTCCTGCGATCGATCTGAAAAACGGTGAAGCCGTCCGCCTCGAACAAGGCGACATGGCGCGGGCGACGATTTTTCATCGCGACCCGGCGGAGCAGGCGCGCGCCTTCGCGGCGCAGGGTTTCGAGTATCTCCATATCGTCGATCTCGACGGCGCCTTTGCCGGGCGGCCGATGAACGCCGCGGCGGTCGAGCGCATCCTGGCCGCGGTGCGAATTCCGGTGCAGCTCGGCGGCGGCATCCGCGATCACGCGACCATCGAAGGCTGGCTGGCCAAGGGCATCACCCGCGTCATTATCGGCACCGCCGCGGTGCGCGATCCGGCCCTGGTGAAGGAGGCGGCGAAGAAATTTCCCGGCCGCATCGCCGTCGGGCTCGACGCCCGCGACGGCAAGGTCGCGGTCGAAGGCTGGGCGGAAACGTCGGAGCTTTCGGCGCTCGACATCGCCAAACGATTCGAGGATGCCGGCGTCGCCGCGATCATCTACACCGACATTGCGCGCGACGGCATGCTCAAAGGCCTCAATCTCGACGCCACGATCGCGCTTGCCGACGCCGTGTCCATTCCGGTGATCGCCTCGGGCGGCCTTGCTTCGCTCGACGATGTGCGCGCGCTGCTCGAGCCGCGCGCGCAAAAGCTTGCCGGCGCCATCGCCGGCCGTGCGCTCTATGACGGCCGGCTCGATGCGGTCGCGGCGTTTGCAAGCTCATCCGCAGCGGCGCAGGCGGCATGTGCCGAATTCCATTGTGCGGTCGCGATCTTGCACTATCCTACGAGTCAGCGGGAAACATCTCCGTGCCCATTCATAGGGCATGACTTCGAATCCGCTGCACGTCATGTTGTTCTTGGCTGGCTTGCCTCGCAAATTGCCAGTGTCGCCTCTGCATTGGCGGTATGGCTCGTCATCAAAGGGCGTCGTGCTGATCGTACGTTGGCGAACTTCGCCGAATCGAGGCCTAACGAGGCACGATGTTCAAAGTCCGCGTCATTCCCTGCCTCGACGTCAAGGACGGCCGCGTCGTCAAGGGCGTGAATTTCGTCAATTTGCGCGACGCCGGCGATCCGGTCGAGGCGGCGATCGCCTATGACGAGGCCGGCGCCGACGAGCTCACCTTCCTCGACATCACCGCGAGCCACGAAGATCGCGACATCATGCTCGACGTGGTGCAACGCACCGCCGAGGCCTGTTTCATGCCGCTCACCGTCGGCGGCGGCGTGCGCACCATCGACGATATTCGCGCGCTGTTGTCGTCCGGCGCCGACAAGGTCTCGATCAACACCGCGGCGGTGGCGCGGCGCGGCTTCGTCAAGGAAGCGGCGGAAAAATTCGGCGATCAATGCATCGTGGTCGCCATCGACGCCAAGAAGGTGTCGAAGCGGCGGAAGCCGACCGCTGGGAGATCTTCACCCACGGCGGCCGCCACCCGACCGGCCTCGATGCCATCGATTATGCGCGCGAAGTGGTCGCGCTCGGCGCCGGCGAAATCCTGCTCACCTCCATGGATCGCGACGGCACGCGGCAAGGCTTCGACATCGCGCTCACCCGCGCCGTGGCCGACGCGGTATCGGTGCCGGTGATCGCCTCCGGCGGCGTCGGCAATCTCCAGCACTTGGTCGAGGGCATTCGCGACGGTCACGCCAGCGCCGTGCTCGCCGCGTCGATCTTCCATTTCGGCGAGTTTTCCGTGCGCGACGCCAAGACGTTTATGGCGAGCGCCGGCTTGCCGGTGCGGCTCGATCCGTAAGCGATCACGGATTCATCGCCCGCGCTTCGCCCAGGCGATCGCAGTTTCAAGCCGGTCGTTTCCCCAGAACAGTTCGCCGTCCGGCGTCGTGAAAGTTGGCGCGCCAAAAATTTCCAGTCGTTGGGCTTCTGCTGTTTGCGATCGGAGCTTGTCCTTGATGTCGTCGCGTCTGCGCCGTCGCAATCGCTTTGTCCGGATCGACTTTCAGGTCTGAAAGAATAGCGCGAATGGTCGCCGGCTCGTCGATACGCAAGCCGTCGGCAAACTCCGCGCGATAAACGGCGAGGCAAAAATCCCTGCCCCAGAATCGCCATCGCCCAGATCTCCGCCCCGACCGCCGCCGAGCCCAACCAGCGCGACGCGCGCCGCCAGCAGGCTCGCCTGCGGAAACGGCTCCGGCCGCCGGAACGGGAGCTTCAGCTCGGCGCAAGTCCGTTCGATGTCGCGCCACATATTGCGGCCCTTGGCCGGGTAAAAGATTGAACGGCGATGTGTCCCAGCCCTGCGCTTTGAAGATCGGCCCGAGCAGGAAGGGCCGGAAACGGACCTCGACGCCGGCCTTCCTGGCGAGCGCGCCGATGCGCATGGCAGCCGGGTATGAATAGGTCGAGGCGAATTCGAACCAGAAGTCCAGGGCCGGCACGGTCATCGGACAATCCTAGTCCCGGCCTATGCGGAGCGAAACGTCGACGGAAATATAGCTATGCCGGCGCGGCCACTCCCCGCCCGCATGCAGAGGTGCTAAGGAACGGCCCAAGGAATGTCCAAAAGAACTCCCGAAACAACGGCCATGGCACCGTTTACCGTTTACGACCTGGAAAAGCGTGTACAGGACCGGGCGAAAGCGGAGCCCGGAGCCTCCTACACGCGCACGCTCCTCGATAAGGGCGTGGCGCACTGCGCCAAAAAGCTCGGCGAGGAAGCGGTCGAAGTCGCCATCGCCGCCATCGCCGAGGATCGCGGCCGGGTGGTCGCGGAGACGGCTGATCTGCTCTACCACCTGCTCGTCGTTCTCCACGCGCGCGGCATCCCGCTCGCCGAGGTGGAAGTGGAGCTAGCGGAACGCACGCAGCAGACCGGCCTCGACGAAAAGGCCGCCCGCAAGGGCGGCTGAGGACTAACGGCATGGAGCAGCGCACCGGGCCGGATGTTTCGCCGTATCGCGTCTTTTCCCGCGCGGAATGGGCGAACCTGCGCGCAAGACACGCCGATGACGCTTGAGCCGTCGGAGGTTTCGCGGCTGCACTCGATGCACGACCGCCTCGACATATCCGAGGTCGAGGAAATTTACCTGCCGCTGTCGCGCCTGCTCTCGCTCTATGTCGCGGCGACGCAGCGGCTGTTTCGCGCGCAGCAAGGCTTCCTCGGCACCGAGGACGCCAAGATGCCTTACATCATCGGCGTCGGCGGCTCGGTCGCGGTCGGCAAATCGACCACCGCGCGCGTGCTGCAGGCGCTGCTGGCGCGCTGGCCGAACGTGCCCAAGGTCGATCTCGTCACCACCGACGGCTTCCTCTATCCGAACGCCGTGCTCAGCGGGCGAAGGCCTGATGGAGAAGAAGGGTTTTCCGGAAAGCTACGACCTGCCGACGCTGTTGCGCTTTCTGTCCGACATCAAGGCCGGCCGCCGTCCGGTGCGCGCGCCGGTCTATTCGCATCTCATCTACGACGTCATTCCGAACCATTGGATCGAGATCGACCGGCCGGAGATCCTGATCGTCGAAGGCCTCAATGTTCTCCAGGCCGGGCGCTTGCCCAAGGACGGCAAGGCTATTCCGTTCGTCTCCGATTTCTTCGATTTCTCGATCTATCTCGATGCCGACGAGGACGTGCTGCTGTCGTGGTACGTCAATCGCTTTCTGACGTTGCGCGGCACGGCGTTCGTCGATCCGAAATCCTATTTCCACCGCTATGCCAAATTGTCGGATGAGGAGGCGATCGCGACCGCCACCTCGATCTGGACCCGGATCAACCTGGTCAATCTGCGCGAGAATATTCTGCCGACGCGGCCGCGCGCCGATCTCATCTTGAAGAAAGGCGAAAGCCACGAAGTCGAGGAAGTGGCGCTGCGAAGGTTGTAGCGATTGATGCGTCACGGCCCCGCGGTTTGCGCGCCGACTACGCCGCGAGCGCGGCTTTTCCCGCTGTCGCGAGCGCGGCGGCGAGACGCTCGCGGTCGAGCGGCTTCACCAGAAAGCCGTCCATGCCGGCCGCGAGGCAAGCTTCGCGATCGTCGGCGGAGGCATTCGCGGTGAGCGCCAGGATCGGCGTTCGCGGCGCGCCGCTCTCCGCCTCGATCGCGCGGATCCGGCGGGTCGCTTCCAGGCCGTCCATGCCCGGCATGTGCAGGTCCATCAGCACGCGATCATAGGGCGTGCCGGCGGCGCGCGCCGCAAGCCAGGAAGTCGATCGCGGCGTCACCGCTAGCGGTCATGGTCGGATGATGGCCGAGCTTCACGAGAAGCGCGCGCGCCAGCAGCGCGTTGATCTCATTGTCCTCGGCGACAAGGATCGAAAGGCCGCTGCCGGGATGCGCCACGCTCGGCGCGTCCGACGGCTCCATCGCCGCAGCGAGATCGAAAGCGTCGTCGCTCAAGAAGCGGGCGGCGAGCGAGGCCGCGCGCACCGGCTTGATGAGATAGCCGGTGAATCCGGCCGCCTTGAGCGCGCGCAAGCTCGTTGCGCATCGCCGGCGTGACCAGCACGATCCGCCGCGGCACGCTCGCTGCGGCGCGCGCCAGCGCTTCGCTCGCTGGCGTGCCGAGCACGTGATCGACCAGCACGGCGCTCCACATCTGCTCCGGCAGCAAAGCCGCCGCGACCTGATCGTCCGGAACGATTTTCGTGCGCGCGCCCCAGCGTTGCAGGCGCCGCGCGATCAACGACGCTTCGGTCGGCAGCCGGCGCGACGATGAGAATGTCGCTGCCGGTCAGATCGGGCACCGTCAAGGGCGGGCTCTTGCGCATCGTCCGCGCGCGGCAGCGGCAACGTTGACGCGGAACGTGGAGCCTTCGCCGGGGGCGCTCTCGACCGTGATCGAGCCGCCCATGCTCTCGATGATCTTGTTGGAAATGGTCAGACCGAGGCCGGTGCCGCCGAATTTTCGCGTCGAGCTGCCGTCGGCCTGCTCGAATTCGAGAAAGATGCGCGCCTGATCCTGCAGCGAGATACCGATGCCGGTGTCATGCACCGCAGATCGCGATCGCGTCCGGCTGGGCGGACGGCTCGACGATGATCGACACGCCGCCGCTTTCCGTGAACTTGATCGCGTTGCCGGCGAGGTTGAACAGCACCTGGCGCAGCCGCGCCGCGTCGCCGACCACGCGCGACGGCAATCGCTCGTCGACATAGCAGCCGATTTCGAGGCCTTTGGCCTGGGCGCGCGGGCCAAGCAGCTCGACGACCTCCTCGACGAACGCGGCGAGCGGAAACGGCCGCGCCGCGAGATCGAGGCGGCCGGCTTCGATCTTGGAGAAATCGAGGACTTCCTCGATCAACGAGAGCAGCGTCTCGCCGGACGTCTTGACCGCCTTCAAATAGGTCGTTTGCTCGGGCGTCAGCGGCGTGTCGCCGAGGAGATCGGCCATGCCGAGAATGCCGTTCAGCGGCGTGCGGATCTCGTGCGACACCATCGTGAGGAAACGCGACTTCGCCCGATTGGCCGCCTCGGCCTGGTCGCGCGCCACCGCCAGCGCCCGTTCGGCGAGCACGCGGTCGGTCACGTCGCGGCCGACGCTCTGCATCTCGCTGTCGCCGTCGGCGCGAATGGTGACCTCGCGCCAGGCGATCCAGCGGGCGCCGTCGGCCGCGGCGATTTTCTGGTCGTGGGCGCGCGCACCGTCGGCGAGGATAGCTGGTCCCGCCTTGCTCCAGCACCGGAAGCGCGAAGTCGGTTTTGAGCAGCTCTTCGCGCGGGCGGCTGGCCAGCGCGCAATAAGCATCGTTGACATAGGTGATCGCGCCGGCGCCGTCGCGGCGCACGATCACGTCGTCCTGAGCCTCAAAAAAGCTCGTGGTGCGCTCTTGCGCTTCCCGGATTTCCCAGTTGCGATCCGCGGCCTCGTCGAGGCGCGTCTCCAGGTCGCGCAGTTCGGCCTTCATTTGGCGGATGCGCGAGATCAGGATGCCGAGCGCCCCGCACGCGGCGCCGAACAGTGACGCAACGCCGATCGCGAACATATATGGGTCGTAGTGGGCCGCCGGCGAAGTCGCCCCGGCAAGGAAGCCGAAGGCAACCGCAAACGACATGATCGGTAATGACGGCGGCGCGAACGATGATCGAGGACACGCGGCGGCTGACGATGGCGGGCTTTCGCAGCGTGGCGCGAGGGCGCATGGTCCCTATCCCGCTCGGCACGGTCGCCGCGGCTGCCGGTTGCAGCCGCATCGGCGGACGTTGCTATCGATTCGGTTATCTATGCAGTCCCGCGAATTTTGGCCTATGAACCTTGCGCAACCCTTGCCTTCAGGATGAACGATTGGAGCAAGGGTTGATGCTTTGTTAATATTGTGCCGCGAGCCGATGGATTGCAGGAAAGATCGGGCGCGGCCGGGAGAAGGTGAATGGATAAGAGTTTTGAATGCGAAGCGCTCCGGCGCGAAATCCGTCCGCGCCGGCTCGGCCGGAACCGGTGACGCGCGAGGAGGCGGAGGCAGGCGGTGCGCACGCTGATCCGCTGGGCCGGCGACGATCCCGACCGCGAAGGGCTGCGCGCGACGCCTGGCGCGCGTCGTGCGCGCCTATGAGGAATGGTTCGCCGGCTACAAGGATCATCCGCGCGACTATCTCAAACGCACGTTCGAGGAGACCGGCGGCTATGACGAGGTGGTCGTGCTGCGCGACATCCGCTTCGAGTTGCACTGCGAGCACCACATGGCGCCGATCATCGGCCGCGTGCATATCGGCTACCTGCCGCGCAACCGCGTCGTCGGCATTTCCAAGCTGGCGCGGCTGGTCGAAGTCTATGCGCGGCGGCTGCAGATCCAGGAAAAGATGACGGCGGAAATCGCCACCTGCCTCGATGAGGTGCTCAAACCCCACGGCGTTGCCGTGGTCACCGAGGCGACGCACCAATGCATGACCACCCGCGGCATGCACAAGACCGGCGTCAGCATGGTCACGAGCCGCATGCTCGGCGTGTTCCGCGATCACGCCGAGACCCGGCACGAATTTCTGTCCGCGATCGGCGTGCGCGGCGTGATCCACGGGTCGAACGGAATGGGGTAGGAGCTATGTTTGATCGAGCATGATCTTTTCGGAAAAGCCGGCTTCCACCCGGACCAAGTCCGGGGCAGGCTTTTCCGGATCGTGCTCTAAGCCGCGGTTCGCTCGACGAATTTGATTTGCGAAAGACACGCGTCGGTATTGTGAATTGCCAACTGATTAATTCCGGTCATGACGACGGAATAGTTCAAGCTTTCAAGCCAGGCGCGTAGTTTGTCGCCATCGACCTTGATGGATTCAATCAGCATAATCGGCCGATATGCCTCGATGCTTTTGGCGGCGCCGGCCCACAATCGCAAAGCAACGTTTGGGGTCGAAGCCCGACCGTTCCTGCGCAGGCAGGAAAACCTCCAGCTGCGCAACCGGCTGTGCTGAAAATCAAACTCGCGCTTTCTAACAGACTGGCTCCATCAGATTGATTTGGCCACCTGGTCTGACCAAAACAAAAACGTAGCGACGCTCGGTCTAAGTCTCCTCGCTTTTATTATCTCTGCTTGGACCTTTATGCGGAAAAAAGGAGAGGCCAAGGGCGCCATAAGAAAACAGCTTACCGATATAATTGAGAAGCTTCATGATGTGAACATAGAGAATGCTAAGGCGAACGACAAAAAGCTTGGCGAACAATACCCGAGGAATTACGGACGGCTCCTTTCAGATCAGAGGCGGTTTTTAGTTCGGCAAGCAAAGTATAATGCCGAACAAATTCCGAAGCTCGTTAGTCCGTACGAATTGATGGTTATAGCCGTTGGCCTTGAAGAGATTGACGATGCGCCTGAGGCGGAGAAGTGGTTCCGAAAAGCAGTCTCGAAAGCGTTCAATGAGTTCGACGAGATTATTATCCGAAGGCAGTTTGGGCGCGCACTCTTTCGCGTTGGTCAAATTGATGATGCTCGCAAGCAGTTTCAATTGGCATCCGAGGTTCGGAAAGGTACCACTGACAGGCAGATTATATATAACGGGGATACGTTTGAGCGTTGGGGAGGATTAGAGGCTGACTATGGGAGCAGAACGAAAGCGCGCGATTTAATGCAACTTGCGGAGCTGGAATACAAAAAAATCGGTGCCAATTGGTTGCGTAAACGGCAACTGGACCGAACTCTCGCAATTGACCAATTCACTTGGATTAAACGATCCGACGACCCCGTCGATTTCCATCAAAGAAGAAACGTAGACCTGATACTGGGACATAAGTAGGCTTTTCGCTGACACGAACAACACTGGTTGGCCAATTCGCGGGATCGTCGTTTGGTAGAAGGAATAGATGCTTTGATAACGGCAACTTCTTCAGCCGAACTAAAAGTCAACATGTCACTATCGCGACGGGAGAGCGACCTGACCGCGTCCTTGGCGCGTCAATTGGCCGTTCAGCAGGCGCACGCGCCACATGTTCGATCGGCATAGTTCGCTTGCTTGCGACGACGGTGCAATTCAGTACGATATTCCGCCTGACAGACCACGTTTCGGCGGCACCGTTCTCAAGTCGGAACGAGCAGACCTGTGGGAATTTGATCAAACGGACGATCGAAGTCTCTCCGCCCAACCGCCGATGTGCGCGATACCGATGAGCTTTTTCGAGAATTGGATGCATCCGTTAGAGCGCGCGGCATTGAAGCACTCGCCTGGTATCATCCCTTTCATCTCTCGGCTGACAAATGGAAATCTATATCCCCATCACAAGCGTACATTATTGTGCGACGCGCTGGTTCAACCCTCGTCTGAAGCCGTCAAGGCGCGCCTCATTGGCCCTGAACGTTCTCATCGATCATGAGGTAATACACCATGCTTGCGAGTACATGGTGGCGCAGTTCGAATTGCTTATACGTGCGTGCTGCTGGGCTCCAGCGCGCGATCGACTAAAAAAGGCCAGATTGGAATGGTTTAATGACGAGGAAGCCTTAGCCAATGCAAACAGCATTCGGGAGCTCGGGGCATCTGAGGCTCGCACGATTACCGATCGCGTCGATCTGGCACTTCGTCAAAGCCCACCGGGATACCGCGATTTCCCTTTGGCGCTTTCCGATGAGGGATGCGTCACAATGTAGGGATTCCAGCCCTTGACCTCGAAACCGGTTTTCTCGATCGTGCTTTTGACGCGTTGGTTTTTTTTCCAGATTTAGAAGACGCGCGGGCTTGTTGCCCACTTTATCTGATCGACGATGGCCGCCAGTTCAATTTTCCACCTCTGGCACCGCGTCTAGTCACTTGTATCCCGAACATCATTGAGACGAATAGGTTTCAGAAAATGCTTCGCAAGCTAGAGCTTCGTCGACAGGAGGAATGGCGCCAAATGAAAACTGCGCTTGCGAATACGTTACCGCCTTATCCTAAGTTCAAAAAACTGAAAGGGCAGCTCAAGGGTTTTTGGGGCCTTTATCTCAGCGATGGCTTTCGGGTACACATCCGCCCTGCCGCGAATGGTACATGGGAAGCGGTTGAAATCGGCTCTCATACTGCGATGGGGCATGGATGACCCAGACTGGCAAAGATGAAGCGCACGATACGGGCTTCCCATTTTTGGTTGTTCGCTTGTTGACGCCGCCGTCGACTGCACTCGACAAGCTCACATCCGAAATGCAAGTGGTCGTACAGGCAAACATTGAACGAGCACGTCGCATCTTTCGTTCACGGACACTACCATACCCAGGATCTGACGCGCGGCTTTTCACTAAATCGCTGTTTGACGTGGGACGGCTTTCAGGCGAGGTTGATCGGGCCATCCTCGAAGGCATTCACGATGAGACGGCTCTTGGCATCCTCCGCCTTCCGGAAGACGACGACGGCATATCCAATTTGAGAGTTGAGCTGGTGCAGACGGGAAAGGGTGATGATCGCCGGTTTGAATTTCAGCACGCCGGTATCCTTCTGGGGGAGTATTGGTACCGCCATCGAGAGATGGACATGTTCGATGCCTTCAAAATGGCAAAAGACTTGGAGGCGGCGCCAGAGCGTGGCAAGTCGGGCCTGGACATTCTCCGTTGGTCGAAGCCACCGGCGCCCACGCGTCGCGCGAAATGATTGCCAGCAGAAAATTCCCCAGCGTCCGCGCCTGCAATCACGCCAGAGTCTTAAAAAGCGCGAGCCCGGCCCCGCCCGCACCCACCGCGGTTCCTTAGAGCCTCGGCGCAGAAGAAATGGCTTTGCCAGCGCCCCGCCAAATCCGATTTGATCATCGAACGAAAACTGAACATCCTGCTACCATTTTGCTACCCAATCCGGTAGCAGCGCACGACAGAGAGCGAGACGAGATGGACAGCCGCGCCAAAATATTCAAAGAAAAATACAGCCCAGAACAGATTGGCATGGCCCTCGGCTCGCAGCAGTGCCGTCATGCGCCGCGAGCCGAGAAACGGCCAGGCGGTGAACAGTTCATCGATCCGCCGCATCACAGAGAGATCGTTGTCGTTAGCCGCCGGCGGCGGCCGATAGGCGCCGGATCGTGCAATCCCAAGCAACGCGCATTGCCGACGGATCGAAAGCGAGCCATGGCCGCAATCCACGAGCTTTCGGCGGTCCGGCGCGCTCTGTCCCGATCCGCGGCCAGCCGCGCGCCCGTTCGCGCTAACTCTAGGCGGCCGACGACAACCGACGATCGCCCCCAGGATGCCTCGCCCGGTACGGACATGACCTCCCAAATCGCGCCGGCGTCGACCCCCGCTATGGTGGCCTAGCCGATCGCGGACGCACCAGCGCGGCCGCCTCGACAGTGATCGACAGTGCGAACCTGGGCAGCAATCGGGCAGCAATTTCCGGATCTGACACGCTAAAAGCCCAATGAAATCGCGGTTATTTGCCGAAAGGAGAGCGCATAATAGATGCGTTCCTGCGCTTCGATGGCGACGACCACGCCCCAGCCCGTCATGTGCTTGGCCCATTCCACGGTATGGACCCCGATATTGGCGCCGCAATCGACGGCAACGACGCCGTCGCCGTGGTGCCGGCGACGCAAATCGAGCAACGCCAGCAGCATGGTGACGTCGCCCTGGTCATAGGACGCCGTTTCGAGGAGCTGGAAGCCGACGCCGAAGCCGGTGTTATCCGGCAGCCGATGCTCGTCGAACCGATTGACGATCATGGTGCCGTGATCGGTGGCGGTGACGACAAAGGCGATCTTGCGAGGCGGGTTGATCATCGCTGCCGCTGTTTGGGTTGGCCGACGCTGCCACGATGGCGAATCATCGCGGTAACGACGCGATGCTCAGCGGTTCGGGAATCGCAGTCAATGGCGAGCGGAGCAGCGCCCTTCAAGCCGCCCGGCGAATTTCGTCGGTCAGCGCCCGGTAGGACAGCGCCTCGGCGAGGTGCACGCGGCCGACTTTATCGGCGCCGTCGAGATCGGCGAGCGTGCGCGCGACGCGCAGCACGCGATGGTAGCCGCGGGCGGAAAGCCGCATGGCGTCGGCGGCTTCGCGGAGAAGAGATAGTCCGCTCGAATCCGGCCGCGCCGCGTCTTCGAGCACCGCGCCGGAAACGGCGGCATTGCTGCGCACATGCGGCAACCCGATCGCCGCGTAACGCGCGGCCTGCCGCTCACGGGCGGCGGCCACGCGTTCGGCGACCTCGCGGCTTCCTTCGGTCGGCGGCGGCAGGATGAGATCGGCCGCGGTCACTGCCGGCACCTCGATGTGCAGGTCGATGCGGTCGATCAGCGGGCCGGAGATGCGCCCCTGGTAGTCGGCGGCGCAACGGGTATTGGCGGCGCGGCGGCAGGTATAGCCGGGGTCGTTGGCGTGGCCGCAGCGGCAGGGATTTATCGCCGCCACCAGCATGAAGCGCGCCGGGTAAGTGACGCGATAATTGGCGCGGGCGATCGAGACCTCGCCGGTCTCCAACGGCTGACGCAGTGAGTCGAGCGCTTGCGGTGAGAATTCCGGCAGCTCGTCGAGAAACAGCACGCCGTGATGGGCAAGCGAGATTTCTCCCGGCCGCGCATGCAGGCCGCCGCCGACCAAAGCCGGCATGCTGGCGGAATGATGCGGCGACCGGAACGGCCGCCGGTTGGTCAGCGCGCCGCCCTCGATCACGCCGGCGACCGAGGCCACCATGGACACTTCAAGAAGCTCCGCCGGCGCCAGCGGCGGCAGGATGGACGGCAGCCGCGCCGCCAGCATCGACTTGCCGGCGCCGGGCGGTCCGACCATGAGCAGATTGTGGCCGCCGGCGGCGGCGACTTCGAGCGCGCGCTTGGCGCTTTCCTGGCCCTTGATGTCGGCGAGGTCGAGGGCGGCGTCGGCGACTTCGAGGATTTTCGGCTGCGGCCGCGACAGCACCTGCGTGCCTTTGAAGTGATTGGCGAGCTGAATCAGCGACGCCGCCGCGATGATCTCGATCTCGGGGCTGGCCCAGGCCGCCTCCGGTCCGCATTTGGCCGGGCAGATCAGTCCTTCGCCGCGCGCATTGGCGCCGATCGCGGCCGGCAACACGCCGGCGACCGGCGCGATCGAGCCATCAAGGCCGAGTTCGCCGAGAACGGCGAAGCCGGACAAACGCGTCATGCGGAATGGCGCCGATCGCCGCCATCAGCCCGAGCGCGATCGGCAGATCGTAGTGGCTGCCTTCCTTCGGCAGATCGGCGGGCGCGAGATTGATGGTGATGCGGCGGGCGGGCAACGCCAGCCCGGATGCGATCATCGCCGAGCGCACCCGCTCGCGGGCCTCGGAGACGGCCTTGTCGGGCAGGCCGACGAACGATGGTGAAGGCCGGCATGCCCGGCGCGACCTGCACCTGGACGTCGACCGGCCTGACCTCGATGCCTTCGAATGCGACCGTGGAGACGCGCTGGACCATGTCCGACCCCAGGGCCGGCACAGTAGCGGAACTCGGTTCGCGGCGGTCAAGAACATTTAGGGAACAGACACGTGCGAACTTCCAGCGCCGCGCAGCGCGTGGCGCGGGCCCAAGGCGGCGCTGATGGAAATTTCGTACAATCAGGCGGGGTCTTGCTCGGCGCCACGCGAAGAAGGCGGATTTCATCACCCCGCTTGAATTGGCGCGCGCCGCGGACGATGATGAATTCATGAGAAGTCTTGCCCGCCGACATTGGCGCGCCGGCGTCTGCTGTTGGCCGCCATCGCCATGCTGATGGTGCCGTCGGTGCGCGGCTCTTAGCGAAACCGCGGCGCCCTCCAGCGATGCAATCTGGACCGTGCCCGAGGTCGGCGCGTTGCCTGACGACAGCAAGGCCGCCTCGTGCGGCGCGGCCGCGATCTCGTCACTGCGACCTACGCCCATATCGGGCCGGAAGTCAGCGATCCGTCGAAGCGCTATGCCGGCAATAATCTCGCCTGCGGCAATTGCCATCTCGAGGCCGGGACAAAAAGATTTGGGCTGCCGATCTTCGGCCTCTACGACGACATTCCCAAGATACAGCGCGCGGGCGGGCGCCGAGATCACGATCGAAGAGCGCGTGAATTCCTGCATGACGCGCAGCTTGAACGGCCGCGCCATACCAAGCGATGCGCCGGAAATGCGGGCCTTTGTTGCTTACATCAAATTCCTGTCGTCCGGCGTGCCGCCGGACCAGCGCATTCCCGGCCTCGGCGCCGGAAAAATTCCCGAGCTTGATCGCGCCGCCGATCCGCCGCGCGGCCGCGCGATCTATGTCGCGAAGTGCCAGGGTTGCCACAACACCGACGGATCGGGCATCCGCCGCAGCCTGCCGACGACCGATCTCGGCTACATCGTGCCGCCGGTATGGGGACCGGATTCGTTCAACGACGGCGCCGGCATGAACCGTCTGATCACCGCGGCAAATTTTGTCCATTCCAACATGCCGCAAGGCGCGGATTATTTGAATCCGATCGCTTTCAACGACTGACGCGTGGGACGTCGCGGCCTTTGTCGTGTCGCAGCCGCGGCCGCACAAAGCCGGACCTGAAAAGGATTTTCCCGACCTCGCGCAAAAGCCGGTCGATACGCCGTATGGGCCTTATCTCGACGGCTTCAGCGCGAACGCAGCACAAATACGGCCCGTTTGCGCCGATCCGCGCGGCGCTGGCGCGGCTGAAACGCGAAGATAACCCGCTGCGCTAGAGCATGATCCGGAAAAGCCTGCCCCGGACTTGATCCGGCGTGGAAGCCGGTTTTCCGAAAAGATCGTGCTCCTCACGGCCGGCGCGCTTTTCCTCGATCTTGTCCCAGATCAGCGCCGCGACGTCCGGGCCGCCGAGATTCTTGATGGCGCGGATGCCGGTGGGCGAGGTGACGTTGATCTCGGTGAGGAAGCCGTCGATCACGTCGATGCCGACGAACAGAAGGCCGCGCTCGCGCAAAGCCGGCCCGAGGCGGGCGCAGATTTCGCGTTCGCGCTCGGTGAGGTCGGTCGCCTTCGGCACGCCGCCGCGCACCATGTTGGAGCGCAGATCGTCCGGCGCCGGCACGCGGTTGACCGCGCCGGCAAATTCGCCGTCGACCAGGATGATGCGCTTGTCGCCGTCCTTCACCGCCGGCAGGAATTTCTGCACCACCCATGGCTCGCGGAACATCGTGGCGAACAGATCGTAGAGCGAGCCGAAATTGAGATCTTCGCTGCGCCAGCCGGAACACCGCTTCGCCGCCTTTGCCGTAGAGCGGCTTCATGACGATGTCGCCGTGCTTGGCGCGAAACGTCTTGATCGCTTCGAGATCGCGGGTGATCAGCGTCGGCGGCATCAGCTCGGGAAATTCGGTGACAAAGACTTTCTCCGGGGCGTTGCGCACATGGGCGGGATCGTTGACCACGAGCGTCTTCGGATGGATGCGCTCGAGCATGTGCGTCGTCGAGATGTAGGCGAGATCGAACGGCGGGTCCTGGCGCAGCAGCACGACGTCGAACGACGAGCAGATCGGCAAGCCGCGGATCGCCGAGCGTGAAATGATCGCCGGCGACGTCGCGCACCACCAGCGGCCGCACCGACGCCGATACTTTGCCGTCGGCGAGGACGAGGCGATCCGGCGTGTAATAGGAGAGGGGATGGGCGCGGCGCTGCGCTTCCAGCAGCAACGCGAACGTCGAAATCGCCGCGGATATTGATCCGCTCGATCGGGTCCATTTGTACGGCGACGTTCAGGCGCATGGGTTGATTGGCGGCGAAAAGGCGAGGCTGTCAACCTCTACGCAATTTTGGCGGCGGCCGCCATGGCGTTGCGTCCCGCGGGCCGATCATTCACCGGGTTGCATCGAACGCATTGGCAATGTGCTGCGGTATCCTGCCGGGCGTCACCAGCATGACGTCGAAGCGGATCTCGCGCTGCGCGTCGGCCGGATTGTGCGCGAGCCAAAGCTCGGCCGCGGCGATGATCCGGCGCTTGCTGCGCTCCGTGACCGCTTCGGCGGCGTCATCGGCGCGCTCGCGCGCTTTGACCTCGACGAAGACCAGCGTGCGCCGGCGGCGCGCCACGATATCGATCTCGCCGAACGGCGTTTTCCAGCGCCGCGCGAGGATTCGATAGCCCTTGGCGATGAGGAACATCGCGGCGCGGCTTTCCGCCGAAAGGCCGAGCCGGAACGCGGCGATCTTTTCGCGCCGCGGCCCGTCAAGCGGCCCGAGCGGCTCAGCGCGGCGCGCCATCGTTGGTCTCCGCGCTTTCCTCTTTCGCCAGCTCGAGCGCGCGCTGATAAAGCTCGCGCCGCGGCAGGCCGGTCGCCACCGCGACTTCACCGACGGCGTCCTTGAGCGACGTGCGGGCGAGCGCCTGGCGCAGCAGCGCGTCCGCGTCGTCGGCGCCGCTTCGGCCTGCTCCGGCGCCGGCGGCGGAGCGATGACCAGAACGAATTCGCCGCGGATTTCACGCGTGGCGCTTTCTTGCGCCAGCGTCGCGAGCGCGCCGCGCCGGACCTCTTCGTGCATTTTGGTGAGCTCGCGGCAGACCGCCGCCTCGCGCTCGCCGAGTTCGGCGGCAAGGTCGGCAAGCGTCGCGGCGACCCGCGGCCCGGTTTCAAACAAAACCAGCGTCGCCGGGATGCGGGCAAGCTCGGCGATCCGGGCGCGCCGCGCCGCCTGCTTGGGCGGCAGAAAGCCGGCGAACAAGAATTGGTCGGTCGGCAGGCCGGCGACGGTCAGTGCCGGCAAGCGCCGACGACGCGCCGGGGAGTGCGGTGACCGCTGTGCCCGGCTTCTTGGGCGGCGCGGACGAGCTTGTAGCCGGGATCGGAGATCAGCGGCGTGCCGGCATCGGATACCAGCGCGACGGCCGCCCCTTCGGCAAGCCGGCGCAACAGCTTCGGCCGCGCTGTCGCGGCGTTGTGGTCGTGGTAGGGTGTGAGCGGGGTCGCGATGGCGTAGCGGTCGAGCAGCTTGCGGGTCACCCGCGTATCCTCGCAGGCGATCACGTCGGCCGCCGCGAGGGTGGCGAGCGCGCGCAAGGTGATGTCGCCGAGATTGCCGATGGGGGTAGCGACGATATGAAGCCCAGGGGCGATTCTGCCGGCGTCCACGGGATGGCCGCCAAGGGCATAAGTTCGCTGCGGACGATCCTCTCGCCGCCGCCGGCATTGCGCGCGTCGTCGCTCATCGTCGCCACCCTAGCGCCGGTCTGTTCGGCCGTCATGCATATGGCGAATTTGCTATCTTTTTCACTTGGTTAACCATTCGCCGCCAGAATGACAGATTGGCGCTGCCCTATGATCTCGGCGCTTGCAGCATGATCCCGAAACAACATGCCTCGGACTTGATCCGGGGCGAAAACCGGTTTTCGGACAAGATCATGCTCCAAGGCATGCCGTGAGGAGAACCGCTGTGTCCGCGGAGTTGGGGGTTAGGGGGTCGGTGGCCACCCTGGGCCATCACGCCGCCGCGCGCTCGCGGGCCTGACGGCCGCACGAGCGCCGTATTGGCGGGATGTTCGGGCACCTCCAGTTACTTTTCTTCGCTGCCGTCTCTCTCATCGACGCCGCAGCAGGCGCCGGCCGGGCCGCCGGTGCCCGAGACCACGCTTGGCACCGGCCAGGTGCGGGTCGCGCTCATTCTGCCGCTCTCGGCCGGCGGCAATGCCGGCGTTGCCGGCCAGGCGATGCGCAATGCGGCCGAGATGGCGCTCGCGGAATTCAACTCGCCGAACATTCAGCTCCTGGTGAAAGACGACGGCGGCTCTCCCGATGGCGCGCGGGTGGCCGCGCAACAAGCGCTCGACGAAGGCGCCGAGCTCATCCTCGGACCGCTGTTCGCGCAGTCGGTGAGCATCGTCGGTCAGATCGCGCGGTCCCGCAACATCCCGGTCATCGCCTTTTCCACCGACGCCAATGTCGCCACCCGCGGCGTTTATCTGCTCAGCTTCCTGCCGGAATCGGATGTGGCGCGTATCATCCAGTACGCCGCGTCGACCGGGAAGCGCTCCTACGCGGCGCTCATTCCCGACAATCCGTACGGCACCGTTGTCGAAGCGGCGTTCAAGCAAGACGTCGCGCGCCGCGGCGGCCAGGTCGCTGCGCTCGAGCGCTATCCGCATGACAAAGCCGGCATGGCGGCGTCCGGTCCGGAACATTGCGCTGGCGCTGGTCCGCGCCGACGCTCTGTTCATTCCCGATGGCGGCGACGCGCTGCCGGACATTGCCCAGGCTTTGGTCGCGAACGGCGTCAACACCAAGAAGATCCAGCTCCTTGGCACCGGACTGTGGGACGATCCGCGGGTCTTTCAGACGCCGGCGCTCGATGGCGGCTGGTTTGCGGCGCCGGATGGAGCCGGCTATCGCAACTTCGCCAATCGCTATGCCGCGCGCTTCAAGCAATCAGCCGGTGCGCACCGCGACGCTGGCCTATGATGCGGTCGCCCTCATCGCCGCTTTGGTAAAGACGCAGGGCCCGCAGCGTTTCTCGTTCGAGGTCTTGACCAACCCGTCGGGCTTTTCCGGCATCGACGGGCTGTTTCGTTTCCGCGCCTGACGGGACCAACGAGCGCGGGCTCGCGGTGATGCGCGTCACCCCGATCAGGACCGCAGGTGATTTCGCCGCCGCCGCGCAGTTTCGGCGGCGCTCCGGCATCAGCTTCGTCGCTTTGCTCCTCGCACGACGCCAATTCTACGCCGCGAGATCGGCGACCACCGCATCGAGCACCGGAAATCCGGGCATGCTGACGCGCAGACGGCCGGCGGCGGTCGTCTCGACCAGACCGTTTTCGCGCAGCGCCGCAATCCGTCGCACGATCCAGCGGACGGCCCGCCAACGCCGCGTAGCGCGACGGATCGATGCCCTCGGCGAGGCGAAGCCCCATGAGCAGGAACTCGTCGGCCATTTCCTCGCGCGTCAGCACGTCGTCGGTGACGAGGCCATGCCCTTCGTTCTCGACGCGCGTGAGCCATGCCTCCGGGCGTTTTTCGGTCGCGGTGGCATGCCGGTCGCCGTCGATATCGAAGCCGGCCAATGTTTAGTCGACCATGGGCGCCCGGCCCGATGCCGGCATATTCGTGCGCGCGCCAATAAACGAGATTGTGCCGGCATTCGGCGCCCGGCCGCGCGTGATTGGAAATCTCGTAGGCCGGCAGCCCGTGCGCCGCGCAGACCTCCTGCGTCGTGTCGTAAAGCGCCCGCGCGGTGTCATCGTCCGGGACCTTGAGCTTGCCCGCGGCATGCAGCGCGGCGAACGGCGTCTCCGGCTCGATGGTGAGCTGATAGAGCGAAAGATGCTCGCCGGCTTCGGCGAGCGCCCGCTTAAGTTCTGCTCGCCCAATCCTGCCGGCGTCTGCTGCGGCCGCGCATAGATGAGATCGAACGAATAGCGGTCGAAAACGCTCCGGGCGATGTGCACGGCGTCGATGGCTTCGCGCGCCGAATGCAGCCGCCCCAGTTCGGTGAGCACGCGATCGTCGAGCGCTTGCACGCCGAGCGAGACGCGGTTGATGCCGGCGGCGCGATAGCCGCGAAAGCGCGCGGCTTCGACGCTGGTCGGATTGGCTTCGAGCGTCACCTCGGCATCGGGCGCAACGCTCCAGTGGCGCGCGATCGCGTCGAGGATGGCGCCGACCGTTGCCGGCTGCATCAGCGACGGCGTGCCGCCGCCGAAGAAGATCGTGGAAACGGTTCGGTCCGGCACGCGCGCGGCGGTCGAGGCGATCTCTGCCGCAAAGGCCCGCACGAAACGCGCCTCATCGATCGCGGCGCGGCGCACATGGCTGTTGAAATCGCAATACGGGCATTTCGACAGGCAAAACGGCCAATGCACGTAAACGCCGAATTGCGGCAGTGTCGATTTGCTCAGACATAGACAGGCCTCCGCAAGCTTTCAGAAAAGTCGCGGGCGCGATGGGAAAGACCTTTGCCAATTTTTTCATTGAGGCGCGCAATCCGGGCGGCTGACCGGCAGCCACTCAGCCTGATTGCGCGCCGGCGGCAAGCCGTGTTTCTCTTCGCTCGGCATCTCGCCGAATGTGCGGCGTGTAGCCGTCGGGCAGGAATATCGGGTCGTAGCCAAAACCCTTGTCGCCCCGCGGCGGCCAAACGATCGTGCCGTCGACGCGGCTTTCGAATTCCTCCGACGTGACCGTCCGGCCAGGCGACGCAAAGGGCGGAAACGAAATGCGCGGTGCGCTGCTGCGGGTTGTCGCGCCGCGCTCGCGAAGCTTTTCTTCGACGTTTTCCATGGCGCGGCGGAAATTCTTATCAGGTCCGGCCCAGCGCGCCGAATGGATGCCGGGCGCGCCGTCGAGCGCGTCGACCGCAAGGCCGGAATTGTCGGCAAAGGCCGGCAAGCCGGACGCCTTTGCCGCGGCTTCCGCCTTGATGCGCGCGTTTTCGCGGAACGTCGTGCCGGTTTCTTCTGGTTCGCTCAGTCCCATGTCGCCCGCTGATATGGCGTCGATCCCGTAGGGCGCCAGCAGCTCACGCATTTCCTTGAGCTTCCCAGGATTATGCGTGGCGATCACGAGGCGACCGGTTATGCGGCGATGATCCGATTCCCTCACATCACCGCCATTTTCTGCAGGTCGATGAGCTTGGCCACGCCCTTGCGGGCCAGCGCCAAGAGCGTCGTCAGCTGCTCTTCCGAAAACGGAACTTTCTCCGCCGTGGCCTGCACCTCGACGATATTGCCGGAGCCGGTAAGCACAAAATTCGCGTCGGTCTCGGCTTGCGAATCCTCCGCATAATCGAGGTCGAGCACAGCCACGCCTCGCACACACGCCGCATGAGATCGCCGCGATGTGGTCGCGCAAAACCTCCTGCTCGATCATGTCGCGCGTCTTCATCCAGGCAAGGCAATCATAGAGCGCGATCCAGGCGCCGGTGATCGAGGCGGTGCGGGTTCCACCGTCGGCCTGGATAACGTCGCAGTCGATGGTGATCTGTCGTTCGCCCAGCGCCTTGAGATTGACGACCGAGCGCAAGCTGCGCCCGATCAGGCGCTGGATCTCGACCGTGCGGCCGTCCTGCTTGCCGGTCGGACGCTTCGCGGCGCGTGCGTTCGAGCGTGGCGCGCGGCAGCATGCCGTATTCGGCGGTGATCCAGCCGCGTGCCTGGCCCTTGAGCCACGGCGGCAGCCGGTCCTCGAGCGTCGCCGTGACCAGGACATGGGTATCGCCGAACCGCACGAAACACGAGCCTTCCGCGAATTTCACGACGCCGCGCTCGAGCGAAATGGGCCGCAATTCGTCGGGCTGTCGGCGGCTCGGCCGCATGCAGGTCTCCTTGGTACGTTTTCTTGGCGCGTTTTCTTGGAGCCTTTTCTTGGCGACCCGAGCGCGGCGCCGCGCGCAGCTGATCGGCTCAGTCTTTTAGGGGCGCAACGCCGGGCCGACAAGAGCGGTTAACGGTCTCGGATTTAGCACCGCGGCGCCGATTGCCTCCGCCGGCATCTTGCCGTTACCCTTGACGCTGCGTTGCCTTGAAACAGCCCGCGCCAGCGCGCACCTTTTCCGCCGGAGCAGACTTTGGCCAGTCATGATCTTCCGCTTGCCTCGAGCCAGTTGAGCCTTGCTCAGCTCAACGAGCGTTCGCGCGAGATTTTCCGGCTGATCGTCGAGAGCTATCTGGCGACCGGCGAGCCGGTCGGCTCACGCAATCTGTCCCGCATCCTGCCCATGACCTTGTCGCCGGCTTCGGTGCGCAATGTCATGTCGGATCTGGAGCAGCTCGGCCTGGTCTACGCGCCGCACACCTCGGCCGGGCGGCTGCCGACCGAGATCGGGCTTGCGGTTTTTTGTCGATGCGCTGATGCAGATCGGCGACCTCACCGAACACGACCGCAACGCCATCGAGGCCCAGGTCGCGGGTTTGGGCCAATCGAAATCGGTCGAGGCGGTGCTGACCGAGGCTTCCGGCCTGCTGTCGGGCTTGAGCCGCGCCGCCGGCGTGGTGCTCACGGCGAAGTCGAACGACCGGCTCAAGCACATCGAGTTCGTCCGCCTCGAGCCCGAGCGGGCGCTTGTTGTCCTGGTCGGCGAAGACGGCCAGATCGAAAATCGCGTCCTCAATATTCCGGTCGGCTTGCCGACCTCGGCGCTGATCGAGGCCGCCAATTTTCTCAACGCGCGCATCCGCGGCCGCACGCTCTCCGAGGTCAAGGGCGAGATCGAGCAGCGGCTCAAGCAAGGGCAAGCCGAGCTTGATGAGCTGACGCAGAAGATCGTCGCCGCCGGCCTTGCCAGTTGGTCGGGCGGCGAACGCGACGAGCGCAAGCTGATCGTGCGCGGACAGGCGCATCTTCTGGAAGACCTCAAAGCGCTCGCCGATCTGGAGCGCGTGCGCTTATTGTTCGATGACCTCGAGACCCGGCGCGAAGTGGTCGATTTGCTCGGCCGCGCCGAGCATGCCGAAGGCGTCCGCATCTTCATCGGCTCGGAGAACAAGCTGTTCTCGCTGTCGGGCTCCTCCACCATCGTCGCGCCCTATCACGACGCCTCGGGCCATATTGTTGGCGTCCTTGGCGTCATCGGGCCGACCCGCTTGAATTATGCCCGGATCGTCCCGATGGTGGATTACACGGCCAAGGTCGTGAGCAAACTCCTGGCCGGCTGAAGCGTTATCCCGTCGGCAGCGGCTGACGGTTAATCGGCTGCGCGCTTGATTTTTGTCTGGCGCAGCGCCTGATATGCCGGGCAGCGAACATAAAATTTTAGGTAGGATATGACGGAAAAGACCGCGCGTGCTGAGGACGCAGCGGCCTCGCCGGAGGCCACCCAGCCGGCCGGCCAGACCGCCGCTCAACCGGAAGCCGATGCCGGCAGCGCTCGCCGCCGAGCTGAAGGACCGGCTGTTGCGCACGCTGGCGGAGATGGAAAATCTGCGCAAGCGGACGGAGCGCGAAGTTGCCGATTCGCGCCTCTACGGCGTCGCGTCGTTTGCCCGGGATATGCTTGGCGTGGCCGACAATATGCGCCGCGCACTCGACGCGGTATCGCCGGAGCTGCGCGCCAGCGCCGAGCCCGGCGTCAAGGCGCTCATCGATGGCGTCGAGCTGACGGAGCGCGAGTTGATCAAAGCGCTGGAGAAGAACGGCGTGCGCCAGTTCAGCCCGCGTGGCGAGAAATTCGATCCCAACGTGCATCAGGCCATGTTCGAGGTGCCGAACCCGTCAATACCAGCCGGCAGCGTCGTCGAGGTCGTGCAGCCCGGCTATATGATCGGCGAGCGCGTGCTGCGCCCGGCGCTGGTTGGCGTATCGAAAGGCGGCCCCAGATCGGCGCCGTCTCGCGGCCGGTCAACGACAACGCGGCGGCCAAGGACTCCTAAAAGTTCCCCGAGCGAATTCCGCTCATTCCCGCGCAGGCGGGAATCCAGCTGGGGAGCGTGTTGCGTTGGTACGCTGATAGGGGTCCCTGCTTTCGCGGGACGAGCGCCAGCTTCTTCTATTTCAGCTCGACGCTGTCGCGAACCGTGCGCAGGCGCGCGAGAACGCTTGTCCAGGTGTCGGCACTGCGCGATGCCGACCATCTGCAGATAACCGCCGCCGCCGAAGCGCAGCCACTGGATCACGCGCACATCGGCGCCGGTGCGCGCGTCCTTTGCCTCCGCCATGGTCTGGTATCCCGACTGGCCGCTGATCCGCAGTGGCTCCGACAGCGTCACCGAGACATCGCGGATGCCGCCGATTTCCTGGAACGTCAGCCGGGCGAAATTCGCGCGGCCGTCCGGCTCGGCAGGACCGCCGGGCAGGGCGGCGATGAGCATGCGCGCATCGACGCCGCTTGCGCCCGGCGTCTTTGGCAGAGTCTTTGGTGGCGGGCGTGTCGCGCAACATCAGCGCCCGGCCGCGCAGCACGTCTTCGACCTGGAAGCCGGCAAAGTCTCCAACCGCGAACGGCAAGAGGCCGAGCTCCTCCGCTTCCGGGACTTTGGCGCGGACCGACAGCGTCGCGAGAGCGGCACGCACGACGCGATCCGGATAGGTCTTGTCCTCTTGTTCCGGGACTTGGACGGTTACGAGCGCGGTAAGATCGCTAGCGCCCGCCACCAGCAGCCACTTTTTGTAGCGCACCTTGTCGGCTGTTTGCCGGCCGATGAGGAGAAAGCCCTTGCCGATAGCGAGTTGCATCGGCTCGCGCTTGTCCAAGACTGACGCCCTGCTTCTTGAGCGTGTCGATGTCCAGCGTCTTGTCCATTTGCGCAAAGGCGGCGGCCGGCAGCACGGTGATGAGGATCGCGGCGTCCTTGCTCGGATCGGAGAAGCCATCGAAGGTAGTTGCTCGCGACCATGCCGGCCGGCGGCACCAGCCCGACGCGAGAGCCGGGCGGAAAGATCGGGTCCTCGGCCCATGCCGGCGCCACAAGCGATCAGCAGCGCCAATGCCGCGGCAAAGGCGGTGAAAGGCCATAGAGGGCCGAAACGGCTGTTGCTCATCATGCGAAATCTCTGATGGCGCTCACGGACACCGCGTGTCGGAGACTGCTGCGCGTGACCCGGCGCAGCGTTAGATTGATCCGTCCTCCCTCCGGGAGCAAGCGCGATGTACCCGGATAAATCCGATCGACCCCGTGAAAGGCAAGCCGGGCGGCGCCGCCGAGAACGACAACGTCGCCGGAGCTTAAGCGGATCGACTGCGTCGGCTCGCTCCGTTTATCGCCGCCGACCCGAAACAGACAGGAATCGCCGAGCGAAATCGAGATCACCGGCGCGTTGAAATCCGCCTCGTCGCGGTCCTGATGCAGGCCCATTTTTGCGCCCGGATCGTAGAAGTTGATGAGACAGGCCTCCGGCGGGTCGCGATAGCGGGCAAGCTCGCTCCATAGCGCCAAGCAGCGACGCGGGGCATCGGCGGCCAGGGGTCGCCGGTATCGGGATGCGTCGCTTGATAACGGTAGCCGCTTTCATCGGACACCCAGCCGAGCGGCCCGCAATTCGACATGCGCACCGTAAACGGCCGGCCCGATTTCGGCATGCGTGGTCGAGAACAGCGGCGCCGCTTCGCAGGACGTCGCGCACCGCTGCGAGCAGCCCCTCCTGTGCCTCGCCGCTCAAGGTGTCCCGGATAGAGACGAAAGCCGGCAATGTTGGACGTGTAAATCCATCGCTGCGCGTTCATCCGGTTGGTGAGCTTTGGCCGCCAATCGCAGTACCTTCCGTCGTGCAATCCTGTCTTGCGGCTCGATCACGCCCTCCTATATGAGCCAAGGGAAATCGCCTGGAAATCATCCGGGGCGGTCGGTTTTGGACTATCAAGGGGGTCGGACTAAGGGCGCCTTTCGGGCCTGCCCGACCTGCCGACAAAGAGAGGATTAACACCATGGCCAAGGTCATCGGTATCGATCTCGGAACCACCAATTCGTGCGTCGCCGTCATGGAAGGCAAGACGCCGAAGGTTATCGAAAACGCAGAGGGAATGCGCACCACGCCGTCCATCGTCGCTTTTACCGACGAGGGCGAGCGGCTCGTCGGCCAGCCGGCCAAGCGCCAGGCGGTCACCAATCCGGAGCGCACCATTTTCGCCGTCAAGCGCCTCATCGGCCGCCGCTACGACGACCCGATGGTGGAGAAGGACAAGAAGCTCGTCCCCTACAAGATCACGCGCGCCTCGAATGGCGACGCCTGGGTGGAGAGTCGAGGGCAAGACCTATTCGCCGTCGCAGATTTCCGCGTTCATCCTGCAGAAAATGAAGGAGACGGCGGAAGCCTATCTCGGCTCCAAGGTCGAGCAGGCGGTCATCACCGTTCCCGCCTATTTCAATGACGCCCAGCGCCAGGCCACCAAGGATGCCGGCAAGATCGCCGGCCTCGAAGTGCTGCGCATCATCAACGAGCCGACTGCTGCCGCGCTCGCTTACGGGCTCGACAAGAACAAGACCGGCACCATCGCGGTCTACGACCTCGGCGGCGGCACGTTCGACATTTCCATTCTCGAAATCGGCGACGGCGTGTTCGAGGTGAAGTCGACCAACGGCGACACCTTCCTCGGCGGCGAAGACTTCGACATGCGGCTGGTCAATTATCTGGCCGACGAATTCCAGAAGGAGCAGGGCATTGATCTGCGCCGCGACAAGCTGGCGCTGCAGCGGCTCAAGGAAGCCTGCGGAGAAGGCGAAGATCGAGCTGTCGTCGACGACGCAGACCGAAATCAACCTGCCGTTCATCACCGCCGATGCGTCGGGACCGAAGCATCTGACGATGAAGCTCACCCGCGCCAAGTTCGAGGCGTTGGTCGACGATCTGGTGCAGAAGACCATCGAGCCCTGCCGGCAGGCGATCAAGGACGCGGGGCTCAGCGCCGCCGAGATCAACGAGGTCGTTCTGGTCGGCGGCATGACGCGCATGCCGAAGGTTCAGGAAGTGGTGAAGCAATTGTTCGGCAAGGAGCCGCACAAGGGCGTCAACCCGGACGAAGTGGTGGCGGTCGGCGCGGCGATCCAGGCCGGCGTGCTGCAAGGCGACGTCAAGGACGTGCTGCTGCTCGACGTCACGCCGCTCTCGCTCGGCATCGAGACCCTGGGCGGTGTGTTCACCCGTCTGATCGACCGCAACACTACGATCCCGACCAAGAAGAGCCAGGTATTCTCTACGGCCGAGGACGGACAGACCGCGGTGACGATCCGCGTGTTCCAGGGCGAGCGCGAGATGGCGGCCGACAACAAGCTGCTCGGCCAGTTCGATCTGATCGGCCTCCCGGCGGCGCCGCGCGGCGTGCCGCAGATCGAGGTCACCTTCGACATCGACGCCAACGGCATCGTCAATGTCTCCGCCAAGGATAAGGGCACCGGCAAGGAACAGCAGATCCGCATCCAGGCTTCCGGCGGCCTTTCCGAGACCGACATCCAGAAGATGGTCAAGGACGCCGAGGCCCACGCCGAAGAGGACAAGAAGCGCAAGGCGCAGGTCGAGGCGAAAAATCACGCCGAGGCACTGGTCCACTCGACCGAGAAGACACTGGCCGAGCACGGCTCGAAGGTCGGCGAGGCCGACCGCCGCGCGATCGAGAACGCCATGGCTGACCTCAAGGAAGCCTTGAAAGGCAATGACGCGGACGCGATCACGGCCAAGACCAACGCGCTGGCGCAAGCTTCGATGAAGCTCGGCGAGGCGATGTACAAGCAGTCCGCCGAGCAACCCGCCGGCGGCGCAGCCGAAGGCAAGAAGGACGACGTTGTCGACGCCGAGTTCACCGAAGTCGACGACGACAAAAAGAACAAAAAGTCGGCTTGATCGGCGAGGCATTTCAATGCCGCTCTCGAGTGCCCAAATTGCACCCCCGGACGCAAAACGGGGGTGCATGTTTTTGACGTGCGGCACCTCGACGTGGAATGATTGGACGTCATCGGGTGGGGAATGATGGCCAAGCGCTGCTACTACGAAACTCTATCGGTCGAGCGCTCCGCGACCGAAACCGACATCAAGGCCGCGTTCCGCAAGCAGGCGATGCAATGGCATCCGGATCGTAATCCCGGCGACAACGCCGCCGAGCACCGCTTCAAGGAACTCAACGAGGCTTACGAAGTCCTCAAGGACCCCGACAAGCGCGCGGCCTACGACCGCTTCGGCCACGCCGCGTTCGAGCATGGCAACGGCATGGGCGGGGCGCACGGCTTCGGCGCCGACTTCGCCACCACTTTCTCCGACATTTTCGACGATCTGTTCGGCATGAGCGGCCGCCGCGGCCGCGGCTCCGGGCGCGAGCGCGGCGCCGACCTGCGCTACAATATGGAAATCTCCCTGCTCGAAGCTTATGCGGGCAAGACCGCGCAGATCCGCATCCCGACGTCGGTCACCTGCGAGGCTTGCTCCGGCAACGGCGCCAAGCCTGGCACCAAGCCGAAGGCCTGCCCGATGTGCGCTGGTCACGGCAAGGTCCGCCACGCCCAAGGCTTCTTCACCCTCGAGCGCACCTGCCCGAATTGTCAGGGCCGCGGCCAGGTGATCGAAAGCCCGTGCGGATCGTGTGCCGGCTCCGGCCGGGTCATGCGCGAACGGACGTTGTCGGTGAATATTCCGGCCGGCGTCGAGGACGGCACGCGCATCCGGTTGGCCGGCGAGGGCGAAGCCGGCGTGCGCGGCGGACCGTCCGGCGACCTTTACATCTTCCTGTCGATCGGTACGCATCCATTCTTTCAGCGCGAGGGTGCCGACCTGCATTGCCGCGTGCCGGTTTCGCTCGTAACCGCGGCGCTCGGCGGCGAGTTCGAAGTTCCGACCATCGACGGCGGCAAGACCCGCGTGAAGGTGCCCGAAGGGATGCAGACCGGCCGGCGGTTCCGCCTGGCTGGCAAAGGCATGCCGGTGCTGCGCGCACGGCAGACCGGCGATATGTACGTTCAGGTCATCGTCGAGACCCCGCAAAAGCTCACCAAGCGGCAGCGCGAGCTTTTGGGCGAATTCGAACGGCTGTCGTCCACCGAAACGCATCCCGAGTCGTCGGGATTCTTTGGCAAGGTCAAGGAGTTCATCGACGGCTTCGGCGGCGGCCGCGCCAATTCGGCCTAAGCCACCCCCAACCCCGCGGCGGCCCGGACGGCTAGTCTTTAGGCACTGGATGTTCTAAAAAGGCGGCGTTTTTCGTCGCGTGTGATTGTCATGTCGCTTCCGGCCCTGCGGACATTTGAACAGAGGATCGAGCGGCAGTTGCGGCTCCTCGAACTGAAGAAGACTATTGTCGAGCGTAGTATCGGGCGCCAAATCCGGCTGTTCGAGCGCAAGCGCGGCGATCTCGGCAAGAAGATCGACGAGCAGATCAAGCTGTTCGAGCGTCGGCGCGGCATCCGCCTCGACGACGAGGTGCGCTTCATCCGCTCCTGGATCGAACGGCCGCTGACCATCGGCGCAGTGACGCCATCGGGCAAAATACTGGCGCGCACCATGGCGCGCTATGTCGATCCCGATAGCGATGGGCCGGTCGTCGAGCTCGGCCCCGGGACCGGACCAGTCACGGAAGCATTGGTCAAGGCCGGAGTCTCGCCCTCGCGTCTTGTCTTGGTCGAATTCAATCCGGTGTTTTGCCGAATTCTGCGCGCGCGTTACCCCGATGCCACCTTGGTTCAGGGCGATGCCTATAGCTTGCGCCGTTTGCTCGAAACGCTGCTGATCGAGCCCGCGGCTGCGGTCGTCTCCGGCCTGCCGCTGGTCACCAAGCCCATCAAGCAGCGGCTCCGCCTCATTCGCGACGCCTTCGATCTGATGCTGCCGGGCGCGCCGTTCGTGCAATTCACCTACTCGGTGGCGTCGCCGTTGCCGCGGCGGCTTGGCGGTTTCTCGGCCGAGGCATCCGAGCGCATCTGGATGAATATCCCGCCCGCGCGGGTGTGGGTCTATCGCAAGACCTGATTTCGCCAGCGATGCTTGCTCCGAAAATCCTGGTCATGGCCGGTTCGCTGCGCGCGGGCTCGCATAACGGGCGGCTGGCGGCGCTGGTGACCAAGGAGCTCGTGCTCGCCGAAGCCGACGTGACGCGCATTTCGCTCGCCGATTATCCGTTGCCGCTCCTTGACGCCGACCTCCTCACCGCCTCGGGACCGCCGGACAATGCGGTCAAGCTCAAGCGCATGTTCGGCGCGCATCAAGGCGTCTTCATTGCCAGCCCGGAATACACCGCCTCGGTCACGCCGCTTCTAAAGAACGCCATCGACTGGGTCACGCGGGTGCGCGAGGACGGCGAACCGGCCTATGCCGCGTTCAAAGACCGCGTGTTCGCCCTCGGCTGCGCCGTCCCGGCGGCGGCCGGCGGCGCCCACGCGCTGATGGCGCTCCGGCAAATTCTGGAATTGGGCTGCGGCGCGGTGGTGCTGCCGGAACAGATCAATGTCGGCCGCGCCGAGGCGGCATTCGACGACATGGACAATCTCCGGGACGAAGACCTCGCTACCGCCTTGAAGGAGATGGTGCGAAGGCTTATCGAGCTTGCGAGCGTGATGCCGCGAACAACGGAGTGAGTCGCCGGAATGCCGGTTGCGCCGCGCGAGCGCCTGATCGTCGCGCTCGATCTATCGTCGGTCGAGGCGGCGGAAGCCATGGTGGCGCGGCTTGGCGATGCGGTATCGTTCTACAAGATCGGTTACCAACTCGCCTTTGCCGGCGGACTAGCCTATGCGCAGAAGCTTGCCGGTTCCGGTAAGCGCGTCTTTCTCGATCTCAAGTTGCACGACATCGGCAACACGGTCGCGCACGGCGTGAAAAGCGTTGCCCGCTTGGGCGCGACATTCCTGACGGTTCATGCTTATCCGCAGACCATGCAGGCCGCGGTCGAGGCGCGCGAGGGCGGCTTGCGCATTCTCGCCGTCACGGTGCTCACCTCCTACGACGACGGCGACCTCAAGGCAGCCGGCTATGATGCGGTGGTAAAGACGCTGGTCGCCGCTCGCGCGGAGCAGGCGCGTCTCATTGGCGTCGACGGTCTGGTCTGCTCACCGGAAGAGGCCGCCAGCGTCCGCCCGATCGCCGGCGCTGACATGGTGCTGGTGACACCCGGCGTCCGCCCGGCCGGCGCCGCTGCCGGCGATCAGAAACGGATCATGACGCCTGCGGCCGCGATCGCCGCCGGCGCCGATTATCTCGTGGTCGGCCGTCCGATCGTCGCCGCCTCCGATCCGCGGGCAGCGGCGGAGGCGATTGTTGCCGAGATCGCGCGGCAAGCGACGAAGGAGACATGAAATGCCCAAGGCCTATTGGATCGGTCGCGTCGATGTGCACAACGAAGAAGGCTACAAGCCCTACGCGGCGGCCAATGCCGCGATCTTCCGCAAGTATGGCGGCCGCATCCTCGTCCGCGCCGGCAAGTTCGAATGCACGGAAGGGACGAGCCGGCCGCGCAACGTCATCATCGAATTTCCGGACTATGCCGCGGCGGTGGCCTGCCATCGCTCGCCGGAATACCAGGCGAATATCAAGGTGCGGCAGCCGCATTCGACCGTCGATATGATCATTGTCGAGGGCTATGACGGCCCGCAGCCGTAAACGCCTCGTGATTCCTCCCCCTGAAAGGGGGAGGGCAGGGTGGGGGTCGCGGGCCGCTCGCCCAAAGAGAGAAGTGGTGCGCGCCACAACTCGCTTCCATTCGCAGCGTCCGAGCAAGCGGCGAGGCCGCGGACCCCCACCTATCCTCCCCCTTTGCAGGGGGAGGAAGAGTGTTCCCGAAAGTGGGGAGAGGTGAAGATCGTTGCGTTGCCCGCCTCAGCCGGTCCCGCTATACCCCGCGGCGACCGGAGAACAGCCGATGGCTGCTGCAAATTCCGATATGCGGCTCGTGATTGCCGGCGCCGGCGGGCGCATGGGGCGAACGCTCATGCACGCCATCGCGGCGGCCAAGGGCGTCACCCTTGCCGGCGCAATCGAGGCTCCGGGCTCGGCCGTGATCGGCCGCGACGCCGGCGAGCTCGCCGGCCTCGGCGCCAATGGCGTGAAGGTCACCAGCAATGCCGCGCCGCTGTTGAAGAATGCCGATGGGTTGATCGAATTCACCGTGCCCACCGCGACACCGGCTTTGGCGGAGCTGAGCGCCGGCGCCGGCCTGGTGCACGTCATCGGCACCACCGGCCATTCGGCCGAGGAAGAAGCCGCGATCGCGAAAGCCGCCGGCCGCGCACCGATCGTGAAATCCGGCAATATGAGCCTCGGCGTCAATCTGCTCGCGGCGTTGGTCAAGCGCGTGGCGGCGACGCTCGGCGAGGATTACGACGTCGAAATCCTGGAAATGCATCACAACAAGAAAATCGACGCGCCCTCCGGTACCGCGCTGATGTTCGGCCGCGCCGCCGCGGCAGGCCGCGATGTCGATCTGGCGAAACGCTCGGCGCGCGGCCGCGACGGCATCACCGGCGCGCGCAAGGCCGGCGATATCGGCTTTGCGTCGCTCCGCGGCGGCACCGTTGTCGGCGACCACTCGGTGATTTTCGCCGGCCCCGCCGAGCGCGTAGAGCTTACGCACCGCGCCGAGGATCGCATGATCTTCGCCCGTGGCGCGTTGCACGCGGCTTTGTGGGCGCGCGGCCGGAAGCCCGGGCTTTATTCGATGGCGGACGTGTTGGGTTTGAAGGATTTTTGAGGCGTCACCCGCGGGCTCGACCCGCGGGTCCATGCTGAACTCGCCGCGCGTTCGGCGCTGCCGCATGGATTGCCGGGTCAAGCCCGGCAATGACGATAGAAAGGGAAGAGTGAATGAGTGACCGGCTTCTCGTGCTCGTGCGCCACGGCCAGAGCGAGTGGAATCTGAAAAATCTTTTCACCGGCTGGCGCGACGTCGATCTAACCGAGAATGGCATCAACGAAGCGCGCGCCGCGGGCCGCAGGCTGAAAGCGCAAGGGCTGCGCTTCGATATCGCCTTCACCTCGGCGCTTATTCGCGCGCAGCGCTCGCTCGATCTGATGCTCGAGGAGATGGGCCAGAAGCATATTACGGTACTCGAGGACCAGGCGCTCAACGAGCGCGACTACGGCGATCTCTGCGGCCTCAACAAGGACGACGCCCGGAAAAAATGGGGCGAGGAACAGGTGCGCGTCTGGCGGCGCTCCTACGACGTCGCGCCGCCCGGCGGCGAAAGCCTTAAAGATACCGCGGCGCGCGTGCTGCCTTATTACATCCAGGAAATCCTGCCGCGCGTGCTGCGCGGCGACAACGTGCTGGTCTCCGCCCACGGCAATTCGCTGCGCGCCCTGATCATGGTGCTGGAGCATCTGTCGCCGCAACAGATCGTGCTGCGCGAGGTCGCGACCGGCGTGCCGTTAATCTACCGGCTGAACGCCAATTCCACCGTGGCGGAGAAGCGCGAGTTGGCGGCGTAACGATTGACATCACGCGTTAGTTCGTCATGCCCGCGCTCGTCGCGGGCATCCACGCCTTCATAGCGGCAACGCGCCGAAAACGTGGATGGCCGGGACAAGCCCGGCCATGACGAAGAATTGGAAGACGCTACGCCGCCCCCTCCTTGCGGGGGAGCTCTAGTGCAGCACCTGCCCCGCTTCCCAGCCGAGCATGGCGCGCTTGCGGGTGATGCCCCAGTGATAGCCGGTCAGATCGCCGGACTTGCCGATGACGCGGTGGCACGGCACCACGAACGCCACCGGATTCTTCCCGACCGCGGCGCCGACCGCTCGCGCCGCGGTGGGCGTGCAGACCTTTGCGGCGATGTTCGAATAGGTCGCGACATTGCCCATCGGGATTCTCAACAGCGCTTCCCAGACCCGCACCTCCCAGTCGGTGCCGATCAGGACGACGCGCAGCGGCTGATCCGCGCGCCACTCCCTCGGATCGAAGATGCGGCGTGCGATCGGCGCCGTGCGCGTCTCGTCGGCGACGTAGGTTGCCTTCGGCCAGCGGCGGCGCATGTCCGCAAGCGCCGCCTCTTCCTCGCCGGGGTCCGCGAAGGCGACTCCGGCAAGTCCGCGGTCGGTCGCCATGATCAGCGCCTTGCCGAATGGCGAGGGATGGAAGCCGAACTTCACCGTCAGGCCTTCACCGCCGGATTTCCATTCGCCGGGCGACATGGCTTCGTGGGTCACGAACAGGTCGTGCAGCCGGCCGGGCCCGGACAGGCCCACTTCGTAAGTGGCGTCGAGCACGCTTGCGGATTCACGTAGCAATCGCCGCGCGCCGTCGAGCGTGAGCGCCTGCAGGAAGGCCTTCGGCGTCAGGCCGGCCCAGCGGCGGAACAGGTGATGCAGCTCGGTCGGGGTGACGCCGGCGGCTTCGGCGATGGCGTCGATTTCGGGCTGCTCGCGCCAATGCTCGCGGATATGGCCGATGGCGCGGCGCACCACGTCATAGTCGGCGGCCGCTTCGTGCAGCACGGTGAGGTCGGGGATACGGTCGGGCGATAGCATGGGTGTCTCCATCATTTGATCCCCATCTAGACCGCCGCAAAGGCCCAAACCACCCGATTTCTGCGCTCTGCCGTCATTTCGGGGCGCGGGCTTTGGCCCGCGAGCCCGCAATCCATAGCCACTGGTCGAGGGGGTTGGCCAAGATCGCAATTATCCCTCGGGTCAGGGGTTATCGATTCCGGACTTGCCGCTTCGCGGCAATCCGGAATAACGTCCGCCCCTATTCAACCACCGTCCGGGTCGGTCCGCGCTTGGCCTCGCCGAGCGCCGCGGACAATGCCCGCGCGAAGCTTGCCTTCTCGTCCGGGCCCAGGAACGAGGCGATGGCCAGCCGCCGGCCGCGCGACACCAGAAACAGCCGCTCGATGCCGAATTCCTCGTGCACCACGCGGTCGAGCTGCACCCACAGCGGATTGAGCGTCCATTCGCGCACCACGCCGTGATGGTTGACCTTGCGCACCATCAGCTCGGACGCGGTGACCGTTACTTGCTCGTAGGCGCGAGCGGCGCGGAAATTGGCGCGGAACGCGACGTAGATCAGAAGAACGTCGAGCCCGAGGAAGCCGAACACCGGCCAGGCGCCAAGCAGCAGAAACAGCATGCCGCAGGCGAAGCTCAAGGCGCCGATACAGAGCATGAGGATGAGGAAGCCGGTCGAGCCGAGCGAGCGATGCGGCGTGATGGTCGCCGCAAAGATTTTCGGCTCCGGGAATGAATTGTTGTCGGTGCTCATGGCGGCAACTATACGGGAAAGATGGGCAGAAAGACCACGCGACGTAAGACCTTCGGACGGAAGACCATCCGGCAAGGCCTGAAACGCGCACGCCAAGGCAATGCGGCGCGGCTCAAAAGCGTCAAAGCCCAGGCCAAGGCCGACGACGAAGCCGCTCACGGCGAATTGCCGCAATGGACCAAAGCCGAGGTCGAGGAAGCGTTCCGCCGCTTTGCCGCTGCCAATCCGAACCCGCGCGGCGAATTGCAATCTATCAATCCGTTTACCTTGCTGATCGCCGTCGTGCTCTCGGCGCAGGCGACCGATGCCGGCGTCAACAAGGCGACGCCGGCTTTGTTTGCGCTTGCCGACACGCCCGAGAAGATGGTTGCGCTCGGCGAAGCACGCGTGCGCTCGCTTATCAAGACAATCGGGCTTTACCGCACCAAGGCCAAGAACGTGATCGCGCTGTCGCGCCAGCTCATCGCCGCGCATGGCGGCAAGGTCCCGCACGACCGCGATGCGCTCGAGGCCTTGCCCGGCGTCGGCCGCAAGACCGCCAACGTAGTCCTCAACAACGCCTTCGGCGAGCCGACCATCGCCGTCGACACGCATGTCTTTCGCGTCGGCAACCGCACTGGCCTCGCCGTCGGCAAGACGCCGCTCGACGTCGAGATGAAGCTTCTCGAGGTCGTGCCCGAGCGTTACCGCCTGCACGCGCACCATTGGCTGATTTTGCACGGGCGCTATGTGTGTGTCGCCCGCCGGCCGCTGTGCGAAAAATGTCTGATCGCCGATTTGTGCAAGTGGCCGGGGAAGACGACGAATGTGCCGGCCGGCCCGAAAATAACGTACACCGAAGAAACCCGCACTTGATCGGCTCATTGTCCGGGTGCGCGGTAGGTCGTCGATTTGCCGACGCTTCTATTCGGACAAGGCGTCTATTCGGACACGATCGAAACGATCACGCGCGTCCGCCGATCGATGATCAAAACTTGTCCCTGCAATAGCGCATAGGAACAAGACTTGATTGCCGGAACTTGGTTACGAAGACGGCGATCGAACGGCAGCAAACGCATGGTGTCCGGCACCTGCTCGCCGACGTGCAAACCGGCCGGTATTGACGTTCTCATCGCGTTCCCGCCGAGGCTTCGCCAGATCTCGGCTCGCTCCGATGACGTGAGATCTGACGCGCTTTGTGCGTATGCGACTGAAGACAATAACAGCGTTGCGCAAAATACGATTTTGGCGGCATTCAATTTTCTCAACATAACGTCCTCCTGGTGCGGCAATTTCCAGCCGCAATCTCAAGCCAGCTTCGACAGTGCGGTCCGCACCATATCCGGCCAATTCTTCTGGCCGGCACCGAGCTTCTGCTGCTGTTCCAACTTTTCAAGGATGGCGAGCGCCTCGTTCAACGCGGCCCGCGCCTGCGGCGGTTCCGCCACCGTTCCAAGCTTG
Source organism: uncultured Alphaproteobacteria bacterium (assembly GCA_963804405.1). Lineage (GTDB taxonomy): Bacteria > Pseudomonadota > Alphaproteobacteria > Rhizobiales > Xanthobacteraceae > BOG-931. The sequence goes on along the minus strand of CAWDQG010000006.1, from coordinate 97,470 downwards.
TAAAGTCCAAGCGCCAGATCGGTCTGCGCCTGCGCGTTCTCCTGGTCCTCCGCTGCCAGCTTGCGGCCGACATCGACTGCCTCCTGATAAGCAGCCAGCGCGCCCGCCCGATCGCCGGCGTCCAGTTTGGCGTTGCCGGTTTTGAACAGGCTTACCAACACGTCGCGCTGTGCCTGCCGGTCACCGCGATCCCGCGCCGCCAGCTCGCGCGCGATCGTGAGGCTCTCCTGATACGCAGCGAGCGCGCCGTCCTTGTCGCCCATGCGCAGCTTCACGTCGCCGACCTTGTTCAAGCCGACCGACAGCGCGCGCTGCCATTGCGCGCTCTTCGGCTCCTTGGCGGCAAGCGCGCGCCGGACATCGAGGGCGTCGGCAAAAGCCGCGAGCGCGCCGGGAAGGTCGTTCGTTGCCAACAGCACGTCGCCGACCTCGTCGAGATTCATCACCAAATTGCGCTGCCATTCGGTGTTGTCGCGGTTTTTGCCGGCGAGCGCGCGCATGATGTCGACGTTTTCCCGGTAGGCGGCGAGCGCATCGGCGCTGTTGCCTTGCATCACCAGGACGGTGCCGATCCGATAAAGGCTCACGGTCAAATCGCGCTGCCACTGCGTGTTGCCAGGATCCTTGGCGGTGAGGACACGCATGATCGCGACGCTCTCGCGGTAGGCGGCGAGTGCATTGGCGAGGTCGCCCTGTTCCAACAGGATATCGCCGACCCTGTTCAGCTTCACCGATAGTTCGCGTCGCCTTTCGGTGTCGCCGCTGTCCTTTGCGGCGAGCCCGCGCATGATCTCGAGAGCCTCGCGATCCGACGCCAGCGCGCTCGCCAGATCATCCTGGGCCTGTTCAACATTGCCGGTGGCGCTCAGGCTCATGGCCAGGTCAAACTGCCACAGCGCATTGCCTGCATCCTTGGCAACAAGCGCACGGCGGATTTCGAGCGCCTCGCGATCGGCCGCAAGCGCGGCAACGAGGTCACCCTGCGCCAGCAGAATGTCGGCGACATTGTTCAGGCTCAATGCCAAGTCGCGCTGCCAATCGGTATTGCTCGGGTCCTTGGCGGCGAGCCGGCGCTGGATATCGAGGCGTTCGCGAAAGGCGGCATTCGCTCCCGCGACATCACCCTGTTCCATGAGCACGTTGCCGACCCGTTTCAGGCTGATCGCAAGTTCGAGCTGCCACCTTTTGTTGCTCGGATCCTTGCCGGCTAGCGCGCGCGGGATTTCGAGGGCCTCGCGATAGGCGACGAGCGCCCCGGCGAGATCGCCCTGGTCCTCCAGCACGGCGCCGACCCTGTCGAGGTTTGTCATCAGCTCGTGTTGCCACAGGGTATTGTCGATGTCCGCCGCAGCGGCGGTGCGTATCGCATTGAGGCCCTCGCGGTACGCGGCGAGCGCGCCGGTCGTGGCGCCTTCCGCCAACAGCACATCGCCGACATAGACGAGGCTCACGGAAAGATCGCGCTGCCATTGCTTGTTGCCGGGCTCCTTGGCGGCGAGCGCGCGCACGATGTCGAGGCCTTCGCGATAGGCACCAAGCGCGCCGGTCCGGTCGCCCTGCACCTCGAGAACGCTGCCGACCTGGTTCAGGGTCACGGATAAGTCCCGCTGCCATTGCCCGTTGGCCGGCTCAGCAACGGCGAGATGGCGGCGGATTCCAAGACTCTCGCGATAATCGGCCAGCGCCCCGGCGAGGTCGCCTTGCGCCACCTTGACCTCGCCCAAGTTGTCGAGGCTCACGGACAAATCGCGCTGCAAGCCCGCATTCGCCAGCGCGGCAGCAAGCTGCCAGCCCTCGTTCGCCGCCTCGGCAGCAAGCAGCGATCGCGCAATATCGACTGACTTTTGCGCGTAGTCGGCGGCCTCCTTGGTCGCACCAAGACGCAAATAGGTGCCGGCGAAGAGAGTGTACATAACATCCTGGCTGCGGCGCACTTCGGGATCGTTCGCGGTTCGTGATGCGAGCTGGCTGACCGCGGTCTCGGCCCGCCCGAGAATGCGGCCGACCGTCTCCGCGCGCATGCCTTCGACGTCTCGCAGGCCCTGGGCGATGTCGAGAACGACGAAATCGACGGTCGATTTGGCGGCATTGAAGTTGCGTTCGGCGCGCGCCTGTTCGGTTTGCGCCACACCGCGTTGCCAATAGGCGAGGCCGGCGAGCACAAGGGCGACGACGAGGCCGGTAGCGAGGCTGCCGGTAAGAATGTTGCGCCGCCGCGTCGCGCCGCGCCGGCTCTCGGTGATGAACGCCTGGGTCTCGTCGGTCGGGCTCGGCGCGCCGCTCGGGCGCGAGGCGATCCAGCGTTCGGCGTCTTCGAGGACGGGCGATCGCAGCAACAATCCGCCAGTGCGGCCGCCGGCTTGCCAACGCCGGGCTGCTTCGCCGTATTCCGTGTGCTTTCTGATCCAGGCGATATCGGTCTGCAATGCTTCGCACAGCCGGTCGAAGCTTGCAGCGAACAACGCATCGTCGTCGAAGAAGATGAAGTTCAGCCGCGCCAGCGCCGCGGGGATCAGCCTTTCCTCGACCCGGGCGATGACGATCGGCGCGAAGCGTTTGTTGAGCGAAGCGGCGAACGCCACCTCCTTGGCGCACACGTCCGAAGCAACCGAGGCGGGGCTCAGCACAAAGATGATGGTATCGGCGCCGACAATGAGAGATTGGATGCGCGCCCACCAGTCCTCGAATGCGTAGATTTCGGCGCGGTCGATCATCGGCTCGAAGCCGCGCTGTCGTAGCGCGGCCTCGAGCCGGTCGGCGAACGGCATATCCTGGCGCGAATAGGAGATGAAGACCTTGCCGTTCGGCTCGGCGTCGCGCGTGGGCATGGAATCGGCCGCCATTGGAGCGCCTCCAACCTGCCGGGGATGTTAGCAAACAACGAATCGGTTCGAAACGATGCGCCGCCGACATTGGCTCAGGGTCAAAAAAAATCGGCATTTGGGGCTGGGCGTCGCCGCACCTGATAAACGTGCCGTGCCTTTAACGGGCGACGCGTATTGGCCGCCGGCGCAGGAGGCTGGTCAATTGGGCTTTCTGATCATGTCATGAAGCGGATGTGCAGCGGACGAGACGATAGCGGCGCCGAGCGTTCAACTAAGAAATTCAACGCCGATCTGGTTGCTTGAACGCCAGACCACGCGGCAGCGCCGGCGCGAGCTGAAATTCAGCGTCATGTAGATGTGGAAGGTGTCGGGAATCGTCTCCGGGGCATCGACGATGAGGCGTGCGCCGGTTTTGGATTCATCCCAAACCGTGCATTCGCGCAATTGCTGGCCTACCGCGCTGACAAGCCAGCCGGACCGGCGGACGAGCGCACGTGGATTGCTTCGTGCGTCCGTCGGAGTTTGCGCGCGATCTGCATCGGCCACAAACGACCTCCAACGGCATGAGGAAATGCTGCCGTCACAGCATGTATTCGCGATCATTTAAGAGTGGTAAGCGAAATCGCCAAATTTAGAGGAAGCCTCGCCGACGCGCGCCCGCAGTACGTCACCGAATCAAAGACCACATCTTGACTTGTGTCTCCGAATTGGATACATATGGCGACGAATCTCGCTCACCTAAAGGACGCCAGCCGGTCACGCCGGCTGGCGGAGCGAGAGCGGTTCCCGCGGGCGGGGGTTCGTCACCTCCGCTCCCGGGCGGCTTCGGGAAAACGCCCGGCCGGCACGATGACCGGTCTGCGAGAAGCTCGCTGGACTGGGACAGGAAGGAGCGGGTAACGCCCGCTGAAAAGGCGCACGATCTTTCGAACCATCGGGGTTGTGCGCTCCGACCAGGTCCCAGGAAGCGCGTTCTGGAGCTGAGCTGTGGCGTTCGCTCGCTGCAGCAAGTGCCGTGGTGGGACGCCGACAGGCGAGCGCGCTGCGCTCAGCGCGCACCGCATCCCGTCAGGATGCGGACGGAAGGTTACGCGTCTGTCGGCGTTCCGCCGTCCTGATTTTATTGGTTGAACGTGATCAAGAGGGCGCCGGACCCACCGCCCGCGCCTCATGAGCGATCAGGTTCGGGCTTCTTACGCGTCGTACAGGCAAAACTCGGGCGCGAATGCGTCGCGAGAACGATTTTGCTTGCTCGCCTCCCACCTCTCCCCGCTGCGCGGGGAGAGGTGGAGGGAGCGAAGCGACCGAGGGTGAGGGGGCCTCTCCGCGATTTTGAGCGGAGCGGTTGGCGCGACGGCGCTGCAAGTTTTGGGCGCGGGTCTCAGCCCAGCCGACAGGCCCCCTCACCCCAACCCTCTCCCCGCACGCGGGGAGAGGGAGCAGACCTGCACTCTCTTTCACCCCTCCCGCTTCGCTGGGCGGGAAAAACAGGAGACACCGACATGGTAACTCGACGCACCAAACAAACTGCCGAAATCTTCCTCAAGCGGCGCTCGCGCGACGAGGCTTTGACGCAGGCCGACGCGGCGCACATCGCGACGCACCGGCTCTATTGCGAGACGCTGAAATTCTGGCGCCACTGTCGGCTGCGCGCCTGCCAGCGCCATCGCCTCTGCCTGGGCGAGCCGACCGGATGCCTGATGCGCGGTTTGCCCTCGGTGTCGCAGGGGGAGCGATCGCAAGCGCAAGAACAGGTGATCGCGGGAGGCCCGCGGCGCATCGCGCCAGCGACGCATATCGAGTGGTGCCTGCGCCGCACCGAGCTCGCGACGGTGATCTCATGGGGGTTTGGGTGAGCGTGTTTCAAACGCGGTCGGCTTGCGCTGAAAGCTGCTCCCTCCCCCCTTGTGGGACTGTTGCAGAAGGGAGCATTTCGTGAATCGCTTGTCTTCGAGGATTCGAGGTGAGCGATGAGCGGCGGATTGGGCTTTGGCGACTTGGCGGCAGAACGGCTGCGGCGGGAGACGGACTTGGACCGGATTTTGGTGCTGCTGAACTGGGGACCTTTGACCTATCGGCTTGAGAAGCATTGCCGCAAGCAGGACGGTCGCCCGCCGTTCCCGCCGGTGGTGATGTTCCGAGCCCTGCTGCTGGCGCAGTGGTACGGACTTTCGGATCGCGAGCTGGAAGAGGCGTTGTGCGATCGGCTGTCGTTTCGGCGGTTTGTCGGTCTTCGGATGGAAGAAGCGACCCCCGACCACACGACATTGTGCCGGTTTCGCGAACGGCTGAACGAGGCGGGGCTGACGGTCAAATTGCTGGCGCTGGTGAATGCTCAGATCGAGGACAAAGGACTGATGCTCAAGCGCGGCACGCTGATCGATGCGACGGTTGTCGAGGCGGCGGCGGCGCGGCCCGGCCCGTCCGATGATCCGACCGAGCGCGTCGATCCCGACGCTGCTTTCCTCAAGCGGGAGGGCAAGCCCGGAACCAGCTACGGCTACAAAGGACATGTTGCCGTAGACCAGAACTCGCTGTTGGTGCGCACCGCCAAGCTGACGCCTGCCAATGTGGCCGAGACCGTCGTGGCCGACGAACTGATCCTCGCCAACAGCGACGGCGGCGCGATCTACGCCGACAAGGCTTACGACACCCATGCGCGCCGCGCACTGCTGGCATCGCTCCACCTCAAAGACGGCATCATGCAGCGGGCCAATAAACATCATGCTCTCTCGCCCGAGCAGAGACGGCGCAATGCCGCGCTCTCCAAAATCCGCTGCCGCGTCGAGACGGTCTTTGCGGTCCTCAAACAGAGCTACGGCTACCGCCGAACGCGCTATGTCGGTCTCGTGCGCAATCAACTTCAAATGACCCTGCTCGTGATCTGCTTCAACCTGCGGCGCATGCTCGTCTTGAGTTCGCACACTCGAAAACTGTCCAGCGCATGACCTCAGCGCTTCGTACCCCCGAAAACTCAGCATTACCGAACCAAGATGGTCCAGGCAGAACGGCAACCAGCGCTTCCGAGCTCTCCTAACCGCCCTTTCGCAACAGTCCCCTATGTGGGGGAGGGTGGGGAGGGGGGTCGCGAGGATGTCCGCCGGCGATGACGCCCTCGCGGCCCCCACCCCTACCCCTCCCCACAAGGGGGAGGGGAAAGAAAGCATCAAAACAAAAAGTACCGTTGCGCCATCGGCAGCGTCTCCGCCGGTGCGCAGGTGAGCAATTCGCCGTCGGCGCGGACTTCGTAGGTCTCCGGATCGACCTCGATGTCGGGCGTGGCGTCGTTGTGAATCATGCTCTTCTTGGAAATCTTGCCGCGGGTGTTTTGCACGGCAACGAGCTCCTTCTGGATGCCGAGCTTTTTGCCGAGCCCGGCCCTTACCGCGGCTTTCGACGCGAACACGACGGAGGACGCGGTGCGGGCGCGGCCATAAGCGCCGAACATCGGCCGGTAATGCACCGGCTGCGGCGTCGGGATCGAGGCGTTGGGATCGCCCATTTGCGCGGCGACGATCGAGCCGCCCTTGATGATGCAATCGGGCTTGACGCCGAAGAAGGCCGGCGACCACAGCACCAGGTCGGCGAGCTTGCCTTTCTCCACCGAGCCGATGAGTTTCGACACGCCGTGGGCGATCGCCGGATTGATGGTGTATTTGGCGACGTAACGCTTGACCCGCACATTGTCGTTGTCGCCCTTTTCCTCTTTCAGGCGGCCGCGCTGTTTTTTCATTTTGTCGGCGGTCTGCCAGGTGCGGATGATGACCTCGCCGAGCCGGCCCATGGCTTGGGAGTCCGACGACATCATCGACAGCGCGCCGATGTCGTGCAGGATATCTTCCGCCGCGATCGTCTCCTTGCGGATGCGGCTTTCGGCGAAGGCGAGATCCTCGGCGATCGACGGATCGAGGTGGTGGCACACCATCAGCATGTCGAGATGCTCGTCGATGGTGTTGCGCGTATAGGGCCGCGTCGGATTGGTCGAGGACGGCAGCACGTTCTTGAGCCCGGCGATCTTGATGATATCGGGCGCGTGGCCGCCGCCGGCGCCTTCGGTATGGAAGGCGTGGATGGTGCGGCCCTTGAACGCCTTGATCGTGTCCTCGACGAAGCCGGATTCGTTGAGCGTGTCGGTGTGGATCATCACCTGGATGTCGTAGTCGTCGGCGACCGACAGGCAGCAGTCGATTGCCGCCGGCGTCGTGCCCCAGTCTTCGTGCAGTTTCAGCGCACAGGCGCCGGCCTTGATCATTTCCTCGAGCGCCGCCGGCCGCGACGCGTTGCCCTTGCCGGCGAAGCCGAGGTTCACCGGGAAGTCGTCGGCCGCCTGGATCATGCGGGCGATATGCCAGGGACCGGGCGTGCAGGTGGTGGCGAACGTACCATGCGCCGGGCCGGTGCCGCCGCCGAGCATCGAGGTGACACCCGACATCAGGGCTTCGTCGACCTGCTGCGGGCAAATGAAATGAATGTGGGTGTCGAAGCCGCCGGCGGTGAGGATCTTGCCTTCGCCGGCGATCACTTCGGTGCCGGGTCCGATGACGATGGTGACGCCGGGCTGAATGTCCGGATTGCCGGCCTTGCCGATGGCATGAATGTTTCCGTCCTTGATGCCGACATCGGCTTTCACGATTCCCCAGTGATCGAGGATGAGTGCGTTGGTGATGACAGTGTCGACCGCGCCTTGTTTGTTGGTGACCTGGCTCTGGCCCATGCCATCGCGGATCACTTTGCCACCGCCGAATTTCACCTCCTCGCCGTAAGTGCAGAAATCCTTCTCCACCTCGATGATGAGATCGGTATCGGCGAGCCGGACGCGATCGCCCGTCGTCGGGCCGAACATGTCGGCATAGACCGAACGCGAAATATGTGACGGCATCGGCGGCTCCTTGTCAGGCGGTTAGCTGGCCGGCGGAAAACTGTTTCAGCGTATCGAGCGCGATGGCTTTGCCGCGATCACGCCGTTGCTCGATGCCTTGCTGCGAGAAATCGCGGAAGCCATACGGGTCTGCCAAGGAATCTTGCGGCCCCAGCGAAATTTCGACCGGCTCAACGAGCTTGAATTTGGACACCGTTTCGCGCAGATCCGGCGGCATTTCCGGAACGAGCGCAGCAAGGCGCTGGATCGTCGATATCAATGTGTTGAACTGCTTGGCTGTGCTGGTGTCTTGGCGCAAGCGGTTGCCGAAGCGGAGCTGGTCGACGCGTTCGCTGACTTCGGTATAGGTTTGCGGAAGGTTCGCCTGCAAGGGAAACAGGTTCATCACCACAAGCAGCTTGTTAATACTTGGGTCGGGATCGAAGGCATCGATCGCGGCGCCGAGCGGCGTGTTGTCGATCAGGCCGCCGTCCCAATAGTGCCGCTCCTCGCCGCTATCGGCCGATATCGGTCCAGGGAAACTGCGGCGCCAGACTGCCGCTGGCGAGGACGTGCTTTGGCTCGATCTTCCTCGACGCAACGACGCCGACTTTTTGGTTGGCGAACCATGCGTCAGCTGCCCGCTCTCGACATCAACCGCGGTAATGACAAAGGCAGTTTCGCTGCGATTGAGAGCGTTTAAGTCGACATGGTCCGACAAGGTCTGCAAAAGCGAATGCGTATCGTACAGATACTTCCAGGTCGGCAGCGTCAAGAGATCAGACCGCAGCGTATAGAAATGCGGAACGCATGTAGAACGCAACATCCCCGCTCAGGAACGGCAGTGCGGGATCATAAAGCTCGTTCCACACGCTCGTCGAGCCGCTTGCGCGCGTCGTTGCGGTCGGTGGCGCCGACCATGCAAGCCGCATTGATGGCGCCGATAGACACCCCGGTGACGACCCGAAGCGTGACGTCCCGTCCGGCATCTTTGGCTTGCGTCCATCAGATCAAACAGCGCGAGTATTCCGCCCCATTCGTAGGCGCCGAGTGCGCCGCCGCCCTGCAAAACCAGAGCCGATTTCTGTTTTCCGCGCGCTTTGCCCGCTCGTTGCACCGGTCATGAGATTTTCCTCCGGTTCCAACAAATCCCCAACGTTATCCCCACCGCATTGCAGCAGCATGCCGATGCACGCTTTTGCTTGCATCGCGCCGCTTCTGCGGTATCCTCACTTTCAGATCGCTCGCGTTTGGTTCCGCCAGATGAGAGAGATCGCCAAGGTCAGATTGGCCGGTGTTGAAGCCGCTACCAGCGTCGCACCAAACGCTGATTTGATCCTGGTCCCAGCCGCGGTAGCAGCGCTGAGAACGTGACGGGCGGGCTTGCGCAAGCTCGCTCGTCATGATTCTTGCGGCTTTCCTTTTTTCCAGCTTTCCCATGATTTCCTGCCGGAAGCCGTAGACGGTGCGCGTGCCGGCGAGCGCCACGAGCTTCACCTCGCGCGTCTGGCCGGGCTCGAAGCGCACAGCCGTGCCGGCCGCGATGTCGAGCCGCATGCCGCGGGCTTTCTTGCGGTCGAATTTCAGCGCCGGATTGGTTTCGAAAAAATGATAGTGCGAGCCGACCTGGATCGGCCGGTCGCCGGTGTTCGAGACCGAGAGCGTCAGCGCCCTTGCGGCCCTTGTTGAGCTCGATCTCGCCGTCCTTGATGAAAAATTCGCCGGGGATCATGTGCTTTATCCCCTTCCATTCGTCATGGCCGGGCTTGACCCGGCCATCCACGCCTTTGTCTGAGGCACGCAACAAGACGTCGATTCCCGCGACATAGGCGAGCGCATCGAGCCGCTCTTCGGGCCGGCCGTTCGTCGGCCCCGACGAATGACGCGAATCATTCTCATCGGATCGGCTCGTGCACCGTGACGAGCTTGGTGCCGTCCGGAAACGTCGCTTCGACCTGAATTTCCGGGATCATCTCGGCGATGCCGTCCATCACCTGGGCGCGCGTGATCACGTGCGCGCCGTTCTCCATCAGCTCGGCGACGGTGCGTCCGTCGCGCGCGCCTTCGAGAATAAAATCGGAGATCAGCGCGACGGCTTCCGGATGATTGAGCTTGACCCCGCGCTCGAGCCGGCGTCGCGCCACCATCGCCGCCATGGCGATCAAGAGCTTGTCCTTCTCGCGCGGAGTGAGATTCATACAATCGAAGTCCTTTCAATTCAACCACAGCCGCGGCAGCGGCACGTCACCCAATGCCGTCAACTACACCGATGAGGTCGTGGTGCAGCGCGGCGCCATCAGGCGCGACGAGCCGCGCGACCACGAGCCCGTTCCACGCCGACACGCCGACTTCGCCGGCAAAATCCTTCTGCAGCGCGCGGACCGCCGCGACGTCCTTTTCGTCGCCCGGAAGCTTGAGCACGCTGGCAATGGCCACGCCGCCGCCGGCAACGGCGCGCTCCGCCAGCCGTTGCGCAATCGCGCCGTCGAGGCGGAGACTTTCGGCAAAGACCAGCTTGCCGCCGACGCGCACCCGCCAGCGGTCGAAGAAATGCCCGCTGCGTCACCGTCTCGCCCATGGCCGAGCGGCCGAACACCACGGCCTCCGCCAGAGAGCAGGCTGCGCGTCAGGCGCGAGCTCGACCTCGATCGAGCGGTGCAGCCGAACCTGATCGAACAGAATCGTCTCCTGCGGCAGCCATGCCAGCGCCGCGCCAGGGCCGACCTCGAGCTTGACGCTCGATCCGCGTGTCGGGCCCCAGCGAGCGATAGACCTTTTCCGCGGCCGCGGTCGTGACGGTCAGCCGGGCGCCGGCGCCGACCGCAACGTCGATGTCGAAGCTGTCGCCTCCGGTCATGCCGCCGGCGGTATTGACGATGACGGCGTCGAGCGTGCCTTTGCTGGTGACGTTCGGGAAGCGCACCCGCAGCGCGCCGGCCTCATGCACGCGCTGGCGGCGGCTGAGCCGGCCGTCGGCCGCTACCGAAAGGGCGATGCGGCCGAACGCGCGATTGCCGGCGAAGATTTCATTGTGTGCCGGCGCGCTCGCAAGCAAATTTCCGCCCCACTGCTACGACAATCATCGTCGAACTCAAATCGCCATCGCCCGCTTCAATGCGCCTTCGTCGAGCTCCGCGCGAGCGGCAGGCATAGACGACGGCGCCGCGTTCCATGACGGCGAAATAGTCGCCGAGTTCGTGGGCAAAGTCGAGATATTGCTCGACCAGCACGATGGCGATCTTGCCGAGCGAGCGCAGATAGGAAATGGCGCGGCCGATGTCCTTGATGATCGACGGCTGAATGCCCTCGGTCGGCTCGTCGAGCAGCAGAAGCCGCGGCCGCATCACCAGCGCCCGGCCGATGGCGAGTTGCTGCTGCTGGCCGCCGGAAAGATCGCCGCCGCGCCGGCGCAGCATGTCCTTGAGCACCGGAAACAGCGAGAACACGTCGTCCGGAATGCTGCGCTCGTCGCGCTTGAGCGGCGCAAAGCCGGTGCGCAGGTTTTCCTCGACCGTCAGCAGCGGAAAGATTTCGCGCCCCTGCGGCACGTAGGAGATCCCGCGGCGGGCGCGCTCAGGCGGCCGCAGCGCGGTGATGTCGTGGCCCTCCCAGGTGATGGTGCCGCGCGTCACCGAATGCTGGCCGGCGAGCGCGTCGAGCAGGCTGGTTTTGCCGACGCCGTTGCGGCCGAGCACGCAGGTGACCTTGCCGGGCTCGGCCTTGAGCGACACGGCGCGCAGCGCCTGCGCGGCGCCGTAATGGAGGTCGATGGCGTTGACGTCCAGCATGTTCGCGATAGCTGGCGAATGGCGAGGTGCCGCTATTCGCTTCTCGCTATTCGCCATTCGCCTCCTACCGTCCCAGATATACTTCGACCACGCGCTCGTTGGCCGAGACCTGATCGATCGTGCCTTCGGCGAGCACCGAGCCCTCGTGCAGGCAGGTGACCTTGACGCCAAGCTCGCGCACGAAGGCCATGTCGTGTTCGACGACGACGACGGTGCGATTGCGGTTGATCTCCTTGAGCAGCTCCGCCGTCTGCTGTGTTTCCACGTCGGTCATGCCGGCGACCGGTTCGTCGACCAGAAGCAGCTTCGGCTCCTGCGCCAGCAGCATGCCGATTTCGAGCCACTGCCTTTGTCCGTGCGACAGGCTGCCGGCGAGGCGGTCGCGCACCGCCGTCAGGCGAATGATTTCGAGCAATTGATCGATGCGCCGGCGCTCGTCGGCGCTTTCCCGCCACCACAGCGCCGCGCGCGCGCGGCGGTCGGACTTGAGCGCGAGTTCGAGATTGTCGTTGACGGTCTGGCTCTCGAACACCGTGGGCTTCTGGAATTTGCGCCCGATGCCGAGTTCGGCGATCTCGGCCTCGTCGAGGCGGGTGAGATCGTACGAGCCGTCGAACATGACGTCGCCGAGGTCCGGCCGGGTCTTGCCGGTGACCACGTCCATCATCGTGGTCTTGCCGGCGCCGTTCGGGCCGATGATGGCGCGCATTTCGCCGGACTCGATCGCGAAGGACAGATTGTTCAGCGCCTTGAAGCCGTCGAACGAAACGGTGACGCCGTTGAGATAAAGGAGCGAGGTGGTCAGCGCTTCCATCAGTGTTCCATTGGCTCTATTCCGCCGGCAGCGGCTCGCGCTTACGCCGTCTTCGGCGGCGGCCGACGCGCGATCGCGGCGCAGCGCGGTCCAATGCCGCATCGTGCCGACAATGCCGCGCGGCAACAGCAGCGTCACGGCGACGAACAGCGCGCCCAGCATGAACAGCCAATAGGGCGCCAGGAATCCCGACGTGAAAAACGTCTTGGCATAATTCACCAGGACCGCGCCGAGCACCGCGCCGGAGAGCGTGCCGCGGCCGCCGACCGCGACCCAGATCACCGCCTCGATGGAATTGGCGGGCGCGAACTCGCTCGGATTGATGATGCCGACCTGCGGCACGTAGAGCGCGCCGGCGACGCCGGCCATGCAGGCCGACAGCGTGAACACGAACAGCTTGTAGGACTCGACGCGATAGCCGAGAAACCGCGTGCGCGCTTCAGCATCGCGGATGGCGATCAGCACCTTGCCGAACTTCGAGGTGATCATCGCCCGGCATAGCAGAAAGGCCAGCATCAGCGCCACGCAGGAGATCGAGAACAACGCCGTGCGCGTCGTCTCCGCCTGCACGTTGAAGCCGAGAATGTCCTTGAAGTCGGTCAGCCCGTTGTTGCCGCCGAAGCCGAAATTGTTGCGGAAGAAGCCGAGCATCAGCGCAAATGTCAGCGCCTGGGTGATGATCGACAGATAAACGCCGGTGACGCGGCTGCGAAATGCGAACCAGCCGAACACGAAGGCGAGCACGCCGGGCACCAGCACCACCATCAGCGCGGCGTAGGGGAAATGCTGGAAGCCGTACCAGTAGAGCGGCAGCTCCTTCCAGTTCAGGAACACCATGAAATCCGGCAGGATCGGATCGGCATAGACGCCGCGGGTGCCGATCTGGCGCATGAGATACATGCCCATGGCGTAGCCGCCGAGCGCGAAGAAGGCGCCATGGCCGAGCGAGAGAATGCCGCAGAAGCCCCAGATCAGGTCGATCGACAGCGCCAGTAGCGCATAGCAGGCGTATTTGCCGAACAGCGCGACCAGATAAGTCGGTACGTGGAAGGCGGACGATTCCGGCACCGCCAGATTGAGCACCGGCACCAGGATGGCGATGGCAGCAATGACAATCAGGAACAGCGTGGCGCCGCGGTCGAGCGAACGAATGAGAATGTGCGTCGTCATGCCTCCACCGCCCGGCCCTTGAGCGCGAACATGCCGCGCGGCCGTTTCTGGATGAACAAGATGATGAGCACGAGTATCGCAATCTTGCCGAGCACCGCGCCAGCATAGGGTTCGAGAAATTTGTTGGCGATACCGAGCACGAACGAGCCGACCAGCGTGCCCCACAGATTGCCGACGCCGCCGAACACCACGACCATGAAGCTGTCGATGATGTAACCCTGGCCGAGATTGGGGCTGACATTGTCGATTTGCGACAGCGCCACGCCGGCCATGCCGGCGATGCCGGAGCCAAGCCCGAAGGTGAGCGCGTCGACCCGGCTGGTGCGGATGCCCATCGACGCGGCCATCGGCCGATTTTGCGTCACCGCCCGCATTTCGAGGCCGAAGCGGGTGTAGCGAAGCAGCGCCAGCAGCGCGACGAACACTGCGAGCGCGAAGCAAATGATCCACAGGCGGTTATAGGTGATGGTGATGCCGCCGAGATCGAAGGCGCCGCTCATCCAGGACGGGTTGCCGACGTCGCGATTGTTCGGACCGAAGACGGTGCGCACCGCCTGTTGCAGGATCAGCGAAAGCCCCCAGGTCGCCAGCAACGTTTCCAGCGGCCGGCCATAGAGGAAGCGGATGATGCAGCGCTCGATCAGGATGCCGACGGCAGCCGGCAACCAGGAATGCAAGCGGAATGGCGATGGCCAGCGAATAGTCGAACAGCGCCGGGTTGTCGCGCGCGGATCACCTCCTGCACGACGAAGGTGACGTAGGCGCCGAGCATCACCATTTCGCCGTGCGCCATGTTGATCACGCCCATCACGCCGAAGGTGATGGCAAGCCCGATGGCGGCGAGGAGCAGCACCGAGCCGAGCGAAATCCCGTACCAGGCGTTCTGCACCGCTTCCCAGACGGCCAAGCTGGTTCTTGATGGCGGCGATGCGCGGCGGCGGCGCTTTTCGCGACCGGCGCCGAAGTATCGGCCGGCAGGCTCGACAGGAGCCCGAGCGCGTCCTGGTCGCCGCGTTGACGGATGACTTCGACCGCCGCGAGCTTGTCTTCGTCGCTGGCTCGTGTCGCTGAGCAGGATGATCGCGGCCCGCGCCTCCATCAGCGCGCGCTTGACCCGCGGATCCTGCTCCTTGGCGATGCGCGGTTTCGAGCGTCGGCAGCGCACTGGCCTGGCGCGACTTGAACACCGCCTGTGCGGCGTCGAAGCGCACGCTCGGGATCGGCGGCGAGCAGCGTCAAGCCCGCCGAGCGCGGCGTCGATCGCGCCGCGCAGCCGGTTGTTGAGGCGCACGGTGTCGACATCGGCCGGCGCATCGCCGGCGATCGGCTGTCCGGTGGCGGCGTCGAGCAGCTTGCCGGAGTCGCTCTTGATGTAGACCGCCTTCTTTTCGGCGCTGTACATCAACTGGCCGTCCTGCAAGGCGCGAATGATGGCTTCGGCGCGCGGGCTGCCGCTCGCGGCGACTTCTTTGATGCCGGTTATGGTTTCGCTGAAATCGTCGGCGGTGAAATGCGCGAGCGCTTCGTCGAGACTTGCGGCATAGGCGGCTGCGCGTAGCCCAGCACGACGCTGAAGGCCAATAGCAAAGCGACGAGGCAAGCTCGGCTGAAACGCATCTCGCAAGATGCCCGGCCATATGTGGTGCGGGAAGGCGATACGCTGCCTTCCCGCAAGTTCATTGTCAAAGCGTCGTCGTTACGAGGCGCCGCCGCACTTCTTGGTGACGGTGTTGTAGTTGCCGCACTTGAGCTTCACCCAATCGGCGTCAAGGTCCTTGGAGCCCGGCAGGTAGGGCGACCAGGCGGCGCCGGGCACCAGGTCCTTGGTCTTCCACACCACGTCGAACTGGCCGTCGGCGCGGATCTCGCCGATGAAGACCGGCTTGGTGATGTGATGGTTCGGCAGCATTGTCGACATGCCGCCGGTGAGGTTCGGCGCCTCGATGCCGGGCAGCGCGTCGATCACCTTGTCGGGATCGGTGCTGCCGACCTTCTCGACCGCCTTCACCCACATGTTGAAGCCGATGTAATGCGCTTCCATCGGGTCGTTGGTGGTGCGCTTCGGGTTCTTGATGAAGTCGTGCCATTCCTTGATGAAGGCCTCGTTCGCCGGCGTCTTGATCGATTCGAAGTAGTTCCAGGCGGCGAGGTGGCCGACCAGCGGCTTGGTGTCGAGACCGGCGAGCTCCTCCTCGCCGACCGAGAACGCCACGACCGGAATGTCGGTCGCCTTGATGCCCTGGTTGCCCAGTTCCTTGTAGAACGGCACGTTGGCGTCGCCGTTGATGGTCGACACCACCGCCGTCTTCTTGCCGGCCGAGCCGAACGCCTTGATCTTCGAGACGTCGGTCTGCCAGTCGGAGAAGCCGAACGGCGTGTAGTTGATCATGATGTCCTCGTCCTTCACCCCTTTAGCGTCTTGAGGTAGGCTTCGAGGATCTTGTTGGTGGTGCGCGGATAGACGTAGTCGGTGCCTTCCAGCACCCAGCGCTTCACCTTGCCGCCGTCCTCGCTCATCAGATAATCGACCGCCGGAATCGCCTGCTGGTTCGGCGCGGCGCCGGTATAGAACACGTTGCGCTCGCTCTCCTCGCCCTCGTACTGCACCGGATAGAACAGGATGCTGTTGAGCTCCTTGAACACCGGCAGCACCGACTTGCGCGACACCGAGGTCCAGCAGCCGAACACGACCGCGACCTTGTCCTTGCTGATCAGCTCGCGGGCCTTCTCGGCGAACAGCGGCCAGTTCGAGGCCGGGTCGACCACCACGGCTTCGAGCTTCTTGCCGAGCACGCCGCCCTTCTTGTTCTGCTCGTCGATGAGCATGAGCATCACGTCCTTCAGCGTCGTCTCGCTGATGGCCATGGTGCCGGATAACGAATGCAGAATGCCGACCTTGATCGTATCCTGGGCCTGGGCGGGTAGAGCCGCCGTGAGGCCAAGGGCAAGACCCGCCGCGGCACCAAGCCAACGACGGCCCCACGGTCGCTGAGCGACCGCGCCAATGGAGTTGAGCATCGCGATGTCCTCTGTTAGACGCGCGCGATCGGCCCGGCGCCGTCGCGTGCCGAATAAATCGCAAGGAGCGTGCCAATCCGTCACAGCGGCTAAGCGCCTGTTCTTGTTGATGAATTTCCACAACGCGGTGAAATTTGACCAGGACCAGTGGCGCCCATTTTGAATCCGTTTTCACCGCCTCTTTTCGCCTATTTTTCAGGCAACGATCGCGGAAATTACCAGGAAATCATGCCGAAATATTGGGCAATTGCGATGTGGGCGCTACTTTTTGGCGAACGGCTCAATCAGTTGCTCTTCGAAGCAGCGATCGAGCCGCGCCTCATGACGGCCTTGCTCAGCCGATCGGCAATTCAGGATTGAATGGGCGACACTGCGACCCGGCCGGCATCGTCTTCAACAGCCGCTTTTTCGAATTCTTCGATTGGGGCACCTGGACGCTGTTCGAGAAGGCGCTGGGCGTGAAGCCGCCGGATCTTGCGGGCGCTTTCGGGATCATCGGCCTCCCGCTGGTTGACTCCGGTGCGCGGTTCTTCGCGCCCGGTGCGGTTTGGCGATGTCGTGGAGCTCACGTCGCAAGTGAAAGAGTTCCGGTCCGTCACGCTTCGATGTAGAGCATCAGCTGATGGTGCGTGGCGCGCTCGCGGTCGAGGGCCGCGAGACTCGCGTTTGGGCGACAGGCGATGCCGCTGATCCAGCTGCGGATCAAAGTCGCTGCCGGTTCCCGAAGACGTCGTCGCGCGCTTTCAAGCGCTAGCGAAAACTGTCGCAGCGGTATCGGCTCATCCGATTTGAACCGGTTGCCCGATGCTGATATGAAAGCGGCATAAATAGAAACGCCGTTGATAGGCCCGCATGGCGCGCATTCTTCAGCTCACGCTCAACGGCCGCGCACGCAGCGATGCGATATCTGAAAACGTGTTGCTGCTGGACTATTTGCGGGAATTTGTTGGTCTGACCGGAACGAAAACGGGCTGTGATGGCGGCGAGTGCGGCGCGTGCACCGTGCTCGTCGATGATCAGCCGCGTCTTGTCATGTCTGACGCTGGCGGCAACGGTCGAAGGCAGGCGCGTCGACACGATTGAATCGCTGGTCAGCGACGGCCGCTTGTCCGCCGTGCAGCGCGGATTTCACGAAAAGCTCGGCTCGCAATGCGGCTATTGCACGCCGGGATTCATCATGGCTTCCGCCGGGCTGTTGCGGCGCAATCCGCGGCCGAGCGAAGACGAAATCCGCGAAGCGCTTGGCAGCAACATCTGCCGCTGCACCGGCTATGTGAAGATCATCGAAGCGGTAAGTATCGCGCGCCGATCTGCATGCCGCCGGAGCTTCGCCATGAACGAGGCCTATGAGGTGCCGGCGCATACGATCGGCGAATACGTGCCGCTGGTCGACGGTCCGGAAAAAGTGTCCGGCCGGGCGAAATACACCGCCGATTTCGTTGGGCACGGGATGCTCGCCGGTCGGATTTTCCGCAGCCCATATTCGCATGGCGAAATCCTCGAGCTCGACGTATCCGAAGCGGCGAAGATTGCCGGGCGTGAAAGCGATCGTCACCGGCGCCGATTGCGACAAAGGTTTTGGCGTTCTGCCGATCGCCCGCACCGAGCATCCGCTGGCGCGCGAACGGGTGCGCTATTGCGGCGAACCGGTCGCCGCGGTCGCGGCGATCGATGACGCGACCGCAAAGGAAGCGCTCAAGCGCATCAAGCTGAAAGTCCGCGAGCTTCCGGCCTATCACACCGCGCGAGCGGCGATGGCGCCCGACGCCGTCGATCTGCACAAGCATCGGCCGAAGAACATCGAGCGCGATGTCTTATTTCGAGCTCGGCGACGTCGATGCCGCTTTCGCCGCGGCCGATCTGGTGCGCGAGGGCATCTACAATTGCCCGGAGGTCTGCCAGAACCAGATGGAGATGCACGCCGCGGTCGCCGACTATGACGCCGAGCGCGACCGCATGACCGTGCATGCCTCGACCCAGGTGCCCTATTACGTGCACCTTATGCTGTCGCAAATCCTCGGCATGGACATGTCGCGCATCCGCGTGATCAAGCCGTATGTCGGCGGCGGCTTCGGCTGCCGCACCGAAACGCTCAATGTCGAATTGATCACGGCGCTGCTGGCGCGCAAGGCCGGCGGCTGCGTCCGCACCATGGTCAACCGCGAAGAGACTTTCATCACCCATCGCGGCCGGCCAGAAACCGACATCCGGCTCAAGCTCGGCATGCGCAAGGACGGCCGCATCGTGGCGGTCGAATGCGAATGCATCCAGCGCGGCGGCGCCCATTCGGGCTATGGCGTGGTGACGATCCTTTATTCCGGCTCGATGCTCTACGCGATCTACGACCTGCACAATGTCAAATACATCGGCAAGCGCGTGCTGACCAACACGCCGCCGTGCGGCGCGTTTCGCGGCCACGGCACAGTCGATGTGCGCTTTGCTTTCGAAAGCCTGCTCGACGACATGGCGCGAACGCTCGGCATCGATCCCTTCGCCGTGCGCCGCGCCAATCTGCTTGCCGCGCCCGCCGATCTTCACCGACAACGACATGATGGTGAACAGTTACGGTCTGCCGGAATGTCTGGACTGGGTCGAACGGCGAGAGCGGCTGGAAGGAGCGCAAGGGCAAGCTGCCGAACGGCAACGGCGTGCGCAAGGCGGTATCAGCAAAGGTTTGGGCATGGCCTGCTCGCACTATATCAGCGGCGCTTCGAAGCCGGTGAACTGGACCGGCGAGCCGCATGCGACGGTCAAGCTCAAGCTCGATTTCGACGGCTCGATCGTGCTGCTTGACCGGCGCCGCCGATATCGGCCAAGGCTCGTCGACCGTGCTGGTGCAAAGCGTCGCCGAAGTGCTCGGGCTCGATCTGTCCCGTATCCGCATCGTCACCGGCGACAGCGACGTGGTGCCGAAGGACAACGGCTCCTATTCGTCGCGCGTCACCTTCCTGGTCGGCAATGCGGCGATCGACGCCGCCAATAATCTCAAGGCGGTGCTGATCGCCGCGGCAGCGCGAAAGCTCGAAGCCAAGCCCGGCGAGATCGAATGCCTCGGCGAGCTCTATCGCGCCGGCGCGCAGGACAAGGGCCTTACCTTCAACGAGGTCGTCACCGAGGCGCTGAAGGATACCGGCACGATCACCGTCACCGGCAACTACTCGACCATTCCGCAATCCCACGGCGGCAAGAAATATCGCGGCGCCGCGATCGGCGGCACCATGGGCTACAGCTACTCGGCGCAGGTCGTGGAAGTCAGCGTCGACGAGGAGACCGGCGTCGTCACCGTCGACAAGGTTTGGGTGGCGCACGATTGCGGCAAGGCGCTCAACCGGCTCTCCGTCGAGGGCCAGGTGCAAGGCTCGGTCTGGATGGGCATGGGCCAGGCGATGAGCGAGGAGACGGCGTACCATGACGGCCTCCTGATCACCGCCAATATGCTCGATTACCGCGTGCCGACGATCCAGGACTCGCCGCCGATCGAAGTCGGCATCGTCGAAAGCAACGATCCGCACGGACCATTCGGCGCCAAGGAGGCGGGCGAAGGCTCGCTGGCGGCGTTCCTGCCGGCGCTCACCAACGCCATCGCCGACGCCACCGGGCTGCGCTTCAACGATTTACCGGTGACACCCGACCGCGTCTTTGCCGCGATCGAGAAGCGGGCGCGCGGACGCAAGACCAATGGCGGTGCGTAAATGGATGCGCTGCCGTCGTTTGATCTGGTCCGGCCGCGGACGCTCGCCGAGCTGATTGCGGCGCGGGCGGCGCATCCCGACAGCCGCCTTCTCGGCGGCGGCACCGATTTGCTGGTGAATATCCGGCGCGGCATTGTCGCACCGCCGGTGCTGATCGACGTCAACACCGTCACTGAGCTGCACGGCATTGCAGCCGATGGGCACGCGCTCGAGATCGGCGCCGCGGTGACGCTGTCCGAACTCGCCATCCATCCCCGCGTCGTGCAGCACTATCCGGCGGTGGCGCAGGCCGCCGGCCATATCGCCGGTCCGACCCATCGCAACATGGGGACCGTCGGCGGCAATATCGCGCTCGACACCCGCTGCATCTTTTACAATCAGAGCGAATGGTGGCGCGAGGCCAATCATCATTGCTTGAAGACCACCGGCGAGATCTGTCACGTCGCGCCGAAAAGCCGCGGCGTTTGCTTCGCCACCTTCAGCGGCGACCTGGCGCCGGCGTTGCTCACGTTCGATGCGGAGATCGATGTCGCCGGGCCGGCCGGCCTGGCGGACGATGCCGCTCGCCGATCTTTATATCGGCTATGCGCGCCAGGATGAGCCGGTGACGGAGACACGCGGCGACGGCAAATATTTCCTGTCGCTGCGGCCCGGCGAGATCGTCACTGCGGTGCGGGCGCGCAAGGCGCCCGGACTTCGCTCTGCTTACGACAAGATCCGCATTCGGCGCTCAATCGAATATCCGGTCACCGGCGTTGCCGTGGCGTTGCGCCGCGAGGCCGACAAACTCACCGATCTGCGCGTCGCCTTCACCGGCACCAATCCGCGGCCGGTGCGGCTTGCCGGTACGGCAGAGCTGTGCGGCGGCCCGCTCGATGCGCGCGTCTTTGCCGGCCTCGATGCGCTGGTGCGCGACCAGATCATGGCGATGAAGACAACGTTCACGCCCGGCCACTACCGCCGCCGCGTCGCCGGGGTCTGGCGCGCCGGCTGGTGCAGCGCTTGTTTGAAGACTGAGTTCCGTCATCCTGAGGCGCGAGCGGAGCAAGTCTCGAAGGATGCAGTCGAGGCGCTGTGGCCGTCGTCCTTCGAGGCTCGTCGCTTCGCGACGAGCACCTCAAGATGACGGTATCAGCTCTCTAATTCCCGCAACTTGAAGCGTTAAATCTTTCCCGTCGCAGTGCGCGGCAGGTCGGGCCGGATGTCGATCCAGCGCGGATATTTCCACGGGCCGGCGCACGATTTCACGTGGACGCGCAGCGTCTCGATCAGCTGCTCGTCGGCGGCATAGCCGTTGCGCAGCACGATGAAGGCCTTGGGCTTGATCAGGCCGTCGGCGTCTTCCTTGCCAATGACGGCGGCTTCGAGCACGGCTTCGTGCGAGGCCAGCGCCGCCTCGACCTCGAACGGCGAAACCCACATGCCACTGACCTTGAACATGTCGTCGGTGCGGCCGCAGTAATGATAGTAACCGTCGGCGTCGCGGAAAAATTTGTCGCCGGTATGGGTCCATTCGCCGGCGAAAGTGCGGCGGCTCTTCGCCCGCTGGTTCCAATAGCTTTCGCCGGCGGTCGGGCCGCGCACGATCAGTTCGCCAATGTCGCCGTCGGCGAGCGTGCTGCCATGCTCATCGACGATTTTCAGGTCATAGCCGGGCACGGCTTTGCCGGTGGTGCCGAAGCGCACATCGCCCGGCTGGTTGCTGAGAAAGGTCTGGAACATTTCGGTCGAGCCGATGCCGTCCAGAACGTCGACGCCGGCGATACTGCGCCAGCGCTCCCCAAGGTGTTGAGGCAGCGCCTCGCCGGCGGAAACTGCCAGGCGCAAGCGGTCGGACCCAGCGCCGCGGCGCATCTCCTTGTGCGCGAGCAACGAGGCGTAGAGCGTCGGCACGCCGTAGAAGACCGTCGGCCGATGACGGCGCATGACCTCGAACACGGTGTCGGGCGTTGGCCGCCCCGGCAACAGCACCGTCGGTCGCACCGACCGACATCGGGAACGCCATGGCGTTGCCCATGCCGTAGGAAAAGAACAACTTTGCCGCCGAGAAGACGACATCGTCTTCGCGAATGCCAATGACCCACTGGCCCATCAGCCGCGCCGCCGCCATCAGCGTGGTGTGGACGTGCCGAACGCCTTTGGGCTCGCCGGTCGAGCCGGACGTGTACATCCAGAACGCGACTTCGTCGGACAAGGTCGAGGCCGCGAACGGCGGCGACGGTCCGCGCGCGATCAGATCGGCAAAGTCGTACACGTCGCGGCCGGCGAAAGCGGCATGTTCGCCGGCTGCGGCATTTACGAGAATGATCGTCCGGAGCCGCGGCAGACGATCGAGGATGGGAATGAGCGCCTTGGCGAGTGGTGCCGCCACGACAATCGCGGCGGCTCGGCTGTCACCCACGATGTAGGCGTATTGCTCCGCCGTAAGCAGCGTATTGAGCGGCAGCGCCACGTTGCCGGCGCGCAGCGCCCCCCAAAAAGCGATTGGAAAGTCGATGCTGTCGTAGAGCAGGAGAGCCAGCCGCTCCTCGGGCCGCAGCCCAAGATTCTTCAGCGCAGCCGCAAAACGGCACGTGCTTGTTTGCAGCTCGCCGTAACTGAGCGACCGCTCCGCGTCGATGAATGCAACTTTTTCGGCAAGACCGCGGGCGACTGGAGCATCGACCAAATCCGTAACGGCATTGTACGGCTTGCGCTCCAGCAGGTCGTCCAGCATCGCGCTGCTTCCCCCTCGCCACCACGTCACGCCGCCGGCGCAGCCGGAGACGGCGCGTTTGTTTGCTTGCCCTGTCGCGTTTGCCGCGAGGCCCTTATTTGCTCGGACATGATAGGCATTCGCGGCGCGCTGACAAACAGATTACGCGCGTCGCCGGCGGCGCGGGGCGGGTTTCGTACCAGCCGTCGCCAGTATTGTCCCGGCCGCGGCCGCCCCGCGCGACGGGTGCCGAAAATCTATCTGCTGCGGAGACGCGCTAACGTCGCGTCGGGAACAGCGAAGCGGGAAAATCCGCCGCATAGCGGCGCGGCCGCTCCGGCGGCTGATTGTCAGGCTCTTGATGCTCTGATCGCGGCGCAGCATCCGGCACCACCGCCTTGCGATAGAGGTGCCAGGTGGCGTGGCCGAGCACCGGCATCACCACCGTCAGACCGAGAAAGAACGGCACTGAGCCGGCCACCAGGAGGACGGCGACAATGAGACCCCACAGCCCCATCGACACCGGATTGGCGAGGACGACGCGAATCGATGTGAACAGCGCGACGGCTGCGCCGACGTCGCGATCGAGCAGCAAGGGAAAAGAAATGGCGCTGATCGTGAGCACCAATGCGGCGAACAGGAAACCAACGCCGGTGCCGACGACGATCAATGTCCATCCCGGTCGGGTCGTGAAGACGTCGGTCACAAATTGACGGATCGAGGCCGGCGTCGTGTAGCCGAAATTGGCGGCGTAGATCGCGTGGGCGACGGCGAGCCAGACCAGAAAGATCGCGGTGAGCAGCAGGCCCATGGCGACAATGGCGCCGATCGAAGGCGAATGCACGACGTCGAAGGCACGGCCGGACGAGGTATCGAGCCCGGCTTCCCGGCGCCGGCTCAATTCGTAAAGGCCGATGGCGGCAAACGGCCCGATCAGCGCAAAGCCGGCCGCGATCGGAAACGCCAGCGGCAGCAGCGCATATCCCGACACCAGCGATATCAGGCACAGGCCGATCAATGGATAAATCACGCAGAGAAACACCGCGTGGCTCGGCATCGCGGCGAAATCGTCAAGACCTTGCGCGAGCGCCTGCAGTACGTCGGTCGGGGCTATGCGCCTGATTTCAATATTGGCTGCTTGCCCGCTCGCGCCGGTGAGAAGATGTGAAGAAGACATACGACGCCTCCTTGCATTAATCCCCCCTCGACTATGTCAGCCATCATCGCAACACCGCGGCCTAGACGCCACAAGCAAACGCGCCATGGTGCGGCGACGATGTTCACAAAGGAGTGTCCACTATTCCTGCTACGGCTATTGTGCGCCGCAGCGGAACCGCAAAAAAGGGAAGGCCGCAATGGAGTCGATTACAAGCAAGCGGTAAAAGAATAAGGGCGCCGAATTTGCTCCGGCGCCCTTGATGGTTGATGCAGCGAAAGGCGGGTCTTAGAACACCGACGCAAACGCCCAGTACAAGGTGCCGGAAATCACCATAGCCGCCGGCAGCGTCAGCACCCAAGCGAGCGCGATGTTGCGCACCGTCGAGAGCTGCAGCCCGGAGCCGTTAGCCGCCATCGTGCCGGCAATTCCCGACGACAGCACGTGCGTGGTGGACACCGGCAGCCCGTAGATGTCGGCGGCGGCGATCGTCGCCGCAGCGGTGATTTCCGCACAAGCACCTTGCGCGTAGGTCAAATGCGTCTTGCCGATTTTCTCGCCGACCGTAACGACGATGCGTTTCCAGCCAATCATCGTGCCGAGGCCGAGCGCGATCGCTACGGCGATCTTGACCCAAGTCGGGATGAACTTGGTCGCCGAGTCGAGCGATTGCTTGTACGCGTTCAGCGCCTTGACGTCGTCGGCCGACAGGTCGGCTTCCTTGTCTTTCATGAGAAAGCGGATGGCCTCGGACGCGAGATACATGTCGTTGCGCGCGTTGCCGACCTGCTCAGTCGGCATCTTGGCGATCGACCCGTATTTCATGACCTCATTGGAAATATCCTTCACCAGCACGGCGAGTGACGGGAAGGTGCCTTCGTTGATGGTACGCGTCGAGACGTACGAGGTCACCGCCGGGCGGGGATTGCCGAGCACGCTGTAGCCTGCGGCTTTCTGCCCGATCACGGCGCTGGCCGCCGCCGACCGCTCTGCGAAGATTTGCAGCTGACTGTCGGGCAGGGCGCGATTGAGCGCATAGGCCGTCGGCACGGTTCCGATCAGGATGAGCATGATCAGGCCCATGCCCTTTTGGCCGTCGTTCGAGCCGTGGAAGAAGCTCACCAGCGTGCAGGTGAGAATGAGGATGCCGCGAATCCACCACGGTGGCGGCAGATCGCCTTTCGGCTCGGCATAGAGCGCCGGCACGCGGACAATGGCTTTGAGCAGCAACAGCAGCGCCGCGGCAAGGGCGAAGCCGAACAGCGGCGACAGCAGCAAAGCTTCACCGACTTCTTTCGCTTTCGTCCAATCGACGCCGGACGTGCCATCGCGTCCATGAAGAAGCGCATTGGTGATGCCGACGCCGATGATCGAGCCGATCAAGGTGTGGGAGCTCGAAGCTGGCAGGCCGAAAGGCCCAGGTCCCCAAATTCCACAGGATGGCCGCGATCAAAAGCGCAAACACCATGGCAAAGCCGGCGCTGCTGCCGACCTGCAAAATCAATTCCACCGGCAACAGCGAAATGATGCCGAAGGCGACCGCGCCGGAAGACGTCAGCACGCCCGCCAGGTTGAACAAGCCCGACCAGACCACCGCGAAGTTCGCCGGCAGCGCGCGGGTATAAATGACGGTCGCGACCGCGTTCGCGGTGTCGTGGAAGCCGTTGACGAATTCGAAGCCCAGCGCGATCAGGAGCGCGACGAAGAGCAGCAGGAACGGCGCGAGGCTCGTGATCTTGGTGCCGGTGGCGTCGACGTCCGAATAGATGCTGTAGGCGACGAACAGCAGGACGGCGGCGATGATGCCCCCGAAAAGAATGCCGGTAAGTGGGTTAACAGCGCCGGTTAGATCCGGTCCCTTGCGGGCTGCCGGCTCGATTGAACCGGGTAAAGCGACGTCACTCATGGGGGCCCCTCATTCGCTCGGAAAGGCTTTCATCATTGCGCGGGCTCTGTGACAGGTAGATGAAAATCACGTTTCGGTTGGGTGCCACACGATGCCACATTTCCACAGACCATGTCAGCGCGAAGTCGTCTTCTTGAACGCGTCAATTGCGAACGCGCTCCCGGTCGGGACCCAAACGCTTGGAACGCGAGCGGCGCGCAGGGCGAGCAACGAACGGTCGTGGAAAGGTTAATGCCAGCTGTGCAGCCAGCTGCGGCTAGCTTTCGTGTAGATTGGATCGCAAATGCGTGGCCGGCCGCGGTTGAACGCGGCGTTCCTCGGTTCGATAAAAAGAGAGTCCAAAAAGTCAATCAATGAGCCTGCCGCCCTACCGGATGTGCGCCCGGGAGATTGATGAACGCGATATCCCGGCGGTCGCTGCGCTTTTGACGAAAGGCTTTCCCGTTCGCAGCGGCAAGTTCTGGAATCAAGCGCTCGACCTGATGCGGCGGCGTTCCGTCCCGGCCGGCTTCCCGCGATTTGGTCATCTATTGACGCACAATGGCGCTCCAGTCGGCGTCATCCTGCAGATTTTTTCCATCGCCGGTGCTGGCGCCGCCGCGGTCGCTCGCTGCAATCTGTCGAGCTGGTATGTGCAGCCGGAATTCGGTTGCTACGCGGCCTTGTTGATCTCGCGGGCGCTGAACAGAAAGAACGTGACCTATTCGAACATTTCGGCGGCGCCACACACCTGGGATACCGTTGAGGCGCAGGGCTTTTCGCGCTTTTCCAAGGGCGTGTTTGTCGCCGCGCCGGCTTTGTCGTTTCAATCGGCAAGCAATGATCTCAGGCTCGTTCCAGGCACGGCGTGCCCTGACGCCGAATTTGACCCCTGCGAGCGCCAGCTGCTGTTGGAGCACGCCCAATCCGGCTGCACAACCTTATGGTGCATCACGGCCGGTCGGGCGCACCCTTTTGTTTTCCTGCCGCGCACCGTCAAGGGGTTGGTGCCTTGCGCTCAACTGATTTACTGCAGCGACATTGCGAACTTCACTCGTTTTGTTGGTCCGATCGGCAGATTCTTTGCTGCGCGCGGGCGATTTATCGTCCTCGTTGACGCCAACGGACCTTTGCCCGGCGTCCCGGGACAGTACCTGGAAGGAAAGATGCCAAAATATTTCAAGGGTCCGGACCAGCCGCGCTTGGGCGATCTTTCTTATACCGAAGCGGCCTTGTTTGGCATTTGAGGGTTTGGATTTCGTTCTTCGCCGGGCGTCAATGGGCGTTTGGTTTTGGTAGTCGGCGAAGCTTGACCATTAACGAAAGCCCGTTGGATCAGCGGCAGTTGTCGTAACCGCTGTCGGATGAACAAACGGACTTGAATTAACGAAAGTCCTTGGAATGTCGCGCCGGTGCTTGATCGGCAGGCACATATCGTGACTAGTGCCGGCCAATGCTAAATGGCGCCGTAAAGCCCGTGCCGCGTTCCCAAGTGCGTTCCGAAGTGCGTCCCCAAGCGCATCCCCAAGTGCTGCGTCGGGTGTTGCGTTCCGACGTCCCTGGATCGTGTCTTGCCGTCGTATTGCGCGCTTTCGAGGGTGGTGGCGCGCAGCGAGACATCATCCTGCTGTGCAATGCGCTCGCCGCCAAAGGCATCAACGTTACGGTGCTGGCACTGCATCAGGACGGCCCGCTGCGGTCTTTGCTGGATCCGGGGATTCGCGTTACAGCCATCCCGGGCCGGCAGCTGCGCTACGCCATTCCCGGCCTGCGCCGCGTCATCCGCCAGATCGACCCGGCGGTGGTTGTCAGCTCGGAAGCCGGTCTCAATCTCTGCACGCTTATCGCCATGCGCACCATGCCGCGGCGGTATCGGCCGAAGCTCGTGCTGCGCGAGGTCGGCAGTCCTTCGATCGCGCTGCATCGCGATCCGTATCGCTCGAACCGCATCGCCTATCGCATTTTGCGCCGGTTCTATCGCGGCGCCGACCGCATCATCACGCTCACTGAGGGCGCGCGCCGCGATCTTGTCGAGAATTTCTCTGTGCCCGAGGCGATGATCTCGGTCATGGGCACCAATGCGGTGATTCCGCCAGCGATGGACGCTCGACTTCGGCAATGGGACGGCGAAACCGGCCGTGAGCGCGATCTCATCGTCTGCGTGGGGCGCCTGTCGCCGGAAAAGGATCATCGTACGCTGTTGCGCGCCATGACGCTGTTGCCCGCGGACCGGCGCTACCGGCTGGCGATCGTCGGCGAAGGCGCCGAGCGGGCAGGGCTCGAAGCGCAGGCGCGCGACTATGGCTTGGCTGAACAGATCATCTTTGCCGGACAGGTTGCCGATCCGTTTGTCTGGATGATGCGCGGGCATCTCGCGATCTGCTCCTCCATTTATGAAGGTTTGTGCAATGCGATCATCGAGGCGCTGGCGTGCGGCACGCCGGTCGTGTCGACCGATTGTCCTTATGGGCCTCGCGAAATTCTGCGAGGCGGCCGTTACGGCACGCTGACGCCCATCGGCGACGCGGCGGCCATGGCGATTGCGATTGCCGAGGCCATGCAACGCATTCCCGACCGGCCGGCGTTGATCGAGCGGGGACTGCATTATACGGCCGCTGCTGCCGCCGATGCATTTCTGGAGATCATCGCCGACCTCCATCCGGCGGCGTTTACCGCGCAGCGCCTGCTAGCCGCCGAGTAGGCGTATCGAGGGGCGACCATGTTTGCCGGTCTCACAGGTGGCATTTCACGGAAGATCGCGCGCTATCATCGATCGAAGCCGTTCGCCATGCGCAACGACGCGCCGCTCGTCAGCTTTACTTTCGACGACGTTCCCGAGTCAGCTTATATCAATGGCGCCGCCGTCCTTGAGCAGTGCGGCGCGCGGGGCACTTTCTACATTGCCGCCGGCACCTGCGGCTTTTCGACCCCGGATTGGCGCGTGATCGAACGCGAACAAGTCGGCGCACTCCATCTGCGTGGCCACGAGATCGGTTGCCATACATTCTCCCATGTCGGCGTCGACCAACTCGACGCAAGCGCCCTCGACGAAGAGTGCCGCCGCAATCGCGAGCTCCTGGACGAATTGTGTCCGGGAATCGCGCTGACGAATTTCTGCTATCCTTTTGGCCGCACCTCGTATTCACGTAAGCTTCAGCTCGCGAATTCATTCGCGAGCTGCCGTGGCATCTATGAAGGCATCAATGCCGGTATCATCGACCTGGCGTTGCTGCGGGTCGTCGAGCTCTATGATCGCACACTGACCGCGGACAAGCTGCAGAGCGCGCTCAACGAAACGCGCGAACGAAAGGGATGGCTGATCTTCTATACCCATGACGTGACCGATCCGCCCAGTTGGATCGGCTGCTCGCCTGAGCTTTTGCGCACTGTGATAAAAGCAGCGCAGGCCGCGCACTTGCGGTGCCTACCGATCCGCGATGCATTGACGGCGATCGGTTATGCGCGCGCACCAAATAGCTCGGCGTCGGACCGCGATTCGGAAAACCAACGCCGGTCGTCTCGGGTGATCTAAGATGACATTGCCCGCGCGCCGCGGGTCGCCATGAATATGCGAATGATTTTTGGCGATTCGACCAAATACCGGCGCCAAAGCCGCCGTGGCTCCTGCATCAGGCGATAGGCCCATTCCAGATGAAGTCTCTGCACCCAGCGCGGTGCGCGACTGCCGGGGCTGGTGAGAAAATCGATCGAGGCGCCGACGCAGAGCGCAACGCCCTCGGTGCGGCCGAGTTGGCTTAGCTGGCGCGCGATCAGCTCCTGGGCCGGGCAGCCGACGCAGAGCAGCAAAATGTCCCAGTCGAGGTCGAGGCACGCGCGCGCAATGGCGTGACGCAGCTGGGAATACTTCGCGAGGCCGGCCGGCGCCGGCAAAATCGAGAATTTCAGATCCGGATAGACAGCGTGCAGCGCCCGGCCGACGGCGCGCTGCGGTCCGACGATCAGAAGTCTTGGCGTCTTTGACGAGGCAAATTCGGACGAAACAGATTTCGACGAGCGCTCGATACCGTCCAATGTCGACAGCAGCGCCGCGACCAGGTCGCTGCCGGTGACAAGCGGCAACGCGCGCCTTTCCAGTCGCGCCAGCGCGCGAACGATGCGGCTGTCGCAGAGCGAGAGCCAGGCATCGCGGTAGATCGGCAGCAGGCGCCTCGGCTCGTCATGCGCCGTCACCACGTGATAGGCGTTCGGCGTCACGACGTAGCGATACGGCGCGCCGCGGCGCGAGAGGATAAGGTCCAAGGTTTGCGCCGGCGACAATTGGCAGAACGGCAGACCGAGAAAATCGACGTGAGGTGGCCGAAGCGGATCCGCGTCCGCGGGCGTCAATCGAACAGCGCTATCCAGGAGGGTCATCGCGCTACCGGACCGTCACGGCCTCGCCGACGGCAACAGGGACGGCGTTCAGCAACCCGAAATGGCGAACCGCGAAGCCGCCGACCAAGGCAAAGACAATGGCATTGATCGCCAGCGGGACCGCATGCCCCGGGATCAGCCAGGCCATGGCACGGGCGCTAAAGACCAACAGCGCGGCCAGCGCCGGCATCGCGACGACCGCGGTGAAGTCGATCGGCAGTTTGTACCAGCGGCGGCCGAGCGCCATGAAGGCGAGGCACGAGATGATGCACGCCGTCATCAGCGCCAGCGCGGCGCCATGCGGCCCATAGCTCGGAACGAGCAGAAGCGAGAGCGCCGCCGTGACGATCAGGAACAGCAGCGAGATGACGAGTTCCAGATAGCTTGCACTGATGAAATAAATCACCTGCGCGAAATAAAAATTGCGCATGGTCATGAAAGCGAATGCCACTGCGAAAATCGGAATCAGATCGTTGATCGGCGTGACGAAATCCGGTTTGAGTACCAGCGGCAGCAGGGTGTCGCCGAACACCATGAAGAACGCGGCGCCGAAGACAGCAGCCGCGAGGCAGGCCCGAAAGGCGGTGCGCAGCGTTCCGTTGGCGACTTTGATGTCGCCGTCGTTCACTTGCTGTTTCGCAACGGTAACCAGCGACAGAATGATCGCTTCACCCAAAACCGTGAAGCTTTGCCGCATCACATCGGCGACCATGCCGTAAGGTCCGAGCGTGGCGGCGCCGAGATAGTGTGCGAGCAGCAGGCGATCGATGGTCTGGCCGACTGCGGTGACGCCGAAAGACAGCAGCAGCGGCCAACCATATCTGATGATGTGCAATGACGCCGCGCGCGAGCCTTGCGACAGGCGCACGCCGGAAAATGCCGCGAGCGCAGGCGCGGCAGCGACCACGTTGGCCACGGCGATGGCGATGGCGAGGCCGGTTGCCCCACCGCCGCTCCACAGACTGAAGGTGCCGAAGGCGACGGTCAGCGAGGCGCGCAGCATCATCGACAGTGCCGCGCCGCGCGCGTTGAGCAGCGTACGCGCCACTTCGAACGCCGCCTCGTAGACCGTCATTCCGCAAACCAGCGCAAACACCGCGACCAGAAAGCTCGGCTCGAACCAGCCGAAGAGTCCCAATCCGGCGAGCACCAGCGCGACGATCGCCAGGCCGCCGCCGAGAAGCCGGGCCAGCGAACCGACATATTCGCGGACGCGATCGAGATGATAGACGCCGAAATACGCAAAGCGCATCCACTGGGCGCCGAAACCATAGACGATCAGCGACCAGGCAAAAATCAGCACATAGTGGCCGTACTCCCCAGGACCGGCCATGCGCGAAAAAATCGCCACGGCAATAAAATTTCCGATGGCCGATATGACACAGCAGCCAAACAGTCGCTGCAGCAGGTTTCACCGGGTATCGTTAAGCCGTGTTCCGGCCAGCAAATATCGGTGAATGCGAGCGGTAACTATGCGCATCCTACAGGTTCTTCATGATGACGAACGCGGGGGCGTTCAGATGCTGGCGGCCATGATCGAAGCCGGATTGTCGTCGCATCGCTTTGCGTTCGAGACCGCTTATTTGTATCCGCGGCCGGGATTGCCGGCATTCACCAAACTCGCCTGCGTCTTTACCATGATGCGGCGCATCTGGTGCGGCGATTTCGACGCGCTGGTGGCGTATCAGTCGACGGCTTCGATCTTGGTCGGCGTTGTTGGCCGGCTGCGCGGCTGCCGATTGCGCGTCGTGCACCAGACCTGCACGCCGTCCGAGACTGCGGCGCCGCTTCGCTTGCTCGACAAGCTCGTCGGTACGCTCGGCTTCTACAGCGTTAACGTCGCCAACAGCGCCGCGACCGAAGCCGCGTTCGCCGGCTATCCGGCGCGGTATCGCCGGGCGATGGTGCTGATCGAACACGGCATCGATGCGCCGGCATCAACACGACCGCGTGAAGAGGTGCGGCGGCATTTTGGCCTTCCGGCCGAGCGGCCGCTGGTCCTCAATGTCGGCCGGCTGGTCGAGCAGAAGAACCAGGACGTTCTCATTGAAGCACTGGCCCGCGTTCCGGATGCACATCTGGCTCTTGCCGGTGGCGGTCAAAAGCACGACGCCTACCACGCCCTGGCAGCGCGCCGTGGCGTCGCCGACCGCGTGCACGTCCTTGGGCCGTTGCCGTCCAGCGAAATCGCCGACCTCTACGCCGCCTCTGACCTGTTCGCGTTCCCCTCGACCTGGGAGACTTTCGGCCTTGCCGCGGTCGAAGCCGCGATGGTCGGCTTGCCGATGGTGGTCACGGATCTTCCGGTGCTGCGCGAGGTGCTGCAGATCGACGGCTCGGAACCGGTTGCCTTCGTCGATCCGCACGACGTCGAGGGCTGGCACGCGGCAATCCGCCGCGCATTGGTGGCGCCGGCGTCACCAGCCGTCATTGCCGCCTTTTCCCAGGCCATGCGCCACAAATATTCGCGCCAGCGGATGATCGACGACTATTTGTCCTTGTTTGACCAACGACCCTCGTGCGGCTTCCGCAAACAACAGAGCCGCGGCCTCGCAACCTCAACGGACAAAGCCTCATGACGAAACGATCGGCATTGTTTGCCACACTGCTAGTTGTTGCCGGCTGTCTCGCTTGTTTCACCGCGATCGCGCAGGGCCGCGAGCCGACATTCCGGCGCGGCGCAACCCTTGTCGAATTTTTCCAATTTCCAGCGACGACGGGGGCTGGCGAGGCAAAGAGATATGCCGACCCGGCGTATCCGCGCGCACAATCTGCGCTGGCGCTGTTCGATTTCGACGAACTGCGCCGGATCGGTTTCGACCACATGCGCGTGCCGCTCGATATCGGCCCGCTGATGCAGGGCGACGAACGGCAGCGGCGGCAAATCCTGCAGGACCTGGTCGCCGTCGTTGCCGAGATCCATCGTCACGGCCTCGATGTCATGGTGCCGTTGTTTCCGCCGTCGCTGCAGCATGAATTGCCGGAGACCTATCTCGACGGTCTCGATGGACCGAAATTCCGGCTCTACTCGGCGATGGTCGAGCGCGTTGCCGCAGCGCTGGGCCCGCTGGCGCCGGCGGTCGCAGTCGAGCCTATGAACGAGCCGCAATCCAAGTGCCGGGTCCGCTTCGGCACCGACTGGACGGCGTATCAGCAGAACATGGTCGAGCGCATCCGCCGCATCGCGCCGGATTTGCCGCTGTTCCTCACTGGCGGTTGCTGGTCGAACATCGAAGGCATTGTTTTGCTCGACACCGACCTGCTGCGCGACCGGCGCAACTTTGTGAGCGTGCACATCTACTATCCATTCCTGTTCACGCACCAGAGCGCCACGTGGACCATGCCGTACCTGGCCGGCACGATCGGCGTGCCGTTTCCCGCTTCGGCCGGCAGTCTCGACGAAACGCTGTCGCTGAGCCGGGACCATTTTCGAACACTGCAGCTCGCGCCTGGCGTCGATCGCGCCGCGGCGCAGGCCACAGCGGAGCAGGAAATTTCCCGCTACTTTCGCGAGGCGCAGGGTCCGGTGCAGATCGAACAATGGATAAATCAAATCGCCGATTGGCAGCGCCGGGAAGGCGTCGCCGCCGATCGCATCGTGTTCACCGAGTTTGGCGCCATGAAGCAAACCATCGACGGGGTTGAGATCGACCGCGGCTCCCGCGCCCGATGGCTGCACGATGCTTCACTGGCGATGGAAAATCGCGGCTGGGGTTGGACCGCTTTTGTGCTGCGCGACGATCCTTTTGGGCTTTATGCGAGGCGGAGCGATCGCTACCCGGATGCCCAGCTCCTTCGCGCGCTCCGCCTCAACGTGCCCAAGGACGCGCCGAAGAGCTAAAGGCCGCCGCCTGCGTGCCGTACGGTCATTCGACGACGGCGGTGCGCGACAAATAGCACAGGCCGAAGGCCGAGGTGACGTACAGAAACCACACCTCGCCGAGCGGCGTGAAGATCGAGCTTTCGAAACACGAGGCGAAGGCGCCGTACAGGCAGACCCGCAGAAACAGCCTCGACAGCGGCAGCGCCGGCTGGCGCCGCTGGCGCGACAAGCGGTAGTAATCGACGATCGGAAGAACGACGACCCAAAAAATAACCAACATCAGCCCCGGTATGCCGATGCCGAGGGCGAGGTTCACGTAAGCATTGTGGGCGTCGCTGGCGGCATTCACCCAGCTCGCATTCTCGGCGCCGCCGTAGACGACTTGCGGCGTGCCCCAGAATGCCGAGAAGCCATAGCCGGTGAGCGGACGCCGCGCGATATATTGCAACGCCAATTCCCAGATTTCGGTTCGGCCGGTAAAGGTCGCATCCGGCATGATCGATCCGACCAGCTTGCGGATCGGTTCAAACAGCACGGTGCCAACGGAAAACAGGTTAAGCGCGGCCACGACGGAAATGACGAGCAGGACGCCCGTCGCCGGCGAGCGGCTGCGGCTCACAATGGCGGAGAGAACAAACACCAGCGGCAGCATGCCGATCGCGTTCTTCGATTGCGTGAAGAGGAGAAAGATCGTCGCCAACGCCACGATGATGCCGCCGAGCAGGGCACGGTGCGCGCGCGCGATAAATATTCCGATGAAGATCAGGAGCACCATCGTCGCGCCCGCCTCATTCTTGTGCGGGAACACGCCGCGCCAGCTTCCGGCATGCTCGGGTTCGAGAAAGTCGGACGCCTGGTGGATCGCCAGCTGCGGGGCGAACAGAACGCCCAGGTAGCATGCCGCCAGCACGATCAGCGCCACCAAAGCCATCAGATCGCGGAAGTGACGAAGATTCCTGGGGAGCAGCAAGACCATGGCGCTGATGCTCAAGAATATCAGCGCGAAAGCGAGACGCCGGGCCGCGAGCGACGGTTCCCAGGAGGCGGCGACTGAAACGACACTCCACAGCAGCGTCAGGATCAATGCCGGTCGAAAGAGCAGCAAAAGCCGGCGCGGCTCGTGGAAGTAGGTCCACGCCGCAAGCGCAATGAACAAGGCGCTGTAGCCAATCTGGTTGGCGGCATCGCCGCCCTCGGCGACCGCTTGCGGCGGATCGGCGAGGCTTTGGAACGGATGAAACGAAATCCAAGCGATCAGGAATACCGCTACGAACAGCGCGCTGCGGAGCAGCAAATCCGCATCGAGCGCTCTGCCGATCGCTGGGCTTCTTGCCGGCATCAGATCGAGGTGGGACACGACGATCGTCCTTGCGCGATTGTGTCGGCGCTTGCTGCGTCGCGACGCTCAGGCCGGCCCGGCGCCGGTCAGAACGGCGCCGCGGATTTTGCGCGCGTCGGCGCCGAGCTGCGCGACGAAACCTTCGACCTCGCCGTCGTCGCGGCCGTCGTTCCTGGCGACCAGAATGATGTGATCGACCAGGCCGGCAAAGAAGCGGGTGCTCGGATCGCGGTTCAGACCGACTGCGGCAACGATCACCGTATCGAACCGTTTCGCCTGGGCGAACGCCGCTTTGATATCGGCTTCATTGATCCGCCGGTCGCGGCGGCTGTTTGGCGAGACAAAAGGCACCATGTTGATATTGGTCTCGTCATCGCGAACGATCACGTCCGCGAGCTCGCGGCGTCCGACCGCGACGTCGACCAGCCCGGCGTCGCTTTGATCGCCGTCAACTGCCGCCAGCGTCCGCTGTTCGAGATCGGCGTCGATCAGCAACACCCGCTGCGTCGTGGCGGCGACCGCAGCGAGCATGAGCGAGACGGCGATGGTGTCATCCTCGTCGTCGGCCGCGACGACCAGCACGCTCGGATGGTCCCGCTTGCCTTGACCGGTCCGTACCGCCTGATGGACTTTGTACAGTTCCATCGACAGGCGCGATCGGGGATTTTCCGCCGCGCTCAAACCGAACGAGACGTCAGTGTTGGGCAGCACTGCAAGCACGGGAATCGGCGAGGGGCGCCCGGCTCGGGGCAAGAAATCCCTGACCGCCTTGGTCAATCTGCCGCGGAACACGCCGGCGCCGCGCGCGCGCGGCGATCGCGAAGTCACGCTCCGGGTCGCGCTCTAAATCGCGTTCGCGCATCGCCGCCGAAGCCGTAGGTCTCGCGCGCAAAGACGATGCCGGTGCCGGCGGCGACGCCGACCAGCAGCGCCCCCAGGGCAAGCAGCGTGTTCGACGGCGGGAAGCTGCGGCGCAACGGTGCGTCGGCGCGCGAGATCACGCGGATATTCTTGGTGTCGAGGCGCTCCTGCTCGCCGGTCTCGCGGGCGCGGACCAGAAACGCCTCATAGACCGCGCGGCTCGCCTGCACGTCGCGTTCGAGTTCGCGCAGCGTCACCATCGCTTCGTTGGTGGTGACCGCGTTGCTCTTGAGTTTTTCCAGGCTGGCGGCGAGCGCGTCCTCGTTGGCGCGCGCGCTTTCGTACTCGGTGCGTGCTGAAATCGCCAGGCGATGCACCTCTTCCTCGATCATCCGCCGCAGCCTGTCGGCTTCCGCCTGGATCTCGATCACCGCCGGATGGCGGGCGCCGAGCGACGTCATCTGCTCGGCTTCGCGGCGCATGACCTCGGCGTATTGGCTGCGCAACGCGGTGATGGTCTGCGACTGCACCGCCTCCGGAAAGGCGCCGACTTCGTTCTTGGTAAGCTGCACCTGCTGGACTTGGTCGAGGCGCGCTTTCGCCGCGGCGGTGCGGGCGCGCGCCGCGGTCAGCTGATTGTTCATCTCGGTGAGCTGCTGCTCGTTGACCAGCTGTCCGCTGGCGCCGAGGATGTTGTGGCGGGCCTTGAACGCTTCGACCCGATCCTCAGCCTCGCGAACGCGGTTCTTGAGCTCGTTGAGACGGGACGACAGCGACTGCGAGACCTGCCGGGCAGCGTCCGATCGGACGTCGGTTTGTTCCTGGAGGTAAGCGTCAGCGATCGCGTTGGCGATGCGTGCCGACTTGGCCGCCTCGCGCGTGGTGACGCTGACGTCCACCACGTAAGTGCGTTCGGCGCGCTTGACCTGGATGCTGCGTTTGAGCGCGATCAGTGCAGCTGTCGTGCTGTCGGCGCCGTCGGCCATCCCTTGGCGGGTGAATTCGGTGTCCTTGTCCAGACCTTCGGTTTTGACCACGCGCCGCAGCACGCTGTCGGAGGTCAAGACCCGGACCTGGCTCTCGACCTGCAGCACGTTGGCATCGTTAGCCAGATTGGTCGGCGTGAGGTCGTTGCCGATCGCGTGCAGATCGGTCGGGTCGATCAGGATCTGCGTCACCGCCGTGTAGCGATGCGGCACGACCAGGACCAGCAGGAACGCGAGCAGCAGCGAAGCTGCCGTCGTCCAAAGAATCGTTGCTTTGCCGCGCCAGAGGACCGCCAAAATCTGTCGGACGTCGATACCGCTATCGGCAGGAAGATCGACGGCGACGTTGGCGCCGCCGGCGGCTGCCGACTGGATTTGGCGCGGGGCTTCGAACATTCCTTGTCGACTCTCTTGGCAGAGGGCAGTGCAAAGCTTGCGTGCACTGGCGGTAGCGCCAACCAGCCCCGGCATCGGCGCGTCAGTCCCCCTGCGCCAACTCAAAAGCCAAGCCGCCGGGCGTGTCCAGGCAAGTCCGTATGGTTAATCAATTCATAAGGGGATAGGGTTAATGGGTGGTGTACGCCCATATCTTCGCACTGGCCTGCCGGCTTGGCCAGATGCCGGGCAAAACGTCCAGCGCGCTGGAAAAAGCGATTACCGCCGCCAGAAGCGGAAAATAGACCCCGGCGGCGAGCAGCAGCGCCAGGATCGGTATCCAGATCAAGATGGCGCTCACCACGGCCAGCACCAGCACCGCCACCACGATGCCGATGAGCGCCATGAGGAGAGCGAGGCCCAACGGTCCGAGCCTGGCGACGTAGAGGCGATGCGTTCCGCCGGCCGTCGACGAGACGTAAGGCCGCCAAACGTCGTACTGCCATCCGGACTCGCGCCGGCTCGCGGCCGGCGGGATAATTTCCGGCTCAAGGCGCGGACGTTCCGGACGATTTGAATTTTCCGTCATAGCGTGACCGCTGTGCACCAGGGAATCAGCGCCCCTTA
Organism: uncultured Alphaproteobacteria bacterium; assembly: GCA_963804405.1. GTDB lineage: Bacteria > Pseudomonadota > Alphaproteobacteria > Rhizobiales > Xanthobacteraceae > BOG-931. The sequence goes on along the minus strand of CAWDQG010000006.1, from coordinate 59,184 downwards.
TGTAATGGTTGTGTATGTCACCACAAGCGGCCCTATGCCGCTACCGATGATGCACATCACGCCACGCTTTCGCTGTGTTTTCGTCGTCCTGCCCGGCCGACACCATGACTGAGCATAATGAGCGTGGTAGCGTTTCGCATGGACGTGAACGGCTTGGGACCTTGGCGTTGCGCAATCCTCGGCGCCGCCATCGCGGGAAGTTATTGCACCGGCGCGATGGCGCAACAGCCGCCGTCATTGAGCGATGCCGCCAATGCGATGATTGGCACCTGGGAATTCTCCAACGCCGATCACGACAAGATTTGCAAGTTCGCGTTCCGCGCCGACGCCGCGGCCGGCGGCTACAAGGTGGATGTCGACAGGAATTGCGCAAACCTGTTTCCGTCGACCAAGGAGATTGTCGGCTGGAACCTCGATAGCTACGGCACGTTGCGCCTGCTCGACAAAAGCGGCAATGCGGTCATCGAGCTCACCGAGGCCGAGACCGGCATTTTCGATGGCTTCCAGCCCGGCGAGGGCCGCTATGTGCTGCAGAGTGCCGCTGCTGCGCCGGTCCATTCGCCGGAAGATCTGGTCGGCGACTGGGCGATCGCGCGCGGAACCGGCAAGCCGATCTGTGTACTGACGCTGGCGAACAATCCCGCGGGCGCCGACAATCTGTCGCTCAAGGTCAAACCCGGCTGCGATCCGTTCGTCGTGCGGTTTGGCCCGACCTCCTGGAAGATCGATCGCGGCGACCTAGTCCTGGTGTCGGCGCGGGGAAACACTTGGCGGTTCGAAGAAGACGACGCCAACACCTGGATGCGCGTGCCGGAAACTGCCGATCCGGTTCTGCTGGTGCGGCAGCCATGACGGTACGCGGCCGAGGTTGAACATGGAAAATGCAGTCGCGCTGTTTCACGCCAGGCAAGCCGGACATTTGCCTGGCCATCTGGGACTCGAATGGATCGAGATCCGGCACGGCTTTGCGCGCGGCCGGTTCGAGGTCGGCAAACAGCATCTGGCGCCGAACGGCTATCTGCACGCCGCGGCGGTCGTCGCGCTTGCCGACACAGCGTGCGGGTATGCTTGCATCATGTCGCTCCCGGACGGCGCAACCGGGTTCACGACCGCTGAGCTCAAGGCCAATTTCATCGGCACCGCGCTTGAAGGCGGAGTTATCTGCGAGGCGCGTCTGGTCCATGGCGGGCGCACCACCCAGGTATGGGATGCGGAAGTAAAGAGCGAAGCCACTGGCAAGACGATCGCGCTGTTTCGCTGCACGCAGATGGTTCTCGCCAAGCCGCGCGGCGCGCAATAGCTCGGCCAAGACAGGCTCGGCTGCGTGAGTATCAAGGCGATTCCGGCGGGCGGATTCGAAGCGAGTGCCCCGATCGTCATCGTCGGCGCCGGCGCGGCTGGTTTCTGCGCCGCCTTATCCGCGCATCAAGCCGGCGTCGACGTCATCGTGCTGGAGCGTGATGTTATTCCGCGTGGCTCGACGGCGCTATCGGCCGGCTTGATCCCTGCCGCCGGAACGCGTTTTCAAAAAGCGCGCAATATCGCCGATGACCCGGCGCTGTTTGCCTCCGACATGGCGCGCAAAGCGCATGGCGAAGCGGACGCTGCGATCGTCGAGCTTGTGGCGCGGCAAGCCGGCCCGACCGTCGAGTGGTTGGCGGACCGTTACGGCTTTCCATTTTCGGTGGTGCACGACTTCGATTATCCCGGCCATTCGGCGCGGCGCATGCACGGCCTGCCCAGCCGATCCGGCGTCGAGCTGATCGATCGGCTGCGTCAGACAGCCGACGATGCCGAAATCCCGCTCATCCTCAATGCCACCGTCGGCGCGCTTTATGCCGACGCCGATCGGGTCGTTCGCGGCGTCGAGATCACGCGGCCCGACGGCACGCAGGACTCGCTTGGCTGCACAGCATTGATCCTCGCCTGCAACGGCTATGGCGGCGCCGCTGATCTCGTCGCCAAGCACATCCCGGAGATGCGCGACGCGATGTATTTCGGTCATCCGGGTAATCGCGGCGATGCTGTGCTGTGGGGCGAACAACTCGGCGCGAAGCTTCTTCACATGTCCGGCTATCAGGGGCATGGCTCGGTCGCCCACCCGCATGCCGTGCTGATCACCTGGGCCGTGATCATGGAGGGTGGATTTCAGGTCAATAACCGATGGGCTTCGGTTCTCCGACGAGAGCCGCGGCTATTCCGAGCAGGCTGCGATTGTGCTTTCGCAACCGGGCGGAATAGCCTTTGACATATTCGACGAGCGCATTGCCGCGGTGGCGCGGCAGTTCGCGGATTTCCGGCGAAGCCGAAGGGTCCGGCGCCGTGATCGAAGCTTCGACCGTCGCGCATTTGGCGGAGCGTTTGAATTTGCCAGAGCCGGCACTGGCGCAAAGCTTCGCCGAAGTCGAAGCGGCAAAGCGCGCCGGCAAAACGGATCGCTTCGATCGCAACTTCGCCGGAACGGCGCCGCTGACGCCGCCGTTCAGGGCCGTCAAAGTCACCGGCGCGCTGTTTCACACCCAAGGTGGTCTTGCCGTCGACGAAGCAGCGCGCGTTCTGGACACAAGCGACAATCCGCTGCCGAATCTTTTTGCCGCGGGCGGCGCCGCGGCGGGTGTCTCCGGCGCACGCGCGAGCGGCTATTTATCGGGAAACGGTTTACTGACGGCGACGGTGCTCGGCCGCATCGCAGGCCAACGCGCTGCCGATCTCGTGAACCACCGCACAGGAACCGAAGCGGGAACTTCGGCCAAACGGTGACGTTGATCTGAGCATCTCATTGCTGGGTTCGAAGTGGCTGGTCCATGCCGACGGTCAGCAGCCGCATTGCCGCCATGGCGTTTATGATCGCCGCCCTTTGTCCGCCGCAAGCGGCGACGGCGTTCGGGCTGCGGTTTGGACCCTTCCATTTGTATTTGCCGGGGCCGCACTATCATCATCATTATCATGGCGCGGATTGCGCGATCCGAGCCGGCCACGCGGCTGGCGCGAGCCGAGCCAGGCGAGGCGGCTGCCGTATCGGCGCCGGAGCCCACGGAGAACGGCTCGCCGTCGCTGCTCTATCCCGTCCTGGCATGGCCATCGCTTGACGATGACATCTTTTGGCCGCGGGCGTCGGCGGCTTGGGCGTTCGGCTACGACAACATTTTCAGCCAGGCGTTCGCCAAATATTCGCCGCAGCGCGTCGCGGCTTCCTGTCCAACCCGGATCTCGATTGACGAAGTCGTCATGCGCATCACGCGCGAGACGATGCCGACGGCCGCGCAAAAGCCATTGCTGCAGAATTTGGCAACCGCGCTTGGTCAGGCCAATGGCTACCTGATCAAATCCTGCCCGAGCGAAATTCCGGCGCAGCCGGTGGCCCGACTGCAGCTCATGGAAAACCAGATCGACGCCGCGATCATGGCGCTCGACATCGTCCGGCCGCGATTGCAGGCCTTCGAGCAATCGCTCGACGACAAGCAACGCGCGCGGCTGAACGGAACCGTGCCGTCCGCCGCCAACGGCGCCGTGCCGGTCTGCAAATTGAGCGCCGGCTCCGTGAACGGGCCGTTGTCGCAGCTTGAGCAGGCCGTGCGGCCGACCGACGCCCAGCGCCCGGCGCTCGCCGCCGTGGCCGATGCTTTCAACCGGGCCGCGGCCACGCTCGACGCCAATTGTTCGGGCATAATGCCGCCGAGCGCGTTGGCGCGCCTTGAGGCGATCGAAGCCCGGCTTGATGCGACCTGGCGCGCCGTCCTGACGATCCAAGTGGCGTTGGCGAGCTTTCAGAGCGTGCTGAGCGACGAGCAAAATGGCAGGCTCAACGCGTTGGAAATCGCCGTCACGCATTAGCGTGGTTATGACTTCGGCAGTCTCGCGTTCAAGCACTCGCAACTTGCGCACCGTCAGTTCATCGACTTCCAGCGACTTGAAACGCGCCTTCTTGATCGCCAGACGGCTGATCGCGACCTGACCGATCGCCAGCGCGCCGATAGCGACCGCGCCGACTGCGACGGCGCCCACCGCAAATGCCAATAGGCTCCGGGCAGGAACGACCTCTCGCCTCCTTGTTACATCACGCGCCATGAGTGTCTCCATCTCGTCAAAATGAGTCCCGAACCCGAGCTAATTTCAACCCAGAAAGTCGGCAACAATGTCGGCAGATTGGCGCGGGCTAGTGACAAGAAACAGATGACCATCGTCGATGGTTACCAGGCGAGCGTCGGGAATGAGTTTTGCCAGAATGCGGCCGTTGACAACGGGCACGATCGGATCGTCGGTCCCGGCGATGACAAGCGTCGGCTGCTCCAGGAGGCGGAGCCACGGCAGGCTGCTCCAGCCCATAGCGGCGATCAGCTGCAGGTAGTAGCCGTAATCGCTCGACCAGCTCACATGCCGAAGGTGATGGCGCACCAGTTCGGGCGAATGCCGCAACGCGCCGCCATAGAGATCGCCAGCGACTCGGCTCAGATAGTCCGGGTCTTTGTAGCGTCGTGGCGTCGCCATCTTGAGCAACACCGTGAGCTTTCCCGGCACCATCAAGGAGCCCGGCGAAGTGGCGGCGAGCACGAGCCGCCGGCATCGCTTCGCCAGCTGGAAAGCGAATTGCTGCGCGAGCGCGCCGCCCCAGGATACGCCCAGCACGTCCACATGTTCGTGTCCCAGTTGGTCAAGCAATTGCGCGCTCATCCGCGCCAGCATCCATGGGCGATAAGGAAGTTTTGGCGTTGGTGAACCGCCGACACCGGGCACATCAAAAATAATGGCTTCGCGGCCTGTGAGCGCGTCGATGAAGGGTTCAGCCAGCTCGATATTGGCGCCGATACCGTTGAACAAAAGCAAAGGCGGCGAGGCCTTGTCGCCGCGCCGAATGCCGACACGCAGCGTCTGTCCTCCGACCTCGCGCATGCTGATTTCCACCTATTTCTCCATCACGTAAAGGCCTGGCGCATCGTCGAGCGGCGGGTAGTCCGCGCTGCCGAGCGCCGCGGGCGCGGGCTTCTTCTCGCCCGACCGGGCACTGATCCATTCCAGCCAATGCGGCCACCAGCTCCCTGTGTGCTTTGCTGATTTCTCGAGCCACGACTCGCCACTCGGCTGATGCGCCGGGCCGGCCCAGAAAAACGCCTTGGGATTGCCGGGCGGATTGAGCAGGCTCTGGATATGGCCGCTGTTGGCGAGCACGAATGTGCTGCGCTCGCCGAACAGCTTCGCCGTGTTATAGCAACCCTGCCATGGCGTGATGTGATCGGTCAGGCCGGCCACGACATAGCTGTCCATCTGCACCGCGCCCATGTCGAGCGGCATGCCGCGCACTTTGAGCCGCCCGGGATTGACGTAGGGATTGGTATCGATCAGGTCGAGGAAGTCGGCATGCAGCTTGGCTGCAAGACGCGTGGTGTCGTTGTTCCAATAAAGGATGTCAAAGGCGGGCGGCGTGTTGCCAAGTAAGTAGTTATTGACCCAGTAATTCCAGATCAGGTCGTTGGGCCGCATCCAGGCGAACATGCGCGCCAGTTCCCGGCCCTCGAGCACGCCGGTGAGCCTTGAGGCAGTCTTTGCCGCAATGATCGATTCCGGGGTGATGAAAATTCCAGCCGTCGTGTTCTCGGCCACGCCCATGTCCAGCACGCAGACCGCCACGGTGGCGCTGTGGACCTTGCGTTCGCCGCGCGCGGCGAGGTTGGCGAGGAAAGCCGACATAGTGATGCCGCCGGAGCATGAGCCCCAGATATTGACGTCCTCGCTGCCGGTGACGTCGCGCATGACGTCGACCGCCTCCTCAAGCGCGCCGACATAGGTGTCGAGCCCGAAATGGCTCTCGGCAGCGGTGGATTCTTCCAGCTGATGACGAAGGTCTGCAGGTCGTTCTTGAGGGCGAACTGAATGATGCTCTTTTCCGGCGCCAGGTCGAAAACGTAGAATTTGTTGATCTGCGGCGGAGCGATCAGCAACGGCCGCGCATGGACATCTGGGTTGACCGGCCGATACTGGATCAGCTCCATCACTGGACTGCGATAGACCACCGATCCCGGCGTGGTCGCCAGGTTCTTGCCGACCGCAAACTTTCGCGTGTCGACTTGCGCCGGCAGGCCGCCGTTATAGGCGAGATCGCCGAGCAAATTTTCCAGGCCGTGTACCAGGCTGCCGCCGCCGGTGTCCACGAGCTTTTTCAACGCCGTCGGATTGCCGCCAAGCCAATTGGTCGGACACATAGCGTCGACCACAAGAGAAACCACAAAGCGCGCGCGTTCCGCATCGCGCTTCTCCATCTTCGCCTCGTCGACGAAGCGGTTGAGTGCGCTTCCCCAGGCCAGATAGCACTGCGCCAGCGTTCGATATGGAAAACTCTCTTTCCACGCCGGATCGGCAAAACGTTTATCCTTTGGGTCCGGCGCAAGCTCGGAGCCGCCGGTCGCGATCCGGCCGAGCTCCCCAAGGAACGACACATATTGCCGCGCCGCCACCGCCGGATTGCTGACCATTCTACCGAGCAGCATGCGCGCCGATTTCGAAAATATCCTGGCCGCGGATGCCAACGAGAGGATTGGCGGCCAATGTGTGCTCGGCTGCCTGCTCGCGAATGTCGTCTTGCGCCGTCACGGCGGCGCGAATTTCGCTTGCCATCGGTGCTCCTCCTCAACGCACTGCCAATCGCGTGGCAGCAAACATGATTGGCCCAGTTGCCCGCCGACCAATGCGCATATGATCCGCCGTCGCGCTTGCTGCGCGAGCGTCACGAGGCCGCATTCGGCTTGCCGATCAGCATGCACAACACTTCAGCGACGAGGGCGGGCTTGGTCTCGCCTTCGATCTCCAACGTGCACTGCAGCTTAAGCAGCATTCGTCCGCCGCTTTGCGGCTCGGCCGAAATCAGGTTCGCGCGGGTGCGCACGCGCGCCCCGGCCTTGACGGGCGCGACGAAGCGGACCTTGTCCAAACCATAATTGAGGCCGGTCGCGGCGTCCGGCGGGATCACGCCGAGCTCCATCACCATCGCGGCCACCAACGAGAGTGTGAGGTAGCCATGCGCAATCGGCCCGCCGAAAGGACTCTCGCGCTTGGCGCGTTCGACGTCGACGTGGATCCACTGTCGATCGCCGGTGCATGCCGCAAACCGATTGATGCGATCCTGGTCTACTGTGACCCAGTCGGATACGCCTAGCTCGCGGCCGACGAAATCCGGCGCTGTGGCCAAGCTATATTGTGGGATCGTCGCTTTGTCCGTGGTTGTCTTGTCCGTCGTTGTCATGGCGTTCCCCTATGGCAGTGCGCGCAAATCCTTGCGCAGGATTTTGCCGACGTTCGACTTCGGCAGCGTGTCCAGGAACCGCACCTCCTTGGGCACCTTGTACGCCGTGAGCTCGCGCCGGCAATGGGCGATCACCTCCGCCTCGGTCAGTGTCGCACCGGGAGCCTTGGATACGAACAGCCGCACCGCCTCGCCGGTCTTTTCGTCCGGTCTGCCGATGCAGGCGCATTCGCCGACGCCGGCGCACGCTGCGACCACCGCCTCGACTTCGTTCGGATAAACATTGAAGCCGGATACGATGATCATATCTTTCTTGCGATCGACGATGCGCAGGAACCCCTGCTCGTCGAACACGCCGATGTCGCCGGTGCGGAAATAGCCGTCGTCGGTAAACGCCGCCGCATTGGCTTCCGGCTTTTGCCAGTAACCTTTCATCACCTGGGGGCCGCGCGCGCAGATCTCGCCAGCCTCGCCAAGCGGCGCTTCCTCGTCGGCGGCGTCAAGCAGCTTGATGTCGGTCGATGGGAAGGGCAGCCCGACCGTCGCCGAAAACCCCTCCCGTGTCATTGGATTGAGCGTGAGGATCGGCGAGGTTTCCGACAGGCCGTAGCCTTCGAGGATGTCCTTGCCGGTGACCGCCTTCCATTTCGCCGACGTCGTCGGCACCACCGCCGCACCACCGCCGATCGCGACACGCAGCGGCGAGAAATCGACGTCGGCAATTTTAGGGTGCATGAGCAATCCGCCGAACAGCGTGTTCACTCCGGTGAAGACAGTGCAGCGCGACCGTCGCAGAACGTCGATGAAGCTATCCATGTCGCGCGGATTGGGAACGAGCCAATTCTCGGCGCCGATCGAGTAGTAGGTGATGAAGTTCACCATCAGCGCGAAGATATGGTAGAGCGGCAGCGCGGTGACCACGACTTCCTGGCCGGGACGCAATGCGTCCGGCATGAAAGCCTTGAACTGTTCGGTATTGGCGACGAGGTTGCGGTGCGTCAGCGCCGCGCCCTTCGAGAGCCCGGTGGTGCCGCCGGTATATTGCAGGAACAACAGATCGTCGCCGCTCAGCGCAACGGGCGCGAAGACGAAATCGCCGCCTTCGGCCATGACGCGCGCGAATGAAACAGCATTCTCAAGCCGGCCGTCCGCGGGCGGAGACGGCAGCTTGACGCCGACGCCATCGCCAGTCTCGACCGCGATCACATGCTTGACCTTCGTGTTGCCGATGATCTCGGCAAGCGTCGGCGTCGCCCCGCTGAAAATGACAATGACCTCGACGCCCGCATCGTTGAGCTGGTGCTCTAGCTCGCGCGGCGTATAGAGTGGATTGACGTTCACCTGAACAGCGCCGGCGCGCAAGATTCCCAGCATGGCAAGCGGGAACGCCGGCAGATTGGGCATCATCACGGCGATGCGGTCGCCTTTTTTGACGCCGAGCTTGTGCTGCAGTAGGCGGCGAACGTGCGCGACAGCGTATCAGTGTCGGCGTAGGTGAGTGTCTGGCCGAAGCAGCGAAACGCCGGCTTTTCCGCGTAGCGTTTCATTGCCGCCTCGAGCATGTCGACGACCGACTCGTAAGCGTCGGGATTGATCTCGGCGGGAATGCGCTCCCCGTAGGCGGTGAGCCAATGTTTGCGCGACACGATTTCCTCCGATGGCTGGCCACTCATTGCTCGTTAGCCCGCTGCGCCCCCGCCGGCCCACCCGCCCCCCGCGCGCGCCGCGCCGCCCCCACGCGCCACCGCCGGCCCCCCCGTCTCTGTCACGACGCCCCACGCGGCGAACTACGGAGTACCCCGCACAGGTACTCCCACCGCGCGCGTCAACGAGCGTGCCAACAACCCGCACAGTCGCGCCACCGTCGTCAGCAACGTCACCTACCCACCCCACAGCATCCGACCCCGCCACCCATACGCGCAACTCAACGCTTCACACCCCACACCGCACAACCGCCCAACCGACACCGAGGCCACCCCTGTGAGAAGCGTAACCCCAGCAACAGTCATCGCCGTGACTCCAACCTCAACTAAGCCCAAACGCAGCAGCGCAGCCTGCACACACCAGAGATCACCCCCATAGGCGGCGAATTTGCGCGACAGCGTATCAGTGTCGGCGTAGGTGAGTGTCTGGCCGAAGCAGCGAAACGCCCGCTTTTCCGCGTAGCGTTTCATTGCCGCCTCGAGCATGCCGACGACCAACTCGTATGCGTCGGGATTGATCTCGGCCGGAATGCGCTCCCCGTAGGCGGCGAGCCAGTGTTTGCGCGACACAATTTCCTCCGATGGTAGGCCACTCATTGTTCGTACGCCCGCTCGATGGCGAGCGTCCCGGTTCCGTGGCATATTCCACCTCATTGCTAGCCAAACGGCCGCGGCATGTCAGTGGCCTGGGCGGCCAATTTGCTGGCCTGAAAGGCCACGCGCCGGGAGGACCGAGGGATGGCCGAGCGGACCACGTCCGCCGTCTGGGTCAAAGGCATTGCCGAGATGCTTGCCGCCGAGGGCCTCAATGTCGACGCGTTGTTTGCGGCAACCGGTATTGACGCCGCCGCGCTCGGGGCGCCGGGAGCGCGCCTGCAGACCGAACGGATCAGCCGCCTGTGGGAACTTGCGGTCGAGCAATCGCACAATCCCGCGCTCGCGCTGGCGCAGCATCATGTCGCGCGCCCCGCAAGCTTCGACGTGGTCGGCTACACCATGATGTCGTGCGCCGACCTGCACGCCGCGTTCGAGCGCCTGATCCGCTACATGCTCATTCTGAGCGACGCGCTGACGATGACGATGAGCGAAGAGCGGGATGGATACCGCGTGACGTTCGTGTTGTTCGGCGGCGATCGGCCGGTGCCGCGGCAACGCGTCGAGTTCATTATTGTAACGGTCATGAGCTTCTGCCGCTGGATCAGCCGGCGCGACATTTATCCGCTGGCGGTCGAATTTGCGTATCCGCTACCCACAGATTTGACGCTCTATCGCGAGGCTTTCCGGTGTCCGGCATCGTTCGACGCGCCGCGCCACGGTATTCTGTTTGCCCGCGCGGACATGGCGGCGCCGCTGCCGACCTCCAATCCGCAGCTCGCCGAGCTGCACGAGCGCTTCGCCGGCGACTATCTGCGGCAATTCGATCACGCCGGGACCAGTTACCGCGTGCGCGAAGCGATTGTCCGCCGGCTTCCTGATGGCGAGCCGCGGCGCGATGAGGTGGCCGGCGAGCTGTGCATGAGCGAGCGTACGCTGCAGCGGCGGCTGGAGACGGAAGCAACGACTTTTCTGCAGTTGTTGGACGACACCCGCCGCGAACTGGCGGAGCAGTATCTCGGCCGGCTGAATTTGTCGCTGGCGCAAGCGGCCTACCTGCTGGGCTTCGCCGATCAGCGCAGCTTCTTCCGCGCCTGCAAGAGGTGGTTCAAGTTGTCGCCCGGACAATACCGCAATCAATTGCACGGGCTCGTGCCGGGGCGGGCGTGATCGTTTGGCACGCCGAGTTCAGAGCGCAATTGTTTCCGATTTGAATTGATCGGCGCTCTAACTTTGTGATGGCGCAAGATCTTTTTCGGAAACCGGTTTCCACCCCGGATCGAGTCCGGGGCAGGTTTTTTCCGGATCATGCGCTAGATCCGCTTGAGTCCCTTCAAGCTCACATGGCCGTCTTTGCCGACGATGATGTGATCGTGCACGGCAATGCCGAGCGGTCTTGCCACCGTGATGATTTGTTGCGTCATCTCGATGTCGGCCTGCGACGGCGTCGGGTCGCCGGAGGGATGATTGTGCACGAGGACCATGGCGGTCGCCGACAGTTCCAGCGCGCGCTTGACCACCTCGCGCGGATAAACCGGCGTATGATCGACGGTTCCGGTTTGCTGCACTTCATCGGCGATGAGCTGGTTGCGCTTGTCGAGAAACAGGACGCGGAATTGCTCCTTTTCCGCGAACGCCTGCGCGGTGCGGCAATAATCGAGCACCGCGGACCACGATGACAGCGCCGGTCGCTTTTTCACTTCGCCGCGCAACAGCCGGCTCGCGGCCGCCTGTACGATCTTGAGCTCGGTGATGCTGGCCTCACCCATCCCCTTGACTTCGGCGAGCCGCGCCTCCGGCGCCGAGATCACTTCGGCGAATGAGCCGAAGGTCGCGATCAAGGTCTTGGCGAGCGGCTTGACGTCGCGGCGGGGCAGGGCGCGGAACAGCACCGCTTCCAGCAGTTCGTAGTCCGACAGCGCGTCCGGACCCGGCCTCGCGGAATTGCTCGCGCAGACGTTCGCGATGGCCGTGATAGTGCGGCGGCGCCTCGGCGAGGCCACGCTCGTTGTCGCGCTTCTTTTCCAGCATGGGATTCGCAACACAATTCCGGCGCTGCGCAGCTTGCCGCCGCCCGCGTCGCCAAGGATGACCGGATTGCGGTATTTTGCAATCGGTTTGCTGAGCCGCTGCCGGTTTTGGGGCGGCCGCAAGCGGGCAGCGCGGGGAGAACGTGAAATGGCCCCGTGCAGCTTTAGCCAATGCACCTTACATTTGGATGGTGAGCACGGAGTGGACCGCCATGGCCTACAAATTCCTCGACATCACCGCGACGCCCAGCGTTCGCGCCGCTCAGGCGGCGAACGGCAGCCGCGCCATGTGGGAGAATTTCAAAGGCCATCGGACGTTCGACCGCTTCACCGACGACGAGGCGGCGTTCATCGCTGAGCGCGACAGCTTCTATATGGCCACGGTGTCGGAGAACGGCTGGCCTTATGTGCAGCACCGCGGCGGTCCGCCTGGCTTCCTCAAAGTGCTCGACGAAAAGACGCTCGGCTTCGCCGACTTCCGCGGCAATCTCCAATACATCAGCCTCGGCAACGTCACCGCGGACGATCGCGTCGCTTGATCATGGTGGACTATCCGAACCGCGCGCGTCTCAAGATTTTGGCGCATCTGGAAGTACGCGATCTTGCGGCTGAGCCCGAGCTCGCCGCTCGTCTGGCGCTACCCGGCTACAAGGCGAAGCTCGAACGGGCGTTTGTATTGCGCCTTGAGACGTTCGACTGGAATTGCCCACAGCACATCACGCCGCGTTATACCGAATCCGACATTGCAGTTGCGGTAGCTTCGCTGACCAGCCGCATCGCCGAACTGGAGGCGGAGAACCAGGCGCTGCGCGCCAAGATCCCGGCTCACGCCACCGGATAAGGCGGCTTGGTGAACCCCTTCGGCGAGAGGGTGAACACCTCGACGCCGGTATTGGTGACGCCGACCGAGTGCTCGAACTGCGCCGAGAGCGAGCGGTCGCGGGTCACCGCCGTCCAGCCGTCGGACAACACCTTCACATGCGGGCGGCCGAGATTGATCATCGGCTCGACGGTGAAGAACATGCCGGGCTTGAGCAGGATGCCCTCGCCGGGGCGGCCGACGTGCACGATGTTGGGCTCGTCGTGGAACAGCCGGCCGAGGCCGTGGCCGCAGAAGTCGCGCACCACGCTCATGTGCTGCGCCTCGACGTAGGTCTGGATGGCGTGGCCGATATCGCCGGTGGTGCCGCCGGGCTTGATGGCGGCAATGCCGCGCATCATCGCCTCGTAGGTCACTTCGATCAGCCGCTCGGCGCGGCGCGGGATTTCACCGACGGCGTACATGCGGCTGGAATCGCCGTGCCAGCCGTCGAGGATCAGCGTCACGTCGACATTGACGATATCGCCTTCGCGCAGCGGCTTGTCGCCGGGGATGCCGTGGCAGACGACGTGATTGACCGAGGTGCAGGTGGCCTTGCGGTAACCACGATACATTAACGTTGCCGGAATGGCGTTGTGATCGAGGCCGAACTCGTAGACCAGCCGGTCGATGCGCTCGGTGGTGACGCCCGGCTCGATCTCGGCGGCGAGCATATCGAGGCACTCGGCCGCGAGCCGCCCGGCCCTGCGCATGCCCTCGAAGGCCGCGGGGCCGTAGATCTTGATCTGTCCGGTTTTGCGTAGCGGCGTGACGGCCGCGTCGACATAGGTCATGGCTTGGATTCGGATGGATTTAGCCGCAATAAAAGCGGCTATAAGCCGCCCGTCACCTTGAATGTAAGCATACGCGCGCTTAACGCAAGCAATCCGCCCGCCACCCGTGGACAGCCTTAGCAGTCGACGATGGGAACCGGCGCCGCGATCTCGATGCCGCCGAGACTGACGTTGCAGCGCCATGCCACCATCTCAACCCCCGCCTCGCGCGCCTGGTCGAAGGCGGCGGCATAGGCCGGGTCGATGTCGCGGGCGACGGCAAAGCGACTCGCCGAGGGAATCTGAATGACGAACAGCAGCACGGCGCGGGCGCCGTTGGCCCGCACCTGCGCCAGCTCGCGCATATGCTTGGCGCCGCGGTCGGTCACGCAGTCCGGAAATTCGGCGAGACGCGGCTCGCGCATCAGATGGACGTTCTTGATTTCGAGATAGCAGGTCTCCCGCGCCGGGTCGTCGAGCAGAAAATCAACGCGCGATCTTTCTCCGTATTTCACCTCGCGCCGGATCGACGGGTAATTCCGCAATTCCGGGATCAGTCCGGCTTCGATCGCCTCGGCGACCAGCTGATGCGGCTGCCCGGTATTCACGCCGATGAGTTCAGGGCCGCTGCCGAGGTCGGTTTCGACCAATTCCCAGGTGCAGGGATATTTCCGCAACGGATTGCCCGAATCCGACAGCCAGACCCGCGACAGCGGCCGGTCGAGGCCGGTCATAGCGCCCGGATTGGCGACATGGACGGTCGTGACGTCGCCGGTGTCCAGCACCACGTCGGCGAGGAAGCGCTTATAGCGGCGGGCGAGTGTGGCGGGGATCAGGACCGAGTCGAAACGCATCATCGCACTTAAGCTGCCGATCCGGCGCCGGGGAAGAGGTTGCCTAAGGCTTTACGATGCGATGCGGCCGCCCAGCTCATCGTCGATATGGGCGCGGATGATCTCGTCAAAAGACGCCTCGGCCTTGAAACCGAGCGCGAGCGCACGCCGCGGATCGAACCGGCTCGGCCAGCCGGCGACGATCCGTTGCACCAGTGGGTCCGGCGCGCGCCGGATGCGCGCGGCGACCTTGTCGCCGGCGATCCGCCGCAGCGAGGCGATCTGCTCGGCGACCGTGCAGCAGACGCCGGGCATGGTGAGGTTGATGCGCGGACGCCAAATCCTTGCCGTCGAGCTCGGCGGCATGAATGAGAAAGCCCACGGCGGCGCGCGGACTTGCGTGCCAGTTGCGCACGCCGTCATCGACCGGCAACAGGGCCTCCTCGCCATTGAGCGGCTCGCGGATGATCGACGAAAAAAAGCCGGACGCGGCTTTGTTCGGTTTGCCGGGCCGCACGACGATGTTCGGCAATCGGATGCCCACGCCGTCGACGAAGCCGCGGCGGGTATAGTCGGCGAGCATCAGCTCGACCATGGCTTTCTGGGTGCCGTAGGAGGTCAGCGGCGTCAACGCAAAATCGTCGGGGATCGACTCGGGGAAGGGCGCGCCGAAAACGGCGATCGACGAGGAGAAGACGAAACGCGGCCGATAGCCGTCCCCCACTGCACGAACGGCCTCAAGCAACGCGCGCGAGCCATCGAAATTGACGTGCACGCCTTTTTCGAAATCGAGCTCGGCCTCGCCGGAAACGACGGCGGCGAGATGGAAGATCACGTCGGGTCGGCCGGCGATCGCGGCGCGCGCGGCGGCCGGATCGGCGATATCAGCCGCGACAGTCTCGACGCGGCCGGAAAAATTTCAAGGGCCGAAGCGGTGTGCCCACGTCGAGCAGCGTGAGCCGATCGATCGGCTTGCCGTTGAGCGTCTTGTCGGCGACCAGCCGCGCGTCAGCTTGCGCCCGATCATCCCCGCGGCGCCGGTGATAAGGATATGCATCGGCCGAAGCCTCGCTGAAATTACGCAACTTACAGCGCCATGCCGCCATCGACGAGATGAGCTTGGCCAGTGATGTAGCCCGACTCGTCGCTGGCGAGAAACAGCGCCAGCCAGGCAACCTCTTCGGGCGTGCCCAGCCGGCCCATCGGCTGGCGCGCGACGAAATCCTGGCGCACCGCGTCGAGCGAGCGGCCGCTCTCCTGCGACACCGCAGTGATGCGTTCGCCCAGCGACGGCGATTCGATCGTGCCCGGACAAACGGCGTTGCAGCGGATGCCCTGCTTGATGAAATCGGCGGCGACCGCCTTGGTGAGCCCGATCACCGCGGCTTTGGTCGCGCCATAGACATAACGGTTGGGCACGCCGCGGATCGACGATACCGCCGAGGCGATATTGACGATCGAGCCGGACTTCTTCTCCAGCATGCCGGGCAGAAATGTCTTGATCATGTGGTGCATCGATTTGACGTTCAGGTTGAAGGAAAAATCCCAGTCCTTGTCGGAGCAATCGAGCACCGTGCCTTGGTGCACGTAACCGGCGCAATTGACTAAGATGTCGAGCGTGCCGAACTCGCGCCCGATATCGCGGCGAACGCCTCGATGTCGTCGCGCGCAAGAACGTCGAGCTTGCGCAGCTTGCCGCGCAGGCCTTGCAGCTTGTTGGCATCGAGATCGGTCGCGATCAGCTTGGCGCCTTCGGCCGCAAATTGCTCCGCGATGGCGCGGCCGATGCCTTGACCGGCCGCGGTAACCAGCGCGACCTTGCCGTCCAGTCTGTTGCTCATGCGTTTTACGCCGTTCAATGCCGCCAGACTGAGTTTCTGTCGGCCGTCGCTGTCGAAATTCTCCGGACTGAGCCAACGCTCGAAGGCGAGCTTACGGGCCGGCCATTCGCTGTCGAGCATGGAGAAATACGCGGTGTCGCGGTTGCGGCCTTTGGTGATCATGTGTTGACGGAAAATGCCTTCGAAAACGAACCCGTAGCGCAAGGCGGCGCGGCAGGATGGCGCATTGAGCGAGTCGCACTTCCATTCGTAGCGCCGGTAGCCGAGCGTTTCGAAAACATAACGCGCCAGCAGGTACTGGGTTTCGGTGGCAAGCGGCGTGCGTTGCAGGGCCGGGCTATAGACGATGAAGCCGACCTCGATCACGCGCTTGGCAGGACGAATTTCCAGGAGTGTCACCAGGCCCAGCGCGCGGCCGTCGATGTCGCGTACCGTGTAGGAATAAGGATCGTTCAGCGTCGCCCGGTCGGCGAGCCAGCCGAAAACGTCGGCTCGTCGGCGAATGGCCCGTAGCGCGAAATATAAGTCCATATCTCGTCGTGGCCGCCGAAACGCGCGCCACAGATCGGCGGCGTCACGGCTGGCGTCGAGCCGCGACACCGAGCCGAAACGTCCGGACAGTGTGACCGGCTCGGGAGCCGCGCCGGCGTTGCGTCGACCGGCGGTCCGACGGTCCGCGCCAGCGTCCATCACGAAAACTTCTTGCGATCCTCGCTGAAGAATTTGTTCAGCTCGGGATTGGAAATGATGCCGCCAAAGCCGTCGAACTTGCCGTCCTTGGCGATCTCGGTCGCGGTCTTGATAAAAGCGTTCATCGCCGCGCGCGCCAGCGAGCCGCCGACGCTGATGCGGCGCACGCCCATGGCGGCGATGTCGCTCACCGTGAAATCCATCGCCCATCCGGCGAGAAAATTCACCGGCTTCGGCGCCACCGCCTTGACGACGGCTTCGATCTGCTCGCGGGTCCTGATGCCCGGCGCGTAAAGGCAATCGGCGCCGGCCGCCGCATAAGCTTTGAGCCGGCGGATGGCGTCATCGAGATCAGGCACGCCGCGGATGAAGTTTTCCGCCCGCGCGGTGAAGATCACGTCGCCACCGGCGCGGTCGATCGCAGCGCGCGCGGCTTTCACGCGCGCCACCGACAGATCGAACGCGTAGAGCGGCGTCTGGGCGTCCTTCGGCGAATCCTCGACCGACAGTCCGGCCACGCCAGTGGCGATGCAGCGCGTGACATTCTCCGCCACGCCGTCAGGATCGTCGGCAAAGCCGTTCTCGAAGTCGGCATTCAGCGGCACGTCGGTCGCTGCCGCGATCTCGCGATAATGCGCAAGCACATCGTCGCGTGTCTGGCCGCCGTCGGGAAAGCCTTTGGCGTGCGCGTCGCCGGCGCTTGTCGTCGCCAGCGCCTTGAAGCCGAGCCCCTGCAGATAGCGCGCCGTGCCGACATTCCACGGATTGGGAATGACGAAACAGCCGGCTTCATGGAGCTGGCGGAAGGTCTTGCGCTTTTCAGCAATCGTCGGACGCGAATTGCTCATGGGATTTCGCCTGGATGTGGGTTTAATGATTGTCGCGCGGCACGTATTTCTGCGCGACGCGCTGATATTTGACCGCCGGCTCGAGCACCATCCCGGCCGCAAGCTGATCCACCATGGCGCGCTGGATTTCCTGCCACGGCGTCTGGCTCGGCGGATAGCGATAGCCGCCGCTTTGTTTGAGCGCCGCGCGACGCTGCGCCAATTCCGCAGGCGGGAACAGCATGTCGGCGGTGCCCTTGTTGAGATCGATGCGCACGCGGTCGCCGGTACGCAGAAGCGCAAGCCCGCCGCCATCCGCCGCCTCCGGCGAAGCGTTGAGGATGGATGGCGAACCGGAGGTGCCGGACTGCCGGCCGTCGCCGATGCAGGGCAACGCCGTCACACCGCGTTTGATGAGCGCCGCGGGCGGCTGCATGTTGACGACCTCGGCCGAGCCTGGATAGCCGATCGGACCGGCGCCGCGCATGAAGAGGATGGTGTGCTCGTCGATGCCGAGCGCGGGATCGTCGATGCGATGGTGATAATCCTCCGGGCCGTCGAACACGACGGCGCGGCCTTCGAAGGCGTTCGGATCTTTCGGATCGGACAGATAGCGCTGGCGGAATTCCTCGGAGATCACGCTGGTTTTCATGATCGCGGAATCGAACAGGTTGCCATGCAAGACCTTGAAGCCGGCGTGCGGCTTCAACGGCTTGTCGTACGGGCGGATAGACGGCGGGGTTGGTCGCCTTCGCGTGCGCGACGTTCTCGGCCATTGTCTTGCCGTTGATGGTAAGCGCGTCGCCGTGCAGCCGGCCGGCGGCGAGCAGTTCGTGCATCACTGCCGGCAGCCCGCCGGCGCGATAATAGTCCTCGCCGAGATACTCTCCCGCCGGCTGCATGTTGACCAGGAGCGGCACGTCGTAGCCGATCGTTTCCCAGTCCTCGATCGAAAGCTTAACGCCGATATGCCGCGCGATGGCGACCAGATGGATCGGCGCGTTGGTCGAGCCGCCGATCGCCGAGCAGGCGACGATCGCATTCTCGAAGGCGGCGCGGGTAAGAATATCCGACGGCTTTAGATCCTCGCGCACGATCTCGACCGCGCGTAGCCCGGTCTCGTAGGCGATCTGGCCGCGCTCGCGGTACGGCGCCGGGATCGCCGCGCAGCCCGGCAGCGACATGCCCGAGCGCCTCGGCCATCGCGTTCATGGTCGAGGCCGTGCCCATGGTGTTGCAGTGGCCGATCGATGGCGCCGACGCGGCGACGATGTCGAGAAATTCCTTGTAGTCGATCTTGCCGGCGGCAATGTCCTCGCGCGCCTGCCACACGACCGTGCCGGAGCCGAGGAGCCTGCCGTCCTTGCCGTAGCCGTCGAGCATCGGCCCGCCGGAGAGCACGATCGCCGGTATGTTGACGGTCGCCGCCGCCATGATGCAGGCGGGCGTGGTCTTGTCGCAGCCGGTAGTCAGCACCACGCCGTCGAGCGGATAGCCGAACAGCACCTCGACCAGCCCGAGATAGGCAAGGTTGCGGTCGAGCGCCGCGGTCGGGCGCTTGCCGGTCTCCTGGATCGGATGGACGGGAAACTCGAAGGCGATGCCGCCGGCGTCGCGGATGCCCTCGCGCACGCGCTTGGCAAGCTCGAGATGATGACGATTGCAGGGGCTCAAATCGGAACCGGTCTGCGCGATGCCGATGATCGGCTTGCCGGACGTGAGCTCCTCGCGGGTGAGGCCGTAATTGAGGTAGCGCTCCAGATAGAGCGCCGTCATGCCCGGATTTTCCGGATTGTCGAACCACAGTTGCGAGCGCAGGCGCGGCTTTTGCGAACCGTTATTCTTGGTCATTGCCGTCTCCGCACGCCCTCAGCCGCAGACCATAGATAGGCCGATTTCAGCGCCGCGCGAACCCTGTCTCGCGAGCGGATCGGCGAGGACGCATTCGCCGACCATATTGCACCGCAACACCTGGCGGAGATGTTTGCGTTTCCGCGGCAATTGAGTTCAAGTGCCAGCGATGTTGAAGACCATTGCCGCATTCGATCGCATCGGTGAGGAGAACGCTTTCGCGGTTCTCGCCCGCGCCACGCAGCTTGCCGCGCAAGGCCGCGACATCATCAATCTCGGCATCGGCCAGCCCGATTTCCGCACGCCGGATTTCATTGTCGAGGCGGCGGTGAAGGCGCTGCGCGATGGCCATCACGGCTATACGCCGTCGGTTGGCATTCTGCCGTTGCGCGAGGCTGTCGCCGCCGATCTGCACAAGAGGTTCAATGTCAGCGTCTCGCC
Organism: uncultured Alphaproteobacteria bacterium; assembly: GCA_963804405.1. Classification (GTDB taxonomy): domain Bacteria; phylum Pseudomonadota; class Alphaproteobacteria; order Rhizobiales; family Xanthobacteraceae; genus BOG-931. Next base: position 39,508 of record CAWDQG010000006.1, on the reverse strand, counting down.
GGATGCGGTGATGATCTTTCCCGGCGGCAAGCCGACGATGTTCATGTCGATCCTGATGTTCGGCGAGCCCGGCGCCGACATCCTCTATCCCGATCCCGGCTTTCCGATTTACCGCTCGATGATCGAGTACACCGGCGCGCGGCCGATCCCGGTGCCGATCCGCGAGGAGAACAATTTCGCCTTCTCGGCCGAGGAGACGCTCGGCCTGATCACGCCGCAGACGCGGCTCCTGATTGTCAACTCGCCAGCCAATCCGACCGGCGGCGTCACGCCAAAGACGGAAGTCGACAAGCTCGTCGCCGGACTGGAGCGCTATCCCAACGTGGCGGTGATGTCAGACGAGATCTACGACCACATGCTGTATGACGGCGAGACACATGTGTGTTTGCTGAACTATTCTTCGATCCGTGACCGCCTCATCCTTCTCAACGGCTGGTCCAAGACCTACGCCATGACCGGCTGGCGGCTGGGCTATGCGGTATGGCCGGGCAAGCTCTACGATTTTGCCCGCAAGCTCTCGGTCAATCTGCATTCCTGCGTCAATGCGCCGACCCAATATGCCGGGCTCGCTGCGCTCGCCGGTCCGCAGGATGACGTGACGAAAATGGTGACCGAGTTCGACAACAGGCGCAAAGTCGTGGTCGAAGGCCTCAACCGGCTGCCGGGCATGTCGTGCGCGACGCCGAAAGGCGCGTTCTATGCCTTCCCAAATATCAAGCGCACCGGCTGGAAGGCGAAGCCGCTAGCGTCGGCGCTTCTCGAAGACGCCGGCGTCGCGCTGATTGGCGGGCCGGATTTCGGCGTCCTCGGCGAAGGCTATGTGCGCGTGTCCTATGCCAACTCGACGGAAAATATTTTGCGCGCGCTCGATCGCATCGGCGAGTTTTTGAGAACGCGCAAAGCGGCTTGATCTCACCCCTTCTGCGTCAATCGGAAGCCAATAACGACGACCGCGAGTCCGGCGAGCTGCGAGATGCTCGGCACCTCTCCGAGCGCAAGGAAACCAACCAAAAGAACGAATGGCGGCACCAGCGAGGGAAAGAACACCGCGCGCGAGGCGCCGAGCAGCACCACGGCTCGGGTGAACAGATAGGTCCCCCCGGCGCCGGTCAGGCCGCCCTGGACCACCGCCTGCAGCACATTCTCTGACAGGCCGGCGGCAAGCAGATTGTCGAATTTGAACAATAGGATCGGCAGTCCGACCAACGACAGGACGCTAGTGATGGCCGCTGCGCGAATCGCTGGAACGCGCCACAGCCGCACCAGCATGCCGAACGTGGCAAAGAATCCACCGGCAGCGACGAACAAAAGATCGCCGCCAACGCCCTGCGCACCGATCGTGCGCAACGCCTCGGTGCCGATGATGCAGAGGCCGAGCACCATGGCGAGCGCGCCGGCGATGCGGCGTGCCGGCAGCGGCTCCTTCAATACAAACCGCGCCAGCAGAAGCCGCCCAACGCCGCGCACGACGGCTGGATAACGCCGCCATGGCCCAGCGGAACATACAAATAACCGATGTAGCTCAACAGCGCGAGCGGCAGGCCGCCGAACACTGCAAGCGCAAAGCCGCGGCCCCAGCCAATGCCGCCGAGGTCACGAATGCCGCTGGCGACGAGGAACGGCAGAAGCGCCAAGCCCGGCCAGAAATAACGGTGCAAGGCGAGAACAAATGGCGACACGCCGACCGTGACGCCGTGCCGCGCGGCGACGAAGCCTAACGCCCAGCACAACGCGGCGCCGGCGCCGCACGCCACGCCGAGCGCCGTTGCCTGTTTTGGCGGGAGTGGAGTAGCAATTTGCGCCTCGGCGGTCGCGACCATGATGAACCATAGTCGGCCGCTAATGTCGAAAACAGTCTCTGAAAATGCACGGCAGGCTTCGCCAAACGCGAAGCTCCGGACTATTCCGACACATCCCCATCGGCTTTGTCGAGAAGCTCTAAACCGCCAGACGCAATCACATGGCCGGCTTCGATCCGCACGACCGTTGTGGCGATCTTGCGGACTTCCGACGCGGTGTGACTGACATAGACCATCGGCACCTTCGCCTCATCGCGCAGGCGGACCAGATAGGGAAGAATTTCGTGCTTGTGGCCGGAGTCGAGGGAGGCCAGCGGCTCGTCGAGCAGCAACAGCCGTGGCCGCATCAGCAAGGCGCGGCCGATGGCAATACGCTGGCGTTCGCCGCCCGACAACAGACCCGGCCGGCGGTCGAGCAGATGGCCGATGCCGAGAAGCTCGACGATGCGGGCGAATTCTTCCGTGTCACGCGGATGCCCGCTCATGCGCCGTCCATAGTCGATATTTTGCCGCACGCTCAGATGTGGAAACAGCCGGCCCTCCTGGAACACGTAGCCGATATGACGCCGGTGCGGCGGAACGTTGATGCCGCTGGCGGCGTCGAACAGCGTGGTGCCGTTGAGTGCGATCAAGCCGCGATCCGGCGTCAGCAGGCCCGCGATCATATTCACCACGCTGGTCTTGCCCGACCCCGAAGGGCCGAACAAGGCAGTGGCGCCGCCGGCCGCTTCGAAGCACACGGCGATCTGGAGCGCGCCGAGCTGCTTTTCCACGTCGACAGCCAGCACGATCATTCACCCTGGAAGCGCATGCCGGCGCGGCGCGCGAACCATTCCGAAATGATCAGCGCCGCGAGCGAGAGCGCGATCGCGACAATCACCAGGCGCGCCGCCAAAGCTTCGCCGCCTGGAACCTGCAACAGCGTATAGATCGCGGCGGAGATAGTCTGCGTCTCGCCGGGGATGTTGGAGACAAAGGTGATGGTCGCGCCGAATTCCCCGAGCGCCCGTGCGAAGCACATCACCGCACCGGCAATGATCCCGGGTAGCGCCAGCGGCAACGTGATGGTGAGGAACACCCAAATACGGCCGGCGCCGAGCGTGGCGGCCGCATCCTCAAGCCGACGGTCGATCGCTTCGAGCGCCAGCCGGATCGGGCGCACCATGAGCGGGAAGCCCATCACGCCGCACGCAAGCGCCGCGCCAGTCCAGCGGAACGAAAAGACAATGCCGAAATAGTGATCAAGGAAAGCGCCGATCGGCCCGCGGCGGCCGAAGGAAATGAGCAGCAGATAGCCGGTAACGACCGGCGGCAGCACCAGCGGCAGGTAGACGATGCCGTCGACCAAAGTCTTGCCCCAGAAGTCCTTCCGGGCGAGCACCCAGCCGAGCGCGATGCCGAATGGCAAGGCGAAGACGGTCGCGACGATCGAGATGCGGAGCGATAACGCTATTGCGGTCCACTCGTCGGGGGTAAGATTGAGCAAGACCGCGTCTTCCGAACCTTATGGCGCCAGCACGCGGAAGCCGTAGCGCTCGAAAATCGCCTTGGCGTCAGCCGAGCGTAGGAAATTGAGATATTGCGCCGCGTCGGGCCTGGCGTCCTTGGTCAAGGCTACCGGATAGATGATCGGCGGGTGCGAATCCTCCGGAAAGACGCCGACGATTTTCACGCCCGGATCGACCTTGGCGTCGGTCTCGTAGACGATGCCAAGCGGCGCTTCGCCGCGCGCCACCAGGACCAAAGCCGCGCGCACATTCTCGGCCATCGCCATTTTCGCTTCGACGCTCGCCCATACGCCGAGCTTTTCCAGCGCCGCTTTGGCGTAAAGCCCGACGGGCACCGCACGCACATCGCCGGTGGCGATGCGCCCGTTGCCGGCAAGCCCGGCGAGATCAAACCCCGGCGCGATAGTCACGTGATCGATCTTGGAATCCTTTGGCGCGATCAGGACCAGCCGGTTGCCGAGGAGGTCGATGCGGGTGTCATTTTTGATGAGATTGCGCTTCGCGCCATAGTCCATCCAATCGACGTCGGCGGAAAGAAATACGTCGGCGGGAGCGCCTTGCTCGATCTGTTTCATCAACGCCGAGCTTGCCGCATAGCTGGCGACGACCTTGATGCCGCTCTGCTTGGTGAAGCTGTTGTCAACGTCGTCGAGTGCGTTTTTCATCGAGGCAGCGGCGAAAACGGTGATGGTTTTCTCCTGCGCTACGCCGGCACCCGGCGCCCCGGCAATCACAATCGCCGCGGCAAAGGCGGCCAGGATCAATCTTCGTTCGATCACGACGGTTCTCCGATCAGCACGTCTGTTCAGGCGTTCGCGCGTCGCCAGCACGAACCTGATCAACACGAAAGCCTTCGGGAACCATCGTTCCAGGCTTGTGCGGCACGCGCCCGGCGCGCCGCATGTCGCAGACTTCAGATTAGCAGCCGTGTGATGCCGTGGCAAAGCTGCACTAGCGTCCCGATTCCGGAGTTCGCCAGAGCGTCCGGCATACGCTTGTGCGAACTTCGGAATCAAAAGGGACACTAGCATTGTATAGTGCTAGTGCGGCTTTTGGATTTGAAGTTCTTACGCGAATTTGCCGCTTGAGTTCAGGAACTTCAAATCCGCCGCACCAGACTGGCTATCATTCGAACGATTTTCGCGGAGCAGAGCATGGCCGAGACGCAGCCGATCGAAGGCGACTACGACTACATCATTGTCGGCGCGGGCTCGGCCGGCTGCCTGCTCGCCAATCGGTTGTCAGCCGATGGCGACCAGCGCGTGCTGGTGCTCGAGGCTGGCGGCCGCGACAATTGGATCTGGTTTCACATTCCGGTCGGTTATCTGTTCGCCATCGGCAATCCGCGTTCGGATTGGTGCTTGAAGACCGAGCCGGAGCAAGGGCTCAACGGCCGCAGCCTGAGCTATCCGCGCGGCAAGGCGATCGGCGGCTCATCGGCGATCAACGCCATGATCTACATGCGCGGGCAGGCCGCCGACTACGATCACTGGCGCCAGCTCGGGCTCGACGGCTGGGGCTGGGACGATGTGCTGCCGTTTTTCAAGCGGCACGAAAATCATTTCCTCGGCGAGAGCGACTTGCACAGCGTCGGCGGCGAGTTGCGGATCGAGGCGCCGCGCGTACATTGGGACCTGCTCGATGCCTTTCGCGCCGCCGCCGCGGAGGCCGGGATCAAATCCGTCGTCGACTTCAATACCGGCGACAACGAGGGTTGTTGCGCTTTTCACGTCAACCAGAAACGCGGCCGGCGCTGGTCGGCGGCGACCGCTTTTCTCAAGCCGGTCCTTAATCGCGCTAACTTGCGGCTGGAAACCAACTGCCTCGTCGAGGGCGTTGTGTTTGACGGCCGCTGCGCCGCCGGCGTGCGCTGGCGGCAAGGCGGCGAAACGCGCACCGCCCGCTGCCGCGGCGAAGTCATCCTCGCCGCCGGTTCGATCGGATCGCCGCAACTCCTGCTGTTGTCCGGCGTCGGCCCGGCACAGCATCTTGCTGAGCATGGCATCGCGGTCGTTGCCGACCGCCCGGGAGTCGGCGGCAATTTGCAGGATCACCTGCAGCTTCGTCTGATCTACAAGGTCGACGGCATCGCGACGCTGAACGAACGTTATCACGCGCCGCTCGGCCTTGCCCGCATGCTCGCCGAATACGCGCTGTTCCGGCGCGGTCCGTTGACAATGGCGCCGTCGCAGCTTGGCCTTTTCACCCGCTCCGACGCCGATCAGGAGCGCGCCAATCTGCAATATCACATCCAGCCGTTGTCGCTTGATCGCTTCGGCGAGCCGTTGCACAAATTCCCGGCCTTTACCGCGAGCGTCGCCAATCTGCGGCCGACCAGCCGCGGCCACGTCCGGCTCCGCGCCCGCGATCCGGCCGCGGCGCCGGCCATCAAGCCGAATTATTTGTCCACCGATGAAGATCGCCGCATCGCCGTCAAGGCCATCCGCCTGACGCGGCAGATCGTGGCGCAGCCGGCCTTGGCGCCCTTTCATCCCGCCGAATATCTGCCGGGAGGTGGCGTGCGCGATGACGACGAGCAGGCGTTGATCAACGCCGCGGGCGATATCGGCACCACGATCTTTCATCCGGTCGGGACGGCGAAGATGGGGCTCGCCAGCGATCCGCTGATGGTGGTCGACGCGCGGCTGCGGGTCGCCGGTGTCGAGCGGCTGCGCATCGTCGACGCCTCGGTCATGCCGGCGATCACGTCCGGCAACACCAATGCGCCGACCATGATGATTGCCGAGAAGGGCGCCGCCATGATCCGCGCCGACGCAAAGGGACTTGTTTCATGAATACCGCCCTGCGCGCGCACGCGATGCTCGCCGATCCGTCGGCCGAATGGCCGAAGATCGAGGCTGAGCCAAACGATATCCCTCATTTGCTGAGCAGCTATGTAGCGCTGCTTGCGCTGATCCCGGCCCTATCCAGCTTCATCGGCGCCTGTGTCGTTGGCGTCGTCGCACCGGGCGGGACAACTTTGCGGGCGCCGTTTACCGACGGGCTTTTTGGCATGGCCTTCAGCTACGTCATGAGTTGCGCCTCAGTGCTGGTGCTGGCACTTCTGATCGATCGGCTGGCGCCGTTGTTCGCGAGCCGCCGCGGTTTCAACAACGCGTTCAAGCTCGCCGTCTATTCGTACACTCCGCTCTGGCTGGCCGGGATTTTCCTGCTGGTGCCGGGCCTGCGATTTCTTGTCTTCAGCGGCTTTTACGGTGCCTATCTTTTGTGGACCGGATTGCCGCGCCTGATGCAGACGCCCGGGTCGAAGGTTCTGCCGTATGCGGCAGTGATCGTCGCCGGTGCCTGCGTGTTGACGCTCATCGTTACGGTCGCGCAACATGGCATGTTCGGGCTGTCAGTGTTTTGACGGATCAGCTTACGGCGCCATCAACACTTGGCGGCATGCGCGCGGCAAGGCCCCCATGGTCAATCCCGGCCCTGGCTTCGCCGGTTCGCTGGGCGGTGGATGTAAGACCGCGTGGGAGAACCAGTAATCGAGCTCGTGACCGCAACCTTCGCCTGATTCCGGCGGCGGTTGCGGCTCGCACTGCGGACTGTCGGGCGGACAATACATGCGGACGTGGAAATGATAGTCGTGTCCATGCCACGGCCGCACCTTGGCGAGCCAGGCACGATCCGATCCCGCCTCCCGGCACAGCGCTTTCTTGATCGCGGCATTGACGAAAATGCGCTCCACGGCCGGATCCTCGGCTGCGGCGCGGATCAGTTCGGTATGGGCGTGCGTCCAGATGTTGGGATCGACATCAAGCCGGTCATCGCGCACCACCATGGTGGCGGACATCAATTCGCGCTCTTCGCGGGTCAGCTTGCGGTCGGGCATCGGCGTCAGCCAGATGTCCGCATCGAGTCCGACCTGATGGCTGCTGTGACCGGTCAGCATCGGCCCGCCGCGCGGCTGCGACATGTCGCCGACCAAAAGCCCATTCCAACCGACTTTCTTGGCGTTCTCCGCCAGACGCTCCAGGAATTCGACCAGCTTTGGGTGGCCCCAATTGCGGTTGCGTGACAGCCGCATGACCTGCCAGGTCGCGCCGTTGATCGGCAGCGCCACGGCGCCAGCGAGGCAGCCATGCGCATAGAAGCCGATCGAGCGTGCGGGGTCCACATCCGGCTTGATCTTGCGCCCGAACAGTTCCTTGGCCGGCGTTGACGGCGAATCCGGATGTTCGAGCGGCGGCAACACCTTGTCCTCGATGGTGCCGGGATCCTGCGCCAACGCCGGACCGAAGCCGGCGAGTAAAAGGACGAGGATCAAGCGGGGAAGCATGAGCATCATCGAGGCTCCACAGCGACGCGAGGCGTGGGAGTTTTGGGCCGGAACGCAACGGCACGGACGCGGCGGCGATACGCTGCCGCGAGTTGTTCGCGCTGTCCAGACGCGAACAGGTCGCAGTCTTGTTCATCGCCATGCCTCCCGAGTGTCAACAGCCGTTGCTCGGTCACGGCGTGCGGCTCGATCGAACCGTCATGGAGGATGTGGCCGACGGTCAATCCGCGCTCGGCCAGGCTCCGCGCCACCAGCAGACAGCGATGACAGTCGAGCGGCTCACGCTCGGCGCACAGGATGCAGACGCGCGATCGCGCCACAGCGTCAAGCAGACGGCCGAGGCCGGCATGATAGTCGGGCTGCGCTGCCATGGCTTCGTAGTCGGCGATCCCGTCGCGATAAAGGCCCGGGTCGCGCGGCCGCCCGCCGAGTGAGTCGCCCATCGCGGCGTAGCCGATGCCCGCGGCTGCCAGTGACGCGGCCAATCGCTTTTGCGAGAACCACGGGAAGAAGCGCGAGTAGGGCGTGGTGCGCACATCGGCGACGACGTCTACTCCAGCATCTCGCAGCATCGCGAGGAATTGTTCCTCGGGAATGTTGGAATGACCGATGCTGAACAGATCGAGGACCGGCATTTTGGTTAGTGTTTTCCTAGATTGGCGACAGCAAAGCCTACCAGCCAACGCTCAAGCGATTAACTTTCAACGCTGCCACCCGCTTTACACCTCCCGGCGCGACACAATAATGTTGGATTTGCGTTCGGGCTGAGGCTTGTCATGCGTCGCGTCGCGCTCGCGGCCGTGTTCGCCGCGTTTTCCTTATTTATTCTGCCGGCCGCCAGCCGCGCCGAAGCCGGCGTCCTCGTCCATGTCGACCGCGCCAGCCAGACCATGGAAGTCAGCGCCGACGGCGCTTACCTTTACACGTGGCGCGTATCGACCGGCAGGCCAGGTTACGGCACGCCCGCCGGCACCTTCCGTCCGCAACGGATGGCTGCGCGTTGGTTCTCGACCGTCTACTACAACGCGCCAATGCCGCATGCGATCTTCTTCTATGGCGGCTTCGCCATTCACGGCAGCTACGACATTGCGCGGCTGGGCGGCCCGGCGTCGCATGGCTGTATCCGCCTGCATCCCAATGACGCGGCCACATTGTTTGGCTTGGTGCAGCGGGAAGGGATGCACAACACCACCATCGTGGTGCAGTAGCGGTCCACGGCTGTTTTTACCGCAGCGATAAGCGGTTCCAGCGCTGCCGGCGCCTCTTCAATCTTACCGTCATGGTTCCGACATATCCTCAAATGGTGCGGGAGTTCCATCGCTGACATGGAGCGACGCCGCGGGTCCAAATTTGATTTGAGAGAGCACCATGTCGTCCATCCCCCCCGTCTGGATTTGGCTTGGCATCATCGTCTGTGTCGTCCAGTCCGCGTTGTTTGCCGGCCTCAACCTTGCCGTCTTCAGCCTCAGCCAATTGCGCCTGCAACTTGAGGCCGACGGCGGCAATGCCGATGCGGCCAGCGTGCTCGAGTTGCGCAAGAATTCCAATCAAGTGCTTTCCACCGTGGTCTGGGGCAATATCGGCACCAACGTGCTTCTGACGCTGCTCTCCGATTCGGTCCTGACCGGGCTCGGCGCCTTTTTTTTCTCGGCGGTCGTCATCACGTTGCTCGGCGAGATCGGGCCGCAAGCTTATTTTTCGCGTAACGCGTTGCGGATGACCGCACGATTTCTGCCGTTCTTGAATTTCTACCTCGTGGTTCTGTTTCCCCTGGCCAAGCCGACGGCGCTGCTGCTCGATTGGTGGCTGGGAAAGGAAGGCATCATCTACTTCCGCGAACGGGATATCCGCTTATTGATCGATCGCAGCGCTGCCGCCGGCGGCGACATCGGACAGCTGGAAGCGACCGGCGCGCGCAATTTTCTCGATCTCGACGACGTGCCGGTGACCGAAGAGGGTGAACTCGTCGACGCGCAGAGCATCATCAGCATGCCGCAGGCCAACCGCAGATGCGTTCTGCCGAAATTCGATCGCTCTCCCGACGATCCGTTTCTCCGGCAGGTCGACGCCTCGGGCAAGAAATGGGTCATCGTCACCGACCTCGACGGCGAGCCGGTTTTCGTTCTGGACTCCCATCAATTCCTGCGCGACGCGCTGTTCGATCAGCTCGACACCAATCCGAACAACTATTGGCATCGGCCGATCATCGTCCGCGACATGCATACCAAGCTCGGTGACGTCATCGGCCACCTGAAGGTTTCGCCGGAGCGGCCGGATGACGATGTCGTCGACAACGACCTGATCCTGGTGTGGGGCGTGCAGCGACGGATCATTACCGGGGCCGACCTGCTCGGCCGCCTGCTGCGCGGCATCGCGACGACCGATGGTGGGAGCACCGCGCCTCCAGCCAGCGACGGTCGGCAAGGACCAACAGCGGCGGTTTCGACTCATCCGGCAGGGTGATTGGCTCGTTTCACAAGATTTTTGCGGCTTTCTCGTTGTGCCACCTCGATAACGTCACGTCGTCCGGAAAGAGGCCCTAGTCTTCACGAGAGAATTTGCGGACTACTTCTATCGGCCCAATCAAGTTTTGGTTGAATTCCGCAAGCTCCTCGGCAGGTATCCAATATTCCTGGAAACGCGCGCCGCCCGCATTCCTAACTTGGTACCGAGATAAAAATGTCCGACGGACTTTGAAGCGTGTGACGTACCCGACGCCCGAGGCCTGGACGTTCCAGTCGCTGGCAATCCTTGCAGCGTACTCCTCGCTTAATACAGGGTAGAAGATTGGTTGCTCGGGGAGGCGCGGAGGGAACGCGCGAAACTCAGCCGCTTCAATTAATCTCAACTCTTCTGGGCCGATGGGGCGAAAGAGAATAACGGCTTCGTCGTCGACCGCGGACATCAGCGCCGGCGTCCGGTGCTATACATCCACTTTCAGCGCGGCGATGAACGCTTCCTGCGGGATATCGACCTTGCCGAACTGGCGCATGCGCTTTTTGCCTTCCTTTTGCTTCTCCAGAAGCTTGCGCTTTCTCGTCACGTCACCGCCATAGCATTTTGCCGTAACGTCCTTGCGGAAAGCACGGACGGTCTCGCGCGCAATAATCTTGCCGCCGATCGCCGCCTGGATAGGCACCTGGAACATGTGCGGCGGGATCAGCTCCTTGAGCTTCTCGGCCATGGCGCGGCCGCGCTGCTCGGCGCGGGTGCGATGCACCAGCATCGCCAATGCATCGACCGGCTCGCCATTGACCAGCATCTGCAGCTTGACCAGCTCCGAGGGCTTATAGTCGGTGAGCTGATAGTCGAACGAGGCGTAGCCTTTGGACACCGATTTCAGCCGGTCGTAGAAATCGAACACTACCTCGTTGAGCGGCAGGTCGTATTTGACCATGGCGCGGTTGCCGACATAGGTCAGCTCGACCTGGTTGCCGCGGCGGTCCTGGCAAAGCTTGAGCACGCTGCCGAGATATTCGTCCGGCGTGAGGATGGTGGCTCTGATCCACGGCTCCTCGATTTCCTTGATCTTCACCACATCCGGCAGGTCGACCGGATTATGAATCTCGATCTCTTTGCCGTCGGTGAGCTTGATCTTGTAGATCACCGACGGCGCGGTCGCGATCAGATCGAGATTGAATTCGCGCTCCAGCCGTTCCTGGATGATTTCGAGGTGCAGGAGACCGAGGAAGCCGCAGCGGAAGCCGAAGCCGAGTGCGGCGGAGGTTTCCATCTCGTAGGTGAAGCTGGCGTCGTTGAGGCGAAGCCTGCCCATCGCTGCGCGCAGATTCTCGAAGTCGGCGGCATCGACCGGGAATAATCCGCAGAACACAACCGGGATCGCCGGACGAAAGCCAGGCAGTGGCGCCGCGACCGGCTTCTTGTCGTCGGTGATGGTGTCGCCGACGCGGGTGTCGGCCACCTCCTTGATTGAGGCGGTGAGGAAGCCGATCTCGCCCGGCCCCAATTCGCCGAGCTCGACGCGCTTGGGCGTGAATACGCCGACGCGATCGACCTCGTAAGCGGCGCCGGTGCCCATCATGCGGATGCGCTGGTCCTTCTTGAGCACGCCGTCGACCACGCGGAACAGCACGACGACGCCGAGATAGGCGTCGTACCAGCTGTCGACCAGGAGCGCCTTGAGCGGCGCCGTCGCGTCGCCCTTGGGCGGCGGCAGGCGCCTGACGATCGCTTCCAGCACCTCCGGCACGTTCAGCCCGGTTTTTGCCGAAATCAGAATCGCGTCGGACGCGTCGAGCCCAATCACGTCCTCGATCTGCTGCCTGACCTTTTCCGGCTCGGCCGCCGGCAAATCGACCTTGTTGAGCACCGGCACGATCTCGTGGTTGTTGTCGAGGGCCTGGTAGACATTGGCGAGCGTCTGCGCCTCCACCCCCTGGCTGGCATCGACCACCAGCAGCGAGCCCTCGCAGGCGGCGAGGCTGCGGTTGACCTCGTAAGCAAAGTCGACGTGGCCGGGGGTGTCGATCAGGTTGAGGACATAGTCCTTGCCGTCGCGCGCGTGGTAATTCAGGCGCACGGTCTGCGCCTTGATGGTGATGCCGCGTTCGCGCTCGATATCCATGGAATCGAGCACCTGATCGACCATTTCGCGCGCCTCGAGGCCGCCGGTCAGCTGGATCAGCCGGTCGGCGAGCGTCGATTTGCCGTGGTCGATATGGGCAATGATCGCGAAGTTGCGAATGTTAGTGATGGGTGCCGCGCTCATGCGGCGCAGATAACATCGGTGCTGCGGTGCGGCAAGCGTGGACCACAGCCCTAACGTCATGCCCGGCCTTGCGCCGGGCATCTATTCTCAAGCGACGCACGCCTAAGACGTCGATGGCCGGGACAACCCGGCCATGACGCCTTACCGCTGCCGCCACACCAGCGCGGCGCTGACCACGAAGTTCCAGACCGTGCCGATCAGCGCGCCGCCGAGACCGGCGATCCACCACACCTCGTGGTAGTCGTAGATCCAGGTGGCGATGCCGACGTTGGAGATGGCGCCGATGGCGCAAATCACCTGGAAGCGGATCAGGCCGGTGAGAAAGTGCCAACCGGTGAGGCGCTGGTCGCGATAGGTGAACAGATTGTTGAGTACGAAATTCCAGGCGATGGCGCCGACCGTGGCAAAAGCCTGCGCCACGCCGAACGACAAGTCGCTCAACATCAGGAGTGCGCTCAGGATGCTCAAATGGATGCCAAGGCCGGTCAATCCGACCAAGCAGAACAGCAGAAAGCGCGCCGACACCGCATCGTGGGTGAGCTTCGCCGTCACCAGCGCGGCGAAATCCAGCGCGATCTTTGAATCCAGCTTGCTCTCGCCGTGTTGGCGCTCGCGGAACGCCGAGGGCAGCTCGATCGTGTGCAAGCTGCCGCGCGCCGTTGCCAGAATGTCGAGCAGGATCTTGAAACCCTGCGACGACAGCGCCGGCGCGATCGCTTCGAAGGCTTCGCGCCGGATCATGAAATGCCCGCTCATCGGATCAGTGATTTCGATGCCGAGCAGCAGACGCACGATGAAGTTCGATCCGCGGCTGACCAGGGAGCGCTGCTTCGACAAGCCGGCGGCGGAGCCGCCATACAGATAGCGGCTCGCCACCGCGATGTCGGCGCGTCCGCCGCGCAGCGCTTCGAGCATGGGGACGAGCAATCCCTCATCGTGCTGCAGGTCGGCATCCATCACCGCAACGTAGCGCGCCTGGCTCGCGAGCATGCCTTCGAGGCAGGCTCCGGCCAGGCCGCGCCGGCCGATGCGGCGGACGCAGCGCACGCGGCTGTCTAGTCCACCAATCGTGCGCGCCGCGGCCGCAGTGCCGTCCGGAGAATTGTCGTCAACGAAGATCACTTCCCAGTCGCAGGACGTCAGCAGGCGCGACAGCCGGTCGACCAACAGCGGAATATTGGCCCGTTCGTTGAAGGTCGGAACGACGATGGTGAGTTCAGGCGCCGGGCGCACCGCCGCCATCATATCCGTCCGCGCGGGCGTCGCGGACGAACTGGCCGCCGGAATGTCCATCGTCGATTGTGGCAACGCGGTCGCCCTTCTTTGTCCGCTGCACTTATTGCCCTATCCGGATACCCACGCTACTAGCTTTCTCCAGCTTTGGAAAAGGTCCCCCAGGTCCCAGTCAAATTCGCCGATCAAGGCTTGAGTCGCACGATGAACGAATGTCCATAGCAGGGCGTGGTGCTGCCGGCCGAGTGCATCAAGGACTCGCCGCCTTCGCGGACCGTCTCATTCAGATCGGTCAGCGTTTCATGGCCGAAAATACCGAGGGCAGGATCGTGTTCTCGGTTCTCGTCGCGTTCGTCCTCGTCTGGATGGTGTTTTGGACCATATCGACGGCTCCGCTCGACGTTCACATCGACAACGACGAAGCGTTGATCTGGGCGCAGCATTTCGCGTTCGGCTACAAACATCCGCCGATGACGGGATGGCTGTTCGCTTTGTGGTTTTCTGTGTTTCCGCGCCAGCAATGGGCGGTAGATTTGCTGAACGTGACGAATTGCGCCGTCGCGCTCGCCGTCACCTGGCGGCTCTTACGCGACCACCTCGACAAGAATCGCGCCTTGTTGGGCCTGATCGCTCTTGCTCTGATTCCGCTTTACCAGGTGAAGGCGGAAGTGCTCAACGCCAACACTGTGATGATGCCGTTCTGGGCAGCGACGCTGCTCTTCTACCTGCGCGCTCGCCGCGGACTGGGCAGCGCCGATGCGTTTCTCGCCGGCGCGTTCGCGAGCCTGACGATGCTCGGCAAATACTGGGCCGTCTTTCTGTTCGTCGGTATGGCGGTCGCCGCTTTGGTGGGGCCGGGCACGCGGCGCTTCTGGCGCTCGCCGGCGCCCTACCTGATGGCCGCCGGAGCGGCCATCGTCCTTGCGCCCCATGTCTGGTGGCTGCTTAACGACCGCTCGAGCCTGGTGTTCGCAGAGAGCGTCATAAACCACACGCCCTTCAGCGACACCCTGAAAAAATCCGCGTACTACATCCTTGGCGCCGTCGCCTACATCGTCGTGCCGCTGATATTTCTCGCGGCGCTTCGTCCGAGCCGGGCCGCATTGGCCGACATCATCTGGCCTGCCGACGAAGACCGGCGGCAGGCGTGGGTGCTGCTGGTGGTGCCGCTGATCCTGCCGGCATTGGTCAATCTGGCAATCCCGTACCGGCTCACGCCAGATTGGACTTTCCCGAACTGGGCGGCGCTTCCGATCGTGCTCTACGGGGCGCGCGATCTCATCGTTGACGAGCGCGCGGTGGCGCGCGGCGGCCTGGCTGCCTTGGTGGTGACGCTGGCCATCGTCGTTGCTTCGCCGGTTATTGCGTGCGTCCGGCTGGCCAACGGTCCGGACCTCAATCGCCCGCATTTCAGGCAGGTCGCCGAACGTGCCGAGACTCTTGCCGGCCGCCCGATCGAGCTGATCTGGGGATCCGAAGATATCGTGCCGGGCTTGCCGATCTATTTGCCCGGAGCGCAGCGCTCTGATCGCCGGCCCACTGTCCGCCGAAGGCCGCGCGGCAATCGCCACCCATGGCCTGTTGATTGTCTGCGTAACGACGACGCATCGTGCCAGAAAACCGCCGAAGCCTTCGTTGGCGTCGGCGCGCGCACGACCACCGCCACGCTGACGCGCAGCTTCCTCGGTGTGTCCAGCCCGCCGATCAGCTATCAGATCACGGTGGTGCCGCCGGCGCGGACCCCGGCACCACCAGGCCGGCTGATCAATACCGGTACTGATCGGTCTTGAACGGGCCGTTGACCGGAATGCCGATATAGGTCGACTGCTTGTCGGAAAGCTTGCTGAGGTGAACGCCGATCTTGTCGAGATGCAGCCGCGCGACTTTCTCGTCGAGCTGCTTCGGCAGGGTGTAGACCTTCTTCTGGTATTTGCCGGGATTGGCCCACAGCTCGATCTGCGCCAGCGTCTGGTTGGTGAATGACGACGACATCACGAAGCTTGGGTGTCCCATGGCATTGCCGAGATTGACCAGCCGACCTTCGGACAGAAGAATGATGCGCTTCTTGTCGGGGAATTCGATCTCGTCGACTTGCGGCTTGATGTTCTCCCACTTGAAGTTCTTCAATGCCGCCACCTGAATTTCGGAATCGAAGTGGCCGATGTTGCAGACGATGGCGCGGTGCTTCATCGCCCGCATGTGCTCGATGGTGATGACGTCGACGTTGCCGGTGGCGGTGCAGAAGATGTCCGCACGCGGCGCGGCCTCCTCCATGGTCACCACTTCATAGCCTTCCATCGCCGCCTGCAGCGCGCAGATCGGGTCGATCTCGGAGACCAGCACCCGGCAGCCGGCCTGGCGCAATGAAGCCGCCGAGCCTTTGCCGACGTCGCCGAAGCCGGCGACCATCGCGACCTTGCCGGCCATCATCACGTCGGTGCCGCGGCGGATGCCGTCCACCAGCGACTCGCGGCAGCCATAGAGATTATCGAACTTCGACTTGGTGACGCTGTCATTGACGTTGATGGCGGGGAACAGCAGCCGGCCCTCTTTTTCCATCTGATAGAGCCGATGGACGCCGGTCGTGGTCTCCTCGGTGACGCCGCGAATTTGCTTGGCGGTCTTGCTGTACCAGCCGGGCTGATGCACCAGCCGCTTCTTGATAGCGGCGAACAGGACTTCCTCTTCCTCGTTGCCCGGATGATGCAACACGTTGGGCGTCGTCTCCGCCTGCATGCCGAGATGCATCAGGAGCGTGGCGTCGCCGCCATCGTCCAGGATCATGTTCGGCGCGCCGCCGTCCGACCACTCGAAGATGCGATGGGTATATTCCCAATAGTCGGTGAGGGATTCGCCTTTGACCGCGAACACCGGCACGCCGGCAGCGGCGACCGCAGCGGCGGCGTGGTCCTGCGTCGAATAGATGTTGCAGGACGCCCAGCGTACGTCGGCGCCGAGCGCGGTCAGCGTCTCGATCAGCACCCCGGTCTGGATGGTCATGTGCAGCGAGCCGGCGATCCGTGCGCCGCGCAGTGGCTGCTGCGGCCCGTATTCCTCGCGGGTCGCCATCAAGCCGGGCATTTCGGTCTCGGCGATGTTGAGCTCCTTGCGGCCCCATTCGGCGAGGCTGATGTCCTTGACGACGTAGTCGGTGGGCGAAGCTTTTTGCTTGGTCGACGTGCTCATGACGGTCCTTTGGCGCTCCGTGGCGATCCTGATGCAGCGAGCGGATCGGGGCTTGCGATTGGGCTGCGGCCGACCGAGGCTCCGGCTAGGGTCGGCGCGGCGGCACTAAAGACATAAAGAATCCTTTATGTCCATCTTCGATCGACGGTCGTCGCAACTACTGCGATTATTGCGGAAATCGTCTTCTTGTTTGGACCGACGTATTAACCTGCGGCCGGCTCGGCCGGACGCGGCGTCTGCCGCGCCACGCCGGCTTGCGTCAGTGCCGCGCCGATCTGCTGCATCCGGTTGATGAGATCGACGGCCGCGGCCGGCGGCAGCACCAGGCGGCAGGCGGTATAGCGGCGGCCGGTGATCGGCGTGTTCGGCTTGACCTCGTCGAGCCGCGTGACGCCGAATTCGATGCGCAGTGATTGACCGTCGAAGATCAGGCTGGTCACCGAGTCGGCGAAAGTTTCCGCCACGTCCGGGCGATCAAAGTGGCGGATTGTTGCGCGCTGCGCGCTTGCCGCAGCGCTCGCCGGCACGCCGGTATCGTCTTGTCCAACAGCCATCGTGTTCTCCCTCGAACGGCGCCTGATCAATCGTCTTCGCCAAAACGGGAATTGATCAGCGTCGTCAAAGCGTCAACGACTGCCGCCGCCTCTTTGCCGGTCGCTTCGACGATGATCGACGTGCCGGGCGCGGCCGCAAGCATCATCAATCCCATGATCGAAGTGCCGCCGACGGTCTCGCCGCCGCGCATCACGCGCACGTCGGCGTCGAATTTTTCCACTGTTTGCACGAATTTGGCCGACGCCCGGGCGTGCAGTCCTTTTCGGTTGCAGATCGTAAGCTTGCGGACCACGGCACCGTCGCGAAAAGCTTGCCCGTCGGGCCCGCATTCGTCGCTGCGGGGCGCAGGCACGCTCATTTTCCGGTGAGGACTCGGCTGGCGATGGTGACGTATTTCCGGCCGGCGTCCTGTGCGGCAGCGACGGCTTCAGCGAGCGGACACTCGTCGCGCACTTTGGCAAGTTTGACCAGCATCGGCAGATTGATACCCGCCAGTACCTCGACCTTCGGCCGGCTCATGACCGAAATGGCAAGGTTGGAGGGGGTGCCGCCAAACATGTCGGTGAGTATGGCAACCCCATCGCCGCTGTCGACCCGCTTCACAGCCTCGATGATGTCCCTGCGGCGTTCTTCGACGTCGTCGTCGGGGCCGATGGTCACTGCTTCGATCTGGTCCTGCGGCCCGACGACATGCTCCAGGGCCGAGCGGAACTCGACAGCCAGCCGCCCGTGGGTCACCAACACAAGACCAATCATGAAACTCCCCGCGGGTGCGTCCCGAGTGCACCGCACGAAAGGTCGTTCATCTTGACCATCCGAAGCCCAAGCGCAAGAGGCATTTTCGACGATATCGGGCGGTTGTTGCATTGCGGTAGCGCTGGCTCCGATGCACCGGATCCGGTGGGCCAGAGGACGGCCAAGAAGACCGGATTTGGTGCGGCCAGCGAAGGCCAGCGTGCCTGGGAGTCTACGCGCGTTATGGTTAACCAATCTCCAACCGGCGCGGTGCGACGCGCCACGCTGCGCAGAGCCGGGCGACGCCAACTAGCCGCGCGAACGAACTGCTAAATCCAGCTATCCGCCGGTGAATTGATGCGGGCAAGTACGGCCGGCAAGGCCGCAGCACCCGATGCGACGGCAAGTCGCGGTAACTTGATACCGCCAATTTCGGTGGTGCGTTCGGCCGCGTCCGGCAATCGCTGGGTCGCCGCTACCGCAAGATCGACTACCAAGCCCACTACGGCACTCGGTTCGTGAGCGATGCGCTTTAGGCCGACACCGCGCACCTCGATCAGGCCGGCGAGCGCGGCAGCAGGGCGAGCCAGCAATCGCCCGTTGGCGCCTTCCAGATGGACGCGGTCGTCGGCAACAAGTCTAGCGAAAGGGAGCGACCCGGTGCGTGCTACTTCGATGAGGGCAAGCGCAAGCTGCGATTTGCCGGACCCCGACGGCCCTCGGATCAGTACGGCGCGAGCGCCAACCAACACGGCCGACGCGTGCACGGTTGCTGCAGGAGCCATTACATCGCCGGCAGGCGCACAATAAAGCGCGCGCCGGCGACCGTCGGCGCGCCGTCCGCATCAGGCGGTCCGGGGCGATTTTCGACCCAGATGGCGCCGCCATGGGCATCGACGATCTGCTTGGAGATCGAGAGGCCGAGACCGGAATTCTGGCCGAAGCCTTGGTGCGGCCGGTCGGTGTAGAAGCGTTCGAACACTTTTTCGATGGCATCCGGCCGCACGCCGGGACCATCGTCATCGACAAAAATCTCGACATTGCTCCTGAGCCGCCGGCAGGTGACGCGCACGGTGCCTTCGGGCGGAGAAAACGAGCGGGCGTTTTCGATCAGATTATCCACGACCTGGCCGAGGCGGGAATCGTGTCCCGGCACCTGGAAGGCGCGGGCGCCGCCGCCTTCAAAGCGCAAGGTCACTGTCACGCCGTCGTCGCGCTTCACCTCGTTGGCGACGCCGACCAGCGTGTTGAGCAATTTGGCGAGATCGACCGGAGCCGCCTCCTGCCGCTGCAGTTCGGCGTCAAGCCGGCTGGCGTCGGAAATATCCGAGATCAGGCGATCAAGCCGCTGCACATCATGCTGAATAATGCTCAGAAGCCGGGCGCGGCTTTCGTCGGTCCTGGCCACCGGCAGCGTTTCGACCGCCGAGCGCAGCGACGTCAGCGGATTTTTCAATTCGTGCGCCACGTCCGCGGCAAAGCTCTCGATCCCCTCGATCCGGCTGTAGAGCGCGTTGGTCATGTCGCGCAGCGTGCCGGATAGATGCCCGATCTCGTCGCGCCGGCGCGTGAAATCGGGGATTTCGACCCGCGAGCGGATGCGGCGGCGCACGCTTTCCGCCGCGTCGGCAAGCCGCCGCACCGGCTCGGCGATCGTTCCGGCAAGAAGGATCGACAGCACGACCATCACCGCGGTCGCGACCAGAAAGACCTTGAGAATGGCAAGCCGTTCGGCCTCCACCATGTCGTCGATGTCGGCACCCTGGGTCGAGAGCATCAGCGCGCCGCGCACGGCGCGGAAACGCTGCACCGGCACCGCGACCGAGACGATGACATCGCCGTGATCGTTGATGCGCACCATGCTGGCGTTCTGGCCGTTCAAGGCCTGCGCCACTTCCGGATAGCCGCGCCCGTTCGAGGCGCCGAGCTCGTGATAGAGCGGAAGATCGCCGCGTCCGAGCCAGCGCCGCGCCGCCGTGATGATGCGGTCGAAGAGACCCGGCTTTTCCGCATTCGGCGGCGGCAAGTCGAAACGCAACACGTCGCCGCGGCCAAACAGGTTGCGGCTGTCGACCAGCAGCACGCCGTCGCGATCGTAGATGCGTGCGCGCGTCTTGGTCGGCGAAACCAGCCGCCGCAGCACCGGCGCGACGCGTTCCGGATTGATCGGGAAATCGATGCCGTAAACCGCGTCCTCGGACGGGCCGTAGCTTTCGCCCGGATGCAACTCGAGAAGCTTATCCGGATCGATGGTGATCGATGAGCCGGTCTCGACCGTCGCCGACGAGGCAATCGCGGCGGCGATGATCTCGCCTTGGACCAGCAGGCTCTGGACGCGCGCATCGATCAGGCCGGCGCGGAATTGCGACAGAAAGGTCACGCCGATGGACAGCGCGAGAAGTCCGGTGACGTTGAGAAAGACGATGCGCCGGGTGAGGCTTGAGAAGCTCTGGGTGACAAAGAACGCCCAGACGCGCTGCAGCCAGCCGCGGACGCGGGTGAGACCGCTACGCGCCGGCGGAGCCACGCCGGCGTCATCGAGAGCATCGCTCTCGCTGGAAGTTGCGGCTTGCTGAGTCGCGACTTGCTGAGACGCGAGTTCTTGCGACGCAAGCTCTTTCGACCAAGCTCTTGCGACGCCACGTCCTGCGGCGCGACTTGGGCCTCCGTGCTGGCCCGTGCCGTTTCTGCGGTTCGATCGAGCACGTTGTCTGCCGGGGTTCCGATCAGCCCCCATCTTAATCCTCCCCGACTTGCGGCGGAGGACAGAGTGGCGGGCGGACGCCATTACTACCGCACGTCACCTCTCCCAGTCAGCGGTCATGGATCAACAATCCATGATGTGTCGCGCATGGTGATCCGATGCGCGTGCCGGGGCTTATTCCTTAAAACGATAGCCGACGCCGTACAGCGTCTCGATCATATCGAATTCGTTGTCGCTCGCCTTGAACTTCTTACGCAATCTCTTGATGTGGCTGTCGATGGTGCGGTCGTCAACATAGACCTGATCGTCGTAGGCCGCATCCATCAAAGCGTTGCGGCTTTTCACCACCCCCGGCCGGCTCGCCAGGGCGTGCAGGATGAGAAACTCGGTGACGGTGAGCGTTACCGGCTCGTTCTTCCAGGTGCAGGTATGGCGTTCCGGGTCCATGCGCAGCAGCCCGCGCTCCAGCACCTTGCTGTCGACTTCCTTCGGCGCGACGCCGTCCTTGGGCGCGGCGCGGCGCAGCACGGCTTTGACCCGCTCGACCAGAAGCCGCTGCGAGAATGGTTTGCGGATGAAGTCGTCGGCCCCCATTTTCAGGCCGAACAATTCATCGATCTCCTCGTCTTTCGAGGTGAGGAAAATGACCGGCAGATCCGACTTTTGCCGCAGCCGCCGCAGCGTCTCCATGCCATCCATGCGCGGCATCTTGATATCGAGGATCGCGAGGTCCGGCGGGGCGCTCTTGAACCCATCGAGAGCGGAGGCGCCATCCGTGTAGGTCGTGATGCGATAGCCTTCCGCCTCAAGTGCAATGGACACCGAGGTCAGGATATTGCGATCGTCGTCGACGAGAGCGATGGTCGGCATGGCGGCCTTCTAGCATGAGTCGGCCGCAAGCATCACCCGCCCCGGCCCCATAAGCCTTTGAAAACCCATGTAGGGGCGGAAGTGTGACCGGACAAGGCAAAATCGGGGCAATTGCCAACGCCAGCGGAACTGGAGACGACGGATGGCCGAGGCCGATAACCGCGCCCCCTTGCCGGGTTTCATGCCGAACCGCCTGCCGGAGGGGGCGCCGGTGGCGGATTTTGACGCCGCGGCTGTCGCCAAGGCGCTGTTGCGGGCAACACGGGCGGGAGCGCTTGCGACCATCGACCGCAATACCGGCCATCCATTCGGCTCATTGGTTAACGTAGCGACCGATATTGACGGTTCGCCGTTAATCCTGATCTCGCGGCTCTCGACCCACACCGCCAACTTGGAAAAGGACAAACGCGCGTCGCTGTTGCTGGCGTCGGTCGGCCGCGGCGACCCATTAGCCCATCCGCGCCTGACCGTGCTGGGCGATTTTGCGCCGCTCGCACGTGAGGACCGCAGCGAAGCGCGCCTGCGTCGGCGCTTCCTGGCGCGTCATCCGAAATCGGAGCTTTACGCAGGCTTCGCCGACTTCTCGTTCTGGCGGCTTGTTGTCGCGTCCGCGCACCTTAACGCCGGGTTTGGCCGGGCCGCCGATCTGAAAGCCGCTGATCTGATCACTGACATCGCCGGCGCGGAGAATTTGATCGAGGCCGAAGCGGGCGCTGTCGCGCACATGAACGAAGATCACGCCGACGCCGTGCGGTTATATGCGACCAAGCTCCTCGGTGCCGAGGATGGACCTTGGCGACTGACCGGGCTCGATCCTGAAGGCGTCGATCTTGCTCAAGGCGACGCCACGTTGCGCCTGCCGTTTTCGCAGCGGGTGACGACGGCAGCCGCGTTGCGGAAAGTCCTCGTGGATTTGGCCGTTCACGCGCAGGAACGATAAATCGCGCCCGTCGTTTGTTGCGCTGCAGCGCGGAACAGGCGCGGTTTTTGCTCGTTGACGCCTTGGATGGGAGTATATTTGCGCTGTGTTACGGGCTCTGTCTTGACCCGCATCTTGGCACGGGCGGGGATGCTCGATATAGGGTCGCTGGTCCCCAGGCGGACTGATGAGGGTTGCGCTTAGCTCCGGCATCGCGGAGCGAGTTGCGGAGGCGAGTGTGAAGGAAACCGGTCTGCGCAATGGCGCCTATGGCGCCGACAAGTTCGGGCTGAAAGATCTCGCAGCGGTCCACTGGAATTTACCCGATACGATTTTGGTCGAGCACGCGATCGCCGCCGGCGAGGGGCAGCTGGTGCAGGGCGGTGCGTTCTGCGCCGAGACCGGCGCCCATACCGGCCGCAGCCCCAAGGACAAATTTGTCGTTGCCGACGCCCAGACCGAGAAAACGGTCTGGTGGGAGAAGAACGGCCGCCTCGCGCCGGAAAAATTTCAGCTGCTGTTCGACGATTTTATTGCATACGCCAAAGGCAAGACCCTCTATGCGCAGGATCTCTATGGCGGCGCCGACCCGAAATACCGCATCAAAGTCCGCGTCTTTAACGAGCTTGCCTGGCATTCGATGTTCATTCGCGCGCTGCTGATCCGGCCGGAGCGCGTCGAGCTTTCGCACTACGTCCCGGACTTCACCATTCTGTCGCTGCCCTCGTTCAAGGCCGACCCCAAGCGCCACGGTGTGCGCACCGAGACCGTCATCGCCATCGATTTTACCAAGCGTGTCATCTTGATTGGCGGCACCTCCTATGCCGGCGAGATGAAGAAATCGGTGTTCACCACGCTCAATTATTATCTGCCGGCCGAGAGCGTGATGCCGATGCACTGCTCGGCCAATGTCGGGCCGTCCGGCGATGTCGCGCTGTTCTTTGGTCTCTCCGGCACCGGCAAGACCACGCTGTCGGCCGATCCCAAGCGCACGCTGATCGGCGACGACGAGCATGGCTGGGGTCCGCAAGGCGTGTTCAATTTCGAGGGCGGCTGCTACGCCAAATGCATCAAGCTCTCCGCCGAAGCCGAGCCGGAAATTTATGCTACGACCCACCGCTTCGGCACCGTGCTCGAGAATGTGGTGTTCGATCCGGATACGCGGGTCTGCAATTTCGACGACGATTCGAAAACCGAGAATACCCGCGCCGCTTATCCGCTCGATTTCATCCCCAATGCGTCGCGCACCGGCCGCGCCGGCATGCCGCGCAATATCGTGCTGCTGACCGCCGACGCCTTTGGCGTCATGCCGCCGATCGCCAAGCTGACGCCGGCGCAGGCGATGTATCACTTTCTGTCCGGCTACACCGCCAAGGTCGCCGGCACCGAGAAGGGCCTGGTTGGCGTGCAGCCGGAATTCTCCACCTGCTTCGGCGCGCCGTTCCTGCCGCGCCATCCTTCGGTCTACGGCAACCTCCTGCGCGAGCTGATCAGCGCCCACGACGTCGATTGCTGGCTGGTCAATACCGGCTGGACCGGCGGCATCTACGGCGTCGGCCGGCGTATGCCGATCAAGGTGACGCGCACGCTCCTTACCGCGGCGCTCGACGGCTCGCTCAAGCACGTGAAATTCCGCACCGATCCGTATTTCGGCTTTGCCGTGCCGACCCAGCTCTCCGGCGTCGAGCCGCATTTGCTCTATCCGCAGAAGACCTGGCAGAACAAGCTCGAGTTCGATCAGACCGCGCGCAAGCTGGTCGGCATGTTCCAGCAGAACTTCGTGCAGTTCGAGGACCACGTCGAGGCCGACGTTCGCGCCGCCGCGCCGGAAGTGCGCATCGCCGCCGAGTGAGCGCGAAGCTGGCGCCGCTTATTTCCACGAACCCCAGGGTGTCTCCGGCACCGGCGTGAGCGGCGGTTTCCCCGCCGCCCAGGCGAGAACGTTGTCGACCAGAAGCTGGTCCATCTTCTCGCGCGTGAACACCGATGCCGAGCCGAGATGCGGCAGCAGCACGACGTTGTCCATCGCCAGCAATTCTTGCGGCACGTCCGGCTCGTTGACGAACACATCGAGGCCGGCGGCCATGATCTTGCCGTCGCGCAGCGCGGCGATCAAAGCCGGTTCGTCGATCACCGAGCCGCGCGCGACGTTGATCACAATGCCGTCGGGACCGAGCGCATCGAGAACTTTCGCATCGATCATATTTTTGGTCGCTGCGCCGCCGGGCACGATGACAATGAGTGTATCGACGTCGCGGGCCATATCGATCAGCTGCGGATAATGGCGGTAAGCAAGCTCAGGGCGCTTCTGACGCGTGTGATAGACCACCGGCACGCCGAAGGCGTCGAGCCGGCGCGCGATGGCCATGCCGATGCGGCCCATCCCCACCATGCCGATGGTGCGGTTGCGCAACGTGGCGCGGCTGAGCGGATAATTGCCTGTCGGCCATTTGCCGGCGCGGACGTACCGCTCGGCCTGCGGCAGCTCGCGCACGGTGCAGAGCAGGAGGCCGATCGCGGTGTCGGCGACCTCTTCGGTCAGCACGTCCGGCGTGTTGGTGACGATGATGCCGCGTTTCGCCGCGGCGTTCGCGTCGATGTGATCGTAGCCGACGCCGAAACTGGCAATGAGCTGAAGCTTTGGCAACCGCGCGAGCAGCGCCTCGTCGACCGGCCGCACCGGCGCGCTGACCGCCATGGCACGCACGTTGGCGACGGAATCCAAGAAAGGCGTCGCGGTCCGCGGCGCCGCCGAGCTTGTGCACGGTCGAGGCTGGCGAACCCTTTGGCGAGGACGGGCCGCAACGGCCCGATCAACAGCACTTCCGGTGACGTCGGCGCCAACGATTTCTCCTTCAATATCAATCTGATAAGACGCGGACAAAGGGGATGAGCGCCGGCACCTCGGCGCGATAGCGCGGATAGTCGTTGGGGAAGCTTTCGGTCATGAAGCGCTCCTCCCGCCGCAGCTTAAACAGGAAAGCCACGGCCAAAAATCCGAACGCCAACAAGCCGCGCCACTCACCGAAGGCGACAGCGGTGCCGAGGATCGCGAATAGGAGGCCGGTATAGATCGGGTGCCGCACGAGTCCATAAGGACCGGTGCGAATGAGCTCGTGATTTTCCTTCACCGTGACCGTGCCGCTCCAATTGCGGCCGAGATGGACACGCGCCCAGACGGCGAAGGCAAGGCCTAAGACCACCATCAGCAACCCGAGCCAATGCGTGACCATCGTCTGCGGAAGAAACCGCGCGCTGAGCCACGGCAGCCTTGCACCGCGAACCGCCAGCAGCGCCGCGGCCAGAGCCGTCACCACGACAGTCATCAGCCGGCTGGCTAAGGACTCCCGGCGCCGCGTCGGCTTGACGTTTCGCGCCGCGATAATCCAGTAGGCCAGCCATGCCAGCCACAGGACGGCAAACGGCACGTCGTAGAGCGAATAACGCACGCATACACCGCTAGAGCATGATCCCGAAAAAGCCAGCCCCGGACTCGATCCGGGGTGGGAACCGGTTTTCGGAAAAGATCATGCGCCAATGAACAACTACACCAGCATCGTCACTGGGGTCTCGAGCAGCGCTTTGATCGCGGCGAGTAGCTCAGCGCCGAGCGCGCCGTCGACGACGCGATGGTCGCAGGACAGTGTCGCCGTGAGCATGCTGACGAAAGCAACGCCGCCGTCGGCTTTCTCGACCGCTTGCCGGCGCGCGGCGCCGACCGCAAGAATCGTGGCCTGCGGCGGATTGATGATGGCGGAGAATTCGCGCACGCCATACATGCCGAGATTGGAAATCGCCGACGCGCCGCCCTGGTAGTCCGCAGGCTTCAGCTTCTTCTCGCGCGCCCGCGCCGCCAGTTCCTTCATCTCGGCCGAGATCGCGCTCAGCGATTTCGTCTCGGCGTTGCGGATGATCGGCGCAATCAAACCGCCCTCGAGCGCGACGGCGACGCCGATGTCGGAATGCCTGAAACGCAAAATGCGATCGCCGGCCCACACTGCGTTCGCCGCCGGCAACGCGTTGCAGCGCCAGCGCCAGCGCGCGGATCACAAAGTCGTTGAGCGAGAGCTTGAACGCCGGATTGCCGTCGCGGTCTTTCGCCGCGGCGGCATTGGCCTCTTCGCGAACGGCGATCAGGCGATCAATGACGATGTCGGCGGTCAGATAGAAATGCGGGACGGTCTGCTTGGCCTGCGCCATCCGCACGGCGACGGTCTTGCGCATCGCGTCGAGCGGAATTTCCTCGTAGCCAGCCGGATCGTACAGCGCCTTGATCTGATCGGCGCTCGGGCCTTCGGCCACAGCGGCGATGCCGGGCATGGCGGTCGGTCGCGGCGCGCTTTCGACGTCGCGCGCGACGATGCGGCCGTGCGGGCCCGAGCCGCGCAGCCGCGAAAGATCGATGCCGGCCTCGCTGGCGAGCCGCCGCGCCAGCGGGGTGATGGAGATGCCGCCAGAAAGCCGCGCCGGGCCGAAATTCCGCTCGGGCGTGCGCACTTCAAAGAACGGATCGAGCTTGATCGGTTGCTGCGGTGCTTTAGCGGGCGGCGAGGCGCGATCCGAGGCGGCGGACGCTGCGGGCGCTGCCTGTGCCGTCGGCGCAGGTGCCGGCGACAAAGCAGGCTTCGCCGGCGCGCTCACAGCGCCGCCGGCCCCGTCGCCAATCACGCCGACGACGGCGCCGACCGGCGCGACTTCACCTTCGGGCACGCGGATCTCGCTTAAGATGCCGGCCTCGGTCGCCGGCACCTCCATCGACACCTTGTCGGTCTCGATCTCGAACAGATTGTCGCCGGGCTGCACCGCGTCGCCGGCCGCTTTGAACCACTTGGTGATTTTTCCCTCGGCGACGGTCTCGCCGAGTTGCGGCATGAGGATATTCATTTCGGCTCCCGGCGGCGCTTACCACGTCACCGAAACGTATTGCGTCTCCAAAAACTCCATCAGCCCCTCGTGCGCGCCTTCGCGGCCGAGGCCCGACTGCTTCATGCCGCCGAACGGCGCCGCCGGATCGGAAACGATGCCGCGATTCAAGCCGATCATGCCGAAATCGAGCTTCTCTGATACGCGCAGGCCGCGGCTCAAATCCTTGGTGTAGAGATAGGCAACGAGGCCGTACTCGGTATCGTTCGCCCGGGTGATGACCTCATCCTCGGATTTGAACGTCTGCAGCGACGCCACCGGCCCGAAGATTTCTTCGTTGAGCATCTTGGCGTCGTTGGACACGTTGGACAGCACCGTCGCCGGATAGAAAAAGCCGGGCCCGCCTAGCGCCTTGCCGCCGGTGAGCACCTTGGCGCCCTTCTGCACGGCGTCGTCGACCAGCTCGATCACCTTGTCGAGCCCTTCCTTGTTGACCAGCGGCCCGAGCGCGACGCCGTCGTCGAGGCCGTTGCCCATTTTCAGTCCGGCCATCTTCGCCGTGAGCTTCTTGGCGAATTCGTCGTGCACCTTTTCGTGCACATAGAATCGGTTCGCCGCTGTGCAGGCCTCGCCCATGTTGCGCATCTTGGCGATCATGGCGCCATCGATCGCGGCATCGACGTCGGCGTCATCGAATACGATAAACGGCGCGTTGCCGCCAAGCTCCATCGCCGGCCGCACGACATTGTCAGCGGCCTCATGCAGAAGCTTGCGGCCGACCTCGGTCGAGCCGGTGAAAGAGACCACGCGCACGCGCGGATCGTGCAGCATCGCGCCGACCACCTTGCCGGACGAGCGCGACGGAATAACGTTGACGACGCCCGCCGGAACGCCGGCTTCCTCGAGGATCGGCATCAAGGCCAGCATGGTCAGCGGCGTGTCGGAGGCTGGCTTGAGCACGACGGCGCAGCCCGCCGCCAGTGCCGGCCCGATCTTGCGCGTCGCCATCGCGGCCGGGAAATTCCACGGCGTCACCAAGACGGCAATGCCGGCCGGTTTGTGATGCACCAGGATGCGCGCGCCGGTCGCCGGCGCGATCGAGTTCTGGCCGACGTTGCGCACGGCTTCCTCGGCAAACCAGCGGAAGAATTCGGCGGCATAGGCGACTTCGCCGCGCGAGTCCGACAGCGCCTTGCCGTTCTCGATGGTGATCAGCTTGGCGAGACGCTCATGGTCGCGCATGATCAGTTCGTAGGCCTTGCGCAGAATCTCGCCGCGTTCGCGCGGCTTCTTCGCCGCCCAGCCGGGAAATGCAGCGCTCGCCGCATCGAGCGCGGCCTTGGCATCCTCGACGGTGGCGCTCGCGACCGAAGCCACTTTGTTCTCGGTCGCCGGATCGATCACGTCGAACCGGCCGCCGTCGGATGATTTGCGCCACTTGCCGCCGATCCACAAATCGGTCGGGACGTTGGCAAGGAGATTGTCGTACATGGCCATGGCACTTTAATCCTGTTGCGGCTTCATCCCGTTGCGGCGCTATTTGCCGTTTTTCAGTTCGACCAGAATGTTCTGATAAAGCTGGCCGCTGAGATTGCGCAATTCATGTTTCTCGCCGGCGTCGCGCCAGATGATGCCGCCGACCTTGTCGTCGGCGATGATGGTGTGCCCTTGCACGTTTTCAAGCTCGATCTTGCCCCCGGTGACGTTGATGATCACGTAGTCGAGCTTGTGATGATGCCACGCCTTCTTGCCGCCGGGCGGCACTTTCATGTCCCAGACGCGCACCTGGTCGTTCTCAAAAAGAACCTCGGTGCCGATCGGTCCGCACGGATTTTCGCGAGTCGGCTCGTTGGCCATGATTTCCTCCATTCATGAATTGAGGCTGCGCTGCACGCGCTCGGCAATGCGATCGACGCTGGGCAATGCGAGGTCTTCGAGAATGTCGGCGGCCGGCAGCGGGATGTGCGGCGTGGTGATCCGCACCGGCGGGCCGTCAAGGTCGTAGAACGCTTCGTCGGCGACGATCGAGACGAGCTCGGCGCCCCAACCACACAGCCGCGGGTTTTCCTCGACGGTGAACAAGCGGTGGGTGCGCGCCACCGAGCCGAGAATGGTCTGGGTATCGATCGGCACCAGCGAGCGCACGTCGACGACCTCGCAGTCGATGCCGTGCTCGTTCTTGAGCTTGTCCGCTGCGGCGAGCGCGCGAGGCACCATCAACGCCAGCGCGAGAATTGTCGCGTCCTTGCCGGGCCGCACGATCTTTGCGGAGCCGAGCGTGTCGACGATCTCGCCGTCGGGCACCTCGCCCTTGGTCGGATAGAGCGACTTGTGCTCGAAGAAGATCACCGGATCGGGATCGCGCACTGCCGCCGCCATCAAGCCGATCACGTCGCGCGGGTTCGATGGCGCCACGACCTTGAGCCCCGGGAATCATCATGCACCAGTTCTCGACGCTCTGCGAATGCTGGGCGCCAAAGCGGGCGCCGCCGCCATTGCCGGTACGCACGACGAGCGGAACCTTGACCTGCCCGTTCGTCATGTAGCGGCTCTTGGGGAATTCGTTGGCGATATAGTCGAAGCACACCGCGATGAAGTCGGAGAACATGATCTCGGCGATCGGCTTCAAGCCGGTCATCGCCGCGCCCATGGCGGCGCCGAGGATTGCCTGCTCGGAGATCGGCGTGTCGCGCACGCGCACCGGACCGAACTGTTCGTACAGGCCGACGGTCGCCTTGAACACGCCGCCGGCCTTGGCGATGTCCTCGCCGAGAAATACGACGTCCGGATCGCGCGTCATTTCCTGGGCGATGCCGCGGATGACGGCGTCGCGATAGGTCAGTTCCGCCATGCAAAGCCTCCGTCGGCGTAAACGTCGGTGGTGAGGATGTCGAGCGCCGGCGGCGGCGCCGCCTTGCACGCTTCGGTCGCCTCGTCGACTTCGCGCTTCACTTCGGCGTCGATGCCGAGAATGATCTCCTCGGAGACGCCGAACTGCTTGAGCCGCTCGCGATAGATCTTGATCGGATCGCGCGCCTTCCACTTTTCCAATTCGCCTTCGGGGCGGTATTTGGCCGGATCGGCGCGCGAGTGTCCGCTGTAGCGATAGGTCAAGCATTCGATCAGCGACGGGCCGTCGCCGGCGCGGGCCTTTTCATAGGCCGCGAGCGCGCTGCGATAGACCGCGTCGGCGTCGTTGCCGTCGACGATGATGCTCGGCAGTCCGTAGGCTGCCGCACGATCGGCCGCAGGATGCGGCACCGCGGTGACCTCGCCGATCGGCGTATATTCCATATACAGATTGTTCTCGCAGACAAAGACCACCGGCAGCTTCCACACCGCGGCGAAGTTCAGCGCTTCGTGAAAGGCGCCGATATTGGTAGTGCCGTCGCCGAAAAAACAGACCGATACGTCTTTCTGCCCCTTGTATTGTGCGCGCCAAGCGGCGCCGCAGGCGATCGGCAGATGCGCACCGATGATCGCGTAAGAGCCCATGACGCCGTGCTCGACCGAGGTCAGGTGCATCGAGCCGCCCTTGCCGCGCATCAGTCCGGTGTCGCGCTGCATCAGTTCGCCCAGCACCTTGGCGATCGGCACGCCGCGCGCCAACGTGTGGGCGTGGCCACGATAGGTGCAGAAGCTTAGATCGCCCTTGCGCATAGCGCCGGCAAAGCCGGCGGCAACCGCTTCTTGGCCGAGTGAAAGATGGCTGGTGCCCTTGACGAGATTTTGCAGGAACAGATCATAGGCACGCTGCTCGGCCTCGCGGATCACGACCTGGGTGCGATACAATTCAAGCCGCTTGGCTTCGCCGATATCGTCGTTGAGGCTTGCCGTCGAACTGGGCGCGAGATCCTCGATCTTGGCCATGAAATATCCTTCAGAAGGCCCGATATATGAGCGGGGCGGGCGCAACTTAGCGCCACTTGCGAAGCCGAGGCAACGGTCCCGGCTTGCGGTCGCTCTGTGTCATGTGGCGCTTGCACCGGATGCAACAACTAGCTAAGTGGCGCCAGCGGAGATTGCGATGGCGGACGAACAGGCCGAAGCCTACCAACTCGTTCACCGCTTCTTCGGCGGCCCACCGCTGGCGGTGATCGGGCGCCTGGTCCTGCTGTCGATCCTGGTGGGCGTGATCCTCGCCGCCATCGGGCTCGATCCGTGGAACATCATCGAATTGGTGCGCGCCCTCATCGTCCATGTCTGGACGATGGGCTTCGACGTGGTGCGGTGGCTGTGGCGTTACTTCCTGCTCGGCGCCGTGATCGTCGTGCCGATCTGGCTCCTGGTCCGGCTCTCCAGGACGCCGCGCGGCCGCTGAAGGGCCGCGCACAGCCAGGGACGTGCCTTCCAGAAGAACGCTTAATTAGTCTTCCGACGACCGCGAGCCGCCGGACGGCGCTGGCGCGTCGCCTTCGCCGCCCTGCATGGAATGATCGCGCGGGCCACGATGCCGCCGGCGCCGGCGATGCAGTGGGAAGCGATCCGGCGTGCCGTCATACCCGTTCTGTCCGTTGGGCCCATTCTGACCGTTCTGACCATGCGGACCGCTGCCGCCTTGCCCTTGTTGCGGCTGCTGGGGCGGCTGGCCGCCGGTGATGAACGATGGGAGCCGTTCGACGTCTTCCTCGTTGGTCGGCGAGTGCTGTGGGCGCTGCTGGTTATGATGCGGCTGTGCCTGCGGCTGCTGTTGGTCACGGGGATAGAAGGGCTGAGGCTCGCGCGGCGCAAACGGCTCGCCGCTAATCGAAGGCTGGTCATTGTCGCCCTCGTCATAGCCGTCGTCAGCGAGATTGCCGCGCTGGTCGCCGCCCTGCTGGTAGTAGGGCTGGCTCTGGCGAAACTGTTCCTGCGCCGCCGCGATCAGCCGGAAATAATGCTCGGCGTGCTGATAATAGTTCTCGGCCGCGACCGGGTCTCCGGAACTCTGCGCATCGCGGGCCAGTTGCAGATATTTTTCGGCGACGTGGGACGCGGTTCCGCGAATTTTCACGTCCGGTCCGTTGGACTCGTACATACGCGACAATGGATTTTGGTGATGACCACCTTTGCGGTTGCGACTGCGCATTCGCTTGTTCTGACCGTTTCTCATGATTTGCTGTTCCGCCAACCCCTTAGTTGCGGCGGCACGCGCGGCCGCCGTTTCACTGCGCGAAGTCTCTCAGTTATTTCGCTTCAACCCGACGCATGAATCCGGGCAATCTTCTTATTCCGTGCTCTCGTGATCCACGCGCTAAGTCTCGGCAATGCAGCCCTTCACCGCGGTTTCGCCGCGGTGTTGCGAACCTCTCACTAAGCGCGACATTCATAGATGCGCGCGGAGCCGATGAAACTTCTCGGTCTGAATCTTGCGATCCCGTTTGCCGTCCGTTCCGGCTTTCGCTGTTCCGGCTTTCGTTTCACCTGCCAGCGCTGCCAACCTCTGGGAGCGAAGCCCCTCTAAGGGACGCTCTTGGCGTTCAAGGCGGCGCGGCACCATCTTTTCGGGCCAATTCCGTAGCCGCAAGCTAGTCGGTTCCGGCCGATATTCCAAGTGCTTTTTTGCCGCTTTTTTGCCGGGGGCCAATGCTTCGCGGTCATGACCATTTCTTGACCCTTTTATCGCGGCGCTTCGGTCGTTTTGGTCGCCAGAAGAGCTCGCGGCACGCCATAAAGATCGGCGCGCGGCGGCCGCGTCTCAAGCCCAGCTGCAGCAAATAGACCCGCAACCGCTTGCGCCTGGCCGGCGCCTAGCTCAACGACAAGAGCGCCGCCGGGTTTCAACAAGGCCGGCGCTGCTCGGGCGATCGCACGATGATAGTCAAGCCCGTCGGTGCCGCCGTCGAGCGCCGAGCGCGGATCATAGTCGCGCACTTCCGCGGCGAGAGAAGCGATATGGCCGGACGCGACGTAGGGCGGGTTCGACACGATCAGATCAAACGGCCCGCCCAGCGCGGCGCTCATATCGCAGGTGACAAAAGCCGCTCGCTGAAGCTGTAGACGTTGGGCATTTTCCCGCGCGATCCATAGCGCGCCTACGCTCTTGTCGGTGCCGACGCCGAAGGCGTTCGGCAACTCAGCCGACAGCGCCAAAAGCAGCGCGCCCGAACCGGTGCCAAGATCGGCGATCAGCAGCGGCCGCGCACGCACGCCGCCGGCATCGATCGCGGCCAAAGCCCCCTCGACGACGGTTTCGGTCTCCGGGCGCGGCACCAGCGTCGTCGCGCCAACGCGAAGCTTCAGGCTCCAGAATTCCTTGTTGCCGACGATGCGCGCGATCGGCTCGCGCGCCAGCCGGCGGTTGGCGAAAGCGGCGATCGTTTCGCGCTCCTCGGCGCTGAGGATGCGCGCGCTGGCTGCGGTGAGCGCGGCGTGATCCAGTGAGAGGGCATGGCCAACAAGAATGCGCGCATCGAGTTCAGGCGAATCGAGGCCGGCGGCGCGGAATTGTTCTGTCAGTGTGCGCCGCGCGGCACTCACGCTGAGAGGGTTCGCGCTGTCGTGCCGGGCGACGGCGGCCAGGTCCGCGGCCGGCATTATTACGCTTCCTCGGCGGCGAGCTGCGCGGCCTGATGCTCGGCGACCAGCGCGTCGATGAGCTCGCCGAGGGCTTCGCCTTCCATGATCTGCGGCAGCTTGTAGAGCGTGAGATTGATGCGATGCTCCGAGACGCGGCCTTGCGGAAAATTGTAAGTGCGAATGCGCTCGGAACGGTCGCCGGTGCCGACCTGACCGCGACGCTCGGCGGCGCGGGCCGCGTCCAGTTTCCGTCGCTCGAAATCATAGAGCCGGGTGCGCAGCACGGCCATCGCTTTGGCCCGGTTGCGATGCTGCGAGCGATCTTCCTGCATCATGACGACGATCCCGGACGGGATATGCGTCACCCGCACCGCGGATTCCGTCTTGTTGACGTGCTGGCCGCCGGCGCCGCCAGACCGCAGCGTGTCGATCCGCAGATCGGCATCGTTGATGGCGACGTCGAGATCCTGCGCTTCCGGCAACACCGCGACGGTCGCGGTCGAGGTATGGATGCGGCCGGAGCCCTCGGTGTCGGGCACGCGTTGGACGCGGTGCACGCCGGATTCGTATTTCAGCTTGGCGAAGGCGCCGCGGCCGCGGATCTCGGCGATGATTTCCTTAAAGCCGCCCATCGGCCCATCGCTCGCGGTCATGAGCTCGACTTTCCAGCCCTGCTTGGCGGCGTAGCGCTCGTACATGCGGAACAGATTGCCGGCGAACAAAGCCGCCTCGTCGCCGCCGGTGCCGGCGCGAATTTCGAGAATGACGTTGCGCTCGTCCATCGCGTCCTTGGGCAAAAGCGCGAGCCGCAATTCCTGCTCCAGCGCCGTGCGCCGCGCCTCGAGCTGCGGCTTTTCCGCCTCGGCGATGGAACGCATTTCGGCGTCGGTCGCCGGGTCGTCGAGCAGGCTCGTCACGCCTTCGAGCTCGCTCTGCGCCGCGCGATAGGATTTCACCGCCTCCACGACCGGCGCCAGCTCGGCGAACTCTCGCGACAGCTTGACATAGGTCTCCGGCGGCACCGCGGTGGCCAAATCGCGCTCCAGGGCCGCGTGGCGGGCGACAAGCGCGTCGAGTTTCTGATCGGGCAACATGGCTACGTAAGTAAAAGACCGCCGGGGCAGGGACAAGCCCGGCCGCAGAGCGATGGCGACCGGCGCATCAAATCTGCAGCGCTTCGCCGGCCGCGAATTTTTCCAATTGCGCGCGAATCTGCACCGCGGCGGTCGGCTTTTCGATCAACGGCTTGAGGAACTCGGACACCTTGCGGCAATCAAGGTCGAGCAGCATCGCCTTGACCGGGCCGACTGCCGACGGCGTCAGCGACAGCGAGCGATAGCCCAAAGCGGTCAGCGCCAGCGCGCCGAGCGGCTGCGAAGCGAGTTCGCCGCACACCGTGACCGGCTTGCCGTACTGGCGGGATTTGTCGGCGATGTCCTTGAGCGCGCACAACACCGGCGCCGACAGCGGATCGAAGCGGCCGGAGACGCGCGGGTTGCCCCGATCAATGGCGTACAGGAATTGCACCAGATCGTTGGAGCCGACCGACAGAAAGTCGACATGCTCCAAGAGCTCGTCGAGCTGATAAAGCAGTGACGGCACCTCGACCATGCTGCCGACCTCGACTTCGTCCGGCAGCTTGTGGCCATGCCGGCGCAGATGCGTCAGCTCGCGCTCGACCAGTTCCTTGGCCTGATCAAATTCGGTAACGGTCGCGATCATCGGAAACATGACCTTGAGCGAACGGCCGCCGGCGGCGCGCAAGAAGCGCGCGCAATTGCGTGCGCAGCAATGCCGGGCGGTCGAGGCCTAGTCGTATGGCGCGCCAGCCGAGCGCCGGATTCTCCTCCTCGATGTTGCGCATATAGGGCAGCACCTTGTCGCCGCCGATGTCGAGGGTACGAAAGGTCACCGGCTTGTTGTCGGCGGCGTCGAGGACGGCGCGATAAAGCGTATATTGCTCGCTCGAGCGCGGGAAATTCGGCGCCACCATGAATTGCAGCTCGGTGCGGAACAGGCCGATGCCGGCGGCACCGGTATCGGCGATGTGCGGCAGGTCGACGCTCAAGCCGGCATTGATCAAGAGCGTTATTTCTACGCCGTCTTTGGTCACGCACGGCAGGTCGCGCAACGCCTGATATTGCTGCTGACGCCGCGCCCGCAAGCGCACCCGTTCGGCATAGGCGGCTTCGAGGTCAGGCAGCGGCCGCAAATGCACGTCGCCCGCCGAACCGTCGACGATGATGGCGTCGCCCGGATCGGCGATGCCGGTCGCGTTATCGATCTCGCCGACCGTGGCGATGCCGAGCGCGCGCGCGACAATGGCGACATGCGAGTTCGGCCCGCCCTCCTCGAGAACGAGGCCGCGCAAACGCTTGCGGTCATAGTCGAGCAACGCCGCCGGGCCCATGGAGCGGGCAACGACGATGGCGTTCTCCGGCAGATTCTCGCGCGAGGGCGCATGATCGCGGCCGGTAAGCTGGCGCATCAGCCGATTGGCGAGGTCGTCGAGGTCGTGCAAGCGCTCGCGCAGGTACGGATCGGTCTGCCGCAGCATGCGCGCACGGGTGTCCGACTGCACGCGCTCGACGGCGGCTTCGGCGGTCAGCCCCGTCATCACCGCTTCCTCGAGCTTGTGCACCCAGCCGCGGTCGTGAGCGAACATGCGATAGGCTTCGAGCACATCGCGATGCTCGCCGCCGTCGGCGACGTCGCCGTGCTCGAGCAATTGGTCGAGATCGGTGCGCAGCGCCTCGATCGCCGATTCCAGATGCTTCAATTCCTTGGACACATCGTCGGCGATGTAATTGGTGACGACGACGCGCGGCTCGTGCAGCACCACGTGGCCAAGCGCGATGCCTTCGGACAGCGCCGCTCCGCTCAAATGCAGTGATCGCCGCGCGGCCGGCTCGGCGCCGGGCAGCGCCAGCGCCGACAGTTCGCCGGAAGCGATCATCTCCGCGAGCACCATCGCGGTCGTCTGCAGCGCCTCGACTTCCTCCTCGGAATAGGTGCGCTTGGCGCGATTCTGCACCACCAGCACGCCCAGCGTGTTGCCGGCGCGCAAGACCGGCACGCCGAGGAAGGAGTGATAAATCTCTTCGCCGGTCTCCGGCCGGAAGGAGAAGGCCGGATGCGCCTGTGCGTTCGAGAGATTGATGGCGGTCGCCTGGCTGGAGACCAGGCCGACCAGGCCCTCGTCCGAGCGCAGCACGGTGTGGTGCACCGCGTCCCGATTGAGACCCTCGGTGGCGTAAAGCTCGAGCGTGGCGTCGACCCGCAGCACGTAGACCGAGCAGACCTCCGCAACCATGTTGGCGGCGATCAGCACCACGATCTTATCGAGGCGTTCCTGCGCGCTGACCGGCTCCGCCATGACTTCGCGGAGGCGGCGCAACAGCACGCGCGGACCGCCGAGCGAGCCACGCATGGCGTGAGGTCCCTCGGGCTTTCCCTTAGACCGGGGCGTCGCCCGCGTCGCACCGGCCGTGATCCGAAGAGGAATTCGCCCGGGCCCTGCCCGCAGCGATCACCCTGCAGCCTATATCGAATGCGGCATGCAAACCGCAAGCCAGAGACAGCGAGATGACGGCGGCGGAATTTGTGCGCCGCAGCGAGGCTTTATGGTCGAACCCGGCTTATCGAGCAGCCCTGGGCGAAATTACGCCGACGCCTGGTCGAGGCCGTAGAGCGAATGCAGCGTGCGCACCGCGAGCTCGGTGAACGCGGCGTCGATCAAAAGCGAAAATTTGATCTCCGACGTGGTGATGGCGCGGATATTGACCGCGCGCTCGGCGAGCGCCTGGAACGCCTGTGCGGCGACGCCGGCGTGACTGCGCATGCCGATGCCGATGACGGAAATCTTGGCGACGTCGGTGGCGCCGTCGAGCCGTTTATAGCCGATGGTCGGCTTTGCCTTGGTGACGACGTCGAGCGCGCGCTGATAGTCGGCGGCCGGCACCGTAAACGTCAGATCGGTCGTCTTGCCGTCGGCGGATACGTTCTGCACGATCATGTCGACATTGATGTTGGCGTCGGCGAGCGGAATGAAGATCGCGGCGGCGACGCCGGGCTTGTCTTGCACTTCGCGCACCGAAATTTGCGCCTCGTCGCGGGAGAAGGCGATGCCGGTGACCACTTGCTGTTCCATGATCTCGTCCTCGTCGCAAATCAGAGTGCCCGGCGGCGTGCCGTGCGGATCGATGTCCTCGGGCCGATCGAAGCTCGAACGCACGAAAATACGCACGCTGTGCACCATGCCGAGCTCGACCGAGCGCACCTGCATGACCTTGGCGCCGAGCGAGGCCAGCTCCAGCATCTCCTCGAACGCGATCTTGTCGAGCCGGCGTGCCCGCGGCACGACGCGCGGGTCCGAGGTATAGACGCCATCGACGTCGGTATAAATGTCGCAACGGTCGGCGCGGATCGCCGCCGCCACCGCCACCGCCGAGGTGTCGGAGCCGCCGCGCCCGAGCGTGGTGATGCGCCCGGTCTCCTGGTACAGCCCCTGGAATCCGGCGATGACCGCGACCTCCTTGCGTTCGCCGAAGCGCTTGATGAGTTCGGCGCCGTTGATGTCGAGGATGCGGGCGGAAGCGTGCGCATCCGACGTCAGGATCGGAAGCTGCCAGCCCTGCCAGGAGCGGGCATTGATATCCATGTCCTGCAGCGCGATCGCCAGCAGCCCCGCCGTGATTTGCTCGCCGGTCGCGACCACGGTGTCATATTCGCGGGCGTCGAAGATTTGCCGCGTCTTCAGTGCGGCCTCACACCAGGCCACCAGCTGATTGGTGGTCCCGGACATGGCCGACACCACGACAGCGACATCGTGGCCAGCATCGACCTCGCGCTTGACGTGGCGCGCGACGTTGCGGATGCGATCGATATCGGCGACCGAAGTGCCGCCGAATTTCATCACGAGACGGGCCATAATAATCGTCTAAAGCTCTTCACCGGCAAGCGCGCCGCCGCCGCGATTTGTTGCTGGCCGGCGCAAAAAGGCGCGTATAGATACCGGCGTGATGCGCGCCCTGCAACATTGCTCAAACGGCGCACGCAAACGAAAAGCGCCCCTAAACGGGGCGCATTTCGCAGTCAGTCTTTTACCAACTATGTGGGCAAGCTATTCGGTCGGCTGATCGCGGCGGTCCGTTCCTTCACGCGAATTGGCAGCATCGTTTCTTGCCAACCCTTTGCGACCCCCGTCATGCTTGACCAGAACGCGATCCACAGCAGGATAGGCATGACGTGCTCCTTTGCAGATCGAACTGAGGATTAACGTTCCAAGCGTTCCGGGGTTCCTGTTAAGCTTTCCATAGCGAGAAAAAAGACGCCCGCCGACGCCACAGACGCGGACAATTATCAACGACAGTGTCGCGGGAGGTTTGCATCATGCCAATGAGCCACGATCGAATTTTGACGACGCATGTCGGCAGCCTTGTGCGTCCGCCGGAATTGAGCCGCTACATCGAGGCGATCGACAATGGCGTCAAAGTCGATCAAGCGGCGTTCGATCGATGTCTCGCCGATTTGGTTGCCGAAGTGGTGAAGCGGCAACAGCACGCCGGCGTCGACGTCGTCAGCGATGGTGAGTTTGGCAAATTCCGCAGCTGGTCGTT
>CAWDQG010000005.1:0-41337 GCA_963804405.1 uncultured Alphaproteobacteria bacterium | reverse complement strand
CGAAAGCCTGCGTTGTGATCACGACACCGGTGAGATTGATGTCGATCTGCTGGCGGAATTCAGCGAGCGGCAGTTCCAGGAGCGGCCCGGCCACGGCAACGCCGGCATTGTTCACCAGGCCCGCGAGCTTTTCGCCGTTGAGCGCGGCGCGCACTTGCGCCGCGGCCGCCTTCACCGCGGCCTCATCGGTCACGTCGAACAGGAGCGGCACGAAACGGTCGCCAAACTCGGCCGAGAGGCGTTCGGCATCGGACGTCTTGCGCACGCTGCCGAAGACGCGGAAGCCATGCGCGATTAGAACTTTCGCGGTACCCCAGCCGATGCCGGTGGACGTTCCGGTGACGACGACGCTGCGCATGCCATGCTCCTCAACGGTGATGTCTCATTTCGGATTTCGCGTTGTATTGCTGTCTTCGGGTGCGCGCAGCAGCCAAACAAGTGCGGCAGCGTTGGCGAGCGCAAAAACAAACGGGCCGTAGGTCTTGGCCGGATAGTGGGCGAGCGCGCCGATCAGCCCGTCCAAACCTTGGACGAAACTCATGACAAGCGCCAGGGCGGCAATCCCGCTGCGCGAGCGCAACGCCGTGCAAAACAATACGGCAACGAGCAACGCGACACTGCGCGAGGCGGCATACTGCGCGAAACCGTCGACGGCGGATGGTCCGAACAGGCCACCGATCGAGAAGCCGGCGCTCACTAGCGCGCTGATGGCGGTGATCGCCGCACAAAGCCAGAAACGAACAGTCATGCCGTCGAATCTCCGGGCTCGTCCCTTAACGGCGACGCTTGCTCTTCGCCATACAATCTCTAATGTGAAGCTTCCTTCACGTTTTCGGTATTCGCATTCATGCCGGCGAAGCCGCGGTATTCACTTAAGCCCAGAAAACGGCCGGTTCAGGCGCGGTCGGAGACGACGGTGGCGGCGCTGTTCGAGGCCAGCATTCAGGTTTTGCTGGCGGTCGGGTATCGCAAGTTCACCACGACGCGGGTGGCCGACCGCGCCGGCGTGTCGGTCGGCACGCTCTACCAATATTTCCCCAACCGGCAGGCGCTGATCACGTCCGTCATCGAGCGCTATCTGGGTGAACTGACGTCCACGATCGACGGGCATTGCGCGGCACTGCGCGGACAAACGCTCGACGCGATGGTGAAGGGTCTGGTCGACGGCGTCATTGCCGCGAAGTGGGCGCACATCGAGGTCTCCCGCGCACTGCACGAACCGCTCGCCGATATCGGCGGCGCCCAACTGGTGCGCGCCGCGGCGATGCGCACCGCGGGCGCCGTGGCCGAGGTTTTGCGCAGCTGCGCCGATGGGTCTTTTCGCGACGTCGATCGCCTCGCTTTGCTGATCGTGATTTCCTGCAGCTCGGTGTTGCAGACGGCAATTGCCGAGCAAACGACCGCGTTGGACCGGGAAGCGCTCCGCGCCCATATGCGCGCGATGGTGCTCGGCTATCTCCGCGAGATGCGCGCCACCGAGCCGCAGGTCGCGGTGGCCGGATGATCGCGTTACGCCGCGCGTGTCTGGTTTTAGCGCTTTTGCTCGCGAGCGTGGCCGCTCACGGCCAGAGCGGCAATTCGTTCGCGGCGTTTCTTGAGGGCTTGTGGCCCGACGCAGCCAACAAAGGCATCACGCGGGCGACCTTCGACACGGCCTTCGCCGGCGTCACGGCGGACCCCGGCGTGCTCGCGGCCATGCATCGCGAGCCGGAATACGGCAAGCCGTTCGGCGCTTATGTGGCGAGCCTCGCTTCGCCGTCGCGCATCGCGATCGGTGTGCGCAAATCGGCGCAGTGGGCCGTAACGCTCCGCGCCGTGGAGGACAAATTCGGGGTCGATCAAAGCATCCTGGTCAGTATCTGGGGGATCGAATCCTCATTCGGCAACGGCGAGCAGAAGTGGGACGTGTTCCGGTCGATCGCGACGCTAGCTCAGGCCGGCTTTCAGCAGCCGCTATTCCGCGACGAACTGTTCAGCGCGCTGAAGATCTTGCAGGACGGCCACATCGCGCGGCGCGAATTCGTCGGCTCCTGGGCCGGCGCCATGGGTCAGCCGCAATTCCTGCCGTCGAGCTATCTGAAATACGCCGTCGATTTCGACGGCGACGGCAAGGCCGACATTTGGCGGAGCGTTCCCGACGTGCTGGCCTCGATCGCCAATTATCTGCAGAAGTCCGGCTGGCAGCCGCATGTTCCGTGGGGCTTCGAGGTGGTGGTGCCGCAAGGGTTCGATTACCGGGTCAGCCGCGGCACGTTTGCGGAATGGCTGGCGCGCGGCGTCCTGCGCGCCGATGGCGGCCTCCTCCCCGCGGCCGGCAACGCGATCCTGTTTTTTCCGAGCGGCGCCGCCGGGCCGGCCTTCCTCGTCACCGACAATTTCGTCGTGCTCAAGCGCTTCAACAATTCGGACGCCTATGCGCTGGCGGTCGCCGCCCTCGCCGACCGGCTGCGCGGCTTGCCCGACTTCCATACCGCCTGGCCGGCCGACGACTTCCAGCCGTCGCGCAACCAGCGCATCGCGCTGCAGCGGCAACTCGCAGGGCTCGGCTACAAGGTTTCCGATTTCGACGGCCACTTCGACTTCGACCTGCGTGACGCCATACGCGGCCTTCAGGCCCGGTTCGGCATGACTCCCGACGGCTATCCAAGCCGGGCCTTCCTCGACCGGATGGGCGTGCAAGTCGCCCCCTAATGGCCTAGGCCCAGGCCGGGAAACCGGGCGTCCCGTGTCCAATTGGATGCGGTAGTCGAGTACTACAACCATAAGACGCAGGCTCGAAGGCCCGAAATTAAAATCGTGGCGGCGTTAATTTGCCACGTTTGGCAGCGTTTTCGGGGGCCCGGCCACCCTTGCGCCCGCCGGTAACGATTTGACAGGCGGGGCTGCATTACCCATGTTCCCGGCGGCCGCAAGGCGTCGCGACCCCGTCGAGACACCAGAAAAGGCCAACAAATCATTGGGTTAATATGAATCTGGTAGTAGTGGAATCGCCCGCCAAGGCGAAGACGATCAACAAGTACCTTGGTCGTGGCTATGAGGTTTTGGCGTCCTTCGGGCATGTGCGCGACCTTCCCGCCAAGAGCGGCTCGGTCGATCCCGATGCCGATTTCCGCATGATTTGGGAGGTCGATCCCAAGGCGCAGAAGCGTCTCAACGACATCGCGCAGGCAGCCAAGGGCGCCGACAAGCTCATTCTGGCGACCGACCCCGACCGCGAGGGTGAAGCGATCTCCTGGCACGTGCTCGAGGTGCTCAAGCAGAAGAAGGCGCTCAACGGCCAGCCGATCGAGCGGGTGGTGTTCAACGCCATCACCAAGCAGGCGGTGACCGAAGCGATGAACCATCCGCGCCGCATCGACCAGGCCCTGGTCGACGCGTATCTGGCGCGGCGCGCGCTCGACTACCTGGTCGGCTTCACGCTGTCGCCAGTGCTCTGGCGCAAGCTTCCCGGCGCGCGCTCGGCCGGCCGGGTGCAATCGGTGGCGCTGCGGCTCGTTGCCGACCGCGAGCTCGAAATCGAAAAATTCATCCGCAGGGAATATTGGTCGCTGATCGCGACCTTGGCGACGCCGCGCAACGAGACGTTCGACGCGCGCCTCGTCGGCGCCGACGGCAAGAAGCTGCAAAAACTCGACATCGGGTCCGGCGCCGAGGCGGAAGCGTTCAAGCAGGCGCTGGAGACCGCGACCTTCGCCGTCGCCAACGTCGAAGCGAAGCCGGTCAAGCGGCATCCGCAGCCGCCGTTCACGACCTCGACCTTGCAGCAGGAAGCAAGCCGCAAGCTCGGCTTTGCGCCGGCGCACACCATGCGGGTGGCGCAGCGCCTCTATGAAGGCGTCGATATCGACGGCGAGACCGTCGGCCTCATTACTTATATGCGTACCGACGGCGTGCAGATCGCCAGCGAAGCCATCAGCGCCGCCCGTAGCTTGATCGAAGCGGATTACGGCCGAGAGTATGTGCCGCAGGCGCCGCGGCGCTACGAGGCCAAGGCGAAGAACGCGCAGGAAGCGCACGAAGCGATCCGTCCGACCGAACTCGGCCGCCGGCCGCGCGAGACCAAGGGCTTCCTCGACGCCGACCAGGCCAAGCTCTACGAGCTGATTTGGCTGCGCGCAGTCGCAAGCCAGATGGAATCGGCCGAGCTCGAGCGCACCACCGCCGACATCACCGCCAAAGTCGCCGCCCGGCTCCTTGAAATGCGCGCCACCGGCACGGTGGTGAAGTTCGACGGCTTCCTCGCGCTCTACCAGGAAGGCCAGGACGAGGACCCGGAGGACGAGGAGTCGCGCCGCCTGCCGCCGATGAGCGCCGGCGAACGCCTGACCAAGCGCTCGATCGCCGCGACCCAGCATTTCACCGAGCCGCCGCCGCGCTACTCGGAAGCGTCGCTGGTCAAGCGCCTGGAAGAACTCGGCATCGGCCGGCCGTCCACCTATGCATCGATCCTCCAGGTGCTCAAGGACCGCAAATATGTGCGGCTCGACAAGCGAAGGCTTTTTCCGGAGGACCGCGGCCGCATCGTCGTCGCCTTCCTCGAAAGCTTCTTCGCCAAATATGTCGAATACGACTTCACCGCAGGGCTCGAGGAGCAGCTCGATCAAATCTCCAACAACGAAGTCGCGTGGCGCGACGTGCTGCGCGATTTCTGGCGCGACTTCATCGGCGCGATCGACGAAACCAAGGACTTGAAAATCTCCGACGTGATCGACGCGCTCGACGAATTGCTGGCGCCGCATCTGTTCCCGCCGCGGGCCGACG
The DNA here is from genome assembly GCA_963804405.1 of uncultured Alphaproteobacteria bacterium. Lineage (GTDB taxonomy): Bacteria > Pseudomonadota > Alphaproteobacteria > Rhizobiales > Xanthobacteraceae > BOG-931. The sequence goes on along the minus strand of CAWDQG010000005.1, from coordinate 36,576 downwards.
GCGCCGATCCACGCCCTTGCCCAAACTGCGGCAATGGCCGGCTGACGTTGAAGCTTTCCAAGTTCGGCGCCTTCATCGGCTGCTCGAACTATCCGGAATGCCGCTATACCCGGCCGCTCACGGTCCCGGGCGACGGCTCCGGCGAGATCGGCACCAAGAAGCTCGGTGAAGATCCCAAGACCGGGCTGGACGTGACGCTGCGCAGCGGGCGTTTCGGTCCCTACGTGCAGCTCGGCGAAGCGGAAAAGGGCGGCGACAAGCCCAAGCGCGCCGGACTGCCGAAGGGAACCGTGCCGGACGACGTCGATCTCGCGCAGGCGCTTTTGCTGTTGTCGCTGCCACGCGAAGTCGGCCGCCATCCGGAAGACGGCGAGCCGATCAAAGCCGGTATCGGCCGCTTCGGGCCTTACATCCAGCACGGCAAGACCTACGCCAATCTCGAGCCGGGCGACGACATTTTCCATATCGGGCTCAATCGGGCGGTGACGCTGATTGCGGAAAAGATCGCCAAAGGTCCGCGCCGCCGGTTCGGCGCCGATCCGGGCCGCGCGCTCGGCATGCATCCGACCAAGGGCGGTCCGATCGCGGCGAAGAACGGCCGCTACGGCCCCTATGTAAGTCACGAAGGGGTCAACGCCACGCTGCCAAACGACAAGACGCCGGAAACTGTCACGCTGGAAGAGGCTGTGGCTCTGATCGACGCCCGGGCGGAGCGCAACGGCCCTGCTCCGCATGCACGGCCGCGCAAGGCCAAGCCGCCGTCGCCGGGCACGGCGCGACACATCAAGGCATCATCCAAACGGCCGGGGGCACGCGCCGCCAAGCGCCCCACCGCCGGCAAAGCACCACGCAAGTCAACGCAAGCTGCCGAATAATCCGACATACTGGGCCATTACGCTATTCTTTGGCCGAATCGGGCCAATGAGCGGCCTATGAAACGAACGTCCCTCCCCTCGCGCGAAGAGCTTCTCTCCTTCATCCGCGAGCGCTCCGGCAACGTCGGCACCCGCGAGATCGCGCGCGCCTTCGGCGCCAAGAATGCCGACCGCGCCGCGCTCAAGCACATGCTGCGGGAGCTGACCGAAGGCGGCCACATCGAGCGGCGAAGGAAGCGCCTGCATCGCGCCGGCACCCTGCCGCCGGTCGTGCTTGCTGACATTACCGGCCGCGACAGCGACGGCGAATTACTGGCGCGGCCGACCGAATGGGACGAAGACGCCCACGGCGCGGCTCCGGTCATCCGCATCGCCTCCTCGCGCCGCGCCCGGCCGGGAGAAGTCGCCGGCGTCGGCGACCGCGCGCTCCTTCGCATCGAGCAAACCAACGACGCGGAAACCAGCGGGCGCGTCATCAAGCTGATCGATCGCGCCAAGCATCGCGTGCTCGGTATCTTTCGTGGTCTTCCCGGCGGCGGCGGCCGCCTGGTGCCGGTCGACAAGAAGCAGCTCGGCCGCGAACTGACGATCGCCCGCGATCACACCGCCGGCGCAGTGGACGGCGACTTGGTTGCCGTCGAAGTGGCGCGCCAGGGCCGGCTCGGGCTGCCGGCCGGCTCGGTCGTCGAGCGGCTCGGCTCGCTCAAGAGCGAGAAGGCCGTCAGCGTGATCGCCATCCATGCCCACGGCCTTCCCCACACCTTCAGCCGCGCACAGATCGCCGAAGCGGAGGCGGCGCGGCCGGCGGCGCTCGACGGCCGCGAAGATTGGCGCGACGTGCCGTTCGTCACCATCGATCCGCCCGACGCCAAGGACCACGACGACGCGGTGTACGCGACGCCGGACACCGACTCGCGCAATCCCGGTGGCCATATCGTCACCGTCGCCATTGCCGACGTGGCGCATTATGTGCGGCCCGGCTCGGCCCTCGACCACGCCGCGCTCGAACGCGGCAATTCGGTGTATTTCCCTGACCGCGTCGTGCCGATGTTACCGGAGCGCATTTCCAACGACCTATGCTCGCTCCGGCCCTTGGAGGACCGGCCGGCCCTCGCCGTGCGGATGGTGATCGGCGCCGGCGGCCGCAAACGCGCGCACACATTCCATCGCGTGATGATCCGCTCGGCGGCGCGGCTGCACTATGAACAGGCGCAGCTCGCGGTGTCCGGACGCACCGACGAAATCACCGAGCCGCTGGTCGAAACAATCCTTGAGCCGCTCTATGCCGCCTATCGCGCCGTGCTGCACGCCCGCAACGAGCGCGGCCCGCTCGATCTCGAGCTCCCCGAGCGCAAGATCCTGCTCAAATCCGACGGCACCGTTGACCGGGTGATCGCGCCGCAACGGCTGGAATCGCACCGGCTGATCGAAGAATTCATGATCCTGGCCAACGTCGCGGCTGCGGAAACCTGCGAGCGGGCGCGCGTGCCACTGATCTATCGCGTGCACGACGAGCCGTCGCCGGAAAAGCTCAACGCCCTGCGCGAGTTTCTGGTCACGCTCGATATCGCGCTGCCAAAGGGCGGAGCGCTGCGGCCGGACGCATTCAATGGCATCCTGCAGCGAGTTAAAGGCCGCGAGGTCGAGCGCCTCGTCAACGAGGTGGTGCTGCGGAGCCAAGCGCAGGCGGAATATTCGCCGGAGAATTTCGGCCATTTTGGCCTCAACCTGCGGCGTTACGCGCATTACACGTCGCCGATCCGCCGGTACGCCGACCTGGTCGTGCACCGCGCGCTGATCCGCGCCCAAAAGCTCGGCGCCGATGGCCTGCCCGACGCGACCGACATGCGCGCGCTGGCCGAAGTCGCCGCCAACATTTCGGCGACCGAGCGTCGCGCCATGAAGGCCGAGCGCGAGACCGCCGACCGGCTGATCGCGCACTTTTTGGCCGACCGCGTCGGCGCCACGTTCGACGGCCATATATCCGGCGTCACCCGCGCCGGTCTGTTTGTGGAGCTTGATGAAACCGGCGCCGACGGTTTGATCCCGGCACGTTTCATCGGCGATGAATATTTCCGCTTCAACGAAGCGGGCCGGGCCTTCGCCGGCAAGTCAGCAACTTACCGTCTCGGCGATCCCGTCACCGTCGAATTGGTCGAGGCGGCACCGGTCGCCGGCGCGCTGCGCTTTAAGCTCGTGCATGGCGATCATGCCGCCAAAGCGGAGCGGACTCGACACAAGCCGCCGCCGCAGCGCAAAATCGAGCGCAACAAAAAACAATCGGGACAGCGAGGCCGACATTGACCAAGGACGATCCCGAACCGATGGTCGGCAGCGGCTCGGCGGCGGATCGTGCCGAACGGCTCACCCGCACGATCCGCGATCAATCCTCGCCGAACTTACGGCCACGCGACTCCGCGACACTCATCCTCATCGATCGCTCCGAAGCGGTCCCGAAAGTGCTGCTCGGCCGCCGTCACGAGCGTCATCGCTTCCTGCCGGGGAAGTTCGTGTTTCCCGGCGGCCGGGTCGAGATCAAGGACCGGCTGATGCCGACGGCGGCGCCGCTCAACGCGCGCGACAGCAAGCGGCTGATGCAGCGGGTGAAGCATCCGAGCCTCGCCAAAGCGGCGGCGTTCGCGCTCGCCGCCATCCGCGAGACTTACGAGGAGACCGGTTTGATGCTCGGCGTGCCGGCGAGCGGCCCGGTCGGCGCGCCGGTGGAAGCGTGGCAGCCGTTCGCCAAGGCCGGCATCATTCCCGATCTCAGCGTCGTGCATTTCATCGGCCGCGCCATTACGCCGCCGAACCGGCCGCGGCGTTTCGACAGCCGGTTCTTCGCCGCCGACTTTAACGCTGTCGCCCGCCGCGATGATGGCTTTGTCGGCGCCGATGCCGAACTGGTCGAGACAGTGTGGATGCCGATCGCCGAGGCGCACAAGCTCGACATTCCCGGCATCACCGCCGTCGTGCTCGAAGAATTGCAGGACCAGATCGCAACCGGCCTGAACCACGACCATGCGGTGCCGCTCTACCGCATGCTGCACAAAAAGTTTCTGCGCGAAATCCTTTGAGATTTCGCAAGGTTCCAGCGCTTTCTTGACATTGGCGGTTTGCCGACTAGGTTGTCGCCCAACACGCGAAGGAAGGTCCGACAATGGCCAAAGCTACCAATATCAAGATCAAGCTGGTCTCCACAGCCGACACTGGTTTCTATTATGTGACGCGGAAGAATTCGCGCACCATGACCGACAAGCTGGTGAAGAAGAAATACGATCCGGTCGCCAAGAAGCACGTCGAATTCCGCGAATTCAAGATCAAATAATGCCCGGCGAGGTCGATGCTCTTTGAGAGCTTCCAGCGCAATAAGCTCCGCGTCGGCGACATCGATGTAAATTATGTGACGGCGGGCCACGGCCCGCCGCTTCTGTTTCTGCACGGCTTTCCGCAAAATCTGACGATGTGGGCAAAGGTCGCGCCGATCCTGGCGGCCGATTTCACCGTCGTCTGTGCCGACTTGCGCGGTTACGGCGATTCATCGAAGCCGAAATGCGCCGCCGGACAACGCCAACTATTCGTTCCGCGCCATGGCCGGCGACCAGGTCGGCCTGATGAAGGCGTTGGGCTTCGACTACTTTCACGTGGTCGGCCATGACCGCGGCGGCCGCACCGCACATCGCATGGCGCTCGATCATCCGGAATCGGTGCTGTCGCTTTCGGTGCTCGACATCGTGCCGACCTACGCGATGTTCATGGAGACCAACCGGCATGTCGCCGGCGTCTATTGGCACTGGTATTTCCTCTCCCAGCCGGAGCCATTTCCGGAAACGCTGATCGGCGCCGATCCCGATTTCTTCTACCAGACCTGCCTCCTCGGCTGGGGCGCGACCAGGCTCGCGACTTCGATCCGGAGATGGTCGCCGATTACCGCCGCTGCTGGCGGGAGCCGCGATGATCCACGGCTCGTGTTCCGATTATCGCGCCGCCGCCAGCATCGATCTCGAGCACGACGACGCCGATATCGACAAGAAGGTCGGTTGTCGAACGCTGGCATTTTGGGGCGCGAAAGGCGCCATGCAAAAGAATTTCGACATCGGCGCAGAGTGGCGCAAGCGATGTCTCCATCGTCTCGACCGCGAGCCTGCCCGGCGGACACTTTTTTATTGATCAATTCCCGGCGGAGACGGCGCAGATACTGGCCGAATTTCTGAAGACCTGATTTTGAACAAGCTCTGCGGCGCCGCAATACTGAAAAAACCGCTGCCGCCGGCAGGTGGCCGGCCGAGAGCGGTGTCATGAGGAGGCCACTCGCACCGCCCCCGTGCCGGCCGAACCCCACGGACCCAGGAGATGCGGCGGACCTGAGCACTCCGCAGGGCTATCTGATCCCAGGCATGACGTCTTCCCAGCCGTTATCCGGCCGGTTTGGAAGGCGGACCCGCGATGCATTTCTGATTACCGCGGCAAGGCTAACGCAACGCACGGCGAAATCAATCGGCAAATGTACGGTGCATCTCGGCCTAATCAGCCGGCGCAGCACTGTTAGATGGCTTGGTACCGGCCGCTTGATGCATACGGCTTCGCTGTTGGGCACTGCGGCGCAATCCCAATCGGGCCCGAACCCGTGAGAGCTCGAACCAAAATTCGGTAATCTGAGCATGGCGACCAAGACTGCGGCGAGAAGCGCAACACCGAGGGCGATCGCGACCAGCTCGGCACGGCCGGGAGGCAGCCATGGCCAATACCTCCACAGCCACCCCATAGTCTCACCTTTAAGGGACTCCGGAGGCACCGCTCAGGCCGCGTCCGGCACCACCCGATTGCGGCCGTCGCGCTTGGCGCGATAGAGCGCCTGGTCGGCGCGCTTGAGCAAGCTTGCGGCATTGTCGTCTTGGCCGCGCAGCGCGGCAATGCCGATCGAGAGCGTGACCGGAATGCTGCGCTGTCCCTGGTTGACGGCGAACGGCTCGGCGGCGATCCGCCGGCGCAGCCGCTCGGCCACCATGGCGGCGACCGCCATATCGGTTTCGGGCATGACGATGACGAACTCCTCGCCGCCGGTGCGGCAGGCGAGATCGATGCCGCGGATCGAGCGCTTGATGCGCAGCGCAAAGTCGCGCAGCACGTCGTCGCCGGCGTCGTGACCGTAGGTGTCGTTGATCGCCTTGAAATAGTCGATGTCGAGCATCAGCGCCGAAAGCGGCTTGCCGCGCGCGGTCGCCTGCTCGATCAGCGTCGCCAGATGATTTTCCATGTAGCGCCGGTTGAACAGGCCGGTCAGCGCATCGGTGATCGCCATCTCGATGGAGGTCTGCACGTTGTCGCGCAGCCGCTCGGTATAGCGGCGCTTGCGCACCTGGCTGCGCGCCCGCGCCAACAGCTCGTTCTTGTCGATCGGCCGCATCAGATAATCGTTCACGCCGAGCTCGAGACCGCGCACCATGCGCGCGTTGTTGTCCGGCTCGGTGATGGCGAGGATCGGCACGTTGCGGGTGCGGTCGAGCGAGCGGATCTGGCTGCATAGCCGCAGCGCGTCAAAATTCTCTAGATCCCAGCGACACGATGAGCAAGTCGTAATTGCCGTCGGCGGCGCGAAACAACGCCTCGGCCGGATTGGATTCGACTTCGACGCTGTGCTCGACCGCGAGCGTCGCGGCGATGCGCTCATACGACGCCGCGCGGTCGTCGACGATCAGCACGCGGCCGCCGCGGCCGGTGTCGGCGACCGCTTCGCGCTCCGGCGATTCGATGCCGATGTCGCGCGACGTCACCGCGCGCATGCGCAGCTCGTCGGTGACCATCTTGAGCCGCGACAGCGAACGCACCCGCGCGATCAGCGCCAGCTCGGGAATCGGCTTGGTGAGAAAATCGTCGGCGCCGGCTTCGAGCCCGCGCACCCGGTCGGACGGCTGGTCGAGCGCGGTGACCATGACCACGGGGATGTGATGCGTCACGGGATTGGTCTTGAGCCGCCGGCACACCTCGAAGCCGTCGAGGTCGGGCATCATCACGTCAAGCAGCACCAGATCGCATTCGGCGCGCTCGCAGATGGTCAAGGCATCCTGGCCGCTCATGGCGGTGACGACGTCGAAATATTCCGCCGACAGCCGCGCTTCCAGAAGCTTGACGTTGGCGGGAATGTCGTCGACGACGAGGACGCGAGCGGTCATTTCCCTTAACCCTACGGGTTCCCCAGAAAGTGCCGGATGGTCTCGATGAACTTGCCGACCGAAATCGGCTTCGACAGATAAGCCTCGCAGCCGCCTTCGCGGATGCGTTCCTCATCGCCTTTCATGGCGAAGGCGGTGACGGCGACGACCGGAATGACCCGCAGGTCCTGATCGTCCTTGAGCCATTTGGTGACTTCGAGGCCGGAGACTTCGGGAAGCTGAATGTCCATGAGGATCAAATCCGGCCGATGCTTGCGGGCGAGATCGAGCGCTTCGATGCCGTTGCGGGTCGCCACGGTGTTGTAGCCGTGGGCTTCCAACAGATCGTGGAAGAGCTTCATATTGAGCTCATTGTCCTCCACGATCAGGACGGTCTTGGCCACTTAGTCCCTCACCTGCCCCCGCGAACTCCCGGCAGCAAGCGCGCGCCCCGAGTCCAATTTCAACCTAGCCGGGATTTATTACGGAAAGGCAAATGCAACCGCATGAAACGGCCTCTACGGGGAACACGGGAAGCGGCGGAAATTATGGCGATTTAAGCGCTTAACTTCATCGCCGAAGAGCCGGAGCGGCTTGCCCGCTTCCTCGACATGACCGGCATCGAAGCGCCGCAAATCCGCACCGCGGCGCGCGAAGCAGGCTTTCTCGCCGGCGTGCTGGAGCATATGCTCGGCGATGAGAAGTCTCCTGATCGCGTTTGCGTCGAGCGCCGGTATCGATCCGGCCGAGGTCGCGCGCGCCCGCGGCGCGCTCGGCAAAAAACGGGACCGCCACGGGCCGTGAGCGCTTTCTGCCGCGATTGTTTTGCCGACAACCTGGCGCTGTCGGTGCGCTGCGATGCCTGCGGCTCGCCGCGGATCGCGCGCCACGACGAGCTTTCCAAGCTTTCGATCGCCCATGTCGATTGCGACGCCTTCTACGCCACCATCGAAAAGCGCGACAATCCGACACTTGCCGCCGAGCCGGTGATCGTCGGCGGCGGCCGCCGCGGCGTCGTTGCCGCCGCCTGCTATGTCGCCCGCACCTATGGCGTACGTTCGGCGATGCCGATGTTCGAAGCACTGCGGCTCTGCCCGCGTGCGCGCGTGGTCCGGCCGAACATGGAAAAGTATGCGCGCGTCGGCCGCGAGGTGCGCCAGATGATGCGGGCGCTAACGCCTTTGGTCGAACCGCTGTCGATCGACGAGGCGTTCCTCGACCTTTCCGGCACTGAGCGTCTACACGGCCTCTCGGCGGCCAAGGTGCTGGCGCGTTTTGCCGCCGACGTTGAGAAACGGCTGTCCATCACCGTCTCGATCGGGCTGTCGTGCAACAAGTTCCTGGCCAAGATCGCATCCGATCTCGATAAGCCGCGCGGATTTGCGGTTCTGGGCGCCGCCGAAGCCGTAGCCTTCCTCGCGACCAAGCCGGTGAGTTTCATCTTCGGCGTCGGCAAGGTGAGCGCCGCCCGGCTCGCCCGCGACGGCTTTGCCCGCATCGCCGATCTGCAAGAAGTCAGCGAGATCGAGATGCTGCGGCGCTATGGCGAGGAAGGCCGCCGGCTGGCGCGGCTCGCGCGCGGCATCGATACCCGCAAGGTCAGCGCCGATCGCGAAACCAAGAGCGTTTCCGCCGAGACGACGTTCGAGCGCGATATCGCCGACTTCCGGGCGCTGGAGCGGATTCTGTGGTCGCAGACCGAGGAGGTCTCGGCGCGGCTGAAAGAGAAGGCGCTGGCCGGCGCCACGGTGACGCTGAAGCTCAAGACCGCGGACTTCCGCATCCGCACCCGCGCGCATTCGTTCGACTCGCCGACGCAGCTTGCCGGCAAGATTTTCGCCGCCGCGCGCACGCTTCTGGAACGCGAAGCCGACGGCACCAGATTTCGTCTGCTCGGCGTGGGCTTGAGCGCGCTGACCACCGCTGAGCATGCCGACCCGGCGGATTTTGTCGGCGGCCGCGCCGCAGAGGCCGAACATGCGGTCGACCGCGTGCGCGCCCGCTTCGGCGACGACGCTGTGGTCAGGGGATTGGCTTTCGACCGGCCGGAGAAATGAAAGCTTAGGTCGCCGGCCGCCAGTTGCCATGAAAGCCGAACGGCACGCGATGCGACAATTCGGCGACCGCGATCGGCCCCTGCTCCAACGCTGCTCTATCGAAGACGGCCAGATCGCTCCGATTCTCGGCGCCGCGGAAAATCGTCGCCAGCAGATAGCCATCGCCTTCGGCCGCATCGCCGCTTCGCGGCACAAAGATCGGCTCCGACAATACGTCGCTCGACGGCAGCCGATACGCGGACCGTTTGTTGTTCTTCAGGTCGACATGCGTCAGCATGTCGAAATTATCAGCAAGCTTGGGATCACTGGTGGCGGCGAAAAAGCCGTGGCGATAATTGAGGCCAGCATGCCGCTCGTCGAAGCGCGGAAACTCGCCGGCAAGCTCATCGACCTGCTCGCGTTTGAAGCTGTTGGTGTTGGCCGTCAGGTCGAACGTCCAGCGGGTGAGGCGCGCAATCGCCTTGGCGGGATCGCCCGGCCGGCCGTCGGGATCGGGAAATAGCGGCGCCGCGTCATACTGCATGACGTCGCCGACGATCGTGTCGCCGTCCTCATAGGCGTTCATGGGATGGAACACATAACAAGGATCGCATTCGAACCAGCGCACCGACGAGACATCGGCGTTGCGCTTCATCACTCCGACATAAGAGCGCTTGTCCGGCTCCCACGCAAAGGCCGGCTTGCCCGACATCGCGCGCTCCATGCTGCCGGTGAGCGGCATGACCGGAAACAGCACGTAATTCCGTGTCACCATGAAGTCGTGAACCATGCTCGCATAGGGCGCGTCGAACTGGTCGAACCGTCGGAGCGTGCCGGTCTTGTCGATGACGCCATAGGCCAGCGTCGGCGAGAACCTACCGGCAGCCGAGTATGCGAAGAAAACCATTTCGCCGGTCTCGGGATCGATTTTCGGATGCGCGGTGAAGCGGGTGCCGCGGAACGCGCCATTGAAGTCCCAATAGCCCTGCGCCGCTAATGTCTGCGGATCGAGCACGAACGGGCGATGCCCCTCCTCGAGCGCAAACAGCTTGCCGGCGTGCCAGACGATGTTGGTATTGGCGACACCGCCGTCCTTGCCTTGCGCCGACGGATCGGTGGTTGCCGGATTGCCCCAACTGCCGAACAGCGCCCGATGCGCTCCGTGCTCCAGCTCCCATTTCGGCGTGCGCACCCAGCGATTGCGGTAGCCGACGCGGCCATCGGCAATGTGAAACGCGTGGATCATGCCGTCACCGATGAACCAGTGATGATCATGGTCGCGCGGCGCGAATTGCGGATTGGGGCCGTTGCGGTAAAGCGTGCCGGTGAGATCCTTCGGCAGTTCGCCGCGCACCGGCACGTCCGGCGCGTCCGCCTCGAAGGACAGCGGCGCATAATTCCCGGAGAAGAACGGATCAGCAGGAAATGGCTGACTCATGAAGCTCTCCCTGACATCGTCGATTTAGCGTCGCGATTTGGCGTTCTCAGCCTGGCCCGCGTGACATTTTGCTCTTACAAACTGCATGTCCTTAAATTTGCGTCGCGCTGGCGCGTACGGAGATAGCGCGTCGTTCCGCCAGCGAGATTACGGACACGGCTTCGGCTGCTTGATCTCGAGCGACGAGAGTTTGCCGGTGACGACGAACTCGTTGTAATCGAGCGACAGCGCCCGCGAAATGCCGTTATCGTAAAGCTCAAAGCCGATCGAATAAACCGGCGTCTGCTCAGTGCTTTTCCCGCTCTTGGCCTTATCGAAATAGCTGATATTGACCGGCCAGCGCGGCACTGCGGCAAGCTTGGAATCGGCAGCGGCGGCGTCGTCGTGCTTGCGGTCATCAGCGGTCAGCTTGCGGCCGATCACGGTGAGTGTGTCGAAAACCTTCTCGCCGGTATCGGAGCCGTCAAACACCGGAAAGTCGAGCACCGTCTTGCCGGCGCGCGCCGCTTCGATGATCCGCACCATGTGCTGGGTCGGAAACACCACTGCGGCGTCGATATCAAGCACCTTCTGCTCCGGCTTGGCGAGATTGATGGCGGTCGCGCCGGTGCCGTGCTCGGCATTACCGTCGACGGAATCGACCAGATTTTGGTTGAGGAAATTCTGCGAGCTGAATTTGAAGCGTTTGGCGTCGCCGCCTTCCCAGGTGGTCGAGCGCAGGTCGCTGGTCGATACCTTGCCCTCGCCGGAGTCGAGCTCCGAGACCTGACGGAATTGCAGCGTATAGCCCTCGCAGGCGTTGCCGTCGAAGTCGTAGAGGATGCGCCCGCGCACGGCGGCGACCTGGGCGTTCTCGCGCGCCTTGCCGAGCGCGAGGTCGTAGACCGCACGATGCGGCGCCAGCACGATCGGCCCTTCCTGCGCCCGGGCGATCGATGACAGCGCGGCAAAAAATAGCGCGCAGGCGACGATGGCGCTGCGCGATGCAAAGACCTGAGTGACGGCCATGAGAGCCTCTTGCATTCCGTTCCGAAGTCGTCCCCTCCCGGTTCCTTCAAGAATCTTACGTCATTTTGTCGTCCGGATGGCGGCGAAGATAGGCACCGCAGGCTTCTCGCCGCAACCGGACGGCTGCCTTGCATGGTAGCTTGTGATCGGCGAAGAACGTCAAGATTTGAAGCAATTTGGAGGATGGCATGGCCGGCATGGTGGAAAAGAAATTGGGCGAACTCGGCATAACCCTCGGCAACCCGGCTGCCCCGTCAGCCAACTACATTCCGTTTGTACGCACCGGCAATCTGCTCATGGTCTCCGGCCAGATTTGCTTCGACAGCCAAGGCAAGCTTGTCGCCAAGGGCCAGCTCGGCGGCGGCGTCTCGCTCGAAGACGGCCAAAAAGCGGCGCGCGCTTGCGCCGTCAATGTGCTGGCGCAGGTGCGGGTCGCGCTCGGCGATCTCGACAAGGTCGTGCGGGTGGTGCGGCTCGGCGGCTTTGTCAATTCAGTGGCCGGCTACGCCGATGGGCCGAAGGTGATGAACGGCGCGTCCGACCTGATGGTCGAGGCCTTCGGCGAGAAGGGCAAGCATGCCCGCTCGACGGTCGGCGTCGCGGCCTTGCCGCAAGACGCGGCCATGGAGGTCGAGGCGCTGTTCGAAGTGTCTTGATGGTTGAGCATGATCTTTTCGGAAAACCGGCGGCCACCCCGGATCAAGTCCGGGGCAAGCTTTTTCCGGATCATGCTCTAGTGCCCTCACTCGATTGGCTCACGGCGAAGCCGATCGCCCATCGCGGGCTGCATGATGCCGCGCTAGGCCTGATCGAGAATACCGCCGGCGCCGTGCGCGCGGCGGTGGCCGCCGGTTACGGCATCGAGGTCGATCTACAGATCAGCGCCGACGGCGAAGCCATGGTGCACCATGACGCCGAGCTCGGTCGCCTTACTGAGGGCAAAGATCGGCTTGATCAATTGAGCGCCGCGGCGCTCAAGCGCGTCGCATTCCGCGGCAGCGACGAGCGTATGATGACGCTCGGCGAGCTTTGCGAACTGGTTGACGGACGGGTGCCGATGCTCCTCGAATTGAAGAGCCGTTTCGACGGCGACGGTGGTCTGCCGCTTCGCGTCGCTGCCGTGCTTGCCGGCTACGGCGGCCCGGTCGCGCCGATGTCGTTCGATCCGATGCAGCTGTCATGGCTGCGGCAAAAGGCCCCTCGCCTGCCGCGCGGGCATTGTTGCGGCAAAATACCGGCCGCATCCCTATTGGGATCAGATGCCAATGTGGCTCCGCTACGGCATGGGTTCATTGCTTCCGGCCGCCTTGACGGCGCGGCCGCATTTTGTCGCTTATGCGTTCAACGACCTGCCGGCGCTGGCGCCGTGGCTCGCGCGGCACGTTTTATGCCTGCCGCTCATGACCTGGGTGGTGCGCAGCGAAGCCGAGCGCCAACGCGCGTTGCGCTCTGCCGACCAGATCATTTTCGAAGGCTTTCGGCCATGAATCCTTTCGGTAAGAAGAATTCGCCCGATAAGAAACGCGGCGAGAACGACAAATGCGCAGCCGACGCGCGTCAGGCAGCGGGCGAATTGCGCATGGTCGCAGTCAACGCCATCACCGAGGCCAAAGCCGCCGATTGGGACGCCTGCGCCAATCCGGCGGCGAATCGAGCGACGCAAGCGCCGAGGCGGCAGCTCCATCACCGGATCAGGAGATACCGCACAACCCTTTCTTGTCGCACGCTTTCCTGTCGGCCCTGGAAGCCTCCAAATCGGTCGGCGGCCATTCCGGCTGGCTCGTGCAGCATCTCCTGGTGCACGGCGCCGACGGCACGCTCGTCGCCGCCGCGCCCTGCTACCTCAAGAGCCACTCGCGCGGCGAATACGTGTTCGACCATGGCTGGGCGGAGGCGTATGCCCAGGCCGGCGGCAGCTATTACCCGAAATTACAGGTCGCGGTGCCGTTTACGCCGGCGACCGGACGGCGCCTCCTGGTGCGGCCCGGTCCGAACGCGGATGAGATTCGCAAGACCCTCGCCGCCGGCTTGGTCGAACTGTGCCGCATCGACAGCGCCTCCGGCGTTCACGTCACCTTCGCCACCGAGCCGGAATTTCGTTTCCTCGGCGAACTCGGCTTCCTGCAGCGCACCGACCAGCAATTCCACTGGGAGAATGCCGGCTACGCCACGTTCGATGACTTCCTCGCGGCGCTGGCGGCACGCAAGCGCAAGACCATCCGCCGCGAACGCCATGACGCTTTGGCCAACGGCATCAGCGTGCATTGGCTCACCGGCAGCGACCTGACCGAAGACGTGTGGGATCACTTCTTCGCCTTCTACATGGAAACCGGCTCGCGCAAATGGGGCCGGCCGTATCTCACCCGCCCGTTCTTCTCGCTGGTCAGCGAGACCATGCGCGACCGCATCCTCCTGGTGATGGCCAAACGCGCCGGGCGCTGGATCGCCGGCGCCATCAACTTCATCGGTTCGGAAACTTTGTTCGGCCGGCATTGGGGCGCCGTCGAGCATCACCCGTTCCTGCATTTCGAGCTGTGCTATTATCAGGCGATCGACTACGCGATCGCCACAAGCTCAAGCGCGTCGAGGCGGGCGCGCAGGGCGAACACAAGATCGCCCGCGGCTATATGCCGGCGACCACTTATTCCGCGCATTACATTGCCGATCCGGCGCTGCGGCGCGGCATCGCCGATTATCTCAAGCGCGAGCGCGCCTATGTTGCCGCCGTCGGCCAGGAGCTTGCCGCCACCGGGCCCTACCGCCAGGATGTCGCGATCGAGACGGAATGAGCAACGAGGCCGTGTACTCGTAAATTGGGGGGCGGCGCGCTGCCTGTTCGATGTCGCTTTCCTCTCAAAGTCCCTATCGCCCGCCAGTGATGTGGAGCACGAAGGATGAGCCCACAAGGTAAGCCGGATTCCGCAGCGGCTACTTCCAACAATCGCGCCAAGGTGTTCGTGTCCTATTCGCGCAAGGACTTAACTCTTGCGCAGATGCTGGTCGAGGCGCTCGCCGAGCGCGGTTTCGACGCCTTCCTCGACAAGACGGATATCGCGCCGGGCGAGCCCTGGAAGGAGCGCCTTGCCGGGCTGATCGCCGCCGCCGACACGGTTGTCTTCATCGCGTCAGCCCGGATTCGGTCGCCTCTACCATCTGTGCCTGGGAGCTGGAAGAGAGCGCGAGGCTCGGCAAACGGATCATTCCGGTCGTAGCGCGCCGCATTGCGGATGCCGATGCGCCGCCGACACTGGGCCGGCTCAACTGGATTTTCCTGACCGAGGGCGACGACAAGGATGCCGCGTTGGCGACGCTCGATACGGCGCTGCGTACCGATCTCGCCTTGGGTGCGCGAACACACGCGCCTCGGCGAGCTGGCGCGTCACTGGCACGATGAGGGACGCAAGCAACAGCGCAACTTTGCGCGGCGCGGACCTTGAAGCCGCCGAGCGCTGGCTCGACCGGCGCCCGGCCGACGCCAACGCGCCCACCGACCTGCACCAGGATTTCATCCGAGCAAGCCGGCGGGCCGCAACCGCAAGGCAGCGCTATTGGGTCGGCGGTTCGCTTGCCGTCGCCCTCGTCGCTATTGCTCTCGCCGTCTTTGCGGAGATCAGCCGCCGCGAGGCGCAGACACAGCGCGAGCGAGCCGAGCACACCCTCACGCTGGCGACCGAGCACGGCGAATGGCCTGGTTTTCAATCTGGCGCAAAAATTCCGCAACGTCGTCGGCGTGCCGGCCTCAACGATCCAGGCCATTCTCGATCAGGCGCGCAAGCTGCAGGAGCAGCTGTTAGCATCGGGCGAATCGAGCCCCGATCTACGCCGAAGTCAGGGGGTGGCGCTAGGCGAAACGTCCGGGACGCTGTTGGTGCTGGGCGAAACGCAGGGCGCTCTTGACGCCGCGCAGCAGGCGCAAGAAATCTTCCGACGACTGGCAGCCGAAAACCCCGGCAGCACCGATTTTCAGAGCAATCTTGCGATTTCCAACAATGAGGTGGGCGAGGCGCTGGCAGCGCAGGGCAATTCGTCCGAGGCGCTGAAGTACTTTGAGACCTCGCTGCGCATCGTCGAAGCTTTGCTGGCCCAACAGCCGGACAACATCGAATTTCAACATCAATTGACGTATTCGTACGCCGAAATTGGCGACGTGCAGTTCGACCAAGGAGATCTGGCGAGCGCACTGACCTCCTTTCAGTCAAGCCTCGCCATCATAGACCGTCTGGCGAAATCCAAACCCAGCAATTCGCTGTACCAGCGGGAACTCTCAGCGTCATACAACCAGATCGGAAGAGTACTGGAGGCGCAGGGCAATCTGCCAGACGCGCTGACTTCCTATCAATCGGAGCTCGCCGTTGCCGACAAGCTTAGGAACTCCGATCAAGGCAATGCTCTGTGGCAGCGCGACGTGGCGGTTTCGTACGAACACATCGGAGAGGTACAGAAGAAGCAGGGCAATCTGTCTGCTGCGTTAAGCTCGTTTCGGGCAAACTTCGCCATCAGGGAGCACTTGGCGAAGTCCGATCCCAACAACGACCTCTGGCAAGCAGACCTAGCGGTATCGTACGAAAAGATCGGCGATGTCGAATTGGCACAAGGGGGTCTGCCGGCCGCGCTGACTTCCTATGAGGCAAGCCGTACCATCAGGGAGCGGCTGGCAAAAGCCGATCCCAACAACACGGATTGGCAGCGCAGTCTCTCGGTGTCGTATTGGAATGTCGGTGATGTGCAGCAGGCGCAAGGCGATCTCGCCGCCGCCTTGCGCTCCTATCAGGCTAGTCTTGCCATCGCGGAACGCCTGGCGAAATCCTATCCCGGCAACGGGGGCTGGCAGCGCGACCTCTCATTGGTGGACGTGAGGATCGGTGACGTACAGCTAAAGCAAGGCGATCTGGCGGCCGCGCTGGCGTCGTATCAGGCAAGCCTTGCTATCAGAGTGAGGCTGACGACGGCCAATCCCGCCAATCTCGGTTGGCAACGCGACCTCTCGGTCGCGTACATCAAGGTCGGCGATGTGCAGCTCCGGCAGGGCAATCTGACGGACACCCTAGCCGCTTTTAAGGCAAGTCTCGCCATCCGAGACGGCCTGACAAAGTCCAATCCCAACAACACCGGCTGGCAGCGCGACTTTGCCAATGCTAACGCGAGAGTCGCGACGGCACTGCTCTACCTGGGCCGCGAAGACGAGGCATTGAGCCATTTCAAATTGGCGTTGCAGCTCAAACCGACTGATCCTTACTATGCCATCTGGCTTCATATTGCGCGCCTGCGCGCCGGTCAGAACGATACCGATGAGCTTGCCGCCAATGCAAAGTTGATCGATCCCAGCGAGTGGCCGTCGCCCATTGTCCCCTGTTCCTTCGCTCAATCACTCCCGATCAAACGCAACAAGCGGCAGCATCAGCTGAGCAACTGAGTACCCGCGTGGCGCAGTCCTGTGAGGCCGATTTCTACAGCGGCATCTACCTGATCGAGAACGGCGCGAAGACCGATGCCCGGCCGCTGTTCCAGTCCGCTGTAAGCAAATGTCCCAAAGATCTCCTTGAATACCCAGCCGCAGAGTTCGAGCTGAAACGGCTGGATGAAGTCCCGAATGCGCAGGCGAAGTAAAAGTCGTGGCCGGCGGCAACCATGTGCGAAACTTCAGAAGCGGGACACTAGTCGCGTTTTATTGCGCATGATCTCTTCCGGGTCATGCGGCGGAGGACATGATGACCAACTATGATCCGAACAACATCTTTGCCAAAATCCTGCGCGGCGAATTGCCGGCTTACAAGGTCTACGAGGACGACAAGGCGTTCGCCTTCCTTGACATCATGCCGCGGGCGCCGGGCCACACGTTGGTGATTCCAAAGGCGCCGGCGCGCAACATTCTCGACATCGAAGCCGGCGCGCTCACCCATCTGATCCTGAGGACGCAAACAATCGCACGTGCGGCCTTCAAGGCCTTTGCCGCGGATGGCCTCACCATCCAGCAATTCAACGAGCCGGCCGGCGGCCAAGTGGTTTTCCACCTGCATGTTCACATCATTCCGCGAAAGATCGGCGTCGCGCTCAAGCCGGCGGCGAGCTTCAAGGAAGATCCGGCGGTGCTCGCCGAGCATGCCAAGAAGATCGCCGACGCGCTCAAGGGCGCGTGATCTCCTCCGCTCATTCCGGTGCCAGGATTGCCATTGTCATTTCGCCGCCGTGTTTCTGAACGATGTAATGCGGCTGCGAATCTTGTTTCGGATGTCTTCCCAGTCGCAAATGAACTTGCGATCGAAATTGTAGTAGAAGCTTATTTGATCGACCGGATTGTCCCTAGAGACACAGACGGGCGCGTACGATGATCCTTCCTTGGCGCATCGCAGGACCGAGACGTCTGCATCTGCGGTCATCACTTTGATGAAATACTGGAATCGCTGACTTTCGTTACCTTTTGATTCATAGAACTCAAGACCGCAAGGTCCAGCAAATCTTTCAGGAAAGACTGAAGATTTGAGGTTTTCCAGCATCCGTGGGCCGGTTGCAGCGGGCGGCGGGTTGTGCACAAGTCCGATCGTAACAACCCTGTGCTTGCATGCACTTTGTGCGCGCCAACAGTCGAACGTCTCGCCTGTAAGCCCGACGATGTCTGGAAGCAGTGCGCGCATTGAAATTGCGCCGGTACTTCCGTCATTATTGTTTTCGACGGAGAAGAGAAAGTTGCGCGGAATGTCGTAGCGCTGTCCGCCCATGACAAAGCTGCGTACAGTCGTCTCGGTTGACGGCGCTGGGACCGGAATGAAGGCCGCGTCGACCGATCCGAGCGGGTCAGACTGTTGTGCTTGGCTACAGAAAGCCCAAAGAAGGCTTGCCACGGGCAACAAAGTTGCGCCGACAACAGCTCGCCGACGATTGGGCATTAGCGAGTACCAAGCGAAATTGGGCCAGGATGACCAGCGTAGCTCTAATCGGCAATGCCTACCAAACAGCCGCCGTCGATGACTATTTCGGTGCCGGTCACGTACTTTGAGGCCGGCGACGCCAGGAACAGGGCTAATCCTTGAATCTCTTCGGTCTCGGCGGCACGGCCGAGTGGGACCCATCGTTCGAAAGCCTTGCGCACCTCGGGCTTTTGCATATGGCCGCCGGCGATATTGGTGACGAACGGGCCGGGCGCGATCGCATTGACCAGAATGTTGTATTTCGCCAGTTCCAGCGCCGCCTGCCGCACCAGATGGCCGGCGCCGGCCTTGGCCGGCATGTAGGGCATGCCGACGATCGCTTCCGGGCGGATCCCCGCAATCGACGTGGTCACGATGATGCGTCCGCCCTGGCGGTTTTTCTTCATGTGCGGGACGGCGGCCCGGATCGACGTGAAGACCGATGTGAGATTCGTCGAGATCACCTTGTCCCAGCGCTCGTCGGACACATTCTCAAACGCGTACTCGGCTACGCGCTGACCGGTCGCCGAGACAAAGGCCGGGCCCGGATCGATGCCGGCATTGGCGAACAGCACGTCGAGGCGACCGAACGCGCCCGCCGCTCCGTCGACGGCTGCGCGCAGCGCCGTCCGGTCGGTGACGTCGACGACATTGCCGTGGACGTCGCCGCCCTTGGCCTTCAGCCTGGCGACTGCCGCATCGAGCCCGGCGCGATCGACATCAAGGAGCGCGACGCGCGCGCCGTTGTCGGCCATCACCTCGGCATAGGCGAGGCCAAGCCCGCTCGCACCGCCGGTGACGATTGTTGCGCGGCCGTTGACGTCGAAAAGTTCGCTCGATTTCATCGTGCTGCTCCTTGCGTAACGGCAAAATCCGCGGACGGGCCGCGCCCGGAGGCGAGATAGGCGCCGTGCAAAATCTCGGGATTGCGACGCAGTTCTTCCGAAGCGCCGGCGAAGGCCAGTTCGCCGCGTTCCAGCACCAACGCGGTCTTGGCCAGCGACAAGGCGAGCGTGGTGAATTGCTCGATCAGGAGAATGCCGACGCCGCGGGCAGCGATGGCCTGTATCGTCTCGGCCAGGCGATTGACGATCGAGGGCGCCAGTCCAAAGGACAATTCGTCGATCAGAAGGTAACGCGGCCGGGCGATCATGCCTTGCGCAATCACCACCATCTGCTTCTGGCCGCCGGAAAGATTCTGCGCCGCCGTCGAGAGGCGATCGCGCAATTCGGGAAACGTTTCCAGCGCCGCCTCGATTTCATGATCGGCTTCGCGCCGCGGGTGCATCATCGCGGCGGCCGCGAGGTTGTCGCGCACCGAAAGCCCGGTCAGGACCGGATGGCCTTCAAGGACAAGCGCCACGCCGTGCCGGCGCACGGCATCGGGCGAATGGCCGAGCAACTCGACGCCGTCGCAGAAAATGCTGCCGCGAACCGCGGGTAAGATGCCGGCCATGGTCAGAACCAGCGTCGACTTGCCGGCGCCGTTGGCGCCGAGCAACGCGGTGATTTCGCCAGGCGGAACGCTCAGCGAGATATCGCGCAGCACCGGGCGACCGCCGCGCGAGACGAACAGATTGCGTACCGTCAATTCGGTTGCGCTCATCGGTCACTCGCGTCCCAGATAAGCGCGGCGCACAACCGGATCGTTCAACACCGCGCGGGTCGGCCCCATGGCGAGCCGCTTGCCGAAATCCAACACCAGCGTCTCCATGCAAACCGAGGCGATCAGGTCGGCATCGTGGTCGATGAGCACAAGCTGGGAATCAAATGCCGTGGGGATTTTGACCAAGCAGCCGCCGCAGCCGGTCGGTTTCCTCCTCGTTCAGACCGGCCCCCGGCTCATCCAACAGGATGGCCTTGGGCTCGCCGATCAAAGTCTTGCCGATCTCGATCATGCGGCGTTCGAACAGATTGAGCCGGCGGCCCAGAACATTGCGCCGGGCGCTGAGGCCGACGAAATCAAGCGCCAACTCGACCTGCCGCCGTGCGCTGGCGCGGTCAGCCGAGACATGGTCGGCGACCGCCTGGATATTTTCCAGCGCCGTCAATTCGTCGACGACGAGTTCCTGCTGGAAGGTGCGGCGCAGTCCCATGCTCACCCGGCGGCGCGGCGACAGGCCGAGCAGCGAAGTTTCGTTGAGCAGGATCATGCCCTTGATCGGGGTGACGAAGCCGGACAGCACGTTGAGCAAAGTCGTCTTGCCGGCGCCGTTCGGGCCGATCAATCCGCAGATCGGCGCGGACGAATTCGGCGGCGAGGTCGTCAAGCGGCATGATGCCGCCAAACCGCACGGTCAGGGCATCGATCTTGATCATGCCGCGCGCTTCCCGTGGAATTGCTTGTAGAGGCGCTCGGCCAGAATGGTGAGTTGCCCGCCAAGGCCCAAAGGATCGCGCAGCGCGAACAACAGCGCGGCGCCAAAGATCATGAAGCCGACATTGGTATTGACGTTGAGGTCGATCAGCAATGCCGGCACGAAGCGGGTGAGCATGCCGCCCAAGAACGCGCCGAGCCACACATCGTAACCGCCAAGCAGCGTGCCGATGAAAATCACGATGGAGTTCGTGGTCGGAAAGGCCGAGGCGTCGAGTTGGCCGAACAGGCCGGCCAGCAGCGCGCCGGCGACGCCGGCGACAAAGCCCGAGAGGGCAAACGCCCAGGCCTTGTAGAAAACGATCCTGACGCCGGCCGCGATCGCCATCTGCTCGTTCTTGCGGATCAAGGCCCAGGCGCGTCCGGGCTTGCTGCGGCGATGCGCCTCGACCAGAAAAATGCAAAGCACCGTCACGCCGGCGACGAACAGAAAATATTCGGTGTCGCTCGAAGCAAACACCGGTCGCGCCATCTTGATGCGGTCGTTGCCGCTGGCGCCGACCTGGCCGAGAAACCCGGGACCGCCGACGGGAAAGCTGATGACGAACACGAGAGTCTGAAAGGCGCCGGCCAGCATCAGCGTGACCAGCGCCAAATAGAGTCCGCGCATGCGCAGCGCCGGCAGTCCCCAGACCATGCCGATCACGGAAGCGCCGATGCCGCCGGCGAGAATCGTCACGAAGAAGGGCGGATGAATAGAGTGGTAGACGCGCAGGCTCACCCAACCGCCGGCGCCGACCAGCGCCCATTGGCACAACGAGACCAGGCCAAGCTGCCCGTAAAGCAGCGCGCAACCGAGCACCGCCAAGGCCATGCAATAGGCTTGGGTGAAATTCGAAAGCCAATAGCCGCCGCACGTCAGCGCGATGATGCCAGAAACAACGCCGACCACGGCAATGATCACCGCCGCACGCATCGGCGGCGATAGCGCCGTGTTCGCCGGGACCGCTTGAGGCGCGGCATCGGTCCGGGCGACGTCGGTCATTCCCGTGCTCCGATGCCCTGACCGGCGCCGACGATGGTCAGAAAGATCAGGGCCGCCACGTAGGGCCCTGCACTGCGCAGGTTAGCAATCTCGGGCGAGGTGGCGATCAACAGCGCTTCGATCATGCCGCAGACGATGCCGCCAACGAACGCGCCCCACAACGATGACAGGCGCGCCATGATTGCGGCGGCGATCGCCGGGATCACCAGAAAGGTCAGAGTACCGGGATCGAGCCGGTTGATATTCGCCAAAAGAATCCCGGCGATGCCCGCAAACAAGCCATTGATCAGCCACGCAATGGAATCGATCTGGACGACGCGCACACCGATCGCGGCGCTGATATGGCGATCACTCGCCAGCGCCCGCATGCCGAGCCCGATGCGCGTGCGAGACAGCAACAAGCCGATGCCAACCACCATTGCCAGCGACACGCCAAGCGCGATCAGGCGGGTCATTGTCAGCCTGACGCCGAACAGCACGACAAAATCCAGGTCTGTCGGCAACATCAGCCGACGGGCGATGCCGACGCCCCAGTACCAGGCCATGCCGCCGAACAGGAAAAGCGCCAGACCGAGCGTTGCGATCGCGCGAACGACGCGATCGCGATGCGCCAGGCGCGGGGCAAAAATGCGGCCATAGGCGTAAGCGATAGCGGTCGAGGCGGCGATGCCTACGATCGAGCTGATCGCCAGCGGAACATCCAGCTGCGTGAGCTGCCAGGCAAGAAACGCCGAGATGCCACCGAAGGCGCCGAAGGCGAAATTCAGCGTTCCCGAAGCGCGATAGAGTATCACCAAACCGACACTAGATAGCGCGTAAACGGCGCCGAGGCCGAGGCCGGAAACAATGAACGGCAGCAAATTCATGCGAACGCAAACCAATGGTCAGCGGGAAGCACCAGCGAGCAGAAGAATCCGCCGCGCCAGTGGCGCGGCGGACAAGCTTATCGCGATCCTCAGTGAACCTGGTCGTTGATCTGGATCCCGAGCTTCTTCTCCAACGCCTCGATATTGGCGAGACCCGGATCGGCATCGGCGACGCAGCCTTCCAGAGTCTTCCACTTGCCGTCGTGCAGCGTCACCGTACGCGTCACGTGGTTGGCATTGTGCTCGGTCGCCTCCGGGCCGCCCCAATACCACGGCATGCAGAGGATGTCGGTCTCGTACGGCTTCATGTTTTGAATCGCAGCCGTCACCGTGTTGCGGTTGACGTCGTCCGGGTTCTTGATCGACAGCATGGCGTTGACCGCGACTCGCGCCGCGATGTAGCCGGCTTGCGAAAAGCTGTCGCGCAACGCCTTGCCGCCATAGGCGTCCATGACCGCAATCCAGTTCTGATTGTCCTTGCCCTTTCAGTCGAGCGGCGCCAGCTCGGCGTTCACCCACAAGCGATCGTTCCAATACTTGGCATCGATCGCGCCGGGGAAACGCACCGTGTAATACGAAGTCGGCGTCGTCCATTTCATCTTGGCGGCGCCGTCCTGTTGTTCCACCGCATCGAGGATGCGCGCGCCGGTATCGTCGGTGCCGTAGATCATGATCGCATCGTCGCCAGTCGCCAGGAATTGCAAGACCAGCGAGCCGTAGTCGGGCGACACCGGATCGGAATAGATGCTGGTTACCTTGACCCCGTATTTGTTGCCCCATTCTTCCAGTCCGCGGCAGCTATAGTCCGAGCCGGGAAATTTCGGGATCGAGCAGACGAGGGTCTTGGCTCCGAGTTTGCGGCGGGCGTAATCGGCGCCGCCGATACCGCTCTGCCGCGGGCCGGCATTGACCTCGGCGATGTTCTTGGACTGGAAGCATTGCGGCGAAATGCCAAGGCCAATCTCGAGAACGTTTTGTTTGATATAGTAGTCGGCGTTGGCGATGCACTCGATGAAGCTGGTGCTGCCGATCATAAGGTAGACGCCTTCGTCGCCGACCAGCTTTTTGGCGGCCTGCGCCGCGACGTCGAGTTGGCTTTGATCGTCTTCGTCGTGGTAGGTGATCGGCCGGCCGCGGATGCCGCCATTGGCGTTGACGCAATCAAAGTAAGCCCTGGCGGCGTCGTCGGCTTCCTTGAAGCTGCCGATGCCGCTCATGGACGTCACCGCGCCGATCGGAATTGGTTTGCCGGTCGCCTTCTTCCCGGTGTTCTCGCCACAATCAGGCGCTGCTTGAGCTTGTGCAACAAAACCCGCGAGCACGAGGCCCGCGACGACCGCCAACAAGCGAACCGCAAATTTCATGATGTCCTCCCAGCGATGATCGCGCCGCATGGCCACGACCTTGTGTTTTGACGGGTCTATCGCCCGCTTTTTGTGATTAACCTATTTATGCCACAGGCGCTCTCCGCCTCACCTGTTCGATCGATGCGTGCATTCGATCACGCCCGCCATCATTCTTCCCGCAGAGAAAATTTGCAACCACCGCGTGGAGCTCCGGCCGCGAGCGCCGTGACGCAGCCCCGATTCGGCCCACTCGGCGATGGGACCGAGAACCGTTCAGCCGAGTTCGATTGGCGAACACAGATGGGACCCAGCCCCATGGACGTGAAAGGCCGCTGATGCATGGCATTTCGCGGCATACGCGGCGTGGTCGCGTGGGCCAAGCGTTCCAAGCGTTGCGACGGCCAAGCTTGTGCCGATTTTCAGAACACCGCGATGATCTCGCGGTGCTAGCGCCCGCGGGCGACGCGCTCGATCTCGGCCCGAACCAGGCGCTCGACCATGCCGGGCAGATTGTCGTCGAGCCATGATTTCAGCATCGGACGCAGCATCTCGCGCACCAGATCCTCGAGCGTGCGCGCGTTCTGCACCAGCACGGTCTGCGCCAAGGCGTTGAACGCGGAGTCGACGGCCGCGCTGGTAGCGCTCGAAAGCAGTCCATTCTCGCAATCCCGAGCGTAGGCCCGAGGTGTCGGTCCTCGGCATTGCCGGCTTGGGCTCGTCGGCTTCGTCGAAGCTCACATCGGAAAAGCCCTCGATCTTGCGAAACTGCGGCGCGCGCGGGCGGCGAGCGGCGGAGCTTGACTGAACGCGGGCGCCGCCATCGATTCGGTGAGATCGAGAATATCGGAAGCCTGGTCTTCCTCGAGTTCAGGCTCCGGCGCTGCGGGCATCGGCAATTCTTCGGCCTGAACTTCCGGCACGCTCGGCTCGGGCTCGGGCTCGGGCATTCGCGGCGGCGGTGGAGCCGGCCGCGGCGCCGGCTTCGGCGGCTCGGCGGCACGTTGCACCGTTTTACTGGCGTCGTCATCGGCGATGATCCGGCGAATGGAGGCGAGAATCTCCTCCATCGACGGTTCTTGCGATTTCGCCGGCTGCGTCATGCGCGCATCCTCGCCTTAGAGCATGATCCGGAAAAGGCCTGCCCCGGATCTGATCCGGGGTGGGAGCCGGCTCTTCCGAAAGAATCCATGCTCCACCACATCTAGTCGGTGCGTGTCCCCCGCCGCGGTCGTCGCCTCAAGCCGGCTGCCGACCGCGAATCAACAGCACAACTATGCAACGGTGCCATCAAGTATGTCATGGCGAAAGTCGATGGCAACCCAATCTGTCACCGGCAAAATCCGTCGAGATGGTTACCCGCCGGCCGCGGCCGCGGGCCAGCGCTATCTGCCGTCGGGATTGCGCACGCCCATCCAGGCATCGCGGACCTGCTGGTAGTGCACCATCGGGTCATAAATCAGGACGTTGAGGCCGAGCCGCGGCATCGACAGCGCGCCGACCGCCGCAAGCAAAGTGTACGAAGCCACCACCCGGTCATGCTGGGCGGTGACCAGGGCGACGCGGGCATTGACGAGTTCCTGCTGGGCGTTGAGGACGTCCAGCGTCGTGCGCTGTCCGACCCGCGCCTCCTCGCGCACGCCGTTGAGCGCGATTTCGGCGGCGTTGACCTGTGCCGTCGTCGATTCGATTTGCGCCTTGGCGGCATCGAGCTGGCCCCAGCTCTGCACCACCGTGGCGCGCGCCTGATCGCGGTTGATGTCGAGGCTGAGCCGCTGCTGGCCCAGCGTCTCCTTGGACTGACGGATGGCGGAATATTCGGCGCCGCCCTGGTAGATCGGTATCGGTCAACTGGCCGATCACCGAGGCTTGCGTCTGCTTGATGACTTCGAAAGCCGGATTTGGTCCCTGCAGCACGCTTCCCGGTCATCGTCAGGCTCGGATAGAGCGCGCCTTCGCTGATCTTGACCGCGAGCTCGGCGATGTCGACGCCGTAGGCGGCGGCGAGCACCGAGGGGCTCTGCGCCTCACCTTGCACAATCGCCTTGGGCAACACGTTGGGCGACAACCGGTCGACCGGGGTGCCGGGCGCGAGGCTGCCCGGATCGACGCCGATCACCCTGCGGTAATTGGCGCGCGAGGTGACGTATTGCGACTGAGCGCCGAGGAGCTGCGAGCGTCCGGCGGCGAGACGCGATTCCGCTTGCGCCACGTCGGTCCGCGTCACCTCGCCGACATTGAAACGGTCGCGCGTCTGCTTGAGCTGCTCGGTAAGCACCTCGACGTTGCGCCGCTGCAGATCGAGCACCGCCCCGTCGCGCAGCAAGTTCATATAGGCGGTCGCGGCGTCGAGCAGCACCTGCTGCTCGGTGACGCGCAATGTCTCGCGCGCACCTTCGACCTGGCTTTCGGCCTGGCGAGTACGGTTCGCGGTCTGCAGACCGTTGTACAGCGTGTACGTGCCGGTGGCGCCGACGGTGCGCGAATAGAAATTCTGCGCAAATTGGCTGGTCGACGAGCATGCCCGCCGAGCGGAAAAACCGAGCTCGAGTTCTGGTAATTGTAGCCGCCGGCGGCGGTGACGGATAGCTTGGGGCGATAGCCTGACAACGCTTGCGGCACGTTCTCGTCGGTCGCGCGCAAGGACGCCCGTTGCGCATTGAGCGACGGATTGTTCTGGTAGGCCTGCACCAAGGCCCATTCAAGCGTATCGGCCGCAGCCCCCGAGCAGCCAATGCCAAGACCGGCGCCGGCTACGCAGAGACCCGCAATGGCCAAAAGATACGCCCGTACCCCTCTGCGCACCCATGAAACGACGCTGCCTGCCCCTCCCCGCATTCCCGGGGATTGTCGTTTGGACAACAACTTCATGTCGCGGCCAACCGAGCCAGCCGACGCCACCCGACTCCAGACTATGCGGCTAACCGACGGCGTGAAACCCCGCGATTGAGATTATTCGCAAATTTCTGCCCGATGGCACATATGCGCCACAGGTGCGGCCGCGATGCAGCGGCCAAACGCCATGCCGTGAATTGGCTAGAAAACGAATTCGGGGGCGCCGAGAAGCCGGGCAAGAAGCCTGGCGGCAGCGTCAAAAATCGGCCTGCCAACCATGCCGGCCCTCAATCAGATGATAAATCATGGCCTTAGATGCGGCGAGCGTCCGTAAACGCCGAGGAGCCGCCCGCCCGGCTTGAGCTGGTGGCCGAGCGTATCCGGGGCGATCTCGGTGGCGCCATTGAGGAGGATGACGTCGTAGGGGCCGCCGGCCGCCCAACCGGCCGTCAGCGGCCCGGTCACCACCTCGACTTGGGCGGCGCCGACGGCCGCAAGCGCCGTTTCGCTTGGCTGCGCCAGGTCGGCGTCCTCTTCCAGCGCGACGACGGAGCCGGCCAGGCGTGCCAGCAGGGCCGACGAATAGCCGGTCGCGCAACCCACATCGAGGACGCGGTCGCCTGCCATCGACGCGGGCCGCCTGGACAAGCTTCGCCAGCACCATCGGCTTGAGCAGCGCGCGGCCTTTGGCGACCGGAATATCACCGTCGAGATAAGCCAGCGGCGCCAGCGCCGGCGGCAAGAACCGCTCGCGCGGCAATGTCAGCATTGCGTCGAGCAACGCGGCGTCGGTGACGTCGGCGGTGCGGACTTGGCCTTCAACCATCAGCCGGCGCGCATTGGCGGCGTCGAACATGGCGGCATTCCTATGAGACCGGTTCCCATATTCGCAGGCAGGGTTGTGCGGCACGGTCCGGCAAAACGCAAGCGAGCGGCGGCGCGGCAAACTAGCCGGTTTGCCGTATTGTTACACCGTTGTCGGCGACGCCGCCTTCCGTTATAGACGCGGGTTCGGCATTGGCCGCGATGGATGCGGCGATGCCTACGGCCACGTGGCGGAGTGGTTACGCAGCGGTCTGCAAAACCGTTTACCCCGGTTCAATTCCGGGCGTGGCCTCCAGCCTTTTCAATGACTTAGTGCCAATCCCGACCAGAGCGTAGTGGTCGGGGTAATCGGCGGGGTACCCAATCAGCTAGCCTCAAAACGCCCCGCATTTGGCCGCTGGTGCGCTTTGCGGTTTGGCCAACAATGCGGCCCTCTCGGGCGGGATGAGCGGACCGGGCGGCCTGACCAAGATCGGCCTGGGCACGCACACGCTGACCGGCACCAACAGCTACGCCCGGCAGCACCATCATCAATGCCGGCACGCTGGAAGTGGACGGCTCGATCTCCAATACCACTAGCGCAACGGTCAACTCCGGCGGCACGCCGTCGGGCACTGGCATTGTCGATCCAGTAGCGAGCACAATCATGAGCGGCGGCACGCTTGCGCCAGGCAACGCGGCAAACCCGACCGGCACGCTCACCATTACTGGCAATCTCGCCTTTCAGTCGGGAGCACTCTATGTGGTGCAGGTCACACCATCGAGCGCCGCAAGCACCGCCGTCTCGGGCACGGCAACGCTGACGGGCGGCACGGTGAATGCGCCACCAGCTCCCCGAGGCTCCGCCGCCGCCAGACGAACCGCCGCCTCCGGAGAAGCCGCCGCTAGAGCCGCCTCCAGAAGATCCGCCAGCACCCCAAGACCCGAGTGTGATGCTCGAAGGGCGGACCGTCCATGTTTCCGATGTCGGGGCGGACCCGGAATATCAAGTCAAGGAGGCGGCAACACTTGGCGGCATAAGTGCTATACGGCACCCCTCCCAAGGAGACTGCTGGGCACCTTGTGATACACACGAAGCCGCAAATAAGGGCACTATCGGTCGCACAGAGCAAAGGGGTTAGCCCGGTGGCATTGATCTTGTGGAAAGTGCTCATGGCACGGACCAATTGAGTTGAGTGGAGGGTGATTGCAACATGCATGAGGGGCTCCACAGGTTCCAGCCGAGATCGCGTCACGCTCTTGCCAGCCGCCAGCGGTGGCGCAACTTGGGCCCGCTTGGTAATGTTCAATGTCGCGCGCTCGCGGCACTGCGAGTTTAGTGCAAAAGCCTGCCGCGTTCCGGAGTGCGGAATCCGGGCAAACGGTTTGACCGAAACATCGTCCTCGACCGCGGCAGAATAGCTCTGAGGATTGAGGGGGTCCCTTGCAATGGGCTGGAGTATGGACCATCGGGGAATTAGAACCTTGTTCGACCGCGAAAGCGGGCGCTTGAAACAAATTGAACTGTCGGGATTGCGCAGAGAGCGAGTTAGTCTAGGCACCTATCCCGATGAACTCACCGCCCGCGAGGTCGAAATCTGTCAGGAAGCCAAATACGGCAAGTGGCGCGACCGACGTCGTCATCAAGGCCAAGACCGCTTCTGCGAGAGATAAACCGCTGCGATAAGGCATTCGAGACCGTCCCTACACAATCGTTGAGATCCGACTGCACGTCGCTTTGCGTCGATGCTTGCGAAGGGGGGTTGTCTGTAAAACTCCAAGCGGCCCCCTGGTTCCCACGGCTACCAGCGGTCCCTGTTCGGTCTGGCCGCCGTGGTCGCGGCTGTACTGGCGCTGATCGCTCTGCCGCTCCACAATCTGCCGCTGTCGGCTGGTTCAGGCCGATGATGTTGGAGGGCGGAGGGCTCGATGGATGTCTATACGGTATCGAAGGTAGCGCCGACAATTGACGGGCATGGCTTCAACATCATTGGCCGTGGCCGCCCGGTGGTGCACTTCGGCTATGAACAGGAGCGCGAAGCAATCGCCGCGGTCGAGCACGTGCGCCAAGCGATCATCAAAGCTACACTGATCGTGCCCGCCGGGAGGCTGCCGCCGTAGTGCTCCAGAGCCCCGGCTGAATCGACACTACCAGCCGGGTCCTGGGTTCGATCATGAGATGGACCCCTAAGTTATCGTGGCCCAAACGGTCAGCCGCATCTCATGGTGACACGCGCGGCAATGGTAGACGCGGACATCTGCGTCGCTTCCTTCGGGAAGCCGCTCGATGCTGGCGATTTCCATCTCTTCTCCGCACCGGCACGCGGGGCCTTCGGTGCAGCCAGGCTCTAACAAGCGCTCAAACGCCGACATTGAACCACCACATGCTCAGTTCGGGAGCGACAGGCCGGTGTGCTGAATCTTCATCATCGTCAGCTCATCGAGGCGGCGCTGATATGACTTGAGGCAATCGGCCGAACAGAAGCGCATTCGGAAGTAGCGATGAAGTATCAGGCCAAATGATTTCCGACAGTGGTCGCACCGCATCAGTTCAGGATGCGGTGAACGTCGTCCTTGGCGTTCCATAGGTGATCCCCCAGATGTCCCCGATTACGCAATGACTAACGCCAAAACCTTGCGCAGGTTCCCGCAGCTACACTTACCCAGACTAGAACTATGCTTGCCGCGTTTTTGTTTTCCGGCAACACCGCCTTAAGCCGACGCTAAGGGCTGCCGATTACGGTCCCGCGCGGGGCAGTGGGACGGGATCGCATGGGGTGTCCACTGGACCGGGCCCCTGGCGCGCGATTGTCGCGCATGGCTCCCGCAGCGCCGGGGTTCCCTCTACACTGCCGTTCGAGGGAAGGATGAGGTCGAATGACCTACGACAAGCGCAACGGCTGCACCTGTATGGTTTGGTCAAAGGCTTGGACTATCTTGTTCGTATGAACGACCTGAAAGCCGCGCAGCATCTCAGGGGAAGGCTTGCTTGGGCTCTGAAATATTCCAACTTGGCAAAACCTCTACACGGTGACCTTGAGCAGCTATTCCAGATCAGCGGCCTCTGGGTGCGTAACGTCAGCAATCGTCGCAATACCAAGCGGCAAATCCGGCATTTAATCCGCCGGATCATCCCGCGGCTTACGGCGCCACGATCGAGCTAGGGATTACCAAATACGACGCCCCCGGCAGCTTGGCTTGCCTCCCCAATCCTCTTCCGCCTCGCGTTTCACCGCTGGTGCTGAAGGGTTCTTGATCTTGAGCCAATGGTTGGCCCGGCCGGACGTGTAGGGCGAGCCAAGCCGCTTTGACACAATGCCTTCGCAGCCAAGCTCGCAGGCATGTTTGAAAATAATCGCACCATCGCTGTCGAAGTGCGTATTGAGGGCGATGCCATCACTCTTCTGGCGTAACAATTCTCGTAATGCCCGCTTGCGGTTTTCAATCGGCGAGCGGCGCAAGTCCTTACCATCTAGCTCAATCAAATCGAATGCGCAGAGCACAGCGGCGCGGTCGTGTTGGCGGTGCCGGATTAGGTCGAACACCGACAGTCCGTTTGCATCAACGACAATCGCCTCACCGTCAATGAAGCATGACCGAACTGGAAGGTTCTCGATTGCTTCGACAATTCTCCGGAAGCGGTCGGCGAAGTTGTATCCGTTCCTCGTGAACAGCCGCACGCCCTTGGCATCCCGCCGCGCCATAATGCGGAAGCCATCGTGCTTGATCTCGTGTATCCATCCGCGCCCGGCTGGCGGCTGCTTGGCCGGACGGGGCAGGCAAGGCTCGATGCTGAGTTGAGTACGCGGGAACATTTAGCAGTCGTATCGCAGACCAGCGCGGTAGTCTGGTGGCAGCATTGTCGCGGTTGTCAGACCCCAAAGTTAGGGATTGCCGCAGCCGGAACAATACCCTTCGCTGAGACAGGCGACACCACCAGCCCCCGGCTGTGTGTCGCCTGAAACTCCTCATCCTTGCCTTTGCAGTCGGCGCTTGGCCTGTTTGATCGCCGCTTGCTGGGCCAGGACCCTGACAGCTCGGCTCATCGTGCGGCGCTGGGCTTGGTTTGGCGAAGGGGCTTGCTGTAGGCTGGGAGTAGCCTCATCCATCGTTTTCCTCCATGGACCGGGGTTAGGGCTGGCGGCGTGGCACAGCGCTGCCAGCTCGCTTTTCAGCACCAACAATTTTATCAGATCACAGCGCTTGCTTGACATGAAATCGCGCGCAGCGCTGTTTTGTTTGATCAGCCCGCGTCGGCTTCGGCGATCATTGTTTGATTTTGGCCCTCGGCCTACCCCGGCCCCAAAATCGCCTTCGCTGGACCGCGCATTGGCCCTGCGCGCAATATATTTGGAACGATCGAGCCATAGCCCGAAAGGGCGGAGCGAGGCAGCGAACGCGCGGGGGCCATCATCATGAAGCCGGACGGGTGCGCGATTAACGTTAAGCCTGCGCTGCTCAGGCATCGCGGGCACGGGCGGTTTACATTACTATTCATGATACAGAGGAGACTTACGCGAACTAATCAGCTTGGGCTGTGCCTGGTCGCATTGCGTGACCTGGCGAAATCGAATGATCCTCATCGCTCTGTCTTGGTTGAAAGACACATCGATGAATATCTGAGGACTGACCCTTTCAGTCTTGCCCATGCGCTTGAACGACTTCGCAGAGCGATCCACCACGAAGAAGTTGAAAGGCGCCAAGGCGAAGATTGGAGCATCGCGAGGAATTACGTTCGCTTACTGCTAAGCAGGATGACGTAGCGGCCGCCGAGGGTGCGCAAGGGGCATGATCTCGCACATTGCCGCCACGTCATCCTTAAGTCTGTCCGCCGGAGCCGAGACAACGAGGGCATCGTGCACCGGACAGCAGACCTCGATCCCGGTTTCTGTCGCAGCAATCGCGGCCAGGCGCATCATTTCCGCGCCGTTCGCCTGCATTGGAAAATTCATCAGCGACCTTGGGTTGGCGTCTCGCCCCACATGTCGACGCCATCCGAATACAGTCTGCATCTGGCCGGCAAAAAGCGCCGTCGTGACGGTGTCATCGATCCAGCGCCAGAATCGGGGATACGTTACCTTATGTAGACGTAGCAACTCGCGCGCTTCGCCCTTGGTTATGCCGGCCTTAAGCGCCATTGTTTCCGGTCCCATTCCGTAATTGATGCCGAGCACGATCGCTTTGCATTGCTCTCGGATCACCATTGGCGACAGATCGATTTAAGGGGTTGTGGAAAAACTGACCTTCGAGCCACCGTCAGGCTAGCGGAAAAAAACTTTGTTCGCGGTACCGCGTCGAGTGGCGCGTACTCTCGCACGGCACGGCGATGGAAGGTTCAGGCTAGCGGGTCATGCTGGGCCATCGCGTCACGAGAGGTTGGAGCGGAATTCGACCACTATCGAATCGCGCTGCCAAGAGCCAAGATCTGAAAAATGGATCGCAGGGCGTCGCAATTTTGGGCTTAGAAGCCGAGATTATCTCGCCGCTCAGCAATCGGGGGATGGATCATGTCAGGGCAGAATTCAAGGTCGTTCGGTTCGATTGCACTTGTTGCTGCGCTTGTAGTAGCCGGTGTGGCGTCATCGTGCCGGCCACTACTGGAGGGGCGGATGACTGTCTGGCTGCACCGAATTCCCCGGCACCGCAAGGGAGCCACTGGTACTATCGATTGGATCGGGCAACCCGCGGAAGTGCTGGTACGTTCGTGGCGCCGGCCAGCCGCCGCAACAAGCGCCAGCACCGACTTCGGGTCGGGACAAATCATTGCATGCGACGCCAGCTCAGTCCGGGCCAAAACGTGAGGGCGAGGACGTTGTAGCGTCGGTAAGCGCGGGCAACACTACGCCGGCGCCGGACGTCCAAATGCTTGCTACCTGGCCAAACCCTGCGACAGAGTTAATCGCCCGCCAGTAAGCACGTCGTTGGAGAATAGCCCCCAGGCGGCTGCGCGCCCGGTAAACGCTGCCCGTAATCAGGCGACAACTGAGAACTCTGTGCGGCAAAGCGCGCAGGAAGAACATACGGCGCCGTCAATTCCACCGGCTCAGCCAGCAAGCACGCCGTCCGAGACTAGCGCCGCAGCGCCGCTTCAGTCGCTCCGATCCCGCTGGTCAAGGCGTCGGAGCCAATTGCGGCCCGGACCGAATCTCACCGAACTCGGTGTCCGGTGATGCAGAGAGGACTGCCGGGAGCGGGAGAGCCGACCAACAACGCCGGGATGTCTGAGACGGTTTTTCTTCTGCTGGCGCTTGGGCTGGCGGTAATCGCGACGCTATTCCGCTTCGTTACGACAGACGCCGCCGTACATCGTTCGCCGGTTGTCGTCGATCGCGCCGAACCCGACCCATACAACACGCCTGAGTTCTACCGTCTGCTCAATCAAGATGGCCCGTTTGATAAAATCAACGAAGCCGCCAAAGAAATTCGTTAGCCGCGCTGGTTACGAGACGACGGTCAAAAAAGACGAGCTAATACGGAATTCCAGACATAGGAGGACACAAAGACCATCGAGAACGGCAGATAAAACAAGTACGCGATGTCCGACTTTTGTGTGAGGCACTGGCGGGCGACCCGATAAGGCCCAAAAAATTCGCACACCTCACCGTAATGAAGTGATCGGACATATTGCCGGTCAAAATCTACATAACCCTTGAAAGCGGCCACTTTCTAGTTCGTATAGCGCACGCCACCACCGGCGATGTAGCGCAAAAGAAGCCCATTGGTAGCAAACCTATACCAGGGCGGAAGGCCCACGGCCGGAGCCGGATATCGTGCGCGCCCCGCAAGCCGACGATCTTCGACGCGGTCTCGCGCCTTGGTTCCGCGACCGCGACGCTTGTGCTAACGCCTGGAATTGCTGGCGAGTGACGCCCTCAGCGCAGTAGCGGGCCCATGCGCTCTCGAACTGCGCGCGGTAGGAGTCACGTCGGCGCGGGTGCCCTTGCGCCGCTTCGCCGTGATCGGCGCCGCTCTGATCGGCGAGGATGGCGTTCGCGATGTCACGACAGCTCCGCGCAACGATGCTGCGGCCGTCGCTATCGGCCGCAAGTCCTGGCCATTCGATATCCGGCTCCGATCGTGGGTCTTCCGCCCTCATATCGGTTTGCTACCATTGCGCTACATCGCCGGTGGTGACGTGCGCCCTGTTGCAACCAATTGACTAGAAAGTGGCCGCTTTCAAGGGTTTTTGTAGGTTTTAACCGGCAATGCAAAGATTTTGTCTGCCGTGCGCGCCCCTTGACCTCCTACAACGGCTTTCCGAGGCAAGTGAATCGTCCCCGGTTGGAAATTTCAATGTGGCTGGAGCAGCTTTCCAAGCTGCTGGAGAAGCTCGCCGTAGCGCGCGAAGTTGCCGGACGCATATTCCCGCTGCATCTCGTCGAACAGTGCGCGCGCACGCTCTAGCATTTCGTTGCTAGTTCGCGTGTCGGGCGCGCCGGCTGCGGCCGATGTCGGCGCTGGCGCACCGACGAGGAGGCGCTCAGCATCGGTGAGCGTGCTCGCCCACTCGATCTTGCGGTCATCGGGTAAGAGCTGCCCTAACACCACGCGGGCGAGCATCGGGATCTTGGTCTGTTCAGCCTCGATATAGACCGGCTCGATCATGATGAGCTGGTTGTCCGCGAGCGGTAGCACGATGAGATTACCGCGAATGACTTGCGAACCGTGCTGATCCCAAAGCGTGAGATCCCCGGAGAACCGGCTATCGGAGCTGATCCGTGATTCCAGCTGTGCCGGGCCGTCGATGAAAGTCCCTTTGGGGAAGCGGAAAGCAACCATCTTCCCGTAGTTCTCGCCATCTGAGAGACCCGCGAGCCAACCGGCCATTTGGTTCTTGCCGGCGACCGACAAGGGCAACATGAGCAGAAACTCCGGCTTGTCGAAACCGGGCAGCTGGGCCGTCACGTAATAGGGGAAGATCGCGATCTCGCTGCTTCGATAAAGCTCGTGCGGGACCTCCCAGTGATCCTCACGATTGTAGAAGGTGGTCGGGTTGGTCATGTGATAGGTGCCGTACATCTCGGCCTGCACCGTGAAGATATCCTCCGGATAGCGGATATGTCGGCGCAGATTCTCCGGCATCTCGCGCTCGTCCTTGAAAAGCTCAGGCAATACCTGCCGATAGGCGTTGATGATCGGATCGTGTCGGTCGAAGACGTAGAACGTCAGCGAGCCGTTATAGGCGTCGATTACCGCCTTGACGGAATTGCGCAGGTAGTTGTACCCGCGGAAATCGCGAAGCGATCCCTGATAAGCTTCGCTGTAAGGAAAATTATCCGACGTCGTGTAAGCATCGAGGATGTAGGAATAATGGTCCGCATCTG
Organism: uncultured Alphaproteobacteria bacterium; assembly: GCA_963804405.1. Lineage (GTDB taxonomy): Bacteria > Pseudomonadota > Alphaproteobacteria > Rhizobiales > Xanthobacteraceae > BOG-931. Next base: position 631 of record CAWDQG010000005.1, on the reverse strand, counting down.
CGACGATGTACGGATCGCGATCGAAGCGCAGGAGCGGAGCGAGCGTTTGAGCGCGTTCGACGATGTTCCGACGCAGCATCACCCGGCTCTCAGGCGTGAAATAAGTCGAGATGAAAAGCCGCAGGCCGTCGAATTCGCGGGCGATAACGAGCTTGAGCCACGGTTGGAGAGCAGGTCCCTCCAGTTCCCTGGTACACCGTTTCGGCGTTGGCCTGGCCTTGCGGGAAATCAAATTCCTTCTCGGTAGTGTGCACGTAGACACGGTCGTCGGTGAGCTCTCCGAAATAAATCTCGCCGCGGGTGACGGACAGGTCTTTTGGCCTCGACCGGAATATCGTGGGCCCAGAGAACTGGATTGCCTCTGGTGTCGATCTCATTCACCGGGACCGCGACGACGCCATACCCGTGGGTGTATTTGAGCGCGAGATTGACCCAGACCTGGGCGGGCGCGGGAAGCCGCGTAACATCGAGCTCGCGCGCTGTGATCATGACCTGTCGCTCGGAGCCATCGATCGCATAGCGATCGATATCGACGCCGTGAAACGTGTAATAGGGCCGCAGGCCCTGGATTTGCTGCAGTTGCGGCTTGAGCCGCGCCAATCCCAGATGCGCGCGTCCTGCAGCGTTGCGG
>CAWDQG010000004.1:0-325139 GCA_963804405.1 uncultured Alphaproteobacteria bacterium | reverse complement strand
CGCGTTGCGCCAGTGCCGGTCGAGATTGTGCTCGGCGAGCGTCGAGCGCGTGCCGGCCAGTTCGAACAGCTTGTTGGTCGCCTCGATCGCGATCTCGGTCGATCAGCACCTTGGCCTCGGCGACCGCGATCTGCGCCGCGGCGACCGTCTCGCGTCGGATTCTCGACCGCCCGGTCGACCGCGCGGCCCGCCTTTCAAGCAAGCGCCTGGGCGGCGTGCAGCCGCAGAACGAGATCGCCGACCGCCTGGATCGTGTAGGGATCCTCCGAGGCGTGGTCGCGGCCGACTGTCGATCCAGGCGCGCGCTTTGCCGCGCACGAACGCGATCGTCTCGTCGATCGCGTTCCTGGCGATGCCGGTATCGACGGCCGCCTGGATGATCTGGAAAATCGCGCCGTCGGCGGTCGGATGATCGTAGCCCTTGTAGCCCGGCACCAGATGCGTCTTCGGCACCCTCACGTTGTCGATCAGGTCGGTGCCGCTGAACGTCGTGCGCTGGCCGAAGCTCGACCAGTCGTCGATCACGGTGAGGCCCGGCGCGTCGCGATCGGCGATCGCGTACCAGGCGCGCCCCTGCTCATCGACGGCGACGATCGGCACGAGATGCGCGAGCAGCGCGCCGGTCGAATAGAACTTCCCGCCATTCACGATCACATGGTCGCCCTTGTCGGCGAATTTCGTTTCGAAATCGGCGGCGCGCTTGCTGACCGAATTCGGAAAAGGCGTTGCCGAAACGGATTCCCTTCAGCACCTCGGCGAACAAGAGCTTCTGCTGCGCCGGGTCGGAAACGGTGCGGATGGCGGCGACGACGCCGAGGTGGTTTTGCGGGATCTGGCCGATGCGAGGGATCCGCGGCGGAAATGATCTCGATCACCTTGGCGAGCGTCACATAGGAGACCTCGGGCCCGCCGAACGCCTTCGGCACGTTGATCGACCACAGCCCGCTCTGCGAAAAGGCGTCCAGCTCCGCGACCGGCTTGGCGCGGTGCGGTCGCGCGCCGAGGCGCCGGCGGCGAAGCGCTCGCCAAGCCTCTCGGCGACTTCGATGGCCTCGCGCGTCGTCTCGATGACATGAGCAGGTCGCTGCGGACGCGGCAGGCCGGGGACGCCCGATCGGCTTTGCGTCCTTTGGATTTGCACGGCGATCGGTCATGGCGATTGCTCCATTAGCGGAGGTGATCAGGCGGCAGGTGGTCGATGAGCCCGCTCAAGCGGCCGACCGAGCGAGCGCTTGCCCGGCGTCTTCGGCTCGCCGACGCCGAGATAGAAGGCGCTTGATGTCGTCGCGCTGCCGCAGCTCGCCGGCGTCGCCTTCGAGCACGGCGACGCCGTTCTCCAGCACGGTCGCGCGATCGGCATATTGCAGCGCGACCGTGGAGTTCTGTTCGGCGACGCAGGATCGAAAGCCCTTCGCTCGCGATTGAGGCGCTTCAGCGTTTTGAAGATGCTCTGCGACGATCGAGCGGCGCAAGCCCCATCGACGGCTCGTCGAGGACCAGCAGCCGCGGCCGCGACATCAGCGCGCGACCGATCGCCGTCATCTGCTGCTCGCCGCCCGAGGTGAGCCCGGATGTCGTCCGTCGCTTTTCCTTCAAGCGCGGGAAATAGCCGTAGACGCGCTCGAGATCCGCCGCGGTCTCGCGGCGGCTCGAGCTTCGGCCGAAGCGCGCCGGCGATCGAGATTCTCCTCGACCGTCAGCGAGCGAAAGCAATGCCGGCCCTTCGAGCACCTGCACGAGACCGTGCGCGGACGAGCTCGGAGTCGGCGTCGCGCGCTGACGTCGAGGCCGTCGAAGCGGATTCGCGCCTGCCGTGATCTGCGCCGCGCTCGGCCGGAAGCAGATTCGAGACCGCCTTCAGCGTTGTCGTCTTGCCGGCGCCATTGGCGCCGAGCAGAGCGACGAATCTCGCCCTGCGAAGCGTCAGGCTGACGCCATGCAGCGCGACGATCGCGTTGTTGTAGATCGCTTCGACACGTCGGCGACTTGCAGCAGCGGCTGCTGTCCGCGGCATGGACTCTCCTGAACGCCGCGGCCTCAACGGTGGCTTGCGCAGCGGGACCGGCCGCCGGCCGGTCCCGCGTCGCGTCAGTTCGGCTCAATCGGCCGCGGCGCTGTCCGAGGTGCGGATCTTGATGCCTTGTGCTCTGCGGCATAAGCCTCGGACGACTTCTCGATGATCGGCCGCAGCAACTTCCAGTCCGGCGCGATCCAATCGCTGACGACCTTCCACTTCGTCGCCGTCCCATTGCTGGAACGTCACGCGGCCGTCGCCTTCGTGGTTGTCCCAGGTGACGTTGATCGAATGGAACAGGTCCTTGGCGCCGAGCGCCTCGACGCGCGCCGGATCGAGCTTGCAGATGCTCGAAGCCCCAGCGCACTTCGTCGCCGGTCAGAGTGCGATGGCCGAACTTCTCCTGCGCGATGCGGACCGCCTCGACATTGAGGATGCCGTTCACGATGCCGAGGTTGTGATAGACGCTGCCGATGCGCTTCTTGTCGTCGAGATTGCCTTTGCCGGCGCCGTAAACGGTCTTGATGATTTCCTGCAGCACCGGATATTGCGAGCCCGACGCCTGCGTCGTGATCGCGATGTAACCTTTGGCGGCGTCGCCGGCCGGGATCACGTCCTCTTCCGAATTCGACCAGACGTTGCCGATGATGTGATCGGCGGGAAAGCCGACCTTCTGCGCCGTCTTCAGCGCCACCGGATTCATCACGCCCCAGCCGCGCAGAACGACATAGTCCGGCTTGGCGCGGCGGATTGTGAGCCATTGCGACTGCTGCTCGTTGCCGGGATGCGGCACTTCGATCTGCTGCACGGTGAAGCCGTACTTCTGCGCGAGCAGTTCGTAGATCGGGATCGTCTCCTTGCCGTAGGGCGAGCCGTGATAGAGCACGACGATCTTCTTGCCCTTCAGCTTGTCGAGGCCGCCCTCGCTTGGCCGGCGATGTAATTGATGATGCCCGACGTCTCGCTGTAGGGGTTGAGCAGCAGCGGGAAGACGTAAGGAAACACGCGGCCGTCGGTCGAATCGGTGCGGCCGTGATTGACGGTGATGAGCGGCGTCTTGTCGGCGGTGATGCGGTCGATCATCGCGTAGGCGATGCCGACCGACAGCGGATTCCAGGCGGCGATGCTGGCATGGCTCTTCTGCCGCTCGTAGCATTCGACGCCGCGCTCGACCTCGTATTGGGTCTCGCATTCGTCCCAGGTCAACTTGACGCCGTTGACGCCGCCGTCGCGGATGTTGATGAGGTTCATGATAGTCGATGAAGCCGCCGAAGAAGCCGGTGCCGCCGGCGGCGTAGGGCCCGACGCGATAGCTCTGCAGCGGAAAGTATTGTTCGTCGGCGCAGCGCGGCGGCGGGCGCGCCGAGCAGCGCCGAGCGCCGCCACGACAGCGCGGCGCTATCCGAAGCGCTTCATGTAAGTCATGGCGATAGGCTCCATGATCGTGCCTTTCGTCTGCCGCGATGGAGTTGTCGATTCAGGCTCAGAGACGCGCAGCCTCTTGTCAGCCGATCCCAGAGGGCGACCAGCCCGTCCGGTTCGGCGATGAGGAAGACGATGATGAGCGCGCCGAGACGATGCGCTGGCTCATGTCGAGGACTCCCGAGTCGAACAGGCCGCCGAGAGAGAAGCGCGCCAACGCGCGACAGGACGAGCGGGAAAGACGACGATCAAGGCCGCGCCGAAGAACGCGCCGCGGATCGAGGCCAGACCGCCGATGATGATGATGAAGAGGATCTGAGAACGAGCGGTCGAGATTGAAGCCGGCCGGCTCGACCGTTCGCAGATAGGCGAACGCCCAGATCACGCCGGCGACGCCGATGATGAAGGAGGACAGGCCGAAGGCGAGGAGCTTGGTGCTGCAGGACCGGGACGCCGATGACCTTGCGCGGCGATCTCGTTGTCCCGGACGGCGATGAAATTGCGTCCCGTCTGGGAGTGTCAGCCGAGCCGCCAAACGGCGCCGTCACGACGACGACGATGGTTAGCGCGAACAGATAGCGGCCGAGTCGGCGTCGTCGAGTCTGATCCCGCGACCAGCGCAGCGGCGGCGCGTCGATGACGCCCGATGGATTGTAGTTCGAGAACCAGCCGAATTTGGTCAGCGCCCATTGGACGAAGAACTGCGCCGCCAGCGTCGACACCGCGAGATAGAAGCCGCGCAAGCGCAGGCTCGGCAGCCCGAACACGATGCCGATCGCGGCCGCGGCGAGGCCGGCCAGGATCAGGCTCGACAATCAGCGGCAATCCATGGACGCGCAGGTCGAAATTGTAGGCGGCGAAAGCGCCGACCGCCATGAACGCCGCGATGCCCAGCGAGACCTGGCCGGCATAGCCGGTGAGGATATTGAGCCCCAGCGCGGCGAGGCTCGAGGCGAGGAACGGCACGAGGATCGCCTCGAACAGATAGCTCGTGCCGAAGAGCGGGAATGACGCCGTAGGCGACGAGCAGGACGGCAGGTATCGCCAGCCATTGCGGCAGACGGCCCGGCCGCACGAGCGGCATCGAATGTGATGGCGGTCATCGCCTCAAACCCTTTCCACGAGCTTCGACGCCGAACAAGCCGGCCGGGCCGAACGAGGAGGAAGCCGAGCGCGACGACGTAGGCGAACCAGATCTCGATGCCGCCGCCGAAATACGGGCCGACATAGACTTCGGCCGAGCTTCTCGGTGGCGCCGATCAGCAGCCCGCCGACGATCGCGCCGGGATCGAATCGAAGCCGCCGAGCACCAGAACCGGCAAGGCCTTCAGAACGACCAGCGAGAGCGAGAACTGAACGCCCAGACGCGCGCCCCACAGCAGGCCGGCGACCAGAGCGACGACGCCCGCCGCGGCCCAGACGGTCGCCCAGATCGCGCGGCAGGCGAAGACCGACCGCGAGCGCGGCGAACTGATCGTCGGCGACGGCGCGGAAGGCGAGACCGATGCGGGTGTAGCGGAAGAAGCGGTCAGCAGCGCCACCATCGTCGCCGCGACTGCCGGCCGCGAACAGGTCGAACGAGCTGATCGAGACATCGCCGAGATCTCGAGCGGCGTGTCGTCGATGCCGAGATCGAGACCGTGGACCTGCGTGCCCCAAATCAGTTGCGCCGCGCCTTCGATGACGTAGGAGAGGCCCGAGGGTCGCCATGAACAGCGTGATCGGCGGCTTGTTGACCAGCGGCCGCAGCACCGCGCGCTCGATCGCCACGCCGAGCGCGACCATGATGACGAGCGTGACCGCAAGGCTGACGAAGAACGGCACGCCGTGCTCGAGAAGACCGACGAAAGTCAGCGCCGCGAACAGAACCATGCGAGCCCTGCGCGAAATTCAGGACGCCCGACGTCTTGTAGATCAGCACGAAGCCGATCGCGACCAGCGAGTACATGACGCCGGACAGCAGACCGCCGATCAGCACCTCGAGGAAGAACGAATAGTCGAAGTCGCTCATGCAGCGCCTCCTCGAGGAGTCGTCGTCATGAGCGACGCCGAGATAGGCGTCGATGACGGCCGGATCGGCACTGCACGTCGGCCGGCGCGCCGTCGGCGATCTTGCGGCCGTAGTCGAGCACCGCGATCGCGGTCGGACAGGCCCATCACGACGCCGATATCGTGCTCGATGAGGACGACGGCGGCGCCGAACCGGTCGCGCGCGGCGCGCATGAAGCTGCGCTCATCTCCGCTTTTCGGTCGCGGTCATTCCCGCCATCGGCTCGTCGAGCAGGAGGATCTTCGGCTGGGCGACCAGCGCGCGGGCGAGTTCGACCCGCTTCTGCAGGCCATAGGGCAAGCACGCCGACCGGGCGCTCGCTGCACCGCCTCGAGGTCGAGAAGCGCGATGATCTCAGTCGGCGCGACGCGCGCGCGTCGGCCTCCTCGGCGGCGGCGCGCCCAAGGCCGATGATCTGCTCGATGAAACGTCGCGCGCGCGGCGCCGGCAAGACCGACGGTGACGTTGTCGAGCACGCTCAGATTCGGGAACAGCGCCAGATTCTGGAACGTCCGCGCGACGCCCAGGTGCGACAGCCGCGCCGTCGGTACGCGTGTCGAACGTTTGTTCGCCGATGCGCACACGGCCGCTGTCGGGCCGGTAGAGCCCGCTGATGACGTTGAGGAGCGAGCTCTTGCCGGCGCCGTTCGGGCCGATGACCGCGTGAATGTCGCCGGGCCGACCGCGAGATCGACATGCGCCAGCGCCTTGACGCCGCCGAACGACAGCGACGACGTCATCGAGCGCGAGGATCGGCGCGGCAACTGCCGCAGCGGCGCCGGCACGTCGGGATCGTGCGCGAGCTTTTCGGCCGTCGATCTGAGCGGGCGCCAGCGTGGAGCATTGCCAGTGTCCATTGATCGCGTTGTGGAGTGCGGCGATGCACCCGCCCTCGCCTACTCGGCGGCGATAGCGGCGTGCCGGCGTCTCCGCCTCAAGTTCGCGCACCAGCGGAATCACGTGCTTGCCGAAATGCTCGACCTCTTCCTGGAAATGCAGGAAGCCAAGCAAGATGAGGCTCGCGCCGGCATCCTTGAGCGCCAGGATGCGCTCGGCGATCTGCCGCGGCGTGCCGATCAGATTTGACCGGAAGCCGTCGTTGTATTGGACCAGATCGTCGAACGTCGATTTCGCCCAGTTGCCCTGGCCCTCCGGCGACGCTTTGCCGGCATTCTTGACCTCGTGGCCGAAGGCGTTGACGGCCTCCGGGTTTGCCTTCTGGATGATCTCGGCGAGTACGGCCTTGGCTTCGGCTTCGGTGTCGCGCGCGATCGCGAAGGCGTTGACGCCGACGCGGACGGAATGGCCGTTTTGCGCGGCCTTGGCCTGGATATCGTCGACCTGCTTGGCGATTTCCTCAGGCGTATTGCCGTTGGTGAAATACCAATCGGATACGCGCGATGCCATGTCGCGCGCCGCGCGCGAAGAGCCGCCCTGGAAGATTTCCGGCAACGGCGCGATCGGCTTCGGCTTCAGCGAGTAATTGTCGAAATGATAGAAAAAGCCTTTGTAGGTGAAAGCTGTCTTCCGTCCAGATGCCGCGCAGCGCGCCGGATGAATTCCTCCGAGCGGCGATAGCGCTCGTCGTGGTCGAGCCAAGGCTGGCCGATCGCGGCGAATTCGCCGCGGAACCAGCCGCGACACGATATTGACCGCGACGCGTCCCTTGGTGAGATGATTGATCGTCGCGATCTGCTTGGCGGCCAGCGCCGGAGCCCACGGTCCAGGCAACAGCGCGGCGATGACCTTCAGTTTCTCGGTGGCGGCCAAAAGCGCATGACTGAAGGAGACCGATTCATGCTGAAATTCGGCACCGTAGCCGGCGGTGAAGCGGATCTGGCTCAGCGCATAGTCGAAGCCCGCCCGCTCGGCGATCTTCGCCAGCTTAATATTGTAATCGATGTCCCAGCCGGTGCGCTGCTCGATGTTGCTGATCACCAGCCCACCCGAAACATTGGGGACCCAATAGGCGAATTTGAGCGGTTCGGAGCCGTGAATGGTCATGGTTTTTCCCTCGGCGCGTGAAGTTCAGGCGGTGGCGGATGCGGCTTGCCTGCGGCGGCCGGATTGCGCCTCCAGCAACTCGACGAACTCGGCGGCGGCGCGTTTGACCCGCGCCAACAGCTCCGGCTTGTCGATCCGGTAGTTCTGAAAGTCGCTTTCGAGCGCGAAGATCGCCGTCGGCAATGTCAGCGCGTTGAAGACGCCGAACAGCGGACGCAGCTGGTGTTCGGTCACCAGCCCGTGGAGCGGGCTGCCGCCGGTGGCAGCCACCAGCACCGGCTTGCCGGTCAATGCGTTCGGCCGCACCAGATCGAATAGATGTTTAAGAGCGCCGCTATAGGAGCCCTTGTACACCGGCGTCGCCACCACGAGCGCGTCGGCCGACTCGATAGCCTGAATGGCCGAGCGCGCCTCCGGTGGCAAACGTTCGAGCGCGAACGATTGAAGGCGTTCCGGCACAAACGGCTGGAACAGGTGCTGACCGACGTCGACGAGCTCGATGACTCTGCTTTGCGCTTTCTGCAACGCGCTGATTTCCGCCAAGATCGCTGACAACAGCGCCGACGTGCGCGATGGGCGGGCGATGTTTCCCGCGACGCCAACGATGGAAAGAAACGTCATCAAATACTCCCGCGACACGTCGCGTATTCAAGCTCAATCTCCAACCTTGGTCCATAGAATTAATAGATTAAAGATCAAGCGCATAAGTCGATTTTCAACTCAGCGCAGGTATTGATGTCGAAGAATTTTCCCACGAAGACGTTTCGTGGCGCTTTTTAGTGCAAGTGACGCGGCGCAAACTGCTCCTGTGAAACCCGCGACCGCTCAAAGCAATCGATACTGCAGCGGACAATAATCTATACGACCAGTGAATTATTAGCAGAACAAAACGAAATTCTTGCGGGCGAACCGCAAACGGCGCTCGAAATATCCTATGATCGATGTTATTTATAGGTTATCAGTCTAGCTCTCGAACCCGGCAAGTTCCCGAATCAAGCGAAGTCGTCAGAGATGCTCACCGCAAAGGGAAAGTACGGCCTCAAGGCGCTCGCTCACCTCGCCGCGCTTAAGCCCGGAGCAACGACGCAAGCCGCCGCGATCGCCAAAGCCAATAATATTCCGAAGAAATTTCTCGACGCCATTCTCGGCGAACTGCGCAACGCCGGCATGGTCTACAGCAGGAAAGGACCCGGCGGCGGCTATATGTTGGCGCGCGCTGCGGGCGATATCAAACTCGGCCAGGTCATTCGCGCCGTGGATGGTCCGCTGGCGCCGATCGCGTGCGCTAGCCGTAGCGCGTACGAGCCTTGCCGGGACTGCAAAAGCGTCAGGTCCTGCGCAGTCCGTCTTACCATGACAAAAGTCCGCGACGCGATATCGGAGGTGCTCGATCGCATGACCATCGCCGACATGGTTGCCATCAGCGAAGGCAGCAATGTCGCGCCGATGCTGTCGCGGGGCCGCGCGCCGCAGAACCGCAAGCCCGCCCGCGGGACCAGAGCGCTAACGGGTTCCGACGGCTAGCCGCGGCAGATTCCAGGACTTGGCCGAGCGCGCGAAACCGTGCGGCTACGACCGCGTTTCGAACGAACGATCGCCTCACGGAAACGTGGCCCATTGTGCGCGGCCCTTGTGATTGAGGCTAACCACCGATTTGACATAGTCAACAATATTAATAGACTAATGCGCCGCTTATATTGGGCTCGCCATGGCCGATTGTCGCAAAGATCCGTCTGTCCCGGAGGCCACGCCTCTCAGGTTCGGCGAGATTCTTGCGGCGTCGGCGATGATGCCGGAGTTCGCCAGTTTGCCGTTGGAGTGCTGGCCCGAATATCGGTACTCGGCCGTGAGCAACAACAGGGCACGTTCCAAAGCCTTGGGTTTCTCTGGCCGATCATTCACACGCGCAGTATTGCGGTTCGTGAAAATTACGGTCGCCACGCCCATCGCGGCGGTCGCGCGCCGCAGGTGAGCCCGCGGCAACGTCACCCTACGTTCAAAATAATTTTCCCGCGGACATGACCGGCCTCGCTCAATTCATGCGCGGCTGCCGCCTCGCTCAATGGCAGCTCTTTTTCGACAATGACCCGCAGTTTGCCGGTGTCGATCAATCCGGAGATTTCTTGCAACCTGATCCCGTTGATGTTGCCACGCTCGAATCTGGCGGTAATGCCATGCTGCTTCGCCAGCGCATCGTCAGGCGGCGACGCAATGGCCAGCAGCAAGCCACCCTTGCGGACCACGGCGTAGGAATTTTTCAGCGTCTCACCGCCCACATTATCCAGCACGAGGTCGACATCCTTGACCTTGGCGGCAAAATTCTCACTGCGATAGTCGATGACTTCATCGGCGCCGAGGGATTTGACGAGCGCGACGTTCGCGGCGGAACACGTGGCAATAACATACAAGCCGGCAAGCTTGGCGAATTGAACGGCAAAAGTGCCGACGCCGCCGGCGCCGGCATGAATAAGCACCCGTTGACCCGGCGCGGGCCGGGCGGCGTCGAATAACAACGTCCAGGCAGTTCCCGCCGCAATCGGAAGAGCGGCCGCGTGTTGCAGCGGAATGCTCTTGGGCGCCGGCCCGACCGCGTCGGTTTTCGCCGCCGCGAATTCGGCATAAGCGCCATCGACACGGGCGACGACCGCGTCTCCGGGCTTGAAGCGGCTCACAACAGCGCCGACGCGCTCGACGATGCCGGCAACATCCGCGCCGACGATGGCCGGAAACCGCAACGGCCGGACCGCCGTCATCAATCCCTTGCGGATTTTCCAGTCGACGGGATTTACGCCAGCCGCCCGCACCCTGATCAATACGCCATCCGGACCGATGTCCGGGACCGGCGCATCCTCGAACTTGAGGACGTTCACGTCGCCATATTCGTGAATACGAACGGCTTTCATCGGCACAGCCCCTTCTGAATGCTTCACATCCGCCGGATCGACCGAGCCAGCGTCGCATACCGCAGGCGGGGCATCCAGCAGCGGCCGGTAAATTATGGCGTCGCGCCCGAACGTCGCGCTCTTGTTCCGAAAAAAGAAACCCGGGCCGCTGCCGGCCCGGGCTCTGCAATCGGAATGATTTGTTTACAGCGCTGTCGTGATCGCCTTGACCTCAGTGTAGTTGTTCAGAACGAACTCGCCCATCTCGCGGCCCCAACCGGATTCCTTGTAGCCGCCGAACGGCAGCGAGGCGTCGAACACGTTGTGGCAATTGATCCACACCGTGCCGGCGCGGATGCGCTTGGCCAGTTTGTTCGCCTTGGAGATATCGCGCGTCCACACGCTGGCGGCGAGGCCAAAGCTGGTGTTGTTAGCTTGGCGAGCAATGTCCTCGAGATCAGCGTCCGTGATCGGCGACGCGCAGACCACCGGACCAAAAATCTCTTCGCGGACGACCTTCATGTCCGGCTTGGTCTTGGTGATGAGCGTGGGCTGCACGAAATAGCCGCCGTTGTCCGAGCCTTTCTTGCCGCCGGTCACGATCTCGGCGCCTTCCTTGATGCCGGAATTGATGTAACCGGTGACGCGCTTGAATTGCTCGTCGGACACCAGCGGTCCCATCTGCGTATTCGGGTCGAGCCCCGGTCCGAGCTTGATGCTCTTAGCCTGGTCGGCGACGCCGGCGACGACCTTGTCGAAGATTTTCTCATGGACCATGAGGCGCGAGCCGGCGCAGCAGCATTGGCCGTGGTTGAAGAAGATCGCGCTCGCGGCGCCCGGAATGACCGCGTCAACGTCCGCGTCATCGAGCACCACGACCGGCGATTTGCCGCCGAGTTCGAGCGTCACTTTCTTCAGATTCCCCGCGGCCGCCTGGACGATCAGCTTGCCGACTTCCGTGGAGCCGGTGAACGCGACTTTGTCCACGTGCGGATGCGCCGCGAGCGCAGCGCCTGCGGTCTCACATAGCCGGCGAGGACGTTGACGACGCCGTTGGGAATGCCTGCTTCGGCCACGAGTTCGCCGAGCCGCAGCCCGGTAAGCGGCGTTTGCTCGGCCACCTTGAGTATGACGGTACATCCCGTCGCCAACGCCGGCGCAAGCTTCCAAGCCGCCATCAGCAGCGGGAAGTTCCAGGGGATGATCTGGCCGACGACGCCCACCGGTTCGCGCAGCGTGTAGGAGAGATATTCGCCGGGGAAGGAAATCGGTATCGTCGTTCCGGTGATTTTCGTCGCCCAACCGGCCATATAGCGGAACATATCGATCGTCAGCGGCACGTCCGCGGCACGGGCCACGGTCAGGGGCTTGCCGTTGTCGAGCGATTCAAGCGTTGCTAACTCTTCCGCGTGCTTCTCGATCAGATCCGACAGCTTCCAGAGGAGCCGTCCTCGCTCGCTGGGGCTCATACGCGGCCAGGGGCCTTCGTCGAACGCCTTGCGTGCCGCCCGCACCGCCTTGTCGACATCAGCCGCGTCGGCTTCGGCGACATGTGCCAACACTTCTCCTGTCGACGGATCGTAGACCGGAAATGTCTTGCCGGATGCGGCGTTGACCCAGGCACCGTCGATCAAAAGCTTCCGCGGGATCGAAACATAGTTCTTGGCCGCCGGGTCAATTGAAATTCGCTGAGCGATATTCATAACGTCTCCTCCTCGACTGTTTGATTTGCCGTTTGATTTTTGACGTATTGCCGGCGGGATAGCTCGCGCCGCCGACCGTCCGATCACGTCGGCGGCGATTGCGTACCCGCATGCGAGCAGCTTGCAAGCTATTGAGCGATGCTAGTCCGGAAACGCTCGTTTGAGCGCGCTCTTGAGCCGCCCACTCGTTATATCTCAGCATATATAGCGAACGACGCCAAGCGATCTTTGTGCGGCAAGTCGGGGGCATAACCGGGTTGTGATTTCCGCTGTGCGGGAACGAAGCGGCCGGCCCGGCCGATTTTTCTCGTTGCGGCCTCAGCCGCTTAGGCTGCGCCGCCGGGGCTTCTCGTCGGCTCAGCCGAAGGTGAAAGCATAAGCCTGGATGCCCGGATCGAAAAACTCGATCTCGAATGTGTGATCCGAGATACCGCCACTCTCGCGGATGAGCTGATACAGCCGATGCTCGTCGACGACACCGCGGCCATCCGCGTCGACGTCGGCGCCGTGATCCGCCCCGGGCGCCATGCCGTCGATGGTGACGCGGTAACGTATCCGTTTTCCCTCGGCCGCGGGTCCGAGCACGAGATGGAGGTCGCGCGCGCGAAACCGGTAGGCGATGCGGCCGCCCTCCTTGTTGAGGGTTGCGCTCTCCGGACTAACGGTCCAGTCGCCCGCGAGCGACCATTGGTCGAGTTTCGGGGTTTCCGCTGTGTAGACGTGACTCTGGTCTTTGACAGCACCGCCCGGCGAGATGAAATTCTCCGCGCGCGAATAGCCGATATAGGTCTCGGGCGATTGGCTTTCGATCATGCTTGACGCTGCTTCAGCGCCAGAGGCCTGCACCGAAACCAGCGGCGCCTGCGCATAACTCTTGTCGCCGGCCTCGGCGAGCAGCTCTTGAATAACCCGCTCGGATTCGTCGTAGTCGCCCTCGCCGAAATGATGGTAACGGATGCGTCCCTGAGCATCGATGAAATAATGCGCGGGCCAATATTCGTTGTCGAACGAACGCCAGATGGCGTACTCGCTATCGACGGCGACCGGATAACCGATCTTCAGGTCAGACACCGCCGCTTGCACATTGCTCACCTTGCGCTCGAAAGCGAACTCCGGCGTGTGCACGCCGATCACGACCAAGCCATGGTCCTTATATTTTTCCGCCCATGCTTCGATGTACGGAATTGAGCGCAAGCAGTTGATGCAGGAATAGGTCCAGAAGTCGATCAGGACGACTTTGCCTCTCAGGCCCTCGGACGTCAGGGGCGGCGAGTTCAACCATGCCACGGCGCCCGACAAGGATGGAAAACCGCCTTCGACGGCGATATTCGGGCCCGGTGCGTTCGGGTGCGCGTTCGTCATCATGGACGGGTTGCCGTTCATGACCACCGATGATTGCGTGGACCCGCCGGCCTCATGCGATTGGGGCCGAAGCCGCGCGATCAAGCTCTGTTCAAGCGACGCTGTGTTGGAAAGCGAAACGTTGGTGAGAAAGCCGGTATCGAGTCCCGAGGCGACAGCGGCGACGGCAATCAATACCGCAACGCCCAAGCCTCGCTTGACCCAGTCCGCCGCGCCCAACGAACGTTTCATCGTCGCAAATACTCGCCCGCCAACGAGGAGGACAAGCGCCAGCGAGGTTGCGGCGCCCGCGGCGTAGGCAAGCAGCAGCAGCGATGTGCCGGCGCTTGCACCTTTGAGCGCCGCGCCGGTCAAGATAAGGCCGAGCACCGGCCCCGCGCATGGCGCCCACAAGAAACCGGTCGCAACGCCAAGCAGCAGCGACGGAACGATCGCCGCGTTGTGCTCGCCGGCTTCGCGTTCGGCCGATGCCGAAAGCCTCGCGCCGACGCCGACAAGCGGCCGCATCACCCGGTCCGCGAGCTCCGGAAAAAGCAGCGTCAGCCCGAACACAGCCATCAACGCCAGCGCGGCGATCCTGCCATATTGGTTGGCTTCGACGACCCAGCCGCCGGCAACGGCCGCGAAAGTCGCGACCACAGCGAATGTCAGGGCCATACCCGCCAGCATCGGCAAGCCGTTTCGCAAGAACGGCCGGTCGGCGCGCGCGAACACGAACGGCAGCACCGGCAGGATGCATGGGCTGATGATAGTGAGTACGCCGCCCAGATAAGCCAACGCCAGCAGCGTCATGCTCGCTCTCCCGCGCAACGCCGCGCAATCGCCCGGCACCGCAAATCTAACTGGCACCGCATACGAAAGCCGCCGCTATGTTGTCACGGGAATAACGCCGCGTGACACATACATTTGATGCCGATCGCCCGGACGAGCAATCAATGGTGCAGCCGGTCGGCTAGCGACACGCTGGGAGCCGACCACCTTCGGGATAAAGACCTGAGAGTGGGTATCACCGGCTCGTAAACTTCGCCGCTTCTTCCGAGCCTCGAGTCGCGTTGCCGGCGCTGTAGGAATGCGCGCCGGTGCCGGCCAGCTTGCCCTTATCGACAATCAGATATTCGTCGCGGATCGGACGGTTCTCAAACCAGCATTCGAGAATCTCCCGCGTGCCGGCGGCATAGCGCGCCTGGGCGGAGAGCGAGGTGCCGGAAATGTGCGGCGTCATGCCGTGATGCGGCATGGTCCGCCACGGATGGTCTTTCGGCGCCGGCTGCGGAAACCAGACATCGCCGGCATAGCCGGCGAGTTGGCCGCTCTCCAGCGCGCGGACCACCGCGTCGCGATTGCAGATCTTGCCGCGCGCGGTGTTCACCAGATAGGCGCCACGCTTCATGCGCCCAATCATCTTGTCGTCGAAAAGGTTTTCCGTTTCCGGGTGAAGCGGCGCGTTGATCGTGACGGCGTCGCAGAACGGCACCATGTCCGCCGTGGTCTTGTGGAAGGTCAGGCCGAGCTCTTTCTCGACGCTTTCCGGCAAGCGGTGCCGATCGGTATAGTGGAGATGCATATCGAAGGGCTTTAGCCGGCGAAGCACGGCGAGGCCGATGCGGCCGGCAGCAACCGTCCCGACATGCATGCCTTCGACGTCGTAGGAGCGCGTGACGCAGTCGGCGATGTTCCAGCCGCCCTTCACGACCCACTGGTACGAAGGAATGTAGTTCCGCACCAAGCTGAGAATCATCATCACCACGTGCTCGGCGACGCTGATGGAATTGCAATAGGTGACCTCGGCCACGGTGATGCCGCGGTCGATCGCGGCCTGAAGGTCGACATGGTCCGAGCCGATGCCGGCGGTGATGGCGAGTTTTAGTTTCGGCGCTTTGGCGATCCGCTCCGCCGTCAGGTAAGCCGGCCAGAACGGTTGCGAAATGACGATTTCGGCATCGGGAAGCTCCCGTTCAAACACCGAACCGGGGCCGTCCTTGTCGGATGTGACCACGAGCCTGTGGCCCTGGCTTTCGAGAAACTTGCGCAACCCGAGCTCGCCGGACACGCTGCCCAACAGATGACCGGGAACGAAGTCGATCTTTTTCGGGGTCGGCAAAGTCTGGCCGCCCGGATAGTGTGTCAGCTTGGGCAAGTCGTCGCGGACATAGGATTTCGGATAGCCGTCGACGGGATCGTCATAAAGGACGCAAACGACCTTGGACATTTGTTTTCTCCCTCGGACGCAGATGGAACTCTTCTGAAACCGGCTCGCACAGGCCTAATGCACATATGGCGGCGCCAACGAACCGTTTAGAGGCGCCGGCCCGCGCAAAACAAAAAGCGGCAATGGCTATATAGGCAGAATCTATCTTTGCCGCCGCAACGCCGGCGGAATGTTGCGCTGCATTTCGCCGTCGGTATCGAGCCGGCGCTAGCCGGTCTTGATCCAGACCGCCTTCACGTTGAGATATTCTTCCATTTGCTGCAGCCCGGATTCACGGCCGTATCCGCTCATCTTGTAGCCGCCGAACGGCACGGCGGGGTCCATGGCCTGGTAGCAATTTACCCATACGGAGCCGGCGCGGATAGCGCTTGCCAGGCGATGCGCCTTGCTCACGTCCCGCGTCCAGACGCCGCTGCCCAGCCCGAACATCGTGGAATTGGCGCGTTGCACCAGTTCGTCCATGTCCTTGAACGGTATCGCCGAGATGACCGGACCAAAAATCTCCTCCTGGGCAATCCGCATGTCGTCGCGGACATCGGCGAAGACCGTCGGCGGCACGAAATAGCCGTTCGCCAGCGGCCCGTCCGTCAATCGCTCGCCGCCGGCCATGGCGCGCGCTCCCTCCTGCTTGCCGAGACTGAGATAACCGGTCACGCGCTCGAGCTGTTGCTCCGATACCAGCGGGCCAATCTGCGTCTCGGGATCGAGGCCGTTGCCGACACGGAGGCTCTTGCCGAAAGCGGCGACCCGATCGGTAAATTCGTTGTAGATCTTTTGCTCGACGAACAGGCGTGTACCGGCGCTGCAGATCTGGCCGGAATTGGCGAACACGGCCATGGCGGCGCCAGGTACCGCAGCCTCGACGTCGGCGTCGGCGAATACGATATCGGGAGACTTGCCGCCAAGCTCGAGCGACACGCGCTTGAGGTTGCCGGCCGACGCACGCACGATCGCCTGTCCGGTAACATGGGAGCCGGTGAACGCCACCTTGTCGACGCCCGGATGCGCGGCGAGCGCCGCACCCGCGGTCTCGCCATAACCTGGCACGACGTTGATCACGCCGGGCGGCACGCCGGCCTCCAACGCCAATTCACCGAGCCGTAGCGACGTCAGCGGCGCTTCTTCGGCTGGCTTGAGGATCACCGTGCAGCCGGTCGCAAGCGCCGGTCCGATTTTCCAAACGGAGGCGCCGAGCGGACCGTTCCACGGAATGATCGCGCCGACAACGCCGACCGGTTCCTTCAAGGTGTACGAGAATATGTCGCCGGGCAGCGAGTTCGGGATGGTCTCGCCGTGGATCGCGGTGGCCTGGCCGGCATAGTAGCGCAACATGCCGAGGACCCGCAGCCGCGTACCGCGGGTCCGGCTGATCGGCGCACCCATATCGAGCGTATCAAGGGAACTGAGCTCATCGAAATGGCGTTCGACGAGATCGGCCAGTTTCAGAAGCACCAGTTGGCGCTCATAGGGTTTGAACTTGCTCCACGGACCCTCGAACGCCTTTCGCGCGGCCGCCACGGCGCGGTTGATGTCCTCGGCATCGCCCTCGGCCACCGTGGCGAGCAGCTCGCCGGTCGCCGGATTGCGGCTTTCAAAATGTTTGCCGGAGGCGGCGTCCAGCCATTTGCCGTCGATCAGCATCTGCTTGAACGAGCCGTCGGCGAAGGGGTGACGGGTTATCGGAACGGCTTTTGCTTGCGCCGTGTCTGCTCGGGTCACGTCTGCTTGGGTCATGTCTGCTTACTTCCCTGATGGTCTCTGTTGCACTCTCTACCACGCCGTCTCGGCGTACGTCACAGCGCCATGACGACCGATTTCACCTCGGTGTAGAGATCGAGCACGTCGCGGCCCTTCTCGCGGCCCCAGCCGGACTGCTTGAAGCCGCCGAACGGCAGCGCCGGATCGATCGAGCCGTGCATGTTCACGCCGACCATGCCGGCCTTGATCTTACGCACCATCTGATGGGCGATGCTCAGGTCGCGCGTCCAAATGCTTCCCGCCAGGCCGTAGGTGGTCCGATTGGCTTCTTTGGCGATGCGGTCGAGATCGTCGTCGTCGAACGACATCGCGCAGAGAACCGGGCCGAAAATCTCCTCGCGGACGACCGACATTTCGGGCCGCGTGTTGGTCAGGATCGTCGGCTCGATGAAATATCCTTCCTTGCCGATGCGATTGCCGCCGGTCACGACCTTGGCGCCGTCGCTTTCGCCTTGTTGCAGATAACCGGAAACCCGTTCGAGCTGATCCTTCGATACCAACGGCCCCATCTGCGTGCCGTCGCTCAACGCATGGCCGACGCGGATTTTCTTTGCTTCCTGAGCGATGCCTTCGACGATCTGGTCGAACAGTTTTTTGTGCGCATAAAGCCGCGAGCCGGCAGCGCAGACCTGGCCGGAATTGGTGAAGATCGCCTTGGCCGCTCCCGGCGCGGCCACGCTCAAATCGGCATCGGGAAATACGATCACCGGCGATTTGCCGCCGAGCTCGAGCGAAACTTTTTTCAGGTTGCCGCTGGCCGCTTGAATGATGAGCCGGCCGACTTCGCCGGAACCGGTGAACGCAACCTTGTCGACGTCCGGATGCGCGGCAATGGCGGCGCCGGCCGTTGGGCCGAAGCCCGGGACGATGTTGACGACGCCGTCGGGAATCCCTGCTTCCTGGATGAGATGCGCGAGGCGCAGCGCCGTCAGCGGTGTTTGTTCGGCCGGCTTGAGCACGATCGTGCATCCGGTCGCCAGCGCCGGAGCGAGCTTCCAGGTCGCCATCATGATCGGCGAATTCCAAGGAATGATCTGGCCGACCACGCCGATCGGCTCTCTGAGGGTGAAGGCGTGCGTCTTGGGCGCCGTCGACAGCGAGATGGTCTCGCCGGTAATCTTCGTCGCCCAGCCGGCGGTATAGCGCAGCGTCTCGCAGCCGAGCATCAGGTCGACGTTGCGCACGTTGGGACGCGGCTTGCCGTTGTTGAGGGACTCCAGTTCGGTCAATTCGTCGGCGTGCTTTTCGATCAGCTCGGCAAGCTTCCACATCATGCGGGCGCGGTCGCTTCCGGTCGTGCGGCTCCAGGGACCTTCGAACGCCGCACGGGCGGCCGCCACCGCTTTATCGACGTCAGGCGCGTCGCACTCGGCGACTTGCGCGATCACCCGCCCGGTCCCCGGATCGAACGTATCGAAGGTCTTGCCGGAAACGGCGTCGACCCATTTGCCGCCAATAAAAGCTTGATGCTTTCCGGCCAAGAATTTCGACGCGGCTTCGCTAAGCTGAGGGTGGGCGAGCGGGATATTCATGACGGTTCTCCATGATCCAATGGTTGCCGCAGCTTCGCGGCGTGTCAGAACGGATAGTGATGCGGTTCGGTCTCGATCGTGATCCAGCGCAGCTCGGTGAATTCGTTGATGGCGGCATGACCGTTGAAGCGGCCATAGCCGCTGGCTTTCATGCCGCCGAACGGCGTCTGCGCCTCGTCCTGGACCGTCGGCCCATTGATATGGCAGATGCCGGATTCGATCTGCCTGGCGACGTTCAGCGCCCGATTGACGTCGCGGCCGAAGACCGCGGACGAAAGCCCGTAATCCGTATCGTTGGCGATCCGGATGGCGTCCTCGACGGTGTTCACGCGCACGACGGAAGCGACCGGGCCAAACGATTCTTCGCTGTAGATGCGCATCTGCGGCGTCACAAAATCGAGCACGGTCGCCGCCATGATGGAGCCTTCGCGTTGACCGCCCGCGGCGAGCTTGGCGCCTTTGGCGACCGCATCCTTCACCAGGCCCTCCACGCGCTCGGCCGACTCCACGCCGATCATCGGACCGAGAACGATGTTGCCGTTGCGCGGATTGCCCGCCGGCAGCGATTGCGCTTTGGCGGCAAACTTCGCGACAAAGTCGTCGGCTATTTTTTCGTCCACCACGACGCGCTCGGTCGACATGCAGACTTGCCCCTGATAGACGAAGGCGCCGAACGCGGCGGCGTTCACCGCCTGGTCGAGATCGGCATCGTCAAGCACCAGCAGCGGCGCCTTGCCGCCAAGCTCGAGCAAAACGGGCTTGAGATGGCGGCCGGCCGTCTCGGCAATGATGCGTCCGACGCGTGTCGAACCCGTGAAATTGATCCGGCGCACGGCCGGGTGAGCGATCAGCGCTTCGACGACCTTGCCGGCGTCGGCCGGTGCATTGCTGATGACATTGACGACGCCACGCGGGAATCCGGCATCGGCGAACACCTTGCCCAACAGGGCCTGGGTGCCGGGACTGATCTCCGACGCTTTCAAGATCACGGTGTTGCCGCAGGCGAGCGGCGCGGCGATTGCGCGTATCGCCAAAATGACCGGCGCATTCCATGGCGCGATACCGAGCACAACCCCCACCGGCTGGCGGACCGACATGGAGAGACAACCGGGGATTTCCGAGGTGTGTACCTGACCGTTGATCTGGGTGACGAACGACGCGACTTCGCGCAGCATATTGGCCGCAAGCGCGACGTTGAAATTGATCCATGGGCGGGAAGCTCCGGTCTCGCCCATCATGAAGCTGGCGAACTCGTCGGAGCGTGATGCAAGGATGTCCGCCGCCGCGAGCAGCAAGCGGCGCCTCTCGGTCGGCCTTACGGCAGCCCATGCGGGAAACGCCGCCGCCGCCGTGTCCGCTGCCGTTTTGGCGTCCTGCAAAGTTGCCGCTGCGGCCCGCGTGACCAACGTCCCGGTCAGCGGATCGTGCCGTTCGAAGGTGCTCCTGTCGGAGGCAGGAACGCTGTCATTGTTGATCAGAAGGAGGGCTTCCATTTTCATCCTGGTATTGAGAGCGCGCCGGTTCGGCGGCGTCCCCGCCGACATCGACTTGCGTCGTTATATTCCATTGAATATAACGAGTATGGCCGAAAATGAAGGCCATGCAAAGGGCGGTGAACAGCCGTGAAAATTCGCAGCAGCCAGTTGACGACCTGCCGTGTCGCCAGCGATGGCTCGAACGTAGGTCTTGAGTTTCTGGATCAATCCGGCGCGACTGTAACCGTGGAACTCCCGCTGGACCAGGCGGAAGCGGTCATTATGACGTTGCCGCATCTATTGGCCCGGGCAGTACGACGACAGACCGGCGACCAAGATGCGCGTTATGTTTTCGGCCTGCATGAATGGGCCCTCGAAGGCGCCAAAGATCAGGAATGCCTGATCGCCACCTTGAAGACCACCAACGGCTTCGAGGTTTGCTTCGGAATTCCATTCGAAGCTTGCAAGTCGTTCGGTTGGAATTTACAGCGCGGCGCCGACCGCGCCCGCGAAGGCGCGGACGCCGGTGAGGCCGAACTGGCCATCGAAGCCGCTCGCTGCCGGGTCAAGCTCAACTAATTGCCGCGGCGCAGCCACACTGGCACAAGACCGGTCATTGGCCGGAGCCGACGACAAAACGGCCTATAACGCCCAGCTAACTCCCGGTACTCTGATGCGGTTCAGCGGCATTTCCGTCGGGGCGTTCGCGCACCACGGAATTCGGCTTGCCGTTGTTTGCCCAACGCCATGAGGAAGCAATGCCGGCACTCGAAGCGAACCTCGCCAAGGCCGACAAATATCTCGCGCGCTTTCGCGAGAGCGGCGTGCTCAACCAGATCGGCGGCGAGGCCCTGCCGGCCAGCGACGGCACGACATTCGAGACGATTTCACCCGTTGATTTGCAGCCGCTGGCGCGGATCGCCCACGGCAAAACGGCCGACATCGACCGCGCCGCAAAGGCGGCGAAGCAGGCCTTCGCCGGGTGGGCGGCGCTTTCCGGCGAGAAGCGCAAACAACTCCTGCATAAGATCGCCGACGCCATCGAAGCCCGGGCGGAAGAGATCGCCTTTGTCGAATGCATGGATACCGGGCAGGCGCTGAAGTTCATGGCCAAAGCCGCCTTGCGCGGCGCCGAGAATTTCCGCTTCTTCGCCGATCGCGCACCGCAAGCGCGCGACGGCGAGGTGTTGCGCACTGAAGGCCAGCTCAACATGACGACACGCATGCCGATCGGTCCGGTCGGCATCATTACGCCGTGGAATACCCCGTTCATGCTGTCGACCTGGAAGATCGCGCCGGCGCTTGCGGCCGGTTGTACCGTCGTCCACAAGCCGGCCGAATTCTCGCCGCTGACCGCGCGCCTGCTGGTCGAAATCGCCGAGGCATCCGGGCTGCCGCCGGGCGTGTGGAATGTTGTCAACGGCATGGGCGAGGACGCCGGCAAAGCTCTCACCGAACATCCCGACATCAAGGCGATCGGCTTTGTCGGCGAAAGCCGACCGGTCGCTGATCATGAAGCAGGGCGCGGATACGCTCAAACGGCTGCACTTCGAGCTCGGCGGCAAAAATCCGGTTATCGTATTCGGCGATGCCGATCTGGAACGCGCGGCTGACGCCGCCGTGTTCATGATCTACTCGCTTAACGGCGAACGCTGCACGTCGTCCTCGCGCCTCCTGGTCGAAGAGCGCATCTACGAGAAATTTACCGCCGCCGTCGCCGAGAAAGCAAAGCGTATCAAGGTCGGCCATCCGCTCGACCCGGAGACCGTGATCGGCCCGTTGATCCATCCCACGCACGAAAAGAAAGTGCTCGAATATCTCGAGATCGGCAAACGCGAAGGCGCCACGATCGCGGCCGGCGGCGGCAAGGTCGAGGGTCCGGGCGGCGGCAGCTATGTTTCGCCGACGCTGTTCGTCGGCGCGCACAACCGCATGCGGATCGCACAGGAAGAGATTTTCGGGCCGGTGCTGACCGCGATCCCTTTCAAGGACGAAGCGGAAGCGCTCGCTCTCGCCAACGATGTGCAATACGGGCTGACCGGGTATCTGTGGACCTCCGACCTGACCCGCGCGCTGCGTTTCACTGATCGCCTTGAGGCCGGGATGATTTGGGTGAATTCGGAGAATGTGCGCCACCTGCCGACGCCGTTCGGCGGCGTTAAAAGCTCCGGCATCGGCCGCGACGGCGGCGATTGGTCATTCGACTTTTATATGGAAACGAAAAACGTCGCATTCGCCACGGGCAAGCACGCCATCCAAAAACTCGGTGGCTGAAGTTAATGTCCGCAGCGTAACCCGGCATCCTTTTTGCGGAGAGATTGGGGACGCTGCCCAATGACCTTTGTCGCTATTTTGTCGTTATATTTGAATGTATATATCCCTTGACTTGGAAAGCTGCTAACTAGCCTTTCCAGGCGATGAGCCGTCGCGTGCGACCACGCCGTGACGAGCCAACGAAATAAATCAAAGATCTAACAGGGAGGAATGCAATGTCGACAGGCACCGCAGGCAGCACGTTCGACCCGCAACAGGCTCTCTCGCAGCACGTGCTGAAGAATTTTTATATCGGCGGGGAATGGACCAAACCGCAATCCGATCGCAAGCTCGAACTGATTTCACCGGTCACGGAAGAGTGCTTCCTGAGGGTCCCTGAAGCGTCGGAAGCCGACGTCGATCGTGCCGTGAAAGCTGCGCGTCAGGCGTTCGATCATGGTCCCTGGCCGCGGATGACGACGGCGGAGCGCGCCAAGTTCGTTGCCGCGATCGGTGAAGAGATGAAGAAGCGTTTACCGCTCTTTATTGACGTGTGGACCGCACAAGTGGGCGCCCCGCAGGGGTTCGCGGGCTTCGTGATTCAATATGGGCCGCAGCTGTTTGAGTTTTACGGCAAGCTCGGCGCCACAGCCGACTTCACCGAGACGCGCGATGTGATCGGCGGCAAGGCGCAGATCATCCGCGAACCTGTCGGCGTCGTCGCCATCATCACACCGTGGAACGCTCCGGTGCCTTTGATTTCCTATGGCGTAGCGGCAGCTCTCCTCGCCGGCTGTACGATCGTGGCCAAGCCTGCGCCGGAAACGCCGCTCGAAGCGCAGCTCATCGCCGAATGTGCCGAAGCGGTCGGTCTGCCGCCCGGTGTCTTTAATGTCGTGCCCGCCGGGCGTGAAGTCGGTGACTATCTGATCAACCGGCCGGAGATCGACAAAGTCAGCTTCACCGGCAGCGTCGCCGGCGGCAAGCGCATTGCCGAAGTCTGCGCCAAGCGGCTGGCGCGCTACACGCTGGAGCTCGGCGGCAAATCGCCGGCCGTGATCATGGACGACGCCGACCTGTCGGCCGCGCTCGGTGCCATCGTGCCGTTTTCCATGCCGATGACCGGCCAGATTTGTTTTTCGTTGACCCGGGTATTGGTTTCGAAGAAACGTCACGATGAAGTGGTCGATGCCTACAAGCAGGCGGTCAACAGCATCGTCGTCGGCGATCCGTGGAAGGCGGAAACGCAAATGGGTCCGCTTTCCATGAAGCGGCAACTCGATCGCGTCATGGGCTACCTGGAAAAGGGCCGCAACGAAGGCGCCACCCTCGTCACCGGCGGCGGCCGGCCGAAAGACATGAATCGCGGCTACTACGTGGAGCCGACGATCTTCTCCAACGTCAGCAGCGACATGACGATCGCGAAAGAAGAGATATTCGGGCCGGTCGTGTCGGTGATGCCGTACGAAAACGAAGAAGACGCCATCCGCATCGCCAACAACAGCACCTACGGATTAAGCGGCGCGGTGTTCACCAAAGACCCGGAGAAGGGGCTGGCCTTGGCGAAACGGATTCGCACCGGCAACGTCACCGTGAACGGACTGAACCTGCAGATCAATGCGCCGTTCGGGGGCTACAAGGAATCCGGCATCGGCCGCGTCGGCGGCCCGGAGGGGTTGGAAGGATACCAGGAGATCAAATCCATCTACATGCCGGGCTGAGGCGCGGCGAGCAAAAAATCGCGAGGCTCAAGACGTGTCGTCAAGAGCCTCGCGGTCATCGGCCGGATATCGGATTTCAGGACGAGGCGGCGAAAGCTTACGCCCCAGGCACCGAGCCGGGAGGCAGGAAATCGACTTCGCAGATTTTCGAGCGGCGGACGACCTCGGCCGGATCGGTAAGATTGTGAAGCTGATCGAACAACTCACGTAACCGCCGCGCCGGAGAGACCGAGAACAATGCGCGCGCCGGTTTGTCTTGCCGGTTGTAATAGGCATGCGGCAAGCCCTTCGGCATGCGCACGAGATCGCCGGTCTTGGCTTGCGTCCACGCTCCGTCCAGATACAGGTCGAACGTACCCTCGAGCATGTAGATGAATTCGTCTTGGGTCGGATGAATATGCGGCGGCACGAACGTGCCTGGCGGATCGAGCGTTTCAAAAATGAAACAACCGTCGGATTCCGCTTTGAGCCAATAGATATGGCCGAGAATGTTCCACACGACGTCTTCGGCCTGACCCGCCTTTCCAGAGCCAGCCGGTGTGATCCCCTTTGATAAGACCGAACTCATTCCATCCTCCTGGAAACAAGGCGGCTTCGCAAAAGCCGCAAACAGGGTGCCTCGGCGTAAAAACGAACGAGCTTAAGAAGCTCAGGACCCGGCCGTCAAACTCGCTCATGCTTTCGCGGGCGGGCGGATGCGCACATCGGCACCGCCGCGTTGCCGCGCTTGCCGGTAGCGACGCGGGCTTGTCTGATAGGCGGCACGGAACGCCCGGCTCAAGCTGCTCGCCTCTGAAAAACCCCAGCGATGAGCAATGAACGTAATGCTCTGGTGCCGCAGGCTCTGGTCGGCGAGGTCACGCCGGCAGCGTTCCAATCGCTGGCCGCGGATATAGTCGCCAATCGTCGCGCCGGTGACTTTGCGGAAGACTTCGTGGAGATGGCCTGTCGAAATGCCGGTCGCATTGGCAATGCGCTCCACGGACAAAGCTGGATCGCGCAGATGATCAATGATGTACAGGCTCGCACGCGCGAAATGGTGTGCGGACGCCCCGCGATCGCGGCGGATCGGTCCGTCGTCGAGACGCGCGCGCATGGCGAGGCCGAGATGATCAATCGCACGGTCGGCGGCCGCCGGCAGCAGGATCGGATTGATGGTGTGGGCGAACCGGTCCAGCATCAGGAGATTTGCGCACGCAATGGCGGTCAGCGGGTCGCCGCCCGCCAGCGCCATGCCGGCGACGTCCCGTCGCATCGGAATGATGTCCCTAAACAGCGACGCCGGCACTTTCAGGATGGATTGACGGAACGTGCGCGGGAACAGGACCTCGTAGGGACGCGATGTGTCGAGGAAGCCGATATCGCCCGGCGCAAGCGTGGACCGCTGATCGCCCTGCGCAATGCTGCAGGTCCCGTGCTCCTGCAACATGAATAGCCAAGCCTCTTCGGCCTGCAGATCGATTAATTCGCGGGTGCGGTTCACACGCTGCGGATCGGCGACGACATGCAAAAGATCAAAGCGCCGGCAATCCTGAAGGTGGACGACACGGCTATGAATGCGCCCATCGTATGAGCGCCGATTGGTCAACGGCCGAGCTTCGACGCCAGCGATGGTTTGGCACACGACTTCGCGCCAAAACGCAAGGCGCCGATCCGCCGGCACGCTGGCGGTGGTGACGAGTTTGCCGCTCAGGCCCGACCCGCCGGCGACAGCGTTGCGCGCCGGCAAGATGTCCGGGTTCAAGACTTCTGAGTTCAGGACTTGTGGGTTCGAAGTCACGCCGCGATCCCCGTCTGTGACGAACCCGGCATTCGTTCACCGAGCGTAACACGCGCCAAAATCACTGTCGACGGTCCGGGGCGCCGGCAAATCTGATTCTGCGTCAATTTCAGAACCGGAGTCCTTGGCAAGACGGCGCGCCGAGACCGTTGTTAAATCTCGTGGGTTCAGGTGGCGCGCACACCCGATTGGCGGCGCCGTGCATCCGCGCAGCCGCTCTGCTTTCAGGAGGGACTATGAGCACAGCAGCGTTCCAGATGATCGACGGAGTTCCTACCTACAATCTCTTCATCGGCGGCGAGTGGGTGCCGTCGTCGCGCAACGAGGCGACCGCCAGTTACAACCCGGCGACCGGCGATATTTACGCACGCGTTCACCAGGCGGGTGCCCGCGAAACCGAGGCGGCGATCGACGCCGCCCATGGCGCCTACAAGGACTGGGCGGACAAGATCGTCTCCGAGCGCGAGGCCGTGTTTCTACGTGCAGCCGATGTACTCGCGGCGAAAACAAAAGAGATTGTCGATGTCCTGATCGAAGAATCCGGGTCGGTTGCCGGCAAGGCCGGCTTTGAAGTCGGCTATTGTTTCGACCTGCTGCGCACTGCCGCGTCGGAGCTGCGCCGTTCGCCCGGCGAGACGATGGCGACCACGATGCCGGGGCAATTCGGCTTCACCATCCGCCAACCGCTCGGCGTGATCGCCGGGATCGCGCCGTTCAACGCGCCGTTCCTTCTGGCGATGAAGAAGGTCGTGCTTGCTCTCGCCGCCGGCAACGGCTTCGTGCTGAAACCTTCGGAGCTAACGCCGGTGACCGGCCTGAAGATCGCCGAAGTGTTCGACGAGGCCGGTCTGCCAAAGGGATTGCTCAGCGTAATTCCCGGACCGGCCGCCGAAATCGGATCGGCCATCTTCGCCGATCCGCGGGTGCGCATGGTCACGTTCACCGGCTCGACCCAGACCGGACGGCATCTCGCGGTCGAAGCCGCCAAGTCGCTGAAGAAGTTCACGCTGGAAATGGGCGGCAAGAGTCCGCTGATCGTGCTCGCCGATGCCGACGTCGATTACGCGGTGCGGGCCGCGGCGTTCGGCATCTTCTTCCATCAAGGTCAGGTTTGCATGGCGAATTCGCGCGTCCTCGTCGAGGAGCCGATCTTCGACGCCTTCTGCGAGCGCTTCGTGGCGGTCGCAAAGAGCCTGAAAGTCGGCGATCCGCGCGAGCCCGACACGGTCATCGGGCCGCTGATCCGTGGCACCCAATGCGCCGTGATCGATGGCCATGTCGAAGACGCCGTCGGCAAAGGCGCGACGGTGCTGTGCGGCGCCAAACACGAGAAGCAGTTCTACTGGCCGACCGTGCTCAAGGGCGTGACGCCGGACATGCGCATCTTTCACGAGGAGAGCTTTGGCCCCGTGACCTCGATCATCAAGGTCAAGGATCACAACGAGGCGCTCGAAATCGCCAACAACACTTCTTACGGACTGTCGTCCGGCGTCATCACCAACGACATGCAGAAGGCCCTCGACTTTGCTTTCAAGCTCGATGCCGGGATGGTGCATATCAACGACTGCACCGTAGCGGACGAGCCGCACGTGCCGTTCGGCGGCGTCAAGAACAGCGGGTACGGGCGCGAGGGCGGCCGCTTCTCGATGGAAGAGATGACCGAGGTCAAGTGGATCACGGTGCAGCGGGGCCAGCGCGGCTTCCCGATCTGACATCGGCGCGGTCCGGGCGCGTCTGGCAGCCCGTGATCCGCTAATGCACCGCGGCGTACATGATGCGCTCCTCGACCACAAGAAGGCTAACGCGGTATACCTAGCCCAAACGAGGCAGTTCGCCGAGCTCCTGCAGTCGCGAGGCAATCGCCTCGCTCGCCTGCTCTGCATCACCTTGGCCGAGAATGAACATGATGCCGTCGCAGCCGTGGCTACGGAGTAGATCGAGCTTGGCGCGCCAGCGCGGCGCGTCGCCCCAAATGACGAAATGTTCCACCAAGAACTCCGCCAGCGCCGGAGAAACGATCTCCAGATTCAGCGGCCGCGTCGCGTCAGCGTGGTAAGCATAGTCGTAACGCTGCCACATTGCGCGAACATCTGCATGCAATGCTTCGGGGATACCACGTTCGAAGAGATCGCCGCGAAAGGCTCGGTTGGCCATCGCAACGACCAGCGTGCCCATCTCGTCGAGTACGGATCCTACGGTACGGGCGGGCGAAACCGCTGGTCCGAGCCACAGTTTCTGATCGGTCCGCTTTCGCCCAGCGGCGATGCGGCGCGCCAGCACGGTGGGCTCCATTGTGCCGCCATAGAACATGCCGTCGCCCTGCTCTCCCGCAAGTGCCGCGACGCGCTGCCCATCGGCGGCGATCAGGAGCGGACAGCCCCGACGCTGGAGGC
Organism: uncultured Alphaproteobacteria bacterium; assembly: GCA_963804405.1. GTDB lineage: Bacteria > Pseudomonadota > Alphaproteobacteria > Rhizobiales > Xanthobacteraceae > BOG-931. The sequence continues at coordinate 296,581 of CAWDQG010000004.1, read as the reverse complement.
CGGTGGCCGGAATGCGGCTCCCGCCGAAGTGGCCGCCGGCGCCAGCCCAATAACCACGGATCGCACCTACGGCCTCGCCCAACTGTTGAACGGTAGCGGGAGCCAATCCGACGCCTCGCGCACCGCTGTTCCCGGTTGCAAGTACGCCGACGGTACGGCCGTCCCCAATCTCGTTTAGCGTCGCGAGCAGATTGCCGACGATGAGCGGATGACGGAGGGTAACGTGAGTGACCACTGGCCCGACGGTGAGGCGGCGCGTGGCGTTCAAAGCTTCGAGCTGATGCAAATAACTTTCCTGATATATTGTCGGCGAATCAGCGATACCCAGCCACGAGAACCCGAGCGCCTCGGCGCGCTCTGCCACGCGACGCGTTTCGGCTGGACGGCGCGGGAACATCATAATCCCGTAATCGAGGCGATCGGCCATGACGAGCGCTCCAGGGAAATCGGACCAACCGCGTCCCTTTAGTGGATGGCGGCGTACATGATCTTTTCCTCGGTCGCCTCCAGGGCCGAGAACTCTTCGACCACTTTACCCATTCGGCACACCAGGATGCGGTCGGAGAGCGCCATGACCTCTGGCAGGTACGACGAGATGACGACCACCGCCTTACCCTCGTCGGCCAATTGATTTATGAGCTGATGGATCTCAGTGATGGCGCTAACGTCGACGCCGCGTGTTGGCTCGTCGAAGATGATCACTTCGGGATCCTGCACAAGCGACTTGGCGATCACGAGCTTTTGCTGGTTCCCGCCCGAAAGCTCGATCGCCTTAACGTCCTTGCCAATGGCGCGGATGTTGAGGCGCTTGATCAACCGTTCGCTGACCTCCGTAGCCTCACGCGTTGATACCAGCGTGCGTTTGCCGCGCAGTTTGGCAAGGAGGCCGAGATAGATGTTGTCGGCCACGGACTTGGTTTCGAAAAAGCCCTCAACCTTGCGGTCTTCAGTGACGTAGACGATGCCGTCGCGGACCGCTGGCGCCGGGACGAGATAGCGAACCGGCCTGTCGTGCAGCAGAACTTCGCCACCATACATAATGTCACGTTTAATCACGCCGGCCACGACCTTGAAGGTCTCAGTGCGCCCAGACCCGACCAGGCCGAACACGCCGGTAACCTGACCGGCGAAGACTGACAGCGAGTTGTTCTTGACCATCGCCGCCATGCGCAAGTTCTCAACCGACAGCACGCGTTTGCCCGCAAGCCGCATCGTGCTTTTTCGTTGGCCGTAAAGGGTCTGGGACAGGTCGCGTCCGACCATCGCCTGAACGATCCGCGCCCGATCGAAGTTCTCTTTGCGATCGGTCACCACAAGCTTGCCGTCGCGCAGTACCGTGATTCGGTCGGATACCAGCAACGCCTCTTCTAGCGCGTGAGAGATGAATATGACTGAAACACCCCGCGCCTTCAGATTGAAGATGAGATCGAAGAAATACTTCTTCTCTTCGGGCGTCAGGCTTGCCGTCGGCTCATCGAAGATGATGACCGTGGCCTTGTGCAGAACCGCGCGGGCTATCTCGACCATTTGCTTCTTGGCAGCACCGAGCAGACTCACGGTCGCGGTCGGATCGACGTCAAACTGCAACGACTGCAAGAATTGTTGAGCCGCGATGTAGATGCCCCGCAGGCGATTGAAGAAGCGCTCCTGCCCGAGGAATAGGTTTTGCGCGACGGTCATGGTCGGCACCAAACTCGTCTCCTGAAACACCATAGCGATGCCGAGATGAAGCGCCTGCATTGGGGTTTCCGGCCGGACCTCTCGCCCTTCGATCAACATCTGGCCGGAGGTGAGCGACACGACCCCTGCCATTGCTTTGGTGAGCGTTGATTTGCCGGCGCCATTCTCCCCGACCAGTGTATGGATCTCGCCCGGAAGCAGCGCGAAGTCGATGTCTTCTATGGCCGGCACGCCGGCATATTTTTTTGTCGCTTTCCGCAGTTCCACGATCGGCGTCGTCATGACAAAAGCCTCCGCTCGACGTCGGCGACCGACAGGCGCAAAATGCGTCGGCGGCCCTTGGCAAGCGCAAACAGGGTACCGCGGCACTCGACCGCGGCGACGACCCCGTGGTTTTTGCCGTCGACTCGGCTGTGCAGCGAGTATCGCATTAGACCCTCGGGGCTGAGGCGCATCACTAGCCCGTAGGAGCGCGGCGGTGCCCACGGCTTATGGATTCCGCGCATTTTGAGGTGAGCACCTTGCAGCGGCTCGAGGAAGGTATTGCCGGAGGTGAGCGCCGGCGCGATCCAATATCGCGGGTCGACCTCCTTCATCATGCGCGTGCGGTAGGCCTTTTCACGAAGTACGAACTCGACGAGTTGGGTGCGACAGGTGAAGGCGGTGAGCCAGTATCCCCCGTCCGCTGCAGGCGCTAACCGGGACGGATAACAAGGAAGTCGGCTGACCACCGGAAGCCCCCGTTTATCCCCGCCGTAAGCAAGCACGCGATGGGCCCAACTCTCGCACACCCAGACATCTTTGCCGGCTGCGGCGGTGCCGAAAGCGTGCGCAAGTCCACTAGCAATTTCGCGAGCGCCGCCGTCGGTGAGGCCGAGTTCGACGATACGGCCGCTACGGCCAAGAGACATCAGATCATGACACCAGCGATCGTAGGGCTGCGTTTGCGAACCGTCCGTTACCAGCAGCCTGCCGTCGACGGTAGCGCAAATCGCATTGGCGGCGACCAAGGGCTTACCTGCAATGCTGGTCCAGTTACGTCCGTCGTGAGGGCCGCCGATAACGCGCACCTCGGTGCCGTCAAGAGCGACCGCGAGACCGCCGCGAGGTAGGGTGGCGACACCGGTGATCCGTCGATCGGCCTGTGCCACCGTGGTCGCGATGTCGTCATCGTATCGCAGGACACACGCGCCGTCGGCGACGAAAAGTGACGTCCCGTCGGTTGCGAGATCCTCGGGCGCTTCAAGTTCCGCGAACGTTTCGGCTTGTTCCAGAATCTGGTTGGGCTTGAGTGCGCCGTCGAAGATAGGCACCGTGATGGCCGCCGCGCCGCGGCCGAGCAACTGGTCGGTCAAGGTACGAAGCGCGCCGATCACGACCGCCGACCCCAGCGACGGTCGTATTGGACGAAATCGGGATCGGCGCCCGGTATCTTGTAGCGGCCAATGCGGTTATTCATGATGCCGCCGAGGTAAAGATAACCGCGATGCTCACGCATCGAGGTGATCATGGGGTGGTTGGTGCCGTTGAGATCCCACAGCGTCTCCAGCACCTCGCCCTGCTCGTTGAATTTGAGCACGCACCCCGTATTGATGTTGGGGAAAAGCCACTCGTCCCTGGGCACGCGCTTTGCCATCTTGCGGCGGAAATTCGGCATCTTCCAGGCGAGGTCGAGCGCAGGACAACGCATGCCGACCAGGGACATCCAATAGTTTCCGTCCGACGAGTTGTTAATGTTGTCGGGGAAACCCGGCAGGTTCTCCATCACCATTTCGACCTTGCCGGATTTAGGCCCGTCGAACCAATAACGTTTGACAGTGCACCCCCAAGTTTCAGCGAAGAGGATTGACTGCCGGTCGCTGGCGACACAGATGCCGTTGGGGAAGATCAGGTTGCGCAGCACCGTGTGCGTCTTGCTGGTATTGGGGTCGTAACAAATGATGCGGCCGTTGCCACGCGCCTCGAGCCCATCGGTCGCCCACTCGTGCATCTCATATCGCACCGTCGCTTCAGAGAAAAAGATGCGGCCGTCATCCGTAATGTCGAGATCGTCGGCAAGCCGCAAGCGGCTGTCGTCGTTGATCGAATGAAGGCTGCGATTGGTTTCATCCGTGGCCTTTTCGACTTTGCGATCCGGCGTAATGCGATAGAGCCCCATGCCGCCAATGCAAACATAAAGGTTATCCTGCCGGTCAAAAGCCATGCCGAGCGGCGTGCCACCTATATGCGCGAAGACCTCCATTCGCTCGTAATCGGGTGGGAAAAAGCGGATGATATCGCCGTGGCGCGAGCCGCCATAGAGGTTGTTGTCCCGGTCGAGGATCACGTCCTCGGCGCCTTCGATGCGGCCGAGCCCGATCACCGTTACGTCACGCAGCTTGTCGTTGATCGCCCAAGGTGTGCCGCAGTCTGCTGCGGTCGATGGGGCCGCCAACACGTTGTGATAGGTCGGGCTGACATATACCTTGTTGACGATGCGGTGGCGGTTTTTGAGCCAGCGTATGTCGATCACTGCGGACAAGAGCAGGATCGAGGCCAACGCCATGCGGTTGATACCGCCTGGAAGGCCCATCGTCGTGATCCCGTTGGTGATCAGCAGCACGATGAGCGTCCCGACCAATGCCTTGGAGACGGTGCCTTTGCCGCCGCCGAGACTGATGCCGCCGAGGACCGCAGCGGTCAGTACCAATACCTCGAGGCCAACACCAATATCGCCGCCGACTGTAGCGAGGCGCGCTGCGAAAAAGATTGCGCCGATCGATGTCAAGACGCTGCAGCCGACGTAGCACATCGCTACCGTGCGGCGCACCGAGACTCCGCTGTTGTAGGCAGAGCGCCGAGAGCCCCCGATCGCGGTAATATGCCAACCGGGTCGCAGCCGCGTCATGAAGAAATGGCCGAAAATAACAATCGCCGTGTAGACTAAAGCGATCGTTGGCACTCCCAGCACGTCACCGCTCCCCATCAAGTCCCAGAGATCCGAGTTGGGAAATCCGGCGGCGATGCGCGTCGAATATCGCTGAATCAGCATGTCGTAGGCGGAGCGGTAGATGATGAGGGTGATCAGCGTGGTGATGAAAGCGCGCAGCCGAAAGTAACCGATAAGCACACCATTGATCCCGCCCAGCACCGCGCCGCATAGCAGGGTGATCGGCACGGCCGCCGCGACGGGCCACTTCAATACGTGCATAACGTACAACGCGCAGAAATTTGTGAGGGCGAAAGTCGAGCCGACCGAAAGATCAATGCCGCCCACGATCATGACCAACGCCATGCCGAGGACGACGCAACCGATTTCGCCTGCCTGCCGAGCGGCGTCCGAAAGGGCGGCCGGCGAGAAAACGCCGTCGATCGCCCTGCTCAGCGCGAAAACTACGATGATCAACACGATCACCGGTATCGCCGTTTCGGTCCAGCGCTTGGCGAGTATCTCGCCCAGCATTTGGTCTGGCCAGTAGCGATAGCGCAACCGTACCAACGTTTCGCGTACTGAAGGCCTCGCGGGCGACGGTGCAACGAACGAGTCCGTTGTCAGTTGCTGCGAGGCGTTGCGCGTCAAATCATCCATGGCTGAAGCCGCGTGTTTATGGGGCCGCGAGTGAGAACGAAGAGGCGACATCGCCTGTCGCTCCGCCTGTGCGCGGTATTCAGACTTTGTGCACACAGGCGGAGGGCGAATTGGCGCCGGGTCAGCTCTTGTCGAGGCTCCAGCAGGTGCCTTCAGCCGAGGCATTTACCTTGGTTATGGGAATGAGCGTCGTGTAGATCGAGGCTTTGGCAGATCCTGGTTTCAGGCCCGAGACCAGCAACCATTTGATCATCGCCGCCATGTTGCTGGCCTGTGTCGGCACGTCATAGCTAAGATCGAGGTCAAACGATCCAGCCTTCACCTGGTCGCAGGCGCCCTTCTGCTCACCGCCACCTGAGGTTGCCAGGAAGACCTTGCCTGTCAGCCCCGCTTCCCTGATTGCGGCCGCCGTCCCGATGTCCATGCCGTCCCAGAATCCAACGATACCGCAGAGATCGGGGTTTTGCTTTAGAACCGTTTGAGCGATGCCCTTCGCCTTGGATGCATCCCAGTCGGCGGCCTGACTCGAGACCACCTTAATTTCGGGATGCTTTGCGAGCACGTCCTCGACCCCCTTTAGCGTATATGCACTTGCCGCCGCCGAGAGTTGACCTTGCATGATCGCAATCTTGTTAGATTTGCCGTTGCAGAAATCGACGACTGCTGTCGTGGCCTTCTGACCGATATCGACCCAGTCTGCGCCGACGAAGGCGGTGGTCGGATAGCTCGAACGCATGTTGATCTGCACGACGTCAATCCCGGCGGCCTCGGCTTTCTGCAGCAGCTTGGCGTAGGTTTGGACGTCCGGGTTGTGGGCGACGATCACGTCGGGTTTTTCGGTGATCAAGTTGGTCAGCGCCTGAGCCCCGGCGTTCGTGCTCCAATTGGGATCACGTACGACGATTTTGACGCCGAGCGGCTCAAGTTCACGCTTAAGTCCGGCAAGCCAACCTTGTGCCAAATCGAAGCTCATCGCTACAGGCAGATAGGCAACGACCTTGCCTTGCAGCGATTTAAGATACGGCTCGCGAAACGGCTCTTCTAAGCCTTGGGCTTGCGCCGACAGCGTTACCCCAAGCAGTCCCACTGTCAGAGCGGCGACCGCCGACGCTCGCCGTAGAGCACTGTCGAATTTACCTTTCATGTTTTCCTCCCTTGTTTTGTTACCTTGCATTTCCCGCACGCACTGCGGTCAGATATCGCCTTGCTGAGCGGTCTCCTCGTTGCGCGGATTGATGATCGAATCCGCGAGTATCGCTATGAGTAGGATCACCCCTTTGATGAAATTCTGGCCAGAATAGGAGACGTCGAGGATCGTCATCGCGTTGAGGATCGTGCCGATGAGCAGCGTGCCGATGACCGCATTCAAGACGCCGCCGCGTCCACCGGAAAGTCCGATACCACCTAGCACGCAAACCAGAATGACATCGTAGATGAGCGTCGAGTTGTAGATCCGTGTCTCCATGCTGTTGACAGAGGCCGCTAAAACCATCCCCGCGAACGCACCGATCAACGCTGCTGAGAGATATTGCAGGACAATCACCGGTCGCGTTGGAATGCCTGTGGTCCGGGCACCGAACGGATTGTCGCCGATCGCGTAGATATAGGCGCCTAAGCGCGTGCGCCGAAGGAAGAAGGCGACCGCGAGCGCCGCCAAAGCAAACATGATGATCGGCGTTGGCACGCCTAGTACGGCGCCACGGCCGATCCAGGCGACCGCGTCGAGCTTCTCGCTCCATTGAACGACATCTAGACGGAAGAAAAACGCTTGGCCTAATCCGGCGAGGAAGAGGCCGGACGCCAGCGTCGTGAACAACGAAGGCACTTCAGCGTAAGCAACGAGCCAACCATTGATGAGGCCGAAACCAATCGCGAGGACGGCGGCGGCGGCGAAAGCCTCGGGAACCGAATGACCGTTTTGAACCATCTGCAGGACTAGTGCAGGGGGCACAGCCAGCGTCGCTATCATCGATAGATCGATACCGCGGCCGATGATCACGATAGCCATGCCCAAGCTCAGAATGCCAAGCACGGCCACATTCTGGAGCAGCGCGATCATATTGTCGGGGTTCAAGAAACCCGGGAGGAACAGCGAAAAGCCAACGAAAAGCAGCGCGAAGATGCCAAACACGATGCCTTGCTGAGTGACCCGTTGGCGCCGCATCTGCCTCGCCCTTGAACCGATTGTCCGACATACCTACTATCGAATAATTGATTTGGGTTCGTCAACACCTCGCGGGCGGTGGAACAAAGCTCAGCCAACGGAGAATAAAACTAGGATGGATTCCGGCGCCAACGCGAAGCCACGCTTTATGGGGGTTGCGCGAAGAATTCGCGCGGCCCACTCCCTTGATTTCAAACGAAAACGGTCATGTGACCTGGAACCCAGGTCATGAGCTTTCAGTTCGAAAAGCTGAACGTCCTATCTGCCTATCAAGTCGTTTCTCGTGAACTTAGGCGCATGATCATGTCGGGGGCTCTCAAGGCCGGACATCAATTGCCGACGGAATTGCAGCTCGCCAAACAGCTCGGCGTTAACAGGTCGACGGTGCGCGAAGGCATTCGACAACTTGAGAATGAAGGACTTGTTCGCCGCGAGGGCCGCAAACGGCTATCCGTTACCGTCCCCGACAGTCGCGACCTCGCGCCGCGCACAATCCGCACGCTGGTGATGCACCAAGTCACGTTTCGAGAGCTGTGGAGCGCTGCACTTGTGCTCGAACCTGCTTGCGCTTCGCTGTGCGCCGACAATCGCGGCGATGAGCTACTTGCCGCAATCAAGAACAATTTGCAGCATACGCGTCACTTCATAGAGGACGTACACCGGTGCACTGAATTCGACACTGAGTTTCACAGTCTTGTGGCAGAAGGCGTCAACAACAAAGCGCTATTGCTGTCTCGAGAGCCAATAGGCCTGCTGTTGTACTCGGCCTTTGATAGACTATGCCCACTCCTTCCTCAAGCAAGAGGACGCATGCTCCGGGCGCACGAACAAATCACAACAGCGATCGCTGATCGTAACTCCGCCGATGCGGCACTGTGGATGCGCAAACACATCATCGATTTCCGACGCGGCTGGGAAATGGCTTCGCTAAGCCTCGATCTACCGGTCGACCTGCCGAGGGTCGTCGCCGAAACATGAACCGCCGCGTCAGCCATGGAACGCCTGTTGCACGCAATCGACAACCATGGCGCATGCGGTTACGAACTGGCCTATCTGGACGTTACCCAGCCTTTTTACTTTGACCGCCAATTGGGCCGCAGACGATTAGACCCTGCGGGTCACTGTCATGAGCGCAGCCGTCGAAAGTTCGCGTGTGGAAGTCAGCCGAGACAACGGTCTTGCCGGTCGTTTGGGGCGATTGATCGAAACCGAATGCGGCACCAGCAGCCGCGTCGCCAATTTCGGCGCAATGGAGGACGGGCACGCCGGGCTGACCTTCGGCTTTGACGTTTTCGGTGCCGCCGGTCAGCCGCTCGGCTCCTACGTCCTCAAACTCGCCCCCATGGGCGTTACCCGCCGCGGCAATACCGACGTCTATCGGCAGGCTCCGCTCCTTCGGGGGTTGAAGGCGGCCGGGATGCCGGTGCCTGCAGTGCCGTGGGCCTCGCCCGACGACGATAGGCTTGGCACGCCTTTCATCGTCATGGAGCGCTTGCCGGGCCGCGTCTTCCTGGTGTGGGAACCGCACAGCTCGTTTCCGCGCGATCCGGCGCAGCAGCGTGAAGTTTGGCTTCAGGCGGCGCGGATGCTGGCGCGACTGCACACGATCGATTGGCAAAGCGCCCTGCCCGATTGGGAAAAGCCGCGGCAGGTCAAGGAGGAATTGGACTTCTGGACACCGCTTCTTCGTCACGCACCGGATTCGCAATGGCTCGCCGCCGGCACCGAGCTCAACAGCTTGCTTGCCGCGAACATCCCGGATGCGCAACCGATCGGCGTCGTCCATGGCGACTTTCAGCCGGGCAACATCCTGTATGTGGACGGCCGGGCCGAAACGCTGATCGATTGGGAGCTGGCGTCGATCGGTTCGCAGGGACTGGACGTCGGCTGGTTGCTCATGATGTCCGACGCGCAAGCTTGGGATCCGCGCTGGCGGCCGGTCGCACCGGTATCGCGCGACGATCTTGTCGGGGCATATCGGCAGGAAGGCGGCCCGGCATGGTCCAACCTCGATTGGTATCAGGCCCTGGCCCACTTCCGCCTCGGCGCCATCGCTTGCCTTAACGTGAAACTGCACCGCACCGGCAAACGGACCGACAGCCTGTGGGAACGTTTTGCGTCCTCTATCCCGATTTTGCTTGCACGCGGCATCGCGCTGGCGCGCCGCGCCGCAAGCGGATAGTCCGCGCGGAGGACAGCGTGATCGATTTCGAGCTACCGGGCGAAGTGGCGAAACTGCGCGATCGCGTGGAGAGTTTTATCGCGGAAAGAATCATACCCTATGAGAACGACAAGCGGCAGACCGCGCACGGCGCGTCGGAGGACTTGCGCCGCGAGCTCGTCGGACTGAGCCGCGAAGCCGGTCTTCTGTCGCCGCACGGACCGAAGGAATTCGGCGGCCTGGGATTGGATCACCGCGGCATGGCGGTGGTGTTCGAGGCGGCCGGCTGGTCGACGCTGGGGCCGCTGGCGCTCAATATTCAGGCGCCCGACGAGGGTAACGTCAATCTGCTCAACGTCATCGCCACGCCCGAGCAGAAAGCGCGCTGGCTCGCGCCGCTGGTGCGGGGCGAGATCCGTTCCGTCTTCTCCATGACCGAAACCGTAACGGACGGCGCCGGCTCCGATCCATCGCTGCTGCAAACCATTGCCCAACAGGTTTCCGATGGCTTCGTGATCAACGGCCGCAAGTGGATGATCACCGGGGTGCCCGACGCCAGTATCAATATCGTCATGGCGCGCACCATCGATGCGAAGGGCATCGACCTGGGAGCGACAATGTTTTTGGTCGACATGGACGCACCAGGTTTTCGGGTCGACCGCATGCTGGAAACGATCGACTCGAATTCACCGGGCGGTCACGCGGAAGTCTCGTTCGACGACGTCCATGTGAAACCCGACCGCGTGCTGGGGGAGATCGGGCAAGGCTTCCGCAATGCCCAAGTCCGGCTCGGACCGGCGCGCTTGACCCATTGCATGCGCTGGCTCGGCGCGGCGCGGCGATGCCACGCGATCGCGGCCGAGCATGCCGGACGGCGTCACTCGTTCGGCCGCACGCTCGGCGAGCATCAGGGCGTTGGCTTCATGCTGGCCGACAACGAAATCGATTTGCATTTGTCGCGTCTGACGATCTGGCAGGCGGCTTGGCTGTTGGACCGGCATGAGCACGCGCGTGACGAAACCAGCATGTCCAAAGTGTTCTGCTCCGAGGCGCTGGGAAGGGTGGTCGACCGCAGCCTGCAAATCCTCGGATCGATCGGCATCACCCGCGACACCGTCGTCGAGCGCATCTATCGCGACATCCGGCCGTTCCGCATCTATGATGGTCCCTCCGAGGTGCATCGGCACGCATTGGCCCGGCGCATCGTGTCGCGAAACACGCAACAGCGGCAATAAACAGCGGCGGTCACCGTCATGGAAAGATTGCCGACCTACCAACAGCTTTATTCGTCGTTCCGCTGGAACATCCCGGCGCGCTACAATATCGCCGCCGATGTTTGCGACCGCCATGCGGCGGACGCGAGCAAGATTGCGCTGATCGGCGAGGACGCCGACGGCAAGACCTGGCGAATGACCTTCCGCGACATACAGCGCAAAGCCAATCAGTTGGCCAATCTCTTGGTCTCTATCGGCCTGGTCAAGGGCGACAGAGTCATGGTGTTGCTCGGCCAGAATCCGTGGACCGCCATCGCCCATGTCGCATGCTGGAAAGCCGGCTTGGTATCGGTGCCGGTCTCCAGCCTGTTTGCCGCCGACGCGGTCGCTTACCGGCTCAATCATGTCGGCGCCAAGGTCGTCATCACCGATCAGGCGAACCTTCCGACCGCGGTGCGGGCGCGGGCGCTGGCCGCGCAGCCTGTCCGCTTCTACCTCATCGATGGTCACGCGCCCGAAGCCGAGTTGCTGACTGCTGCACTCGAAGCCGCGCGCGATGCCTTCACGAATGTCGATACTGCGGCGGACGATCCGGCGTTCCTGAATTTCACCTCGGGCACCACCGGCAACCCAAAAGGCGCGCTCCAGGCACACCGATCCATGCTCGGCCACGTGCCGGGAGCCGAGTTCGGCCTCGATTTTTTTCCGCAGCCGGGCGACGTGATGTGGTCGCCGGCGGATTGGGCGTGGCTCGCAGGCCTGATGGATGTGTTGATGCCCGCCTGGTATCACGGCGTCCCGGTACTCACCTTTCGGGCACCGCGTTTCGATCCCGAACAGGCTTTCGCGATGATCGGCCGCCATCAGGTGCGCACGACTCTATTGGTGCCGACGATGCTGCGGCTGATGCGCCAGGTGCCCGATCCCGTTGGACGCTTCGGCGCCAAGCTTCGCGCGATCTATTCGGGCGGCGAGTTCGTCGGCAAGGAACTCCTTGAGTGGGGCACCGAAGTCTTACGGCTGCCGATCAATGAAATATTCGGTCAGACCGAATGCAATCTCGTGCTCGGCTCGAACGCCAGCGTCATGCCGATCAAGCCCGGTTCGATCGGACGCGCGGTGCCCGGCCACATCGCCGCGATCGTCGACGATGCCGGCCAAGAGCAGCCGCCTGGAACAACCGGAAATATTGCCTTCCGCAGTCCCAATCCGGTGATGATGCTCGAATACTGGCGCAATCCGGAAGCCACGCGGGACAAATACGCTGACGGCTGGCTCATTACCGGCGATCTCGGGATGTGCGACGAGGACGGCTATTTCTGGTTCCAGGGACGCGCCGACGATGTCATCACCAGCGGCGGCTATCGCATCGGCCCTTCCGAGATCGAGGACGCGTTGGCCCGGCACCGCGCGGTGGTCATGGCGGCCGCAATCGGCGTTCCGGACCCGGTACGCACCGAATTGATCAAGGCGTTCGTGGTCTTGAAGGAGGGATTTCGCGCAAGCCCGGAACTCGTTGACGAGATCCGGAGCTTCGTGCGCGAGCACCTGGCCAAGCACGAAGTGCCGCGCGACGTCGAATTCGTCGATGCGCTACCGATGACGACGACCGGGAAAATTCTCCGCCGCCAATTGCGCGACGCCGAGCGCGCCAAGCTGGCCGGCCGAGCAAGTGCGAGCTAGTCGTCGACCCGACGCAACGCCGAGGCCATCTTTTCCTCCCCCTAGGCCAGCGATCAAAAGCATCTACGCCACCGCCCGCCGCCGACCGTCGCTAATAGGGAGACGATCGCTTGACAACTGTCACTAATTCGGCTACACAGCGTTAACCGACTTGTCGAGGGCGTTTCTAGAGACGATCCTGAAATGGAGTCGGCGCGGTGCCTGCGGACGGTCTTCGCAAACCGTTCCCGCACGGCTTTGGGCATCATTCCCTTCGGCACGACGACCGGCCGCGAGGAGCTTTCGCTGGACTGGAGACAGGAAAGACGGGTAACGCCCGTTTCGACCGAGTCCCAGGAAACATGGCCTGGAGCTGAGCCGGGATGGATCGTTCGGCCTGGCGAGTGCCGCGGTGGAGCGCCGGAAGGCGAGCGCGCCGCGAAAGTGCGCGCTGCCGCGCCGAAGCATCGGCAAGCGGCAACGTTTGTCGGTGTTGCGCGGCTACAAATGAATTTGCGCCTCTCGGCGCTCCGCTCCCTCGGCTTGTTGCGAGGCTGCGAACAAATTTCGTTTGATGCAAAACTCGGACGCAAAAACGCCGCGGGAACAAAATCATTGCCGGAACAAAATCGGTCGCAATTTTGTTGAGCAAAGTGCAGTTTCTGCGCGGGGCAAACAGGTGCGGGATTTAACCACACGTTGCCATCATACTTGCACTGTACGTCGGCGGGGTCACATCAAAAAGCAGATCGATCGCGGTTGCGGCCGAACTGCATGCGGCTCGCGCGGCAATCGCTGTGATTTGTAGCAGTGCTGCGGCGCGTGAACGTTCAGGACGGGTTCAGATAAAACGGACTAATTTCCCGGGAATTGCGGCTGGGACGATTTTGGAGAGCATTTGCATGAGCGTGATTCGCACATTGGCTTTGGCTGTTTCTCTGGTTGTTTGCTCGTTGTTTGGGTTCTCGCCGGCGCACGCGCAACTGGACGTCGATATCAGCGTCGACGTCGAGCCGCCGCCACTGCCGGTTTACGATCAGCCGCCGATTCCCGAGCCGGGTTATTTGTGGGTGCCCGGCTATTGGGCGTGGGACGACGACACCGGCTATTACTGGGTGCCCGGCACCTGGGTGCAGCCGCCAGAACCCGAATTGCTGTGGACGCCCGGCTATTGGGGCTGGGACGACGGCGTCTACGTCTTTCACGCCGGCTATTGGGGACCGCAGATCGGCTTCTATGGCGGCGTCGCCTACGGCTTCGGCTATGACGGCGTCGGCTACGAGGGCGGCTATTGGCGCGGCGGCGCTTTCTATTACAACCGCTCCGTCAACAATTTCGGCGGCGTGCGCATCACCAACGTCTACAACAAGACCGTGGTCGTGAACAACGTCGACCAATGTCAGCTACAATGGCGGCGCCGCACGGCACGACAGCGAGGGCGACGCCCGAACAAATCGCCGCCGGCAATCAGCGGCACATCGCGGCGACCGCCGAGCAAACGCGCCACGCCGAAGCGGCGGCGAAAGATCCGGCGCTGTCGCTCAACAATAATCACGGCCACCCGACGATCGCGGCCACCGCGCATGCCGGGGAGTTCAGAGGCCAGGGCGTGATTGCGGCGCATCCGGGTCAGCCGGTCGCGGCTGTGTTGCCGCAAGGTCATCGGAAAGCTGCTCCCGGCAATCCGGCAACCGGTCCGGGCAACAAGTAGGCCCCGGCAACGCGGCAATTCCGGTCAGCGGCAATAGGGTCAACGCCGAGCAGCGGCCAAGCGCCCAGCAACGCGGCAATCAGCCCGGGCAGTCAACCCGGCCCGATCAAGGAGCATAAGGGTAATGCCGGTGGCGCCGCAACGCCTGGCACCGGCAATACGGCCAATCCCGCAGATCAAGGAGCATAAGAGCAAAGCCGAACAGCGGTCCGACGACCGGCAACCCGCCTTCCGGCGCCGGCGCCACGGTCCAGCAGAACAAGCTGATCTCAAAGCCACCACCACCGCCGCCCACCGCCAAACCACCACCGCCGCCGGTGCGCGCAGCGGCACCACCGCCGCCGCCGAAGCCTCCACCGCCGCCGCCGCCGAAGCCGGCAGCCAAAAAGTGCCCGCCGAATCAAACAAAGTGCTGAGGTGGTTCACAACGAGCGAACAGCGAATAGCGAATAGTGGCAGCACACTATTTCGCCACTCGCCGTTTCGCTATTCGCTCACGGCTGCGACAGGCGGCGCCTGTTGTCGCGCACGCGCTTGCGGAAAACCGTCAGCGCCTTGCGGGCGACGACGTGATCTCTGTGCCCGTCCATGATCGCGGTGGCCGCCGCCATTTGCGCTTCGGCCAGCGCCGTCATCTTCTCGACGACCATGCGGTTGAGCTCGTCCTGCCCGCGGGCGTCGCCGGACGCCAGCCGCATGCATGCGAAGCGCCATGACGTTTTGCGCTTCGAGCCCGAGCTGAAAGATCCGCATGCTCAGTGTGATCCAGGGATCGAACATCCGGGGCGCCGCTTACTCGACGTCCAGAGGTTCGGTGCCGGTCGGATTGCCGGCCGCGTCGAGGGTGATTTTCTGCACCCGCGCCTCCGCCTGCCGCAGCAAATCCTCGCAGCGGCGCTTGAGCGCCTCGCCGCGCTCGTAGATGGCGACCGATTCCTCCAGCGGCACCTTGCCGTCCTCAAGCCGTCGTGACGATCGATTCAAGCTCCTCGATCGCTCGCTCGAACGAGAGCTGTCCGACATCGCTGTCGGTCTGATTGTTGTTTGGTGGCGCCATGGACGGCTCTCCGACTCATTGTATTTTATGCTAACGCGTATCATGGAACTTGCTGTCTCATCCGCTCGCCCGCCCCCCGATCTCGTCGGAGCTAATCCGGCGGCGATCCAGAGGCGGATTTCCCGCTTGCGCTCGAATAAGCGGAAGCAATCATCACCTTCGGCACTATCCCCGCATCAGCGCGGTGACGTGCGCGGCGGTCGAATTGGCCAGCGCTTCGAGGTCGTAGCCGCCCTCAAGCAGCGAGACGACGCGGCCGTCGGCGCAGCGATCGGCGACGTCCATGATCTTTTGCGTCGCCCAGGCGAAATCGGCTTCGACCAGATTGAGATTGGCGAGCGGATCGCGCATATGGGCGTCGAAGCCCGCGGAAATGACGATGAGCTCGGGCGCGAAATCGCGCAGCCGCGGCAGCACGCGGTTCTCGAATGCGGCGCGAAACGCCTCGCCGCCGTCGCCGGGCCGCAGCGGCGCGTTGACGACGGTGTCGAACTCGCCGGATTCGTTGACCGCGCCGGTGCCGGGATAAAGCGGCATCTGATGGGTCGAGCAATACATCACCGACTTGTCCGCCCAGAAAATCTCCTGCGAGCCGTTGCCGTGATGCACGTCAAAATCGACGATCGCCGCGCGCGCGATGCCGTAGCGGTCCTGCGCGTAGCGCGCGGCGATGGCGGCATTGTCGAAGATGCAAAAGCCCATCGGCCGGGCGGTTTCGGCATGATGGCCGGGCGGCCGCGTGGCGACGAAGGCGTTGGCCGCTTTTTTGGTCATCACTTCGTCGACCGCATGAACGGCGCCGCCGGCGGCGCGCAACGCCGCTTCGAACGTGCCGGGGGACATCGAGGTGTCGGCGTCGAGGTGCACGATGCCTTCCATCGGCGTCGCGTCGCGGATCTGCGTGATGTAATCCATCGGGTGACACAGCGCGATGACTTCGAGCGCCGCCCGCGGCGCCTGCACGCGCGCGAGCGACTGAAATTTCTCGGCCTCGAGCGCGTGCTCGATGGCGCGCAGCCGGTCCGGCCGCTCGGGATGGCCGCGCGGCGTGAGATGCTCGAGACAGGCGGGATGGGTGACGAGAAGCGTGGACATGAAATCGGCGATTTTCTACTCGGCCAGCGCCGCTTCGGCGCCGATCACGCCGGCCGCGCCTTCGACGACGGTGCGCTCCAGCGCCGGCCGCCTGTACGGCGATGTTCTCGGCGAAAAACCGCGCCAGCGCGATGCGCGAGCCGGCGTCGGTGTTCAGCCGCAAAGCGGCGAGCGCCTGCTGCGCCAACAGGCAACCGCCGGCGGCGACCGCGAACAAGCGCAGATAGGGCGTCGCTCCGGCCAGCGCCTCGTTCACGTCCTTGTCGAGCTGCGCCAGCATCCAGCGCGTCGCGCGCGTCAGGCTGCCGAGCGCTTCTTCCAGCCGCAGGCCGCTCCAGCCGAGCGCCGGATCGTTGGTCGCGTTCACCGCCTCGACGATGCCGCGCAACTCGCCGAGATAAGCTTCGACGACCGCGCCGCCGTCGAGCGGCAGCTTGCGGGTGACGAGATCGATCGCCTGGATGCCGTTGGTGCCTTCATAGATCGGGGCGATGCGCGCGTCGCGATAAAACTGTGCGGCGCCGGTCTCCTCGATAAAGCCCATGCCGCCGTGCACCTGCACGCCGAGCGAAGCGACTTCGATGCCGATGTCGCTGGAAAACGCCTTGGCCAGCGGCGTCAGCAGCGAGGCGCGGGCGTGCGCCGCCTCGCGGGCGGCCTTGTCGGTGCCGCGCTCGGCGCGATCGAGCGCCATTGCGGTGGCGTAGCAGATGCTGCGCGCGGCCTGGGTGAGCGCGCGCATGGTCATGAGCATGCGCTTGACGTCGGGATGGGCGATGATCGGCGCCGACTCGGTTGCCGGCATTCCCGGTGTGCGGCCTTGCTTGCGCTCGCGCGCATAGGCGACCGCCTGCTGCGTGGCGCGCTCGGCGATGCCGACGCCCTGCAGGCCGACGGCAAGCCGGGCGCGGTTCATCATGGTGAACATGGCCGCCATGCCGGCATTCTCTTGGCCGATGAGGAAACCGGTGGCGCCGCCATGGTCGCCGAACACCATCGTGCAGGTCGGCGAAGCGTGGACGCCGAGTTTGTGCTCGATCGAGTGGGCGCGCACGTCGTTGCGGGCGCCCGGCGTGCCGTCGGCATTGAGCAGGAATTTCGGCACCAGAAACAGCGAAATGCCGCGCGTGCCGGGCGGCGCGTCCGGCAGCCGCGCCAGCACGAAATGAATGATGTTGTCGGTGAGGTCGTGCTCGCCGTAGGTGATGAAGATCTTCTGGCCGGTGATGCGGTAGGTGCCGTCGCCGGCGCGTACCGCGCGCGTGCGCAGCGCGCCGACGTCGGAGCCGGCCTGCGGCTCGGTCAGATGCATCGTTCCGGTCCATTCGCCGGTGACGAGCTTTTCGAGATACGCGCGCTTGAGCGCGTCGCTGCCATGAGCGTCGAGTGCGTCGATCGCGCCCATGGTCAGCAACGGACCGAGGCCGAACGCCATCGAGGCGCCGTTCCACATTTCGGTGCAGGCGGCGTTGACGGTTTGCGGCAGACCTTGACCGCCCCATTCGGTCGGCGAGGCAAGGCCGTTCCAGCCGCCTTCGCACCAGGCGCGATAAGCCTCTTTCCAGCCGGGCGCGGTGGTGACGACGCCGTCCTTGAAGGTCGCGCCGACCTGGTCGCCGACGCGATCGAGCGGCCCAATCACTTCGGCGGCCATGCGGCCGGCTTCGGCCAGCACCGCCTCGACGTCGTCCATGGTGAGGTCGCCGAAGAAGCCTTCCTCGAGCGCGGGCAAAAGCGACGCCCCGTATTTGAGCGCAAAGCTCATGTCGGCGAGTGGGGCGTGATAGGTCACGGGGCAGCCTCCGCTTGAATGTTCAGGGATTGACGACCGGCCGCAGTCGATGCCGGCAGACGCCATTATTAATGTGGCGCCCACATTATATGGTGTCGTGCGTCCTTGATAGCTTTGCGTCAGGGCAAGCGCCGCCTTGCGGGAACCGTCTCCGCGGCGGCCGACGCAGCCGCAGCCTGAGGCGGCGACAGATAAGCGTGCAACGCCGCCACGACTTGCGCGCCTTCGCCGACCGCGGCGGCAACGCGCTTGACCGAGCCGGAACGGATGTCGCCGATGGCGTAGACTCCGCGCCGGCTGGTTTCCAGCGAGCGCAGATTTTCGCCGGCTTCCGCTCCGGTCAACACGAAGCCTTTCGGGTCGAGCTTCACGCCCGATCCGGACAACCAGCCGGTATTCGGGTCGGCGCCGATGAAGAGGAAGAGGTGGCGGATTGGGCGCCGAACCGTTTCGCCCGGTCGCGCGCGCAATGCCAATGCACCGCCGACAACATGCCGTCGGCGCCTTCCAGCGAGCTAATCTGCGTATGCGTGAGCACCTCGACATTGGCCAAGCCCGGCGACCCGGTCGACGAGATAGCGCGACATGGTCGCCGCGAGATCGCCGCCACGCGACCAGCATCCACACTTTGTCGACATGCTCGGCCAGGTACACCGCGCCCTGACCCGCGGAATTGCCGCCGCCGACAACGACGACCTCTTGCTTGGCGCACAGCCGGCCTCGATCGGCGATGCCCAATAATGCACGCTGGCGCCTTCGTAGGCGTTGAGATTCTCCACCGCGAGCCGCCGGTAGTTGACGCCGCTCGCGATCACAATGGATCGCGCGCTGACGCGCTCGCCGCTGGCGAGTTTCAAAACAAAAGGCGTGGCGTGATCGTCAACCGCGTTTCGAAACCGATCACCTCGTTGGGGATGGCGGTCTCGACCCCGAACTTGTGCGCCTGGTTATAGGCGCGCGCCATCAACGCCATGCCGCTGATGCCGGTCGGAAAGCCAAGATAATTCTCGATCCGCGACGAAGCGCCGGCCTGGCCGCCGAACGAACGGCTGTCCAGCGTCAGCACAGAAAGTCCCTCGGATGCCGCATAGACCGAAGTGGCGAGGCCCGCCGGTCCGGCGCCGACGATGGCGACATCATAGAGCCGGTCCGGATCGATCGGGCCGACCAAGCCGATGCAACGCGCCAGCTCGACTTCGCTCGGATTGCGCAGCATTTGCCCGCTCGGGCATATCACGATCGGCAATTGTCCCGGGATCGACGTGGAAGCGCTCGATCAGTGCTTGCGCCTCCGGATCGGTGTCGGGATCGACCATCATGCGCGGCGTGCCGTTGCGCGCCAGAAAGCTTTCGAGCCGTATGACATTGGGATTTTCGGCGCGGCCGACGATCACCGGTCCGCCGATACGGTCCTGCAGCATTTGCGTGCGGCGCAGGATCAGCGCGCGCATCACCCGCTCGCCAAGCTCGGCTTCGGCGATCATCAGCGCCCGCATGCGGTCGGGCGAAAAGATCAGCGCCTTGACCGGCTCGCTAGCCACGGCGTCGCCGAACGACGGCCGGCCGGCGAGCTGCGCCAGTTCGCCAAGGAGCGAGCCCGGGCCGAAAGTGTAAAAGTGCTGGCGCTCGCCGTGGGCTTCGTAGCGGTAAACGTCGACCTGGCCGCTGAGAACGATGCCGAGGCCGGCGCCGACTTCGCCGATCTTCGCCAGCGCCTCGCCGGCCGCAAAGTGGCGTATCTGGCCGAAGCGGCAGGCGCGCTCGATGTCGGTCGCGTCGAGATGCGGCAGGATCTGGTCGCGGCGCGTCTCGAGCATCGAAGGGCTGGTATCACTCATCTGGGCACTTTCTGGTGGGCTACGACCGGCCTGAATTTACCGCCGTTCGGCGCCACCCGGCTACCCGCGAACATTGATCGGCGAAGATGACGCCGCTATGGTGCGCCCCGCCGATCGGCCCGCGGCGGCGGCCGGCAATCCGACGGTGCGATGGGGCGTAGCCAAGTGGTAAGGCAGCGGATTTTGATTCCGCCATTCCCTGGTTCGAATCCAGGCGCCCCAGCCAACCAGTGCCGTCTCTTGGCTACCTTCGCGGTTCCGGGATTAATCGCGCCTTTTGGGGGCCATTGGCATAGCGGGTTGAGTGTCTACTGTTTCGCTTTTCTCAGGAGTTGGCGAACGCCTGCAAAGGTCTCCGGTCATTCCGATACGTTCGCGTCACGTCCGGTTTATCCCAGAAAAGCAGACATCGATCAGCGACTTTCGCACATCGGCTCCAGGCCAAAAGGGGGTTCGACTCGCACAAGTTTTCAGGCGATTGGTCTTCCGCTGGATACGGCCGGAACCCGACACTTGCAGATTACTGGTGATGCGATAATTGCAAAACGCTCCGAAGTGCAAACCGACTTGGCCTTCGATGTAGGCGGCGCGTCCCTGCCAAATCGCTTGGCGGCAGCCGGTCTAACACAGCAAACAAACGGTCGCGCCCACCGGCGCGTTGGAACATGATCGCGCCGCGTTAGGTGGCCTGCCGCTCGCGTTGCACGGCACTCCGAGATACCACAAAATCCCCGAGGGCAAGTACTATGGAGAGGTATTTCCGATGGTCGATTCCTCTGATCGAGTTCCGATTGAGCCGCAAAGCATAATCGCGCCTCTCTCGCGAGCCGCAGTGTTTCTGGTTTTGTCTATTGGCAGTGCACCGGAAGCTATCCAGCGGGTGCGCCGTGTGATTGCCGATATTGGCGGACTAGTGCGGACGGTCGGGTTTAGGGATTTACGAGGTCGCCTTTCCTGTAACGTGGCGATTGGAAGTGCTGCCTGGGATCGATTTGGACAGTCGCACCGTCCCGCGCAACTCCGGCCCTTTGCTGAAATCCGGGGACCTGTGCATACGGCTGTGGCAACGCCCGGGGATTTGTTGTTCCACATACGAGCAAATCGCGCCGATATGTGTTTTGAACTTGAGCGGCTCATTCTCGACGCCTTGGGGGACGCTGTAACGGTCGCCGATGAGGTCCAGGGCTTTCGATACTTTGACTCCCGAGACCTTCTTGGCTTTGTCGACGGCACCGAAAATCCTACTGGCGCTGGTTTGGCGCAATCGGCTCTCATCCAATCGGAAGACCCGCCATTTGAGGGTGGTAGCTACGTCGTCGTGCAGAAGTACCTTCACAAACTAGATAAGTGGCGCGCTCTAGAAACAGCGACGCAAGAGAGCATCATCGGGCGAACCAAAGCGGATAATGTTGAACTAGAGGACGCTGTTGGACGGGAGTCGCATAAACAACTAACGACCATCGTCGACGCGGAAGGCATTGAGCACGACATACTTCGTGACAACATGCCTTTCGGAAGTCCCGGCCGCGGCGAGTTCGGAACGTATTTTATTGGCTACACCAGAAATCTATGGGTCATCGAAAAAATGTTGGCGAATATGTTCGAAGGCATCTCCGCGGGTCGGCACGATAGAATATTGGATTTCTCGACGCCAATGACGGGGACAACATTCTTTGCACCCTCATATTCGATGCTCAAAAACCTTGGTTGACCGAAGACGCACGTTCAGAAATATCTCGGGTCCCTTTCTGTGCAGGCGCAAGATCATTCTCCAGGGTCAAGGCCGGCACCTTAAAAGTGCCGAATGGGCGCTTTGGGGCATTCGCGTCGTTTCGAGCGTGCGCCACGCACGTCCGCGGTTCACATCGTTCCGGACATATTGCTGGCTAACTGACATCAAGAGCCGTACCGGCATTCCTTCGAATTCACCTCGTTACCGCGATGCGGTCGCGGTCGACGATGGCCGGCGCATCCAGCCCTTTGGCATGGTTCCAGAGGCGCGACCCCGGTCGGCCATCTAGGTGCGTCGCGCAAATCGTGTTTTGCGGCTATCCTTCACGTGCAATCCACCGCATAGGAGTGTCTTCATGACGTCTGCGATCAGGTTTCCTGTCTTAGCTGCCGTTGCGTTGACAGGACTGAGCTTGACGGCTCCCACGCAAGCGCAACAGGCCACCATGTCATTCTTTGTCACCAGCGTGGGCAAGGGCAATGGCGCCGACCTTGGTGGCCTCGCCGGCGCCGATGCACACTGTCAGGCGCTCGCCAAAGCTGCGGGTTCGACCGAAACCAACTGGCATGCCTATCTAAGCACGACTGAACCGGGAGGCGTCGCTGGCGTCAACGCGCGTGACCGCATTGGAAAAGGACCGTGGCAGAATGCCAAGGGCATTGTCGTGGCAAAGAGCGTGGAGGATCTCCACTCAAATGCCAACAACATCAACAAACAGACTGCCCTGACTGAGAAGGGCGAGATCGTCAGCGGCCGCGGCGACGCGGTCAACATGCACGACATTCTAACCGGCTCGGACCCGCAGGGGCTCTATTCTACGGCCGGTGGCGACACCACCTGCGGGAACTGGACGAAGAGCAGCGACGGATCGGCCATTGTGGGCCACCATGACCGTACCGGCCTCAAAGACACGAGACACATGAATTCCTGGAACTCCTCGCATGGCTCGCGCGGCTGCAGCCAGGATGGCCTGAAGAGTACAGGAGGCGCCGGCCTGATCTACTGTTTCTTGGCCAATTGAATGCGCCTCGAGCCGATCTGTTCTTCGCGCGCATCAGTCCGACACGGCGAGTGCACGATGTCTAATTCACATCGGCTTCTGAAACTTGAGCACGAAATTGTCGACCGGCTTGGTCGGCTGGTAACTGGGAAAGTCATGCGTGTCGGCTGGGTTGCGCCAGAAATCGCCTTCGGCGACAAGGTGGAAGCCGGCCGCTTCGACTTCTTGTCGCAACGTGCTTTCCTCGATGCGATGCAAGGTTTTGCCGACTGAAGTTCCTTGTCCCGGTAATGCAGAGTGATCGGCGATCAACAAAAAGCCGCCCGGCTTTAGCGCCGCAAACAGCTTGCGATCCATTTCGACGCGATCGACGTTCATGTAAGTCGTGTCATGATAAAAGAACAGAAACGTAATGAGGTCGAGATCATGCACGTCCGGCGGCACTGGGTCATCGAAGGGTCGAATATCGGCCACAACGTCTTTCATTGCGGAAGTCTTTAAGCGCGCTTCGAAGGTAGCCTTTGGTTTCTCCGGAGATCGGCAGGGTTCTGCCCGTAAACGACGCCACCCGGTGCGACCGCCCGTGCGATCAATTCAGTGCTGTAGCCGCCGCCGGCACCCATATCGAGCACCTTCATGCCGGGGCGCACACCCGCGAAGGCCAGAAACGGCGCCGGATCGCGGCGTTTGTCGGCCTGCCGATCAGCATCGCTGCGGTCGGCCGCCGCCAGTAACGCGGCATAATCTGGCGCTGGTTGCGCTTCGACGTTGGTAACGACGACGAACAAGACCAAAAGCCCGAACACCGTCGGAACGACTTCTTCGTCCACATTCTCCAAACATCGGATCCTCCCGGCGAAAACCCATCGTTCATATCACTGTGTGCGCACGAAATTGACAATTGTAGCGGCATCTCTTGTCGTTCTTGTTCTGCGTGCTCAGTGCTTTAACGCGTTTGCCCCATAATACCGCACTACTCCGGCTTAGCTCCAACCATCACAGCAATTGCGGTTGGGCTTGTGTTCTCGGCGTCAATCGCCGCGTCGACATCGATGCCTGCAGCCTTGAGAGCGTTGACGAGTACCAACACACGCCATTGCTGCTCTGTCTCGGCTTTGTCCGACAACCGGACACTCAGTCCCCGCAGCGTAATAGTGCCGACAGTCCCGCACTTTGTATCGACCATAATCGAGTCGGAACTCAGGTAACCTTTTCCATTGCGCCGCCATTAGGGCAGCGTCAATCGCGCAAAGTAAGGCTTCTGGTTCCGAACCAGCGGCAACAGATAAAGTATATTCCTGTCCCGCATAGGGCACTAGTGCGGCGGTAATTCGTGCTTGATGCTCTAAAGTCAGTATTCTCTGCTCTCCGAATTTCTCTGGTGCTGATTGTGCCTCACGCGCTCGCCCGTTAGCGCCAGCGATCGCCGCAGTAGCGGCTGCGGCCTCTTTCTCCAAAGTCGCAATGCGTTGCTGTGCTTTAGCTGCATCGGCCTCTAGCGCCGCAGCCCTCTCAGTCGCACGCGTTGCGTCCGCCCGCGCTCCAGTGGCACGCGCATCCGCGTCTACGATATCCGATTTCGCGCGCTCAAGCGCTAACTGGGCCTCAGCCGCTCGCGCGTTCGCGGCGGCCGTCGTCGCCTTAGCGGCTGCGGCCTCTGTCTCCAATGCGGCGATATGCTGCTGTGCCTGAGCTGCATCGGCCTCCAGCGTCGAAGCCCTTTCAGTCGCACGTATTGCGTCGACCTGCGTTGCGGCGGCACGCGCATCCGCATCTGCAATATCTGATTTCGCGCGCTCAAGGTCTGCATTGGCTTGCTTTGCCTGGACTTCGAGTATCGAAATGCGCCAATCGGATTGTTGTTCGCGTATGCCAGACGCGCGCCATTGGAGTAATAAAAACCCCATACTACCGATTGCGCCGATGACAGTTATCAAACCGGCAACTAACAATCCCTTCCACGCAATTGGGTACCAATGTTCGACCCAATTTAGCGATGCAGGATCGATTTGCGATAAACCAGCGCTCATGTGGCTTTCGTCGATCATTTCAAACGGAGTCTTCGAAAGAGTGCCGGACTCGCCAATCCCGTTCTCGGGGAATGTCGCCGAATATCTTTCGAGGCCGAGCCCCGCAGCCAACCTGCAAGTTCCATGACGGCGCCCTATTCAACGCATGATCGACCGAATGAAAAAAAGTGTCCAGCGCTTCCCGCCTCGCCGTGCGCTCGAAGGACGCAAAAGTTACTGTTGGATGCCGGCATCAACCGATAGGGCAAGCCCGAGGAAATCGCCGACCTCATGGCCTTCCTCGTCTCTCCCGCGGCCCGATGGATGACCGGCTCGGCGCTTCGGATGGATGGCGGTGAAGTCAAATCAATATGACATCAGCTGGGTGAAGGGCGAGCGAGGCGCAAGTCTCTCGGACCTATCGTGCACGGCGCGATGTCGCGGTCCCCTCTTGACGACGCTAGGAGCGGCGCAGGTCACTAACTGGCAAACACCTTCAGCGCGTTGAACAGCGCCTTCGGATCGTACTGACCCTGATAAACGGGCGGCGGCGCGGGGCCGCGCTTGAGCAGGACGTAGATCGCTTCCCACGCCGTGCGGACGGAGCATTCGATGGTGAAGGCTATTTCCCTGGGAACCTCGACGTACTGGCCGATGAGTCCGAGATTGGTCGAGCTTTCTGGAACCGGGGGCGGCCTGTCGCCGCGGCTGCGGGGGAGCCAGATATTGTTGACGTAGGGCAAGTTGCAAGGCACGCAAATCGATGACGCCATGATCGCGTCCAATTGCCGGTCGAACCGCAGCTGCCGCAGCGTCTCCTCCAGGATTTCCGCGCCGGTGCATTGATCCATGCGTTTGCGTATGAAATCGCCAGTGCGATCGGGATACAGACCGTAGCCCCACCAGACGCTCGTGCCGGGCGGCTGGCCGATGATTTCCGGCTGGTGGAAGAGGGACAACGACAGCACCCAGCCGGAGTCCTTGAAAGTCACGAGCCCGCCGCGTCCCGGCTCGCTGCCGGTCAGCGCGGACATTTGGTCGATGAATTCGGTCCCTGTGTCGGTGACCGTGAAGGTCACCCAGCGCGACAAGGGGATCCGGGCCTCCCCGAAGAATGCGTCGGGTTTGCCGAATTCCGGGCGCCCATCGGCGAGGCGCGTCCACAGCGCCCAGGACCGTCCGCTCGGCCGCGGGCGCGGCGCCTCGGTCATCGATCCCGCCGAAAAGTCGGCCGCTTGCGATCCGGTGGTCACGAGCACGAGATCCTCCGGCGCGACCGCGACCGAGGTCACGCTGCCGCCCCGTGTATAGTCGAGCCGGTCGACGGTCATGCGGCCGGGCGACGGCGCGAAATCGATGTCCTGCACGAAGGCGCCGGTGAGGAAGTTCACGCCGCGCGGGCGCAGCCACGCGACCAGCGGTTCGATGAACGCTTGATGCTGATTGATGGGCGTGCGCATCACGCCCGTCATGTCCGACAGGTGCCCGAACAAGTAGAGGAAGCGGTTCATGTAGCGCCGAAACTCGATCGCGCTGTGCTCGGGCAGCGACCCCATGATCGTCGACCAGAGCAACCAGAATTCGGTCGAGAAAAATCGCCGAGAAAAGAACTCCTCGATGCGCCGCCCGTCCAGCATCGCTTCGGGCGTCAGCACAACCCGCGCGAGGCTGAGGCCGTCGCCCAGGCTCAGGCCGAAACGCGGGCCATGCACGATGCGGCCGTCGCGATCGAAGATGTGCGCCCTGTCATGATACGGCTCGCTCGTATTGAAGGCGAAGAATTCCTCGGTGACGGAAATAGAGGGATTGCTTGCGGAGGGGATCGACTTGAGCAGTTCGAACGTGCAGCGAAATTCCTTGTCGAACACGGAGCCAGGCAGGTTGTAGCCGCTCTCCGCGCTGCCGCCGAGAAAGAACCCGCCGCCGATGCGCTCGTCCGCCTCGTAGATCGTGATGTCCTCGCCGGACACCCCCGCGTTCCGGATGAGAAGCGCGGCCGCCGCCAGTCCGCCAAATCCGCCACCGACGATATGCGCCCTCATCGGCCTTCTCCCTGGACTCGACGGCGGCAAAGGTCCCTAATTTTAGAGAGGACGTTCGCCCAGAGGTCCAAGCGGCTAGCGAGTATATCAACAAGGCGCCGGTAAACCTGTTTCTACAAGCATTGACAACGTTTGATGTGCTGCACCGGGTTATCGGCCGAGTAACGAGCTTCTACGCACAGCGCAAGCCTGATGAGCTTGGCTCCTTTTCGTGGATTGTTGACGGCAAGGATCCAGCGAAGGTCACAAAATGGGAAGAGTGGTGGGCGCACTACGCACAGGGCGCTCTTGCGACAATGTCAAAGAGAAGAGGGGCTTGGATGCTGCCTGCCGAATTTCATGCGGATTACTCGTTCTATGAAAAATTCAGCGTAACGGACACCAACGGGGAGAGCGGGACGTCGCTGAAGCTTCTCCTCAAGGATATTAAATTTTGTTCCGACATACAGGCCGGGCTGGAGTTCGTAGACGTTTTATCGAATGCGGTGCGGCGCGCGCTTACGAACAAGCTACAGCGGGAAGGATGGCAGAATATTCATCGTCTGATGATCCACGAAAACGATAAGACGTGCATCCAATTTGTTCTGTTTCAGGAAGGTGGCGACGTGGTTCACAAGCCTTCATACGTCGATGTGGTCCACGATGGTTTTACCAATGGTGGACGGCTGATGCTTACCAAGCGGAACATGGGCCTCGCTGTGGATACCAAGGGCAGCAAGCCTGTAATCGCTGTATAGAAGTTCAACGAAAAAGGCTGCCGAGCGGGAGCATTTCAATTGAGCAGCTAGTGGCCCTTAACGGAAGTCACCGGTTTCCGGTCCGGTTTCAGCTTTCTGGGGCTGAGCGGACATCCTGAGTTTAAGAGTACGCCGGCCCTGATGCCGTATTGCGGGGTGCCTATGCGGCCACGATGAACTTCTCGGCTTCGGCCGGGTCCGCGAGCCAGGGGAAGAAGGTGCGCGGATCGTCGAAGCCGTTGACGAACGCCTTTCCCACCTTGGCCTTGCTCTGCGCTGCGACCAAAAGATTGATGACGTGCGGTGGCGGCGGCTGGAGGAACGCGTTGGTCCAGCCGGTGACGAACTGTGCGTACTGCCAATATTCGTCGAAGGTCTGCTGCATCCACGCGCCGTCGAACGGCTTGTTGCCATTGTCAAGGATGCGCTTGAGATAGACGCGGGCCGCTTTGGCGGCGTTGTTCGAGCCTTGCCCGGTGATCGGATCGTTGAGCACGACGGCATCGGCCAGGCCGAGCACCAGCGCGCCGGAAGGCAGCCGCGCAATCGGCTTGCGCACGGTCGGCGGGAAGCGGCCGGCGAGGATGCCGTTGGCGTCGGTCAGCTTGGCGTTCTTCGAGCGCTCGGCTTCCCAGGGATAGAATTTCTTCAAGATGTCGAGACTGCGTTCGAGGTGCTGATCCGGCGTCGTGACGTCGTTCCAGCAATCCATCGGTCCGCCCGGAATGCCTTCAAACACCATGATCTCGCACGGCCCGGTCGTGGTCAGCGCCGGGAAGACGAAATATTCCCCGACCGTCGGCGCGATGTTGAAGGCGACGTGGGTGGGCTGGTCGGGAGTGAGCCCCGTCACATAAGTCAAAGCGAGCGCGCGCATCGGCTTGTCGAACGGCGAGCGCTCGGCGTCGCGCTCGAACAGCTTGACGATGTCGCCCTTGCCGCCGGCGAGGATCACGAGGTCGGCTGCTGCGCGCATATTTTTCCAGATCGGCGACACCGGCGTCGCGAATGATCATCTCGCCGCCACTGTCCTGAACTTCTTCATCCAACCGGGATATTTGACGCGCTGATCGACGGCCTGCCCCGGCCGGTCGAGCGTGTACACCCAGCGATCGCCTTGTGCCCGCCGTCGGGTCCGGCGATGGTGACGCCGAGACCGTCGGTGCGGACATTGCTTCTCCCAGTCATTGATGCCGAGGTCGCGTTCGGACTGCAGCGCGTCGTCGAACATGCATTGGCTCGACATCACCTTGCCGCTGGCGATGTCTTCGCCCTTACGGTCTGGAACGAGCCGGACCCGATAGCCGTTCGGCACCAGACCGATGCCGAGTTGCAGGCCGGATTGGCCGGCGCCGATGATGGTGATGTTCCTCATGTTGGCTCCTCCAGCGAACGTATTGTTTGGTCGTCATTCCATCAGCAAGGGTATCGCCGGATCGGCGCGCTCCGGTCCCATGGCGGTGTAGCCGCCGTCGACCCGGATGTCGGTGCCGGTGATGAAGCTGGCATTGTCGGACAAGAGGAACGCCACGGCTTCGGCGACTTCGCCCGGATTGCCGGTGCGGCCGAGGAGGTGGAAGGGTTTCGCCACGGTGTCGGTCTTGGCGCGGTTGTCCTTGGTCAACTCGACCATGATGTTGCTCCAGGTCCATCCCGGCGAGACCGCGTTGACGCGGATGCCGTCGGGCGCGAGGTCCATGGCCTGGTTGCGCGTCAATTGCAGGATCGCGGCCTTGCAGACCGGATAGACCCAGCGGCCGGTCTGCGCCACCCGCGACGAGATCGAGCCGAAATTGACGATGGCGCCTTTGTTCTTTTTCAGATGCGGCCGCGCCGCCTGCATCAGCATCACCGAGCCGACGACGTTGACGTCGAAGGCTTTGAGCCAGTCGGCGCGCGTCGTGTCGGCGCCGTTGTCGAGATAGGTGCAGGCGACGTTGACCAGAAAATCGAGCCGGCCGGTCGCCTCGACCGTGGCTTTGACCAGCGCGGCGATGTCGGCGTCGCTGGTGAGATCGCAGCGGATGAAGCGTGCCTTGCCGCCGACCTTTTGGCCGCGGCCTCGCCGTCAGGCACGTTGATGTCGGCAATGACGACGGCGCAGCCATAGTGGGCGAGCGTCTGGGCGACGCCTTGTCCGATCAGCG
Organism: uncultured Alphaproteobacteria bacterium; assembly: GCA_963804405.1. Taxonomy (GTDB): domain Bacteria; phylum Pseudomonadota; class Alphaproteobacteria; order Rhizobiales; family Xanthobacteraceae; genus BOG-931. The sequence goes on along the minus strand of CAWDQG010000004.1, from coordinate 266,972 downwards.
TCGAGCCGCCCGCGACGATTGCCGTTTTGCCGTCGAGCCCGCGCATGGCGCCGCCTCGCTTTCATCTCCCACCCAACCTCCCCGGCTTGCGGGGGAGGGAAGGGGAGGGGGCATTGTCTGAAAGCTGGCCGGTAGCGCCTATCCGCTTCGTGCGAGTTTCATCCGCTTTGTGCGGGAAAAGGGCAGAACGTTAGCGCGTATCCGGCTCAGGCAGTGCGAACACCATCAGCGTCGATCCGCGGCTGGGCACGGGAATTTCCGGCGTAACTGGCGGACCACCCGGTTGCCGATCAGGCTCAAGCCAGTCGGAATCGCCACGTACTGTTTTCCGCCGGCCATGTAGGTCATCGGAAATCCGCCGGGCTGGCTATTGAGCGGCAGCTGCCAGAGAGTCTTTCCGCTGGCGGCGTCGAATGCGACGATGCGGCGGTTGGTGTCGCCGCCGAATACCACGCCGCCGGCTGTGGCGAGCAGTGAACTCGACCAATAGGGACGCCGCTGCTGCTTCCATTGTGTTTGTTTGTTCTTGATATTGACGGCTTCGACGCGGCCGATGTTGCCGTGGTTGTCCGGGGCGTGACGAAACACCATGCGGCCGCGGCCATAGTCCTCGCCGGGGAGCGGCTCTTGCTCGACCGCCTTATAGTCCATGCACAGGTTGTTCAGCGGCACGAACAAGGTCTTTGACGCCGGATTGTAGGCGCGACGCCATCCATAATTTGCCGCCATAGAACGACGGGCAAACAAATTTGGTTTCGTCGAGCTTGGTCGGAATCAGGCTCTCGTTGATCGCAACTTGCCCGGTTTCCGGATCGACATGCTTGTACACCGTCTGGTGGGTTGTTCCGCGCGCCCAAAGAAACTCGCCGGTGCGCCGGTCGAGCGCCCAGATGATCCCCGGGCTTGCCGATCGCCAGCAACGCTTGCCGCGGGCGATTGTCGACGTCGATATCGACCAGCACCTGCTCGAAGACGTGATCGAGATTCCAATTATCGCGGGGCAGGAACTGGTGGTACCAGACGATCTTGCCGGTGTCGGCATCAAGCGCCAGCGTTGAATTGGTGTACAGCACCGCGCCGTCGCCGGTCCCGCGCACTAATTCGCTATGCGGAATCGGGCCGCCGGTGCCGAAGTACACCAAGTTCAGCGCCGGATCGTAGCTGCCGGAGGTCCATACCGAGCCGCCGTTTCTCCGCTCGGCCGGCAAGCCGTGCCAGCTCTCGTCGCCCGGGCGAGCCGGGTTGCGCGATGGTTTTGGTCCGCCACAGCTCCGTTCCACTGTTCGCATCCAGCGCAACGATGAAACAGCCGCTGCTGGTGCCGGGGTTGGTGCAGCCGGAAATGCCGGCAACGACCTTGCCATTGGCGACGATCGGCCCGCCCGTGAATGTGTAGCCTTGGCGATAGTCGGCGACGGCGGTATCCCAAATCACTTTGCCGGTTGCGCGTCGAGCGCCACGATGTGCGCGTCCGCAGTTGCCAGCACCACTTTGTCGGCATAAAGCGCGATGGTGCCGCGCGCCCGATCGAGAAGATCGTTGTGATAACCGCCTTCGATCTTCGGCAGTTCGCGCCGATACTCCCACAGCAAATCGCCGCTGCGGCCGTCGAGCGCCTGGACCACATTCTTTGGATTGGCCAGAAAGACGATGCCGTCGTGGGCGAGGGGCGCCTCTTCCTGATATCCGGGCTCCATGTTCCAGGCCCACGCCAGCTTCAGGCGGCCGACGTTATTGGCCGTGATCTGATCGAGCGCGCTAAGCCCCAGGCGCGATAATCGCCGCGCCGCATCAGCCAGTCTTCAGGAGCGGGCTTCGCCAGCATCGCATCGGTGACGGGCTTAAGCGCATGCAGGACATCGTCGCCGGCGATCGCGGCGGCGTGGGGAACCAACAATGCCGTCGCACCGAAGGCGAAAAGCAGCAACCGAACGCACGGCGACGCTTGAGGCTGCCCGCATAAAGGGCTTCGTCGTGCCGCATGATCATCTCCTGCCGGGCTGTGGGAGGAGGAGAGGTTAGGGAGCGGCGATGACAGCGCGATGAAGCAAAGCTGCGGTTGCTCGGCGGAACAAATACCGGTGGCTCGGCAGCGCCGGGATCTGGCGTCTTTCTCGTCACCCCAATTCGGTGATGACTTCCGGGAAGCGATGCAGCCGTTCGCTCGGCCCGTCCGCTTCGATCAGATAATTGTCGCACACCCATGACAGCACATGGCCGCGAATGTAGGTCGGATGCACGACGATGTTCATGTCCTTCTCGATCGTCATCGGCTCGTCGCTGCGGATGAGCGGCCGCTCGACGAGATCGTAGCCCTGGCCGTGGCAATGCAGGCGCTTTTCCTCCGGCCGGCCGTTCTTGCGCATGAAATCGTTGTAGGCGGCGAAAATATCGGCGCACGGCGTGCCGGGCTTGAGCAGTCCGAGATTGAATTTGCGCGCTTCCAGCGCGAAGGCGAACTCGTCCTTGAGTTCGGCCGAGGCCTTGCCGACGACGGCAGTGCGGCCAAGTTCGGCATACATCCCGCCGGGCCCGGAATCCTCGACCAGAAGCGCGACCACGTCGCCTTGTTCGATGACGCGGTTCTGGTAGTGGCGCTGGCTGAACTGCGACGGCTTATCCGCGCGGCATCGAGGCGCACAGATAGATGCCGTTCTCGCTGCCGTGGCGCTGACTGTAACATTGCGCGATGGCGGCAACGTCGCGGTCGCGCATGCCGGGCTCGATGGCGGCGAAGGCTGCGCGCATGGCGCCGTCCTGCATCGCGGCGGTGCGGCGGATGAGTGCGCGCTCCTCGGCGCTCTTGATGACCTTGATCCGATCGACCAGATCGGCGGCATCGACGAACCGGGAATTCGAGAAGCGGCCTTTTTGCAGATAATCGACCAGCGCAAACGACATCGAATAGGTGCCGACGAGGCCGATGGTGCCGCCGGCATACGGCGCCAAGGCCTTGGCCGCCAGCTCGGGATCGTAGCTTGCGGTGTAGTAGCACGAGGCGAAGCTTGGCGTGGTCAGCCATTGCTTGACGCCGCGGCTTATGCCGTCGCCGTTCGCGGCCGGATGCGTCTCGCCGCCGAACGGGCCCTGACTGACCAGCGTCATCAGATCGTCACGGGGGAATACCACGGTCAGCGGATAGCCGTTGGTCGCCGGCAGATCAGTGAAATATTTGACGTAGCCGCCCATGTGATCGTTGTTGTTCTGCATGAGCAGAACGTCGATCTTGTCGCGCTCCATGGCGGCGCGCACCGCCGCCCAGCGGCGTTCGAGCTCGGCGGTCGAGATTGGCGTCTGCAGGCGTTCCGAAAGCTCCCCCATCCTTATTTATCTCCCGTCACGTGTATCTCCCGTCACGCCGGCTCGGCGCCCGTTTGTGCGCTGCCGGGCCGATATACCGTCATGTCAAAAGCGACGCCAGCGGTCGCGCCCCGTTCGAACCTCGGCTACACTGCCAGCCGAGGTTGGTCTCGACTCGCATTGCCAGAGCACGTAACCAGGAGCAAGAAAAATGCCTATCGACTTGTCCAATGTGAATTGGCTGTTCGTGGTGTTGATGGCCGTGTTCGCGTTTGTTGCCGCGTTGCTGGGCAGTCTGATTGCGTTTCGAAACCGCTTCGCCGGAGCCGTCATCGCCGGCATTCTGTTTGCGGTGATTTTCGTCTTATGGAATCACTATCCCCACCCGACGCTGCCGTTGCCGATCATCTCCACCTACACGACACCGGCCGGTTGACCTTTGCGCCGGTCAAGTTATCCGTAGCGCCCCGGCGTGATTTAAGCTTTTTCCCGGAGGAATGGAGAGGTCATGAATAAGGTCTATGCGGACGCGCGCTCCGCGTTGGCCGGGTTGCTGAAGGACGGCATGATGATCATGGCCGGTGGCTTCGGCTTGTGCGGCATTCCCGAGACACTGATCCTGGCGATCCGCGATTTCGGCGTCAAAAACCTCACCGTCGTCTCCAACAATTGCGGCGTCGACGGCAAAGGGCTCGGCGTGCTGCTCGACACCCGGCAGATCAAGAAGATGATCGCCTCGTATGTCGGCGAAAACAAAACCTTTGCCCAGCAATATCTCGCCAACGAGCTGGAGATCGAATTCAACCCGCAAGGCACGCTCGCCGAGCGGATCCGCGCCGGCGGCGCCGGCGTGCCGGCGTTTTTCACCAGGACCGGAGTGGGGACGCTGATCGCCGACGGCAAGGACGATCCGCGAATTCGACGGCCATCGCTACGTGATGGAGCGCGGCCTGGTCGCCGATCTCTCGATCGTGCACGCCCATATGGCAGATACCGAAGGCAATCTCGTCTACCGCAAGACCGCGCGCAACTTCAATCCGGTCATGGCGACCGCGGGCAAAGTTACCGTGGCGGAGGTCGAGCATCTTGTGACGCCGGGCAACATCAATCCCGACCACATCATCACGGCCGGCATCTACGTGCAGCGTATTGTCCACGTCCCCAACGCCACGAAATATATCGAGCAACGGACCGTCCGCAAGCGCACGCCGGCCGATGCGAGCTAGATAATTTACATTGGAGCATGACCTTTTCCGAAAACCGGCTTCCACTTTTCGGGATCATGCTCTGGAACAGGAGAGGAAGTCTGATGCCTTGGACCCGCGATCAAATGGCGGCGCGCGCCGCCAAAGAGCTTCAGGACGGCTTCTACGTCAATCTCGGCATCGGCATCCCGACGCTGGTGTCGAACTTCATTCCGGATGGGATGAGCGTGCAGCTGCAATCGGAGAACGGCATGCTCGGCACCGGGCCGTTTCCCTTTGAAGGCGAGGAGGACGCCGATCTGATCAATGCCGGCAAGCAGACCGTCACCGAGCTGCCGACCACGAGCTATTTCAGCTCCGCCGATTTCATTCGCCATGATCCGCGGCGGCCATATCGACTCGCCATCCTCGGCGCCATGCAGGTGGCCGAGAACGGCGACCTCGCCAACTGGATGATCCCGGGCAAAATGGTCAAGGGCATGGGCGGCGCCATGGATCTGGTCGGCGGCGTCAAGAAGGTGGTCGTGGTCATGGAGCATTCGGCCAAGAACGAGGCCAAGCTCCTGCACAAATGCACGCTGCCGCTGACCGGCGCCGGCGTCGTCGACATGGTGATCACCGATCTCGGCGTCTTCGCCATCGACCGCAAAGGTGGCGGCATGACCCTGATCGAGCTCGCGCCCGACGTGACGCTCGACGACATCAAGGCCAAAACCGAGGCGAGCTACAAGGTCGCCAATACGGTCAAGCACTGAGGAGTAGGGCGGGCGAAGGCGCGAAGCGCCGTGCCCACGCGTGCCTGGCGAGCTACGACGTCCGGGTGGGCTTCGCGGAGCTTGTCATCGGGCCGGCCACTTCGGGCCGGACCCGTTGGCTCAGCGCGCCCTGCTTATGGCGGACGCTAAACTTTCCGCGACCAGTCGAGGTTTCGCTATGGGCGGCAAATCAAGTGCATTCGTTGCGGCGATATTTCTTGTCATGCCGTCGATTGTTGACGCTGAGGACACCAGTATCCGCGTGAAATACTCCGCGGCTGAATATCTCAAAAACTTTGCTTTGAGCGTTTGCATATCCGACGGATATAAATCTGAGGAGGTGGTGAAGGACAGTTTGCATGCTGCGGGCGGCTACCTTGAACTCGGCGGTTTTCCGATCGAGGCTTATGACGAAGCAGCGGTGCTTGGCAAAACGTTTCTGGCAAAGGACTATGAAAGCATACAAGGAGGACAAATTACTTTGATGAAATGCATAGACTTATTTCATAGCAAAGAACTTGATCGGCTTATAAAAAAATACAGCAAAAAATAATATGAGAAGCGCACGCAATGAGATGGTACGGTAAGCGTTGCACGCTGCACCGCGTCGGGGAAACGGCAATCATCATACTCAGAACCGCATGACCATGCGCGTCCCCAACACTAAGGCGTTGGGGATGACCGATAGCCCGGCCGGATTGGCCGGGTTCGGAATATTACCGCCGGGATGGAAGATGTACTGGAGATCGGGCTGCACGAACCATTTCTCTGCGAGCTTCCACTGGTAGGTCAGTTCGACGACCGCTTCGTAATCCCGCACCGGGAAGGGCCGCCCTAACGCGGTCGCGAGATTGCTGTCGAAGGCCGCCGCCGCGGGAGAGACCCGGCCGACCGCAAAGCCGATGCCCGCGAGGTCGTCGCTGCGCCATTCCAGCGCGCCTTTGAAAGTGAAACCGCCGTCGGCGTAAACGTCGATCAGATTGCGGTCGCCCGGCGCCGCCATCCCCCGCATGAAAACATTGAGCGATCGGTCGGCTGGCCCGGGGACGCGCCACAGCATCTGATCGACGACGCCATAGACCGCGTCATTGCCTTGATGCTGGAGCGGCGTGCCGCCCGCGACCGGCATCAGGGCGCCTTGGCTGGTGAAGCGCTGATCGGGAAATGCACCGGTATTGATCCAGGCCCCGAGATTGATGGTGCCGGGCAGCGTCGATCCCGGTGCCGCTGCTCGCGCCCTCGCCGCCGCGAAGTCGCCCTCCTGGTTGCGGTCCACCGCAGCGGCCCCGGGACCGGCTTGACCGTGCTCGTACTCGAATTCGGCGATGACGAAGGGCGGATCGCTGACGCGAAACGCCAGTCCGTATGGATCGCGGAACACCGGATTGCCGGTGCCGGGCCCGGCGGGATTGCCGTCGAAGATGGCGGCGCGGAACGTGAGATGATCGGTGACCGCGATTTGCAGCCGCGCGCCCGGCGTCGCTTCCGGATAATTCGGCCCGCCGCTTGGCAGATCGGCGGAGGCAAGGAGCGGCCAGCCAAACGTCGAATTGACGAACAGATCGGCATTGTCGCTGACCATGAACTCTTGCGCGGCGGTGAATTGACCGATCCGCAAGTTGAGCTGATCGGCAAATCGCTGTTCGACCCAAAGATTGAACAGCCGAGTCGAGGTCGGCGCCTCGATGCCGCTGACCAGCATCAGGTTGTCGAGATTGACGGCGCTGAACTGAGTGCCGTGAATTTGATGGATGCTGGCGTGGAAGGCCGCTCCGGACCATCCGACGAGCTTTTCCAGATCGGCGTCGATGATTGTGCCGAAGCGGCCGTCGTAGCCGGGCCCTTGCTTGACCCCGCCGACCGGGTTTGCGAAGGCGTCGCCATAATAGCTGAAGGTGAACTTCACCCCTTCCTGTTCGAGCTTTGAACGCAAGCCGCCGGTGTCGGTGATCTGGCGCAGCAAGCCCGGAAGGGAAAATGCGGCCGTCGGGTCTTGGCCAGTCGAATCTTGGCCGGTTGAGTCTCGGCCGGTTACGTCCTGACCACCTCTGCCGGCGCCGGCCGGCCGCGAAATGAGGACAAGCGCGACCAACGCCGCAGTGAGCCGGAACGCAATGCACGCGTGCATAAACAACACGCCCCCGGCTTGCCGATCAGTCGGCGCCGATTCAAAACTCATCAGCCGCAGTGCGGAAAAAGCCGCCGAGCCGCCCCCGACGCGGTCAATATGCTGGAGCCGTGCAAGGGAACTGTGACAAAGGGCCCGGCATCACCGAAATGAGGTCGCTGAGGCGGTGACGATCTATTGACGGCTGTCTCTATTTCAGTTACATGTGGCCGCGAATCTCGCTCACGTGCCAGGACGCCAGCCGGTCACGCCGGCTGGCGGAGCGAGAGCGGTTCCCGCGGGCGAAGGCTCGTCACCTTGGCTCCCGGGCGGACCCGGGCCTTTGATTGCGCTACGTTCCTCCTGATGGCCGCTTGTTGATTTTGTGGCGATAGATCCTGACGAAATGTGGACGGCGATTGCTCTTGTGTTCCGCTTGTGCCTGGTCGGTGCTACCTATTTGAGATCGAGGTAGCCGACTGAGGAGCGCCCAATTCCCCGTCTTCGTCTGACTAAATCTGCGATCGACAATCTGCCGGTGCTCGCAAAGGATGTCGTTTATTGGGACAGCGGGTTACCAGGCTTCGGCGTGAAAGTGACGCCAAAGGGCCGCAGGGTCTTTCTGGTGATGTACCGGCTTGCTGGCGCGGGCTCTAGGCTGCGCAAATACACGATCGGCCCTTACGGGCGTGTCACCCTGCCGATGGCAAAGGCGCAGGCGCAAAAGATCTTTGCGGCTCGGCTCGACGGGCGGGATCCGGCAGAGGAAAAAAAACAGTCACGCGTCGCCTGGTCGTCGATCGCGTCGACGATCTGGTCGAGACCTTCATTCGAGAACACGTCGCGAAGATCGGAACCAACCGGAGAATAACGAATTTCTTGCGGCGCGACGTGATTGCTCACTGGGGCTCGAAGAGCATCCATGAGATCAAGAAACGAGACGTAAGCGATCTCGTCAGCTTGATGGGGCAGCGCAACGGCCATGCCAGCCACAGGTTACTAAAGACCCTGAAGACATTCTTCCGCTGGTGCATTGGTCGAGCGGTGATTGATTTCTCGCCGGCGGAGGGAATCTCGTCGCCATATAGAGAAGTCAGTCGGGATCGTGTCCTTACCGATCAAGAACTCGCTGCCGTTATTATCGCAGCCCGACGAATGCCTCCGCCATACGGATGGATCGTGCAATTCCTGGCACTGACCGGTCAACGTCGGGAAGAGGTCGCTCAGCTTAAGTGGGATGAGCTCGACGAGAACGCTCGTACCTGGACTATTCCCGGGTCGCGAACCAAAAACAAGAGGGCCCACATCGTTCACCTATCGGATCCGGCTTGGAAGGTCATCGAAGCTTGCTCAGGACAACCATATGTTTTCGGCACCGCGACCGGAAAGCGATTTCAGCGCTTCGGAAAAGATAAGCGCGTCATCGATAAGCTGTGCGAAGTCACTGGGTGGCGACTGCATGATTTGCGACGAACGATCGTTTCGGGAATGGCGCGACTGGGCATTCCCCCGCATGTCGCGGACAAGATCCTCAATCATCAAGCTGGGACAATTTCTGGGGTGGCAGCCGTCTATCAGAGGCACGACTTTCTCGCAGAGCGCAAGGAAGCACTGGATCGCTGGGGCGCTCACGTCGAGCACTTTATCCAGACGTTTGAGCCGCCAAAGAAAGAGCAGCTTTCCATCGAACCTGGATCGAAGTTGGATAGCGTGATCCAACGTCCTGAAGGCTGAATCCGTGGTGCGTCATCCACTGTCCGAAAGCGCGGTTCAATGTCCGCTTTGCACCGGTGATCTCAACCGGTCGACGCAACACTTTATCTTAGAGGGAAGAGATCAATTATAGACCGATAAGTCAGTGATTTCGTGGTGGTACGAGGGCGGCAGAGAAAATCACGTTGTGGGATAGCTGGTTGCGGAAGGACTTGCTGAAAGCGTTTGGGCGAGCGTTTGGCTAGCCGTCATCGTCATTTATTGCCAACTGGCCCCCGTGTTGCGTCGACCGGTTGAGACCGCCACCGTATTTCGGACTTAGGTCGGACGTAACGCGACGTCAGCGTTGGGCCAATAGGCGACATACGGCTATTCGATCACCTCGTCGGCGGTGGCGAGCAGCGTCTGCGGCACGGTGAGGTCGAGCGCCTTCGCGGTCTTGAGATTGATCAAAAGCTCGAACTTGGTCCGCGTACCTTCCGCTTCATGCGCCCTGTGGTCCGATGTGGCTGGGACTGAGCCTCGCGTGCGCCGCGTTGCGACTCGTCGTGCACGCGTTCGAGCGACACGTGTTAAGCGGAGCCTTCTATTGATTGATTGGTAGTTCCGTCGTCAGGTTGTTGAGGTACGTCTGCTTCACGACTTCGCGGAAGTTGTTCGTGGACCCGATTTGCCCAGCGACCATTGAGTTAACCAACACGACCAGCTCCATGTCCTCCGGCAAGAAAAACGCGAGGCTTTGTTCGTCCTGGTTGTTTGGATCGTTCCAGTTGCCGGGCTTGCAGTACAGATTACCGGCGAGCGTAGTCTTGGCAGTAGGAAGTGCTACACCGTCGATAAACGGGTCGACGCCAAATCCGTTGTCGAGCATGGCCTGCGCGGCGGCGGGCGTCAGAATGCCGCCGCCCCGGCGGAATTCGCCCATCACATCGAGCAGCTGGTTGACAGAGAGATGCCAGCCGTCGCAGCCGCAGCTCTCCTCCAGGTTCCCCGAGTTCCAGCCCGGCTTCGAATTGCCGGGTCCCACGTAAGCCAGCGCGCACGCGGGCGGATGATCGAGTGTCGCGCCGACCACACCAGAGGGCTGAAACACCTTGGCCTGCAGATATGATTTATAAACGGACATCGTTGTCAGGTCCCAGATTTCATTTTCGAAATCCGCGCCCTTGGCGATTTTGCCGTCGATGACCGGGAGGAGCACCCGGCACAGCCCGTAGTTCAAATTCTGATAGTTGTACTGCCCGAGATGATTGAGATTGCTGCCACCCGGCGGTGGGAGATTGATGCCGCCGGCGATCGCCGACCTCATGCTGTCGAAGTCGACGAGATAATTCGCCGAGAGGCCACTGGTGTGGTTGAGCAGGTTCCGAAAGACGATGTATTCGATATTGGGCCCTTTCTTCCAATAGGTCGGCAGATAATTGATGATCTGCGCGTCTGGCGAGATGTTGTTATCGCGAAAGAGCACCATCATGGCCATAGCGGTCATGAGCTTGCTCACGCTTGCCACATGCATCTGCACATCCGGCGTCCACAGCTCGCTGCCATCTTGCGGACGTTTGGCGTATTGCCATGCGTTGGTGAACAGAATTTGGCCGGACTGACGGAGTTGCGCCACGTAGCCGGCAACGACGTTTTTCAACGCATTGTCGAGGGCGACCTGGAACGCGCCGACATCGAGATAATACGGGAGGCCGCCGGGCGGTGGCATCGGCTTGAACGGCACCCTGCTTCCCTCGGTTCCGCGATCTGAGGAGGCGCCAGCGTAACTGGGCGGTCGAATGACATGCGCTAGAACGGCTTGGGCGTCCACGGACACATCTTTCACATTCTCGGCGAGAAAGCGGTCCAGCGCTTGTAGCAGTTCCATAGACCGTGGCCCTTTAGGTGCTTCGCTTCTATGTTGTCCCTGGACCTTAGCCCAAATCGTATACACGTTCCCTGTGATACGCGGCACACTGTCAACAAAGCCTCAATGTCCGAAGAGGGTCGATACCGTTGATAAAGTCTGCGATAAGTTGGGCGTGGTTTCGTTTGATGATTTGCAGGTCAGTCTTTCGCATTTGGTTGCTGGCGCCCGTTTGCGGGGCGACATCGTTTATTCGAGTGAGGTGTTGGCACCACATACTCATTAACGACGGAAGCCGACGGTTCGGCAGTACGCAGCTAGAGATAGTTGGCGAGCGTCTTGAGATTCTGCACCGTGGCGGCTAGATGGAACTCGTCGCGTGCTCCTGAGAGTCCTCGTAGACGCATGCGCTCGAAGCGGTGATGGGTTTTCAGGTGCGCAAAGCGCATCTCGATTTTCTTGCGCTGGTTGCTCGATTGGCAAAATTCAGAGGTGCCCGTAAGAGAGCGGGCATAATCACGGGCTTCTTCGTTGATGTCGCGTGCGATCTTCCTGAATGGCGCACGGGTGCATTGTTTCTTGAGTTTGCAAACGCGGCAGTCCCCTGGGTGGGACAAATAATTCCTGGCTCGACCATCATGGATGGTCCCCGAGGTCCTTAAGGGTCGACCGTTCGGACAAATATAGATGTCGCGCGCAGCGTCGTATGCAAAGTCAAGACGGGGGAACATGCCGTCAGTTCGCTCGTATCCTTCCTTCACCGGAATATGCGGGGTGATGTCGTTGTCCAGCAGCCAGGCCAGCAGCTTGCCCGTCCCATAAGCGGTATCGGCCGTGAGCCGTCGGGGCTTTAGGCCGAAGATCGTTTCGGTTCGATCGATCATCGCCCTGGTTGCCGCAACCTCGTCATAGGTGCGCGCTGGCGTCGCCTCGACATCGACGATGACGGCGTGCTCAACATCGATCATGTAGTTGAGCCCGTAGCCAAACTGGACCCGCTTGTTCGCCTTCGCGGTCCAGGCTGCGCATGGGTCACTTGGAGAGATCGCCTTCGGCAGTTTACGATTGGCTTCGGGATTTTCGTCTTCGAGGCCGCCAAGGAACTCCGCAGCCGCCCGCGTCTGCCGCTCCGGCAGGGACCAATCGATCTCACCGGGGGGCTTGCCATGATAACGGCTGGCGTCGGCCTCCATGACGCTGGCATCAACGGCGAAGCCCTCGCCTCTAACCAGACCAGCGTCCATGCAGGCCCATACTACTGCCTCAAAGACCTGGCGCAGCAGGTCGCTGTTGCGGAAACGGCCATGGCGGTTAACCGAGAATGTCGAGTGATCAGGCACCTTGTCGTCAAGATTGAGTTGACAGAACCACCGATAAGCCATGTGCATCTCGAGTTCCTCACACAGCCGCCGCTCGAAGCGGATGCCGTAGCAGTAGCCGATGATCAACATTCGGATCATAAGCTCGGGATCAATCGAAGGTCGGCCAATGTCGCTATAGAACGGTGCCAGCTTCTGCCGAAGCTCACCTAATATCTGGGTCACGACCGGATTAATCCGACGCAAAAGATGGCCTGCAGGGATGCGCCTTTCCAGGTTGAACAGATAAAACAACTGGCTCTGATCGCCCGTCTGTTGACCCATCATGACAAGCCTCCGTCGCTCACAATGCAGCCAGCAGACGGAATCACTGTTCGCCAAAAATCGCGAACCCTTTTTCAACGCTATCGGTCAAAAAGCGAAGTGAGCCAAAGTCAGCGGCACGTCGGCTTAGCACTCAAAAGGAGACTTGAGTTGGACGTCACGGCAGGTCAGCGGTGGGCCAGGAGCGGACATACCCGCAAGCGAGCCGGTTACGATCTCTCGCGCTTGGGCGCTTCAGTTTGATGTTGATGTCACTCCGACAACCCTGCCTTTCGCAGGCCGGAGAGGACGCGCTCGCGGTCCGCAAGGCGGCGGAACGGCCGGATCAATCGTGGGTCTCCCAATGTCAGCCCGGGCAGCAGACGCACAAAGTGTTCAAGCGCGGCCCGTGCCTCGTCGACTTGCCCAAGATGTGCCGCCGCCGCCGTAAACGTCCACTGTGAGTTCAGGGAAATTCGGATTGAATTCGATCGCCTGTTTGGCGCAATTCATTGCCTCGGCAAAACGCTCCGCGTGCAGGTGTGACCACGCGCTTGCGGTATACCAGATCACCATCAGGTAATCGCGCGGGCTGAGCCGCTTCGCCTCCTCAAGGGCCGCGATCGAACTGTCGGGCTCGCCACCGAAACTCAACGCAACGCCCAGATTGCCGAGTGCAAAACTTGAGTTTGGATCGAGTTCAACCGCGCGCTTCAGGCGTTTGATAGCATCGTCATGCCGGTTGGCGAACAGCTCGTATATGCTAAGTACTGTATGAGCAATGGCGTCCTGATCGTCCGCAGCGACCGCCCGCCGCGCCGCATCTATCGGGACGCAGTTACAGTGGGAGTATATTTTTAGAAGCTGGGGTGCGCCGCCAATGGCAGGACGGTCTTTTGGGGTATCGCCGTCGTTTAGCAGAGCGTGCAGTGCTTCGACGGGCTCGTAGTCAAAATCAATGTACTTTCTAACCTCCCGTTTTTGCTGGCCATGGCGCTTGGCCAAGGTTGAGCGAAGAGCATCTAGGTATTCGTCCTCATAGTCACCTATGAAAAGCAACGATCGAGATTTTTCGTACCACGGGTGGCCCAATCGCAACTGCCTCTGCAAAAATTTGTATTTGCTCTCTCGGTAGTCAAATACACCAATATCGAACTTTTGATGTTTCCAAGACCACCCAGCAAACAATATTTTTGTTGTCGCTAATTCTTCTTTCTTTTCCGAGTCTGGCAAATCCCAACTAGCAATTAAGTTTGTTATAAGATCAGTGATTTTGAACGGAAGATCGCTGACATCGGCAGCTCGGGTACGGGAGCGGAGCGACCGAGGGTGAGGGGGCCTCGCCGCGATTCTGAGCGGATCGGCTGGTGCGACGCCGTTGAAGATTTTGGCCGCGAGACTTAAGCCTGGCCGAGAGGCCCCCTCATCCCGACCTTCTCCCCGCATGCGGGGAGAACGAGAGCGTGACACTGCATGAAACTTGCGCATGGTGCGCGCTTGCGCGCCCTTTACCCGAGCCCAGAAGCCGTCGACAATGGAATGCGTGGGGGAACGCCGTGTCTGAAGATCCGATCCTCGAAACCGAGGACCTGACCAAGGAGTTTGCCGGCTTCGTCGCGGTGCGCGCGGTGAACCTGCGCGTCAAGCGCGGCAGCATCCACGCGCTGATCGGGCCAAACGGCGCCGGCAAGACCACCTGCTTCAATCTCTTGACCAAGTTTCTGGCGCCGACGCGCGGGCGCATCGTGTTCGACGGCCGCGATATCACCGCGCTCAAGCCGGCGGACGTCGCGCAGCTCGGCCTCGGCCGCTCGTTCCAGATCTCGGCGGTGTTTCCGCATCTCACCGTGCAGGAGAACGTGCGCATCGCGCTGCAGCGCCGCCGCGGCACCTCGTTCGATTTCTGGCGCTCCAAGAGCGCGCTGTGCGTCCTCGACGACCGGGCCAAGGCGATCATCGCCGACGTCGGGCTTTCGCCTTACCTCAACGCGCTCGCCGTCGAATTGCCCTATGGCCGCAAGCGGGCGCTGGAAATCGCCACGACTTTGGCGCTCGACCCTGAACTGCTGCTGCTCGACGAGCCGACGGCCGGCATGGGGCGCGAGGACATCGCGCGCATCAGCGCGCTGATCAGATCGGTCGCCGCCGAGCGCACGGTGCTGATGGTCGAGCACAATCTCAGCGTCGTCGCCGACCTCTGCGATCGCATCACCGTCCTCACCCGCGGGCAGGTGCTGGCCGAGGGCGATTACCAGACCGTCTCCGCCGACCCGGCGGTGCGCGAAGCCTATCTTGGAACCGGACATGCCTGAGACCGGCGCGCTCCTCGCGGTGAAGGACCTCGAAGCCTGGTACGGCGAGTTGCACATCCTGCATGGCGTCACCTTCGACGTGCAGCCGGGCGAGGTGGTGACGCTGCTCGGGCGCAACGGCGTCGGCAAGACGACGACGCTCAAGGCCATCATGGGCATCATCGAAAGCCGCACCGGCTCGGTGCGGTTCGAGGGCCGGGAGCTGATCAAGCGCCCGTCCAATGCCATCGCGCGCGCCGGCATTGCCTTCTGTCCGGAAGAGCGCGGCATCTTCTCCACCCTCGACGTCAAGGAGAATCTGCTGCTGCCCTTGCAAGTGCGTCCCGGCGGGCTTCCTCTCGATCGCATCTTCGAGCTGTTTCCAAACTTGCGGGAACGGCTCTGGAGCCAGGGCACGAAGCTTTCAGGCGGCGAGCAGCAGATGCTGGCGATCGGCCGCATCCTGCGCACCGGCGCGCGGCTGTTGCTGCTTGACGAACCGACCGAAGGGCTCGCGCCGGTCATCATTCAGCAGATCGGGCGCACGATCGCGACGCTCAAGGCGCAGGGCTTCACCATTCTCCTGGTCGAGCAGAATTTCCATTTCGCCGCTACCGTGGCCGATCGCTACTACGTCATGGAACATGGCCGCATCGTCGATCAATTCTCTGCCGCACAACTAAAGGCCAATACCGAAAAGCTGCACGAATATCTGGGAGTTTGATATCAAGAAGCGAACAGCCTTGAGGCGCTGTATTCGCGGGCGCGATCGTCCGCAACCGGGAGGTTTGTCATGAGGCCTGGCTGGCAAAAGACACGTTGGCACGTTCGTATGTGCTGGCACGGTTGGCGCTGGCGCTTGCTGGCTTCATCGGCACCGCCGCAACGACGCGCGCTGAGGACGACGACGTCGTCAAAATCGGCGTCTTGACCGACATGTCGAGCCTTTATTCCGATATCGGCGGCCCCGGATCGGTCGCCGCCGCCAAATTGGCGGTGGAGGATTTCAATCCCGCCGCGCATGGCATGAAAGTCGAGGTCGTCGGTCGGCGATCATCAGAACAAGCCTGACATCGGCGCCAACCATGGCGCGGCAATGGTACGACGTCGATCATGTCGACGTGATCGTCGACGTGCCGACGTCGAGCGTTGCGCTGGCGATCAGCGAGGTCACGCGGGAGAAGAACAAGGTATTCCTCGGCTCGGGCCCGGCGAGCTCCGATCTGACCGGGCCGAAATGCTCGCCGAATACGATCCAGTGGACCTACGACACCTGGATGCTCGCCAACGGCACCGGCAAGGCGGTGGTCAAAACCGGCGGCGATACCTGGTTCTTCCTCACCGCCGACTATGCGTTCGGTCAGGCGCTCGAGCGCGACACCACCAAAGTCGTGATCGCCAATGGCGGCAAGGTGCTCGGCAGCGTGCGCCATCCGCTGCAAACCAGCGACTTCTCGTCGTTTTTGCTGCAGGCGCAGACGTCGAAAGCAAAGATCATCGGGCTCGCCAATGCCGGCGGCGACACCGTCAATGCGATCAAGCAGGGCGCCGAATTCGGCATCACCAGCCGCGGCCAGCAGTTCGCGGGCCTGCTGGTGTTCATCAATGACGTCGAGGCGCTTTCGCTCAAGACGGCGCAGGGCCTGGTCCTGACCGAAACCTGGTATTGGGACATGACCGAAGCCAACCGCGCCTTCACCAAGCGCTGGCAGCAATCGCGGCCGGGCAAATTCCCGAGCATGGTGCCGGCGGGCGTCTATTCCTCGGTCATTCACTATCTCAAGGCGGTTGCGGCGCTCAAAAGCGACAGCGACGGCCGCGCCGTCGTCGCCAAGATGAAGGAGATGCCGACCGACGACCCGCTGTTCGGCAAGGGCTCGATCCGCGTCGACGGCCGCAAGATTCATGACGCTTATCTGTTCGAGGTGAAGAAGCCCGAGGAATCGAAATATCCTGGCGACGACTACAAGCTGCGCGCCACCATTCCGGCGGCCGAGGCGTTCCGGCCGTTGAAAGATGGCGGCTGCCCGCTGGTCAGCGGCTAAGTTGTTTTCAAAGGCGCACGGCCGCCCGCGATAACAGGCGGCCGGGTGGGGGGAGGGCATGTTCGAAATCTTCGGCATTCCTTCGCAGGCGTTGTTCGGGCAGTTGCTGCTCGGCCTGATCAATGGCTCGTTCTACGCGCTGCTCAGTCTCGGGCTCGCCGTCATTTTCGGCATGCTCAACATCATCAACTTTCACCCACGGCGCGCAGTACATGATGGGCGCGTTCGCCGCCTATTTTCTGCTGCAGAATTTCGGCATCAATTACTGGGGAGCCTTGGTGATCGCGCCGATCCTGGTCGGCGCCACCGGCGTCGTTATCGAGCGACTTTTTCTCCAGCATCTGCGCAAGCTCGATCCGCTTTACGGGCTGCTTCTCACCTTCGGCCTCGCGTTGGTCATCGAGGGGCTGTTCCGCAATCGTTGGGGCTCGTCCGGATTGCCTTATCAGGCGCCCGATGCGCTCAAGGGCGGGCGCAATCTCGGCTTCATGTTCCTGCCGAACTACCGCGCCTGGGTCATCCTGCTCTCGTTGGCGGTATGCCTCGCCACCTGGTTTGCCATCGAGCGCACGCGGCTCGGCTCCTACCTTCGCGCGGCAACAGAAAATCCGGTTCTGGTGCGCGCCTTCGGCATCAATGTGCCGCGCATGGTGACGCTGACCTATGGCTTTCGGCGTCGGGCTCGCGGCGCTCGCCGGCGTGATGGCGGCGCCGATCTACAACGTCTCGCCGCAGATGGGCTCGGACCTGATCATCGTCGTGTTCGCGGTGGTGGTGATCGGCGGCATGGGCTCGATCCTCGGCGCGATCCTCACCGGCTTTGCGCTCGGCGTCATCGAGGGTCTGACCAAGGTGTTCTATCCGGAAGCGTCGAACACCGTGATCTTCGTCATCATGGCGATCGTCTTGCTCATTCGCCCGGCCGGCCTGTTCGGACGGAGGGCGTGATGGAGCGCGCCCTCGAGCCGGCGGTTCTGGCGCGCAGCCGAGACCCCAGCTGGAGCCTCGGCGCCGCGTTCGCGGTGATGGTTGTGGTGTTCGTGGTCGGGCCGTTTGTGGTCTATCCGGTCTTTCTGATGAAGGCGCTGTGCTTCGCCTTGTTCGCCTGCGCCTTCAATCTCCTGATCGGCTATGTCGGCTTGGCCTCGTTCGGCCATGCCTTGTTCTTCGGCTGGGCCAGTTATGTCACCGCCTATACGGCCAAGGCCTGGGGCTGGCCGCCTGAACTCGCGCTTGTCGCCGGCACCGCAACCGCCGCCGTGCTCGGCGTCGTCGCCGGCGGTCTCGCCATCCGCCGCCAGGGCATCTATTTCGCGATGATCACGCTGGCGCTGTCGCAGATGATGTATTTTTTCGCGCTGGAGGCGAAATTCACCGGCGGCGAGGACGGCATCCAGGGCGTGCCGCGCGGACGGCTGTTTGGGCTGTTCGACCTCTCCCATGAAATGACGATGTATGTGTTCGTCCTCGTCGTCTTCCTCGCCGGCTTTCTGCTCATCTACCGGATCATCAATTCGCCGTTCGGCGAGGTTCTCAAGGCGATCCGCGAAAACGAGCCGCGCACGATTTCGCTCGGCTATCAGGACCGAGCGCTACAAGCTGGTCGCTTTCGTGCTGTCGGCCACGCTGGCGGGACTTGCTGGTCGGCATGAACTCGCTGGTGTTTCAGCTCGCCTCGCTGACCGACGTGCATTGGACCATGTCGGGCGACGTGCTGCTGATGACGCTGCTCGGCGGGCTCGGAACGGTGTTCGGGCCGGTGGTCGGCGCCTTCATCGTCATCGCCATGCAGAACTATCTGGCGCCGTTCGGCCAGTGGGTGCTGGTCATCCAAGGGGCGATCTTCGTGGTCTGCGTGCTTGCTGTTCCGGCGGGGCATCGTCGGCGAACTGGCGCAGCTTCTGCGCGTGCCGCTCTGAGCATGAGCGGGGGCACGCTTTTTTCCGAATCATGCTCAGCCGAGAAATCAGAGCGCCAATCGATTCAGTCTGGAAACGATTGCGCTCTGAGGCATATTTTTCCACAGACTTATCAACAGAATCAGTTTACTCACGACCGAGGAATGCACAGGACGACCGCGCTGATCTGCGCATTTTGGTTGCGTAGCCGCGAGTTCCAAGTGAGTTTCAGCACACGGTGAGGTGGAACGATTCCTTGGGTTTGTCCTGCCAAGTGAGTTTTTTGGCTTCCCGGTTTTCGCCCCGTGACATTGCGTCGGCAGTGAACGTGTGTCCGCGTACACGCGTCCCCATTCATATTGCAACTAAAGGTTGCACGGGCACTTCTGGTCTTTACTCATGTCGGAACGGCAACACAGCCCGTACGACAGTGTCGCGCGCCGATGGCACGCCTTGGCGGAGCGTCGCCGGGCCCATGTCATCGAGCTTCGCGAAAGCGGCCGCTGGAAGCACTATTACACCGCCGAAGAACTGCTCGACGCCCTGCGCGAGGCGGTGAGCATGCGCGACGCTTGGGCAAAGATCGCCGGCCTGCAAGAGGACGAGGCGCCGCAAGCCGATGATGCCGACAATGAAGCGGACGCAATGCTTTTCCGGCAAACCGGCTAGCGGGTCGTTTTAGGAACGCGGCTCGGCCGCGACCCGCCAGATCGCATTACCGACATCGTCGGCGACGAGGAGCGCACCGGATGCATCGACGGCGACGCCGACCGGACGACCATAGGTGACGCCGGGTCGGTCCGCCGGCATGAAGCCGGTCAGGAAATCTTCCGGCATGCCGTCCGGTTTTCCGTCACGAAAACGAACGTACACGACCTTATAGCCGGTGAACGGCCGGCGATTCCACGAGCCATGCTCGCCGATGAAAGCGCCGCCGCGAAAATGCACAGGGAAGGCGTTCGCCGTATAGAAGGCAAGGCCCAGCGCGGCGACGTGCGAACCGAGCGAATAATCAGGCACGATCGCCGTTGCGACCAGATCAGGCCGCTGCGGCTTGACGCGCTCGTCGATAGTCTTGCCCCAATAGCTGTACGGCCAGCCGTAGAACGCGCCGTCTTTCACGCTGGTGAGATAGTCGGGGACCAGATCGTTGCCGAGCATGTCGCGCTCGTTCGCGACCGTCCACAGCACGTCGCTGCCCGGCGCGAACTCGAGCCCATTCGGGTTGCGGATGCCGGAAGCAAAGACGCGCAGACCCGATCCGTCAGGATTGATCTGCAGAATATTGGCGCGATGGAATTCGTTGTCGGCGCCGTTCTCGCCGACATTGCTGCCGGAGCCGACCGTGACGTAGAGCTTGGTGCCGTCACGGCTGGCGATGATGTTGCGCGTCCAATGATTGTTGTAGCCGCCAGCCGGCAGATCAAGAATTTTTTGTCCGTCGCCCGCGAGCTGGGTGTCGCCGTCATGATAGGCAAAGCGCCACACGCCGTCGGTGTTGGCGACATAGAATTGCCCGTCGAGCAACAGCATGCCAAATGGCTGGTTCAGCCCGGATGCAAACGTGAACCGGCCGTCGACCTCGCCCGATCGGCGGCTGTCGCGCAGCAAGGTAATGCGGTTGGCGCTGTATTGGATCGAGCCTGAGCCGCGCTGCAGCCAGAATTGGACCCGTTCGCGGATGGATTTTGGTGCGCGCGGCGCGGTGCTCGCTTCCGCCACCAGAACGTCGCCGTTCGGCAGCACATAGAGCCAGCGTGGATGGTCGAGACCATCGGCGTAAAGCGTCACCTTGAAGCCGTCGGGAGCGATGGGCTTTTGGCCGGCGGGCCAAGGCTCGGCCTGTGAGAAATTGATTGTCGGTATCAAGCTCTTGTCGGGCTCCGGCAGCTTTGGATCGGCGCCGGCCAGGTCGCCGTTGGTGGACGGCGGCTCTCTGCCGAAGGTCATGACCAAGGAAAGACCCAAAACTCCGACCACCGCGCCGAGCAGAACAAACGCGGCAATCCTCACAATGCGATCCATGCAGTCAAATCGTTGGTTGCGGCACCGACGCGGCGAAGCTAGCCGATCTGGGCTCCGCTTTTAATGCGACAAAGCTACTTTCCGTCAGCGCACCCGGTTGCCGCCGATCGACAATTGGGCGTAACGGGCGGCGCCGTCTTTGGCCAGATCGCCGGTGACGACCTTCTTCCATTCCATGCCGACGATGGCGCCGCTTCGAACATCGGAGATCATATTGTCGGCGATCACCGCCGCGCCGGCGCCCGGCGCGACCGAAACGGTAATGCCGAAATCGGCGCGGCGGATGACATTGGACGTGATGGCGACATCGCGCAGATAAGCGCCCCAGCCGGCGGCGATGCCGGCATAGGGCGCGTTCTCCACGACGTTGCCGGTCACCACGGTATCGGCTTCGATGCCGATGCCGATGCCGGCGCTGTCATTCGGATCGGTGCCGGGCGGACGCCGGCCGACAAGATTGCGGATCAGATTGCCCTGCACGACCGCAAGCCGGCCGCCTTTGTCGAAGTTCGTCACCGACACGCCGAGCGCCGCGCCGTCGACGATGTTGTTGGCGATCAGCGCACCCTCGAAGCCGAATTCGGCATAAAGCGCCACCTCGCCGATGCCGGTGCAGGTGTTGCCGACGATCTGAAGGTTCGACGCCGCATTGCCACGCACGGCGGAGAACGCCGCGTTGCGGATGCGGTTGCCGCGCACAATGACATTGTCGGCGCGGAAAACATTGATGGCGTTGCCCCATTGGCCGGAACCGCCGGCTTTGTTCATGATGCCGTCGATGCGGTTGTCGACGACGAGCGTGCCGTCATCGCCGGGGGTCGAGCGCCACACCAGGATGCCGCCGTTGCCGGCGCCGTGGATGGTGTTGGCGGCGATCCTCAAGCCGCGCGCGTCGATCGAGAAAATCGCGGCGTCGCCACCGCTGATCGTGTTGCCGCTCACATCGCCTTCGACCGAATTCGAGGGCGATGCCGTTGCGGCCGGAATTGACGATTTCGCAATCGGCTGATGCGGACGGCGCGGCCTTGGGCGACATGCAAAAGCCCGCGCCGTTCGGGCAGCGGAATGCCGGCGCCGTCAAGGACGAGACCGCTGAGGCCGATGTGATCGGCTGCCGGTGGCCGACATCATCGACGGCCCTCCCGACATCACGATGCGCGTCGCACCGGCAACGCCGGCGATCGCCGCATGCGGCGGCAATTGTAGCCCGCCGGCGCGATAGAAACCCGGCGGCAGGCGCAGCACCGCGCGGACAGTGGCGGCTTGCTCGATGGCGCGCTGCAAAGCTGACCGATTGATCGTCGGCGGCGTTCGGGCGGATGCCGAGCGAGGCGGCATCGATCTCGGCCCGCGGCGGCGCGTCGCGCAGCGGCGTCGACCGCGCTTCGCCAGCAGCCCCGACGGCGCCGGCCCCGGCCATGACCGCGAACAGGCGGCGGCGATCCATGCTCATCACAGTAACTCCTGACGAAACGCGACAGAACGCTTGCCGCCACGGCCGGCAAGAGCGTTCCGGTCCGGCAGGGCCGACTATTCCACCCCAGGGTTAACGGCGGCTTGCGGCAACGAGCGCGACGAACAACGCTCAGCTCGGTCATTTGCCGAGCATGTCGGCGATCTCCTCGACGGCGGCGTTGGCGGCAAGGCGTCCGGCCGCGACGTCCGCCTCGATCCGCGGCAGCGCCGCCTTGAGCGCGCGATCCGAGCGCAACGGCGCAAACAGGCGCTCCTCGAGCATCGACCACATCCATTTCACCTGCTGCTCGCCGCGCCGCGCCGCAAGCTCGCCAGACGCGGTGAGTTTGTCGCGATGTTGGAGCACGGCGGCCCACAACGCGGCGATGCCGTCGCCGGTCAGCGCCGAATAGGTCACAACCGGCGGCGACCAGTTCGGCGAGCGCGGCGAGAGGATATGCAAAGCCGCGCGATACTCGGCCGCCGCAGCCTTGGCGCGCACGACATTGTCGCCGTCGGCCTTGTTGACGGCAATCATGTCGGCGAGCTCGACGACGCCTTTCTTCAATCCTTGCAGCTCGTCGCCGGCGCCGGGCAGCATCAGCACGAGAAAAAAATCGGTCATGTCGGCGACGGCGATTTCCGACTGGCCGACGCCGACGGTCTCGACCAGGACCACGTCATAGCCGGCGGCCTCGCACAACAGCATGGTTTCGCGGGTCTTCGCCGCGACGCCGCCGAGCGTGCCCGACGCCGGCGAGGGGCGGATGAAAGCATTCGTGTCGTTGGCGAGGTGCGCCATGCGCGTCTTGTCGGCAAGGATCGAACCGCCGGTGCGCCGCGACGACGGATCGACCGCAAGCACCGCGACTTTGTCGCCCTTGCCGGGTCAATATGCTGCCAAGCGCGTCGATGGTCGTCGATTTGCCGACCCCGGGCGCGCCGGTGATGCCGACGCGCACCGCTTTGCCGGTCGCGTCGAGCAGCTGCTGCGTCAGCGCGGCCGCGCTGCGGCGATGATCGGCGCGTTTGCTTTCGATCAGCGTGATCGCGCGCGAGAGCATGGTGCGGTCGCCGGCACGGATCTCGCGTGCCATCCGGCCGATGTCTGCAGCTGGAGGAGGCGAAGCCATAATTTCTTTTCAGCGAGCCGCCGATATGCGTCAAGCGGTGGTCAGCGCCTTGGGTGTATGTGATCGCGTTTACAATTTGCTAGCTCTCGCGCGAGGCTGCCAGAATTCTTCGCCGAATGACCGCGATGTTGTCGAATTGCAGCCGCATCGCGGCGCTGTGATCGCGGGCGTTCGCCAGGGGCGATGCGCACCGTCTCTTGTCCATCCTCAGCAAGGAGACACCGATGAACTGGGACCAGATTCAGGGCAATTGGATGCAATTCAAAAGCAACATTCGCGGGAACTGGGTCAAACTCACTGACGAAGATCTCACCCGCGTCGGCGGCCGACGCGACGAATTGGCCAAGCGCTTGCAGGCGCGCTACGGCTTTGGCAAAGGCGAAGCCGAACGCGAAATCGAGGCTTGGGTGAAGACGCAACGGCACGCCGCGTAAAAGCGCGCGGCCGGTCCGGATAGCGCCCGGGCCGACCGCCATCGCTCGCTGGTCTTCGCGACCTCGGCGAAGCGCTAGGGCAATATGGCGAAAGCGCGCGCCGGAAATCCGAGACCGTCACGCACTTTGGGCCAGCTCACCACGATCAGGGCGCCAGTCGGCGGCACCTTGTCGAGGTTGGCCATGACTTCGATCTGAAAGTGGCCGTGCTGTAGGATGAAGGTTTCGGAATCCATCTTGTCGGTCGTATCGGTGTCCATGCTTTCGTGGCCGGTCGCCGTGACGCCGCGCTGTTCGTAAAGAAATTTGATCGTTTCGAAAGCCCAAGCGGGAAACGGGCTGCGCTTGAAATGTTCGGGATTGGCGTTCCAATCCTTGTACATGTCGGTACGCAGCGCGGCGAAAGCGCCTTCGCGGCACGCGTCCATGCCGCCGTTCCCACGCTTTCAGGTCGTCGATCGAAAATGCGTGGTTCGGATCCTTGACCAGGTACGGCGTATCGTCGAGCACGACCAGCGGCAAAATCATTTCCTTGAGCGGAATCTTGATCCATGGTGATGCCGTTCTCGGCGAAATGCGCCGGCGGATCGACGTGCGTGCCGTATTGCCCGACCATTTCGTAATAGGTCGTGCGGAAGCCGTCCTTGGGGATGGTGTACGGCTCATGAGTTTTTGGGTCGGCTGCCGGCGAGAATTTCGCCTGGCCGAAGCCGGACCAAACCGGAGTCTCCGGGCTGAAACTATGGGTAAGATCGATAAATTTTTTCGAAGCGATGATGGCATAAGCGCGCGCCAAGTCCGATTCGGCCTGCGCCGGTAGAGCGATCACGGTGAAAACGCACAATGCCGCAAGCCGTGGTAGGGCGGCGCAAGACAAGGGTCGGCACACCATGGATCATCTCCCGGATTTCGGTCCTGCGCACCCTCACCGTCGGGCGGCGTGACCGAAACACGGATAACCCATTCAAGCGCTCAGCGCCAAAGCTCCTTGCTCGCCAAGGCCGCGCCCTGCGCGAGCGCCTCGAGCTTGGCCCAGGCGACCATCGGATGGACGCGGCCGCCGAGCCCGCAATCGGTCGCGGCAATGACGTGCTCGCGGCCGACGCTCTTGGTGAAACGCAGGATGCGCTGGGCGACGAGCTCGGGATGCTCGATGACGTTGGTGGCGTGGCTCACCACGCCCGGCAGGATGATCTTGCCGTCGGGAAGCTTGACGTCTTCCCACACCGTCCATTCGTGCTCGTGGCGGACATTGCCGGCCTCGAACGAATAAGCTTGGCATTTGACGGCCAGCATCACGTCGACGATGTCGCGCATCGGAATGTCGGTGGTGTGCGGGCCGTGCCAGCTGCCCCAGCACAAATGAAAGCGGATGCGGTCTTGCGGCAGTCCTCTGATGGCGTGGTTAAGCGCCTCGATCCGGACCATGGAAAACTTCTTGTAGCCTTCGACTGATGGCTCCGGATTGATCATGTCCCAATTCTCGGCGATCGCGGGATCGTCGAGTTGCAGGATCAAGTCCGGCATCGACGATGGCCTTGTACTCCTCGCGCATCGCCTCGCCGACGGCGTACATGAACTCTTCGTCGGTCTTGTAGTAGACGTTGGTCAGGCGCGAGCCGCTGGCCGGCGCGACCGAGGTCATAAAGCCTTCTTCGACGCCGTTGGCTTTGAGCGCGGCCTTGAAGTGGGCGATGTCGGCCTTGATCGCCTCGTGGCCCTTGTAGACGATCGGGCCGGTGCACACCGGCCATTTGGCCATCCCCGGTCCGGTATAAACGCCGCCGTCCGGGTCTTTGTAAACCGGCAAGAACTTGGTGCGGTCGCGGCGGTCGGCAAAGCTCGTGAGCACGACTTCGCCGGGCTTGGCGCGCTTCGGCGCCGAGTCGTAGAGGCCCGGTCCGCTGAGATCGAGTCCGCCGAGGCGATTGAAGCAATAGCTCCACCACGCCCGGTAGTTGACCTTGTGGCCCATCGACTTGCCGAACTCGCCGTCGCCCGGGACGTCGATGCCGATGTCCTTCTGCTTGCGGACAACGTCGACCACGGCCGATGCCAGCGTCTTGTCGAACGCGGCTTCGTCGCTCGCTTGCGCCGGTTTCGCGCGCGCTGTTGGCTTCGATCAGATCGTCCGGTCGTGGCAGGCTGCCCGCTTGGCTCGTGAGAATGTGATCCCGGCTCATACGCATGGGCTTAGCGGATGACGGAAGACGGACGACAGAGGACGGATGAGAAAACTCTCACCGTCACATCCGTCGTCCGTCGTCTGTCCTCAGTCCTCTGTGATTCAGATGGCGTGGAACTGCTGGTCCTTCATCGACGAGACCAGGCCGTGGAACACCTCGTTGACCGGGCCCCAGCTCGGCAGCTTTTTCATGTTGTTGAGCCAGCGCTGGACATTCGGATAAGCCGAGAAATCGCAGTGGATGACTTCGCCGAGCGTCACCAGGGCGGCGCCGAAATAATCGGCGATGGTGACCTGGTTGCCGCACAGGTATTGTTGGTTCGGACCGATCCAGTAGTCGTTGAGGATTTTCAGCCAGCGCTTGGCGTTCTGCTGGCCGATCTCGATGGTGGCCGCCTGCGCCTCGTCGCTGCGCCGCTTCTGATTGGGGAACAGCTGCGGATAGGCAAGATTGTACGCCCAATCGCGATAGAAATTGGTGTTGAGCCAATCCATCATCTCGTTGACCTTGGCGCGCTGCTTCAAATCCTTTGGATAAGCCGGCGAGCCGATCTTGTCGGCGAGATATTTCAGGATCGCCGAGCTTTCGGTCAGCCGCAGGTCGCCGTCTTCGATCATCGGCACGAGGTTGTTCGGATTTACCGCCGTATAGGCGGGTCCATAATGCTCGCCCGTGAACAGGTCGACGGTCACCTCGTCGACCGGAATTTTGTTTTCGGCGATGAACAGCCGAACCGGACGGCTCGTCATCGACACTGGATGCATGTAGAGCTTCATGACTATTTCCTCCCAAAGGCACGCTATCGGCAAAGGCTTATAGAGCATCTTCGCGACAGGTGAAATGCGCAGTTCTGCCCACCAAAAAACGTTCGCGTGATGGGCAGCGGTCTCGTTCGCAGAACGAACGCCGACGCCAGCGTGGCTCATCGCCGCCCGGCTTTGGCCACCGTGTCGGCGATGAAACGCGGCAGCGCGAACGCGGCGACGTGGACCTCCGGCGTCCAGTATCTGGTCGAAAAGCTGCCGGCCCGGCGATAGCGTGCAGCCAACGCCTTGGCCGAGGCCTGGCGCAGGCGCCTGTTGTCGGTCGCGAAGCCCATCGCCATGTGGCCGCCGACATAAGTCGGGATCGCCGCGAGGTAGCAGGTACCGTCGGCGAACAGCCGCCGGAATTTGGTCACGCTGGCGCGGAGCTCGCGCGGCTGGAACATCGGCACGCCGTTCTGCGTCACCAGAACGCCGCCCTTGTTCAAGCAGCGTTTGCAGGCCGCGTAGAATTTCTCGCTGAACAGAATCTTTCCCGGCCCTTGCGGGTCGGTGGAATCGACGATGATGACGTCGAACCGCCGCTCGGGGGCGGTGGCGTATCTGGCGACATATTTCATGCCGTCATCGATGATGCTCTCGAAGCGTTTGTCGGCAAACACCGGCTTGGCGAATTCCGGAAAATGCTGCTTGGCGAATTCGACCACCGCCGGGTCGATCTCGACCTGGGTGAGGCGTTTCACGGTTTTGTGCTTGAGGACTTCCTCGGCGATGGCACAGTCGCCGCCGCCGACGATCAGCACGTCACGGGCGTTGCCATGCGCGAACAGCGGCACATGCGCCATCATCTCCTGGTAGATGAATTCGTCGCGTGCGGTGATCTGCGTGGCGCCGTCGAGCATCAGCACCTTGCCGAAGAATGGTTGCTCGAACAGCACGAGATGCTGATGCGCCGTGTGCGCTTCGTACAGCACCTTGTCGACCCGATAGCTGAGGCGCAGGCCCAGGTGGTCGAACAGCGTCTCGGCGATCCATCTTTTGCCGGCCTTGCTGCTATCGACCGAACTCTTGTCGGACATGACAGCTCCTGAAAATTTCGCTGAGGCAAAAAAAGAAACGGCCGGGATGCCCGGCCGCCGCCCAATCCGAGCATCCTTGAACTGCTCAGGCGGCGCGTCCGCGCAAGATTTCATTGACGCCGACGCGCGTTGCCGAAAACGCGTCGCGCAGCACCGGAATGCAGGCGTCCGGATTGGCGGAACCGCACATGAAGACGTCGAGCGCGGCATAACCGGCATCCGGCCAAGTATGGATGGAGATGTGGCTTTCGGCCAAGACCGCCACGCCCGATACGCCGTTCGGCTGGAAGTGATGCAGATGGATGTGCAGGAGCGTCGCCCGCGCGGCTTCGACGCAGTGGCGCAGCGTCGCTTCGATGTGATCGATATCGTTGAGCCGCTTGGCGCCGTGCAGATCGACGATCAGATGCACGCCGGCGCAGCGCACACCCTGGCGCATCGCGAAATGATCGGGTCGATCATCCGCCGGCACCGGCGCAGCGACTTTAAGCTTGGCTCTTTTGTCTTGCTTTCGGGCGGTACCTGGGATCCCCAAGCCCTTCGCCGATCGTAAGAGGGCGTTCTGGCTCATGCCGTCCTCCCCAACCAGAGATGAGAACCCGAGATGCCGGCCGTGCCGGCGCCACGGAAAGCGAAAGCCGCCCGATCGAGTCTGCGGGACCAATCAATAGCGGCGAAGTCCCCACATAAATGCAAACCCCCTAGAGTCAAGCAATTTCTAGAGAAAAAGCGTTCAGCGGTGGTCGGATCGATGCTCTTTCGCGGCAAAGTGACGAGACGTCGCGCCGCACTCAACAAAAATTCAAACGGGCGGTACGACGCGCGCGATGCGTCACACTTTCGCCCGCGAATGTCTTATGATTTCGGTTAAGCATTTCGCTTAGTGTGGTGTTGGGAGCGAGCCTTCGAAGCACGTCTGAGGAGCAAGTCTTTGAAGGAAGTCTCGGCAATGCCGGGTGCGCCAGACCGCGTGACGATGCGAATGGCGATAGAGGGAGAAGGGACATGATGCGGACGCTAGGGGCTGGATTGTTTTTGGGACTTGCGGCGTTGCTGCCGGCGCAGCAAGCGGCAGCGCAAGATCCGCTCGGCGGCGCGATTCTTGGTGGCGCGCTTGGCGGTATCATCGGCGGCGCGCTCGGCCGCGGCGGCGGTGCGGTTGCCGGCGCCGTGATCGGCGCCACGACCGGCGCCGTCATCGCTTCGGAGGCGCAGCGCCGAGCGAGCGGCTATTATTGGTGGCGGGGCGGTTGCTACTACCACTATCCGAACGGCGCATGGCTGCAGGTACAGCCCGGCTATTGCGCTTACTGAACGGGCTCGAGCGAGTCGCGGCTCGGCGCTAGCCGTTGACCGCGACCGCCGGCGGCACGGCCGGCCCCGCGGGTTTCTTGACGCGCGTGCGGAAGAAGCCGAGCACGCGAGCGGCGGTGTCGGGCTGCAGCCGGTTGAAGCTCGTCAGCGCCTGATCGAGATCTTTCGCCGACATGCCGCGGTCGGCCGCACGTAAGCAGCAGAATGGCTTTGGTCGTGGTCGCCGACAATCCGGCGACCTTGGCGAGGATCAGCACGATCTCCGCGCCGGGGTCGAGCAGCGCCCGCTCGACGACGTCGATCGGCGTATCGCACAACAGCGACAGCGCGATCGCGGTCTCCTCGAATTTGCGGTCACGCGCATATTGATAGATCTCGGCTTCGCCGATGCGGCGCAGCCGGTTCTGCCGCTCGACGGCCGCCTGTGCGGCGGCAAAATCCGGCGAGAGTTGCGGGCATCCGTGCGAATACCGCCGACCACCTCGGCGACCACGCCTTCGATGGCGGCGCTGGCGCGCGGGTTCTCGGCGGCAAGGCGGGTGCGTACCGCGCTGGAAGCCTTCTCCAGCAACACCAGAAAATGCGGACGCGGAATATCGCTGCGGATGCCGACAATGGTGGCGAGATCGTCGTCGCCGGCGGAGCGCTTGACCAGGATGCGGAAGCCGGCGTCGGAAAATCGCGCGCCGGCATTTTTGACCACCGAATGAACGACCTCACGGTCGCCGCGTTCGACGAGAACATCCGTCACCGCTTCGCTTAACGATCTGGCGCTGCGAGATAGCAAACAGGTGCTGCTGGCTCTTGGTGTTGGCGTTGGCGACCAAAGCCGGGTCTTCGAGCCGTTCCGACTGTTTGAGAACCGGCTGCGCGACATCGATGTCGTCGTCGAAGGCCAGCATGTGGATCACGCTCGAAGGGGCATTAGCGATCGGCGCCAGCCGGTGCGCGAGCTTGGCGCGCGCCTTGGCCTCGATGGTGCTCACCAGACGCACCATGACGTCATCGAAGATGCCGATCTGCTCTTCCGAATAACGCGCCGCGCCGCCGACGAACAGGTCGGTGATGCGCGTGAGCATTTCGACACGGCGTGAGTTGGTGCCGGAGGTAAGAGCGGCCTCGAGCTCGTCGATCAGCAGCAGAGTACGCATCATTGACGGGCGCCGCCCCATTGCAACGTCAGCGACAATGCCGCGAGAACCGTGAAGAAAGGCTTGCGGCGGACGGCAGGCTATTAAGAAACCATAAATTCATTCACGCCGAAACGCGCCCATGCGATTTTGCACTTCGGCGGGCACGCCGTAGGCGCGAATGACCAATCGTTGGTCGCGAAGGCCGCAAGCTTCGCGCTGGACGATAAAGCACCACAAGGCGTCGCTCGCCTCTTGGACCAATCGCTGCCGCTGCCGGCTGGCGGGCAAGGGCCGGTTCGCGGCATTGCCGTCACGCTCCGCGTCGGCGCGATCGTACCGCGACAGAGCCGCCAGTGCGGCCTCCAGCGCGCGGCCAAGGCGGCCGAGGGCGGCGGCCTGTTCCTGCGCGATTTCGTAACCGAGCGCGCTCTCGCGTACGGTGTTGGCGTCGGATCGGGGCGGGCGCAGCGTCATCGAAACAGCATCGTGTCGGCGGGCGTCATGGCATCGATGCGACAGATTTATCGCTCGTGCGCAAAGCGAGTCATTGGCGCGAACGCTCCCATGTCGTGAGCGTGATGCCGGCCGCGGCATCGATATCGCGCGTCGGTCCGGCGTGCAAACCGTGGCGCGCCAGTATGTCCTGCGGCGTCGCCTCGGGGCCGACTTGCGGAAACAGCGGCCGTCCACCCGGAATATGGGCATTGGCGGCGCGGGTGAGGTGGAAGGCGTCATAGAGCGGTAGAAACAAGCCGAAGATCCCGGTGCCGCCGATGACGGCGATCACGCCGTCGCCGGCTTGGAGCGCCGCCATCGCCTGTTCCAGCGTCGCACCCGCCGGATTCCACCGGACCGCGTTCGGATGCGCCGGATCGGGCGCAACTGCGGCAACCTGCCGGGTGACGATGATGCGTTTGCGCTTGCCGGCGCGCGGCCCGCCTTCGTGGGAGTGGCGCCCGTGCACGATCACGGCGGCCCGGTCCATCTC
The DNA here is from genome assembly GCA_963804405.1 of uncultured Alphaproteobacteria bacterium. GTDB lineage: Bacteria > Pseudomonadota > Alphaproteobacteria > Rhizobiales > Xanthobacteraceae > BOG-931. The sequence continues at coordinate 235,676 of CAWDQG010000004.1, read as the reverse complement.
GATCTGCAAAAATCTTTGATCGGCGTCGTTGCGAATCGCATCCGGCATGTCGCCGTTGCGGTCGGCGATCATGCCGTCCGCGGACACAATGGCGTAGCCTTCGACGCGGTGCGATCCGATCATCGCGTGACGATAGCGAGACGCGCGACCCTAGTCATTTGCGGCCGCGGGCCGGCAAGCCGCGTTTGCCGTGCGCCCGCCGAGGGACGGGCCGCCAACGGAACCCGGCACCAGCAAAATTTGCATTATTGCCGCCAAACGCGTATCTGGAATTCAAACGAGAGTTTGAAAAAGGCTCGGAATGACCCGACCGTCCGAAATCACCCGCGACCGCATTCTCAAGGCGGCGGAGCGGTTATTTGCCGAGCGCGGCTATGATGCCACCAGCATCCGCGCCATTGTCGCCAAGGCGCGGGTCAATCAGGCCGCCATCAATTACCACTTTGCCGGCAAGGACGGGCTCTACCGGGAGGTTTTGCGCGCGGCGTTTCGCGCGCTCACCGAGCACCAGCTTTCGCACGCGCAGGAAACCAAGGCGATGTCGCGCGAGCAGGCGTTGGGCGAGTTCGTGCGTCACCAATTGCGGCCGCTCCTGGCGCGCGACGAGCTCAGCCGGCACCTGCGCATCTTCAATTGGGAAGCGGTGCGGCCGACGGCGGTATTTCGCAAGCTCATGAGCGAGGAGGCGGCGCCGTTCATGGGGCTTGCGGTCGACCTGGTGCGCCGCTTCATGCCCGAGGCGGACGGGCGCACGCTGACGATCGCGGCGGTCTGGCTGGTCGGGCAATGCAGCATCTTCGTGCGCAACCGCGAGCAGCTCGCCAACCCGCCGGTGTCGCTGGCGCTCGACGAAGCCGCGATCGGGCGGCTCGCCGAGCTGGTCACCGTCTGGGCGATCGCCGGTCTTGAGCAATGAACCTGGGCCCGCGTTCGCAGGAAATCCCCGGGGTTGCCCCAAAAATTCCTTGTTCCCGGCCAGCGCCCGCCCATAACAGGTGTTTGAAATTCAACCGGCCGTTTGAAAAATATGGGCCGAGGGAGAACGGGGTCATGCGCTTCACGATGCCATTGCTGAGGCGTTTCTGCGGAAAGCTTGTCCACGACATCCTGCCGGCGGCGCTGGCGAGCCTGCTTGGCGGTTTCCTGATCACGCATTTCCAGCTCAATCACCCGCCCGAGCCGGTCACCGTACCGGTGGCCCGCGCCTCGCCGGAGATGATGCAGCTGTTGCGCGACGAGCACGGCCTGATCGGCAGCTTCGTCAAGGCGCAAATCGCCAATGAGAAAAACGCCAACGACAAGAGCGCAAACGAAAAGAAGCAATCCGGCGCCAATACCGACGAAAGCGCGGTTGCCGTGCCGGCGGAGGCGCAGCCCGCCGTGGCAGGCCCATCGCCGGCCGGGCCGCGGCCAACTGCGATCGTCGCACTCGCCCCGGGAAAGCCGGCCGCGGCGCGCGTGAAACCGCCGGTCGTCGGCGCCTCGCTGCCGCCGCTTGCGGCCGCGCCGACGCAGCAGAGCGAAAGCACGCCGCCGCTGCCGGCTGCGCGTAATGATGATTCGCTCCTCGCCAAGACGATCGGCATCAAGGATCACGTGGTTGCCGTCACCCAACGCACCGTCTCGGCGATCGGCGGCATTCCATCGTGGTTTGGCTCGATCGGGGACCGCATCGGCGGCGAAGATCAGAGCCCGCGCCCGCCGGCCAACCTGGCCAGCGAGTTGTAAGGCGTTCTGTGCTGTACGGCACAGAACGACGGCGGCGCCGGCGATAAGGCTACAAAACCGCGCTTAAAAGTCGGTACGCGTTGTCAACAGTTCCTTTGACATATGCATTTCGGCTCCTTGCTCGTTGCCGTGATGCCCGCTAACCAACTTGTGGTGGGACAGGAACCGGCGCCGCGCTGGCTGCGTTTATGGCTCGGCGGCGGCTCTGACACTGGGGTTCGGGCAGCGGTTGGCTTGCCTCGGAGGTCCAGATGCGTCGCGCCGCCAATTTCAACCCGGAATGGGGCTATCTGGCCCCGGCACCCAGTTTCATGCGCTCGGCTCGCCTCGTTATGGTCGCCGCCGCGATCGGCGCCACCGCCGGCGCCGCGGTGGTGTTTTCACTGCTCGATCGGCCGGTAGCGGAAGAATCGGTCGCGGCGCGCACCCTGGTGCAGACGCCGGTTGCGGCGGCATCGGCGACAGTCAGTGCGCCGATCGTCGCGCAACTGCAGACCGAATCGCAGCACGCGCAACCACAGGCGGATGCGCCAGGCGCGCTCCGGCGGCAAGCGGCGATGCTGTCGCCGGCGGACGCCAGTGCGACCCGCCTTGCCGCGGGAGAGTCTGGCACCGCGTCGACGCCTCAACGCCCGACCGGGCGCGGTGGCCTTGGCCGAGGCTCCGGCGGTAACCGATGCGCCGCCGTTGCCGGCGGTCAATGAGGCCACGACCGCCGCTGCGCCAGAGGCAGCGCCGGTACAAAAGCTACCGAACAAAAAGCCGCGCGTGGCCTGGCGCGCCGCGCCGCGATACGACGCGCCGCGCTATTACATGTACGCGCCACGCTATTACGGCGCGCAGCCTTACGATCATCGCTTTGTGCAGATGGAGAGAAATTCTTTTGGCTGGTAGCGCTCACTGAGCGCCAAAATTATCGACGACGCTTCTCAGGCGGCAACGATCGAAATTACGCAACGGCATTGGTGCAGCCGTTCAGTGGCAGAGTTGTTGCGCGATCGCCGTGTCGAGAGCGGCCCGCGCCGCCAGATGATCAGGCAGGCCAGTGGCGATCTTGGTCCAGCCGACGCCCCACGGGGTGCCGGCGCTGTCCCACCAAATCCGGCAATATCCATCGGCGAATTGCACGACGGCGTAGTCGTCGGCGCGCGCCGATGACGCGGTGACGATAGTCAGCGCCAGCAGGCTGATCGCCAGTGTCAGGTGTTTCATCACGAGCTCCTTGCTGGATCTAAAACTCGGAACCCGTTCGACCGGTTCCGACGCAGCAAGTCGAGCTCAAAATGCTGTGCTGGAAAGTAAAGAAAACATCATGCTCGCCGCGCCATGCAGCGACCTCAAACGCTTTTTTTCACATCAGGCCTTGGATCGGCAGGCCTTGAATAATCAGCAGGCCTTGGATCGGCGCGAAAGCACCGCCCGCCTCGTGGAGGCGGGCGGTAGCAGTGTGGTTGAAGGCGCGTTTAAGCGCTCACCACCAATGCGTACACCGATGCCAAGCAACCGCCTTGTGCAGCTTGTGCTCGGCGATGCCCCAGGTCGGCAGACGGTAATACCAATGCCAGCCCCAATGCCACCAGAGAAAGTGTCCATCCGGGGGCGCGACAGCGGTGTTAGTCCAGATCCGGCAGTAGCCGCTGTGGAACTTCACAATAGCGAAGTCCGCGCGTGCTGGAACGCTAGCCGTGAGGCCGAGCGCCAGCACGCCGATTGCGAAAGCGAGTCTCTTCATAGTTCAAACCCCCCATGTTGCGCCTTCTGCCGCCGGCGCAGGTATTTGCAGGCGGCCTCAGAAGGCAATGAGTCATCAAACTAACAACGCACACCGGCGATGCCTTATCGCTCGGGTGCCCATGCCTCAGTCCAGCTCCGCAGGCCAAACCCGATGGTATTTTCCGCTCGGGTTGCCATGGCGTCGCCTTAGTTAGCACTAGCTCCCTTGTACGACCCCACCGATTCCCGATAGACGGAACACGCACTTGAGGCAAGTCCGTAGCGGACCCTGAAACGTAATTTATGCTGACTGCAGCATCTAAAACACACGGGGGAACATATGCCGGAAATCATCGTCTATCTGCTGGAGGGCCGTTCGATCGAGGCCAAGCGGGAGCTGGTCAAGGACATTACCGCCGCCGTGGTGAAGAACATCGGCGCGCCGCCGGAGGCCGTCACGGTTTCGCTGATCGAGACCCCCAAGACGGCGAAAGGCAAAGGCGGCGTGCTGTTCAGCGACATGCCAGGGCGCTAGCAGGAAGACGCCTAAGTGGTTCTGGCGGCGCACTCTTTCGGCCTGACGCCGCGCTATCAGCGAGCCGATGAATTTGTCGTGAGTGCGACGCACAATTTTCTTGCTGCAATGCGGTAGAATAGCGATAATCGCCCGCCGACAAAGCGAAAATGAACGCAGGTGCAGAAATGAACGATGCATGGGAGACCAAGGACGGCAAGCGGCGCGTCAGGCGCGATCCGCCGACGATCGAAGAAGCCGTCGTCGCGGCGCAAGGCCTCACCGACGAGCTCAAGGAGCAGGTCGAGATCGTTGCGTCGCTGATGGAGATCACCGCCGACGAGGCGCGTGGCGTCGTGCTGCGCATGGGCCAGCGCAAAGAGGTCAACCGCGTCACCGTAACCGGCCGCGTCGGTGCGCCGCGCGCCGTCGTCGTCGAGCGGCGGACGTCGCGCTTTGCCACCGCGCCACGGCGGTCCATCGCCCGCTGACGAAAGACAGCGTGCCGACCAAAAGCAACGTCAGCTGCTGCCGGGGTCGGGGATTTTGTGCATCGCTACGAGTCGGTGCCAGATCAGCAGCACGACCACGGCGCCGACCACCGAGGCGATCAAGCCCGCGCCCTGTTGAGGGCCATACCAACCGACGGCCTGGCCGATCCACGTTGCGGCAAAGGCGCCGATAATGCCGAGGATTGTGGTGAGGATGAAGCCCGCTGGGTTGTTAGGGCCGGGCGCCAAAAAGCGGGCGATGAGGCCGGCGATAAAACCGATGATGATGATCCAAACATAATTCATGGCATGCTCCCTGCGATGTGGCGATCAATGCCACAGGGCAATTACGGTTCCATAACGCGACGTTGGCAGCGCGCGCCGTACAATACCGCAGGGCGTCAGCCATGCATACCTGCGCACTGGGACGAAGCCGGCGCGCGCACTATGATTGCCAGGCTCGTACGCGCTTACTGGCAAAGGTTGAGCGGCGGAGCATGCGGCCATGACCAAAACGCTGGTGAAACCGCGCACCAAGGTGCTGCAGAAAACGCAGCGCCCGCCGCTGTACAAGGTCATCCTGCTCAACGACGACTACACGCCGCGCGAGTTCGTCGTCATCGTGCTCAAGGCGGTATTCCGCATGAATGAGGATCAGGCCTATCGGGTGATGATGACGGCGCATCAGAAAGGCGCCTGCGTCATCGCCGTCTATGTGCGCGACGTCGCCGAGACCAAAGCCAAGGAAGCCACGGATCTAGGCAAGCAGAAAGGCTATCCGCTGTTCTTCACGACTGAGCCGGAAGAGTAGGGCAGTCCAGCAAGTTGATCCCCCGCTTCACGCCTAATCCCGAAACCGCCGAATGTGACAGTTTCATCACACGCCGTCGAAAAACGCAGCGGCCGCGCCGACATTACGCTCATCCACTAAGTAAAAAAATCGCTGGAGATCAGGCGCTTACTCGTTCTTGATGCCAAGCGGCTTCATCCACTGACCGGCGACGAAAGTGTTGGCTCCCGGGCTGGGCGGTATAGATTGCCTGTGAGGATTCACGGGGCCCATCATGCAGAAGAAGCTTTCACTCGGCGTACTTGCGCTGTGCTTGTGCGCTTTCGCGGCGCCCGCCGCCGCTGCCGACTTGCCCTTGCCGGTGAAGGCTCCGCTCCTGCCGCCTTATGATCCGTGGAACGGCTGGTATGTCGGCGCCAATATTGGCGGCAGCTTCGGGCAGGCGCGGGACAACTCGACGTTCGGCCAGAACCATATCGCCTTCAGTTCGACGACGGCCAATCTCAACGGCGTCGTTGGCGGCGCGCAGTTCGGCTACAATTGGCACGTGAGCCCGGTTTGGCTCTTGGGCTTTGAGGCTAACATCGAGGGCACCGGCGAACGGGGCACGGCGACGTCCAGTTTGGCGCGAGCGTTCCAAGGATTCTTCGTCGCTGCTCCGCCACCACCGCAGACCGGTACGCTCAAAGACGTGGAAAAACTGCCGTGGTTCGGCACGCTCCGCGGTCGGATCGGGTGGACGCCGACTCCGACCTGGCTGATCTATGCGACCGGCGGTCTTGCCTTTGGCGAGATCTTTACGGATCCGACCTTCACAGTCGGCGCCGTCTCCGTGGCCAACAAATTCAATACGACGCGGGCAGGCTGGACCGTGGGCGGCGGCGGCGAGGTTTTCGTCGCCCCCAACTGGACCGTGTTTGTCGAATATCTCTATGTCGACTTCGGCACCTTCAGTAACACCTTTAACAGCCTCGGGCTGTTCGGTCCGACGATGACGCTCAACACTCATGTCACCGACAACATCGTCCTCGCCGGCTTCAACTATCATTTCCCGCCGAGATAGCGGTATAATCTGAACGATGAGAGATCTCGCGAGCGTCGCATGTCAAAGCGACGCGCGCTTTTTTCTTAAAAGGGATGGCGCGACCGTTCGCCAAATCGGATCATCATGCGCCTGGCGCTGATTTTTGTTGTGCTGGTCATTTCGCTGGGCGCGGCGAACGCGGCCGGCGTCGGCGAGACTTGCGGCGGCATTGCCAATATTCCGTGTGCCGAAGGTTTGTGGTGCGAACGGCAAGCGGGCCAATGCACCGGCGCCGATATTTCCGGCACCTGCGTGCGCGTGCCGGAAATCTGCAACAAGGCCTACACGCCGGTCTGTGGGTGCGACGGGAAGACCTACGGCAATGATTGCGAGCGGCGCGCAGCCAAAGCACCAAAAGCGCGCGATGGTGCCTGCTCGTAAGGGGGGCGCACCTTTGCGCTCCATGATCGGTGCACCACGCCGCGAGGCGATCGGGCGCGCTGCGCTCTGCGCCGCCGGTCGCGCCGGCTGATTTTTGCCGGCGCCACAGTCACGAAACAACAGGCCTGCTCTGCGGTCATCGTGGTTGCGTTCGGCGTTGCGGCGGGCCAATTCGTTGCGGCGGTGTAGGATGGCGAAAAAAAAGCAACGGCGCAGACTGAGACGCTAACCTGAAATGCAAGGATTTGGCGGTAAAACGCGCAATATGAGCCGAAATATGCCTCGCGAAGTCACCCCTGACGACGCTCATAGCATCGCCCCCGACATCCTTGCCGCCGGCGGCGCGCTGGCGCCCGCGCCGAGCGAATCGGCGCGCGGCGCGGTCGAAGCGGCATCGTTGGCGCCGGGACCGCAGCAGACGGCGGGCCTGCCGCGGCTCGATCACGCCGCTATCCATACCGTCATCGCCGGCATCACACTGGCGATGTTCCTTTCGGCGCTCGAGCAGACCATTGTCGCCCCGGCCTTGCCGGCGATCGGCAAGAGCCTTGCCGACTTCGACAATCTGCCGTGGGTCGTGACCGCTTATCTGCTCGCGGCGACGGCGGCGACGCCGCTGTTCGGCAAGCTCACGGACATCCACGGCCGCCGCGCCATCATGTTGCTCGCGATTGGCATTTTTATCGCCGGCTCGATCGCCTGCGCGCTCGCGCCGGCGATGTGGGTGCTGATCGCCGGCCGCGGCTTGCAGGGCATCGGCGGCGGCGGGCTGATTCCGATCGCGCAGACCATCATTGCCGATCTGCTGAGCCCGCGCGAGCGGCCGATGGCGCAGAGCTACACCTCGGTCGTGTTCATGAGCGCGAGCATTCTCGGTCCGGTGCTTGGCGGCCTGCTCACGGATCATCTGCATTGGTCGTTCATCTTCTGGATCAATCTGCCGCTCGGTGCCGTCGCGCTGGTGATGACGGGGCGGGCGCTGCGCCGCCTGCCGCGGCACGACCGGCCGCACGAGCTTGATATTCTCGGCGTGACGCTGATGGTCTGCGCCTCGCTCGCGCTGCTGTTGGCGCTCGATTGGGGCGGCACGCAGTTTCGCTGGCTCTCCTGGCCGATCATCGCGCTTGTCGCCGGTTCGGCGCTGCTGTGGGTGCTGTTTGCGGCGCGGCTTCTGACCGCACGCGAGCCGTTCATTCCGCTGGTGATCCTGCGCGGCAAAGTGACGGGCGCGATCACCTGTGCCGCATTTTTCTCGATCGGCACGATCGTCGGCGTCACGATCTTTGCGCCGCTCTATTGCCAGCTCGTGCTGCACGCGTCGGCCAGTCTCTCGGGGCTGGCGCTGATCGCCTTCATGGTCGGCTCGACTGTTGGCGCGTTGCTGATGGGCAGGCTGATCGTACGTTTGACCCACTACATCCGCGTGCCGGCGATCGGACTGGTCATCGCCATCGCCACGTTTGGCGTGCTCGCGGTCGAAGCATCGAACTTGTCGATTGTTGCTTTCACGGCCTTACTCGGTCTGCTGGGCCTCGGCATCGGGGCGATGTATCCGACCAGCACCATCGTCATGCAAAATGCGGTGAAGCCGCATCAGCTCGGCACCGCGACCGGCGCGTTGAATTTCTTTCGTTTGCTCGGCGGCGCGATCATCGTCGCCGCGTTCGGCGCCATCGTGCTCGGCAGCGCCGGCGATCCGGGCGGCGCCGTGACGCTGGAAAAGCTCCGCACTGGTCATGCCGATTTTGCTCCAGCCTTTCGCCTGGTGTTCATCGCCGGCGCCGCTTTTCTCGCCGTGGCGCTCGCTTCGTTGCTGGCGGTCGAGGAGCGGCCGCTGCACGGACCGGTGCGGCTCGCCGATCCGGCAGCGGACTAGGCCAGACCCGCTTGCCGCCGCGGCCGCAAGGCCTCGCATCGGCCGTTCAGGTCTTGTTCACTGGCCGAAGCCTAAATCTTCACTCGGAACAGGGTGAAGCCGGTCTCCCCGGAAGACTCAAGGCTCCACCCAGAGACGAGAGCCGCGGTTGACGTCATAGTTCGGCGCCATCGGTCGATGCCGCCGATCGGGCTCTTTGAGGCCGCATGGGTATCGTCGAACGCGCGTCTGCCGCTACGCTGCTTGCGCTTGCCGTTGCACTCGCGCCGGCGTGCGCGCAAGAAACCGTCCGGCCGGCGCATGGCGCCGACCCGCCCGCGCGCTCTTGCCTCAATCAAAAAGAGCGCCGGGCGTTGGTGGAGAGTGGTGCGGTGATGCATCTTGCCGCAGCTTTGCACGCCGTGCGGCCGCACATGCCGGGAACGTTGGTCCGCGCGCGGCTTTGCCGCCGCGGCGAAGGGTTCGCTTATGTACTGACAGTGCTCGGCCACGATGGCAAAGTCACCCGCGTCATCGTCGACGCGGTGAAGGGCACGCTGGTCGGCGAGCGTTAAGCGGAGCTTTCATTGCGCCTTCTCGTTGTTGAGGACGATCCGGATCTCAATCGGCAGCTCGCCACCGCGCTGACCGACGCGGGCTATGTCGTCGACCGCGCCTTCGACGGCGAGGAAGGGCACTATCTCGGCGAGAGCGAGCCCTATGACGCGGTGATCCTCGATATCGGCTTGCCGAAAATGGACGGCATCTCGGTGCTGGAATCCTGGCGGCGCGCCGGCCGCGCCATGCCGGTCCTTATCCTCACCGCGCGCGATCGCTGGAGCGACAAGGTGCAAGGCTTCGATGCCGGTGCCGACGACTATGTCGCCAAGCCGTTCCATCTCGAAGAAGTGCTGGCGCGGGTCCGCGCGCTGTTGCGCCGCTCCGCCGGCCACGCCAAGAGCGAGTTCACCTGCGGGCCGGTCCGATTAGACACCCGCACCGGGCGCGTCGCCGTCGACGGTAATCCGATCAAACTCACGTCCCACGAATATCGGCTGCTGTCCTATCTGATGCACCACACCGGACGGGTCGTATCGCGCACCGAACTGGTCGAGCATCTCTACGATCAGGATTTCGACCGCGATTCCAACACCATCGAAGTGTTCGTCGGGCGCATTCGCAAAAAGCTCGGCGTCGATGTGATCCAAACGGTGCGCGGTCTCGGCTATCTGCTCACGCCGCCCGATGCGCGTTAATTCGCTCGCGTTTCGTCTGTTTCTCTGGGCGACCGGTTTGACGGTGGTTGTTCTCATCGTCACTGGCATGGCGCTGTCATCGATTTATCGCCACGCCGTGGAACGCGCCTTCGACGGGCGGCTCGACGTCTATCTGCGGACGCTGGTTGCCGACGTGGCGTCGCCGGAAGAGGGCAACGACAAATACCCGCAATCGATCGGCGAGCCGTTGTTCGAATTGCCGCTGTCCGGCTGGTATTGGCAGGTCACCCGGCTCGATACGCCGAAGCCGGAGCTGCATGCCTCGCGCTCGCTGTGGGATTCGAACCTACCGCGGCTTGCCGACAATGCGGTCGATTCCGCCGCCGGCGGCTACCGCAAGGGCTACGCGCAAGGGCCGGAGGACGTGCGGCTGCGCCTGGTCGAGCGCAACATCGATCTCGGCGATGACGGCCGTTATCTGATCCAGGTGGCAGGCGACGCCTCCGAGATCGATGAAGAAATGCGGAGCTTCGACCGCACCATCGGCGCGATCTTTGCAGCGCTCACGCTGGCGCTGCTCTTGACCACCGCCTTGCAGGTTCGTTTCGGCCTGTCGCCGCTCAAGCGCATTTCCGAAAGCCTTGCCGCGATCCGCTCCGGCCGGGCCGAGCGGCTGGAGGGTGAATTCCCGGTCGAGATCGCCTCGCTGGCGCGCGAAACCAACGCGCTGATCGACGCCAACCGCGAGATCGTCGAGCGCGCCCGCACCCATGTCGGCAATCTTGCCCACGCGTTGAAGACGCCGTTGTCCGTCATCGTCAACGAGGCGGCGGCGCGGCCGGCCGATCCGCTGTCGCAGAAGGTGCTCGAACAGGCCGACATCATGCGCGATCAGGTCGCACGGCAGCTCGAGCGCGCCCGGCTCGCCGCGCGCGCCGCCGTTGTCGGCACGTTGACCGACGTTCCGCCGGTCGTGACCGCGCTGGCGCGCACCATGGAGAAGCTGCACCGCGACCGCGATATCGCCATCGCCGTCGACGTGCCGGCGCACGCGTGCTTCCGCGGCGAAGAGCAGGACCTGGAAGAGATGATCGGTAATCTGGTCGACAATGCCTGCAAGTGGGCGCAATCGCGGGTCGCGATCGAGGTCGTGGCGAACGGGCCGGCGTCCGATGGCAACGGGCAGGTCCGCGTCATCGTCGACGACGACGGCCCCGGGCTTTCCCCCGCCGAGCGCGAGCAGGTTGCGTTGCGTGGCCAGCGGCTCGATGAGAGCAAGCCCGGCTCCGGACTCGGGCTATCCATCGTCGTTGAACTCGCAAGCCTCTATGGCGGCGTACTGACGCTCGGCACCGCGCCGATCGGCGGTCTGCGCGCCGAACTCGCCCTCCCGGCCGGGTAAGTCACGACGATCGACCGCGGTCTGCCCATCGCCGCCGACAGAGTTTTGCCCCATTCGTCCGCCGTGGATGGCGTCGCGCAAGCCGGGCGCTGTCATTGTTGTCCGGACCAAGCGGGGCGCCATGGCGGCGACGAGGTGCTTTGCGTTAGTGCTGGCCGCGTTAAGCCTCGCGGCATGCTCGGCCGACAGTGGACCGAAAGAGGTCGGCGGTACGGCCGCTGGGGCCGTCGCCGGCGGGCTGGTCGGCAATGCCATCGGCGGCAGTGGCGGCAATCGGGCCGCCGGCACCCTGATCGGCGCGGCGCTCGGCGGTTTCCTCGGTAATCGGATTGGCGCTTCGCTCGACGACGAGGACAAAAGACGCGCCTACGCGGCGCAGATGCAGGCGCTCGATACCGGGCCGTCCGGCGCGCCGGTCGCTTGGCGCAACCCGGATTCCGGACGTTATGGCAACGTCGTGCCCGGGCCGGCCTATCAGATGAACGGGGAATCCTGCCGGGAATATACCCATACCGTCTATATCGATGGCCAGCCGCAAACCGGCCGCGGCACCGCCTGCCGCAATCCGGACGGCAGCTGGACGACCATAAGCTGAGCCGCGGAAAGGCCTTTTGGCGTCGGCCGAAAGCGCGTTATGGCGCTGAATTCCTGAGGTTTTGCGTAACGCCTTCTTAAGCGCCCGGCGCCTACAAGTATCCGATGCCTTCCAGGTGCGGGTGATGGCCGTCATGACGAGCGACGGGCAAGCCGTCGAACGGCTGCGCGATTATCTCCGGACGCTTAAGCCGGAGGCCCGCGCCATGCTCGTCGCCGAGCTCGAACGCGGCCTGCTGCGCGGCGACGAGTCCACCGGCAGCGAGCTCATCCTGCAGGAACTGCGCCGCACGGTCCGCGCCGCCGGCCAGCCGGTGCCGCGCATCGGCAATGCCGCCCGTCTGTTCTTCGCGCCGGTTGAGCCGTTCCTCATTGACGATGCCGCCGATCACAAGCGCGCCGGGCGAATTGCCCGCGTTTCGCTTGAACCGATCTGGGAGTGGATCGGCCGCGATCTGATCCCTGCCGAGGCCAAGGCGCTGACCGACGATATCAATCGCGCCTTGCTCGACAACGATCGGCATAAGGCCGAGCAGATGACTCGCGCCCTGCATGATCGCGCGCTGTTGCGCATCCGCGACGCCATTGCTTCGGTGACCGGCGACGACAAAGCGCGCCGGCGCCTCGCCGTGCAAGTCGGCACGCCCCGGGCGCTGGACGATCTTGCGACGCTTGACCCGCATTCTCGCCAACCGCGACTTGCTGACCGATTTGGCGCGGCGCTTGCCGAACCACTTGCGCTCGTTCGAGCGCGACGAGATCGACGCGGTCAAATCGCTGCTTGAGGCGGCGATCACGCAAAAGGCGCCAGCCGGCGCGCCGGTCGCCAAGACCGATGTCTTTCGTCTACGGCTTCGTCCTGATCATGGGCCGGCTGGCGTCGCCGTGGCAGCTCATTCGCATTGCGACCCGCGCGGCGGAAAGCGACGAGGTCGCCCGGATCGCCGAAACGCCCTATGCGGCCGCGGTCGCGATCGTCATCGGCGAAGTCGAGTGCATGGTGAACGACCTGCGCACGGAACTCAAAGCGCGCCGGCCGATCACATCGCTGCTCAAAAACATTCATGATGCCGCGCGCGGCTTGCGCACGGAAATCGACCTGTCCGGCAATTCGCCCTGGAGCCGCCAGCTCACCGCCATCCGCACCGAGGTTTCCAACGTGCTGCGGCTGGAAATCGAGTCGACGCCGGGCCGCGTCCGCCGCTTGCTGCGGCCGCGGCCGAGCAAGGAAATCCCGGCCGGTCTCGCAGCTCGACGCGATGGACGTCAGCGAGGCCGAAATGCTGGTCGAGTTCGTGGCCGCCTGCCGCACCTACGCCGCCGAACTTGCGGTCAACGAAATGACCGTGCGCAGCTATACGGAGCTGCAAAATTACCTGGAGAGCGGAACCAAAACCCTGCTCGACGCGCTGCGCCAGGCCAGCGATGCCGACCGGCCCTTCCGCCAGTCGCAGATGGATGCGGCGATTCGCTTCTGCCGCATCATATTCGGCGCCGACTATGCGGGCCTGTTGGCCAAAGCGGCCGAAATCGCGGTACAGACCGCGACGTTCGAACGCAAGCCGGCCCGCGCCTAGCCCATGCGCCTGCGGTCCACCGCCTCACAGTGCGCAATTGCCGCGCCCGTGCTCCCATTGCCGCCGCAATGACGCCGTGATGATGTAACGCGACGGCGCAACGGCGCGCCCCTCCTGCTGCGGCTTCCGGAAATGCGATATTGGCCTTGGATCAATATGTTCCCGGCGCTCCTGCGGATTGAATGGCGACCATGATTTTATGGGTCATTTTTGCATTGATGACGGCTGCGGCGATCTTCGCCGTATTGTGGCCGCTTGGCCGCGGCCCGCGCGCGGCTGCGCGGCGGTAGCGATCTTCTGGTCTACAAGGATCAGCTCAAGGAAATCGACCGCGACCGTGCCTCCGGCCTGATCGGCGAAGCCGAGGCGGAGGCGGCGCGGCTGGAGGTTTCGCGCCGGCTTCTTGCCGCCGCGGAACCGCCGCCGCTCCGCGTATCTGTCGCGGCATCGGAGCGCAAAAGCCGGACCGCCGCCGCGCCGCCGCGATCGCGGCCCTGGTCATTCTGACTGTTCGGTCCGCTCGGCCTTTATGTCGCGCTCGGCTCGCCGAACATTCCGGGCGAGCCCGCTTTCGCGCGCGTCAACACGCCGCAGGGCCACGAATTGATCGCGAGCCTCGTCAGCCAGGTCGAAGCGCACCTGGCGCGCAATCCCAACGACGGCGCAGGCTGGGAAGTGCTGGCTCCGGTCTATGCCCGGCTCGGCCGCTCTCGACGATGCCGTCGCAGCGCGAAAGAAGGCGCTGATGCTCAATGGCGCCGACCGCCGCCCGCGAAGCCGATCTCGGTGAGGCCGAGACCGCCGCCGCGAACGGCGTGGTGACGGCCGAAGCCAAGGCTGCGTTCGAGCGCGCCGTGGCCCGCGACGCCGCACGAAGCGAAGGCCCGGTATTTTCTCGGTCTCGCCGCCGAGCAGGACGGCAAAAGCGAAGACGCCGCCGCCATCTGGCGCGCGCTGCTCGCGGACGCGCCGTCCGGCGCGCCGTGGGTCGGCTTCGTCCGTGAAGCGCTGGCGCGCGTCAGCGGCGGTCCCGTCGCCGTGGCCGGACCCGGACCAAATGCCGGCGATATCGCCGCCGCGTCCAACATGAGCGACGACGAGCGCCGCGACATGATCCGCGGGATGGTCGCGCGTCTCGCCGATCGGTTGCGCGGCGACAGCGCCGACGTGGAAGGCTGGCTGCGCCTGGTGCGGGCTTATGTCGTGCTCGGCGATCGCGACAAGGCCAAGAGCGCCGCCGCCGATGCCAAGCGCGCGCTGGGTGAACGCCCCGACGACATCAAGCGTATCGATGATCTTGTCAAAGGCCTCGGGCTCGAAGGCTGACTGAAAGATCATGCCGGGAACACGCCAGCCATGACCCGCAAGCAGCGACGTCTCATCCTGATCGGCGGCGCGCTCGGCGTGCTGGCCATCGCGGTGGCGCTGATGCTCAACGCGTTTCGCGATTCCATCGTGTTCTTCAATTCGCCGAGCGACGTGGCGGAGAAGCACATCGCGCCCGGAACCCGCATCAGGCTCGGCGGCTTGGTGAAAGCCGGAAGCGTGGTGCGCGGCGATAATCTGAAAGTCCGTTTCGACGTCACCGACGGCAGCCGCGAGATCGCGGTCGCCTATCAGGGCGTACTGCCCGATCTGTTCCGGGAAGGGCAGGGCGTCGTCGCCGAAGGCGCGCTCGACGGTTCGGGCCTATTCACTGCCGACACGATCCTCGCCAAGCACGACGAGACCTACATGCCGAAGGAAGTGGCCGACGCGTTGAAAAAGTCCGGGCATTGGAAAGACGCTTACGGTCAGCGCGCGGCGATGCCGGTCGGGGAGGCGGGCCAGTGATCGCCGAACTCGGCCATTACGCGCTGATGCTGGCGCTCGGGCTGG
This sequence comes from uncultured Alphaproteobacteria bacterium, assembly GCA_963804405.1. Classification (GTDB taxonomy): domain Bacteria; phylum Pseudomonadota; class Alphaproteobacteria; order Rhizobiales; family Xanthobacteraceae; genus BOG-931. The sequence goes on along the minus strand of CAWDQG010000004.1, from coordinate 220,452 downwards.
CGCTGATCCAAGCCGTGATGCCGATTGTCGGCGCGCGCAACGACGATCCGACGCTGCTCAGCGTCGCGGCGCCCGCGGCGCTCGCGCAGTTCGTCTTTGTCGCCTTGTCGTTCGGCGCGCTCGCCGTTTGCTACGTCACCTCCGACTTCTCGGTGCTCAACGTCTACGAGAATTCGAATTCGGCGATGCCGTTGATGTATCGGCTGACCAGCGTCTGGGGCAACCACGAAGGCTCGATGATGCTGTGGGTGTTTATCCTGGCGTTGTGCGGCGCGCTGGTCGCGGCGTTCGGCGGCAATCTGCCGGCGAAGCTCAGAGCCAATGCGCTCGCGGTGCAGGCCTGGATCGCGGCCGCCTTTCAGCTTTTCATTCTCACGACCTCGAATCCGTTCCTGCGCATCGCTGATGCGCCGTTCGAGGGCCGCGATCTCAATCCGGTCCTGCAGGATCCCGGCCTCGCCTTCCATCCGCCGCTGCTCTATCTCGGCTATGTCGGCTTTTCGATCGCGTTTTCGTTCGCGATTGCGGCCCTGCTCGAAGGCCGCATCGACGCCGCCTGGGCGCGCTGGGTGCGGCCGTGGGTGCTCGGCGCCTGGATGTGCCTGACGCTCGGTATCGCCGGCGGCTCGTACTGGGCTTATTACGAGCTCGGCTGGGGCGGCTATTGGTTCTGGGACCCGGTGGAAAACGCATCGCTGATGCCGTGGCTCGCCGGCACCGCGCTGTTGCATTCCGCCGTAGTGATGGAAAAGCGCGGCGCGCTCAAGGTCTGGACCATCCTGCTTGCGATCCTCGCCTTCTCACTGTCGCTGATCGGCACCTTCCTGGTGCGATCGGGCGTGCTCACCTCGGTGCACGCCTTCGCCACCGATCCGCGGCGCGGCATTTTCATTCTCGCCATCCTGGTCGCCTTCATCGGCGGCGCGCTGGCGCTCTATGCGTGGCGCGCGCCGCTCCTCAAGCAGGGCGGCCTGTTTGCACCGATCTCGCGCGAAGGCGCGCTGGTCCTCAACAATTTGTTCCTGACCTGCGCCTGCGCGACGGTTTTCGTCGGCACGCTTTATCCGCTGGCGCTGGAAGCGCTGACCGGCGCCAAGATTTCCGTCGGGCCGCCGTTCTTCAATGCCACTTTCGGCCCGCTGTTTGTGCCGTTGTTGCTGGCGATGCCGTTCGGGCCGCTGCTCGGCTGGAAGCGCGGCGATCTGCTCGGCGCGGCGCAGCGCCTGACCGCCGCGGCTTTCATTGCCGCGGTGGCGATCGCCGCCGCCTTTGCCCTGCAACATGGCGGTCCGGTGCTGGCGCCGTTTGGCGTCGGGCTTGCGCTGTTCGTCATGGCCGGCGCGCTGATCGATCTTGCCGAGCGCACCATGATCCTGCGCGTGCCGCTTGGCGCCGCGCTGCGCCGCGCCGCAGGATTGCCGCGTTCGGCCTGGGGCACGGCGGTCGCCCATTTCGGCATCGGCGTCACGCTCCTCGGCATCGTCGTCGTCACCGCCTGGGGCGCCGAACGGATCGCCGCGCTCAAGATCGGCGAGACCATCGACATCGCCCATTACCGGCTCACCTTCGACGGCATATTCAACCGGTCGGGTCCGAATTATCGCGACGTTGTCGGCCGCTTCACCGTGCGCCGCACCAACGGCGACTTGCTCGGCATCATGGAGCCGAGCCGCCGTACATTTCCGGCGCGCAACATGGCGACGACCGAGGCGGCGCTGATGCGACGCGGCGTCAGCCAGCTTTATCTGTCGCTGGGCGATCCCGATCCGGATGGCACCATCCCGGTGCGTCTTTATTTCAAGCCGCTGGTCCTGCTGATCTGGCTCGGCGCGCTGATCATGTTTGTCGGCGGCGGCCTGTCGCTGTCCGACCGGCGGCTGCGCATCGGCGCGCCGCGGCCGGCCAAGGTGCAGCCAGCTTTGCAGGCGGCGGAGTGATGGTCGTGAAAGTCTTGTCCTCGCGACGCGCGCCTCTCCATCTTGCTCGGCCTTGTGTTTGCTCCTGCTCAACGCCCTGCCGCTTTTCGCCGTCGAGTCAAAGGAGATGCTCGCCGACCCTGCGCTCGAGGCGCGCGCGCGCAACTTGTCGAAAGAATTGCGCTGCATGGTCTGCCAGAACCAGTCGATCGACGATTCCGAGGCGCCGCTGGCGCACGATTTGCGCGTGCTGGTGCGCGAACGATTGAAGGCCGGCGACAGCGATGCGCAGGTGATGAATTTTCTGGTCGCCCGCTACGGCGAATTCGTGCTGCTGCGGCCGCCGCTGTCCTGGCATACCGCGGCTTTATGGGGTTTGCCGCCGGCCGCTTTGCTGATCGGCGTCGTGGCGATCGTCGTTATCGTCCGGCGCCGCCGCAACGTGCCGCCGTCCGCAGACCGGCAAATCTCACCGCCGCCGAAGAAACCCGGCTGTCGGAGCTTTTGCGCGAAGGCTGAGCCTCGGGTCGCCGCGCGAGCCGGCGATCACGGCACGTCCGGACATTCCTGCTCCGGACCGCCGCGCTTTGTCGCGACGACCAAAAGTTCCGTTCGCAACATTACGAAGTTTTAATCCCGCCGACAGAGCGCGGTAAGGCGGGGTGTCCCACATTCGTCGGCAAATACAGGGCCTCGGGGCACCTTCCGTCGCGAGACGGGCAACGATTTGGAGACGGTAATGAACGGTTATCTTCCACCCTCACGCCGCGTTTTGTCGGTGCGGCGATTGGGGCTTCTGGCGACAACGATCGCCGGCCTTGGCGCTGCGGCTTTCTTCGTCGCGCCCAGCCTGACGCCGAACGCCACGTTCCTTGCCGGCCCGGCGCATGCGCAGAACTTGTCGCAGGAAGCGCAGAAGCTTCCGCAACATCCCGTCGGATTTGCCGACATCGTCGCCAAGGTCAAACCGGCGGTGATCTCGGTTCGCGTCAAGATCGACCGGCCGACCACGTCGTCGCTCAGCGAGGACGAAACTCGCCGTTCCCGCCCGGCTCGCCGATGGAGCGCTTCTTCCGCCGCTTCGGCGCGCCGAATGGCGGCGAAGGCAATCGGCGGCCATCAGGTCATCACCGGCCAGGGCTCCGGCTTCTTCATCAGCGCCGACGGTTATGCCGTGACCAACAATCACGTCGTGCAGAATGCCGAGACCGTGCAGGTCACGACCGACGACGGCAAGACCTTTACCGCGAAGGTTATCGGCACCGATTCGCGCACCGACCTGGCTCTGATCAAGGTCGACGGCAAGGACTTCCCGTATGTGAAGCTTGCCGACACCGCGCCGCGGATCGGCGATTGGGTGCTCGCGGTCGGTAATCCGTTCGGGCTTGGCGGCACCGTGACCGCCGGCATCGTCTCCGCCCGCGGCCGCGATATCGGCGCCGGCCCGTACGACGACTTCATCCAGATCGACGCGCCGGTCAACAAGGGCAATTCCGGCGGCCCGACTTTCGACGTCGACGGCAACGTGATCGGCGTCAATACCGCGATCTTCTCGCCGTCCGGCGGGTCGGTCGGCATCGCCTTCGACATTCCCGCCGATACGGTGCGGAGCGTCATCGCCCAGCTGCGTGAAAAAGGCAGCGTCACCCGCGGCTGGATCGGCGTGCAGATTCAGCCGGTGACCGCCGACATCGCCGAAGGCCTCGGCTTGAAGAAGGCCGCCGGCGCGCTGGTGTCGGAGCCGCAGCCCAACAGCCCGGCGGCCAAGGCCGGCATTGAAAGCGGCGACGTCATCACCGCGGTCGACGGCAATCCGGTCAACGATGCGCGCGAGCTCGCCCGCCGGATCGGCACGATGGCGCCGGGCACGTCCGTGAAGCTCACGGTCATGCATCAGGGCCAGGAAAAGACCGTGACGCTGACGCTCGGCACGCTGCCGAATGAGAAGGCGGCGGCGAACACTCAGGACAACCAGCACGCCACGCCTGACAACGACATGCCCAAGCTCGGGCTGACGCTGGCGCCCGGCAAGGGCTCCAGCGACGGCAATGGCAACGGCAACGGCGGCGTGGTCGTCACCGCGGTCGATCCGAACGGCCTTGCCGCCGATCACGGTTTCCAGGTCGGCGACATCATTCTCGACGTCGGCGGCAAGTCGGTTTCGAGCCCGGCGGACGTTCGCAAGCAACTTGCAGACGCCCGCAAGGAGGGCAAGCACGCTCTGCTGTTTCGAGTGAAGTCGGGCGAGGGCACCCGTTTCGTCGCTCTGCCGCTCGGCAACGCCTAAGCACGATCTCGAAAGCCGATCACCGGCTTTCGGACACGATCATGCCCCGGGCGGCTCTAGAGTAATGGGGCGATCCGCCGGCATCCGTCGCCCCCGCTGGCGGGCGTACCCTGGGGGCGGGCCGCGAGGTCCGTCCCCGCCTAATACCTACTCTGCCTCCCGGCATCCGTCGCCCCCGCCGGGGTGGAGTTGGTCGAGGGGGCGGCGGGTCATGCTCGCCGCCCCCTCACTTTCTCTAACCCTTGATCCAATTCAATCGAATTGGATCAAGCCTAGCTTGTCCGTTTGAGCATGATCTGATCCGAAAGCCGGTTTCCACTTTTCCGGATCATGCTCGAGGAGGTACCGTGCGAAACGATAGCATAGGCCACGAGACCACCCATCCAGGTCTTCCCATTGTCCCGCAGCGATCGACCATGCGCCTTCTCATCATCGAGGACGACCGCGACGCCGCCGATTATCTGGTCAAGGCCTTCCGTGAGGTCGGCCACATCGCCGACCGCGCCACCGATGGCGAGGAAGGCTTGGCGCTGGCGCTCGACGGTCAATACGACGTACTGATCGTCGATCGCATGCTGCCGAAGCTCGACGGCTTGTCGGTGATCGGCAGCTTGCGCGGCAAATCCGTCGAAACGCCGGTGCTCATTCTCTCGGCGCTCGGGCAGGTCGACGACCGGGTCAAGGGCTTGCGCTCCGGCGGCGACGACTATCTCGCCAAACCTTATTCATTCGCGGAGCTGTTGGCGCGCACCGAGGTGCTGGCGCGGCGCCGCGGCAGCCGCGGCGAGGAGACCGTCTATCGCATTGCCGATCTCGAGCTTAATCGGCTTTCGCATCAGGTCAGTCGCGCCGGGCAGGAGCTGCAATTGCAGCCGCGCGAATTCCGTTTGCTCGAATATCTGATGCGCCATGCCGGGCAGGTCGTCACCCGCACGATGCTCCTGGAAAACGTCTGGGACTACCACTTCGATCCGCAGACCAACGTCATCGACGTGCATATTTCGCGGTTGCGTTCCAAGATCGACAAGGGCTTCGCCCAGCCGCTGCTGCACACGGTGCGCGGCGCCGGCTATATGATCCGCGACGACGGCAAGTAATTTTCTTTACCGCTCATTCCGCGAAAACCGGAATCCAGTTGCTGGATTGCCGCCTACGCGGGGATGAGCGGAAAGTGTATCATTCCGCCGGTACTTTTTGTGCCGCGGGCTCGCCGACGACGCCGCCGGCAAACAGCGCCGCGATCCGTTCGCCGGGAATGCCCCAAGCGGCCAGCGCCGATCGCGTGCCTTCGCCGAGCGCCTGTGGCGGCGTCGGCTGGGCGGACGGCGTTCGGCTAAAGCGCGGCGCCGGGCCCGGCTGGATGACGCCGTCGACTTCGATGAACGTACCGCGCGCAATGTTGTGGGGGTGATGCGGCGCTTCTTCCATGGTCAGGACCGGCGCGAAGCAGGCGTCGCTGCCTTCCAGGAGTGCGCACCATTCGTCGCGGCTGCGTGTCTTGAATGCCTGTTCGAGCTCGGCTTTTACCTCCGGCCCGTCGTCCGTCGTGTAAGGCATGCCGAGCAGTTCAAACAGTTCTTTGCGGAATTTCAGTTCGATCGCCGCAACCGAAATAAACCCGCCGTCGGCGCATTCGTAGGTGTCGTAGATCGCCGATCCGCTATCGAGCAGGTTGGTGCCGCGCTCGAGACGCTGCAAACCAGCGGCGTAGAGCCCATAAAACATGGTCATCAGCGACGCGGCGCCTTCGGTCATCGCCGCATCGACGACCTGGCCCTTGCCGGAACGCTGCGCTTCGAGCATCGCACAGGCGACACCGAATGCGAGATAGAGCGCGCCGCCGCCAAAATCGGCGGCCAGATTGAGCGGCGGCGTCGGCTTCGAGCCCTTGCGGCCGATGGCGGCGAGCGCCCCGGTCAACGCCAGATAGTTCAGGTCATGGCCCGCGGCTTGCGCCAGGGGACCGGTCTGTCCCCAGCCGGTCATGCGGCCGTAGACCAGACGCGGGTTGCGCTTGAGCGCGACCTCCGGGCCGAGGCCGAGCCGTTCCATGGTGCCCGGCCGAAATCCCTCGATCAGCGCATCGGCTTTGCTGATGAGATCGAGCGCCAGCGCCACGCCTTCGGGATGCTTCATATCGATCGCGACCGAAGGACGCGAACGCTCCAACAGACCAAATCGTGTCGGCATGTCGACGCCAAGCCCGCTCGGCGCCAGCCGATCGATGCGAATAACGGCGGCGCCGAGATCGGCGAACAGCATCGACGCCATCGGAGCCGGCCCGATACCCGCGAACTCGACCATGCGAAAGCCGGCCAGAGGTCCCATTGATCAGCCTTTCTGGGTCAACCTTTCCAGTTTTTCATTGGCCTCGGGAGCGCTACTCTGGCAAGGATCAAGCAAACCGGAGAGTGCGCATAACGTCTTGTCAACAAGAATACCTTATTTCGTCGGGGCGCGGGAGAGCGCTATGACCTCGGGCAACGCAACTCCTTGTCTCGCCGCCAATCGGCGCCCCGGCAGGCGGGCGATGCGGGAGTCCCGGCAACACGATTGCTCTGGGAACGCATCTCGCCTCCGGTACGAGCGAGTCTGAGCCGTGACGGCGCTGGGCAAACTTCTGCGCACGACGGCGTTTCAGTTGACGCTGGCTTATCTGTTCATCTTTGTGCTGTTCGCGGCGACGCTGTTGGGCTACTTCGCGCTCAACACGCGCCGGCTCATCAACGAGCAGATCACCCGTATCGTCACGGCCGAGATCACCCGCTTGCGCGATCAATACAACGAGGCCGGCATCAGAGGGCTGGTGCTGTTCATCGACGTGCGCTCGCGGCGGCCGGGATCCAGCCTCTATCTCGTGACCACGCCGAATGGCGAGGGGCTGGCCGGCAATGTCGGCTCGCTGGAGCCCGGCGTTCTCGATCATCCGGGCTGGCTCGAGACCTCCTATCGCCGCATCGAAGCGACCGATGATGTCGAGCATCGCGCCCTGGTGCAGGTCGTCGAACTGCCGGGCGGCTTTCGCCTGCTGATCGGCCGCGATCTCGAGGAGCGCGAGCGCATCTACAGCATCATCGCCAACGCCGGACGCTGGTCGTTTGCGCTGGTGGTCGTGCTAGGGCTCGCCGGCGGATTTTTCGTCTCCAGCCGGGTGCTCAAGCGGATCGACGCCATGACCGGCACGGCGAACACCATCATGGCTGGCGATCTCTCGGGACGCCTGCCGATCGCTGGCACCGGCGACGAGCTCGATCGCCTCGCCAACAATGTCAACGCCATGCTGGAGCGCATCGAAGCGCTGATGCACGGCCTGAAAGAAGTTTCCGACAACATCGCCCATGACCTGAAAACGCCGCTGACCCGGATGCGCAACCGCTGTGAGCAGGCGCTGCGCAGCGCCAAGAGCGACGGTGAGTACCGCGCCGCGCTGGAAGTCGACGATCGCGGAATCCGACGAGTTGATCCGCACCTTCGACGCGCTGTTGATGATCGCCCGCGCCGAATCCGGGCATGCGCGCGACAACATGATCGAATTCGACGCCGCCGATATCGCCCGCGACGTTTGCGAATTGTACGAGCCGCTGGCCGAACAGAAAGGTCTTGAGCTGAAGGTCGAAGCGCCGCTCGCCGCGCCGGTGCGCGGCAATCGCGAGCTGGTGAGCCAGGCGTTGGCAAATCTGGTCGACAACGCCATCAAATATGCCGGGCCGGAAGCGGCCAAGGTCAATGGCGCGGCCGCCGAGATCGTGCTTGGCGCCGGCGCCGACGGCGACCGCATCGCGCTGTCGGTCGCCGATCGCGGCCCCGGCATCCCCGACGCCGATCGCGGCCGCGTGGTCGAGCGCTTCGTGCGGCTCGAAATGAGCCGTTCGCTGCCGGGCTCCGGCTTGGGGCTCAGCCTGGCCTCGGCTGTCGCGCGCCTGCATGGCGGCGAACTGAAGCTGGAAGACAATCACCCGGGCCTGCGGAGCGTGCTCGCCCTGCCGCGCGCCGGACCCGTGAGTGCGTGATGCGCCGGCCCGCGTCCGGCAAGCGGCCGAAACACACGTTCCACAAAACCGCATTGGGCGGGCGCCTGGCCGGGCCACTGCCGCGTCCGTCGCGGCAAGGCCGTGAGCGCGTCGCCGCGTGGCTATCCAGCATCGCCCGGACCGTCGCCGGCAAGGCGATTGCGTCGCTGGTCGGGGAGCACGCCAAGCTGGCGAGCGTGCTCGGCGGTATCGCCGAGACGTCGCCCTATCTCTGGGATCTTGTGCGCGCCGATCCGACGCGCTTTCTGCGCCTCATCAATGGCGACGCCGATGCCGAGCTGGCCGCGCTCCTCGCGTCGGCCCACGACACCGCGGCTGCGGCCAAGGGATCGCCGGCGCTGATGCGCGTCCTTCGGCGCGCCAAGGCCGAGGCAGCGCTGTTGATCGCGCTTGCCGACATCGGCGGCGTGTGGCCGGTCGCGCGCGTGACCGCCGCCCTCACCGACGTCGCCGACATGGCGCTGAGCGCAGCCGTCCGTCATCTGCTCGGCGAAGCCAAAGCGCGCGGCAAAGTCATTGCCGCCGATCCGCACAATCCGGCACTCGGCTCGGGCTACATCGTTCTGGCGATGGGAAAGATGGGCGGCTGCGAGCTGAATTTTTCCAGCGACATCGACCTCATGGTGTTCTTCGATCCGGCCATTTCGCCGCTTGCGCCGGACATCGAGGCCGCGCCGTTCTACGTGCGCATGACGCGCGATCTGGTGAAGCTTCTGCAGGAGCGCACCGCCGACGGCTACGTCTTCCGTGTCGATCTGCGGCTTCGCCCCGATCCGTCGTCGACGCAGATCGCCATCTCGACCGAAGCCGCGCTCGATTATTATGAGAGCCGGGGCCAGAACTGGGAGCGTGCGGCGCTGATCAAGGCGCGGCCGTGCGCCGCCGACCTTGCCGCCGGCGAGCAGCTCACTGGCGAGCTCGCGCCGTTTGTTTGGCGCAAATATCTCGACTATGCCGCGGTCGCCGATATCCATGCGATGAAGCAAGAGATTCATGCCTATCGCGGGCATGGCGAAATCGCGGTGGAAGGTCACAACATCAAGCTTGGCCGCGGCGGCATCCGCGAGATCGAGTTTTTCGTCCAGACGCAGCAGCTCATCGCCGGCGGACGGCATCCGCCGCTGCGCGGTCGCGGGACCGTGGCGACGCTCGCCGAGCTCGCCGCCGGTGGTTGGATCGACGCCGCCGCGCGCGACGAACTGACTTCGGCGTATTATTTTCTCCGCCGCGTCGAGCACCGCCTGCAGATGATGGCGGACGAGCAGACCCACACGCTGCCGACCGACCGCGAAGCGTTGGGCGCCTTCGCCCGGTTTCTCGGCTTCAGAAGCCGCGACGAATTGGCCGCGGCTTTGCTGGCGCATTTGCGCGCGGTCGAGAAGCATTATGTCAAACTGTTCGAAAGCGCGCCGGCGCTGCTGGCACAGCGGCAAAATCTGTCGTTCGCGGCGGGAAAGGGTAGCACTGCCAGCGAGACGCTCGACCGCCTCGTCGAAATGGGCTTTCGCCACCCGCGCGAGGCCGCGGCTGCGGTAGAGCGCTGGCACACCGACGCCTATCGGGCGCTGCGCAGCGAGCCGGTGCGGAAAAGCCTGATCGAGCTTGTGCCGACGATCTTCGATCAATTCGCGCGGGCGGAAAGCCCGGACGCCGCCTTTGCTTCGTTCGACCGGTTCCTTGCCGGCCTGCGTCCCGGCAGCCGCCTGCTGCCGCTGCTGCGGCAAAATCCCGAGCTTATTCGCTTCATCGCGCTCATTCTCGGCGCCGCGCCGCGGCTGGCGGATATTCTGGCCCAGCACCCCCATGTCATCGATCCGCTGATCGATCCGACTTTTTTTGGCGCGCTGCCCGACGCCAAGCGCCTGGAAGCGGAACTGGCGCGGGCGATCGGCGAGGCCCGCACCTATGAAGACGTGCTCGACGCGGTCCGCCTGTTCGGCCAGGAGCATATGTTCCTGATCGGCGCCCGCATCCTTTCCGGCTCGCTGTCGGCGGAGCGGGCCGGCGAAGTGTTTGCAACGCTCGCCGACGTGCTCATCCGGGCGGTGCACGCCCGCGTGGAAGCCGATTTTGCCGGCGTCCACGGCCGTGTCCGCGGCCAACAGACCGCGATCCTCGCGCTCGGCCGGCTCGGTGCGCGCGAGATGACCGCGAGCTCCGATCTCGATCTCATTGTCGTCTACGATTTCGACGCCGATCACCCGAACTCCGACGGCGCGCGTCCATTATATGGCGGCCAGTATTTTGCCCGGCTGACGCAGCGCCTGATCAACGCGCTCACGGTACGGACCAATTATGGCGTGCTGTACGAAGTCGACATGCGGTTACGCCCATCCGGCCGCTCCGGCCCGCTGGCCACGCATATCGACAGCTTCGTCAACTATCAGCAGCACGAAGCCTGGACCTGGGAGCATATGGCGCTGACCCGGGCGCGGGTCGTCTCGGCATCGCCGGCCTTCGCCGCGCGGATCGAGGCCGCGATCGGCGACGTGCTTTGCGCCCGGCGCGATGCGCGCACGATCGCCGCCGACGTCGTCGAAATGCGCGCCGCCATCGCCCAGGAAAAGGGCGACGCGGACCCTTGGGATCTCAAATACGCCGCCGGCGGGCTCATCGACATCGAGTTCATTGCCCAATACCTGCAGCTGGTGCACGCGGCGACGTCGCCGGAGATCCTCGACACATCGACGGCGCGCATGCTGGAAAAAGCGGGCCGCGCCGATGTGTTAAAGCCCGAGGACGCGGAGGTGCTGCGGCCGGCGGTGTCGCTGTTTCACGGTGTCACGCAGATTTTGCGCCTCTGCCTGCCCGGGGCGTTTGATCCGAAATCAGCGAATGCCGGCGTGCTTGCGTTGTTGGCGCGAGTCGCCGATTTGCCGGATTTCCCCGCGCTCCAAGCGCATGTCGTGGAGACGCACCGCCAGGTCCGGGAAAGTTTTGTGCGGATCCTCGGCAAGGCGCCGTAGCCCGCGTGTGACCGGCACCGCCGGGTCACCGGCGGCAGGGCTGATCCCGGATTTGGCTGTATGGGATTTGGTCCGGTCGCCCGTATCATGGGCGGCGTCGACCAGCGCGCGAAATCCGGCGGTAATTTTCTGCGCCATCAAATCGTCCCGCCAATCGCGTCACGTGCCGACCGGCGGCGAGACTAAACCAAAGCAGGGTAGCGGTCCGCAATGGGAGGCGAAACGACTTGTTTGTCCGCGTGTCTGGCGCTTGGCGCTTCCAGCGGCAATCGGACCACGACGGCAGTGCCAGAACCGAGAACCGAGCGGATGCGCATAGCGCCGCCATGCATCTCAACCAGCGATTTGGCGATGGCGAGACCAAGGCCCGAGCCTTGATGGCGTTTGGTCAGCTGGCTTTCAACCTGCTCGAATGGCCGGCCGAGCTTATGCAGGGCGTCCTTTGGAATGCCGATGCCGTTGTCTTCGATGGCGATCGTGACCATGCCGCCACGCGCTCGCCCGCGCACGGTGACGGTGCCGCCGTCGGGCGTGAATTTTACCGCGTTTGACAATAGGTTGAGGGCGATCTGTTTGAGCGCGCGGCGGTCGGCATTGAGCTTGATGCCGGGCGCAATCTCCGAATTCAGCGTCAGACACTTTTCGCTGGCGCGGCCGCCGACCACTCGCAGGCTGTCGGCGAGGATGTGATCGAGCTGGACGGTTTCCGGCGTGAAATGGACGCTGCCGGCCTCGATCTTCGACATGTCGAGGATGTCGTTGATCACATCGAGCAGATACTGGCCGCTTTCGCGAATGTCGCGCGAGTATTCGGTGTATTTGTCGGCGCCGAGCGGACCGAACATCGCCGCTTCCATGATTTCCGAGAAGCCGATGATGGCATTGAGCGGCGTGCGCAGCTCGTGGCTCATATTGGCAAGGAATTTCGACTTGGCCTGGTTGGCTTCCTCGGCGCGGGTTTTTTCCTCGGCGTATTTTTCCGCCAGATCAGCGAGTTCGCCGGTCTGCCGCTCCAAGGCCTGTTGCGAGTGACGCAGGTCGTTGATGGTCGCGATCCGCCGTTTCTCGCCTTCGACCAGCTTTTGCTCGTGCTGCTTGATTTTGGTGATGTCGGTGCCGACGGAAACGTAGCCGCCGTCCTTGGTGCGGCGTTCGCTGATATGCATCCAGCGGCCGTCGGTCAGCTGCGCCTCGAAGGTGCGGGCGCCTTGCGGCTGGCCGTCGTCGCTGACACTGGTGGTGCGGATGATCGGCTTGGTGCCCGCCGCCACCACCGCCTCGTAGGGCGTGCCGGCGGCAACCGCCGCGTCGGGCAAATGGTGCAGGCCCTGGAAATTGGAGTTGCACAGAACCAGGCGATTGTCGGCGTCCCACAAGACGAAAGCTTCGGGAATGGTCTCGATGGCGTCGCGCAGCCGCAAATCCGCTGCCGTCGTCCGCTCGACCAGGTTCTTCTGCTCGGACACGTCGACGGCGATGCCGATCAGGTGCAGTCCGGTCTCGCCCTCCTGACGCGCCAGTTCGCAGCGCACCCGCAACCACAGCCAGCGGCCGTCGGCATGCCGCATGCGGAAGGCGTGATCGATCGACTGTAGCTTCGCGTCGGCGAGTTGCCGGGCCAGACCATAAAGGTCGACGTCGCCGGGATGCACCAGGGCGTTGAGCTCGCCAAAGGTCAGCAGGTCTTCCCGCGCCGGCAAGCCAAGGATGTCGAACATCGAGCGCGACCAGAACACGCGCCCGCGCGCCAGATCCCAATCCCACAGCCCGCAGCGACCGCGGTTGAGCGCGGTGTCGATGCGGCCGCGCACGGTGTCATGGATGAGATCGGCTTCGCGCGCCCGCGTCGCCTGCCAGTGGAAGGCGAAGCCGAGGATCAGGACCACGAAGCCGGTCGTCGCCGACAGCGTCACTGTCAGCGCGGTGGTTGCGCGCCAGTTGATCAGCGCGTCGCTCGCGGTCTGCACCACGGCGACGGCGCCGAGCGGATTGTGCAACGCCCGCACGGTTGCGAGCGCGGCGGCGCCGTCCGGCAGGGTGATCTCCAGCGTTCCGGCGGCGGCGCCGAACGTGGTCAGTGGCTGCGATGGCCCGAGCAAATCGAGGATCGGCCGGCCGAGCTTTTGCGGATCGTTCGGCAGGCTGGCGACGATCGCGCCGTCGGCATCGGCCAGCAGTATCAAACGGTCCTGTGCCCCCGCCCAGGCCGGCATGATGCGCTCGAGCAGCGCCGAGTTACGCGCTGAATTTGCCTTCAGCTCCCGCGCCGGGATGATCGAGCGCGAGCGCGATCTCATCGGCCAGCGCCTCGACCGCCTGCCGCGCATCGCGCATCACCAGCCGGCGCTGCTCGAGCACCTGCACCGCGGCCCCGACGCAGATCGTGATCAGAAAGGCGATGATGAGCGCGGGGACGGCGCGCCGCAGCAGCGGCTCAGCGCTCAGCAGCCGCCGGTAGGCAGGCTTGGCGATCGATTTGGCCAACCCTTGAATAGAATCCGACTGTAGTGACGCACTCGCCGTGTCGGCGCGCGCCATGCCTGCCTCCGCTCGGACTGTCCCCTGCCACCACGATTGGAAGGATGTGCCGCATCTCTTTCCGAATCATGATCATAAGAATTGATGCGAATCGATTTGTCGAGAGTCACGAGTTCAATATTTTTGCCGCTCTATCCCGGACTTTATTTGCGCCCGGCCGAGGACGCGCGAGGTCCTTGAGTCAAATCAAAGAACTAGCTTTGACCAGACCATGATCCGATCAAGCTGAATCGGATCATGATCTGGATGTTACGTTTGAGCATGATCTTTTCCGAAAACCGGTTTCCTCTTTTCGGGATCATGCTCTCGTCAATGCAAAGTCTGGTAGCCGGCGATCAGCAGTTCGACCGCGATCAAAACCACGATGATGATTTCGAGCCGCAGCGATCGCCTGGTATCGATGATGTCGGTGAGCACCTCGGCGGTATCGGAGATCACGGCAAGCTTGCGCGTCAGCGTCTCGGCGCGTTCCTTGAGCTCGTACTCGTCCTCCAGCCGCGCATAGAGACGATCCAGGTCGGGACGATCCCAGACCACGTCGGGCTTTTCAACGACCGCCGCACGGCCGGAAACGCGGTGCTGCACCAACAGGGCGTTGCCGATGATCTTTAAGATAGCGCGGCGTCCGTCGGCGGCGCGGCCGCGTTCGGCAAGCTGGCGGGCAAAGGGCTCGACCCGGTCGAACACCGAGGCCACTTCGCGCTCGTCGCGCGCCAGCACGACGCTTTTCGACAGCGCGTCGGCGATGACGATCAGATGGTCCGGCGTCATCATTTTCAGCGCGATCGGTCCGCCGGGCAGGATTTGATCGTCTTTGTCGGGGATGATCTCGACCTGGACGGATTCTTCCTCGGACGGCGCCACCGGGCGGATCAAGCGCGGCCGCAGCGTGCGCAGGACCTGCTCTTCCTCCGCCGCGGTCAGCCCCATGAAAACCGCGACGCCATAACGAAACAGGGTGACCAATCCGTCACCGCCATACTTAAAAGTAAGCGGAGCCATCGACACCACGCCGTCAAGCTCGAGGTTCGCCGTGTCGATGCGATCGCTCAGCAACAGCGCCCTGACCCGTTTGCGGGTCCTGGCGGCTTGCGGAATGTCAGCCGTCGTCAGCGTGTCAGTCGTCGTCAGCATGGCCTGACCCAAGCGGGGTGCGATGGTCTTAATATCGTGATTGCGAGCTCAACGCGCCACTGCGGGAAAATTTGCAATGCCGCTCAGCTATCCGCCAGCGTACGCGCGACGATGTCGTGGACGTCGCGCGACAGCGCCGGCGCGGCGGCGACGCGACGCAATGTTGCCTCCGCGCCGGCGCGCCGCTTTGCTTCCAGCGCCCGCCACGAGCGGAACGCGCCCATCAGCCGCGCGGCGACTTGCGGATTCTTCGGATCGAGCGCGAGCACGGCATCGGCGATGAAATCATAGCCGGCGCCGTCGACCCGGTTGAACTGGGTGTGGTTGACTTGCGCAAACGAGCCGATCAGCGCGCGGACGCGGTTCGGGTTGGCCATGGAGAAGGCCGGATGCGAGGTCAGCGCCCGCACCCGATCGAGCGTCGCCGGCTCCGGTATCGCCGCTTGCAGCGCCAGCCACTTGTCGATGATCAGCGGATCAGTCGGCATATCGCTGATAGAAATCGTCCAGCGCGTGCGCCCGCTCGGGCCGGTCGTGGAGCGAAAGGACGTCGAGCGCCGCCATGCGGTCGGTCATATTGTCGGCGCCGTCATACTGGGCGAGCGCCAGCTTGATGGCCGCCTCGTCCTCGGTCGCCGCCAAAAGGCCGAGGCAAACATTTTTGAGCGCGCGCCGTCCGGCGCTCGCGGAATCCGGACGATAAGGGCCGGGCGTGATCATGCGTCGGTAGGTGTCCGCCAGCGCGGCGCTAAGCTGCCTGCCGATCGCCGCGCGCAATTGCCGCCGCGCCATAAAGACGGCGTCGGGATCGACGTCACGCCCGATCTCGCGTGCGATGTCGGGCTCGCTCGGCGGCGCCAGCGTGAGCGCGATGAAAGCCGGCTCCAGCGCCGGATCGGCGATGATGGCGCCGAGCGCGGCCATGAGCCCGTCGTCTTGCCGTGTTGATGCCTGGCTGCGCGCGGCCGCGACATTGTCGGTCAAAAGCGACATCGCCAGCGTTTGCGCCGCCTGCCAGCGATTGAACGGGTCGCGATCATGCGCGGCAAGGAAGCGAAGATCATTCGCTTGGATCGGGAGAGTGAGCTTGATCGGCGCCGAAAAGCCGCGATTGATCGACGGAATCGGCGGTTCGCCGATGCCGGAGAAGACGAAGCTTTGGCTCGGCGCCGTCACTTCCAGCACGTCGCGCGGCAGCGGATTTCCGTTCATTGTGAGCGGCAGATCGCCGCCGTGTTTGCCGACCAGTCCAAGCCCGAGCGGGATCACCATCGGCTTCTTGTCCGACTGGCCCGGCGTCGGCGGCACCGTCTGGGTGATGTCGAGCCGGTAGGTCTTGGCGCGCGCATCGTAGTGCGGCGCCACCACGACTTCCGGCGTGCCGGCTTGGGTGTACCAGAGCATGAATTGCGAGAAATCGCGGCCGGAGACGTCGGCGAAGCATTGCACGAATTGCTCGACCGTCGCCGCCTCGCCGTCGTGCCGATCGAAATAGAGGTCCATGCCCTTGCGAAACAGATCCGGCCCGAGCAGGACCTTGATCATGCGCACGACTTCGGCGCCCTTGTCGTAGACCGTCGTGGTGTAGAAGTTGTTGATCTCGTGATAGAGCTCGGGCCGTACCGGATGGGCGAGCGGACCGGCGTCCTCGACGAATTGGTGCGAGCGTAGCGCGCGTACGTCGCTGATCCGCTCCACCGCGCGCGAGCGCTGATCGGCGGAAAATTCCTCGTCGCGAAAAACCGTCAGCCCTTCCTTCAGGCAAAGCTGAAACCAATCGCGGCAGGTGATGCGATCGCCGGTCCAGTTATGGAAATATTCGTGAGCGATCACCGCCTCGATATGGGCGTAGTCGGTGTCGGTCGCGGTCGCCGGCGAGGCCAAGACATATTTGTCGTTGAAGACGTTGAGGCCCTTGTTCTCCATCGCGCCCATATTGAAGGCGGAGACGGCGACGATCATGAAAATATCGAGATCGTATTCGCGCCCGAATGCTTGTTCGTCCCAGCGCATGGCGCGCTTGAGGCTGTCCATGGCGTAGAAGCAGCGCTCCTCCTTGCCCGGCTCCACATAAATGTGCAGCGTCACATCGCGGCCGGACATGGTCTTGAAGCTGTCGGCGACGCAAGCGAGATCGCCGCCAACCAGCGCGAACAGATAACAGGGCTTTTTGAACGGGTCGTGCCATACCGCGAAATGCCGGTTGGTGCCCGGCACGTCGCCCTTGGCGATCAGGTTGCCGTTGGAGAGCAGAACCGGCGCCTCTTTTTTGTCGGCCTCGATGCGCGTGGTGTAGACGGCCATCACATCCGGGCGGTCGAGGAAATAGGTGATGCGGCGGAAACCCTCGGCCTCGCATTGCGTGCAATAGGTCGTGCCGGCGCGGTAGAGGCCCATGAGCTGGGTGTTGGCCGCCGGGTCGATGACGGTCTCGATCTCGAGCGTGAACGGCCGGTTCGGCGGCTGCGCGATGGTGAGGCGCTCGGGCGTTGCGATAAAGCTTTCGCTCGACAGCGGCTTGCCGTCGAGGGCGAGCGAACGGAGCTTCAGTTCGTCGCCGTCAAGCACCAGCGGCGCCGGTGTGCCGTTGGGCTTCAGCGCGAGCTTGGCACGCACCGTGGTTGCGGTCGGATCGAGCGAAACGTCGAGGTCGACGGTTTCGATGATCCAGTCCGGCGGGCGATAGTCCTTGAGGCGGATGGGACGGGCTTCTTCGGTGCGCATGACCGGCTTGATGTAGAAGTTTTATGCGCCAATTGAAAGCGCCAGGCTTATAGCCCGGATTGAGCGAAGCGAAATCCGGGAACGATCCAACGGTTCGCGCGCTGGCCCTCGGATTTCGCTGACGCTCAATCCGGGCTACAGGTTCCCGTATGTCAACGATGCGCGCGATGGTGCTCGATCGGCCGCAAACGCCGCTCGCTATGCGCGAGCGGCCGGTGCCGCAGCCGGCGGCGGGCGAACTCCTGATCGAGGTCGCGGCCTGCGGTGTGTGCCGCACCGATCTGCACGTGGTCGACGGCGAGCTTCCCGATCCGAAGCTCCCGATCGTGCCCGGGCACGAGATCGTCGGCCGCGTCGCTGCGCTGGGCCCCGGCGTGACCGGTTTCGCGGCCGGCGCGCGCGTCGGCGTGCCGTGGCTCGGCGCCGCCTGCGGCGTCTGCCCGTATTGCCGGTCGGGGCGGGAGAATCTGTGCGACGCGCCCACCTTCACCGGCTACACCCGCGACGGCGGCTACGCGACGCACACGCTTGCCAACGCGCGCTTCTCTTATCCGCTGCCCGAGGATCTTGATGCCGCGGAGACGGCGCCGCTGCTGTGCGCCGGCCTGATCGGCTGGCGCAGCTATCGCATGGCCGGGGAGGGCAGCAGCGCTCGGACTTTATGGTTTCGGCGCCGCCGCCCATATCCTGGCGCAGGTCGCGGCGTGGCAGGGGCGGCGCGTTTATGCCTTCACCCGGCCGGGCGATACGGCGTCGCAGAACTTCGCGCGGTCGCTTGGCGCCGTCTGGGCCGGCGGCTCCGACGAGATGCCGCCCGAGGCGCTCGATGCGGCGATTATTTTCGCGCCGGTCGGTGCGCTGGTGCCGGCGGCGCTGGCGGCGGTGAAGAAGGGCGGCCGCGTCGTGTGCGGCGGCATTCACATGTCGGACATCCCGAGCTTTCCGTATCGCCTGCTGTGGGAGGAACGCCAGCTCGTCTCCGTGGCCAATCTGACGCGCCGGGACGCGCATGAATTTCTGGCCATCGCACCGCGCGCCGGCATCAAAATGCAAGTGACGCGCTATCCGCTCGACCAGGCGAACACCGCGCTCGGCGATTTGCGCGCCGGCCGGTTCGAAGGCGCGGCGGTGCTGATCCCTTGAGCAAGAGCGCGCCGGCGGATAGCAGTAAGCCGACAAGTGGGAGAAAGAGAGTTGTGGTCAATCTTCACGGCCGTTTCGTCTGGTACGAATTGCACACGACAGACGTAGAGGCGGCGGCGGCGTTCTACACCGAAGTGGTGGGTTGGAGCGCGCGCGACGCCTCGCTGCCCGATCGGGCCTATAGGGTATTCACCGTTGGTGCAGCCTCGGTCAGCGGGCTGAT
This sequence comes from uncultured Alphaproteobacteria bacterium, assembly GCA_963804405.1. Taxonomy (GTDB): domain Bacteria; phylum Pseudomonadota; class Alphaproteobacteria; order Rhizobiales; family Xanthobacteraceae; genus BOG-931. The sequence continues at coordinate 201,490 of CAWDQG010000004.1, read as the reverse complement.
GGCGTTGTCCGACGAGGCAAAGCAGCGCGGCGCGATGCCGTCCTGGATCGGCTATGTCGGCGTCAACGACGTTGACGCCGCGACCGAGCTGACCAAAAAGCTTGGCGGCGCGGTGCACGTCGGTCCGACCGACGTCGCCAACTTCAGCCGCTTTTCGATCATTACCGATCCGCAAGCCGCAAGGCTGGCGCTGATCAAATCGCAAAATCCGGATCAGGAGCAGCCTGCCGAGTTCGGCCAACCCGGCCGCGTCGGCTGGCACGAGTTGCTCGCCGCCGATTGGGAGAAGGCGGTTGCCTTCTACGGTACGCTTTTCGACTGGCGCAAAGGGGATGCCGAGACCGGTCCGATGGGCACCTATCAGCTGTTCTCGGTCGGCGGCCATACCATCGGCGGCATCTTCACCAAGCCTGCCGAGGTGCCGGTCCCGTTCTGGCTCTATTACTTCGACGTGCCCGACATCGATGTCGCGGCCGAGCGGGTCAAAGCCGCCGGCGGCCTGATCATCGAGGGCCCAGGTGCAGTGCCCGGCGGCTGGATCTTGCGCGCGACCGATCCCCAAGGCGCCATGTTCGCGCTGATGGGCGCGCGGGCCAGCAGGGCGGTCGGATATTTCCAGCGCAACGCACCGCGCGATCCTTCCAACCCGCGCAGCCGCCGCTGGTCTTGGTGAGGTGATCAGCCGGAGGCAGTGGTGGCTTTGCCACGGCCAAGCGCAAATAGACCGACCGGGCCCTCGACGTGAAATTCCAGGCCCGTCAGCTTTGCGAACAGCTCGATATGGTTGCTGCCGATGGCGCAGCCGCCGAGCCCCAGATCGGTCGCCATCAGATAGAGCGTCTGCATCAAGACGCCGGTATCCTTGAGAATAAGTGAGTAGGCGATCGAGCTGTATTTCCACGCCACCCGGCCAAAGCGCGCAGCGATGGTGATCAGGATCTGCGGCACGCCCGATGCGTCCATGGCGAATTGGCCGCCCTGTAGCAGCGCTTCGAATTCAGGCATCGGGACGTCGATCGCCACCAGCGCATGCTCGCCGGCGTCGTAATGATAGAAGCCACGCGCCAGCCCTTCGCATCTTGTCGACGGCGAGATAGAGCTCGAGCTCGTAGCTGCCGCCGCCTGAAGGATATGGCCGCACGGCGTAGGTGAAGGGCGGACCGTCGCCGCCGGCCGTGGTGTTGAATGTCCCAAGGACGCGCGCGGCGCCGTCGAGAAATTGCGCCAGCTCGGCGAGCGTGATCGGCCGCTCCGCATCGAAGTCCCGTGTCGAATGACGCTCGCGCAGGAGCTTTGCGGCCGGCACCACAGCTTCGGGCTGCGAGGCCGAGAGCGGCCGCAGGTCGATTTTGTGTCCGGGCCAAGAGGGCCGCACCGCCGACGGTGAGGAGATTGCATCGGCAAATGCATAGACGCCGCCCGCGGGATTGGCATGCCGGCCCTCGGTGCTGCGGGTATGAAACAGCAAGTCGTGAAAGTCCCACAGAACCAGATTTTCGTCGCCTTCGGTCGGCCGCAGGCCGGCGTCAGCAGCGCCGACCTTGAAAAGAATTTGGCAGTCGACCAGCAAGCTCGAGAAGCTCGACTCCCTGGAAAGCCAGTTTGCCGGCGAAGCTTTCGGATCTGCTGCGGCGTGGACAACATCGCCAGCGCGCCCGCAATCTTCGGATCGCACAATTTTGAACAAGGCGCGGGCGCGCGGCGATTCAAGCACCATGTCGCCGGCGCGCCGCCGCATGTAGGCGAAGCGCGACAGCACGACAGTATCGCTCTCGCGGAGCGGAGATGTTTGCGGCCAATAGTCCGGCGCCTGTGGCTCGATGACGACGAGCTCATCGCCGTGTCGCGAGTGCGTGAGCGCATATTCCAAGAGCCCGCGTATCGCCAGGCGGCGGACCAGTTGGTTGATTTCCTTGTCGACGGTGCGGCTTAACGATGTAAATGAATCAAGCGGCAGACCCGTGCGCAGCTCTTGCGCGCGCTCCGCTGCGCTCGCGCTGAACTTCCCCAGGGGGAGCGAATAGCCCCCGAAGCTTGCCGCAATGTCGCCGTTGGCGCGCGCGTCCAGCGCAACGTGACTGAGAAGCCTCGCCGTCACGATAGCTGAGGCTGCCCGCCGCCCGCTCTTTTTCGCCGGCGCGCGCAACGCAAGACCTTAGGTCTTGGGGAAGAGCGGGTTAAGCTCGCTTTCCGGCACCGGCCGGTCAAGCCATCCGAGCTGTATCGGCACATCATAGAGCCGGCCCGGCGCGTACCTCCGATAGAAGTGCCGCAGCCCCGGAACGATCACGCGCGCGACCGGCACTTCGATATCCGGGCGGGTCTGGTCGAGGACGAGGAAATCGAGGCCGGCGCGCTTGACCAGGTCCACGCAGGCCATCACCTGCTCGCGCGTGTCGAGCATGCCGAACTTCGAGCCGAAGTCCGGCCGTACCGCCGGATGGCCATTGGGCAGCAGGTAGGGATGATCCTGCAACCGCCATGGCGCGGGGCGGTCGTGGCCGCCTCCCGCGGCATCACGAAGCCCGACCAGGCCGATCGACAGAAATTGGTTCAGCTCGGTCAGCGAGCGCAACAGCGCGATGCGCGCGTCGAAGTGCGAGCCGGAGCCGAACTCGACAAAGTCCATCGCGTTTTCCAGCGAGTGCGATATCGCCACATAGCTCGGAATGCCGAGGTCGTGGGTGATATCGAGCACCCACACCCGCCGCCCGGTCTCGCCAAGCTGATTTCGCAGATCGCGGACGTAGGAATCGTCGCAGGCGCTGAGGTCCAGTTCCGCCCGCTGCAAGCGGTTGTACCACCAGATGGCGTAGGAATCGCGTTCGACCAATTCCAGGAATCCCTGGACGATAGCTTCCTCGAGCGTATTGCCGGCGGCGCAGCCGTTGGAATCGGCATGGATCAGCCCGGGCGCGAAGCCGCTGTTGTAGAAAAAATACAGCATGCTGGTGGGCAGATATTTGAAGCGCTCGTCGCGCAGCGACCAGGCCGGCGACCATTCGATCTCGGCCGACGGATCGAACGGGGCCGGCGTCGGCGTCCCCTCATGGTCGTGGCTCGGGGTGTCGTATTGCCGGTATTGCGCGTCACTGAACAACAGGACGTCGTTCGGCACGATGGCGTCGCCGGCCGGGAAATCCGTGAACCGCCGCGTGACGCGGATTTCGTCGCCCTGAAAAATGCCAGAATAGCGCTCGATCGCTTCCATCAGTGCGCTGGCTTCGCCTTGCTCGGCGGTAGAGCCCTTGCCGAAACTGCCGCCGAACAATCCCGATTTGAGCTCCTCGACGGACTCAGGACGTCCGGCAAAATTGTGCCTGGCGAGGTAGTTGGTGTTCAACGGCAAGTCGGCTTCGACCCGTTCGAGGCGCGAAACCACGCCGGTGAGGGGGCTGACGTGCTTCTTGAAACGGGCGACCGTGCCGGCCGAAGACATGCTGCGGTAGCCGCCGCTGGTCATGATCAGCTTGTTGCCAGTCTGAAGCTCAATGGGCATTGGCGCGCGGCGTGGATCACGCAGCTTCTTCTTGCCGCAAGCCGGACATTGCGGGCGGGCGGAGACGAAATGTTTGACGACGCTTGAGCCCGTTAGGTCGAGGCTCACAATGTGATCGCGCAAATCAGTGCGGAACTCGGTGGCGATCGCTTTGGCGATCTCTACTGCCGCGAGCTGGATGGCGCTTTGTCCAAGCGGGTGCCGCGCGAGCGGCGACGTGGCGACGCGGCGAGCGTGCCTGCGATCAAGGAGCGCCTTGATTTCCCGATTGCGCGCCATGCGATCGGCCAGGCACATCCAGCAGGCGCCGTCACCGGGGCGCAGCAAGGGGCCGACCAATGGAAAAATGCCGGAAGGCTGCACCAATAGCCACGGCGTGCGATCCGACAAATGCTGCCGGTTCAATTCCGCCAGTTTTTCTTCGAGATAATCGTTCACCAACCTAACGGTGAGATCGGCTTTGCCCTTCACCACGTGAACGCCGAGCCCGGTGAGAGCGGCGCCGAGTTCCTTTGCGCCCTGTACGTCGACGGATTGAATGCGCACGCGGCACTTCTGCAGATTTTCCCGCGCGGCCTCAGGCGGCAAGCCGAGGCTCGCCCAATACGCGTCCGCCTGGTCGGCAGACGAGCGCGCCCGCTTGGCGGCGCGTGACCGCGGCGCCGAAACGACATAGCGGCGGTCGACCAAGCGCTTGAAGGCTTCCTGGATCTTGTCGGCTGGGAAATGCGGCTCGAGTTCGCGAACGATGTCGCGAAAGCTCTTGCCGCCTTCGCCGATTGCCGCGGCCACCGCGCAATAGAGTGTGCCGTGAAGAAAGAACTTCCGGTCTTCGGAGTAAAGGCACACGGAATCCGGCGGCAGTACATAGACACTGAAATTCGGCGCAAAGCGCGGAACGTCCTTGCTGTCGCGCAGCGGGAAGCTGCTCCCGCGCTCTTGCGCCTTGCGCTCGGCGCGCCCCGCCCGACCGCCGGGCGCCGGGGACCAGTGTTCCAGCGGGCTCGCGCGCCTAGCTCCCTCTCCACTACTTCTCGCCAAGGCTAACCTCTCATCCGCAAGCCCATGCCGCGCCTGCGCGCGTCGCCAACAAACTCGTCACGGACAAGCTCGCCGCCGACAAATATGTCACCGACAAATACGTCACGGACAAGACGAAACTGGCCGGCTCGACAATCGTCAAGCCGGCCATAAGACTTAAGGTCTGTCAACGCAGTGCGGAAGTGCTGCAGATTAGCAGACGGCGCAACGTCCCCAGCGGAAGCAGCAGCCGCAACCACCGCAACCACCGCAGCCGCCCTCTCCATCCGCAGCCGCCGCACCGGCCACCGCCGCCGCAACGGCACCACCGCAGCCGCGCCACCAGGCGAGCTTTGCGCCGAACTGCGGCTTGGCATTTTCCTTGTCGAACACGTAGAACGTCGACAAGCTCACGTCGGAGATTTCTTCCTCACCGAGAAAGATTTCATGCGGCGTGACATTCTGCGACTTCACGTCCGTCGACGCTACGCCGGTCGACGCGGATGCAGCGCCCATCAGCGACAACGACATGCCGGCGACGCCAGCAATTCCCAGCGCGGGTAGAGCTTTGCCCCGACGCTTTCGCTTTGAAGCTTGCGACATATTTAGGCCTCCATACTTGTGAGCCAGAGTTCAGCTGAGACAGAGTTCAACGAGTAGCATCGAGTCAATATTCGAAAAAAGCCGCTGCATGATAGCATCATTCGGCACTTTGTCTACGCACATGCGACCGCCAATTGCTCGCCTGTAACATACAAAGTAAGATCGATGAGCGGATTTGCTGAAATTTGTTAGCGATTTGGCAAGTGTGAACGTTTTCCGCGGGGCGAAGACGTTCATTCATGTGAAGATTCATTCATATGAAATCAGTAATGTGAAAATTCATTCATCTGACATTGAGTCAGCGATGTTGCTGCGCCGCATCCAGCTTGGTAGCGGTACACTTGATTCGCTCGCCGCGAGCGGTCGGGCGTGCTGCGCCTGCGAACGAGTTTTAAGCCGTGCGCCGCGGCTCGGCGCGGCCGATGACTCGCGTGATGGTCGGAAAACGGCGACGTAATCCGCGCTCGATGCCATCGACCAGGTCATGCACCGCACTGACCGATAAAGCCGGATCGACCCGGCAATGAAAATTGACAATCTCGCCGTCGGCGGTTTCGCGCACCCGAACGTCATGCACTTCGCCGAGGCCGAGACAACCGACGGCGAGCGCCGCCAGGGCTTCGCGGATTTCGGCAACGCGCGCCACCGCGGCGTCGCGGCCGGCAAGAAGCGCGGCCGGCAACGGCTCGATATGGGTTTCGACTTCCACCTCCGGCCCCAATTCCTCGCGGATCGCTTCTTCGAGCCGGCTTGCGGTCTCGTGCGCAATGGCAAGCGGCAGCGTGCCGTCAACCTCGAGATCGGTCGAAACCGACAAGCGATCGGCGAGCGCCTGCACGGCGACATGATGAACGGCAAGCCCGCTATTGCGCGCGATGAGCATTACCCGTTCGCGCACCGTCTCGTCGTCGAGCGCGCGCGGCTCGGTGATGATGGTGACCTCGGCCTGCGGCAGTTCGGCGCGAATTGCGCGTGTCAGCCGATCCTTGATCGCGGTGACGCGATCGAGCGGCAGCGTGCGGCTCACACCGACGGCAAGCTCGACGAACAGCACCGCGCCGGCTGGTCGCACGCGCACGCTTTCGACGCCGACGACGCCGGGCACCCGCCGCACAATCGCCGCCACCCGCTCGCTCACGCCGGCCGGCGCGGTGTCGGTCAAAGCGTCGATCGTGCGCCGGCCGAGCCGCCAGCCGGCAATGCAGATGAACACCGCGACGACGAGCGCAGCGATCGCGTCGGCTGCCGAATAGCCGAGCGCTACGCCGCCCAGCCCGATCAGCACGGCGATCGACGACCACATGTCGGAAGAAAAATGCAGCGCGTCCGCTTCGAGCGCCTGGCTTGAGGTTTTTTCGGCGACGCGCCCGAGCGTGCGGGCGCGAAAGAAATCGACGACGACAGAGACCGCGATGATGGCGAAGGCGTACGGCGTCGCTTCGACCGCATGGGCCTGCCCGCCGAACAGCCGCTGCACCGATTCGAAGGCGACGCCGGCGGCGAGCAAGAACAGCAAGGCGGTTTCGGCAAGCGCCGCCACGCTTTCGATCTTGCCGTGACCGTATTGATGCTCGGCGTCGGCCGGCTTGCCGGAAATGCGCACCGCAGCATAGGTCAGCACCGTCGCGGCCAGGTCGAGCAGCGAGTGACCGGCCTCCGAAAGGATTGCCAGCGAACCGGTGAGCACGCCGACGACGGCCTTGGCGGCGGTCAGCGCCGCGGAGGCGGCAATCGATCCCAGCGCGACTTTTTCCTTGTCGTTCATGAAAGGCTCTGACGCTGTATCATGTGCTCGGCGGAAATGCCGATGAGTATGCAAGCACGCGCACAATGGCGAATAGGCCAAGGTGTCGAGCCCTGCAAACCGGCTGCCGCGGATCCGTTTGAAGAAACCGACATAGCGAAAATCGCCGATGGCGCGGAGCGCAAACACTGCCGCGATCAGCCAGGTGCCGATTTGAACAACGACGCTGTTGCCGGATAAAGCGGGCAGATCGAGCCAGCCGACCCGCAGCGCCACGAGCGCCGCCATGGCGCACAGCCCGATCGCGACCATGGCCGTGCCGAATGCCGAGGGCTTGATCACCGGTCGTCCGTTCGCGGCGGGAACAGCGGCGCCTTTGCCGGCCTTGCCGCCGGCGGCCCAATAGACATGCACGCCGGCCACGATCAGGAGGATCAGGATGGCGACACTGCCGGCAATCATGGGAGCTGCCTCATGCACGTGCTTCCGGGACCCACTGCAGTGTTGCGGCGTCGCTCAAAATCTAACAATGAGCGCCGCTAGCGCGGTTAGGCCAATTGCCGCAAGCAACGGCCAGCCAATGTGACGGCCGCGTGAGATCGTGACAGAGATCACGGCCATCAGGAGAAATGTCCCGCCGAGCACGATGACGATGGCCCGGTTCTGCGCCGGCGCCGGGAGGCCGGCCAGAATAGCGAAAACCGCCGCGACCGCGACCCAGGAAATCGAAGTGAAGTGCCAGGCGAAACGAACAATCGCCCGCGCCAGCCGCGATCTGAGAATCCGCGGTCCCGGTTCCGCGGCGCCGAGGATCGGGCCTAAAATGAGCCGCTCGCCGAGCACGGAATGGACTATTGCGGTGACGACCGCAAGCGCTGCGGCGCAGTACAGCAAAGTGGCGCTCATGGGCGGTCCCGCGTTTTGCAGGATGCAAAAAATCGCGTGAAAGTGGCCGAAAGATTGCGCCAGTCTAGCACTCGACAAGGGTGTTCTGCTAATGCACCTCTGATTTGTACGGACTGGTACACGAGGTTAACAAGTTGCTCGCCGTGTCACGCCGCTTCTCGGTCGCGCCGATGATGGAATGGACCGACCGGCATTGCCGGTTCTTCCATCGCCTGCTCACGCGCCGCGCGCTCCTCTATACCGAGATGCTCACCACCGGCGCGGTGCTGCATGGCGATCGCACGCGGCTCCTGCGCTTCGATGCCGCTGAACATCCGCTGGCGTTACAGCTTGGCGGCTCGGAGCCACGGGCACTGGCGCAATGCGCGCGGATCGGCGCCGATGCCGGTTTCGACGAGATCAATCTGAACGTGGGGTGTCCTTCCGATCGCGTGCAAGAAGGCCGCTTTGGCGCCTGCCTGATGGTGGAGCCTGGTCTGGTTGGCGATTGCATCGCGGCGATGAAGGCTGCTGTCGCGATCCCGGTCACCGTCAAATGCCGCCTCGGCGTCGACGATCAGGACCCGGAAGCAGCGCTGGAAGATTTTGCGCAAACGGTCGAACGCGCGGGCGCCGATGCGCTGATTGTGCATGCGCGCAAAGCTTGGCTTAAGGGTTTATCGCCGAAAGAAAACCGCGAGGTGCCGCCGCTCGATTATGAACGCGTGTACCGGCTCAAGGCCGCGCATCCGCGTTTGACCATCGTGATCAACGGCGGCATCGGCAATGTCGAAGACGCGCGCGCGCACCTTGCCAGCGTCGACGGCGTGATGATGGGGCGCGCCGCGTATCAGGAGCCGTGGCGGCTCTTGGCAGTCGATCCGGTTTTCTTTGGTGAGGATGCGCGGTTTGCGTCACCGAAGGACGCTGCCGCGGCGTTTCTTCCTTACATCGCGCACGAGCTCGGCCTTGGCACGCGGCTGCATGCGATTACCCGCCACCTGCATGGTCTGTTCCGCGCCGTGCCCGGTGCACGTGCCTTCCGCCGCCATCTTGCCGGCGCCACGACGTCGAATGCCGGCCCCGAGCTCTTGCTCGCGGCGCTCCGCCTGGTGTCGGACCGGCAACCGGAAGCGGTAGACGTTGCCGCTTAGTGGCGCCTTATGACGCGCACTTGGCGCACCCGGCGCAGGCTTGCAATTCCTCGGCGGTAGCGGAGGTCCGAGAAGTGCAAAAACGGACCGCTACTTCAGTGGGTTTTCATCGGCAGGCTTTGCAGTCGTAATTCGCCGACCGCACCGCCATAGACGGGAGTGAAGCTCGGATCAATAAGATGCGCCTTAGGAAAGCGCGCCAGCAGGCGGCGGATTGCGATGGTGATGGTAGTGCGGCCGAGAATATTGCCGATGCAGTGATGCGGGCCCGCGCCGAAGGATAGAATCCGCTTCGGCTTGCGATGAATGTCGAAGCGCGTCGGGTCGGGAAACACGTCGGGATCGTAGTTCGGGGCGAGCGGCGACGGCCGTACCACCATGCCCTTGAGGATGCGCGTGCCTCCGACCTCAGTGTCGCGAGTGGCAATGCGCGGGAAGGTGAAATAGCCATTACTGCCGAGACGAAAGCATTCCTCGAGCGCGTCGGGAATGAGTGCCGGGTTGCGGATCAACTGCGCCAGCTGCTCCGGGTGCGTGTAGAGCAGATAGAGGGCACCGCCAGCCGCACGGCTCGTTGCCGACAGCGAGGCGCCGCAGATGCCGAAAATCTGGTCGAACAGCTCGCCGTCACTGAGCTTGTCGCCTTGATCGCGGGCGTTGACGAGATCGCTAATAAAGTCGGAGCGCGGGCTCACGCGCCGCTCTTCGATAATGGCCCTGACTTCTTCCATTGTGCGGTCGAAGGCGCGCCGCAGTTCCGGCGACCACGACTTACCCGGCTTGACGTAGGTGGTGCCTGGAATCACATCGTGGAAGGCGACGAAGATCGCCTTGCGGCGCTGGTCCATATTCACCATGGCATCCAGCAAGGCATCGACGACGAGATGCGCTCCGTAGTCCTGCATGCTGTCGAACTCGGGGCCGTTTGCCTCGATGCGGTCGAGCATGCCGTCGACGATCCGGGTGATACTGTCCTGAAGCTGCTCGATCCGCCGCGACGAGAATGCCGGCATCAGCAGGCGGCGGACACGGGCATGCTGCTCGCCGTCCATCTGCGTGACGAATTGCGCAAACATGACCTTGTTGAACTGTTCCCAACCGGCGCCGCGCGGCATCTCGGACTTGAAGGTCTCGGTGTCAGAAAACACGCGATGCACATCGGCGTAGCGGCCGACCACGACTTGCGGCGGGCCCTTGTCGAGCACATAGAATGGGCGTCGTCGCGCCCATTCAGCCATGTAACGGTGCGCGTTCGCCTTGAACTCGGCACTGCCGAGATCGACGTCGACGACGTTGCTGCGATCCAGTTCCGCCAACAATGACACCATGTTTCGACTATCGCATTCCGTAGAGCGCGAGTGAACCCGGGATTGCCGAGATGAACCGGGAATTGCCGTGAATGGATTGCGGCGTCGCAATGGCCATGGCGCTCGCTTGGGACGCGGAGACGTTGCCGAGAGGCGGCGCTATGGCCACGCGGCCGCCATGGCGGAATGACCGCGTGGGCAAAATCGCGCTGCAAGATATTCTGTGCGGCTTCAGCGCGACGCGATTCTGCCCACCCTATTGCGTGAGCAAGTTAGGGATACCCGCGCAACAACAGCCGGTCGCCGCGCACTTCCCAGCTTTGCAGCCGGTTGAGGAAGCTCATGCCGAGGAGACTCGTCTTGAGCTGGCCGGGCTGGGCGACAAGTGCATCGACCGAGCGCTCGACCAGACCGCCGACGGCGACGCGATCGAGCTTGACCGGCGCGGCATGGGTGCGGCCATTGGCGGTCTCGATGCTCGCGGTATAGGACAGCACTTCCAGCGGCAATCCGGCGGCTTTGGCGTCCTCGCGGGTCAGCACCACCGCGCTGGCGCCGGTATCGAGGATCATGGCGACGCGGGCACCGTTGACCTGCGCCGTCACGTCGAAATCACCGCTCGACGCTCGCGCCAGCTCGACCGAGCGCCCGCGCGTGATGACATAGCCGGGAACGAGCTCCGCCATCACCCGCTCGGCGACGCCGCGCAGCTCGTACCGGTAGGAATAGCCGACCAGGAGGACCAGTGCGATCGCGATCCAAAGCAGCGCCGCGGTGACCGCTTGCCTAAAGCGTCCACGAAACATCACCACCACGGCGGAAGCGACAAACACCAGAAGAACAGTGCGGTAACTGAGCGCGGCAAAATCACCAGTCGAGAACGGACCGATCGTTCCGTCGCCGTTGCGAAAGAGCAGGATGAGAAACGCGATCGCAAGCGCGGCGAGCAGAAGCCATAACAGACGTTGGCGCACGGACTTTATCCCCTGCCGCAGTGATTAAAGCATGATCCCGAAAAAGCCCGCCCCGGACTTGATCCGGGGTGGAAGTCGGTTTTCGGGCAAGATCATGCTCCACTGAAACATCCAGACCCACGATCCGATTCGACTTATTCGGATCATGGTCTGGAGCGGCCTATAGCAAGTTTGCTGTTTCCGCGGCGTTTTTTAGGCGCTGAACAAAGCGCGGCGCGCACGGTTCATCGAATTGTCGGGCGATGACGACAGCGACGAGGAGGAAGACACGTCCGCGTGCGGCTGAATTGGCGGCGCCCGGCCGTCGGAGATCGGCGCCAGCGCCGACATCACTCGCTCGGGCGGGAAGGTCACGACCACTTCGGTGCCGATGCGCAGCTTCGATTTGAGCGTGAATGTGCCGCCGTGCAGATCGATCAGGTTCTTGGCGATCGGCAGCCCAAGCCCGGCGCCCTGTTCAGCCGACTTGATCGAGTTCGAGCCCTGGCCGAACGAGGCCAGCACCACCGGGATTTCCTCTTCCGGAATGCCTGGGCCGGTATCCTTGACGCTCATGTATTGGCCGCCGGACGCGGTCCAACCGACCTTGAGCCAGATCTCGCCGCCCTGCGGCGTGAACTTGATCGCGTTGGACAGGAGGTTGAGGCAGATCTGGCGCACCGCCCGCTCGTCCGCCCACAGGCGCGGCATATCCGGCTCGAACAATTCGTGGATGGTGAGGCCGCGGTTGCCGGCGCGCAGTTTCAGGAGATGATGGCAATCCTCGACGACACGATTGAGCGAGACCGGCTCCTCGTTGAGCTCATACCGGCCGGCTTCGATGCGCGACAGATCGAGGATCTCGTTGATGAGGTTCAAGAGGTGAACGCCGGAACTGTGTATGTCGCCGGCATAATCCTTGTACATCGGCACCGCATGGGCGCCGAAAATCTCGCCCATCATCACTTCCGAGAAGCCGAGGATGGCGTTGAGCGGCGTGCGCAGCTCATGACTTATTTGCGCGAGGAATTGCGATTTCGCGATATTGGCGGCTTCGGCGCGGCGGCGCGCCTCGTCGGAGATCGACTTCGACTGCTCGAGCTCGCCGATCAGCGCGTCCTTCTCGGCGCGCGCTTCCAGCGTGGCCAGCGTCGTCGAGTAGAGCCGGTAGGCGAGCAGCGAGAAGTAACCTTCCGCGGCCAGCACCATGATCGCGAGGATGTAATCGTGCAGCGTGCCCTTGAAGACGAAATTGAGCGCGATGGCGATGGTGACCGGCAGGGTCAGCGCCAGCACGGCAACCGGCAGGCTCGATGCCAGCATGCTCGATATGGCGACGACCAGCAGCATGACGAACAGCATGAACGTGCCGGTCTGCTCGTCGACGCCGAGCGGATGGATCAGCATGAAGGTCCACGCCATGCCGAAGAACAGGTCGAGGAGGATAAAGCGCAACCGCCAGGACTTGAGATTGGTCGTGCCCGGCGGCTCTTCGAGGAATTGCCGGCAAGCGCGGACGATGACGAGATGGATGATCAGCGCGCCGAGGGTCCACACCCCCGAAATGACCGCGCCGGTCCACAGCGCCGAGAGCAACCCGATGGTGATCACCAGGAGCAGGATCACCAGCGATCCCGACAGCCGGTTTTGCGCGAATTGCCGCAGCAATTCGTAGTCGAATACCGGCCGCGTGCCGCTGGTCGAGGTCAGCCGATCGCGTGCCTCGCGCACGTGCTGTGTGGCGAGGCGGCGTTTGGTTGACGGAGCGTCGGCGGCGCCGGGCGAAGTGGTCTCGCGCGGATCGCTCAAGGTACTTTGCATTACATTCCGCCGCTGGCGATAATTTGCGTCAAAAGTCGCCCAAATTCCTTAAGGGGAGGCTTAAGGCGCCGCGCGCTTTTGACTTAAAGTGTGGCAAACATTCATCTTTTGATCCCGCATGGCCCTTTGGGACTACCGGAGATAGGGTTGCGGCACCAAGGGGATAGGGAAGGGAGCCCAGATTTGCGATGAAGCTTTATGACGGCGGTCGTGCGCCCAATCCGCGGCGGGTGCGGATATTTTTGGCGGAGAAGGGAATAACCATTCCCACCGAACAGGTCGACCTTGGCAATCTGCAGCAGCGCACCGATGCCTATACCGCGATCAATCCGCTGCAGCGGGTGCCGGCCTTGGTGCTCGACGACGGCACGGTGATCACGGAATTGGTCGCCATCTGCCGCTATTTCGAGGCGTTGCAACCCGACCCGACGCTGTTTGGAAAAGGCGCGCTGGAAAGCGCCACGATCGAAATGTGGAATTGCCGCGTCGAGTTTCATCTCTACATGCCGGTCTCGACCGTCTTCCAACATCTGCATCCGGCGATGAAGGCGATGGTCGATCCGCAAGTGTCGGCCTGGGGGGAAGCCAACAAGCCGCGCGTCTTTCACTTTCTGCGTTTCCTCGACGGCGAGCTGAAGAGCCGGCCTTATGTCGCCGGCGAGAACTTCACCGTCTCCGACATTTCGGCAATGGTGGCGGTCGACTTTATGAAGGTGTCGAAACTGACCGTGCCCGAAGAACTCGTCGACCTGCGCCGCTGGCATGCGCTGGTCTCGGCGCGCCCGAGCGCTGCGGCGTAATGGCATTGTTATTTGGACCGCTCGTCCCCGCGACCCGCCTGCGCTCGCTTCGCGAGCTTCGGCGCGGTTTGGTCGCGCCGAAGCGCCTAGCGCGAAGGCGGAAGGCGGGGACCCAGATTATCGCAAGCTGGATTCCCGCTTTCGCGGGAATGAGCGGTGCTTTCTAACGCTGCAGCAGCGCGATCAGGCTCGACGTGTCCCAGCGCCGGCCGCCCATTTTCTGCACTTCCGAATAGAACTGATCGACCAGTGCAGTCAGCGGCAGGTGCGCGCCGTTCCTTCGCGCTTCGGCAAGGCAGATGGCGAGATCCTTGCGCATCCAATCGACCGCAAAACCGAAATCGAATTTGCCGGCGGCCATGGTCTTGTAGCGGTTTTCCATCTGCCAGGACTGTGCCGCGCCTTTGGAGATGGTGGCGATGAGTTTCTCGATGTCGAGCTCGGCCTGCTGCGCAAAGTGCAAGGCCTCGGCCAGCCCCTGGACGACGCCGGCGATGCAGATCTGGTTTGCCATCTTGGCGAGCTGGCCCGAGCCGGAGGCGCCGAGGAGATTGCAGGCGCGGGCGTAGGCGGCGATCACCGTCTCGGCTTGCGCGAACGGGCCGGCGTCGCCGCCGCACATCACGGTGAGCACGCCGTTCTCGGCGCCGGCCTGGCCGCCGGAAACCGGCGCGTCGACAAAATCGAAGCCGCGCGTTTTGGCCTCGGCGTGAAGCTCCCGCGCGATCTCCGCGGACGCGGTGGTGTGGTCGACCACGATCGCGCCGTTGCGCACGCCGGCGAAGATGCCGTCGTTGCCGAGCATCACCTGGCGCAGATCGTTGTCGTTGCCGACGCAGGCCATGACAAAGTCTTGACCCTGTGCTGCTGCCTTTGGTGTCGGCGCGCTCTTGCCGCCATATTGCGCGACCCATTTGTCGGCCTTGGCGGCGGTGCGGTTGAACACCGTGACGTCGTGGCCGCCCTTGGCCTTGAGATGCCCAGCCATCGGATAACCCATGACGCCTAAGCCGACAAACGCTACCTTCGCCATCGATGTCTCCATATACGTAGCCCGGATTGAGCGGAGCGAAATCCGGGGATGCCTGTGCGGAATGAACGATCGACGGTCATTCGCCGGTCTCTGATGCAGCGTCAAGCGGCGGCGATTGAGACCTGCTCTGCGCTGTCTTATCTATCGCGTGGATTTTGTGCGGAAACCATCCGTGGGCTCACAGGCCGATCCCGGATTTCGCTTTCGCTCAATCCGGGCTACGGGGCAGGAGACCGGCATGGCATCGCTCAAGGATGAGATTGCGGCAAAGCTTGCCAGCGTGGCTGCGCCCGACGGCCGGCCGCTCACGGCGACCGGCAAGCTTTCCGAGATCGTCGCCACCGACGGCAAGGTCTTTCTCTCCATCACCGTCGATGCGGCGCAGGTGAAGACCTGGGAACATGTGCGCCGGAGCGCCGAAACGGCGGTGCGCGCCATTCCCGGCGTCCAATCGGTCATGATCGCGCTCACCGCCGAACGCGCCGGCGGCGGCGCTGCCGCGAGCGCTCCGCCACCGCGGCCCGCGGCCGCGCCGGGCGCCGGCGCCACACGACCCGGAGCTGCGGCGCCGGGACACGGGCCACGGCCGGGCGGGCCGGCCGGCATTCCGGGCGTCGGCGCCATCA
This sequence comes from uncultured Alphaproteobacteria bacterium, assembly GCA_963804405.1. Classification (GTDB taxonomy): domain Bacteria; phylum Pseudomonadota; class Alphaproteobacteria; order Rhizobiales; family Xanthobacteraceae; genus BOG-931. The sequence goes on along the minus strand of CAWDQG010000004.1, from coordinate 186,045 downwards.
TCGCGGTCGCCTCCGGCAAGGGTGGCGTCGGCAAATCGACGGTGGCGATCAATCTGGCGCTGGCGCTGCGCGACCTCGGCCTCAAGATCGGCGTCCTCGACGCCGACATCTACGGACCCTCATTGCCAAAGCTCCTCGCCATCAAGGAGCGTCCGCAAACCGCCGGCGGCACGCGGCTCAAGCCGATCATGCGTCACGGCATGCCGGTGATGTCGATCGGTTTCCTGGTCGAGGAGGAAACGCCGATGATCTGGCGCGGGCCGATGGTGATGTCGGCGCTGACGCAAATGCTGCGCGAGGTCGATTGGGGCGAGGTCGACGTCATGGTGGTCGACATGCCGCCCGGGACCGGCGATGCACAGCTCACCATGGCGCAGCAGGTGCCGCTGAAGGGCGCCGTGATCGTCTCGACGCCGCAGGATCTGGCTTTGATCGACGCGCGGCGCGGCATCGCCATGTTCCGCCGCGTCAACGTGCCGGTTCTCGGCATTGTCGAGAACATGTCGACCTTCATCTGCCCGCATTGCGGTGAGCGTTCCGATATTTTCGGCCATGGCGGCGCGCAGCGCGAAGCCGAGCGGCTCGGCGTGCCGTTCCTCGGCGAAGTGCCGCTTTCGATCGACATCCGGGAAAAATCCGACGCCGGCGCGCCAGTGGTGGCGAGCGACCCGGATGGGCCGCACGCGGAAGCCTTTCGCGCCATTGCCGCGCGGGTGCGCGACGGTCTGCTGGTGGAAAGCCGCCCGGCGCCGAAGATCGTGATCGAGGCGTAAGCACGCGTCATTCCGGAGCGCCGACAACGGGTCCGGCCCAAAGCGGCCGGCCCGATGACAAGCGCGGCGAGCCCAGAATCCATGACCGCGGTCAGCGAATATGGATTCCGGGCTCCTCGCTTTCGCTCGGCCCGAGAATGACGGCTCGGGTCACTGCATGTAATTCTGCGCCATGAACTTCAGCGCCGACTCGCTCAAATGCCGCCGGTCGCGCTCGCCGCGCTGCGCCATCTCGATGATGCATTTGGCGAGCACCTCGCGGGCGCCGCGCTCATAGGCGGGCCGGGCAAAGGTGGAACCGGATTGCTTGATCTTTGCCCAGGCGTCGTCGAACGCCGCACTCAAGGTTTCGACGGCCTCGGGATCGAAGGACGTATTGGCCAACAGCGGAACGATCGACATTGTTGCGACCATAGACGCTACTCCTCGATCAGGCGGGAGCGCGGGCATCTCTCAGTCACCGGCGCCCTGCCTGCATCTCACTCGCTGCCGATGATGGTGGAGCGTAATCCCGATTTGTGACGGTTGCGATTTCAAAGTTTCCGCGCGCTGCCCGTAAAGCCGGCAGCGGGTTCCCGATGTCGGCGTTTGTCATCATTAAACGGGGGCCCGATGGCTTGTTGCGGCAACTGCTCATCAAAACGTTTGGCCAGTCCCAACGTTTGGTTAGCCAAAACTCAGCTTGGCGACGTGACGTCGCCCGCCGCTAGCCGAGGCGCTGCCGCTGCGCTTCTCGGGCTGGACGATCCGCACTTGAACCATCGGCGTGCGCATGATCCGCGCGTCGGCGATCGACCAGCCGCGGGCGGCCCGCATGTCGCGGCCGATCGACCATGAAGTATTTGAGAATGGTGTTGCCGTCATGGGCCTCGAGCGGGGCGCCACAGGAACGGCACGCAAGCTGCCCGCCGGGCTCGACCGATTCGGCCTCGACGCGCACGACCTTGTAGCGCGCCCCGCAATTCGGACAGTCGAAACGCGATGTGGATTCTGTGGTCGTCATGCCGCAGGGCTCATCGCTGAGCCCGCGACTTTGCATTCGCCTGCATGGAAAGCGCACTCTACGGTCATCGGAATGACGGTCCCCCCGTCAGTCGAAAGTCCAATGTGCAGACTAGCAGATTGTTCCCGCGAAAATGACGGCACGATGAAAATAAAATTCGCCGCGCCGTTCGCGCAGCGGCGCAGGGAAAGAACCCGCTGATGGCGGAGGTGTTCGGAGTATTTTCTTACGGGAATCCAAGGCAAGCATGCCGCCCGTCGGGAAACACCACGCTGCATGGGCACGGCCTGTAGGGTATGCCCTCTTCGCTAAACCAGTCCGGATGCTGGCGCACAATGTCGTCCTGGGTCACCCCGGGTGGCTGCGCCGCCACCGGTTGCGGCGAGGCTGGTTCGGCGGTTTCCGCCAGTGCGCCGGGAGCCGGCGCCAGCAGCGTCAAGGCTGCGATCATCAGCAAGCGCATCGTTTGCTTCTCCGCTAAGGGTCCCGCACAAAACTCATCGCGCATCCGCTGTTGACAGAGCATACGATCGCAGCCGCCGAAAGTCTGTGGTGCGAAAGCTACACCGTCTCGGATTAGTCCGACTTTGTGACAGTCACTGGCGCGCGCTTTTACGTCTGCTGACGGTGTTATTGGGTTCCCGCCGTCACAACCGGCCTTGGAAAAAACAAGCCACCAAGATGCGGTCGGGCCGCGGCGGCTATTTGAGCTGGGTCGATACGCTCGAAAAGGTTGTGTTGAGCTGGGTACCCAGCGTCCCGACCACCGCGACAATGGTAACGGAAATGCCGGCGGCGATCAGACCGTATTCGATCGCCGTTGCTCCAGATCGATCGCGCCAAAAGCGCACAAGCGTTTGATGCATGACAGCCCTTCGGGGGTTTGACCCCGTACCCGCCGGCAACCTATTCGGCGGGCCCTTCCGAAAAGGTAAATTCACATACCAAAAATGTAATTAGGAACCGGCGCCGGTGATGGCGGCCAGTTGCTTGGATCTGCGCAAGAAAAAGAGGCCGCCAGACCGGGCGGCCCTTGTTGCGTTATTTGAGTTGGGTCGAAACGCTGCTGAACGTGGTGTTGAGGTTGGTGCCGATCGTGTTGACCGCAACGATGATGGCAACCGAGATACCGGCTGCGATCAGGCCATATTCGATCGCAGTTGCTCCGGAGTCGCATGAAACTTTGGACGGCCGACAGTGTGGCCAGCTTTGGGATAAGAAAACCCGGAGAACTAAGCGCCTATGATCGCGATGATTTTTTAAAGCTACTGAAAGAGCTGATAAAAAAATGCGAAGAACTCGACCTACCGACTGCGCAAGAGCTGGTTTCGCATGCCTATGATGATCTACCAAAAACACAGCGTGAATTTGATCTACTCATAAGGGCCGTAACAGGAGAAATCAAAGGCAAGCTGTTTCTGTTTGTGCCGCAGCATTTAGCTAAATTATTCGAGCCCAAAGCACCCCTTTTTGGCAAAGATTTTGCAGACAAGTTTCAATTGGCCGGCGTTTTCGAATTGGACGAAGCTGCAAAATGTTTTGCTCTCGGTCGAGACACGGCTGGTGTTTTTCATCTCATGAGAGTGTTAGAAATTGGCATTCGCGCCGTTGCGCGCTGTCTTCAAATTCCAGACCCACTTCGACGCTGAGCGGAATTGGGCAGAAATTCTCAGGCGCGTAAAAGAGGACGGCATAGAAAAGAAATGGCCAACGACAGCCGCACGCATGACTGGCGACGGGGCTTTGTTCGAGGCGCTTCACGCTTCGCTAGATGCCGTTAAGAATCCTTGGCGAAATGCAACTATGCATGTTGAAAATAAATATACGGAGAGCGAAGCGGATCATATTTATGTAGCCGTCAAGGGCTTTATGATGAAGCTGTCTTCCCGGATGGACGAGAACGGCCTGCCGCTTGCTTAGATGCTTTGGGTGGCACGATCTTTCGAAATTTGACCTGAAAATCTTCCATGCTTTCATTCACACCGAGCTTTCGAGCGGCTTCAACGAACCGCTCGAATTGCTCTTTGTCAGTCTTTTTCGGTCGCTTTGTCTTTGCGACGACTTTTGCCATAGGGCCACTCAGTGACGAGTTGTTCGATAGGTTAGCCTCTTGCCAACAATGCCTTTGATCGCACGCACGGTGCGCTGATCGTCATCTACGCCCAGCTTGACGCGATTGCTATAGCGGAAATCGAATTCCGCCAAATAGCGGTGCAAATGCTTTTCGCTGCAATGCTGGTAGACGCCGTGCATGCCGCGCTTGAAGATCGAAAAGAAACCTTCTGCAGTGTTGGTGTGAACGTCGCCGCGAACGTATTCCTCGCGCTTATGGTTGACCATTTCATGCTGCGCCATCTCACGGCCCACTTCGCCGTAGTACTGCGCTTCATCGGTCATCATGCGCGACTCGCGCGCGAGATTGGCGCGGATTACGGGATTGATGTCAGCCATGCGAGTACCTTCAACGTGAAAGCTTCGGGCCGATCCTCCGCGTTCGATTAGGCTCAGCACTACATGTTTGTGGCCAGTGCCACGGCGCTTCGGTTCGCCTTTCACTTGGCCGAAAAAGGTTTCATCCACTTCGACGATCTTGCCGCTGCCGCCAAGCGGCTCCATGCCGACAACACGCATGGCCTCGCGGATACGATGCGACATGAACCATGCGCTCTTGAGGCTTACGCCAAGAACGCGATGTAACTGATTTCGAGCTAATGCCCTTTTTGGACGAACACATAAGGACCATCGCTTGAAGCCAAATCCGCATAGGGATGTGGCTGGCCTCGAATACGGTTCCGACCTTCACAGTAAAGGGCTTGCGGCACTGATAGCACTTGTAAGTGCCGATTTGGGTGCTCTTGCCCTTCATGAGCGAAATGCGCTCTACACCGCCGCAATGCGGGCAAATAGGACCGTTCGGCCACACTTGGGCTTCTACCCAAGCGTAGGCGGCGGTTTCGTCGCGGAGGGCTTTAGCATTGAGAACAGAAGTAGACATGGCCTTAATCCTTATTATGGATCAAGGGTATCATTGTTTAGTGGGTACGTCAAGTATAATATCGCGATTGCGAACCGAGAACAAATAGTGTACATTGCTTCGATCGTCAGCCAATCAAGGGCACGGTGGAATGAGCTTTTGGCCCGGCTTTCAAGGCTTGCCGGGCGTCCGTTGTGACCCTGTCGAATCCCGGCCATAAGGAGCACGGAAACATGAGTGCAGCGCTTCGTCTCGTCGAAGGATCGTCCATGGACAAATCGAAAGCCCTTGATGCCGCGCTCTCGCAGATCGAGCGCAGCTTCGGCAAGGGCTCGATCATGCGGCTCGGCAAGAACATGGCGGCGATGGACGTCGACACGGTCTCCACCGGCTCGCTCGGCCTCGATATCGCGCTCGGCATCGGCGGGCTGCCGCGCGGCCGCGTCGTCGAAATCTACGGCCCGGAATCCTCCGGCAAGACCACGCTCGCTTTGCATTGCCTCGCCGAGGCGCAGAAAAAGGGCGGCATTTGCGCCTTCATCGACGCCGAGCACGCGCTCGATCCGATCTATGCCCGCAAGCTCGGCGTCAATGTCGATGATCTTCTGATCTCGCAGCCCGACGCCGGCGAGCAGGCGCTGGAAATCGCCGATACGCTGGTGCGCTCCGGCGCCGTCGACATTCTGGTGATCGATTTCGGTCGCCGCGCTGGTGCCGCGCGCCGAGCTCGAAGGCGAGATGGGCGACAGCCAGCCCGGCTTGCAGGCGCGGCTGATGAGCCAGGCGCTGCGCAAGCTCACCGCCTCGATCAACCGCTCCAATACCATGGTGATCTTCATCAACCAGATCCGCATGAAGATCGGCGTGATGTACGGCTCGCCGGAAACCACCACCGGCGGTCATGCGCTGAAATTCTATGCCTCGGTGCGCCTCGACATCCGCCGCATCGGCGCCATCAAGGAGCGCGACGAAGTCGTCGGCAATCAGACCCGTGTCAAAGTGGTCAAGAACAAGCTGGCGCCGCCGTTCAAGCAGGTCGAGTTCGACATCATGTATGGCGAAGGCGTCTCCAAGACCGGCGAACTGATCGATCTCGGCGTCAAAGCCGGCGTCGTGGAAAAATCCGGCGCCTGGTTTTCCTACGACAGCCAGCGGATCGGCCAGGGCCGCGAGAACGCCAAGACCTTCCTCAAGGCCAATCCCGATATCGCAGCAAAGATCGAGGCCGCGGTCCGGCAGAATGCCGGCCTCATCGCCGAAAAAATCCTCGCCGGCGAAGAACGCGAGGGCGACGATGACGATGCCGCGGAAGGTTAGAGTACGGAAGTCAGTAGCGTACCCGCGTAATCCCGGACACGGTGCAGCGCGAAAGCGGTGCACCGCTGATCCGGGACCTTCGCATGCCCGGCGCCGTCATGCCCGGCCTTGTGCCGGGCATCCACGTTTTGGGGCATCACCCAAGACGTGGATGGCCGGGTCAAGCCCGGCCATGACGTCAGCGTGGCTGCCCGGGAAGCGCTTACGAGCGGCGCTCGGCGGTCCACTGGCCCGAGCACGAGCTCGTCTTCCACGAGCCGTTGCCGGCATTGGCGGCGAGCCGGCCGGAGCCGGCGGCGCGGGTGTCGCCACGGCTTACGACGACGGTGACGGCGCCGTCGGCTGCGACCTTGCCGCTGACATTGACCGCGATGTCGCCGCCATTGGCCAGCACGCCGCCCACGATGCGCATGGGATAGCGATAGCTGGCGATGCAATCGCCCTTCTTGGTCACGATCGAGACGCTCCACAGGCCGTCATAGCGCGGCGTGGCGGAGCTTGCGGTCGCGGCCACGGCGATGGACGCAAGCACCAGCGCGCCGGCGACGAGGCCGGCGTGATAATGTAAACGAAACATTGAGCCCCCGATTTTGTTGTCGGCGCGCCGACAAAACCGGGCGCCGTTATCTCCCACCTGCGACAGGCGCCAGCCCGACGCCGCCCGCGGTCAAAGCTTTTAATCGATAAATGTTCAAATCCCGTTGATTGTGAAACTAAAATTGCCGGCAAGGCCGCGTGGCCCGGCCATGACCTCAGTCGCTCTCGCCGTCGCTCGGGTGCGGCTCGTCGTAGCCGTGGCGGCTCGAATAGAACAACAGCGCCATCAAGCCTATGCCGACGATCAGCGAAATCACGATGCCCAGCGTCATCGCCACATAGCCGACGGCCGGCATCGGCGGTCCCGAGATCGCGAACCAGGCGCTGGCCGCGTACCACAACGCTGCCGCCAGGATGGCGATCAGCGCCACGACCATCGCGATTGTTGCGAGATTATGCGTTCGGCTGGCCATGGCCCGCAGATAGGCTGATCGCCGCGCTCTGCCAGCGTCGAGCGACGAACTTGCTAGCTGCGCCGCCGCATGCCTCATCCACCTTTGCGGAGGAACACGTAGTCGGCGGAATAGGGGGCGGCGCGCAAGGCGCCGGCTTGGTCGCAGGCGCCGCGCAGCACGCCGCCGGAGGTGTTGATGCGTTGGATGATATCGACGTTGGCCAGCGCGCCGCTGCCATGGCGAGCAGACGACCTCGAGCTTGAGCCAGGGAACGTCGTCGGCCGTCGCGCCCGGCGCGTTGCCGGCCGCCTTGGCCTGCACAACGCTGCCGTCGACATGCTCCCAATTGGGGCCGGCGTAATGGCGCCCGACGGTCTTGCCGTCCAGCAGCAATGTCGCGATCGGCTCGCGGAACGCCCAGCCGAGCTTGCCGTCGTCGGCGGCCTTGCACTGGTAGATCTGCGCGCCCTCGGCATGGAGCGTGACGACCGGCAACGCATCCGGCGCGGCGATGGCGGCCGGCAACTGCGCCGGCGTGGCGGCGGCCTGAACGGCGAACGCCGCCACGGCAAGCGATAGCAGTGCGCCGATAGTGCGGATCGTCATGTTCGTGCTTCCCATTCTGTGCCGGCGCTTACGCCATCGCCTTCTTCAGGTTCTCATCGACCTTGTCGAGGAATCCCGTGGTGGTGAGCCACTTCTGGTCGGGGCCGACCAGGAGCGCCAGATCTTTGGTCATGAAGCCGGACTTCGACGGTGTCGACCGTCACTTTTTCCAGCGTGGCGGCGAATTTCGCCAGCGCGGCATTGTCATCGAGCTTGGCGCGGTGCGCCAGCCCGCGCGTCCAGGCGAAGATCGAGGCGATGGAATTGGTCGAGGTCTCGTGGCCCTTCTGGTGCTCGCGATAGTGCCGCGTCACCGTGCCGTGAGCGGCTTCGGCTTCGACGATGTTGCCGTCCGGCGTGGTCAAGACCGACGTCATCAGCCCGAGCGAGCCATAGCCCTGCGCCACGGTGTCCGACTGCACGTCGCCGTCGTAATTCTTGCAGGCCCAGACATAGCCACCCGACCATTTGAGCGCCGCCGCCACCATGTCGTCGATCAGCCGGTGCTCGTAGGTCAGCCCCTTCTTTTCGAACGCGATCTTGAATTCCTTGTCGAAGATTTCCGCAAAGATGTCCTTGAAGCGGCCGTCATAGACTTTGACGATGGTGTTCTTGGTCGAGAGGTAAAGCGGATAGCCGCGGTTCAGCGCATAGTTCATCGAGGCGCGGGCGAAATCGCGGATCGACTGGTCGAGGTTATACATCGCCATGGCGACGCCGGCGTCGGGGAACTGGAACACTTCGCGCTTGATTTCCGCGCCATCGTCGCCGACGAACGTCAGATAGAGCTTGCCCTTGCCCGGCACCTTGAAGTCGGTGGCGCGGTATTGATCGCCATAGGCGTGGCGGCCGATGATGATCGGCTTGGTCCAGCCCGGCACCAGCCGCGGCACGTTCTTGCAGATGATCGGCTCGCGGAAGATCACCCCGCCTAAAATGTTGCGGATGGTGCCGTTGGGCGAGCGATACATGTCGTGCAGATTGAATTCCTTCACCCGCGCCTCGTCCGGCGTGATGGTGGCGCACTTCACCGCGACGCCGACTTTTTTGGTCGCCTCGGCGGCTTCGATGGTGATCTGGTCGCGGGTCTCGTCGCGCTTCTGGATGCCGAGATCGAAATACATCAGGTTGATGTCGAGATAGGGGTGGATCAGCTTGTCCTTGATCTGTTGCCAGATGATCCGGGTCATTTCGTCGCCGTCCATTTCGACGACCGGATTGACCACTTTGATTTTCGCCATGGGAGCTAGAGACCTTTGCAGCGCGAAACTGGATTTCGGAACAGCGGCAGGGACGGCGCGCGTTCAAGGAAAGCGCCCCCACCGCGCCGGCGGCGTCGCTATAGCATCCGCTTCCCGCCGGCGGAAGCCGACGATTTGCCAATTTCGGCGGCGTGTCATTGCCTTCCTCCTCGACCGTCTTATTGCCTGGTGAAACGTATTCAGGATCGCCCAATGCCGGCGTGAGGTCGCCAATCGCCGGCGGTTGCGCTAGGGCGGGAGCGATACGGAGCGAAGCAATGCCGGGAGCCGGAACCGACAGCACCAAAGATTGGGCGGCGCAGCCGGGGCCGATCGTCATCCTGGTCGAACCGCAGCTTGGCGAGAATATCGGCGCCGCCGCACGCGCCATGGCGAATTTCGGCCTCGCCCGGCTGCGCCTGGTCGCGCCGCGGCAATCCTGGCCCAACGCCAAGGCGCAGATGATGGCGGCCGGCGCCGATCGCATTCTCGACGGCGCCGAGCTTTACGACAGCCTCGAAGCAGCCATCGCCGACTGCAGCTTCGTCTTCGCCGCGACCGCGCGCGCACACGATCAGGCCAAGCCGGTGGTCGGCGCGCACGAGGCCGCAGCCCTGATGGCGCCGCGCATCGCCGCCGGCGAGACCGTCGCCGTCGCCTTCGGCCGCGAGCGCAATGGCCTTGAGAACGACGAGATCGCGCTTGCCGACCGCATCATCACGCTGCCGGTCAATCCCGCCTTCGCATCGTTGAACCTGGCGCAGGCGGTGGTGATCATCGCCTACGAGTGGTTCAAGCTCGCGACCGGCGGCAGGCTGCCGTTCGGCATGCCGGAGAAATCGGCGCCGGCGCGCAAGCAGCAGCTGGTCGCCTTCTTCGCCTCGCTCGAGCGCGAACTGGAGAAGGTCGAGTTCTTCCGGCCGCCGGACAAGCGCGAGACCATGCAGATCAATCTGCGCAACATCTTCACCCGCATGGCGCCGACGCAACAGGACATCCAGACCTTGCACGGCGTGATCATGGCGATCGCCGAAGGCCGCAAGGGCCCGGCGCGCGGCGGCGTGCTCGACGGCGCGGAAGCGGAAATGCTGCGCGCGCTGCTCGCCGAGCATGGCGAAGGCCGTGTGCCGTCGGAGCGCGGCCCGGTGCGCGGCCTGGCGCGGCTCCTGCGCCGCAATCCGACCGACGCCGAGCGCGCGCTGTGGCAGGCGCTGGTCAATGACCGCCGTTTCGCCAGCCGCGGCTTCAAACGGCAGACGCCGATCGGGGCGCATATCTGCGATTTTGTCTCATTCCCGCTGCGCGTCGTCATCGATCTCGCGCCGGCCGGCGAACAGCCGGCGGCCGCGAAGGCGCGCGCCGACAAGTATGCCTGGCTTGCCGAGCGCGACTATCGTGTGATCGAAATCGCCGCCGCGGACGTCGAGGCCGATCTCGCTGCTACGCTCGGCCGATTGGAGCGCTACCTTACGAGCCTCTCAGCACCTTGAGCGCCGCGCCGACGCCGGCGCGCAGCATCGCCAGGTCGCTCATGACCGCGAGGAAGCGCACGCCGCGCTTGGCGGCGAGGGCGGCGGCGCGTTCGGCGGTGTGGCAAAACGCGCCGGGTATTTTCCCGGCCTTGCCACAGGCGGCGACGATGCGGTCGAGCTCGCGCTCGACATCCTTCGACAATGGATCGAGGCTTTTGCCGTCGGACAGCGCGATCGAGAGGTCGGACGGGCCGAGAAACAATCCGTCGATGCCGGGTGTGTCGACGATGGCGTCGAGATTGCCGAGCGCGGTGCGGGTCTCGATCATGGCAAGCGTGATCACGTTGTCGTTGGCTTCGCGCAGATAGATCGATTGGTCGGTAAGGCCAGCGAGCGCGGTCACGCGGTGGGGGCCCCAGCTGCGCTCGCCGATCGGCGGATACTTGGCCGCCGCGGCGAAGGCACGGGCGTCGGCGACGGTGTTGATCATCGGCGCGATGATGCCTTCGGCGCCGAAGTCGAGGACGCGCGACACCAGAGCAAAATCGGCGACCGGGACCCGCACCAACGGCGCCGCGCCGCCTTGCCGCACCGCGGCCACGCCGGTGAGCAAAGCGTTAACGTCCCATAGCCCGTGCTGCGCCTCGAGCGTCACCGCGGCAAAGCCCTCGCGGCCGATCATCTCGGCGACAATCGGATAGGGCAGGCTGCACCAGCCGCTGAACACGGTTTGTCCCGCGCGCAGCGCCCGGGCGAGACTGAAGCTGGGGATTGTCATAATGCTCGCTATTGTCGGCTTGGCGTGACTTTGGAGCGTGATCCGTAAATTTGGCAGCCGGCTTTCTGAAAAGATCACGCTCCGACGCAATATCCAGTCCGTGATCCGATCCACCTTGACCGGATCATGGTCCAGCGGGGCTAGTTGCCTGCTTTGATGTCAGCGATTGCCTTTTCCATCAGCTCGGTCATGACGCGGCCGATCTGATGATCCGATTGGGCGACGCCTTTGGCGTCGAAATCGGTGCGGATCTTGCGCATCACGTCGTGGTCGCCGGCTTCCTCGAAATCAGCCATCACCACCGACTTGGCGTAGCTTTCCGCCTCGGCGCCGCTTAATCCGAGCTTTTCGGCGGCCCACCGGCCAAGGAGCTTGTTGCGGCGCGCGGTCGCCTTGAATTTGAGCTCTTCGTCATGCGCGAATTGCTTCTCGAAGCCTTCTTCGCGCTTATCGAACGTCGTCATGCCCTTCGTCCTGATGCTGATTGGGAACTGCGTAAGCGCCGCGCCTTGCATATAGAGGGTGGCCCGTCAAGGCAACGGTGTCGGGCCCGAACATCGACGTTGCGGTGGAGCCGGCGCGGGTCTATGTCGATTGTACTCCGCGCCGCGTTCAGCTAGCTTTCCGGTTGCGGAGGGGCCGCGTTTGAGTCGCGCGCCCTTTGCCGCCGCCGCGGACCTCGACAACCGAACTGGAGCCACGGCATTTCCATGGATTTCACCAAGCCACGGTACACTCCAATGAGCCGCCGTCGCCGCATTTATGAAGGCAAGGCGAAGGTCCTTTATGAAGGACCGGAGCCCGGAACGCTGATCCAGCACTTCAAGGACGACGCCACCGCCTTCAATGCCAAAAAGCATGAAGTGATCGAAGGCAAGGGCGTCCTCAACAACCGCATCTCGGAATACGTGTTTCAGCACCTCAACGACATCGGGGTGCCGACGCACTTCATTCGGCGGCTCAACATGCGCGAGCAGCTGATCCGCGAGGTCGAGATCATTCCGCTCGAAGTGGTGGTGCGCAACGTTGCCGCCGGCTCGCTGTCGCAGCGCCTCGGCATCGAGGAAGGCACGCAGCTGCCGCGCTCGATCATCGAGTTCTATTACAAGAACGACCAGCTCAACGACCCGATGGTGTCGGAGGAGCACATCACCGCTTTCGGCTGGGCGACGCCGCAGGAGATCGACGACATCATGTCGCTCGCCATCCGCGTCAACGACTTCCTGTCCGGGCTGTTCCTCGGCGTCGGCATCCGTCTGGTCGACTTCAAGATGGAAACCGGCCGGCTGTGGGAAAACGACCTGATGCGGATCGTGGTCGCCGACGAGATTTCTCCCGACTCCTGCCGCTTGTGGGATATCAAGTCGAACGAGAAGCTCGACAAGGACCGCTTCCGCCGCGATCTCGGCGGGTTGCTGGAGGCTTACACCGAAGTCGCCAAGCGCCTCGGCATCATGAGCGAAGGCGAACGGCCGCAAGGGGCGGGGCCGATCCTTGTGAAGGGCTGAACTTCGGGAGCGTGCTCCGTGGGCGCGACCCTCCAAACTGGTCCGATGACGGTGCAGGAATATTTCGCCTTCACCGACACGCGGCCCGATAATGAGAAATGGGAGCTGATCGACGGCGAGCCGCTCTTGAACGCCTCGCCGAGTAGTTTGCATCAAACTATTCTTTGGAATCCTGCCTTTCTTCTGGGAACGCTTCAACGTCAACGTCCTCAGTCGTGGGAATCCAGCCCAGGGATCGGCTTAAGGGTATCGGATACAAGCCTGCCTGAGCCGGACGTCTTTATCGTTCCAGCTGGAGCGGCGAAACGCGATCCCTACGGCCGAGCGACCAGCGACGTGATCGTAACGATCGAGATCCTTTCACCGTCGACCGCTGAACGCGATCTGCGCTGGAAGCGCACCGCCTACACAAGTCTGCCGCCGCTCACGCATTACATTGTGATCGCTCAGGATGCAGTGGATGTCGTCGTATTTGCCCGCGAAACGGGATTTGCGGAACGCCACCATCGCTCGCTCGCTAACACACTCGAATTGCCGGCGCTCGGCATATCATTGCCGCTTTCCGAGATTTATCGGGATATCGGGTTGAAATAGCTCCACGCCCACGCGCCATATTGGTGCTCGCGCACGCCCTCTCGGTAAACATTGATCTGCGCGCCGCATTTCGTACGGCGCGTGCACCGTTCATCTGAAAAGCTGGCTGACGAGGGGCAGAGCAGTGGGTGCTTGTCAAAAAAATTCAAAAATGTGACGCACCCATTGACTATGCTTGGGGCAGGCCGCAATTAGCGGTTGTTTTTGCGGCGGCCGATTTTCGGACGGCGTATTTCCGCCGGTTGAATGGGAGGTGCTCATGTTGCGCCGACAGGTGCTGTTGTTGGCCGGGGCTATCGCGGTCTGGCCGCGGGTCCTTGTGGCTCAAGCTTCGGAGGAGGCCGACCAATCGGTGCGGGTCGGTGACCGCTGGACCTACGAAGGAAAAGATGAAATCACCGGGGAAACCAAAGGTACGCTGGTGGAGGTGGTCACCGATGTGTCGGACAAGGAATTCGACATCCGGGTGACTGTGCGTGGCAAGCAGGGCGGCCGACTGATCGCCTACGATCACGATTGGAATTGCCTGGACGATTCCACCTGGAAATTTAAGCCGCACGATGGACGCGGGATTTGCCGGCCGCTGGAGGTCGGCAAAGAATGGCGATCGGAATTCGAATGCAGCAACATGCATAGCGGAACGATTCTCAATGCGACGAGCAAAACCAAAGTGACGGCACAGGAAGCGCTGACCACGCCGGCTGGTACCTTTGACACGTTCAAGATCGAAACAAAGACGACAGAATACTCGACTGATGATCCTTCACGCGGGTCAGACACCGAATTCGTTATCTGGTATGCCCCGCGGATCAATCACTGGGTGCGGCGCACGTCGCTTATTCGGTCCGAAAAGCGGGTGCGCTCGAGCTCAAGCGAAGAACTGGTTGACTTCAGCCGAAAACTGTAGCGCCGGACGACCGGGAGCGAACGTCGCTTGGCCCCGACGCTTGGTGGCCGGATCCAGCGAATGTTCCTTCCGACATTATCCCGGGACCGTCGCCCGGCGCTAAGCGTCCCGAAATCGAGGAGTGGCCGTCATCCGGCGACACAGAATGAGGCGAGATGAAACGAGGCAATGAATTGGATTGCGGAGATGCTTATATTGGTCGCACCGATCAGGTGAGAAAGACTTGTGCGCTAACGTTCCGTGCTATGGTAATGCCGCTGGATACCTGTTCGGCGAAGCGACATGAAGAATTGGACCGTTGCGACCGTCCTTTGCGCTCTGATTCTCGCTCCCGTCCTGTCGCTCGCTCAGACTGGCGGCGACGGTCCGTCGGCGCCGCTCAAGCCGGGCGATGTGCGCGTGACGACCCGAACGCCCGACCCCGACAAGTGGGACCGACAAAAATCGTTCAACCGCCTGCGTCGCGTCTTCAAATGTAAGCCGCTGGCGTGTGTCGACGAAGAAATCGTGACCATCACGTTTTCGAAAAGCCCGACCCGGCATCCCGATCCGGAAGCGCTGGAGAAGCTCGCCAAGATCGACTTGCCCAAGAGTATCCATGCCGCCGATGCCGCGCGCGAGGTGCTGTCGGACGAGGACGCCAAGCTGGAGACCCTAAGCTCAAACACCGCGACAATGAAGGGCTACCCGGCCGTCGCCAACGAAACGAAATTGTCGCAAGGCGAGATCTTCATCTACCTCGACACCGCGATTATCTTCGCCGGCCCGATCATGATCCGGCTCCAGTCGGTGTCAAAAAACCGGGCTCTCGCCCAGAAGTCGCTGAACGAGTTTGTCGAAGCCATGAAGATCGAGGAGGGGCCGCCGGGAAGCCCTTCGCTGCCGACGCCGACCGGCAAAACCGAAGAGCTTTGATCGGCTAAGCGACGCTCAAGGATCAGCGGTTGCGGCCGCCGCGACCGATACCTATTGAAGGGGCAAGCGTGGAATTTCCGATATGAAGGCTCGCGTCACTGTTACGCTGAAATCCGGCATCCTCGACCCGCAGGGCAAGGCCATCGAAGGCGCGCTGCGCTCGCTTGGCGTGAGTGGCATCGCCAGCGTCCGCCAGGGTAAGGTTTTCGACATTGAGCTTGAGGGCGCCGATCGTGCCGGCGCCGAGGCGGCGCTGAAGGCGGCGGCGGAAAAGCTCCTCGCCAACACCGTGATCGAGAATTACCGGGTCGAGGTGACTGGATGAAGAACGCCGCGCGGAGATCGTGATGCAGTCGGCGGTGCTCGTCTTTCCCGGCATCAATCGCGAGCGCGACATGGCGCGGGCGCTGCGGCTGATTTCCGGCCGCGAGCCGGCGATGGTGTGGCACGCGGACACCACGCTGCCAGCGGGCACCGATCTCGTCGTCATTCCCGGCGGCTTCGCCTACGGCGACTATCTGCGCTGCGGGGCGATCGCGGCGCGCGCGCCGATCATGGACGCGGTGCGCGCCTTCGCCGCCAAAGGCGGGCTCGTCCTGGCCGTGTGCAACGGCTTTCAGATCGCCTGCGAGGCCGGGCTTCTGCCTGGCGTGCTGATGCGCAATACGCAGCTGCGCTTCATCTGCCGCGACATTTACTTGCGCGTCGAGCGCTCGGACACGCCGTTCACCCGCGGCTACAATGCCGGCCAGGTGATCCGCGTTCCGGTGGCGCATGGCGAAGGCAACTACATCGCCGATGGCGAGACCATGGCGCGGCTCGAAGGCGAGGGAAGGGTGCTGTTCCGCTACGCCTCGCCGGACGGTATGATCGACCCGGACTGGAATTATAACGGCGCGATGAACGCCATTGCCGGCATTGTGAATGAGCGCGGTAACGTGCTCGGCATGATGCCGCATCCGGAAAATCACGTCGAAGCCGCGATGGGCCGCACCGATGGCCGCGGCCTGTTCGCGGGACTGGTGGACTATTTCAAGCAGGCGGCATGAGCATCTCGCGCGGCGCCATTCCGGAGTTTCGATGCCGTTTGGAGTGATCCTCCTTCTGATCAATGTTGGCCTGATCGTCCATGCGGCCAAGACCGGCCGGTTCTGGCCGTGGGGGTACGTGATCCTGTTCATCCCCGGCTTCGGGGCGCTCGCTTATGTGCTGGTCGAGCTGTTGCCCGAATGGTTCGGCAGCGCCCAGGGCCAGCACGCGCGCCGCCGCGTCGTCAGTACGCTCGATCCGGAAAAGCGCTATCGCTTGCTAACCGATCAGCTCGACGTCGCTGACACCATCGCCAACCGCGGCGCGCTGGCCGAGGAATGCCTCGGGCTCGGAAAATTCGGCGAGGCGCTGCACCACTACGAGCACATTCTGACGCTGCCGATGGGCGACGACGCGCTCTATGCGCTCGGCAAGGCGCGCGCCCAGTTCGGCCTCGAGCATCCGCAGGAAGCGGTCGCAACGCTTGATGATCTGCGCAAGCGCTGGCCGGATTATCAATCCGCCGAAGCGCATCTGCTCTACGCCCGCGCGCTCGAACAGTGCGCCCGCACCGACGAAGCTCTAGTTGGAATACCAGGCGCTGGCGAACTACTATCCCGGCGCCGAGGCGCGGGTGCGCTACGGCCTTCTGCTTGACAAAACCGGCCGGCAGGCCGAGGCGAAAGATGTCCTGGTCGACGTCTTGGCCCGGCTCAAGCGCGCGCCCAAATATGTGCGGCGGGCGCAAGCCGAGTGGATTTCGCTCGCTGAAAAGGCGCTGCGGAGTTGAGAGCTTCAGGCGCCGTCATGCCCGGCCCTTGTGCCGGCATCCACGTCTGTACATGCTCAAACTTAGACGTGGATGGCCGGGACAAAGCCCGGCCATGACGATGAAATAGCTGTATCAGCGGACTAAATGTTTCTTGTGACCCCCAACGAGCCTGCCATCACTCCCGAACTCGTCGCCGAGCACGGGCTGAAGCCCGACGAGTATGCAGCGGCTGGTCAAGCTGATCGGGCGGACGCCGACATTCACCGAGCTCGGCATTTTCTCGGCGATGTGGAACGAGCACTGCTCGTACAAATCCTCAAAAATCCATCTGCGCACGCTGCCGACCAAGGCGCCCTGGGTGATCCAGGGCCCGGGCGAAAATGCCGGCGTGATTGATATCGGCGACGGCCTTGCCGTCGTGTTCAAGATGGAGAGCCACAATCACCCGAGCTACATCGAGCCCTATCAGGGCGCGGCGACCGGCGTCGGCGGCATCCTGCGCGACGTCTTCACCATGGGCGCGCGGCCGATCGCCTGCCTCAACGCGCTGTCGTTCGGCGATCCGAGCCATCCGAAGACCCGCCATCTCGTCTCCGGCGTTGTCGCCGGGATCGGCGGCTATGGCAATGCGTTTGGCGTGCCGACGGTCGGCGGCGAGGTGCGCTTTCATCGCCGCTACGACGGCAATTGCCTGGTCAACGCTATGGCCGTCGGCATCGCCGAGAAAGACAAGATTTTCTATTCGGCGGCATCAGGCGTCGGCATGCCGATCGTCTATCTCGGCTCGAAAACCGGCCGCGATGGCATCCACGGCGCCAGCATGGCCTCGGCCGAGTTCGGCGCCGATGCGCGAGGAGAAGCGTCCGACCGTGCAGGTCGGCGACCCGTTTTCGGAAAAGCTTCTGCTCGAAGCCTGTCTCGAGATCATGGCGAAAGGCTGCGTCATTGCCATCCAGGACATGGGCGCTGCCGGCCTGACGTGCTCGGCGGTCGAGATGGGCGCCAAAGGCGATCTCGGCGTGACGCTCGATCTCGACACCGTGCCGTGCCGCGAAACCGGCATGAATGCCTACGAGATGATGCTGTCGGAGAGCCAGGAGCGCATGCTCATGGTGCTCAAGCCGGAGAAGGAGGCAGAAGCCGAGGCGATCTTCCGCAAATGGGGGCTCGATTTTGCCGTTGTCGGCGAGACCACGCCGACCAGGCGATTTTTGGTGCGCCACGGCGGCGCGGTGATGGCCGACCTGCCGATCAAGGAGCTCGGCGACGAAGCGCCGGTCTACGATCGGCCGTTCGCCCCAGCCCCAAACTTCCGGTGATCGATCCGGCCTCGGTCAAGCCGCCGCTCGGCATTGCCGACGCGTTGGAGAAGCTCATCGGTTCGCCTGATCTCTGCTCCAAACGCTGGGTTTGGCAGCAATACGACCATATCATCCTTGGCAACACCGTGCAGCGGCCCGGCGGCGATGCCGCTGTGGTGCGCATCAATGATGGTCCGCGAGCGCTGGCGCTGACGTCCGACGTCACGCCGCGCTATTGCGAAGCCGATCCGTTCGAGGGCGGCAAGCAGGCGGTGGCGGAAGCCTGGCGCAATCTCAGCGCCGTCGGCGCGCGGCCGCTGGCGCTCACCGATAATCTCAATTTCGGCAATCCGGAGCGGCCCGAGATCATGGGCCAATTGGTCGGCTGCATTGGCGGCATCGGCGAAGCGGCGCGCGCGCTCGATTTCCCGATCGTGTCCGGCAACGTGTCGCTCTACAACGAGACCAACGGCCGGGCGATCCTGCCGACACCGACCATCGGCGGCGTCGGTCTGCTCGACGACTTCACCAAATCGGTCACCATCGCCTTCAAGGCCGAAAACGAGTTGATCCTGTTGGTCGGCGAAACGCCGGGCTGGCTTGGCCAGTCGCTCTATCTGCGGGAGATTTGCGGCCGGGAGGAGGGCGCGCCACCGCCGGTCGATCTTGCCGCTGAGCGCCGGCATGGCGAGTTCGTGCGCGCGCTGATCCGCGATGGTCTGGTGACGGCGGTGCACGATGTTTCCGACGGCGGGCTTCTGGTCGCGCTCGCCGAAATGGCGATGGCCTCGCACATCGGCGCCGTGCTTGAAGCGCCGTCGCGCGCTTGCCGATCATGCATTCTGGTTCGGCGAGGATCAGGCCCGCTACGTCGTCACCGCGAAGGATGCAGATGCCATTGCGCGCGGGCCAAAGCGGCGGGTGTGCCGCTGACGCCGATCGGCGCGACTGGCGGCCGCGTGCTCGCGTTCGGCGACGAGCGGCCGCTTCTGGTGAGCGACCTCCTATCCCGCTTCGAGCATTGGCTGCCGGCCTATATGGCAGGCACGACCTGAGCCGCCGCGAGCGGCCCTATTGCCGCTACGCCTCACGCAGCTACGATCAGCCCACAGGCCAAAAGAGCGCATGAGGGGACGACGAACCATGAAACGCAGCATCGACCGCATTCTCACCACCCATGCCGGAAGCCTGTCGCGACCGACAAATCTTATCGACATGAACAGGGCGCGCGCCGCGGGCGAAAGCAAAGACGATGCGGCATACGCACAATGCCTCACCGCCGCCGTCGCCGACGTGGTGCGCAAGCAGCGCGACGCCGGCGTCGACATCGCCGACGATGGCGAGTTCGGCAAGCCGATGGCGGCGAACTACGATTACGGCGTGTGGTGGAATTATGCGTTCGCGCGCATGGGAGGCTTCGTGCCGCCCGATGCCGTTCCCGAATCCAAGCACAAGAAGTCGAGCGTCGCCGACGTCGCGCTGACGACCTTCAGCAATCGCCGCGACTGGCAGAAATTCAACGAATTTTATCAGGACCCGGAATTGACCGGCGCTTTGGTCGGCAGCGCCGCGCGGCGGCGCCCGCGGCGCCCGGTCTGCACCGGGCCGATCAAATATACCGGGCACGCCGCGATCGCAGCCGACATCGACAATCTGAAAAAGGCGCATGGCCGCCGCCGGCGTCGAGGAAGGCTTCATGTGCTCGATCGGGCCGGGCAGCTTCGCCCGCAGCGAGGACATGCACTACAACAATCCGGAGGAGTTCGTGTTCGCCGCCGCCGAAGCGATGCGCGAGGAATATAAGGCGATCGTCGATGCCGGCATCGTCCTGCAGATCGACGATCCAAGCCTGCCGGACAATTGGGACATGATCAATCCGGAGCCGCCGCTTGCGGAATTCAAGAAATTCGAGCGGGTGCGCATGGAGGCGTTGAATCACGCATTGCGCGGCCTGCCTGCCGACCGCATCCGCTTTCACATCTGCTGGGGCAGCTGGCACGGCCCGCATACGACCGACATTCCGCTGGCTGACATCGTCGACCTCGTGCTCAGCGTCAATGCCGGCGCCTATTCGGTCGAAGCCGGCAACCCGCGGCATGAGCATGAATGGCGGGTCTGGCAGGACGTCGCGCTGCCTGACGGCAAGCTGCTTATTCCCGGCGTCGTCAGCCATGCGACCAACATCGTCGAACATCCGCAGGTCGTTGCCGACCGGATCGTCCGTTACGCCAAGGTGGTCGGCCGGGAAAATGTCATCGCCGGCACCGATTGCGGATTCGGCGGCCGGATCCATCCGCAGATCGCTTGGGCGAAACTTGAAGCTTTGGCCGCCGGTGCCAAGCTCGCGACCGCCGAGCTGTGGAAATAACCGGCTATTGCTCCGCATCTATCGGATTGCTCGCGCAATCGCGTCATAACACGGCGGCGACAAACGCGGCGCGTTTTCCGCAAGGCACGCGATGATGCGGCCGCCGCCGGGCGGGACGTTGCCGCACAACGCCCATCGCTCCTCGCCACAGAACGAGAGAATCTGCATCGCCTGGCGCGGCATCATCGGCGGGATCGGTCCGAGCGGCGCCACCGCGGCCGGCGGCGGCGCTCCTGCGGGCGGCACTGCGGCTGCGGGCGGCGGCGCCTCGCTGCCGCAGGTGGTGCGCCGCCCTCGCCACCACCGCCCGCAAGGGCGCTCTGGCACGCCGGCGACAGCGCGGCAGCGTTGACTTGCAGGCACCGCAACGCGGCGGGGCCGCCTGGTCTTACGCCCGGGCAATGCTCGGCGAATTCAGACCGGCACAGCGGCGGGACTGCAGCGACTGGCCGCGGGCCGGGCCTGCCGGCTTCGGTCGGCCCTGGTCCGGGCGGGGACTCGGCGGGAGGGGTCGGGGCGGCTGCGCCGGCTCGGCAGGCGCCGGTTGCGGTGCCGCAGCGGCGGGCTCCGGCGTGTTGGCTGCCGGAGGAGCGCGCAGGCTCTGCGACTCTGCGGCTGCAGGGGCCGGCTTCGGCCCAACCGCATCAAGCGCCGATTTGCATGGCGCCGATACGCTCGCCGCATTGCGCTTGAGACATTGCAGCGCCTCCCTGCCGCCGGGCTGCACGCCGGCGCAGTGCGACATGAAATCGGAACGACAGGATTGGCGGATCGCCGCAATCTGTTCGGGCGTCGGCTGCTGGGCGGAAGCTTTGCCAAACCAACCGCCGAGCACAACGGCAGCCAAAATGAGAAACGCCAAAACGCCGCAATGCCGAATTATCACCGCTGTCCTCCCGCTATCGTTTGCACCACGTCGCCCGAACGGCGTGTGCCGATCCAGCGTGCGTTGTATTGCCATATTGCATCTGCTTTGCGACGGCGTCCTAGTCTGTTAATTCAATGTGGCGGGGAGTTGGCAAACGATGGAGGCGCCGGCATGGCCATGGCCGCAAGCGATATCGAACGCCTGATCCGGGCGAGCATCCCGGACGCCAGCGTGACGATCCGCGATCTCGCCGGCGACGGCGACCATTATGCTGCCACCGTCATTGCCGAATCGTTTCGCGGCAAGTCGCGGGTGCAGCAGCACAAGATCGTCTATGACGCGCTCAAGGGCGAGATGGGCGGCAAGCTGCATGCGCTGGCGCTGCAGACCGGTACGCCGGAGCGCTAAAGCGTTTTTCCTTGGGTCCTTTCCCCTGGTCATTTTCCTTGGGGCGATTTCCGACCATTTTCCCGCTCATGAGTGGAAGGTTGTGCTGCCGGCGAGGGCAGATGCGCCCGATTGATTTCTCGGCGAAATTTTGTTCACCAGGGCTGAAATCATGGCATGGCTTTGCTGCCGATTTACGCTACATATATAGGTAAGCGAGAAGGATGAGATTCGGCGCGAGGAGTTGCGCGCCGCCAGGAAGGAAGACCGCGATGTCCATCGAGCAATTCATCGATAGCGAGGTGAAGTCCAACGACGTCGTTTTGTTCATGAAGGGGACGCCGCAATTTCCGATGTGCGGCTTTTCCGGCCAGGTGGTTCAGATCCTCGACTATCTTGGCGTGCCCTATAAGGGTCTCAACGTGCTGGAGAACGACGACCTGCGCGGCGCCATCAAAGCCTATTCGAACTGGCCGACCATCCCGCAGCTCTACGTCAAAGGCGAGTTCGTCGGCGGCTGCGACATCATCCGCGAGATGTTTCAGGCCGGCGAGCTGCAATCGCTGTTCAAGGAAAACGGCCTGCCGGTCAAGGAGAGCGCGCAGGTCTAGCCTGTTCGCCGGCAATTCGGTCACGGCCATTTTGTTTGCTGGACCGAGTTTGTTCGCTAAAGAACGCCGCTCAATAGTGAACCATGATCTTTTCGGAAAACCGGGCGCCAGTTTTCTGCATCATGCGCTAGCGCACGCGCCTGGTCACCAGGAAAACCAGCGCCAACACGATGGCGATTCCGACCAGGCTTTGCGCGGGAATAGCGGCGGCGAATTTAAGAACATTGTCGGCGACGCCGGAGACAAACACGCCGGAGTCCTGCCCCATGATCAAATAAATGAGCATGACGGTCAGGACCGCCAAAAATCCCAACTCGACAAACGCCCACAGATATTCTTTGGCCTTGTGCAGATAGTCCAGCATCACACGCCCTTAAAGCTTGGGTGGCAGCCGTTTTGCGTCGCTCACCCAACGTGGTCTCGAACACGCGTGTCGCTTTTTCCGAAAGCGAGCTGCGGCCTAAGCCATCCGGCGTGCGGAAAACAACCACAGGATCACGCCGAGCGAAATCAACCCGACGAGACCACCATCTCCCAGGCTCTTGACCAGAGCCATGATATTGCCGGTGACGTTGCCGAAGAACGGCAGATTTGATCCGACCAAGAGCGCCGCGACGATCGCCAGCGCGAGCAGCATCAGCCCGATGTCGGTCAGCCCGCCGATCCAACTTTTCACCCTGTTCAACGCGTCCATGTACGATCTCCCCTTTAAGTCAGTTGAAGCCCCGAACGTACGCAATCAAAAACATTTGTTTTACGATTTACGGCGGGGGAGGGTACTCGCGAGGTTTTGGCATTTCAAGTTTAGCCCGCCAGAGAGGTGCATAACTCGGCGTCGTGCGCGTTTCACGTCCCATGACGCGCTGCAACAAAAACAAATCAAACACGTCGCGCGACCTTTCAGAGCGCATGACGCGCTGCAACAAAAACAAAAATTTGGAAGCAGCGCAGCAAAATTTTTCAGCTCGGCTTTTTTTGAAGATCTATCGGCGCCGGCGACGCTGCTGAGGAAGGAATCGCATGCCGCCAGGCGATGGTCAGGGCATCGCGCAGCTCCGGGATGCGAAGCGCCGACAACCGTGCCGTTGTCGCGCCGCGCGCGTCCCAGGCGTTCGAGACCGGACAGAACGCTTCCGGCGCCAGCTCGCATTTGATCGCCTGTTGGTCGGGCGTCAGCATCAGGTTTGCGGTTTTGCCGTCGGCAGCAAGCGTCGCGTAGATGCGGCGGACCTTGAACGCCGTGCGTTCGAAGTGCGGCGCTGCTGTTGTGCCGTCCAATGCGAGGGCGATCCGGCGAAAATCCTCCGCGGTCGCCATCGCGCCTCGAGCGGCGCGTCAGCGCGAGTAGTATTCGACGACCAGGTGCGGCTCCATCATCACCGGATAGGGCACCTCGCCGATCACCGGGATGCGCGAAAGCTTGGCCGTCATTTTTGTATGATCGACCTCGACATAGTCGGGGACGTCGCGCTCCGGCAGCGCGGTCGCCTCGATCACGAGCGCGAGCTGCTTCGACTTTTCCTTGACCTCGATGAGATCGCCGACCTTGACCCGGAAGCTCGGCATGTTGACGCGCCGGCCGTTCACTTTGACATGGCCGTGGTTGACGAACTGCCGTGCGGCGAACACCGTGGGCACGAACTTCGCCCGATAGATCATGGTGTCGAGCCGGCGCTCGAGCAGGCCGATCATGTGGGCGCCGGTGTCGCCCTTGAGCCGCCGCGCTTCCTCGTAGATGCCGCGGAAGTGCCGCTCCGACATGTTGGCGTAATAGCCCTTGAGCTTCTGCTTGGCGCGCAATTGCACGCCATAGTCCGAGAGCTTGCCTTTGCGCCGCTGGCCATGCTGGCCGGGGCCGTATTCACGCTTGTTGATCGGAGACTTGGGCCGCCCCCAGATGTTTTGTCCGAGCCGGCGGTCGATCTTGTACTTCGCCTCGTGGCGCTTGGTCATTCGCGTCCTCGTTTAGAAATGAGGTTGAGGATCGCGCCCTCCTCTGTCGCCCCTCCCTACCCTCCCCGCTTGCGGGGAGGGTAGGGAGGGGACTGACAGGTTTGCCGCCGAAGCGCCGGGGCAAACCGCGGGTCGCGAAACACTGCGCGGGCCTAGATATCAGTTCTAAGGCCCGCGCCGCGCGCGGTATCTAGGGGGAAAGTGGGGCAGTGTCAAACCCGCGCCTTCGCCGGTGCGTTGCGCCCGGTCGCCTCGTCGACATGGATGCCGAAGCGATGGAGGACCGCGGCCGGTGAATGGCCCGAAGTGAAGACGGCGCGGGTTGTGCCGGCCGGTTGGCCGGCCGGCGCCTGGCCAAGCAGATCGATGACGCGCCGGGCGATCGCCGGCGCCGGGTCGATGAAGTTGACCGGCCACGGCGCGAGCCGGCGCAGCCGCTCGATGATCAGCGGATAATGGGTGCAGGCCAGCACCACCGTGTCGGTGCGGGCCGTGCCGTCGCAGAAGCAGGGCGCGATCTCGGCGGCGACAGCGGCGTCGGCGGCCGGCGCGCCGGCAAGCTCCGCCTCGGCATAGGCGGCAAGGTTTTTCGATCCGACCAGCGTGACCTGACAGTCGCCGGCATAATCGCGAATGAGCGCCCGGGTATATTCGCGCGCCACCGTGGCCTCGGTGCCGAGCACCGAAACGCGCTTGGTGACCGAACCGGCACAGGCCGGCTTGATTGCCGGCACGGTGCCGACAAACGGCACCGTGAAATTTTTGCGCAACGCCGGCAATACGATGGTGGAGGCGGTGTTGCAGGCGATGACGATCAGGTCGGGCTGGTGCGTCGCGATCAATTCGCCCATCAGCGCGACGACGCGGCCGACCAGTTTCTCCTCGTCCATCGCCCCGTACGGGAAACCTGCATCGTCGGCGACGTAGATGAAATTGGCGCTCGGCCGCACAGCTGGCGACCTCACGATAGACCGTGAGACCGCCGAGGCCGGAATCGAACACCAGAATGGTTTCGTGCGCCGCCATCGGGCGACACATGGCATGAAGGATCGGTGCGCTGCAATCAGGATTGTGGCGCCGAGTTTTGACGCGCGTATGCGGCCCGTTAGCCGGCCAGAACGTCAACCAGACGCGGCCGCTCCACGATGGCTTCCTCCACCAGGAGGTCCTCCTCGACCGGCTGTTCGCGCAGCTTCGGTTTGTCCGGCCGCGGCGCGACGAGGCCGCTCACCACCGTGAACGACATCAACAGGATCGCTGCGAGGTTGCCGTCATGATGATTGGCGAAGGCGACCGCGCCCATCAGATAAGCCCAGAACGGCAGCGCGATCGTCGAGACGATGGCGTTGGTGACCCAGGCGTCGCCGTCGCGGCGGACATACCAGCAAAATAATGGCGTCAGCGCGCAGGCGACGATCAAGGCGCCGGTAGCGATGACCGGCACCGGCACGCCGGCCATGGCGGCGTTCTCGCCGCCGGATTTCATCGCCTGTTCGAGGATCGCGTTGATCAGCATCGAGAAGGCGATGATCTCGGCCGGCACATACTTGACCATGCGTTCCAGATAACCGTCGCCCGGATCGATGTTGGCCGCCCGCATGCCGGCCAAGCCGGACTGCGCGACGCCTTCGAGCCCGGCGATCTGCGAATCGAGGTCGGCCACCTGCGGCTTACGCACCAATCGGCCCATGGTTTTGCTCCTATAAAGATCCCTCTTGAAAAATTGCGCGACGTTAGGCCGGGATCGCTGAGTTGGGCAAACAGAATAGCGAGCAAAAATCAAAAACAAATCACTTTGGGTTCTGTTCTTCCGCTCGTCCCCGCGACCCGCCTGCGCTCCGTTGGAGCTTCGGTGGGTTAAAGTCGCCGAAGCGACTTAGCGCGCAGGCGGCAGGCTGAGATCCAGGCTGCGATTCCCGCTTTCGCGGAAACTGAGCGGTGACCGCTCCGCGCGGGAGGATCTAAAATCTCAGGCGCGGCCGAAGACCCGCCGAAAGATCGTGTCGACCTGCGCCAAATGAAAATCGAGGTCGAAATTGGCGGCAAGCTCCTTGTCGCTCAAGTGCTTGTGCACCTCGGGATCGGCCTTGAGCAGCGCCAGAAAGTCGCCTTCGCCATGCCAGGCCTTCATGGCGTTGCGCTGGACCAGACGGTAGGCGTCCTCGCGGCTCACGCCCTTTTGCGTCAGCGCCAAGAGAACACGCTGGGAATTGACGAGGCCGCCGGTCGCGGTCGAGATTTTTGCAGCATGTTGCTCTGGATAGACGATCAGCTTGTCGATGATCGAGGCCAGGCGCGCGAGCGCGAAATCGAGCGTCACGGTCGCGTCCGGGCCGATCATGCGCTCCACCGAGGAATGCGAGATGTCGCGTTCGTGCCACAGCGCGACGTCTTCCATCGCCGGCGATCACATAGCCGCGGACCATCCGCGCCAGCCCGACCAAATTTTCCGACAGCACCGGATTGCGCTTATGCGGCATGGCGGAAGAGCCTTTCTGGCCCTCGGAGAAATACTCCTCCGCCTCCAGAACTTCGGTGCGCTGCAAGTGGCGGATTTCGGTCGCCAGCCGCTCGATCGAGGAGGCGACGACGCCGAGCGTGGCGAAATACATGGCATGGCGGTCGCGCGGAATGACTTGGGTCGAGATCGGCTCGACCGACAGCCCCATTGCCTTCGCCACATGGGCTTCGACCCGCGGATCGACCTGCGCGAAGGTGCCGACCGCACCGGAAATCGCGCAGGTCGCGACCTCGGCGCGCGCCGCCTTGAGCCGGGCCTTGGCGCGATCGAACTCGGCATAGGCGTAAGCGAGCTTGAGCCCGAACGTGGTCGGCTCGGCATGGATGCCGTGCGAGCGGCCGATCGTCGGCGTCAACTTGTACTCGCGGGCGCGGCGCTCCAGCGCGGCGTTGAGTTTTTCGACGTCGGCGATGAGGAGATCGGCGGCGCGAACGAGCTGCACGTTGAAGCAGGTATCGAGCACGTCGGACGACGTCATGCCCTGATGCACAAAGCGCGCTTCCGGCCCGACGATCTCCGCCAGATGGGTGAGGAAGGCGACGACGTCGTGCTTGGTCTCGCGCTCGATCTCCTCGATGCGCGCGATATCGAATTTGGCGTTCTTGCCCTTGGCCCAGATCTTCTTCGCCGCTTCCTTCGGGATGATCCCGAGCTCGGCCATGGCGTCGGCGGCATGCGCCTCGATCTCGAACCAGATGCGAAAGCGCGTCTCCGGCGACCAGATCGCCGCCATTTCCGGCCTGCTGTAGCGCGCTATCATAGTCACCTCAGTGGAAGGCTGCGCTGTAGCAGATCGCGCGATACTCAACAATTGTGCCTCGTCGTGCGATGCTCGCAAATCGACAGCGAATCGCTAACGATCATTGGGGCCAGCCATGAAATTGCTTCAGATCGTTCCACGCGAAGGAACACGCCTTTACGGCGCAATGATCAGGAAACAGGCCGAAATTCGCCGCGGCGGACGCGGGACCTTTTCCCGGGCCGCGGCGAGAAAGCGCAACACCGCAAGGTGGACGCACGTCCGTTACAAAGGGTCAGTTAGTCTCGAACCCGGATTGTCAGAAGCCGTCGAAGTCGCGATCAAATCGCCGGAACGCGGCGACGAGGCGCGGCTGCTCTCGTCGTTTCTCGGCTGGCTCGACCGCCATTTCGGCGAGCAGTTGTCGTCCATTAACATTCAATATCAACACGGCGCAGCGCGGCGCGCCGGCGGCCGGCGGTAGCAAATAGTCGCTTACGTTCACGGCGTAAACCGCGGGCGATCGTGTGGCTTGCGGAAATCAACCGGCATTCGCGCTATTGCGGCGTTGCCGGCGTGATCTCCGCCATGCGGGCGGCGATCCAAGCCAGGTCTCGTTTCCATCCGGCGTTGTCCGGAAAAAGCTTGGCCATGCGCTCGATGATCGCCTGGGCGTGGCGGAGCGCGTCCAGCGCTTGCTCGTTCTGCCCGATCTTTCGCAGCGCGGCGGCGATTTTGCCGTAGGATACGGCGACGTCGCGCTGCAAGCCGGCATTGTTGGGATCGATATTGGCGGCTTGTTCGATGGCGACCAAACCCTTGCGGAAAGAACTCCAAAGCCGCGGCTGCATCGTTCTGCGCCAGCTGCACGTCGCCGATCTTGTTGAGCGTGAGCGACAAGTCGCGCAACCAGCCGGGATTGTCGGGCGCGGCCGTCGTCAGGCGCTCGATGATGGCGAGGCTCGCCTGGTACGACGGCAGCGCAGCGGCGAGATCGTTTTGCATCTTCCGTGCGTCGCCGAGCCTGTTGTAGGCAACCGACAGGTCGCGTTGCCAGCCGGCGTTGGCGGGATCGGCTTTCGCCAGCCGCTCGCTGATCGCAAGGCTCGCCTCATAAGACGTGACTGCCGCCGCTAGATCGCCCTGCGCGGCCTCTACGTCGGCAACCTTCTGGTACGCTACCGCCAGGTTGCGCTGCCAGGGAGCGTTGCCGGGATTGGATTTGGCCAGGCGCTCCGAGATCGCCAGGCTTTGCTTGTAGGCATCGAGCGCCGCTGGCTAGTTCGCCCTTCGCCCAATGGATGTTGCCGACCCGTCCGTACGATGCCGAGAGATCATGCTGCCAGGTGGCATTGCCGGGATCGGATTTCGTCAGCGCGGTCGGCAATGGCCAGGCTTTCGTCATAGTCGGCGGACGCGGCGGCAAGATCGCCCTGTGCGGCCTCCGCGTCGCCGACATTGTTCAAGGTGACGTGAAGGTCGCGCTGCCAATCGATGTTGCTGGGATCGGACTTTGCCAGTTGTCTCGCGATGACGAGACTGGCGCGATAAGACGACAGCGCGCCGGCGCCGTCGCCCTGCGACTGTCAGCACGTCGCCGATATCGTTCAACGCCACCGACACGTCGCGTTGCCAGGTCGCGACATCGGGCTGGGATGCCGCCAGTCGCTGGAACGTGGCGAGGCTCGTGCGAAAAGAGCCAAGCGCGCCCGCGAGATCGCCCTTCGCCGACTGGACTTCGCCAATCTTGACATAGGCGTCGGCCAGATCGCGCTGCCAATCGGCATTGCCGGGGTCCGACTGCAACAGCCGTTCGCGGATTGCCTGGCAGTCGGTGTAGGATTTCAGCGCGCCCGTCAGATCGCCTTGCGCCATCAGAACGTCGCCGAGCCTTTCGTCCATGACCGAAAGATCGCGCTGCCAGCGGCTGTTACTGGCGTCGGATTTCGCCAACCGCTCGAGAATGGCGCGCGCCGCACTGTAGGCCTCGAGCGCATGCGCCACATCGCCCTGCGCCAGCTGCACGTCGGCCACGCGCCCATAGGAGGTCGCGAGGTCATGCTGCGCGCTGGCCGTTGCCCGGATTGGACTTGGCCAGTCGGTCTCTGATCGCCAGGCTTTCGTTGAAGGACTTGAGCGCGCCGGGCAGATCGCCCTGCGCGAGCTGGACGTCCCCAACATGGAGATAAGATATGGAGAGATCGCGCTGTGCGCGCGCGTCGTCAGGATTCGCTTGTGCGAGCTTAAGCGCGATGGCGAAGCCGTCCTGATAAGACTTCAAGGCGGTCGCGAGATTGCCCTGCGTTGCCTCGACATTGCCGACTTTTTCGTAGCCGACCGACAGATCCCGTTGCAGACATCGCGCTGTTCGGATAGGCGCGCGCCAAGCGCTCGGCGATGGCGAGGCTATCCTGATAGATCTTGAGCGCCGCCGACAGATTGCCTTGAGTGACCAGTACGTCACCGATCAAGTCCATGGCCACGGACTGCGAGCGCTCCCACACCGGATCGTCGGGATCGGCGGCGAGGAGTTCCTCGACGATTTGCCTTGCCTGTTGGGCGGCCGCCATCGCGCCGGCTGTGTCGCCGATCGCCAGCAGCGTATCGGCGGTTTCGTCGAGCGCCGATGCCTTGCCGTGCAAGATATCGGGCGTCACTTGACCGGATTTGGTGAGCTGGTCCTGCAGCGCCCGCGCTCGATCAAGAATGTCCTTGATGAGCGCGGCGGGAATTCCGATCGTGTTGCGGAAGCGCTGCGCCAGATCGAAGACCAGACCGTTTGCGGTCGCCGTGGCGGCGGCCAGCGTCTGTTCGGCGCGCTCGCGCTCGCGCACTGCTGTTGCTGCTCCCGGTAGGCGAAGATGCCGGCGCCGGTGGCGGCAATCGCCAGCACGAAGAAGAACACCGCCGCGGCGGCGACCAGCCGTTGCCGGGCGCGCGCGCGGTTGCGCGAGGCGGCGACGAAGGCGGTCAGGTCGGCGGGCAGTTCGCGGCCGAAATCCGCGACCAGCTTTTCCGCCTCCGCCAACGGGACGCCGCGCTGGATCAGCCGGTCGGCGGGCTTGCCGTACTCCTGCCAGCGCCGCTGCGCGTCCTCGACCTCGGCCCGTATCCGGTAGAAGTCGCGGCTCGCCTGCGCGGCTGCAGCGGCCTGCGGCCAAGCGGTCAGCACGGCGTCGTGCGCCAGCCGCAGCGTCGGCCGGCCGGCGGCATCCTTGCGGGCAACCAGGATGCGCGCGGCAAGGAGCGCCTCCACCAGCGCCGCTTCCGCCGGCTCCACGGAGACTGTGCTTTGCGCAACGTCGCGCAGCGTCAAGGCCCGCCCGTCGCGCGCCGGCTCGGCTAATTGCCGCAACAATCGCGGCAGCGCCCCGATCGCTCCCGCCGGCAGGCCGGCCACCGCGCGCTCAGCCTCGGCGGCGAGCGCCCCCTGCAAGCCGCCGAGCGCATCGTAGGCGGCGTGCGTCAGCAGTATCTTATCGCCGACTTCCGACCGCTGCTCGTAAAGTTGCCGCAGTGTGAATTGAAGCAAGGGCAGACTGTCGGCAGTGCTGGCATCGGCCAGGAGCCGCTCGTCGAGCGCGCCGCACTCGGCGTTGCGCTCGAACCCCAGGCCGGCGGCGAGCTGCCGGCGCGCGGACGATTTCGGCAAGTTCGGCGGCTCCCGGTGGACCGAGATCGAGACTGGCGCCGGCCTCTTTGAGCGCTTTGAGCCCGGCCTCCTTGAGCAGAGGCTCGTAAAGATCGGCGCGCAGTGTCGCGATGCACCAGATCCGGCCGGTGGCCGTAAGCTCCTTGAGAGCCGCCGCAAAGCCGGCGCGCTCGTCATCGCTGACCGCTTGCGCGAACAATTCCTCCAATTGATCGACCAAGAGCAGCAACACCGGACGCAACGGCTGATCGGCCCGCTTGTCGCGCTGCGCCGCTTCGGCGATGCGCGCGAGCGCGCCGACAATCGGGCGTGCCGCCGCGGCGCCGCCGCGGCGCAAATTATCGGCGAGCGCCTCGGCGGTTGGAAAATCGCCCTGCGCCAGTTCGGGCAAAGCCGCGAGCAATGCCGCCGCGAGCGACGCGATCGCGCCGGCCTGGCCTTCGCTCGGCTTCATGATCGCGACGCGCCAAATATCGACGGAATCGATGACGCCCGGCGTGGTCAGGCGCGGGATGACGCCGGCGCGCGCCAGCGAAGACTTGCCCGAGCCGCTCGCGCCGACGATCAGCAAAAACGGCGTCGCGGTTTCCGCCGCGGCCGCAAGCCGCCGGCGCGCCTCGTCGATCATGCGGTCGCGGCCGAAGAACACGGCTGAGTGTTCGGCCTCGAACGGCGCCAGCCCGCGGAACGGCGAGCCTTTTTCCTTCGGCCATCTCAGGCGCGGGCCAAGGAGGCCGTGGCTTTCCAGCCATTGCCGCAGCAACAGCTCGATTTGCCGCTCGAACGCGTCGGTGCTCGCGAAGGTCTGAAACGCGGCCTTGAAATGTCCTTGCTCGGATTTGAACCATTCCGCCCAGAAAGCTTCCAGCGCGTCGAGCTGAGTCTGCGCCTGCCGGCGGCGCTCTGCGTCTGCGGTCGGAAACACGGCGTCGGCGGTTTTTCGGAACACGTAGACGTCGGGAAGCCCCTTGGCGCGCGATGCTTCCAGGGCGGTCAAGAGCTCATAGGCCGTACCGGACGGATAAGGCCTCCCGTCCGGCATGTGGGCAAAATCGGCTGGCAGCGCGGTACCGACGCGAGTCCAGAAGATGGACACCAGCACATCGCACGCCACCGCTTCGGGGATTTGCGGCTGAAAGCTCTTGTCAGCCTTGTAGAAATGCTCCTCCCAGAGCACCGTTTCGAAGCGGACCAAGTCTTCGTAGTCGCGATTGAGTTTCGCCGCGACGGCCTGCACGCGCCCGCGCTCCGGCGCCACGTCGACTGGTGACGATACGAAAACCCTGACGACGCGCATCGCCCTCTCGACGTTCGCCGTGTTGTCCTACGCGACCGGCCGCACCGCCGGGCGCCGCGCGTTCACGCCGCGAAGCGGGCGCGATCGTGTGGCTGGCGAAAATCCACCGGCGTTCCTTTTGGAATGATGCCGGTCGGATTGACTCGCGTGATCGAATAATAGCCCATCACGTAGTAGCGCGGCTTGACCGTCTCGGCGACGCCGGGGACCGCATAAAGCTCACGCACGTAATTGAACAAATTCGGATAGTCGGCGATGCGGTTGCGGTTGCATTTGAACAGCGAGAAATAGGCGACGTCGAAACGAACAAGCGTCGGAAACAGCCGCCAGTCCGCTTCGGTGATCTTATTGCCGACCAGATAACGCTGCCGGCCGAGGCGCGCCTCGATCTCGTCGAGCGTCGGCGAACAACGAGTCGTAGGCCTCGTCGTAGGCGGCCTGCGAGCGGGCGAAGCCGCAGCGGTACACGCCATTGTTCACGTTGGCGTAGACCTGTTCGTTGATGCGATCGATCTCACCGCGCAAATGCTTCGGATAGAAATCCGTCGAGTCGGCGCCGATCGCGGCGAACTCCGAATTGAGCATGCGGATGATTTCGGAGGATTCGTTGTTCACGATCTGCCTGGTCTTTTTGTCCCAGAGCGTCGGCACCGTCACCTTGCCGGTATAATGCGGATTACTCGCCGCGTAGGCCTGGTGCAGATAATGGAAGCCGTTGACCCGGTCCGGCGGGCAGTCCGGAAACGCTGGATTGTCTTCGAACGTCCAGCCTTCCGCGCGCAGCCCCGGAATGGCGATTGCCACGCTGATCGTACCGGTGAGTTTTTTCAGCGCCAGATAGATCTGCGTGCGGTGCGCCCATGGGCAGGTGTAGGCCACATAAAGGTGGTAGCGCCCGGCTTCGGCTTTGAAACCGGATGAGCCGTCCGCGGTGATGCGGTCGCGAAAGACGCTGTCGATCCGCTGGAAATTGCCGGCTTTGCCGACTTCCGTCGGCGGATCCTCGTTACGCCACTGGCCGTCAATCAGCATACCCATTTAAGCAGCCTCCCCGCGGACCAGCGCCGCCGCTTGGCGGATCGCCGCGATGTTTGCACGATACGATTCCGGCGTGCGGTCCTTGAATACCGCGGAGCCGGCGACGAGGGCGTTGGCGCCGGCGCGCACCACGTCCGGCGCAACGTCCGGCGTGATGCCGCCGTCGATCTCAATATCGATCGGACGGCCGCCGGCGAGCGCGCGAAGCCTGCGCACTTTGTCGATAGCCGCGGGGATGAATTTCTGGCCGCCAAAGCCGGGATTGACCGACATGACCAGGATCAGATCGACCAAATCGATGACTGGCTCGATGGTGTCGACCGGCGTCCCGGGATTAAGCGTCACGCCGGCCTTCTTGCCGAGCCCGCGGATCGCCTGCAGCGAGCGGTGGATGTGCGGTCCGGCCTCGACATGCACGGTGATGATATCGGAGCCGGCCTTGGCGAACGCTTCGAGATAAGGATCGCAAGGCGCGATCATCAGATGCACGTCGAGCGGCTTTCTGGTGTGGCCGCGCAGCGCCTTCACGACGTCCGGACCGATCGAGATGTTGGGCACGAAATGGCCGTCCATGATGTCGACATGGATCCAGTCGGCGCCGGCCGCATCGACCGCGCGCACTTCTTCGCCGAGCTTGGCGAAGTCGGCGGCGAGGATCGATGGGGCGATGATGAGTGGGCGCTGCACTGGTCTCCTCGGAAAACGCCGACTGCCGCTCGTCCCCGCGGCAGCGGGGACCCAGAAATTCCACACGCTAACGTGCCTTCGCTGGATTCCCGCCTTCGCGGGAATGAGCGGACAAAACCGAATTCGCGTTCGCCTAACACGCCATGCGTGGCTGGGCAACGCGCTGTTCGCGAGGCGGCAGAATTTGCCGAGCCTTGGGCCGATCGCGGCAAGATCTTGGCACCGGCCGGGCCTCGGTATTTGCTAGACGGCCTTTGTTTTCAGGCTTTTTCTCGGTGGCCCTGCATTTGCTTCGCGCCGGATTGCGTATTGCATTTCGTCGCTCGGGACGATGCAAACTTGTGAGGAGCGTACCATGTCATTGTCGGTCAGTGGGTCGACTAACAATCCTTTCCTTAACCTGCAGTATCTGTTGCAGCAGGATATGCCGAAAAGCGGCAGCACCGATCAGTCCAATCCGCTATCGGCGCTCTTGGCGGAGTTCAGCCCAAGCGCGAGCGCATATTCGACCGCTCCGACTTCGGCTGGCACATCGACGGCGGCGTCGGGTGGTGGCGGCTCTCCACAGTTCGACCCGCAGACCCTGCAGGCATTGCTGGCGGCCCAGATGTCGGCAAACGGCATGTCGTCGCCACCGCCATGGCAGCAATTCGGCGGCGCCGGCTCGAGCGAACAAAGCGGCTCGACCTGGCAGCAGAGCGGGCAAGGTGACGGCGGCGTGACGGCAGGCCAGGGCGGCGTTGGTCGGCTCGACGGCCTGCTGCAGACGATCGCGGCCGCGGACGTCGGCGCCACGAGCCAGAGCACCAGCAACGCCAACGGCTCGGCCACGACGACGATTACCTATGCCGATGGCTCAAGCCTTTCGATGACAAGCGCGCCGACATCGAGCGATGCCGGTTCGTCGGGCAATTCCGGCACGTCGAGCGGCAGCGCGAGCGCAGCGGGGAACGTCACCAACACCAACAACGCGAACGGCTCGAACACCACCACCATCACCTATGCCGACGGCTCGAGCGTATCGATTACCTCGCCGCCGGTTTCGGCCGGCGCCAGTTCGTCGGACAGCTCAGCGACGTCAAGCGGCGCGACGGCGGGGCAGGATCCTGGCTCGTTCGATCCGGTGGACGGTTCCCACAGCGCCGGGCACCGCGAGCGCAGATTGCTGGATATGCTGGCTGCCGCCGACGCGGGCGCCACCGCCCAGACGACGAACAACGCCAACGGTTCGGCCACGACCACGGTCACTTACGCCGACGGCTCAAGTCTCGCGATGACGACGGCGGCCGCATCGAGCGGCTCCGGCTCGTCAGACAGCTCCGGCACACCGGGGGGCGGCGCCAACATCGCGCAAAGCACGACCAACGCGACGAACGCCAACGGCTCGACGACGACCACAATCACCTATGCCGACGGGTCAAGCGTCTCGATCACGACGCCGCCCACCGCGGACAGCACAGGCGCGTCAACCAGCTCCGGCAGTACGAGCGGCAGTACCAATGTCGCCAACAACAACCTGCTCGAGCAGTTGATCCAGATCCAAGCGCAGTTGCTTAGTCCGGCGACGACCCAAAGCCTTGCGACGGCCTAGCCCGATCTTGATGCCCGACGCCGGGTCTTGTCGCCGCCCGTCGGTGTGAGCATACGATAGTCGGTACCCGCAGCGGAGGAACCGTGGCGCACACCGACATCATTGTGCTCGGAGCCGGCATCGTCGGCACGTCGATCGCACTCCACCTCGCCAAGCGCGGCTTGTCGGTCACCCTCATTGACCGCGGCGCGCCGGGCGAGGGCACCTCTTATGGCAACGCCGGCGTCATCGAAGGCAACACGGTGTTTCCGGCGGCGTTTCCGTCGAGCTTCGCCGAGCTCGCGCGCATCGCGCTCAAGCGCTCGCCGGTCGCCAATTATCACCTGGCGTTTCTGCCGCAGATCGCGCCGTGGCTTCTGTCCTTTCGCGCGGCGTCGCAGCCGGCGCGCCTGATCGAGACCGCTCAAGTGATGCGGCCCTTGTTCGCGCGCGCCATTGCCGAGCACCAAGCGCTTGCGGCGGAAGCCGGCGCCGAGCGCCATTTTCATCACCGCGGCTGGCTCAAGCTTTATCGCACCGACCGCGCGTTCGCGTCGCAGGCGGCGGAGCTCGACATTGCCGCGCGCTTCGGCATCGCCAATGTCCCGCTCGATCGCGATGCCGCGCTTGCGCTCGAGCCGTCGCTCAATGGGGTGTTCCGCCACGCGGTGCATTGGACCGGCGCGGTGAGCGTGGATAATCCGCTGGCGCTGACCCGCGCCTACGCTGCGCGGTTTGCCGCGCTCGGCGGGCTGACGCTGACCGGCGATGCGCGCTCGCTGCATCGCGCCGATCGTTATTGGCGGGTCGAGACCACCGCCGGGCCGCTCGATGCCGGCGACGTGGTGATCACGCTCGGTCCGTGGGCGTCGGACGTCCTTGTGCCGCTCGGCATCGCTTTGCCCCTTGCCGTCAAGCGCGGCTATCACCGGCATTTCCGGGCGCAGGGCAATGCCGCGCTCAGCCGGCCGGTGCTCGATGCCGAGAACGGCTACTGCCTGGCGCCCATGCAGCAGGGCATCCGCATCACCACGGGCGTCGAGTTCGCCGCGCGTGACGCGCCGCCGACGCCGGTGCAGTTCGATCGGCTGCTGCCGGCGGCGCGGGCGCTGTTTCCGCTCGGCGCGCCGGTCGAGCCGAAGCCGTGGATGGGGGCACGGCCGTGCTTTGCCGAACTCGCGGCCGGTGATCGGCCGCGCGCCAAGCCAGCGCGGCGTATGGCTCGCGTTTGGCCACGGGCATTGGGGCTTGACGCTCGGCCCGGCAACCGGCCGGCTGATCGCCGAGATGATGACCGGCGCGACGCCGTTCTGCGATCCGAAGCCGTATAGCGCCGATCGGTTTCTGAGCTAGCGGGCGTCATGGCCGGGCTCGCCGCGGCCATCCACGACTTCAGATTCGCCGCCGCCAAAGACGTGGATGCCCGGCACGAGGCCGGGCATGACGACGCCGAGTGCGGAGTGCTCGCTACTCGCCGATGGTGCGGATGACGCTGTTTTCCGGCCGCGTGTTGTTCGACGACAGCTTGTCCTGGTGCGAAACCATCTCGTCGTATTTGGCCAGCGTCGTCAGCTGTCCCTTCGGCACCATGTGCACGACCTTGTAGCCGGCGGCTTTGAGCTGGTGCAGCAGCTCCGGCAGCGCCTCGGCGGTATTCTTCTTGAAGTCGTGCATCAGCAGCATGCCCTTGCCGCGCTTCTCCAGCTTGACTCATCACCGACTTAATCACCTGATCGGGCTTGTGCAGCTTGAAGTCGCGCGAGTTGATATCGGTCGAGAAGATGCCGATGTTGCGCTGGGCAAGATATTCGAGGAGTTGCGGCGGGTGTTGCAGGTCCGGAAAGCGGAAGAACGGCGCGATCGGCGCGCCGGCAGCTGCCATATGCACGGCGCTGTTGCCCATCTCGATTTCCTGCTCGGCCTTGTCGAGATCCTTGGCGTATGGATTTCGCGCCAGATCCCTGTGCGACCAGGTGTGGGTGCCGACCGTCATGCCGGCGTCGATCACCTGTTTGGTGATTTCCGGATGCCAGGTCGCGTGCTCGCCGATTTCGAAGAATGTGGCCTTCAAGCATTCGTCGGCCAGCGCCTTGAGGACGGCGGGCGTGTTCGCCGGCCACGGGCCGTCGTCGAACGTCAGAATGATCTCTTTGTCGCGGAGGAAGTCGTACTGCTTGAAGTGCTCGAAGCCGAAGCCGGGACCGCCGGTGGTGTCGATCTCGACGATGCGGGCGAGACCCATGCCGCCGGGTTTATCGCATGGCGGAATATTGGTGGCGGCCGGCGTGGGCTTGGCTTGTGCGGTCGCCGCTGGCGCGTTCCCTTGGCCGGATGAGTTCGCCGCCGGCGCGTTCGGCGCGGCAGGCGCCGGTGTGGTCTGCGCTAGGTGCGTCTGCGGGGCCGGAGCCGGTTCGGCGGTGCGCGGCGCGGTTGCCGGCGCCGCGGCAATCACAGCCTGCGCGATTTGGCTGACGGGTTGGCTGACCGGCGCCCGCGGCGGCGCCGCGGCGCGCGTCGTCGGCGCGGCCGGCGAAGCGGCCGGGATGGCGGCCATCTTTTGCGCCGAGACGACGCCAAAGGCCGCAAGGCCCAGGATCACCAGTGCGGCAACGATAATGAGGACGATGCGCATCGTAAGCCTCTAACGCACGCGGGATAGATTTTGCCGATTGTCGACCTTGGCAAGGTGAAGGCGCAATCAGCCAAGAGTCAATTGTGGCGGCGCGTGCGCAGCCGCAACATAGCAGATTGTGGTTTCCGCGGCACGCTTACCAAAGTGCAAATGCCGAATAATTCATTGTTATGTTACCCGGACGAATTGGTCCTGCCAGCTCGGCAGCGCGCCGGGCAGCGGCAGCGCCGTTGCCGCGAACACGCCCCGCGCGATTGCTCGCGCCATCACGTTGGCAGCAATTGTGCCAAGCGTTGCCAATCCTAACAGCGGGTCGGAGAGGGGCTTATTGCCGGTCGAGGCCGCAAACACCACGTCGCCGTCGAGCGGGGTGTGTACCGGATAGATCGCGCGGGAAAAGCCAGATTGCGCCATGACGGCGAGGCGCTTGGCCTGCGCCTTGGTGAGCGCCGCATCGGTCGCCACCACCGCGAGCGTGGTGCTTTCGCCCCCGCCGCCTTTGGTGACCGCCTCGAGCGCCTTGTCGGGAAAAGCGGCAGGCCAGCCGCGCCCACCGAACTCGCCGTCGCGCTCGAACGGCGCCGCCCAGAACCACGGACCGCCGCCGACGGTGACGCAGCCGACAGCATTGACGGCCGCCAGCGCCCCGACCACATGGCCCTCCGGCGTCTGCGCCGACGCCGAACCGATCCCGCCCTTATAATTGACCGTGGTCGCGCCGGTGCCGGCGCCGACGCTGCCGAGCGCGAAATCGACGCCGGCCGAGGCGGCGGCCGCGTAGCCAAGCTCGCGATAGGGCGGGTAGCGGCCCCATTCCTTGTCGCCGCCGCTGAGCAGATCGAATAGCACCGCCGCCGGAACGATCGGCACCCGCGCCGTGCGGACGGCAAAGCCGCGGCCCTTCTCCTTGAGCCACGCTTGCACGCCCGAGGCCGCATCAAGCCCGAAGGCAGAGCCGCCGGAAAGCGTGATGGCGTCGATGCCTTCGACCGTCTGCGCCGGATCGAGCAAGGCCGTTTCGCGCGTACCCGGCCCGCCGCCGCGCACGTCGAAGGAGGCAACCGCTGGCGCATCGAAAATGACTGCAGTCGAGCCGGACCCGAGGCGGAGGTCTTCGGCGTGTCCGACTTTCACTCCGGGCACATCGGTGATGAGATTGCGCACCTCTCCTCCGTCATTCCGGGGCGCGCCGAAAGGCGCGAGCCCGGAATCGATAATCGCCAGAGTCATAAGCATAACACGAGGCGTTTCTCGAATGCCGTGGTTATGGATTCCGGGTTTGGCCTTTCAGGCCGCCCCGGAATGACAAACGATCACATCCTCGCGCGGGCGCCCTGACGCGCTTGCGCGGCGGGGACCAGCCGGGCATTGAGGGCGCCTAGAGCATGATCGAGAAAAGTGGAAGCCGGTTTTCCGAAAAGATCATGCTCCACCAAAAAGTTAGAGCGCCAATCGTTTCGATCTGAAGCGATTGCGCTCAAGGACCGAGTGCATCGATGCATGTGACCATCGCCGCCGCGCTCGCCGCAGGCATGTTGAGTTTTCTTTCGCCTTGCGTGTTGCCGCTGGTGCCGCCGTATCTGGTCTATCTCACCGGCACCTCGCTGGAGCGGCTGGCCGATGCCGAGCCCGAGCCGCGAGTCAAGCGCGAGACCATCGCGGCCGCGCTCCTTTTCGTCCTCGGCTTCTCAACGGTTTTTGTGGCGCTCGGCGCCAGCGCCAGCGCCATCGGCGCCGTGCTGCGCGCCTATTCGGGCGCGCTAGCGATTGTCGCCGGCGTCGTCATCATCATCATGGGCCTGCATTTTTTGGGCCTGACGCCGATCGCGCTGTTGATGCGTGAAAAGCGAATGCAGGTGCCAAAGCCTGCGGGTTTGTCCGGCGCTTATCTGATGGGCCTTGCGTTCGCGTTCGGCTGGACGCCGTGCATCGGGCCGATCCTTGCCGCCATCCTGGCGGTGGCGGCCTCCGAAGAAACCGTGGCCAAAGGCGCCGGCATGCTCGCCGTCTATTCGCTCGGATTGGGCATTCCGTTCATCGTCGCGGCGCTGGCGGTCGAGCCTTTCGCCGCTTTCCTGACGCGGTTTCGCGCGCACCTCGGCCTGGTGGAAAAAGCGATGGGCGGGCTCCTGGTGCTCACCGGCATCGCTTTCCTCACCGGCTCGGTCACGCATGCGAGTTTTTGGCTGCTCGATACGTTTCCGGTGTTGGGGAAGATTGGGTGATCGCCGACATGCGTGTCCCGGACGCCGTGCAGCGTGCAACGCTGCGCTGCTGATCCGGGACCTTTAAGAACTCCGAACTCGCAACGACGCCACGTCCGGAACGATCCCGGCTCTGCGGCTCGGCATGTTCGTGCCGCGCCGCGCCTGGGAAGCGCGATCAGCTTGGGCCGCTGCTGTAGATCTCTTCGTAATTGCCGTCCTTGTCCCAGCGATAGACCGCCCAGCCGCCGGCGGTAATGTCGCCCTTCTTGTCGAACGAAATCGGGCCGAGCACCGTGTCCCAGGTGCTCCCGCGCATCGTCGCGGCCACCTTTTGCGGATCGACGGTGCCGGCCTTGGCGGCGGCCAGCGCCCAAACCTGAAAGGCGGCATAGGTGTAGAGCACGTAGCCTTCCGGATCGATGCCTTTGTCCTTGAATTTCTTCACCACCGCGGCGGCGGTCGGACGCTTGCGCGGATCCGGCGGGAAGGTGATCAGCACCCCTTCGCCCGCCGGGCCGGTGATCGAAGAGAATTCGCGCGTGGCGAGCGCGTCGCCGGACATGAGGATTGTCTTTAATCCTTGATCGCGCATCTGCCGCACGATCAGGCCGGCTTCCTGGTGATAGCCGCCGTCATAGACGATATCGATGGCGTTGAGCTTGAGCTTGGACACCAGCGCCGTGAAGTCCTTGTCGCCCTGATTGTAGGACTCGTTGAGCTTCTCTTTCAGGCCCGCGGCGTTGAGCGCCTTCTTCACCTCGTCGGCGAGGCCTTTGCCGTAAGTGGTCTTGTCGTTGATGATGGCGATGTTCTTGTCCTTGAAATTCTTGGCCAGATAAGCGGCGGCAAAGCCGCCTTGTTGATCGTCGCGGCCGCAGGTGCGGAACGTGTTCCACATGCCGCGGTCGGTGAACAGCGGGTTGGTCGAGGCCGGCGTGATCTGCAGCACGCCGGAATTGAGATAGGCGTCGGAAGCCGGGATCGACGACGACGAGCAATAGTGGCCGACGGCAACGGCGACGCCCATGCCGGAAAGCTTTTCCGCGACCGAGCGCGCCTGCTTCGGATCGCAGGCGTCGTCGCCGATCTCGAGTCGAAGCTTTCGTCCGAGCACGCCGCCCGCGGCGTTGATGTCGGCGATCGCCTGCTCGGCGCCGTCGCGCATCTGCCGGCCGAATGTCGCCTGGCCGCCGGTCATCGGGCCTGCCGCGGCGACGACGATATTGTCGGCCATCGCCGGGCCGGCGAACAGGGCCAATAAGAGCGCCAAGGCGCCGAGCCGTAATTTGTTCATGTCGTTCCCCTTACTGTGCGCTCTTGCGGCGCGCGTTTGGTGCTTGACGAACGATATCATCGCTATCGGCGGTTTTCTTGCCCGATTTCGCGCCAGCCGAGCAGGCCGGAACGCTCATAGAGCCACGGATATTGCTGCACCACCTGGTTGGCCCGCGTCGCCCGCCAGGCGAGCACGCCGGCGATGATGAAGATCAGGGTATCGCAGCAATAAGATGGCACCGACAAAAGCTCGCCCTTGAACAAGGCGAAATGGAAAAAGCGCGCGGCGGCGCCGAGAAGGAGCGCAGCAATCACCACCTGCCATGGCGGTCGCCAAGCGTGGGCGATAGCGCGGCCGGACAGCGCGGCGGCGCCGCCGCCGATGACGAAGGTCAAGAGCACGACCTGCAGAATGCTTTCGCCGGAATAAAGCGGTTCCATTCTGGTTTCAGTGGCTGCCGCCCTCGAGATAGGCGGCGCGGATTTCCGGCCTGGCCAGCAAATCGCGTCCGGCGCCTTGCAGCGTGATCTCGCCGTTGACCATGACATAGCCGCGGTGTGCGAGCTTGAGCGCGTGATAGGCATTCTGCTCGACCAGGAACACCGTGAGCTTGTCGCGTTCGTTGAGCGCGCGGATGGCGGCGAAGATTTGCTGCACCAGGAGCGGCGCCAGGCCGAGCGACGGCTCGTCGAGCAGGATCAGCCGCGGCCGGCTCATCAGCGCGCGGCCGATCGCCAGCATTTGCTGCTCGCCGCCGGACAGCGTGCCGCCGCGCTGATACTGTCGGTCGCGCAGCCGCGGAAACAGCGTGAACACCCGCTCGAGATCGGCGCCGAAGTCGGCGGCGTCGTTCACCGTGGCGCCGATCTGCAAATTCTCCATCACCGTCATGCGCGGAAAAATCCGGCGGCCTTCCGGCGACTGAGCGATGCGGAGCTTGGCGACCTCGTGGGTCGGCAGCGCAGTAATGTCGCGGCCGGCGAAGGAGATGCGGCCTTCGCGGGCGCGGGGATTGCCGAACACCGTCATCATCAAGGTCGACTTGCCGGCGCCGTTGGCGCCGATGAGCGCGACAATCTCGCCGTCGTGCACGTCGAGGTCGACGCCTTTGAGCGCGACGACATTGCCATAATAGGCCTTGACGCCGCGCAGCGCGAGCAGCGGCTCGCTCACAGCCCGACCTCCGCCTCGGCTTGCGCGACATCCTCGTCGGCGACGCCGAGATAGGCGGCGATCACCTTTGGATCGTTGCGCACGTCGCGCGGCGCACCGTCGGCGATCTTCACGCCATAGTCGAGCACGATGATGTGGTCGGAGATTTCCATCACCACGCCCATGTCGTGTTCGATCAGCAGGATCGAGGTGCTATGCTCGTCGCGGATGGTGCGGAGAATCGCATTGAGCTCGGCGCTCTCTCGGTTGTTGAGGCCGGCGGCGGGCTCGTCGAGACACAGCAGCACCGGATCGGTGCACATGGCGCGAGCGATTTCGAGGCGGCGCTGCGCGCCATAGGGCAGGGCGCCGGCGGCATCGTCGGCGCGGTCCGTCAGTGCGACGCGATCGAGCCAATAGCGGGCCTTGTCGACGGCGCGGTCTTGGGCGTGCCCATATGAGCGCGCGCCAAACAGGCCCAGCACGGTGAAGCCCGACGCCACCATCAGCGTGTTGTGTTGCGCGACCAGAAGATTTTCCAGAAGCGTCATGCCGGCGAACAACCGAACGTTCTGAAAGGTGCGCGCTACGCGCGCGTCCTTGGCGATGCGAAAGCCGGGCAGACGTTCGAGCAGGAACGAAGCGCCGTTCGGATGGGCAAGCCGCATCCGGCCGACGGTCGGCCGGTAGAAGCCGGTGATGCAATTGAACAGCGTGGTCTTGCCGGCGCCGTTCGGGCCGATCAGCGCCGTGATTTCGCGCTCGCGCGCGACAAAGCTGAGATCGTTGACGGCAAGGAGGCCGCCGAAGCGCATGGTCAGATGCTCGACCGTGAGCATCGGCGCCACGTTCATGCCGCGCTCTCCGTTCGCGCCTCATTGACGATGCTGGCCGGAATCTCCTTGCGCTTGCGGAGAAAGACCGAGGGCGTGCGCGTCGCCACCAGGCCGCGCGGCCGGTAGATCATGACCGCGACCATGGCGGCGCCGAACACCAGCATGCGATATTGGTCGAACTCGCGGAATAATTCGAAAGCGCCCAGCATGACGGTGGCGGCGACGGCTACGCCGAGCTGCGAGCCCATGCCGCCCAGCACGACGATCGCGAGCACGAAAGCCGACTCCGAGAAGGTGAAGGATTCCGGACTGATGAAGCCTTGGCGCGTGGCGAAGAAAGCGCCGGCGAAGCCACCGAACATCGCGCCCATTGCGAACGCGGTGAGCTTCGTGGTCGTGGTGTTGATACCGAGCGCGCGGCAGGCGATCTCATCCTCGCGCAACGCTTCCCAGGCGCGGCCGATCGGCAATCGCCGCAGCCGCAGCGTGACCCAGTTGGTTAGGAGCGCTAGCGCGAGGATGAGGTAGTAGAGAAAGACGGTGCGATGGGTCGCCGAATAGCTCAGCCCGAACGTCGCGGCGAAGCCGTGCTCGGACGAGTTGAACGGCAGGCCGAAGAAAGACGGGCGCGGAATGCCAGAAACGCCATTTGGGCCGCCGGTCAGATCCT
This sequence comes from uncultured Alphaproteobacteria bacterium, assembly GCA_963804405.1. Taxonomy (GTDB): domain Bacteria; phylum Pseudomonadota; class Alphaproteobacteria; order Rhizobiales; family Xanthobacteraceae; genus BOG-931. The sequence goes on along the minus strand of CAWDQG010000004.1, from coordinate 141,399 downwards.
GCCAATTGAGCAGGATCAGCCGGATGATTTCGCCAAAGCCGAGCGTGACGATGGCGAGATAATCACCGCGCAGCCGCAGCACCGGAAAGCCGAGCAGAATGCCGGCGAACGCGGCAAAAATGCCGGCAAGCGGCAGGCAGATCCAGAACGACAGCCCGAAATTCTGCGCGATAAGCGCATACGAATAAGCGCCGACCGCGTAGAAGGCGACGTAACCGAGATCGAGCAGGCCGGCGAGGCCGACCACGATGTTCAGCCCGAAGCCGAGCATCATGTAGGTGACGATGAGGGTGGCGAGACCCAACAGATAGGCGTTACCGAGGAAATAGAAAGCCATCGGAAGAACGAGCGCGAACGCGATGAGCACCGGCGCCAAATAAATGGAAGCGCGTGACGCGATGAGCGTGCCGGTGGGAGCGAAGGTTTCGAACCAAGCCTTGATCTTGTCCCCGACGAGCACACGCAGCAACGCACCGACAAAAACTCCGCCCGCCAGCGCGGCCACGACGCCGAAGCGCGTCGTGAACACCAGCGCTCCGGCCGGTCCCTGATCGGTTTTGATGCCGACCATCAGCACGAACAGGCCGAACGCGACGAGGGCGGCGATGGCGGCTTCCTTCACCGCGGCGAGGTAGCGGGGCGGAATACTCGGCTCGCTCTCGCGCGGCACGTGGCCTCGGCTCCCCTCACACCTTTTCGACTTCCGGCCGGCCCAAAATGCCGGTCGGGAGGAAAATGAGCACGATGATGAGGATGGAGAAGGCGGCGACGTCTTTGTACTCGATCGAGAAATAGGCCGACCACATCGTCTCGATCAGCCCGATCAGGATGCCGCCGAGCATGGCGCCGGGCAGCGAGCCGATGCCGCCAAGGACGGCGGCGGTGAAGGCTTTGACGCCGGCGAGAAAGCCGATGAAGAAATCGATCACGCCGTAATAGAGCAGGAACATCAGACCGGCGACCGACGCCAGCGCCGCGCCGATGACGAAGGTGAGCGAGATCGTGCGGTCGACGTCGATGCCAACGAGCGCCGCCATTTTGAGATCCTGCTCGCAGGCGCGCATGTTGCGGCCGAGCCGCGTGCGCGCCACCAGATACGAGAAGCCGGCCATGAGAAGGAGCGTCGTCACCACGACCATGATCTGGATATTGGACAGGCGCACGGCGAAATCGTTGCCTTCGAACAGCGTGTAGCCGCCGCGGACGAGTGGCGGCAGCGGCTTGACCCGCGCGCCTTGCGCCACCTGCACGTAGTTCTGCAGCACGATCGACATGCCGATCGCCGAGATCAGCGGTGCGAGCTTGAAGGAATGCCGGAGCGGCCGGTAGGCGATGCGCTCCACCGTCCAGCCGTAAAGCGCGGTGAGCGCCATCGAAATCAGCAGCACGAGCAGGAGCGCGATCGGCACGGCGGTCACGCCGATGGCCACCAGCACGAGGAATGCGATCAAAGCCAGAAACGCGCCGACCATGAAGATGTCGCCGTGCGCGAAATTGATCATGCCGATGATGCCGTAGACCATCGTGTAGCCGATGGCGATCAGGCCGTAGATGGAACCGAGCGTTATGCCGTTGATGAGCTGCTGGACGAAATATTCCATGCGTCCGCTGCCTTCCGAATCCCCGGCAACGTCTTAACAGGGCCGCTTCGGTGCGGCAAAGCCGGAAAGCCGCACCCGTGGAACGACGCAATCAGGCATTTCACCCTGCCAAAAACTAGGCATTTTCCCATTATTTTCCAGTATGTTGCCGAAAATACCAGCAGCCGGAACAGGAACCGCCATCGACGTTCGCGGGTTATCGCTGGTGGAACGGGGGGCTTCCAAAAACCATGGAGCGCGTCCCAATGGCGAACGAGCAACAGAATCCGCAGCGCAACCCGCAGCAGCAACAGAGCAATCCGCAGCAGGGCGGCCAGCAGAAGCCAGGTCAGCAGAAGCCAGGCCAGCAGCAGCAAGGCGGCCAGGGCAAGCCCGGCGGCGGACAGCATCAGGGCGGTCAGGATAAGCCCGGACAGGGCGGACAGGGTGGACAGGGCGGCGGCCAGCACGGCGGCACGGACCGCTAGCGTTTGGACGTTGATCCAAGCCAATTGAATTCGATCAAGGTCTGCGAGAGGGCGGCCCGCCGCTCAGCGGGCTGCCGTTTTTTGTATAAAACGCCGGCTGCACGCGCCGCGGCCGCTTCTTCTTCCGCGGGATCGGCTTATGCTGGCGCATGGCCAGCCCGCTGCCTTTGTTCCATCTTTACGGCGATCCGCCGGATGATCAGGCATTCGATTTCATTCACGTCGAAACGATCACGTCGCGCTCCGCGATTCATGATTGGACCATCCGCGCGCATCGGCACCGCAATCTGTTTCAGATTTTTTTGATCGAGCGCGGCGGCGGCGAAATGACCTACGAAGCGGCGAAGCTGCCGTTCGCGGCGCCGGCCGCGATCCTGGTGCCCGCGGCGGTGGCCCATGGCTTCCGTTTCGAGCCGGCCGCGACCGAAGGCTGGGTCATGACATTCACCGAGGACGCGGCCTTCGCGCTGGCCGATCGCGCCGGCGAAGCGTTGTCGCGGCTCCGCATCCTTGCCGCGCATCCCATCATCCCCATTACCGGCGAGGCGGAGCGCACGCGGCTGTCAGCGCTGTGCGCCGAATTGTTCGAAGAAGGCAGCCTGGCGCGCGAGGGCTATCGCATGTCGATGCGGAGTCTTCTGGCGCTGATCGCCGTCAGCGTGGCGCGGCTTGCCGCAAGCCGCGCCCGCACCGGCACCATCACCTTGGCGCCGGCCGATGCTACGGTCGCGCAATTACGAGCGCTGGTCGACGAATTCTTCCGCGGCGAGCATCAGCTCGGCTTTTATGCGGAAAAACTCGGCATGACCGTCGATCGGCTCAACGATCACGTCAAGCGCGCGACCGGCGTCACCGCCGGTCATCTCATCCGTCAGCGTCTGCTCACCGAAGCCAAGCGCCAACTGGTGTTCACCACCCAGCCGATCCAAGACATCGCGCAAGAGCTTTCGTTTTCCGACCCCTCGCACTTCGCCCGTTTCTTCCGCAAGCATACCGGCACAACGCCGCACGAGTTTCGCGATCGTCGGGGGTGACAGGGCGCGTAGCCCGGATTGAGCGGAGCGAAATCCGGGAGCGGCGTTGCAGCGTCTCGATCGTTCCCGGGTTTCGCTCCGCTCAACCCGGACTACGAGAGCAAAAACCCCAACACCGTATCGGCGTATTCCTTCGGCTGCTCCATATTGGCAATGTGCGCGGTGTCCAGCACCGCAAGCGTCGCGTTGGGCATGTGCTGGGCGATGAACTCGCCGGCTTCCAGCGTCGTCGCCGGATCGTACCGGCCCGCAATCACCAAGGTCGGCGCGTTGATCTTCGGCAACAATGCGCGATGATCCATGGCTCGGATCGCTTCGCCGCAGGCGATATAGCCGTCGACGTTGGTCGCCAGAAACATGTCGCGGATGCGCGCGATCGCTTGCGGCGAACGCTCGCGGAAGGCCTTCGTGAACCAGCGCTCCATATTGGCGTCGACGATCGCCGCCAGTCCCTTGTCGCGCACCATCTTGATGCGGCCGTCCCACATCGCCTTGTCGGCAAAGTAGGCGGTGGTGTTGGAGAGGATCAGCTTGTCGATGCGCTTTGGCGCCTGCGCGCCGAGCCACATGCCGACCATGCCGCCCATCGACAACCCGCACCAATTGATCTTCTCGATGCGCAGATGATCGAGGATCGCCAGCACGTCGCGGCCGAGTTGCTCCATGGAATAGGGGCCTTTCGGCGCGTCGGATTTGCCGTGGCCGCGGCGGTCGTAGCGAAGGAGGCGGAAGTGGCGGGTGAACGGCGCCACTTGCTCATCCCACATATGCAAATTGGTGCCGAGCGAGTTCGACAGCATGAGCACGGGAGCATGCTCCGGCCCTTCGACTTCTACGTGAATGTTGCAGCCGTCGGCTTTGATTTCCGGCATGAAAGCTCCTCCCTGACGAGCGCTTTGATCTTGATCTGGCAGCCCGCGCGAGGCAATCGCCTGAACGGTATGCGGATAATAGCCTTTCCACCGGTTGCGCGAGACGCTAAGCGATACCCCTAGCCGGCGTAACCGGCGAAGGAGTGCAGTGAAATGGCCATGACGATGAACGGCGAATACCAGCTTCCGGTCCCGCGGGAAGCGGTATGGGAAAAACTCAACGACGCCGAAACGCTCAAGGCCTGCATTCCCGGCTGCGAGTTGCTCGACAAAGTGTCGGACACCGAATTCCAGGCAGTGGCCGTGACCAAGATCGGGCCGGTGAAGGCGAAGTTCAAAGGCAAGGTCACGCTGTCGGACCTCGACCCGCCAAACGGCTACAGGATCTCCGGCCAGGGCGACGGCGGGGTTGCCGGCTTTGCCACCGGCGGGGCGACGGTGAAGCTTGAGCCCAAGGATGGCGGCACGTTGCTGAGCTATCAGGTCGAGGCGCAGATCGGCGGCAAGCTTGCTCAGCTTGGCCAGCGGCTGGTCAACGGGGCGGCGAAGAAGTTGGCGGATGACTTCTTTCAGAAATTCGCCGCTTCCGTGAGCCCGCCCAGCGCTTAAGCAAGGCTGCCCAATTTTTGCCCACTGCTTCGTGAGCCCCGCCAGCGTCGCGGGGATCGGATACTCCTTGACCGAGGACTGCGCCGCGGTTCAGACTAATTCCAGTTCCAAAGTCGGGAATTGGGCGAAAATCGCCGCGTTTTCGACCTTGGCAGCGGGAAACGGCCGCAAGCCGTCCGCTAATTCAACGTTTTTAGGGAATTCGAGGAGGCGCTTATGGCAGCCGTTTCCCTCACTGTGAACGGAAAATCCACTACCGCAGATGTCGATCCGCGCACGCTTCTGGTGCAATTGCTGCGCGAAAATCTCCGCCTCACCGGCACCCATGTCGGCTGCGACACCTCGCAATGCGGAGCTTGCGTCGTTCTGGTCAACGGCAAGGCCATAAAATCCTGCACGGTCCTGGCGTTGCAGCTCGAAGGCGCCGATGTGCTCACCATCGAGGGCCTGGCGCCGGCGGACGGGCCGCTGCACCCGATGCAGGAGGCCTTTCGCGAGAATCACGGGCTGCAATGCGGCTATTGCACCCCGGGGATGATCCTGACTGCGGTGGATATGGTGCGCCGCAAGGGGCACGAGCTCGACGACCACACCATCCGTGAAGAGCTGGAAGGCAACATCTGCCGCTGCACCGGCTACCACAACATCGTCAAGGCGATTGCCGCCGGCGCGCGTGCCATGAAGGGCCACGGCGCTGCGAAGGCCGCCGAGTAGACGCCAGTTCGGAGGTTCGTTTCATAAGACAAAAACGCCGGAGGAGACTGCCATGAGCGCGACCGGGATCGGCGCCGCCGTGCGCCGCAAGGAAGATCACCGCTTCATTACCGGCAAGGGCCACTACACCGACGACATCAACCGGCCCGGCCAGGGTTATGCGTTCTTCGTCCGCTCCCCGCACGCCCACGCCACGATCAAATCGATCGATGCCAAAGCCGCCTCCACAATGCCCGGCGTGTTGGCGATCCTCACCGGCGCCGACCTCGCCGCCGACAAGATCGGCAATCTGATCTGCGGCTGGATGATTCATTCCAAGGACGGCTCGCCGATGAAGATGGCGCCGCATCCGGCGCTTGCCGTCGGCAAGGCCTGCCATGTCGGCGATCCGGTGGCGGTGGTGATCGCGGAAACGCTGCCGCAGGCGCGCGACGCGGCGGAAAAGGTGAAAGTCGACTATGCCGTGCTGCCGGCGGTCGCCGACCCTGCGGCGGCGCAGAAGCACGGCGCCCCGCAAATCCACGAGGTGGCAGCCACATAACACCATCTATCAATGGCATCTCGGCGACCCCAAAGCGGTCGATGCGGCGTTCAAGCCGGCGCATCACGTCACTAAGCTCGACTTCATCAACAACCGCCTGGTGCCGAACGCGATGGAGCCGCGCGCGGCGATCGCTGACTATGACGCCGGGACCGGCCACCTGACGCTGTGGAATACGTCACAAAATCCGCACGTGGCGCGCCTCGTCATCGCCGCCTTCGTCGGCATGGCGCCCGAGCACAAGCTGCGCGTCATCGCGCCCGACGTCGGCGGCGGTTTCGGCTCGAAAATCTTCATCTATCCCGAAGAAGTGGTGGCGCTGTGGGCGGCGAGGCGTATCGGGCGCCCCGTGAAGTGGGTGTCCGACCGCTCGGAAGCTTTTCTGACCGACGCACACGGCCGCGATCACGTCACCCACGCCGAGATGGCCTTCGACGCCGGCGGAAAAATTCTTGGGCTTCGCGTCAAGACGATCGCCAATCTCGGCGCTTACATGCAGGTCTTCTCGTCGGCAGTGCCGACTTATCTTTACGCGACATTGCTGTCGGGGCAGTACGCGATTCCGCAAATCTATTGCGAAGTCGACGCGGTCTATACGAACACGAATTCAGTTGACGCTTATCGTGGCGCCGGGCGGCCGGAAGCGACCTTCGTGGTCGAGCGGCTGATGGAAGTCAGCGCGCGCGAATTGGGCCAGGAGCCGGCCGAGCTGCGGCGGAAGAATTTCGTCAAAGCGTTCCCGCACCAGACGCCGGTGATCATGGCTTACGACGCCGGCGACTATGACGCATCGCTGAAGAAGGCGATGGAACTTGCCGACTATAAGGGTTTCGGCAAACGCAAGCGCGAGTCAGCCCGCCACGGCAAGCTGCGTGGCATCGGCTTTTCCACCTATATCGAAGCGTGCGGCATCGCGCCTTCGCAGGCGGTCGGCTCCCTCGGCGGCGGCGTCGGCGGATGGGAATCCGCCGAAGTGCGGGTCAATCCAACGGGTTCGGTGGAAGTCCTCACCGGATCTCACGCCCACGGCCAAGGCCACGAAACGACCTTCGCCCAGCTTGTTTCCGAGCGGCTCGGCATTCCTATCGACAACATCTCGGTGGTGCATGGCGATACCGACAAAGTGCAGTTCGGCATGGGCACTTACGGCTCGCGCTCCGGCGCCGGTCGGCATGTCGGCCGATCGCCAAGGCGCTCGACAAGGTCGAGGCCAAGGCGAAGAAAGTTGCCGCGCACATGCTCGAAGCGGCCGAGGGCGATATCGAGTTCAAGGACGGAAAATTCAGCGTTGCCGGCACCGACAAGTCGGCCGCTTGGGGCGATGTGGCGCTCAACGCCTACATCGCGCACAAATTTACCGGTCAGGAGCTCGAGCCCGGCCTGAAAGAAGGCGCGTTCTACGATCCGACCAATTTCACCTTCCCGGCCGGCTGCCATATCTGCGAGGTGGAGGTCGACCCCGATACCGGCAATACCGAAATTGTCGCTTGGACGGCGGTCGATGATTTCGGCGTGGTGATCAATCCGATGATTGTCGAGGGCCAAGTCCACGGCGGCATCGCGCAAGGCGTCGGCCAGGCGCTGTGCGAGGGCGCGGTCTATGATAAGGACGGCCAACTCGTCACCGGCTCGTTCATGGACTATGCCATGCCGCGCGCCGATTACTTCCCGACGCTGAAGGTCGGGACGACGATGACCAAGTGCCCGTCCAATCCGCTCGGCATCAAAGGTTGCGGCGAAGCCGGCGCGATCGCCGCGCCCGCCGCGGTCATCAATGCCATCACCGACGCTATCGGCACCGAAGCCGTCGCCATGCCGGCGACACCGCCGACGGTATGGGCCGCGTTGCAGAAATCACGCCATGCCGCGCCGCGCGCGGCGTGACAGCTAAAATGCGCCCTGAGCGCTAAACGGAGAGCTTAGATGTATAGCTTCACCTTCCATCGTCCGGAGACGCTGAAACAGGCGGTCAATCTGCTCAGCAAGAACGAGGAGGCCAAGCTTCTGGCCGGCGGCCACACGCTGTTGCCTACGATGAAGCTCCGCCTTGCCGGGCCGCCGCAATTAATCGATCTCTCCCGCATCGAGGGCTTGTCGGGCATTGTCCTCGCCGGCCGCTCGATCACCATCGGGGCGATGACGCGCCATGTCGACGTGCACACGTCGCCGGTGGTGCAGGAGCATGCTCCGGTGCTGGCCAAGCTTGCCGGCATGATCGGCGATCCGGCGGTGCGCCATATGGGCACGATCGGCGGATCGGTCGCCAACAACGATCCCACCGCCGACTATCCCGCCGCCTGCCTCGCGCTCGGCGCCACCATCATCACCAACAAGCGCCGCATCAAGGCCGACGATTTCTTCACCGGCATGTTCTCGACCGCGCTCGAGCCCACGGAAATCATCACCAAGGTGAGCTTCCCGCTGCCGAAGAAGGCGGCCTACCAGAAATTCCGCAACCAGGCGTCGCGCTACGCTTTGGTCGGCGTGTTTGTCGCCAAGCGCGGCAGCGAAAATCGCGTCGCCGTCACCGGCGCCGGCGCCAATGGCGTGTTCCGCGTCACTGCGTTCGAAGAGGCGCTGAAGAAGCGCTTCTCGCCGAAATCGCTGGAAGGGCTGACGGTGCCGGCCACCGGCCTCAACAGCGATATCCACGGCAGCGCCGAATATCGCGCCCATCTGATCGGCGTGCTCGCCCGCCGCGCGGTCGCTGAGGCGATCGGGAAGTAAGCCATCGAAATGCAGATTTACCAAGCGTCATGCCCGGCCATAGCCGTTCGAAGAACGGCGTCGCTTCGCGCCACCTATGTGCCGGGCATCCACGTCTTTACATGCGGGAATGAGAGCCATGCCCGGCCAAAGACGTGGATTGCCGGGACAAGCCCGGCAATGACGGGTTAGATTGAGCTAATGAACAAGACCTCCCCCCGGCCACTGCCGGTTTCCATCGACGCCACCGTCGCGCTGCTTGCGGAAGCCGAATATCTCACCGACCGCTCGCTCGGTACCGTTCTCTATCTGGCGCTGAAGATGGGCCGGCCGCTGTTCCTCGAAGGCGAGGCCGGCGTCGGCAAGACCGAGATCGCTAAGGTGCTCTCGGCCACGCTGGGCCGCCGCCTGATCCGCCTGCAATGCTATGAGGGACTCGACGTCGCCGCCGCGGTCTATGAGTGGAATTACGCGGCACAGATGATCGCGATCCGCGCCGCCGAGGCTGAAGGCGAGCACGACCGCGACCGCATAGAGCGCGACGTATTCTCCGAACGTTTTTTGATCAAGCGGCCGCTCCTTCAGGCGCTCGAGCCCGACGCCGGCGGCACGCCGGTCCTGCTGATCGACGAGATCGATCGCACCGACGAGGCGTTCGAGGCGTTTCTCCTCGAAGTCTTGAGCGATTTTCAGGTGACGATCCCGGAATTGGGCACGGTGAAGGCCGCGCATCCTCCGGTCGTGATCATCACCTCGAACCGCACCCGCGAAGTGCATGACGCGCTCAAGCGCCGCTGCCTCTATCACTGGGTCGGCTATCCGAGCGCCGCGCGCGAGCTTTCACATCGTGCGCGCCAAGGTGCCGGGCATCGGCAAGAAGCTCTCCGAGCAGGTGGTGGCGTTCGTCCAGGCGCTGCGCCAGCAGGAATTGTTCAAGTCGCCGGGCGTCGCCGAGACGCTCGATTGGGCCGGCGCGCTCACCGAGCTCGACGTCGTTGCGCTCGATCCGGCGACGGTCTCCGACACGCTCGGCGTGCTGTTGAAATACCAGGACGACATCGCGCGGCTTGAAGGCTCAAAGGTCAAGGAGCTGCTCGACGAGGTGAAGTCGGAGCTGCGCGCGGCGGAGTAAGCAAAACTCCGCTCATTCCCGCGCAAGCGGGAATCCGGGCTGGGTCCCCGCTGGAGTTTACCCCCGACGTGATCGGGGCGGGGACGAGCGGTTGAGAACGAAAATGACGGAAAGCACCGGCCGACTTGCCGAGAACATCGTCTACTTCGCCCGCGCGCTGCGCGCCGCCGGCATTCCGGTCGGACCCGGCGCGGTGCTTGATGCGCTCGAAGCGGTGAAGGCGGCGGGCGTCGGCGCCCGCGAGGATTTTTATTGGACGCTGCACGCGGTGTTCGTGAAGCGGCACGAGCATTCCATCATCTTCGATCAGGCTTTCCATATTTTCTTCCGCCGCCGCGGCTATGTCGATCAGCTGATGGCGATGATGTTGCCGCAGGCGCCGAATACGCCGCCGCGCCCGCCGCAAGCCGGCGCCACCCGCGTCCATGACGCGTTGTTCTCCGGCGTCGAGGACAAGCTCAAGAAGGAGCAGGAGATCGAGCTCGACACCCGCATGACGGTGTCCGAGCGCGAGGTGCTGCAGAAAAAGGATTTTGCGCAGATGACGGCGGCCGAGATCGCCGCCGCCAAGGAGGCGATGAAGCGCCTGGTGCTGCCGCTCGCCGAGGTGCGCACCCGGCGGCTAAAGCCGCATCCGCACGGTCACGTGCTCGATATGCGCCGGACGCTGCGCGCGAGCCTTAAGGGCGGCGGCGATTTCATCGACCTGCGCTTCATCGGGCCGAAGACCAAGCCGCCGCCGATCGTCGCGCTCCTCGATATCTCCGGCTCCATGAGCCAGTACAGCCGGGTGTTCTTGCACTTCCTGCACGCGCTGACCGACGCGCGAAAACGCGTCAACACGTTTCTGTTCGGCACGCGGCTCTCCAACGTCACCCGCGCGCTGCGCGCGCGCGATCCGGACGACGCGCTGGCGGCGTGTTCGGCGAGCGTGCCCGACTGGTCGGGCGGCACCCGCATTGCGTCGTCGTTGCACGCGTTCAACAAGTTATGGGGTCGGCGCGTTCTCGGTCAGGGTGCCATCGTGCTCCTGATCACCGACGGGCTCGATCGCGACGCCGATGACACGCTCGCCTTCGACATCGATCGGCTGCATCGCTCCTGCCGGCGGCTGATCTGGCTCAATCCGCTGTTGCGCTTCGACGGCTTCGAGGCGCGCGCCCGCGGCATCCAGGCCATGTTGCCGCATGTCGACGAATTTCGTCCGATCCATAATCTCAACTCGATCGCCGAATTGGTCGCCTCGCTGCAGGCGCGCGACAGCCGGGCAGGGGACCCGAAGGCCTGGATGCAAAAGGTCGCCTGATTGCTTATATTTGCGCAAATATAGCGAGATGGGCGAAGTGGCGAATGGCGAATAGTTCGACCTAAATCCCCATTCGCTACTCGCTACTCGCCATTCGCTATTCGCCCTTTAGGAACTGGAGGCTCCTCAAATGCTCTCAACCGACAGCGACATCCTCAAAGCCGCCGAAGACTGGCGCAAGGAAGGCCGGGCGGTGGCGTTGGCGACCGTGGTCGAGACCTGGGGCTCGGCGCCGCGTCCGGTCGGCGCCAATCTGGTTATCGACCAGGAGGGGAATTTCCTAGGCTCGGTATCCGGCGGCTGCGTCGAAGGCGCCGTCGTCACCGAGGCGCTGGACGTGATCGACAGCGGCAAGCCGAAAATGCTGGAATTCGGCGTCGCCGACGAGACTGCCTGGAAGGTCGGCCTCTCCTGCGGCGGCAAAATCCGCGTGCTGGTGGAGAAGGTGGAATGATGTCATTCCGGAAGCCCAGCGGAGCGAGGCTATCCGGAATCCATAACCCCGGTTCGACTACCTTAATCTCTGTGGTTATGGATTCCGGGTTCGCGGCGGAGCTTGTCATCGGGCCGGCCACTTCGGGCCGGACCCGTTGGCGGCGCCCCGCAATGACGATTGAGAAACGTCCATGAAACTTTCCCTCCTCACCGCGCTCAATGCCGAACGCGCCGCGCGCCGCGCGGTGATCGTCGTGACCGACGTTGAGCGCGGAGAGCAGCGGCTGGTGAAATCTACCGACATCGCCAAAGACCCGCTTCGCGCCGTGCTGGCCGAGCATCTGCGCAGCGGCAAAAGCGGCATGGAAGACACCGCCGAGGGACGCGTTTTCCTCACCGTCTACGTGCCGGCCGCGCAACTGGTCGCGATCGGCGCCGTGCATATCAGCCAGGCGCTGGCGCCGATCGCCAAACTCGTCGGCTACGACGTAACGATCGTCGATCCGCGCACCGCCTTCGCAACGCCCGAGCGCTTTCCGGATGTGAAGGTCATCGCCGAGTGGCCTGACGCGGCGCTGCCGCCGCTCAACGTCGACCGCTACACCGCCTTTGTCGCGCTCACACATGATCCGAAGATCGATGATCCGGCGCTGCTGCATGCGCTGTCGCGCGACTGTTTCTATATCGGGGCGCTCGGCTCGCGGAAGACCCACGCACGCCGCCTCGAACGCCTCAAGCAGCAGGGCGTGAGCGACGCCGACCTGGCGCGCATCCACGCGCCGATCGGGCTCGATATCGGCGCGGTGTCGCCGGCGGAGATCGCGGTCGCGATCATGGCGCAGATCACCGAGCGGCTGCGCGACGAGCCGGCGGCAGACCGCCCATTGGTCCCCTTGGTCAAGGCCGCGTCATGAAATTCGGAGCGGTCGCGCCCAAGGAGGCCATCGGCGCCACGGCGGTGCACACCATCCGCCAGGGCGCGATGGTGCTCAAGAAGGGCACGCTGATCGGTCCGGTCGAAGCCGCGGCGCTCGAGGCTGCCGGTATCAAAGACATTGTCGTGGCGCGGCTCGAAGCCGGCGACGTCTCGGAAGACGTGGCCGCCGCCGACATCGCCGAGACGATCTCCGGCGAGGGTGTCCATGTCGATCGCGCCTTCACCGGCCGTGCCAATCTGTTCGCGCAATCGGCCGGCGTGCTGGTCGTCGACAAGGAGGCAATCGATCGCCTCAACCGCGTCGACGAGGCGATCACGGTGGCGACGCTGCCGGCCTACAAGCCGGTGGTCGCCGGCGAGATGATCGCGACCGTGAAGATCATTCCGTTCGCGGTGGCCGCGGCCGCCCGCGACAAGGCGCTGGTGGCGGCGCGGCAGCCGGTCGTGCGCATCGCGCCGTACCGCATCCGCAAGGTCGGCGTCGTCTCGACGCTCCTGCCGGGCCTCTCCTCCAAGGTGATCGACAAGACGCTGAAGATCACCAACGAGCGGCTTGCGCCGGCCAATGCCACGATCATCGCCGAACGGCGCGTGCCGCATGACCAAGCCGCGCTGGCGCGCGCGCTCGGCGAAGTGCTCAAGCAGGGCGCCGAGCTTGTGGTCGTGTTTGGCGCCTCGGCGATCGCCGACCGCCGCGACGTTATTCCGGCGGCGCTGGAAGCGGTCGGCGGCAAGATCGAGCATTTCGGCATGCCGGTCGATCCCGGCAATCTGTTGCTGATCGGCAATGCCGCCGGCCATCCGGTGCTTGGCGCGCCCGGCTGCGCGCGAAGCCCGAAGGAGAACGGCTTCGATTGGGTCTTGATGCGGCTCCTTGCCGGCTTGCAGGTGCCGCGCGAGGACATCACCGGCATGGGCGTTGGCGGCTTGCTGATGGAGATCGTGACACGGCCGCAGCCGCGCGACGAGCCGTTGCATCCGGCGCGCAATGTCGCGGCTTTGGTGCTCGCCGCCGGCCGTTCGAGCCGCATGGGCGGCCCGAACAAGCTCTTGGCCGAGATCGGCGGCCGTCCGCTGGTCCGCATTGTTACCGACCAAGTGCTCGCCTCACGGGCCCGGCCGGTGATCGTGGTGACCGGGCACCAGCGCGAGCGCGTCGAGGCGGCGCTTTCCGGCCTGCCGGTCGAGTTCGTGCATAATCCGGCTTTCGCCGACGGCCTCGGCACCTCGCTCAAAGCCGGCATCGGCGCGCTGCCGGCGCAGTCGGACGGGGTCATTGTCTGCTTGGGCGACATGCCGCAAGTCGACGCGGCGATGATCGACAAACTTACCGGCGCACTCGCGCCAGACAAGGGCGCGCTCATCGCCGTGCCGACCATCGCCGGCCAGCGCGGCAATCCGGTCGTCTGGTCGCGGCGCTTCTTTCCCGAGCTCATGGCGGTCGAAGGCGACATCGGCGCGCGTCACCTCATCAGCCGTTACAGCGAAGCGGTGATCGAAGTGCCGCTGACCGGCACCGCGGCGCTGACCGACGTCGATACGCCGGAAGCGCTGGAAGCGGTGCGGGCCGAGCTGGAAGGGACCTGACGCGGATGCGCGGCTGGAAGCACATCGGCTGAGCTGAACGGCCGTGCCGCGCCCGGCTTCGTATTTAATAAAATAAGCGCGGTCTGCGGCGATTGAAAAACGCAAATCCTGGTAACACCGTGCACACGGCGACGCAGCAATAATGTCGGCTTAAGCCCGCTTTGGGGTTCCCGGCGCCTCTACTATTCTCGACGATCTTGCCGAAATTTTGCCTGGGCAGAGGCGATCATGGAGGCAACAAGTGAGCCAACATCCGCAAACCGACGCGCGCGCCGCTGCACTGCTTGACCTGATCGAAACCGTCGAAGCACGCGGCCAGTATTCATTCCTTGCCTCCGTGCTGGTGTTAGAGGGTAAGACGCTGCAACACCTCGCCGCGCCGCATTTGCCGGCGCGCTACAAGGAGGCGGTCGACGGCATTGAAATCGGACCGGCCTCGGGTTCCTGCGGCACCGCCGCCTTTTGCGGTCACCCGATCTACGTCTCCGATATTTCGACCGACCCGCTTTGGGCGCGCTGGCCCGACATTGTAAATTTGGCTCTGGAAGCGGGGTTGAGGGCGTGCTGGTCGATGCCGATCATGTCCGCCGGCCGAGTGCTCGGCACTTTTGCCATCTACCATCGGGAGCCTCGGGCCCCGACGCTCGTAGAGCGGAATTTGATCGCCGAAGCCGCTCGATCCGCTGCGGTGCTGTTCGGCCGTAACCAATCCGCCAAAATCCCGGACACCGGCGAACGAACTCACACGGGTTGAGGTTTGATTAAGCGCGCATGCCCTTGAGGCGGCGCGCGAGAACTTTCGTTCCGGTTTTCATCGCGCCGCCTGGCCCGCCGACGGTCTTCACCGTGTCGGCGGTAATCACCCCGCCGCATGCCGAGCAGGTGACCTGCGGCTGGAATTGCCGGCCGCAAGTCTCGTGGACGAACAGCATCGGGCTGCCTTCCTTCGGCCGGGCCCAGCGATCGCCCCAGGAGGTGAGCGCCAGAATGGCCGGCACGAGATCACAACCGGCCTCGGTCAGCCGATATTCGTAGCGGAGCGGCCGACGCTGATAAGGGCGCCGCTCGACAATACCGCTCTTCGCCAGCGCGTTCAGACGCCGGGTCAAGAGATTGCGCGAAATGCCGAGATCCTCGACCAAATCGTCAAACCGCACGACGTTGAGATAGAGGTCGCGGACGATCAATGGCGACCACCAGTCGCCGATCAGATCGAGCCCACGCGCCAGCGAGCAATGCATCCGGGCGAAGCTGGTTCTTTTCATCCGCCGATCATACTCAGTTGCATCATTGAACTCAACAGCGTATTGTTAGTTCAATGATTGAACTAGAGCTATGATCCGGAAAAAGCCTGCCCCGGACGTGATCCGGGGTGGCAGCCGGTTTTCCGAAAAAGATCATGCTCCACGGAAAAGTGAGAGGCAGGGATGTATCACGCCATCGTCCGCCGCCGCATCAGGCGATTGTTTGACGCCATAAACCGCGGCGATGCCGAGCCGGTGCTGCGGGCATTCGCCCCGCGGTTCGAGCATGCGTTCCTCGGCGACCACGCGCTCGGCGGCTCGCGGCAGACGCTGCCGGCGACCCGGCGCTGGTACGAGCGGCTCTATCGGCTGTTGCCGGACATCCACTTTGATCTTCGCAACATCGCGGTCAGCGGCGGACCGTGGAATACCGTCGTCGTCGTCGATTGGGAGGAAACGAATTCCGGCACCGACAATGTGCGCACGTATAACCGCGGCATCCATGTCGTGCAGCTGCGCTGGGGGCAGGCGACGCGGCTGATCATCTGCCCGGACACGATCGGGCTGAAAGCCACGCTCGACCGGCTCAATGCCGCCGGCACACCGGAGGCCCTGGCGGCACCGATCGTTGGCTGAGGTGAGATCGCCTGCGCGGAAATCTGCGCGACCCCTGTCGCCGATTCACCAACTAGCAACCCTTCCCGGCTAGCGTTCGCATATTCCCTTGGGGAAGGGGCTTTCATGATCGGTAATACCCAAACGTTCGCGCGCGCCATCGCTGCGGCGTGCTTTCTGATCGCGGCAGTTGGCGCGGCGCATGCCGCCGGCGCTCTCGCGGTCGGCGCCTGCGGCGCCTACGGCTATGGATACGATTTCCACAACGTGGCCGACGCCCGCGTTGCGGCGATGAAGAAATGCTCAGGCCGCGGCTGCAAGATCGTCGGCACCATCCGGCGCGGCTGCGCCGCCATGGCCGTCGACGCCAAGCAGCCCTGCGGCTCGTTTGGCTGGGCGATCGGTTCGCACCTCGGCAAGGCGGAGAATGCCTCGCTGCGCCGCTGCTACGAGTTCGGCGGCAAGGATTGCGTGGTTCGCGCCTTCGCCTGCGACGAGAAGGGCTAAGCGACGGCCGGCGCCACCTCGGGCGCACGACGCGCCAGCAAATAGAACGCGATGACGTGCGTGATCATCAGAAGCGGCACGTAGATGATCGGGATCGCGTATGTGGCGCCCAGTTCGCCCGCCAGCGCCGGAAGGCCGATCTGATTGCCGTGGTAATAATCGACGATGATGTCGACCACCCCCACGACATTGAAGGCGACGACGAACAGCCAAAACAGCGGACGTATCCGAACGGTGAGCAGCGCCAGCATCGCCAGCACTCCGGTTGCGAAGTCGCCATAGGCGGCGAACGTCGCAAAGCTGGCCGGCAGATCGGGGCTGACGACGCCGGGAACGAGAAAGACGAGCCCGAAGAAGCGGAAGCTGTGCAGGGTGGCGATGGCGCGATGTGCTTCGACCCGGTCCAACGCCTTGAGCCAGGGCCAAATGTATACACCGACGCAAAGCAGCCACGGGACGTAACCAAGAACGAGATGTATCTGGAAGATGGTTGCCGGGGACATTTTTTATCTCCTGTCCGGTGAGCGTTTTGCGGCTCCCGAACGTCCAAGCGGACCGCGACGTTGTTTGGGGTTCGCGAATTTTCCAGAACCGGCGCGCGATCAGCCGGTAAGGATCGCGATGCGAGCCGAGCCGAGACGCGCCGAGCGGGGGCGGCCGGACGGTGGACGGCATTACGCCGTCGTCAACGCTGTGCTCGCGCCGCCAGACATCGGAGTCGAGTTGCGAGCCGGGGTTGTATCGGCCGCGGGCTACGCAATTCGCGATCAAACCGATCCGGATCAAAGCCCTGGCGGAACGGCATCAACATGAAGTCGGCGAGGGCGGCAAGCCGGTGGCCAAGCGTCTGTTGCGCTTTAGGAAGGGCGGCGTAGCGGCGTGCGGTGGTCTCGAAGTCTTCCGGTCGTCGTCCGGTCACTTCAAGAACATCGTTTGTAGGTGCGCCGAGCGCGAAGGCACCGCTGTCATGATCCCTGAAATAGTGCCGCAGGTTATTGAGCAACATTTCGCTGCCGCTGTTGCCGCGGATCGTCTTGTAGACCATCCACATCGGCGTTTTCACGTGTCGTACTTTGCGGTGAAGCACGCGGCTCATGATTTAAATCATCTCGTTGACCGAAAGGAGCTCCGGCCCGGTCGGACGATAGGTTTTACCGGCGTGCTTTCCGGGGTCCATGAGCGCCGCGGCGGCGACGCGGGCGATGTCCTCGTTGGAAGGCGGCGCATTCTGGCTTTCGCCGTCGACCGGCAGCGGAAAAACCCCAAGCAGCGAAGCGAATGGGATCAGTTGAAGGTAGGCGTCGGCAAAAAATCCGGGATTGACGATGGTCAGCCCGACATTCGGGACCATGGCAAAGACACGATCGGCGAGCCAATGGTGGCGCGTCATCAGCGCCGGATGTGAGGGACTCGCGAGCCACTGGCTCAGGCTGACGATATGCTCGAATCCGGGAGTGTCCTCAGCGGCCGTCGCAAAGACGGCTGCGCCGTGCAGCATGTTGGGATCGAACGGCGGAAGGTAGTAAGCTCGCTGCACGCCCTTGAGCGCTCCGGCCACCTGCTCGGCGTCGAACGTGTCGGCGACCGCGATCTCGGCGCCCTTAGCCGCAAGTGCGCGGCTGCGCGCATCCTCGGCGCGCACCATCGCGCGAACCGGGTGGCCCGCACTCAGCAATTCCGAGACGACGACGGCGCCGGTCTTACCCGTGGCGCCAGTGACGAGGACCTTCGGCTTCGACATCGGAATGGCTCCTTGTGCCGGTTGATTTGTAAGTCAGATACGGCCGCTTCTCGCGAGCGACTATTCGCGATAACGTCGATGAGGCATGAAGCAGAACTTCACAGTCCGGCACGGCGCGCTCGACGGCGTGGAGGCGTTCCTCAGCGTCGCCCAACACCGGAACTTTCGCCGAGCCGCCGCCGAGCTCGGCGTGACGCCGTCGGCGATCAGCCAAGCGGTGCGCGCGCTTGAGACTCGCGTCGGCGCGGCGCTCTTCACCCGCACGACGCGCAGCGTCGGCCTCACGGAAGCGGGCGAAAAATTCCTCTCGCGCGCAAAGCCCGCCTTCGAGGAGTTCGTCGCAGCGGGCGAGGTCGCGCGCGATTTGGGACAGCGGCCGGCCGGACTTCTCCGCCTGTCAGTCCCGCCCGCGGTGGTGCCGATCCTGCTGCAGCCTTTGGTCGCTTCGTTCTGCAAGGCCTATCCCGAGGTCGAAGTGGAGATTGCCGTGAGCGAGGAATTGGTCGACCTCGCGGCCGAAGGGTTCGACGCCGGCATCCGACTGGGCCAATTCATCGCCGCCGATATGGTCGCGGTGCGCCTGACGCCGCCGTTTCGCTTTGTCATCGTCGCCAGCCCCGCCTATCTCGCCCACAACGGCTGGCCCGAGCGGCCGGACGATCTCCGCCACCACGCGTGCCTGCGCCTTCGACGATCCAGCGGTGCGCTGGCCCGGTGGCCGCTCAACGACAATGGCAGCGCCGTGGAGGTGGCCGTGTCGGGACCGCTCCTCGCTAAAGACTTTCCGACCCTATTGGGCGCAGCGCTCCAAGGTGTGGGCCTAGCGCAAGTGCCCGAGCCGATAGCCGCCGAACATGTAGCGGCCGGCCGACTGGTGCGTGTGTTGGAGCCGTTTGCGCCCATGACGCCGGGCGTCTTTCTTTACCATCACGGACGCGGCCAAGTGATGCCGAAGCTGCGTGCCTTCATCGACCACGTAAAGAGCCGTTCGAAAGCACCGGACCTGAATGTCCTCCCGCTTGGGTCGAAACGTTCGCGGCCCGGCGGCTGAGGCCGGGCGGTTAGTCACCGTCGCGCTCCCACCCCCTTTGTCTAGCCCAAGTCACTGATCTTGCGTCCGTCTTGCGAAAGTGTCGCAGTCGGTTCGTTTGCTCTTGATTATGACTGACTGGTCAGTCATATTATGCTCATGGCCAAGATCCCAAAGGAAACGCGAGTCAGGGCCGCCGCGGCGGGAGAGGGAAGCGGCGCACTTGCCGCGCCGCGCCAGAGCGCGCGGGAGGCAAAGGCGGCGGCGCGGCGGGACGCGATCCTCGAAGCCGCGCTCGACGAATTTTCCGCCCGCGGCTTTGCCGCCGCGCGGCTCGACGACGTCGCGGCGCGCGCCGGCGTCGCCAAGGGCACGATCTATCTCTACTTCGCCGACAAGGAGGCGCTGTTTCAGGAGCTGGTGCGCTTTCAGCTCTATCCCGTGATCGGCGCATTCGAAGCGGCGCTCGAGAGTGATCTGCCGGTACGCGAGCTCATCGATCAGGCGCTCGAAATCTTCGCCCGCGAAATCTTCGGCACCCGGCGCAAGCAGGTCATCCGGCTGATCATCAGTGAAGGCCCGCGCTTCCCGGCGATAGCGGAATTCTATTACCGCGAAGTGCTCGGCCGTTTGCTTGCAGTCGTGCGGGCGAGGCTGGTGCGCGCGCTAGAGCGCGGCGAAATCGCCGACGACACGCTGATCCGCTTTCCGCAATTGCTTGGCGCCGCAACGATTATGGCCATCGTCTGGCAGGGCTTGTTCGATCGCTTCGAGCCGCTCGACGCGCCCGCGATGTTGCGCGCCTATTTCGATCGGCTTTTTCCCCGTGACGGGAGGCCGGCATGAGCATCCGGCCGCATGCGCGGCATCCTCGTTGTTTGCGCGCTGGCGCTCGCCGCCTGCAGCAAGCCGCATGACAACAGCTTATCAGGGCTGGGTCGAAGCCAATCTCATTTTCGTCGCCCCCGACGAAGTCGGGCGGGTGCAGACGCTCACGGTGCGCGAGGGCGACACCGTCAAAGCCGGCGATCTTTTGTACACCGTCGACAACGATCTGCAGCTTGCCGACCTCGCCCAGGTCAGGGCGTCGGTGAAGAACGCCCAGCAGACCTACGATCGCGCCTCGATGCTGGTGAAGACCGGCGCCGGTACGGTGAAAGATTTCGATGCCGCCGAGATGGTGCTGCGCGACGCGCAGGCGCGGCTCAACTCGGTGCAGACCCGGCTGTCGCGACGGAACGTCTTCAGCGCCGTCGACGGCACCGTCCAGCAGATTTATTTCCGGCCCGGCGAAATGGTGCCGGCGGGCCGGCCGGTGCTGGCATTGCTGCCGCCGGGCAACATCAAGGTGCGGTTTTATTTGCCCGAGGCGGTGCTGCCGGCCATCGCCTATGGCGACGAAATAAAAGTCAGCTGCGACGGTTGCGCCAGCGGGCTCACGGCGCGCGTGAGCTTCATCGCCAAACAATCGGAATTTACCCCGCCGGTGATCTACAGCCTCGAGGAGCGGGCCAAGCTCGTCTTTTTGATCGAGGCGTTACCGGACAAGCCGGCCGAGCTTCGCGTCGGCCAGCCGGTGGACGTGACGCTCATGCCGCAGCGGGCGCGCCGGCGCCGGCGCCCAAGATCGCGGCAAAACCGGCGGTGCCGCTATGAACGCCGCGCCAGCCGATGCTGCCGATACGCCGCTCCCAGCGCGACGCCGGAGATCGTCATCGACGTGCACGGCCTGACCAAATCGTTCGGCGGCCGGCAGGTGGTGCGCGATCTCTCCATGCAGGTCAAACGCGGCACCATCTTCGGCTTTCTCGGCCCCAATGGCTCCGGCAAGACCACCACCATCCGCATGCTGTGCGGACTGCTCACGCCCGACCAGGGCAGCGGCACCTGTCTCGGTTACGACATCCGCACCGATGCGGCCAAGATCAAAACCCGCGTCGGCTATATGACGCAGCGCTTCAGCCTCTATGACGATCTCTCGGTGCGCGAGAATCTCGAATTCGTCGCCCGCATCTACGGCTTGGCGCGGCCGGCGGCGGCAGCCCGGGCGATGATCGCGCGGCTCGGTCTCGAAGGCCGCGAGGAGCAGGTCGCCGGCAAGCTGTCGGGCGGCTGGAAGCAGCGGCTGGCGCTCGGCGCCTGCACGCTGCCGAACCCGAGCCTGCTGCTGCTTGACGAGCCGACCGCAGGCGTCGATCCGAAAGCGCGGCGCGATTTCTGGAGCGAGATTCATGACTTGCCGCCGGCGGCCTCACCGTCCTGGTCTCCACGCATTACATGGACGAAGCCGAACGCTGCCACGAGATCGCTTACATCGCGTTTGGCGAAGTGCTCACCCGCGGCACGGTCGAACGAGGTGATCGCGAACTCGCACCTCGCCACCTTCACCGTCAGCGGCACGAATGGCGAAAATCTGTCGCAGCTCGCCAGCGAACTGACCGGCAGTCCGGGGATCGGCATGGTGGCGCCGTTCGGCAACAGCCTGCATGTGTCGGGCCGCGATGCGCCGGCGCTGGAAACCGCGATCGCGCACTATCGCGATCGGCAAGGACCGTTTCAAGGCCTGGTCTGGCAGCGCGCCGCGCCGTCGCTGGAGGATGTGTTCATCGACCTGATGGGCCAGGCGAAGGACAATTTCCAATGAGCGCGCCCGCGGCCATTGGAGTCGGAAGCTTCTGGCGCCGCGTCGGCGCCATGCTGCTCAAGGAGTTTCTCCAGCTGCGCCGCGACCGCGTCACGCTGGCGACGATGCTCTCGATTCCGCTGCTGCAGCTCGTGATGTTCGGCTACGCCATCAACACCACGCCGCGCAACCTGCCGACCGCGGTGCTGTTGCAGGAATCGAGCGACGTCGGCCGCTCCATCCTCGCCGCTCTGCAGAACACCAAGTACTTCAAGGTCACGCGGCAATTGCGCGACGAGGCCGAGCTCGACCAGGCGCTCGCCTCCGGCAGTGTGCTGTTCGCGGTGGAAATTCCCGCCAATTTCGAGCGGGCGCTGCGGCGCGGCGACGATCCGGCGCTGCTGGTCGCCGTTGACGCCACCGATCCGGTGGCGACCGGGCCGGCGATTGCGGCGCTCTCGGAGGTGATCAACACCGCCTTGGCGAAAGATCGCGGCCTGCCCGACACCGGCCAGCCGCTGTTCGAGATCCGCGCGCACGAGCGCTACAATCCCGCCGCCTCGACGCCGCTGAACATCGTGCCCGGGCTTCTCGGCACCATCCTCACCTTGACGATGCTGATTTTCACCTCGCTGTCGGTGACGCGCGAGACCGAGCGCGGCACCATGGAAAGCCTGTTGGCGATGCCGATCACGCCGCTCGAGATCATGCTCGGCAAGATCTTGCCATATGTGCTGGTCGGATTCGTCCAGGCGGCGCTGATCCTGGCCGCCGGCGTGCTGATGTTCGGCGTGCCGATCGTCGGCAGCCTCACGCTTCTCGCCGCGCTCACCACGCTGTTCATCGCCACCAATCTGGCGTTCGGCTACACGTTTTCGACGCTGGCGCAGAACCAGCTCCAGGCGATTCAAATGTCGATGATGTTCTTTTTGCCCAACATGATGCTGTCGGGATTCATTTTTCCGTATCTCGGCATGCCGCGCTGGGCGCAGGTGATCGGCGAATATCTGCCGCTGACCCACTTCATGCGCATCGTGCGCGCGATCATGCTCAAGGGCTCGACGCTGTCGCAGCTGCAATACGACACGCTGGCGCTCGCCGGATTGATGGCGCTGGCGATGATCATTGCCGTGACCCGCTTCCGCCGCACCCTCGACTGATGATCCGGCGTCATGTCAGCGGTGCCTACTCTTGCGGGGCGCGTCGCCGGCGTGGGCGGCAAAATCAGTCCTTATCAGGTCGCTGAATTCGCGCTAGGCCTGAAGTTAATCCAACAAACAACTTAAGGGTGTGTGTTTTTTGGCACACTTGATGTCTGGAGAAGCTTGTAGCTCATTGGTGCTTGAACGCCGGTACTAAAAGTAAGATCGTGAGTTCAGTGCGTCTGCTGGGGAGCTGCAGATGCGAGAGTGTGAGGGGACTGATCAATATTGGGCCGTCCGGGCGCTCGATTTCATCGCGGCGCTGGATGCGGCAAGCACCTGTGAAGGTGTCTTACGATTATTTCGCGACGAAATCGGGCAGATTGGATTCCATTCGTTCCTGATGACCGCCGTGAATGATCGCGAGCGTGATTTTTCGCGCCGCGTGATCGCCCGCATCTGGCATCCGGAATGGGTCGCCGTGTATGAGAGCGAACACATGACGGACGATGATCCGGTCCGTCGCAAGCTTGCGCGCTCGCCCAAGCCGTTCCTGTGGAGCGAGGCGCAATACGATCCCTGGCGGGAGTTGCGCGCCAAGCAAGTCATGGAACGCGCTACAGATTTTCGCATGAACCAAGGGCTTTGCGTGCCGATCTACCATCACGGCGGGTTGGCCGCCGCCATCAATATCTCGGGCGAGAAACCCGACCTCGGCCGCGGCGTGAGCAAGGCCTTACACATGATGGCGCTCGCTGCGTACAATCGTTTTTGTGCGCTGCTCGAGCCGCCGCCGGAGAATGGCAAACTGCTCACCGATCGAGAGTGGGAAGTGGTGAAGTGGGTTTCGGCCGGCAAGATCCAACTGGGACATCGGCACCATTCTCAATATCAGCGAGCGCACCGCGCGGGCCCATGTGACCAACGCCGCCCGCAAGCTTGGCGTGGCCAACCGCACTGCGTTGGCCGTCGAGGCGGTGCGGCTGAGCGTATTCTCCACGCATCAATTGTAGAAAGACGCCCGCTCCCGCGAATTGGGAAACTGCCCAGGCAACATCAATTGCGCGCTTTGTAAATTGTCGTTTCCGCCAATATCGACATCAATAAAGCCGGCCAAATCGCTTCCGCCGCGTCAATGCGAGGGAGCGAGGGACTATGTTGGGCGTGCATGTCGTCAGGAACGACAATCTGCATCTTTACCACGATGAAATGGAGCAATGTTTTCGCGGCCGCTACGAGGTCTGCGTCCGCGAACGGGGATGGACCGAGCTTGAACGGCCGGACGGCCGCGAGACCGACCAGTTCGATACGGCCGACGCAGTGCATTTGCTGGCCATCGACAGCCGGCTGGTGATTGGCGGCATCCGGTTAAATCCGACCACCGGGCCGACGCTGCTCAGCGAAGTATTTCCCTACCTGTCGTCGGGGCCGCTGATCCGCTCGGCCGACGTCTACGACAAAACCCGCTTGTGGGTCGCCAAGGAAAGACGCGGCGGTCCGCGCCCGAGCGTCGAGTTGTATTTGATGGCGGGGTGCGTCGAATTCGGGCTGGCGCTGGGCTTGAGCAAAATTCTCTCGATCTGCGAGCCATGGCGCGTCGCCCGCAATGAGAAACTCGGATGGACGCTGCGTTTGCTCGGCCCGCCGCACGACATCAACGGCGTGCCGTGCGTGGCCATCGAGAAGTACGTTTCCGAAACGGTTTGGATCGGCATTTGCCTCAAGGAATCCGTCCCCGGGTCGGTGCTGATCTGGAAGGGCACGCTGCGCCCCTCCTATCGTCTTCCCGAGCTCATTCCCGCGGTCGCGTGAGGCGGAGCTGTTGTCAATCGGTGGCCAATTATGCCCATGTACAGAGGAGAGCGTGATGCAAACTTTGTCGCCGTCACCATGGAACGGCACCATGGCTAGAAACCGACCGACCTCAAAATGGCGTGTCTCGCGGCGGTCGATATGGAGCTCAAGATGCTGCGATTGGCGGCGGACGCCGCCGATCTTCGCCGGCTGCTGACGCCTCAGGATTTGGCGAGGGCGCCGCGCTTGGCGGCGGCTCTCGACGCCTGTGACGCGCTGTTCGAGGAGCTTGGCTGGGGCAACCCCTCGGAGCCGCCGGAGCAAGATGACGAGTTTGAGCACTGATGACGGGCCAGCCGTGAGCGCCCGGGCGGGCGCCGATCGCTCAACCGACCGGCAGCACCGGCAGCGCGCAATCGGCTTCCTCAACGGCGCTCACGCACTCGATCACTTTGTGATCCTGATCTATCCGACCGTCGTCATCGAGCTTGAGACGATCTATGGCCGGTCCTATTCCGAGCTCATCGCGCTCGGCACCGCCTCTTTCACGGCGTTCGGTCTGTTTTCGCTGCCCGCCGGCTGGCTCGCCGACCGCTGGAGCCGCCGCAACATGATGGCCGCCTTCTATCTCGGCAGCGGGTTGTCGCTTGTTGCGGCGGCACTGGCGCCTTCGCTGACGGTGCTCGCGGTGGCGCTGTTCGCGCTTGGCGTGTTCGGCGCGATCTACCATCCGGTCGGCACCGCGTTGCTTCTCGAAAACGCGACGCAGCGCGGACGCACGCTGGCCTTCAATGCGGTCTGCGGCAATCTCGGTGTCGCCTTCGCCGCCGGTATCACGGCGGCGCTGACCGCGACGTTATCCTGGCGCGGCGCTTTTCTGGTGCCCGGCATCGTCTGCATCGCAGCCGGCATGGCCTATGTCCGCTTTGTTCGTGACGACACCCGCCGGGCGGTTGCGCGCAGTGCGTCGCCCGAGGTCGCCATGTCGCTGCCGCTGGCGGTGATGATTTTCGCGCTGTTTGTCGTGGTCGCCCTGACCGGCGGCCTGGTGGTCAACACCATAACGCTGGCGTTGCCGAAGATCGTCGACGAGCGCGTCAGCGACCTTTCGCTGGCGATGGTCGGCGGGCTCACGACGGCGGTCGTGCTCTCCGGCGCGCTCGCGCAATTCGCCGTCGGTCGCATGGCCGAGCTGGTCCGGCCGCACATTCTGTTCGTCATGGTGGCGATGCATGCAGCTCGCCGGCATTGTGTGGGTCGTCTACGCCAGCGGTGCGGCGCTGTTTGTTGCGCTCGCCTTCACCATTGCCGCGACCTATAGCCAGATCACGGTGAACGATCTGGTCATCGCGCGCTACACCGCCGACGCCTGGCGCGGGCGCGTCTATGCGGTGCGTTACGCGCTCACTTTCATGGTGTCGGGCGTATCGGCGTCGATGATCGCAGTGATGTACGCGCGCGGCGGTTTCGACCTGGTCCTCCAGGCGCTGGCGGCGATTGCGTTTGCCTTTCTTGTCGCGGTCGTGGCGATCGCGCTCCTGGCCCATGGCGTGGACAAGGGGAGGGCGCCGCAATTGGCGCCCGCCTGATTTTCGATTGGCAGCGTTGGACCATGATGCTTTCCGAAGCTGCCTTCCACCCCGCATCAAATCCGAAACTGGCCGTTGCCGGATCATGGTCCAATGGCAAATGTCCGTCTCGGGCAAATTGGGGATTTGCCGGGGCGGCGGAAAAGACAAAAGGAGACGTCGTGAATGCACAGTGCAATTTTTGCCGTCGACATGCCGCCGGACCCCGACCGGCAACGATGGTTTTGTTATTTGGGATTGGTCGCGCCGAAGATCGAACGGGCCGCCGTTGAAAAAATTGCCGAGAATGTCTGGCAAGTGGATTTTCAAAAATCACCCGCGGCGCTGGCGCATCTGATCGCCGCGGCCGATCAGCATGATTTGTCATACCGGATCTTGGCGCTGGCCACCGAGCCGCAATGGATTCAGATCGCTCCGCTGGCCGAGACCGGTGATCTGGCGAGTACCGAGCTGGCTAACCGCGAATAGCGGCGGTTGCGTCGGCGGTCTATTCGCCACGCCAGGCCGCTGTTCGCGCCTTTTGCCGCCTTCCAGCACTGGCGGCAGCGAAACCCCAACCCGCATTTACGGCTCATTAAGGATAAGAAAGTAGGTTAACGCGCAGTTCGCCATACAAGGCGCGTGCTGACCATATACTCAGAAGGTACTGGTGCCATGTCCTCCAACATCACTTTGAGCGCGGGTATCCGGCAGAACCTGCTGTCGCTGCAGAACACCGCTACGAACCTGACGACAACGCAGGAGCATCTTGCCACCGGCAAGAAGGTCAACACCGCCTTTGACAACCCGACCAGCTATTTCACCTCGCAGTCGTTGAACAACCGCGCCAACGATCTGTCCTCCTTGCTCGACCAGATCGGGCAAGGCCAGCAGACGCTCAATGCCGCCAACAACGGCCTCACCGGCCTGACCAGCCTGCTCGAGCAGGCGCTGTCGACGGCACAGCAGGCGCAATCCGCACAAAACGACACCGCCGGCGCGACCACCGGCACGGTCAGCCTGGCCGGCAACTCGGCGGCGGCCGGCAACCTGCTGATTGCCACCGGCGGCACGACCTACACCGTTTCGATCGCAGCCAGCGCCGCGCTTTCCACCATCGAGGCGAATATCAACAGCACCGCCGGCCTCGGCAGCACCGGCGCGGTGACGGCCAGCGACGACGGCAGCGGCCACCTCATCCTGACCGGCAACACTCCCAATATCAGCTTCACCGCCTCCGGCGCGGACCAAACGGCGTTCGGTCTCGCCAGCACCGCGGTCGTCGGGACCAGCACCACGCGCACGACGCTGCAAGGCAACTACAACGCGCTCTTGACGCAGATCGACCAACTGGCCGGCGACGCCTCCTACAACGGCGTCAACCTGCTTGGCGGCAACAATCTGCAAGTTCTCTTCAATGAGGAAGGGACCAGCTCGCTGAACATCAACGGCGTGAACTTCAACCACACCGGACTTGGTCTTTCGAGCATTGCCGCCGGCGGCTTCCAGAGCAGCGCCACCATTTCGACGACGGAAACATCGATCAATTCCGCCATCAGCCTGGTGCGCGCCCAGACCGAAACGTTCGGCACGAACTCATCAACGATCCAGACCCGTCAGTCGTTCGAGCAGAACATGATCAACACGCTGCAGACCGGCGCCAGCAACCTGGTCTTGGCCGACCAGAATCAGGAAAGCGCCAACCTCCTGACCCTGCAGACCCAGCAGCAATTGGAAATCTCGGCGCTGTCGATCGCCAACCAGGCGAATCAGTCGGTGCTCAAGCTGTTCCCGTAAGCCGCGTCCGGCGCGGCCTTACCGACCACCTTCTGCAGCAGGCCAACGAAGGCGGCGGGGCGAAAGCCCCGCCGTTTTTTTGCCGACCGCACAGAGAAGGCTTGGCCCGATATCCTGTGGGGCCGCGCTGGCAAGGCCACCGCAAGGGGCAACCGCTTCAGCTTGAACCGATTGGCGCTCTAAGTTTTTGGCTGAGCATGGTGTTTTCGGAAAACCGGCTTCCACTTTTCCGGATCATGCTCTAACCATCTATAAGACCCGGGGTGCGGACGGGCAGGGAAGGCGGGTCATGTCGAAAGAGAAGATGCGCGAGGAAACCGAGCGTCTGGTGAAAGAGGCATTGGAGCGCAAAGCCGTCACCATCAAGCAAGGCAAAACCCGCATCGAGGCCAAATGCGGCAAGTGCGGAGCGCCGAATCGCGTCTCGGCGGCTCCGGGACAGGTCCGGGTGTCGTACACCTGCAAGGAATGCGGTGACAAACAAAGAACGCTGTAGTTGCCGATTGAGCCGCGAAGTCGAACTCTGCTCGCCGCTGTGATTGATGGCACACGCCGGTAGTCGGCCGCCAGTGTTCCGACTCGCGCGCCGCCTGCTGGCATGCGAGTATTCGCGCGTTGGGCGGCCTCCATGTGGCAGGATTTGCAAAAGCAGGTCTTACGGCTCTCGTTCGGATTCGCTAAATCGCCACGGCTTTTGACGGTCGGGGCCGGGGCCGTACTCGCCGTTGCAATTGGTTTGAGTTATTTCGTCGCGGCGCGGCTGAGCCTGGGCCTCCTGACCAAACCCGATGGCGTCGCCGTGTTCTGGCCGGCAGCGGGCATATCCGCCGGCACGCTGATCGCGCTCGGGCCCCGCGCCCGGTGGCCGGTGGTGTTTGGCGCGATGGCCGCCACCATCATTGCCAATCTGCTGGGCGACCGGTCGATCTGGAGCGCGTTGGTGTTCGCCGTCTGCAACGCCGGCGAAGCCGTCATCATCGCCGGTGTCATCGAACGCTACTTCGGTCCGGTGTTCAGCCTCGACCGGCTCAGCCATGTGCTCGGATTTCTGGGCGCGGTGGTCGCCGGCACGGCAATCTCGGGCGTTGGTGGGACGCTGGGCTACATTCTGTTCCACACCTCGACCGCGCCGCCCCTGACCATCTGGTATCACTGGTTCACATCGGATGCGCTCGGCGTCATCACCGTTGCGCCATTGCTGATCGGACTCGTCGCCGCGGCGCGTGACCCGGCGCCGCGGCGCGAATTCATCGAGGGCGCTGCCGCGCTGGCGACGCTGACCGTGCTCAGCGGCGTGCTCATCTTTCTGCCGCGGGAGCCCTGGGCGACGGTGGTGCCGATCGCCGCGCTGTTCCCGCTGCTGCTGTGGCTGGCGGCCCGCTGCCGGCCGGTGTTCGCCGCCGCGGCGGCTTTTATTGTCGCGCTGACGATCGTTTGGACGACGACATTCGGCATCGGCATCTTTGGCGACGCCAGGTTTCCAATGGCGGAGCGTATCCTGTCGGGTCAGGCCGGCATTCTGGCGGTGTCGCTGTGTTCGTTTGTTCTGGCGGCGCTGTTTGCCGAACGGCGTCAGCATGAGGCGGTGCTGATGGCGAGCGAAGCGCGGCTGCAGGAGGCGCTCACCGCGGGCGGCGTCGCGGCCTTCGATTGGGAGGTGCACAGCGACCAGTCGCAGCGCAGCGAAAACGCGGCGCAGATCCTCGGCTTCGGCCCCAAGGAAGATTTCGGCGGGGCGCAATTCCTCGCCCGGGTTCACCCGGATGAGCGTTCGCGCGTGCTAAATCTGTTGCGCAACGTTCGCCCCGACAACCCGGTGTTCGACGCCACCTTCCGCTTCATCCGGCCCGACAGCCGTGAAGTGTGGCTCGAGCAAACCGCCAAGGGCGAGTTCGACTCCGCCGGGCGCCTGACCCATCTGCGAGGCCTTACCATCGACATCACCGAGCGAAAGCTCGCCGAGGCGCGCCAGGACCTGCTGGTTGCCGAGCTCGACCACCGCGTCAAGAACGTGCTGGCGCGGGTTGCCGTCGTCGCCATGCAGACGCGTGAAGGCTCGATCACGATGGACCAGTACATGAAGGCACTCGAAGGACGCATCCAATCCATGGCGGCCGCTCATTCGCTGCTGAGCCAGAGCCGCTGGCAGGGCGTCGGCCTCAACGATCTGGTCCGCGACCAGTTCGCGCCCTATGCGATGGCGGCGAACGCCAAGATCAGCGGCCCCAACATCATGCTGAGCGCCGCAGCGACGCAGGCGGTGGCGATGGTGCTGCACGAGCTTGTCACCAACGCCGCGAAATACGGCGCGCTGTCGACGCCTAACGGAGCGGTATCGGTGAATTGGGACAAGCCGTCCGACGAACGCGGAGTGACCAACGTAACGATCATCTGGCGCGAGCTTGGCGGCCCGCCGGTGACGGCGCCGGCCCGCTCCAGTTTTGGCTCAAGCCTGATCCGCGATCTGATTCCGCACGAACTCGGCGGCACCGTCGATCTCATGTTCGAGCCGGACGGCGTGTCGTGCCGGCTTGAGATCCCGGTCGAGCGGGCCTGACCGGCGGGCGCGCGGCGCTCGAGCATGATCCGGAAAAGTGGAAGCCGGTTTTCCGTAAACGATCATGCTCCGCTAAGAAGCATGATCCGGAAAAGTGGAAGCCGGTTTTCCGAAAAGATTGCGCTCTAGCGCGCTTTCTGTTCGGTCGTCGGCTGCAAGGCCGCAAGCAGTTGGGCTTCGACGATGGGTTTCTGCAGGATCGCGGCGGCCTTTTCCGCAGGCACCGGCACGGCGGCGTAGCCGGTTACCAGGATGACGCGGGTGCCGAGCGCGTTCAGCTTGTCGATCAGGCCGTGGGCCAATTCACCGCCGCGCAGATTGAAATCGACGATGGCGGCATCGGGGACTTGCGTCGCGATCAGGCGCTCGGCCTCGGCCGAGGTTGCGACCGGGCCGGCAACGTCGGCGCCGAACGATCGCAGCAGGCTTTTCAGCGCCACACCGATGTGCCAAGAATCCTCGACCACAAGAATGCGAACGCCTGACAAATTCGCAGTCTCGGTATCGAGCGGATCGTCATCGTTTGATGATGCCATCAGAAACTTGCCGATCGGCCCCCCCGGGCGATGGTTCTCCTTAAGGGGTCAATCTGGCATTGCCATTTTATGGAGGCAATCCCCAGGATAACGGCGGCTGCGCGACCATTGGTATCAAGCGCGCAGCGCCGTCCGCGGCGATCGAAAACCTTAGCGGGCACTTCGAGTGGTGATGATGAGCGTATTCAAAGCATCGGCGCATGGCGAGGGGCGTTCCGTTGACGGCGGCGACAGCCGTCGAGACCAAACCGGCACCAGCGCGAGTCAGGACGATGCCGCCGACCGGTCCAGCGCATCGCGCCGGACCATGACGTCGATGCTGCGCGACGCGACGCTGCGCGCGATCATGGCTGCGGTCGCCCACGACGTCAGCCAACCGCTGGCGGCTGTCGTCACCAACGCCAATGCCGGCTTGCGCTGGCTCGGGCGGCCGGAGCCGGATCTCGACGAGGTGCGGACGCTGCTGGCGCGGATCGTCAAAGAGGGCCATCGAGCTGGCGAATTGATGGCCGTTATTCGTTCGCAATTCGGCGAGGATCACGATGAACCGCGAGCGATCGATCCACGCGAGGTCATCGCCGACGTCCTCGCACTCCTTGACGACGAACTGCGGAGCCATCGGGTCGCGGTGACAAACGAGATGCCCGCCGGACTTCCGCCGCTGATGGCCGAGCGCGCACGCCTTCAGCTCGCGTTCTTCAACCTGGTCGTGAACGCCGTCGAGGCGATGGAATTGGTCGCCGACCGCGATCGTGTGCTGACGATATCGTCCAAGCTCGGCGATGCCGATGAACTGATCATCTCTATCGAAGATTCGGGAACCGGAATCGATCCGGACCATATAGATCGTTTGTTCGAGGCCTTCGTCACGACCAAGGCGCATCGCGCCGGCATGGGATTGGCGATCTGCCGCAAGATTATCGAAGGTCACGGCGGCCGGGTTTGGGCCGCGGCGCGTCAGCCATATGGATCGGCGTTTTTCGTCAAGCTGCCGATCGCGGCGGCGTCCGACGATAATCCGCGCAGCTGATCTGGCCGGCTGGTTGTGTGCTTGCCGCGACGTGATGGGTAATTTTCGCTGAGGCTAGTTGGTTCGGCCGCTCTTTCGTCGGCCGCGGCCGCGAGGTCGCTTCAATGCGGCGTCGATATGCTCGACTAGGTGATCTTCTTTGAAGGGCTTGCGCAGGTAGGCAATAGCCCCACTCTCGAGAACGCGCCGTTCCAGCCGCGTGTCCGGGAATGCGGAAACGAATATTGTCGGCATGTCATGACCGTCGGAAATCAGGCGGTCCTGCAATTCGACGCCGTTGAGGCCGGGCATCTGCACGTCGGTGATCAAACAAGCGGTGTCATCGATCCGAGTCGATTCAAGAAACTCCTCGGCGGAACCGAAAGCCTCTGCCTTGTAACCCAGCGACCGAAGCAGAGACTTGGTGGCTTCTCTGACGGACTCGTCGTCGTCCACGATTGAGATCAACGGAACGTGCTCCAATGTCGTACCCCCGGTCGAAACCAACCCATTGTCCAGGGTATGATGATCCGCCGGCTGTGACCAAGTGCACGATCCGACTTTTCCTGCATCGGATAGTGCAGGGGACGCTATACGAAGGTCTAGAATTGGAACGTTCCAAATGGGAACACTCGGAGAACATGCGCGCTGCGTTGGCAGCGCGGCACTCCGGCGAATCCCATCAGCAGCACCTCCGGTTGTACTCCGCCGATGTGACGCCGGGCAGCCCTGCGCAATCGGCGGTATGTGGACGGAACCGGACACGCTATAAGTCTGCCGCTTGCGATCCGGGATTGACCAATGACCGTTGAAGTTTCGACCTCCGAGCCATTTTCTTCCGCGCGGCCGGCTTTTGGCGTGTCGCGGCGGCGTCTTTCGATCGGCTTTTTGAACTGGGCGCACGCGCTCGATCACTTCGTGATGCTGATCTATCCGACGGTCGTCATCGAGCTGCAGCTGTTCTACGGCAAGAGTTATGCCGAGCTGATCGCGCTCTCGACCGCTTCGTTCATCGCCTTCGGTCTGTTCTCGCTGCCCGCGGGCTGGCTTGCTGACCGCTGGAGCCGCCGCAACATGATGGTGGCGTTCTATGTCGGCTGCGGCGTGTCGCTGATCGCCGCCGCTGTGGCGCCGTCGCTGACCGTGCTCGCGGTGGCGCTGTTCGGGCTCGGCATTTTCGCCGCGATCTATCATCCGGTCGGCACCGCGATGGTGATCGAGAACGCGACGCATCGCGGCCGCACCATGGCGTTCAACGGCGTCTGCGGCAATATCGGCATCTCGCTGGCCGCCGGCGTCACCGCAGCGCTTACCGCCGCGTTGTCCTGGCGCGGCGCCTTTCTGGTGCCGGGCCTGATTTGCGTCGCCACCGGCGCAGCCTATCTCTGGCTCATTCCGGACGAAGGCGAGCACAAGGCCGCGCGCAGCTCGCATCCCGACGTGCCGCTGTCGGCGACGGTGGCGGCAATCATCTTCGGCCTGTTCATCGTCGTCGCACTGTCGGCGGGACTGGTGTTCAACACGCTGTCGGTCGCGCTGCCGAAGATTGTCGACGAGCGCGTCAGCAACATCTCGCTGGTCGAGATCGGCGGCTTGACCACGGCGGTCTTCATCTGCGGTGCGATGGCGCAGCTGGCGGTTGGCCGGCTGGTAGAGCGCTTCCGGCTGCACGTGCTGTTCGCCGTTCTCGCCATCATGCAATTCGCCGGCGTGGTGTGGACCGCCTATGCCGGCGGCGTCATGGTGCTGTTTGCGCTCGCTTTCACGATGGCGGCGATCTACGGCCAGATCACCGTCAACGACCTCATCATCGCGCGCTACACCGCCGATGCCTGGCGCGGCCGCGTCTTTGCGGTGCGTTACTTTCTCACCTTCATGAGCTCGGGCGTCGCGGTGTCGATGATCGCGGTCCTGTATAACCGCGGCGGCTTCCCGATGGTCCTCGGCACGACCGCGTTCTTGGCGTTGGCCTTCCTGATCGCCGTGCTGGCGATCTCCTACATCGCCGCCAACGTCGAACGCGCGCGGGTGCCGCAGGCGATGCCGGCGGAGTGATCGTGCCGCGAAAGACTAGGTCCCCGTTTCCGCGGGGACGAACGCCCGCTGAACGTCAGGCCTAAGCGCGCGTCGGATTTCGCGCCGCCAGCGCCATCGCCATCAGCGCCGAGCCGCCGAACACCATATTGATGCCGACCAGGAGGCCAAGCGCCCACTACGGCCGTTCCCGGCAGGCCGGCAAGAATGATCGCCGCGAGGATAAGGTCGATAATGCCGCTGACCAGCATCCAGCCCCAGCGTCCGCTGAGCTGGTCGCGGTGATCGACGGCGTACAGGATGGTCGCGCCACCTTCGACAATAAAGAAGGCAATCAGGACCAGCGTCAGCGACAAGGTGCCGTTTCGCGGCCACAGCAGCACCAGGACGCCGGCGGCGATGGCGACAATCGCCGAGACCAGCGACCACCAGAAGCCCGGCGCGCCGCGCATCCAGGCGGTCGTGAACAATCCGACGACGCCACTGACAAAAAACAGCCAGCCGATGATGATGGTGAAGGCGAGCGTCGCGATGGGCGGCACCACAATGGCGATGACGCCAAGAATGACCAGGATAATGCCTTCGGCCAGAAACAGACCCCAATGCTCGTGCATGGCGCCGGCAACTGCTCGGCCCATCCGCATAGCCGCGTTTTGTTCCATCGACATGGTCCGCTCCCTGAAAATTAGGCCGCCGCTCGGTCCGGTCGGCGCAGGAAAGAATAGAAGGATAATCGAAGCCTGATCGCTTCTTGTTCCCCCAGTGTTGCATAAAAGTGCGGCCCTTGCATAACGGCCGAGGAACCCCATTTATGACAAAGCGACGTTGACGCCCTCGGGCTCCGTCGTTGGACGGCCACGGTTACGACGGGTGACGCCGGATGTACGCGCACCTTGTCGGACGTGGCCGTTGGCATTTTTCGGCACCAGACGGCCGCTCCCTGGACAATTTTGCGACGGAATTGTATCGCCCGCGACTGTAATTCATCTCTATCATGTCCGCGTGTCATAAAACCGTAATCTTACAACGTCATGGGATTGAAATAATTCTGTCAGAAGGGGGACGGGATATGACTGACACCGCCGTCGACTTCGGCATTTTGGCCGGTGCAGGCGCCCCGGTGCGTACCTTCAAAGCGGGCGAGGTCATTTTCCGCAAAGGGGATCCGGCGGAGGAATTGTTCATCGTCAAAGACGGCAAGGTGGAAATCCGCCTTGGCAACCGCCTGCTCGATACCCTGCCGGAGAATAGCATTTTCGGCGAAATGGCGCTGATCGACCACAATCCGCGCAGCGCTACCGCGGTGGCGGCGACCGACGCGACCGTCGTTCCGGTCGGCGAGAAGCAGTTTCTCTTCCTGGTCAGCCAGGCGCCGCACTTCGCGCTTAATGTGATGCGGACACTGGCGCAGCGCCTGCGCAGCGCCAACTCGGTCGTCTACTGAGAACGCAGCGAATAGCGAATGGGGCGTAGCGAATAGACGTGGGCGGACTTCGCCATTCGCTGCTTCGCCATCACAGGCCGGGCTCGATCAAACGCTCAAGCGTGATCGGGAATTTGCGCACGCGCACTCCGGTCGCGTGCCACACGGCATTTGCGACGGCTCCCGCGGTGCCAGTGACCCCGATCTCACCGACGCCCTTGATGCCCAGTGCATTGACATAGGGGTCCCGTTCCTCGACGAGGATTGCTTCGAGCGACGGCACGTCGGCGTTCACGGGAATGTGGTACTCGCCGAAATTTGCGTTCATCGGCCGGCCGGACCGCGGGTCCATGATCGCGTGCTCATGCAGGGCAAACGAGACGCCCCAGATCATGCCGCCGCAGAGCTGGCTCTCCACCATGCGCGGATTGATGATCCGCCCGGCGGCGAATGCCCCGACCAGGCGGGTGGCGCGCATTTGTCCGAGATCGGGATCGACCTTGACCTCGGCGAACACTGCGCCGTGTGCATGCATGGCGTAGGTCGATTGGGCGGCCGGATCGGCCGCGCTCTTTCCTCGCCCTTCGATCCGCGCGAGGCCGGCGCGGCTAAGGATGTCCGAGTAGCTCTCGCTGCGGCTCTCAACGTCGCGGCGGAACAAGCGGCCGCCGCGCGCGATCACGCCGGCGTTGCCGGCGCCGAACAGCGGCGAGCGATCGTTATTGGTTGCGAGATCAGCCAACTGGGTGATCACGTCGGCACCGGCGTTGTAGATTGCCGAGCCGGCGGTCGCAGTGTGGCCCGAGCCGCCCGCGATGCCGGCATCAGGAAGGTCGGAGGTTCCGGATCTGAATTCGACCCGGTCCAGATCGAGCCCGAGTCCATCGGCGGCGATCTGCGCGAGTGCGGTCCAGGCACCTTGACCCATGTCGTGGGCGCCAATCTCCATGATGCCGCTGCCGTCTTGACGCAGCACCGCTTTGGCCTCCGCCTCGAACATCATTGCCGGGAATGTCGCGGTGCCCAGACCCCAACCGACCAGCAAGCCGTCACGGTCACGCATCTGTCGCGGCGCGAGCGGCCGGCGCTGCCAGCCGAAGCGAGCGGCGCCCTGCGCATAGCAGTCACGCAGCGCCTTCGAGGAAAACGGCCTGCCCGAGATCGGCTCGACTTCGGCATAATTCTTGAGCCGGAATGCCAACGGATCCATGCCGCAGGCTTCCGCCATCTCGTCGATGGCGCTTTCGAGTGCGATCGAGCCTGTCGCCTCTCCAGGCGCGCGCATGAAGAGCGGTGTCCCGGTGTCGACCCGCACGGCTTCGTGCGACGTAGCGATGGCCGGGCTCGCATAAAGCGTATGCGAGGCGTCGGATGCAGGCTCGAAGAAATCGTCGAAGGTGCTCGATGTTGTCTTGGTGCGATGATCGAGCGCAGTCAGGTTGCCGTCACGGTCGGCGCCGATGCGCAACGTCTGCCGCGTTTGAGCCCGGTGTCCCACCGGCCCGAACATCTGTTCGCGCCGCAGCACCAGCTTGACCGGCTTGCCCACCATCCGCGCCGCCATGACGCCAAGAACCTGAGGTCCGGCGATAAATCCTTTGCAGCCGAAGCCGCCGCCGAGGAACGGACTGCGGATGTAAATCTTGTGCGGAGCGATACCGAAGAGCCCGGCAAGCCGGCCTTGCGCCATGGCCAGACCCTGGCTCGGCGTGTCGATCGAGAGTTCGTCGCCGTTCCATGCAGCCACGATCGCATGCGGCTCCATCGGGTTGTGATACTGCGGGGAGGTTTCGTACGTCGTAGCGATACGCGTTGAAGCTGAGGCCAGTCCCGCTTCGACATTGCCCCGATGTGCCTCGGTCGGGAATCCCGGGCCGACGGCCGGCGGCACGAAGCTCTCGGTCGCATCAAGCCCAATCCGCGCCGGCTCGGTTTGGTAGCGAGGCGACAGCAACGCGGCTCCTTCGGTCGCCGCCTCCAATGTTTCCGCGATGACGACGGCGATCGGCTGATGGGCATAACGGACCTGATCGCTTTGCAGCAGATCGAGCCGAAACATGAAGGGATTGGTTTTTTCGTCCGGGTCTTGGGCGAGCGCCGGCTTGTTGGCCGGCGTCATCACCTCGACAACTCGCGGATGGGCCTTGGCGGCTGCGACATCGAGAAAGGTGACGCGACCGCGCGCGATGCTGCTTACCGCGAGAACCGCGTAGAGCATTCCTGGCGGATGGTGGTCGGCGGCATAGCGGGCGCCGCCGGTGATTTTGAGGATCCCGTCAAGCCGAGTGATAGGCTGGCCTATGTTCGAGCCGTGCCGAACATGGGCCGCTGTCTGTGTCAGGACGATCCCGGGTGTGATCTCAGACATTGTTTCAGGCATGGGCGACAGCTCCGGAAACGGTGGCGAAGGGAGAAGCGGGAAGGGCGGGAACGCGCTCAGGGGTGCCGGCGGCGGCGAGCGTGAAGGCCCGCACTACGATCCGCCGCGCCAGCTCGATCTTAAAGCTGTTGTCACCGGCGGGCCTTGCTTGCGCCAGCGCCGCCTCGGCCGCACTACGGAAGATCGAAGCATCGGCGCGCGCGCCGCGCAGAATCTGTTCCGCTTCATGGGCGCGCCACGGCTTCATCGCCACGCCGCCGAGCGCAAGGCGCGCGCCTATGATCCTATCGCCCTCGAGGCGCAAGGCGGCTGCCGCTGATACCACCGCGAACGCATAGGAGACACGGTCGCGCACTTTTAGGTACCGGGCGTGCGCGGCGAAATTCGCCGCTTCCGCCGGCAATCGCACGGCAACGATCATCTCGCCGGGCTCGAGCGCGCTCTCACGGTCCGGCGTGTCGCCGGGCAGAAAGTGAAACGTCTCGAGCGGTATGTCGCGTCGGCCCGTCCCTTCGACCTCGACAATCGCGTCGAGCGCGACCAGCGGCACGCAGAAATCCGACGGATGGGTCGCGATGCAACTCTCGCTCCATCCCATGATGGCGTGCAGCCGGTTATCGCCACCGCGGGCGTCACAGCCGGTGCCGGGGGCGCGTTTGTTGCAGGCGCTGGCAACGTCGTAGAAGTAGGCGCACCGGGTCCGCTGCAAGAGATTGCCGCCGACCGTCGCGGCGTTGCGAAGCTGCGCCGACGCGCCGGAAAGCAGCGCCTCGGCGACGGCTGGAAAGCGTTGGGCGAAGTTGCGGTCGTGAGCGAGGTCTGCATTGCGGACCAGCGCGCCGATCCGCACGCCGCCGTCGGGAAGGTCCTCGATGCGGTCGAGATTCGGCAGATGACTGATGTCGACGAGCTTGCGTGGACGGCTGACGTCTCCCTTCATCAGATCGACGAGGTTGGTGCCGGCGGCGAGGTAGGCGGCGCCGGGCTCAGACGCGGCGGCGACAGCGTCGCGGACCGTCGCCGGCCGCACATAGTCGAACGGCCTCATGCGACCTCCTTGCGGCTCGCCGGGCGAAGCGCCTTTTGCGCGTCCAGCACCGCTGCGGTGATTCCCTGATAGGCGCCACAGCGGCAAAGATTTCCGCTCATGCCTTCGCGCACGCGCTCCGGATCGTCGCCCGCCTGGCCCTCTTGGATCAGGCCGATCGCGCTCATGATCTGGCCGGGCGTGCAGTAGCCGCACTGCAAGCCGTCGTGCGCGATAAAGGCCTCTTGAACCGGATGCAGCCGGTTGCCTTGTGCCACGCCCTCGATGGTTTGAATGTGCGCGCCGTCGTGACTGATCGCTAATGCCAGGCACGAATTGATCCGCCGGCCGTCGATCAGCACCGTGCAGGCGCCGCATTGGCCGCGGTCGCAGCCCTTCTTGGTTCCGGTCAGATCCAGGCGCTCGCGAAGCAGGTCGAGGAGGGTAACACGCGGGTCGTCAAGCTCGACCGTTCTCGTGACGCCGTTCACGGTGACAGTGGTGGAAAAGCCCATGAAGTGCTCCATAAGAGCGATGTGAGGGACGTTCGTCGGCCGACGAACGCCGTATAAGCCGGTTCCGGCGCTACGCAGAAGCAACCATGCCGCCGCGCATTTCTCTGAATTTGTCGGCCTTGCTTGACACCAACGTTACGCGCGTCAGCATGGCCCGGGAAGGAGATACGGAGGCTCCCTCCGCTTTTCAAGGGGTCGATATTTGACGGCCGGCATCAGGCAATTGGACAAAACGGCACGAAGGCCGCGCGCCGATGCTGTTCGCAACCGCGAGCGTGTCCTCGAGGCGGCAAAAGCCGTGTTCAGCGCCGGCGGTCCCGACGCCAGCCTTGAGGCGGTGGCGGAAACGGCCGGCGTCGGCATCGGGACGCTCTACCGGCATTTTCCAACCCGCGAGGCCCTGTTCGAGGCGGTATACCGCCGCGAGGTGCAGCAGCTCGCCGACTTGGCCGAAGGGCTGAAACAAAAGGCCAAACCGGTTGAAGCACTGCGCCAATGGATGCGCTCGAATGTGAAGTTTGTTGCCACAAAAAAGGGCATGTCGGCAGCGCTCGCGCTCGCCGCCTATAAGAACTCGGAACTCTATTCACACTCGTTCGATCAGCTCACGCAGGCTGTCCGCGGACTGCTTGACCGGGCAATCGCGACCGGAGAAATCCGCAACGACATCAGCCCGGAAGACCTCCTGCGTGCCCTTATCGGCATGTGTTACATGCACGATAAACCCGGCTGGCAGACAAGCGTGCTGCGCCTGGTCGATGTTTTCATCGACGGGCTGCGCAACCGGCCGCCGCGCCGGCCGAGGGGAAATCATAAGACGTAGAGCAGACAGCCTGACCGGCGAATCAGGTTGCCGCGCCTCATCGGCGCGGTTCCGCCGGCCGCTCGGCAGCATGGCCGCTCGTCTGCGTTTTCGCGCATTTTGACGGCGTCCGAGCTTGGTAACCATCCGTTAACCATAGTTCCGTCACCGTGCGGTCACCGAAATTCGACCGACAGCCAAGCATGGCACTCGCTGACAGGGGCAGGCGGAACGGGTGGCACGATCAGGCCACGTCGCTCGTGACCTCACATTCCGCATTAGGAACGACGGCGAAGGCCTTTGCTGATCGAGGCGGCCCGCTGTTGAGGCGGCGGAAGCCGTCGCCGGAAACTCAAGATACCGAATTCGGCTCCACCCCGGAAGAAATCGGCATCGAGCTTGCCGGCAAGCTCGACGAGGCGCGCGCCGAAATTGCCCGCCTGGAACTGCGATTGTCGCGCGAGGCCGCGGCGGCCCGGGAAGTCAGCCGGGGGCTGAGAGAGCAGCTGCAGACATCGATCACGGCGGCCGAGGCAGCCGACCAGCGCGCGGCGGGATCGGAACGCGACCTCGCCGCCGTCCGTGATGACCTTCGGGAGAAGGTCGATCTCCTCACCGCCGAGAATGCGCACCTGTTGCAAGGCCACGCCGAGCGCGGCATGGCGCTCGACGACGCCCAGGAAAAGATCAAATTTCTCGAGACCGCGCTTGCTGCGGCCGAAGCCGCGGCCGCCGGCAAAGAGGTTGAGAACCTGGAAAACGCGGCCCGCGCGGCGCGCGTCGAGTTTCAGGACAAGCTCGATCTGGCCGCCGCCGAGAACGCGCGGTTAGCGCTGAGCGCCGTCGAAAAGGAGGGCGCGCTCGGCGAGGTGCGGGCACGAATCGCATTTGTGGAGACGGCGTTGTCTGCCGCCGAAGCCGAATGCAAAAGGCTTGGCGCCGAAGTCGGCGGTGTGCGCGACAAGCAGCAGTCTGAATCCGAAACGCTCAACGGGCGTCTCGAAGCGATGTCGTCACGCGCCGTCATCGCCGAGAAACAGCTCGCCGAGACGAGAGAGCGTTTGTTGGCGCGTATCGTCGAGAATGGCGCCTTCCGGCAAAGAGTAACCGACGCCAAGGCCGCCAGCGACCAAGCCTACGCCAAGACCAGGCAGCTCGAGGATGCGCTGACGCTGCGGCAACACCAGATCGACGAGCTTGAACGATCGCATGCCACGCTGGTCGAGGCCACCACGACGCTGTTGGAGACTTTCCAGGATCGCGACCGGGCGCTCGCGCGCGCCGAGGAGAAGATCAAATCTCTTGCCGAGCGGAACGCGGAGCTCGAAGCCGGTGCGAAACGAACCAACGGTCAGGATGGGCAGCGAACGGACGGGAAGGAGGGACTCCGTGTGCCGGAGCTATCCGCTGATAACGCCGACGCGACGATGCGCAAGGACTGGGCCGAGCTGGCGCGCCTATTCACAGATTTTGTGGACCGCAAACGGCAATCCGCCGGGCAGGGTCAAGCGCGCTCCATGACGCTCTTGGCCAGCACGCTGACGTTCTAAGGCGTATACTCTTAAATCCGGCGCATCCCATGCCTGCTATCGGGAGCAAAAAGCAGACATCGCGCGGACGGTTCTGATTGCGCTGAATGACCGCGAGTGGACTTCAGGCGAGCGCGATCGCCTGGATCGCGACCGGGCACAGCCAATAAAAATTCTTTGCCTCCTTAGCTTCCTTGCAGGGCGTGCAACTCGCGTATCACGGCCGCGTCGTGCGCCGCCTCATCGGCGCGTGCCGCCGCCGGACTCCAGCGCCCGCGCATGACGAAGATTGTGGCGATGAATACAATAATCCCCCCTATGCAGATCCAGTACCATTCCTGCCACTCGCCGGGCGCCGCTGCGGCGGCGGCTTTGATCGTCCCGAGCGCCTCCAGCAGCGCCGGTGGCGGGGTCACGTGGTTTGCGAGTGCCTGCTGGTAGGCCGCGATGTAATATGGCGCCTCGATGAGGGGCGTCACCGATTTCACCACCAGCGGCAGGCAAAGGAAGCACGCGGTCACCACGAGCCGCACCAGCCATCCCCAGATCGCGAGCCCGGTCGCGGTCAGCGCCGGGTTGCGCGCCTCAACCGTCTCTGTGAAGCTCGCCATCCAGGTCACATAGGCGAAACCCATGAATACCGTCTGCACGCAGGAGATGACGACCAGCGTCGCGAATGACGGATGCTGCCCGGCCTGCAGCAGATAGGCCCAGAGCATGACGGCGCCGCCGATGCCGCCTGCCAACATGAAGGGTTTGCGCACCCTGAGACGGTCCGAGACCACGCCCGCCACGATCAGCGCAAGAGCATTCGCGCCCCAGTTCCAGTTCGCAAGCGCGTTCGCCTGCGCCACGCTGAACTGGAAGACCGTCACCAGGTAGATGAGCCCGAATCCCACTGCGGTGTAGTAGGCGAGCAGCATCACCGAAACGCCCAAGGCCGAGGCGATGATGTCGACGTGCATCATCTGCCGCCATGGGTTGCGCAGGCTTTCTTCTATATTGAGTCCTTTTGCCTTCAGCTCGACCAGCACCCGGTCGCGCTCGCTCACCATGAGCTGGTCGCGCAATGCCGGCGCCAGTTCGCGCAGGAATAAGAAGGCGAGCACGAAGACCACGAGCCCCACGAGGCCGCAGATCACGAATTGACTCTGCCAGGTCTGATAGGTTGGCAGCGTCAGCGTGTTGACGGCGCTCACGGTCAAGCTGCCCAGCACCGGCCCGATAGTCCAGAATCCCATCGCCGTCGCCCGCCCCACTTGCGGGGCAAAGTCACGGATCAGCGCCGGCGTTGCCACCAGGATGATGCCTTCAACGAACGATACCACTGCAAAGGATAATCCCCATTCGAGCACCGTCGTAATGTTGGGGACCCAGAGCAAAGTGATCAGCCCCACCACCAGGAGGCCGTACACCACAAGATTGGCGCGTCCGAACCTGTCAGCGAGCCCCGCCAGCAGCGATGCGAACGCCCCGAGCAAGTTTCCCGCAGCAAGTATGTAGACGAATATCGGGAACGGTATCTTCAGCTGCGCGAGCATGAGCGTCGCCACCCCGCTGCCGACATAGAGCTCGTAGTAAAGCGTGACCGTAATAAGCACCACCAGCAGCAGATGCATCCGCCGCGCGTCGCTTTCCGGATAGCTTGCAAGCTCGCGATTCCAGATGCGGATGCCGCTCAGGCGGCCCGGCGGAATGGCAGTCGAAGCCATGGTTATTCCCCCCCACGTTATACGGCGCTTTGCACGGCCGCTGAGTAGCTCTTAAAAAA
Organism: uncultured Alphaproteobacteria bacterium; assembly: GCA_963804405.1. Lineage (GTDB taxonomy): Bacteria > Pseudomonadota > Alphaproteobacteria > Rhizobiales > Xanthobacteraceae > BOG-931. The sequence goes on along the minus strand of CAWDQG010000004.1, from coordinate 97,814 downwards.
TGTATACCGTCCACCCGTGCGTGTGGAAGGGGCGTCGATGTCTACTCGCTATTCGCCTCCCTTCAGCCGCTCGATCAGCGCCATGGCGGCGGCCGGGGCGCGAATTTTGCCCTCATGAATGATGTAGACAAAGACGTCGCGCGGCGCGGCCTTGGCTGGCTTGTGCGCCGCTTCGACATACGGCAGATCGTCCGGCGCTTTGCCTTGCGCCCAGTCGCGCAAGCGTTTTGACCAGGCATCGAGCTCCTTCGGCGGATAGGCCGTTGGTATCTCGTCCTGTCCCTTCTGCAGCCGCGCATAGATGAAGTCGCCGGTCGCGTCGGCGAGCGATGGATAGCGCGCGTGGTCGGTGAACACGACCGGCGTGTTGAAGCGGCGCGCAAGCGCGACGAAATCCGGCACGAGAAAGCTTGCGTGGCGCACCTCCACCACATGCCGGAGCGCCCGGCCGTCGGCTTTGGTCGGCAGGAGTTCGAGGAATTTGCCGAAATCCGCGGCGTCGAATTTTTTGGTCGGCGCGAACTGCCACAGCATCGGCCCGAGCCGATCACGCAGCTCCAGCACGCCGGAATTGAGAAATCGTTTGATCGAGTCGCCGGCTTCGGCGAGCACGCTGCGGTTGGTGGCGAAGCGCGGCCCCTTGACGGAAAACACAAAGCCATCCGGCACGGTCGCCGCCCATTTGCGGAAGCTTTCCGGCTTCTGCGAGCCGTAGAAGGTCGCGTTGATCTCGATTGAGGTGAGATGGCTCGAGGCGTATTCAAGTTCCTTCGCCTGCGCCAAGCCTTTCGGATAGAACACCCCGCGCCACGGCGCAAAATTCCAGCCGCCGACGCCGAGATAGATGCGGCCGACTTTATTATCTGCTTTCGCTGCCATGGGATGCTCAGTCTGGCGATGCTCAGTTTAATGCAGCGAGCGGTCTCTTGGCCGCGCCGCAACTTGTGCGTGATCCAGTCTCGCTCATGCACAAAAATCCATCACGTGACGCTACGCGCGCCAATGTCAGACTTTGACGAGCAAGCGGTTGTGAACGTCGCATGACACGAGAGCGACATAAACATATCCATCGCGCACCAAGGCGTGGCGCTTTAGGCACACGGCCGCGAAATCATAGCAACTGCGGAACATGTGAATAGTGCCGTCATGGTAGGCCCGGAACAACGCCCATAAAATGTCTCGTCGAGAATTCCGCCGCCAATGGAGCCGGCGCGGAGCAGGGCGTTTGGACTGGGGTAGTAAGGGGCGTCGCAGGTGTGCGTTGGGAATGTGGGTAGGGTGTTGCCGTCTCTCCGGTTGGGTGATCGGCTTCAAGGGCGCGCAGCGTTGTTCGCGGCCGTCGCGCTCATCGCCGCGAACCCGTTCGCGACCACCACCGCGCCAGCGCAATGCGTGGGGAACTGCACCGTCACCACCGCCGGCGATCCCGGCACTTCGTCAGGTGGCGCTACCCGCGCGTCCGGCACGCTGCGGTTCGCGCCAGCGTACGTTGATGCGCAATCCTCGCCGGCCACCATCAACATCCAGACCAACGCGAGATTGTCCAGCTCGCGGTCGCCGATCTTCAACTCGGTCACGATCAACGGCCCCGGCGGCAGCAACACGATTGCCGGATTTGTCCTCAAAGGGGCGCTTATAGCGCCCGCAGCCCATCGCGGGCGGATTGCGTCGCGGGGGATTGCATGAAGACCGTCGATGCGCTGCTGCTCGGGACGGCGTTGTCGATTGCCGGCACAGCCTTCGTTATGCCCAGCCCCGTTCTGGCGGCGGGAGGGACTGGGGGCGCGGGCGTGAATGGTCCGGCGCCTGGCGGCACTGGCGCTTCAGGCCCTAGCGGAATCGTGCCCGGCGGTAACGGGACCAACAATTCAAATCTCGGCGGCGGTGGCGGCGGCGGTGGCGGTGGTGCTGACGGGAGCTTCGGTGGCTTTGGCGGTTTTGGCACCACGTCCGGAGGTGTCCAGCAGGCTGGAGGATCGTTTGGACCAGGCGGCCCTGCCATCTTTGGCGCCGGCGGCGCCGGCGGCAGTGGCGGCGATTCCACTGGTTTGGGTGGCGCCGGCGGGGGTGGCGGAGGCGGCATAGGGATCCTGACGTCGTCGGTGGTCGGCACCCCGTACCCAACGACAATCACCGGGGGCTCGGGGGGAGCCGGTGGCAATGGCGGTTCCCAGGGCGCCGGCGGCGGCGGCGGCGAAGGCGGTTTTGCGCTGATCGTCAATTCCGCGGCAGCCGGACTCGTGCCAGCCAACAACACCATTACGGGCGGCACCGGCGGCGCCGGCGGATCGAGCGGCACCGTGTTAGGTCCCGGCGGTGGCGGCGACGGAGGAGTGGGCGTCTACATCACAGGCGGTCCTTCCGGACAAGTCACCATCACCGGTTTGAATCAGGTTGCCGGTGGGACGGGTGGGGCCGGCGGACCGGAACCGGTGTCTCGAGCATCGGTGGCGCCGGCGGCAGTGGCGGTAGCGGATTGGTCATTTCTGTCCCTGGCTCCTTTTTCCTCTCAACTCTGCCCGGCGCGCAATTTACCGGCGGCAATGGTGCGGCGGGCGGATCCAGCCCCAACGGGGTCGGTGGCAATGGCGGGACCGGCGGCGCCGGCATGTTCGTGAGGGTTTTTTTCTCCGGTGGCACGTTTTTCCAGAATTCTATCAACAATGCCGGGAGCAGTATTGTCGGTGGAACCGGCGGCGCGGCAGGTTCTGGCCTGACCAACGGGGCAGCAGGCGCCGGCGGTGCCGGGGTGACCGGATCCTTTGTCACGCTGACCAACACCGGCTCGATCAGCGGCGGACTTTCCGGCAATGGATCGACCCGAGCCGATGCGCTTGCTTTTACCGGTGGCAGCAACTTTGTGACGACCAATGCCGGCGGCAGCTATACCGGCAACTTCAGCATCGCCAACTCCAATTCGGGAACGTTGACGCTGCTGCAGACCGCAGCCGGCAGCGCGACCGGAAGCGCCGCTTATTCCAATGTCATCACCGGGTCGGGCTCCGTCGCGGTCACAACCGATTCCGGATACACGGTCACGCTGTCCGGCGCCAACACCTATACGGGCGGCACCGCGCTGACTTCGGGCACACTCGTCATCGGCAATAGCAGCGCGCTCGGCTCCGGCAATTTATCGATGGCGGCCGGCACCACGCTGTCGTTCTCTAATACCGGCAATTTTACCGTCGGCAACAACATCAGCATCAGCGGCGATCCAAGTTTCTCGCCGCCCACGGGTACGACGCAGACGATAACCGGCGTTATTTCGAACGCGACCGGCGGTGCGCCCGTCGGATCGGTTGTGGTCGATGGCGGCGGAACGCTGGCGCTAACCAACACCAATACCTATAGCGGTTCGACCACAATCAATGCCGGCTCAACGCTAGCGCTCCAGGGCGGCGGCAGCATTTCCAGTTCAAGCGTTGTTACCGCCAACGGCACCTTCGATATTTCCGCTGCGTCGGCGTCCTTCAATCCGATCGCCGCGCTTGCCGGATCGGGAACGGTTGCGCTCGGCGGCAACAGCCTGGTGATTACGGCGGGCTCCACCGAATTTTCCGGCGCCATCAACGGCACGGGTGGTCTCGAAATTTTTGGCGGCGCACAGACGCTGTCCGGCGCCAATACCTACAGCGGCGTGACCCAGATCAATTCGGGCGCGACGTTGGCACTTAAAGGAGGCGGCTCGATCGCCAATTCGCTCTTTGTCGGTTTCGCCCCCATTGCCGGCGGGATAGCCACTTTCGACATTTCGCAGACCAATAACGGCGCGAGTGTCGCCGGCTTGTTCGATCCAACCGGTGTCGGCGTCGTGTCGCTCGGCTCAAAGACGCTGACCATCACCAGCAATGTCGGAACTTTCAACGGCGTCATCGCCGACGGCGGCATCGCCGGCGGCGTCGGCGGCAATGTGACGATTGCTAACGGCGGCCTTGAGACCTTCGGCGGCGTCAATACCTATACCGGCTTCACCACGATCAATGCCGGTGGCGAACTCGATCTGTTCCTCAACGGCAGCATCGCGGCTTCGAAGGCGGTGATCAATAATGGCATCTTCGACATATCCGGCGTCGGCAGCGGCAATAGCTCGATTGGAAGTCTTTCTGGCGCCAACACCGGCATCGTCATTCTCGGCCTCAACACGCTGACCATCACCAACGCGAATGGAACGTTCGCCGGCGTTATCCAGGACAACGGCGCCGGCGGCAGCGGCGGCCGCGGCAGCCTGGCGATCACCGGCGGCAAGCAGATCCTTACCGGGGTCAACACCTATAGCGGCACGACGACGATTGCCGGCGCGACGCTTGAGGTTGACGGCGCGATCACCAATACCTCAAGCGTGACGGTCAGTGCCGGCGGCACGCTCTCCGGCACCGGCCTGATCGATCCGACGACCACCACGATCATGAGCGGCGGCACGCTGAAGCCCGGCAGTACGACAAACCCGACCGGTATGCTCAGCATCACCGGCAATCTCGCCTTTCAGTCCGGCGCGCTCTATCTGGTGGCGGTCACGCCATCGGCTGCCGCCAGCACCAGTGTCTCCGGCACGGCGACGCTGACCGGCGCCACCGTCAACGCGCAATTCGCTGCCGGCAGCTATCTCACCAAGCAGTACACGATCCTGACAGCGGCCGGCGGACTTGGCGGCACGACCTTCGCCGGCCTGACCAATACCAACCTGCCGGCCGGATTTACTGAAAACTTGAGCTACGGCGGCAACAGTGTGTTTTTGAACCTGACCGGCGCGCTCTCGATCAGCGGGCTCAATCAAAATCAGCAGAATGTCGCTAACCGCCTCAACAACTTCTTCAATTCCGGTGGCGCGCTGCCGCCGAACTTCTTCAATGTCTTCGGCCTGACGGGCGGCGCGCTCGGTGGTGCGCTCAGCCAACTCGACGGCGAGGCGGCGACCGGCGCGGAGCGCGGCGCCTTCCAGATCATGACGCAGTTTCTCGGCTCGATGCTGGATCCGTTCGTCTATGGTCGGGCAGGGAGCTTTGGCGCGAGCGGCGGCGGCGCCATCGGCTTCGCGCCCGAGCAAGAGGCCAATCTGCCGCCGGACATTGCGCTCGCTTACGCGTCGATCCTCACCAAGGCGCCGCCGCAAAGCTTCGACCAGCGCTGGACGGCGTGGGGCTCGGCTTACGGTGGCGCCAACAATGCCAACGGCGATCCGGCGGTCGGCTCGACCACCGTGAGCGCCCGCACCTTCGGCTTCGCCGCCGGCATGGACTATCACGTTACGCCGAACACCGTCGTGGGCTTTGCGCTCGCCGGCGGCGGCCTCAATTGGGGCTTGGCCAACGCGATGGGCGGCGGGCGCAGCGACGCGTTGCAAGCCGGCGTCTATGGCATCAGCTATCTGGGCCCGGCCTATCTCGCCGGCGCGCTCGCCTTCACCAATCACTGGTTCAACACCAACCGTTCGGCGCTCGGCGATGCGCTCACCGCGACCTTTACCGGCCAGAGCTACGGCGGCCGACTCGAAGGCGGCTATCGCTTCGGCGTGCTGCCGACGCTCGGCGTCACGCCCTACGCAGCGGTCCAGGCTCAGGACTTCCGCACGCCCGCTTATAGCGAGAGCGATCTGACAAACGGCGGCTTCGGGCTGTCCTATGCGGCGATGAACGCGACCGATGTGCGCACCGAGCTCGGCAGCCGGTTCGATGCGCCGACGCTGGTCGCCGGCATGCCGCTCATCCTGCGGGCGCGCGCCGCCTGGGCGCACGACTTCGTCAGCAACCCGGCGCTGAGCGCGGCGTTCGAGGCTTTGCCCGGCGGCAGCTTCACCGTCAACGGCGCGCCGATCGCCCACGACTCGGCGCTGACGTCGGCCGGCGCCGAACTGTTCCTCACGCCGCGCTGGACCCTGCTCGCCAAATTCGACGGCGAATTCGCCAACGGCTCGCAGACCTACGCCGGCTCCGGGACGTTGCGCTATTCGTGGTGAGGCACCGCGTCGGAGCATGCTAGGCTGCGCTTAGGCCGCCGGGACGGCTGAGCAAATATTGACTGGTCTTGGCCAACCCGGAGCAGGGCAGTGAAAAAATGGCACCTGGTCGCTGCGGCGGCGATCCTCGCGATCGCGCCTTCAACATTCAAATCCCACGCGGCAGACAAACTGAAAATCGGCTTTGTCTATCTCGGGCCGATCGGCGACCTCGGCTGGACGTTCCAGCACGATGTCGGCCGCAGAGCTTTGGTCGCCGCCTTCGGCGACAGGATCGATACCACCTATCTGGAGAACGTGCCGGAAGGCGCCGACGCTGAACGCCCGATCGAGCAACTCGCCCGCACCGGCCACCAGCTCATCTTCGCCGCCTCGTTCGGCTACATGGAGCCGGTCATCAAGGTCGCGGCCAAGTATCCCAACGTGCACTTCGAGCATGCCACGGGTTACAAGCGCGGGCCGAACGTGAGCACCTATGCCACCCGGTCCTACGAAGGCAACTACATCCAGGGCGTGATCGCAGCGAAGCTGTCGAAGACCGGCGTGCTCGGCTACATCTCGTCGTTTCCGATCCCGGAAGTGATTTCCGGCATCAACGCGACGATGCTCGGCGCGCAGACCGTCAACCCCAACATCAAGATCAAGATCATCTGGATCAACACCTGGTTCGATCCGCCGCGCGAGGCCGACGCGGCCAAGGCGCTCGCCGATCAGGGCGCCGACGCGTTGATGGCTTACGCCGATTCGCCGGCGACCTTACAGATCGCGGCACAGCGCGGCATTCTCGGCTTCGGCCAGAGCTCGGACATGATCAACTTCGGGCCGAAGACGCAGCTCACCGCGGTCATCGACAATTGGGTGCCGTATTACACCAGGCGCGTCCGGGATTAGCTTGATGGCACGTGGACGTCGCAAGACACCTGGGGCGGGCTGGCTTCGCAGATGGTGCTGATGGCGCCGTACACGAACATGCCGGACGACGTGAAGAGGCAGGGGATGGAGGTGGAAGCCGCGCTCAAGGCCGGCACCTTGTATCCCTTCATGTGTCCGATCGTCGATCAGGATGGCAACAACATCGAATGCAAGGCCGGCAACCATTTCAGCGATCTGCAAATCCGCAGCATGAACTTCTACGTCAAAGGCATCGACGAGAAAGTCCCGGGCAAGTGAGTTCGAGGTGAGCGTGCCGATTCAAATTGGATCAGGTCCGGCGCGCGGCATGGAACTCTTACCCCGTCACATCGCTGTCACCGCGCCGCGCGATAGTGCCATTGCGCCAGTGAAAACCGGCGCAAATCGCGGCCACGGTGTGCCGGTGACGCCGGATGAACGCGCACCGCTCATTCGTGGTCGTTTCTTTGCCACGCTGTTACCAAGTCGTGTTGCCAGTCTTTTTCACAAGCCATTTTCCTAAATCTTGTCCCAAGCTGTTGTCCCGAACGGATGAAGGCCCGGTTTTGCCGGGCCTTCATACTTTCAGGCTGGGTCTTCCGACCATGCAGCACGTCTTCTGACAGCCAAGGCGTCTTCTGAACGCGTCAGGCGATTTTCGGCGCGCGGAATGTCAAGCGGTGCTATCCGATTGTGAAATCGGAACCCGAAATAGACGCCCCGTTGGAAAGGAAAATTTCAAGAACCCGAGCGTCAGCAGAAGTGGTTTCACGCACGTTGATGTACAATGCCGCTTACCGAGAGGCTCACACGGAATTCTCGGTCAGCAGGAGAGCATGATGTCAAACCATTTCACCGGACTCAGTCTCGGCCCGCCGCTGGGCGATCAACGGCTCGACCTGTGCGACCTGTACGCATTCCAGTCGCCCGCCGACAAGAACCGAACCGCGATCATTCTCAACGCCAATCCCAATGCGGACGCGTTGCATCCCGACGCCATCTACCGCCTCAACATCGATACCGACGGCGATTACCTGACCGACCTCGCGTTCAGCTATGTGTTCTCCAAGCCGCAGAACGGCAGCCAGACCTTCAGCGTATTCATGGCGAAGGGCCCGGAGTTGCGCTCGGCCGAAGCGGTCGGCACCAAGATCGTCGCCGACGCCGCGGTTTCCTTCGGCCCCAAGCCGAATATCGTGAAGTCAGGGCCTTACGCGTTTTTCGCCGGCAGCCGCAGCGACGCGTTCTTCTTCGACTTCGACGGCATCAAGAACCTGTTCGATATCAGGGGCAAACGGAACTTCACCGAGCCTCATCTCGGCAGCAAGTCGCCGTGGACCGGCGTCGATTCGAATACCGAAGCCAACGTGTTTTCGACTGTGATCGAGCTGCCGACGAGTGAGCTTAATCCCAAGCCCGAGATGCACATCTGGGGGCGGTGCAGCGTGCGACGCGACGGCAAGCTGCTGCACGTCGATCGCGCCGGCCATCCGAGCGTGAGCAGCTTCTTCAACACCGACGACACCAAGGAGGAATACAACGCCAGCGAGCCCGCCAACGACCGCACGCGGTGGCTCGACCAGTTCGTGCATCTGATGGGGCATACCGGCAATTACACGCGCGAGGAAGCGATCGCCGCGATCGACACCGAGCGTACGCTTCCCGACGTGCTCAGCTTCGATCCGTCGAAGGGCGCAAAATATCCCAATGGCCGGGTCTTCACTGACGACGTGATCAATTACCGCATCGCCTTCCTGACGAAAAATCAGGCTCCGCCAACGGGCCTCAAGCCCCACACCGACGTCCTCAACGAGTTCCCGTATTTGGGCACGCCGCATTCCAAAAAATAGCGGAGCATGAAATCGGACTTCGAGGTGGGCGGCGTAACCCCCGACTAGCTCGCCGACGCAGTCAAGTCGTCCGTTGTGGCCGCGGGGATTGCGGGGCTCCAGGCGACCGTGAAAAACTGACGTTGATTGCGATCGCTCCTGACGCCGTTATTCCGCGGCCTCGACGTCGGTCGTCGATTGCCAAACCGCCTCAGCACCCGGCGCCAGCGTAACCATCATTTTATCCAAGCGCGTCATGACTTCGCGTGAGAACGGGCCAACGTGCAGGTACAGCGCCATGAGGGCCACGATCCACCGAATTGAATCCGGGTTACTCGACATGCACTGGGTCAGCGTGTCACGGAAGACTTCGCGCGGTTCGGGCAGGCTAGTCAGGATCCGGTGCAGCATTTCGAAACTGCCAAATCTATGCCGCGATTGATGAGCACGGGTCCGATGCGTGCGTTGGGAATTATCGAGCAGCTTTGCCAAACGCTGCAGGCGCCGCGCAAACGCTCCCGGCTCGTAGATGCGTTCGAGAATCTCTCGGTAGTCGGCAAGGATGTCCGCTCGCGGCCGCAGCGTGGCGTAGTTTAGCCCCATCGTGCATTGGTCGGCGCTCTTCAAATCCTCGCGCACCGGGGGCGGATGGAGGCGGCCTTCCTTTTCCAGCCGGCGCGTAAGCTGGGTGTTCGGCAATGCGTACAGTAGCCCCACCATGCAAATCGGGATCGCGGCCTCCTCGATCAGCTCCACCATCCCGTCGGCCACCGATTGCTTGTCGCTGTCAAAACCAACAATGAAGCCGGCGGTTACAAACAGGCCCGCTGCGTAGATCTTATGGACGCTTTCCGCGATGCTGCGGCGGGTGTTCTGCTTCTTGCGCATCGCAATCAGTGTCGCCGGGTCCGGGCTCTCGATGCCGACGAATACACCGACGAAATTTGCCCGGTTCAGCCGCATCAGCAGCTCGGAATTGTCGGCAAGATTGATCGAGGCCTCGGTGGTGAACTCGAATGGATAGTCCCGTGCCTCGAGCCAGGTGGCGAGTACCGGAAGGAATGCCTTAACCGCCTTCTTGTTGCCGATCAGATTATCATCCACGAAGTCGATATGACCGCGATAGCCAAGCCGATGGAGCTCGTCGAGTTCCGCGAGCATCTGAGTGTCGGTCTTGGCGCGCGGCACCCGCCCATACAGTTCGATGATGTCGCAGAACTCGCAGGTAAATGGACAGCCCCGGGAGAACTGCACGCCGACGTGAAGGTAGTCGTCGAATTTCAGAAGATCAAAGCGCGGCACCGGTGTCTTGGTGACATCGACCTGAAATTTCTCGGCCTCGAATTGCCCGGTGCGCGCGCCAGCCTCCCAGGCTGCGACGAACTCGTCGATGACGCCCTCGGCTTCACCGAGCACGCGAAAGTCTGCCGTCTGATACGCGTGAGGGCTCGATGTAACTCCGGGCCCGCCGACGACCACCGGTTTTCCCCGCGCATGACAAAGGTCGATGATGTCGAGCGTGTCGCTTTGTTGCGGCAGCATGCCGCCGGTCAGCACCAGATCGGCCCAGTCGATATCGGCGTCGCTCAGTTCTTCGGTGTTTCGATTGAGCAGTCGAATGGACCAAGTGGGCGGCAGCAATGCCGCGACCGTGATCAAGCCCAGCGGCGATGCCGGATATTTGGCGCCGAAAACTTCAGAGGTTCGCTTGAAATTCCAGAACGTATCGCCGTCAAACTGCGGGTAGACTAAAAGTGCGTTGCAGGCCTCGGCATTCGTTGCACTGCGCACTGGTGGTGTCCCCCGAGAACTTGCCGCACAGTATGTCGGTACGGTGCGCGAGTCCATGGTCTGGATCGGCGCCCGAGACGCCCGGCGCGACGCCTTGGTTTTGCGCTTGGGCGGTTGGCACGCGCGGAATGGTCCTGCTATGAACCCGGCATCATTGGGCGCGGGAACACGCGGTCTTAACGAAGGAAGTCGATTTGGTTGCGTTCGGCAGTGCCGCCTTGCCGGAGCGGCGGTACGAGACCATCGTCGCCGTCACGATTGTGCTTCTCGTCGGCGTGCGGCTCGCTGTGGCGGCGTTCACGCCGCTGAGTTTTGACGAGGCCCTCTACTGGGTTTGGTCGAAGCACATTGCCGGCGGCTACTACGATCATCCGCCGGTCAATCCGATCCTGATCCGGCTCGGCACCACCCTGTTCGGCTACACCGAATTTGGCGTGCGCGTGTTCGGTGTCTTGCTGGCGCTGCCGGCGAGCTTGGCGGTTTGGCGCGCCGGCGCGATCCTGTTCGACGATGAGCGGATCGGCGCCACCGCGGCGCTCTATTTCAATCTGACGCTGGCCATGGCGGTCGGCTCGCTGTTGGCGACGCCCGACAATGCCGTGGTGGCCGCAACTGCGTTTTTACTCCTGATGCTGGCGAAGCTTGACGAAACCGGACGCGGCGTCTGGTGGCTCGCGATCGGCGTCGCGTTCGGCCTCGGCATGCTGTCGAAATACACCACGATCTTCTTTGCCCCGAGCATCCTGATCTGGCTCGTGCTGGTGCCCGAGCAGCGCAAATGGCTGGTGACGTCGTGGCCGTGGCTCGCCGGCGTGATCGCGCTTGCCGTATTCTCGCCGACGCTGATCTGGAACGCGCAGCATCACTGGGCCTCGGTGCTCTACCAATTCAATCGCCTGGTGGTGCACGAATGGTCGCTGCGCTATCTCGGCGAATTTTTTGCCGCGCAGATCGGGATAGCGACGCCGTTCGTCTTTGTGCTCGGCGCGATGGGTCTTGCCGGATTGCTGCGCGGGCAGGGCGGCTCTTACAGCGCGCGCGTGCTGATCAACGCGATGATCTGGCCGATCCTGATCTACTTTGTCTGGCACACCTTCCACGGCCGCGTCGAAGGCAACTGGCCCGAGCCGATCCTCGTGCCGTTTGTCATCGCCGCCGCGGTCGCGGTCGAGCGCATCAAATGGGAGGGCGTCTGGGCGTCGGTAGCGACCATCTCGCGGCGGCTTGCGGCGCCGGTCGGACTTGGCATCGCTGCCGTGATTTATGTGCAGGGGGTGTTCGGGATTATTCCGCTCGGGATGGCCGATCCGACTGCGTCCAAATTGGGGGCGGGGTGGCGGCAACTCGGCGTGCAGATGGACGAGGTCCGCGCCCGCCTCAACGCGCCCATCGTCCTGACGTTCGACTATGGGCTCGCCGGCTGGCTCGCCTTCTATCTGCCCTCGCATCCGCCGGTCGAGCAGATCAACGGTCGCATGCGTTATGTCGACGCGCCGGAGCCGGACCCGACGCTGTTTCGCGGCACTATCATGTATGTCTGCATGGTCGAGTGCGGCGAGATTGCCACTTTGCACCAGCGCTTCACCAATGTGGAATTGGCGGCGAGCCTGACGCGGACGCGGCATGGCGTCCCGCTCCAGGACTATCGCGTCTATAGTTTGTCCGGCCCGATCGGCCCGCCGCTTGACCCGCCGTAGCAAGATCGCGCCGTAACTGGATGGTGGCCGGCGTATTTGCATCAACGCTGGTCCATTGACACTGACGGCGTGGAATGCAACGGCAGGGCGATTGCCGCTTGGAGGAGGTCGATGCCGGTGTCTTTGGATGCGCGCGCCAATCCGCGGCTCTCCATCGTTGCGCCGTGCTACAATGAAGAAGCCGGCCTCGAAGAATTTTACCGCCGCATGACCGCTGCGGCGCAACAAACCGCTGGCTCCGACTACGAATTGGTGTTGTTGAACGACGGCTCGAGCGATCGCACCTGGGCGATCATGGCCGATCTGGTGCGGCGCGATCCGCGCGTGGTGGCGATTAATCTCTCCCGCCGTCATGGCCATCAGCTCGCCATCACCGCCGGCCTCTACAGCTGTCGCGGCGACCGCATCCTCACCATCGACGCCGATCTGCAGGATCCGCCAGAGCTGCTGCCGGAGATGTGGCGGCTGATGGACGGCGCGCGAAGCCGATGTCGTCTATGGGCTGCGCCGGGCGCGGCAAGGCGAGACCATGCTCAAGCGCGGCACCGCGGCGTTGTTCTACCGGCTGATGCGGCGCGTCGGCTATGCCGACATGCCGGTCGATGCCGGCGACTTCCGGCTGATGACGCGGCGCGTGCTCGACATCCTCAACAGCATGCCGGAGCAGCATCGTTTCATCCGCGGCATGGTGAGCTGGATCGGGCTTCGCCAGGTGCCGCTCGCCTACGATCGCGCGCCGCGGCAGTCGGGCGAAAGCAATTATCCGCTCGCCAGGATGATCGGGCTCGCGTTCGACGCGCTGACCTCGTTCTCGATCATGCCGCTGCGGCTCGCGTCCTATCTCGGCCTGGCGCTCGGCTGTCTGAGCCTGCTGATGCTCGCTTACACGCTCGGCAGCTGGGCGCTCGGCCATGTCGTCGAAGGCTGGACCAGCTTATTGACCGTGGTGCTGATCCTCGGCTCGACGCAGCTCATTCTGTTCGGCCTCCTCGGCGAATATGTCGGCCGGCTTTATCTGGAGACCAAACGGCGGCCGCTGTTCGTCATCGATCAAATTCTGACGCAAGGCACGTCCGCATCGGAGAAATATCGCGCGCCGCGCGAGCACGCGACCGTCCCGGGGGAGGGGTAGGTATCTCCGCTCATTCCCGCGAAGGCGGGAATGACCAGAATCAGCTCGGGTCCCCGCCGGAGTTTACCCCCGACGTGATCGGGGGCGGGGACGAGCGCAGGGCAAAATCGCTAGTGTGACGGTCCGGCAATTCAGTTCTTTGCTTCGTCAACCACGAAGCCGCGATAGACCTCGGTCAGCGGTAGCTCGACCGAAAGCGCCGGAATTCGGATCACGCCGTCTCCCATGATGACCTCAGCGCCGGCGGGGAAGCCCGATTCACCCCGGACCCACAGCCAGGCCTTGGGCTCATCCTGAGACAAGACGACGTACGCCGACACGCTGCCCAGGCGCAGGTACTCCGCGGCTTTGTCGCCGAGATCGTTGGTGACGGAGGACGGCGAAAGAACCTCGGCGATCAGCGCGGGCGATGTCGCGGCGAGATCTCTGAGTGCCCCGCCGGCCGCGTCAACAATGACGTCGGGATAGCGGACGGTATCGGAGCCGACTTTCGCGGCGAAATCCGACGTCAACACCGTCCATCGGGTGGCATCGAGACGATGTTCCAACGCATTGGCAAAGCGCCGCACGATGAGTGCGTGAGCCCGCGAGCCACCCGTCATCATGACGACGCGTCCCCTCGCGAGCTCATAGCGTCCCTCGCGTCCCTCGGCCCAGGCCAGGAACGCGGCTGCGTCCATCGGACGTGGAAAAGCGATATTCATCGGCGCCTCAGGTCCAAGCAATGTAGCGATGATCGCAGCACGAAAAAAGGCCGACATCGATACAACGCAAAAGGCCCGGGATTGCTCCCGGGCCTTCGCATTTCGATGTGCCGATGGGATCAGAAATCCATCCCGCCGCCAATCGAAGTCGGGCTTGCCCGACCTCGATCACTTCAAGAAGTCGCCGCGGCTCTTCGATGGACTTCCTTTAGAAATCCATGCCGCCGCCACCCGGCGGCATCGACGGCATTTCCTTCTTCTTCGGCAGCTCGGCGACCATCGCCTCGGTGGTGATGAGGAGGCCGGCGACCGAGGACGCGCCCTGCAACGCCTGGCGCACGACCTTGGTCGGATCGATGATGCCCTTCTTCACCATGTCGACGTATTCGCCGTTTTGCGCGTCGAAGCCGTAGCCATAGGTGCCGTGCTCGAGGATCTTGCCGACGATGACGGAGCCGTCCTCACCGGCATTGATGGCGATCTGCCGCGCCGGCGACGACAATGCTTTGCGCACGATATCGACGCCGTGCTTCTGGTCCTCGTTGTGGGTGCGCACCTTCTTGAGCGCCTCGGTGGCGCGCAGGAGCGCGACGCCGCCGCCCGGCAGGACGCCTTCCTCGACCGCGGCGCGGGTCGCGTGCATCGCGTCGTCGACGCGATCCTTGCGCTCCTTGACCTCGACCTCGGTGGCGCCGCCGACGCGGATCACCGCGACGCCGCCGGCGAGCTTGGCCAGCCGCTCCTGCAGCTTCTCGCGGTCGTAGTCCGAGGTGGTCTCCTCGATCTGCGCCTTGATCTGCGTGATGCGGTCCTCGATGTCCTTCTTCTTGCCGCGCGCCGTTGACGATCGTGGTGTTCTCCTTGTCGATCATCACCTTCTTGGCCTTGCCGAGCATGGCAATGGTGACGTTCTCAAGCTTGATGCCGAGATCTTCACTGATCGCCTGGCCACCGGTGAGGACGGCGATGTCCTGCAGCATGGCCTTGCGGCGATCGCCGAAGCCCGGCGCCTTCACCGCCGCGACTTTGAGGCCGCCGCGGAGCTTGTTGACGACCAGCGTCGCCAGCGCCTCGCCCTCGACGTCTTCGGCGACGATCAGGAGCGGCTTGCCGGTCTGCACGACGGCTTCGAGTAGCGGCAGGAGCTCATTGAGCGCCGACAGCTTCTTCTCGTTGATCAGGATGTAGGGATCCTCCATCTCGACGCGCATCTTGTCGGCGTTGGTGATGAAGTAGGGCGAGATATAGCCGCGGTCGAACTGCATGCCCTCGACCACGTCAAGCTCGGTCTCGAGGCTCTTGGCCTCTTCGACCGTGATCACGCCCTCGTTGCCGACCTTCTTCATCGCCTCGGCGAGGAAGCGGCCGATCTCCTGGTCGCCGTTCGCCGAGATGGTGCCGACCTGGGCGATCTCGTCGTTCGAGGTGACCTTCTTCGAGTTCTTCTTCAGCTCCTCGACCACGGTCTCGACCGCGAGATCGATGCCGCGCTTGAGATCCATCGGGTTCATGCCGGCGGCAACCGCCTTGGCGCCTTCCTTGACGATCGCGGCCGCGAGCACCGTCGCGGTCGTGGTGCCGTCACCGGCGATGTCGGAGGTTTTGGACGCGACCTCGCGCACCATCTGGGCGCCCATATTCTCGAACTTGTCGTCGAGCTCGATCTCCTTGGCGACGGTGACGCCGTCCTTGGTGATGCGGGGCGCGCCGAACGACTTGTCGAGCACGACGTTGCGGCCTTTCGGGCCCAATGTCACTCTTACCGCGTTGGCGAGAATGTCGACGCCGCGCAACATCTTGTCGCGCGCGTCTACCCCGAATTTGACTTCCTTGGCAGCCATTTTGAGTTTCTCCTGGTTTTGTTCCTATTCGTCATCACCGGGCTTGACCCCGGTGATCCATGCTGCCGGCCGGCCCCATGGATGGCCGGCGGGTCAGGCCCGGCCATGACGAAGCAAAAAGTGATTACGCGGCCTTCCTCTTGGCCGCGGGCTCGTCGATGATTCCCATGACGTCGGACTCCTTCATGATCAGGAGCTCCTGGCCGTCGATCTTGACCTCGGTGCCCGACCATTTGCCGAACAGCACGCGGTCGCCGACCTTGATGTCGATGGGGATGAGTTTGCCGGCCTCGTCACGGCCGCCGGGCCCGACGGCGATGACTTCGCCCTGCGAGGGCTTCTCTTTGGCCGTGTCGGGAATGATGATGCCGCCGGTGGATTTTTCCTCGGCATCGATGCGCTTGACGACAACACGGTCGTGAAGCGGACGAAACTTCATGGTGTCCTCCTAGGGTATTGATAAAAATACGAGTTTTGGGTTGGGCGGTCCCCCAACGAGCATTCTTCGGCTGACCGCTTGGCAGCGACATGGGGCGTGTTTTTTTCACCCGCAAGAGGCGCCTGGAAATTTTCTAGCACTCATCGAATCGGACTGCCAACAGGCATTTGTTGTCCGGTATGGTTAATGAACCCGGCCGGCAGCGCCCACGACAAATTATTGTGGGCCCCGGCAGGGAAACATTCCCAGGACGGTTTGTTGAAGCTGGCCCCGGAAGGACGCTTTCGACGCCTGTTAGCAAGCACGAGTGTATGCTGCTAGTGCCTTGAAAATACACAACTTATTTAAATTTCGGGCTTGAAATGGCAGATCGACTCTCGGAACATTCCGCCTGATTGGGACGGAGGGCATGATGACTTCGAAGAACGGCCGGGTTTCGCGAGATTTTCGCCGGCAACTCGATGGCTACGGGCTGACGACGGCCAACATCCTCTACCGCCGGCCGGACCATCCGTGGCTGCTGCAGACCTATGTCTGGCAGGACTACGATCTGTGCCCGAACTTTCCCGAGCTTAACAAATTCCTCAATTTCTGGCTCGAGAAGCTTGAAGGCCCGCTGCACTCGGTGACGGTGGCGCACGCGCGCCTGATCAAGCCCGCCGAGATCCGCGCCATCGGCGGCGAGTTTCGATTGCACTGAGCACGGGCCTTCTCGTCATTGCGAGCGCAGCGAAGCAATCCAGCTTTCGCGCGCGGCTTTTGGATTGCTTCGTCGCGGAGCTTGTCATCGGGCCGGCCACTTCGGGCCGGACCCGTTGGCTCCTCGCAATGACGAGCGAAATTCTGCGCGACGTTCGCTTCGCTCAATCCATCCTGCAAACAACAAACAACGATCTGATTGTTTGGTGTGCCATTTCGGAGCAACCGCCCCACCGCACAATAACGCCGCATTTCCGCCACGGCGCACTAAGCCGCGTTTAACGAAAAGTCGCCTTAATCATCGCGCAGGTCTGGGGGCGTTGCGCAATCCTTGTCGGGGGAGCGCCTAACAACGCTGGTCCGTTTCGACGCGCCGCTTCGCGGCCGTTGAATTCTGCTTGAACGGGCGGCGTCAGTTTGGATTCGGGGGAATGACAGTCAGTATCGAGTTGCGTGATGCGTACGAGACATACGGATATGGGCGGGTACCGGGGAGTGAGCGTCAAAGAGTTTAGCGCGTGGCATGCTCGCGTGCATCGCGTTGGCGTGCGCCTTCATTGCGTGGACCCATCTGTCCGGTGGCGGTGCCGATCAAGTCTCAGATCGACAGACGCCGGCGGCGCCCGCCTGGTCGCGCGACGCGCGCGTCGTCGAGTCGTTGGCGGCGCCTATGCGAAGGCTCGCGGCGGCATTGAAAAGCCGCATGCGCCGCTCGGCCGCGTTGACCAGCGAAGCGTGCGCTGTTTGATTCCCGCTTCTCGCTCGGCTTCCCGCCCGGAACGTTTTCGGTCGCCGCCGTCGTCAAGGGCGACCGCGAGCCGCTGACCACCGCCGCGCTGAGCGAGTTGTCGCGCAGCGTCGGCCGCCGCGCCCGCGCCGTCGCTGCGCGAGCGCGTCATGGCGAAGGCCGCGTCGGCAGCGCAGCTCGTTCGATCGGCGCCGGCCCGTGTCGCTGCGTTCCGCGCCGACGCCCGGAGCGCCGCGGCTGCCGATACGACAACGCACGAGCCGTCGATCTTCGAAAAGCTTTTCGGCAGGCCGTCGCCGCTGACGCTGGCCTACGCCGCGTCCGATGATGGCGGCCTCGGCTCGGGGCAGGGCGCCGCCGGCGGCCGCTACGATCAATACACCGCCGTCTACGATATCGCCGCGCCACACCGTGTACCTGCCGGACGGCACCCAGCTCGAGGCGCATTCGGGCCTCGGCTGGATGATGGACGATCCGCGCCACGTCGACCAGCGCATGCACGGCGCCACGCCGCCGACCGTGTACGATCTCCGGCTGCGGGAAGCGCCGTTCCACGGCGTGCAGGCGCTCCGGCTGATCCCGGTCGACGAAGACAAGGTCTATGGCCGCAGCGGTCTCCTCGCCCACACCTATATGCTCGGCTCGAACGGCCAGTCGAATGGCTGCGTGTCGTTCAAGAATTACGAGGCATTCCTGCACGCCTATCAGAGCCAGAAGATCAAGCGGCTCGCCGTCGTGGCGCATCTGGAGTGAGGCTTCGGGCACCGTTATCCGCTCCGCTCGTCCCCGCGACCCGCCTACGCTCCGTTGGAGCTTCGGCGGGTTCAGTCCGCCGAACGCTTAGCGCGAAGGCGGAAGGCGGGGACCCAAGAACGAGCAAGAGCTGGATTCCCGCTTCCGCGGGAATGAGCGGAGAAAGCAGCTTGTCGCGCTGAGCCGCATCCCTTTTTTTGGCGCGCGACAAAACCGCGCAGATTCTACACGAGTTCCCTGGATTAAATCGCGGTAATGACAGTGGAAACCTGATCGAAATTCCTTGCTTCCGCCTCAAACATGCGTTTGAATTTCAATCAGACGTTTGAAAACGCGGCGGCTTGTCGCGCGATGCCGGAATTAGGCGCTGCTTAAGCTAAGGGCTGCTTAAAGAAGCGCTGCTTAAACAAGACGACCGAGACAAGCCGCGCAGGGCGCTTGAGGTGGAGCATGTTGGCATTACGAGACCTGATGCGGCCGGTCGGCGAGCACAACGCGCTCCAGCCGGTCTGCCCGATCTGCTCGCGGCAGCTGCGCCTGGCGCGGACTGCACCGCGCGCGAGCGACCACACGCGGCTACGGACCTATGGCTGCACCGGTTGCGGTGTCTGGCTGACGGAAGCCGCCGACGACAGCGCCGACTAATTCCCCCGATAGCGTTCCGCGATGGATTGACACCGCGGACAAGAGCCCCAAGCGATTAGGATCCCCCTCCCGTCGCGCTTGGGGCTCTCTTTTTTGCTCTTCAACCACTAGCCCGGATTGAGTGAAACGAAATCCGGGAGCAGCCTTGCAGTCTGTCCCCGGATTTCGCCGGCGCTCGATCCAGGCTACTGGCTCCGTCTCTCAATCGGGGACAGAGGCCTTGACAATCGTCCCTCTTCCCGTTACATGTAGCCGCGAATCTCGCTCACCAAAGGGCGCCTTTCGCGAGGGCACTTTCGGAAGACGGAGCGAGTGCGGTGCCCGCGCGCGGATGAATGCGATCCGCTCCCGGGCGGCTCTGGGTCACCGCTCGGCCGGCATGACGACCGGTCCCCGAGGAGCTCGGTAGACTGAGACAGGCCGAAGCGGGTAACGCCCGCCAGGCCGGGTCTCAGGAAACGCGGGAACTGGAGCTGAGCCAAGGCTGGATGCGTTCGGTCTGGCGAGTGCCGCGGTGAAGCGCCGGAAGGCGGGCGCGCCTCCGACAAAGGCGCGCTGCCGCGCAAGCGGCAATTGGTAGGACAATGTCGCCTTTCGGCGCTTCGCCTCCCTTTTGTTGCCGGGGGCGAATCTATTTTTTGCGATGGGTGTCGTGGTGGTGGGCATAACTCGGGCGCATGAGGCGCCGCGAGAACGAGATTCTTTTTCACCTCTCCCCGCTGCGCGGGGAGAGGACGAGGGAGCGCAGCGACCGAGGGTGAGGGGGCCTCTCCGCGATTCTGAGCGAAGTGGTCGGTGCAACGGCGCCGCAGATCTTGGCCGCGAGGCTCAAGCCCAGCCGAGAGGCCCCCTCATCCCGACCTTCTCCCCGCATGCGGGGAGAAGGCGTGCGCTCGCGACGCGGGAACGATTTTATTTGTCCGCCATTGCTTCGCGGGGCAGGATCAATAAGAGAGCCACCGATGCGCATCCGCTTCCAGTTCGCCGCGCTTGTGCTCGATGCCGAGCTGCTCGACACGCCGACGGCAAAGGCGATCGCCGCGGCGCTGCCGATCACCGGCTCGGTGCTGACCTGGGGCGAAGAGGTCTATTTCGAGATTCCGGTTCAGGTGAAGCGCGAGAAGGGAGCCCGCGCGGTCGTCACGCCGGGCGAGATCGCGTATTGGCCCGACGGCCACGCCATCGCCATCGGCTTCGGCCGCACGCCGATTTCGCGAGGCGACGAGACGCGGCTGGCGAGCCCGGTCAACATCTGGGCCAAGGCGCTCGGCGACGTGAAGACGCTCGCCACGGTGCGGGCGCGCAGCAAGGTCGAGGTGACGGCGATCGACTAGTTCGCGTTTCCCGGATGCGGTGCAGCGCGCAAGCGGTGCACCGCTAATCCGGGATCGTTTCAGACTCGGTGTATGTGACGATCCCGGGTCTGCGGTGCACCACTTCGCTTCGCTCCGTGCTGCGCCGCGCCCGGGAAACGCCGGGAAACGTCTTATGGGTTTTGACCCTGGCTGTCCGCCGAATTGCTCGGTGGAGTTTCGTTCTTCCGCCGCTGCGCGAAAAACACCGTCAGATCCCAGGCGTTGCGGATATTGACCAGCAGCAAAAGGATCAGCGCGCCGGCCAAGAGCGGCGGGCCGACATTGGAGCGCGCCAGGATGAAAAACGAGGCGGCGAGCGCGGCCGCGTAAGCGGCCAGCGGACCGGCGCCATAGCCGAGGCGATCGTCCATGTCGATTGCGTTGCTGCGCATGACGCGGACCAGAATGAAACTCGAATAAACCAGCGCCACCGCGGCGCTGACGCCGACAATGATGGCGAGCGCCGTCGCGGTGTTCGCCGGAATGAGCGCGACGAGACTCAAAAACAGGACGTAGGTGTAGTGGAAAACGATCGGGCTCGTGAACGTGCGCGTCGGGCCGGCGCGCTCGGTGCTGAGATAGCCGGCGCCGATCGTCGCGGCGACGAACAGCAGCGCCACCAAAGCCGCCGCCGCGGTGCCGAGCAGCGCGTAAAACTCATGCCAGCCTTCGAGCATGAATTAGCCTCGGCCGACGAACGGCATCTTGTTGGCCATCACCGTCATGAACAGCACGTTGGCGTCGAGCGGCAGGCTCGCCATGTAGGCCACCGCGCGGCCGACATCGTCGGCATTCATGCGCGCTTCCGGCATGACGCGGCCGTCCGGCTGCGGCATGCCTTCGGCCATCTTTTCAGTGAGCGCGGTCGCGGCGTTGCCGATGTCGATCTGGCCGCAGCAGATGTCGTAGCTGCGGCAGTCGAGCGCGGTCTGCTTGGTCAAGCCGGTGACCGCGTGCTTGGTCGCGGTGTACGGCGCGGTGCCCGGACGCGGGGTGTGCGCCGAAATCGAGCCGTTGTTGATGATGCGGCCGCCGCGCGGGTCCTGGGCTTTCATGATCTTGATGGCTTCCTGGGTGCACAGGAACAGGCCGGTGAGATTGGTGGCGACGACCGCCTGCCAGCGCTCCAGCGGGATGTCTTCGAGCGGCATGCCGCGCACGCTGACGCCGGCATTGTTGAACAGAAGATCGAGGCGGCCGAAGGCTTCTTTGGTCTTGGCGAACAACGCCGTGATCGAGGCCGGCTCGCGCACGTCGGTCGGCACGACAAGGTTTTCGCCGTCGAGCTCCTTCGCCACCTCGTGGAGCTTGTCGGCGCGCCGGCCGGCAAGCACGACCGCATAGCCGTCTTTGGCGAGCGCCAGCGCCGCGGCCTTGCCGACGCCGCTGCCGGCTCCCGTCACCAATGCGATCTTCTGCGCAGCCATCGCCGCCTCCCTCATGGTGTGAGCGAGGGAATAGTGTGGCCAACGCCGCAATGCAATCGCGGCCGCATTGCGTTTGCCGACCTAGAGGCTCCAAGGCGGCAGGAAAGGTTCACCGCCTTCGATCATGGCGCGGGCACCGACCGGCAAAACTGCGATCGCCTCGAAGGCGGTTTCGATTCGGATTGGCGAGGCTGAAATCGGTGAAAGCGGGCACGATCAGAGCGTCGCCGGCGTTCAGTTGGATTTCGTCGCCGTTCAGGGACGCGCGTCGCGCTGCCTGCTGTCGCGATCAGGATCTCCTCGCGGGACAATTGATGCAGCTTTGCCGGCGTGCCCGGATCCAGGCTTACTCGCCACGCTGCGTTCTCGCGCGAGCCGCGGCTCGGCGCTGCGAGTCCGGTAAAGGTGGTGCCCGGGAATCCTGAAGACCGGTGCGTCTGGCGGAAGGGATGTGGGGCATAGATACGTTTCCTTCGAAATGGAACCGGCTTGCCGCGTCGGCGCGCCGCTCGATTATAGTCAAGTAACTTGTCTATCTACCCTTAGGTCCGGACTAATGGTCAAGCGACTTGACGATATATCGGCTCGATCTCGATCGATCACGTCGGTTGGCGAATTTGGCGGCTGGCAAGGGCATGGAAGGCCGAGTTCGACGCCGCGATGGCGGCGCGCGGGCACCATTGGTTCGCCGAAGCCAGGTCGAACCTTCTTGCCCTATCTCGACCGCGACGGCACTGCGCAATCCGTCCTCCAGAGCAGGATGGGTCTGACAAAGCAGGCCGTACAACAGTTCGTCGATGAGCTCGTGGCCGATGGAATTTTGCAACGCCGGACGAACCCGGATGATCGCCGCGGCAAGATACTGTCGTTCACGCGGAAAGGTCAGCGCGTGCTGGCTGACGCCAACATCGTCAAGGTCGAGATTCAATCGCGCTATTGCGCGCAGCTCGGCGAGGCGCGTTTCGCCGCGTTCATGGCTGCTCTTGAGGTGCTGGAAGGCGATGTGGCTGGGCGGCGCGGCATTCGCCGGCCGCTGGCGGCCCGGCGCGCTGAATGCCGCAGACCTCAGCTCGCCAGCGCGATTTCCTGGTCGGGATTGCCGGCGGCATAGTCGTCCGGCGACTCGAGCCGCGCGTCGATGTCGGCGGCGGGGCCGGGCCGGCCGAACCGGTAGCCCTGCATCGAATGCACGCCGGCGGCGCGCAGGAACAAATGCTGCTCGGCGTTCTCGACGCCTTCGGCGGTGACCCGCATGCCCAGCCCGCGGCCGAGGCTGACGACGGCGTGCACGATGGCGGCGGCGTCGGGCGCGATCTCGATGCTGCGCACGAAGCTACTGTCGATCTTGAGCTTGTCGAACGGGAACCGGCGCAGATAGAGCAGGCTCGAATAGCCGGTGCCGAAATCGTCGAGCGCGAAACGCACGCCGATGGCTTTAAGCCGCAGCATCGACAGTTCGGCGGTCTCCAGGTTGCCAAGCAGCGTGCTCTCGGTAAGTTCAAGTTCCAGTCGGTTGGCGTCGAATTCGGTCTCCTTGAGGATGCGCTCGACCGCGTCGACGAAGTCCGAGCGGCGGAATTGCAGCGGCGAGACGTTGACCGCGACCGTCAGGCCCGGCCAGTTCGCGGCCGTCGAGGCAGGCGCGGCGCAGCATCCATTCGCCGAGCTCGACGATCAGGCCGGAATTTTCGGCGATCGGAATGAATACCGACGGCGGGATCACGCCGGCGGTCGGATGGGTCCAGCGCGCCAGCGCTTCGACGCCGACCATCTTGTCGCCGGCGGCATTGACGATCGGCTGATAGGCGGACGGCGAGGCCGTCATTCCGGATGGCGTGCAGCAGATCGCCTTCCAGGAGCTTGCGCTGCGACAGATCGGCGTCCATCGCCGCGTCGTAGATGCAGGCGCGGTTACGGCCTTCGTTCTTGGCGCGATAGAGCGCCATGTCGGCGTAGCGCAAGATGTCGCCGGCATCGCGGGCGCGGCGGTCGATCACGGCGATGCCGATCGAGGCGCCGATATTGATGTTGTGGCCGCTGATCTGGTAGGGCGCGCAGACCGCGGCAATGATGCGGCCGGCGATCGCCTGCAGCGAATAGGAGTCCGACCCGCAAGTGGTGATGATGGCGAATTCGTCGCCGCCGAGCCGGGCGACCAGATCGTCGCCGCGCATCACGCGGCTCAGCCGCTGGGTGACGGCGAGAATGAGCTCGTCGCCGATATGGTGGCCGAGCGTGTCGTTGACGTCCTTGAAGTGATCGAGATCGATGTAGAACACCGCCGCGGGCGGGCCGCCGCGGCGCACCTCGCCGATCACGGTCTCGAGCCGTTCGCCGAAATAGATGCGGTTGGGCAGGCCGCAGACCGGGTCATGCAAGGCGAGATGGCGCAGTTGTGTCTCGCCGGCGGCGATCGCCTGTGTCGTCCGCCGGGTGTGGCGCATCACCAGGCCGGCGAGCAGCGCGAAGCCGGCGATCGCAACGGCGATGAAGGGAAGCACGCTGCCGGCGACCTGGCCGCCGGGTCTGGTCGGTTTCCAGGCCAGGCGGGCGATGGCGTTGCCGTGCGGGTCGGCGATGACGGTCTCATGCTGGTCGCCGGCTTCCTTCGCACCGTCAATCAGGCGCAGGCCGGACAATTGCAGCCGATCGCTGATCTCGCGCAGCAAATCCTTGTCGATGTATTTGACGGAGATGACGATCGGTGCGCCGGCGTTGCCGGCGGCGAGATCGCTGTCGGAGCCGACGGCGACGGCGGCGACGATCGCCGGTTTGTCCATCACCTCTTCGATCCAGCCGGTCGAGCGGCCGGGCTTGTGCGGATCCTGCGCGCCGGTCACCGAGAGCGCGCTTGGCCGGCATGGCGTCGAGCCGGCCGCGCAAGAGATTGACGACCGCCGCCAGCGGCGCCGGCAGCACGATCATTCCGATATCGCCGGAGGCGCGCGAGCGCGCGAATTCAACCTGGTCGGAACCGTCCACGACCAGTATGAGATCATGATCGAAGAACGCTTCGAGCCAATTGCCGAGGCGGCGTTCGACCCATTGACCATCATAGCCGTCGCGGATCGCCTGCGTGGCGCCGGCGGTCGCGGCGACGCTTTCGAGTTCGCGCAGCACGAGCGTGCCGCGGCCGACGATCGCCTGCTGGATCAGCTGCTGCTCGCGCTTGAGCGATTCCTCATCGGCGCGCCGCGCCGAAGTGAGGATGGCGATCACCAGACAAATGATGGCGATGCCGACGATGATGCCGATGGGCACGATCAGCCGCAGCCGCGCCTGATCCCAGCGCGACCAATGGCTATCCTCGGCGATGTCCGGTTGCGCCGAAAGGTTCACACTCCCACCCTTTGGCGGTGTTTTTCGCCTCGACCATACGGTCAAAATGATTGCGATTTGCTTGCGGCTTATGCTGACATGTCGTTACCGCGCCCGGCGCGCTTGATTTCGTCGCCGAAGTTAACGCCTCGTAAACCGGAACTGAGGGCGGTGTGCCGACGCGTTTTAGGCGGCCGTTTATTGGCTTTTCCGCGCCGTTCAGCGCTTGTTGCTGTAGGGCGGGCGCGGAATGGCGATATGGGCGGCGCGCAACGCCGCCGACCAGCGCTCGCGCAGATCGGTGAAATAGGGCTCGCCGGGCTCGATGCGGTAGATCAATTCGGCATCGCATACGTCGCGCCGCACCACCAACAGATCGATCGGCATGCCGACGCTGAGGTTCGAGCGCATGGTCGAGTTGATGGAAACGAGCCCGACCTTGAGCGCGTCATAGAGGTCCATGCCGTAACCGATCGCGCGGTCGAGCACCGGCTTGCCGTATTTGTGCTCGCCGATCTGCAGATAGGGCGTGTCGGTGGTGCATTCGATGAAGTTGCCGGCGGAATAGATCATGAAGAGGCGCATGCGTTCGTCGGCGATCTGACCGCCGAACAGGAACGAAACGTCGAAATTCACGTCGGACGCTTCGAGCGCCTTGCCCTCAGTGGCGTGAATGGTGCGTATCACATGGCCGACGCGCTGCGCCGCCTGGAACATGGTCGGCGCGGTCATCAGCGTGTCGCGGTCGCCGGTTTCCGGATTGTCGTAGCCTTCGGTGAGGATGCTGACGACCGATTGGCTGATGGACAGATTGCCGGCCGACGCAATCGCCATGATGCGCTTGCCGGGGTCTTTGAAGATGTGCAGCTTGCGGAACGTGGCGATGTTGTCGACGCCGGCATTGGTACGCGTGTCGGCGAACATCACGAGCCCTTCGCGTACGAGAATTCCGCAGCAATAGGTCATCGTTTTGCCAGCTCCCCCGCGGCGATCTATATAGCGGCAGCGGTCCGTTGGCGGCAATGCCGGGCTCGCCGCCGCGGCCGTCGTTATTGGTCGACCTTGATGGCGACCGCCAAGGTCTCTTCACCGGTGCCGTAGCGGGTGCCGCGGATCGGCGCGGCGCCGAGAGCGTCGAGCCCGACAGCGATACGGACATAAGCGTCGGTTGGGCAGACGCAGTTCGCGGTATCGAAGCCGACCCAGCCGAGGCCTGGCACATGGGCTTCGGCCCAGGCGTGACCGCCGCTTTCCTGCTCCGCGCCGCCGTCGCCCAAATAGCCGGCGATGTAGCGCGCCGGAATCTGCAGGCTGCGCGCGGCGCCGAGGAAAATGTGAGTGAGGTCGCGGGTCACGCCGCGCTTGCTCGCGAACGTCGCCGTGGCGGTTGCCGTCAGCGGCCGTGCCGGGTCGTGCTCGCAGGTCATCTCGTCGTGCAATCGATGGAGAAGTGCGTGAAGTTCGGCGAGCCTATTGCCGCTATTGGCGGCGCGGATGTCGAGGGCGAAATCGCGGATCGCCGCGTCGGCTTCCGTCAACGCCGTGTCGCGCAGGAATAGGCTCGGCGGGAATCGCTCGAGCGTGCCGCGCACCACCCCCTCGGTATCCTGCGTCTCGACCTCGCCGTCGACCCTGACGTTCAGCTCGGCGAAGGGACCATCAGCTGCGAACACATGGGTCAGGTTGCCGAACGCATCCTCGTGGGCGCTGAGGCGGGCGTCGCCGGACACGTCGATGCGCCAGCCGATCACATATTGGCCCTCATGGTTGCGCGGGGTCAGGCGCAGCACTTGGATGACGCCGGCAGCCGGCGGGTCGTAGCGATGGACGATGCTGTGGTCGATGCGAAGGCGCATATCTGGAAGCAGGGATCAGGGTTCAGGCATCAGTCGAGTGGGATGGAGGATAAACGATGGACAAGTGTCCTGTCCTCCAGGTTTCGACCGCTTATCCCTGATCCCTGTTTACTGATCCCTGACGCTTGGTACTTACATCAAATATTGCTGCGCGATCGCGGTACCGAGCTGATTATTGTCCTCGACGAAATCGTCGATGAATTCGTGCAGGCCGGTCTGGAAGATCTCCTCGATGCGGCTGTTTTGCAGCCGGGCGCGGACCGCGCGGGCCTGGCGTTGCGCGTTGCCTTGGCGGCCATAAGCGTGGGCGATGCGGTCGAGATTTTGCACCAGATTTTCGTAGCAGCTGGCCAGCGATCGCGGCATTTCGTCCTTGAGCATGAGCAGATCGGCGACCAGCCAGGGCTTGACGTTCTCGCGATAGACCCAGTGATACGACGGTGAGCGCCGATACCGAGCGCAGGATGGCGGCCCATTGGAAATAGTCGAGCGGCCCGCCGACTTGTTCGTGCGCCGGCAGCAGCAGGTGATATTTGACGTCGAGGATGCGCGCGGTGTTGTCGGCGCGCTCGATGAAGAGGCCGAGCCGCGAGAACCAGTAGGCGTCGTTGCGCAGCATGGTGCGGTAGGCGGAGCCGTCGAAGCGGAGCGAGGCTTCCTGCACCCAGCGCAGAAACCGCGCGAATTCCTCGCGCGAGCGCGGGCCGTTGCCCCACTTCTTGAGTTCGAGCCAGGCGCTGTTGATGGTGTCCCACATCTCGATGGTGAGCGCGGTGCGTACCGCGCGGGCGTTGAGCCGCGCGGTCTCGATGCAGTTGCGGATCGAGGACGGATTGGCTGTCGAGAAAGCGAGAAATTCAGTGACGGTTTCTTCGTTGGCTTCGGAATAGGCGGCAAAGAACGCGCTGGCGCAGCCGGCGGTCGCCACCGCGGATTCCCATTCGTTGGAGCTGCCGACATAATTGATCGGCAGCGCCGTGAGCCGATAGGTCGTTTCGAGGATGCGCGCTAGATATTCGGCGCGCTCGACGTAGCGGGCGAGCCAGAAGAGATTATCGGCCGTGCGCGAGAGCATCGCTAGCTTGACCTCATCCGGCCAGCACCCAGGTGTCCTTGGTGCCGCCGCCCTGGCTTGAATTGACCACCAGCGAACCTTTCTTCAGCGCCACGCGCGTCAGCCCGCCGGGCACGATGCGAATACGATCGCGGCCCGAGAGCACGAACGGGCGCAAATCGACATGGCGCGGCGCGATGCCTTCTTCGACGCAGGTCGGGCAGGTCGACAGCGCCAGCGTCGGCTGCGCAATGAAATTTCTTGGGTCGGATTTGAGCTTGGTGCGAAACGCGGCGATGGCGACTTTGTCGGCCTTCGGGCCGATCAGCATGCCGTAGCCGCCGGAGCCGTGCACCTCCTTGACCACCAAGTCCTCGATATTGTCGAGCACGTAGCTCAAATGCTCGGTCTCGCGGCAACGCCAGGTCGGGACGTTTTTCAGAAGCGGCTCTTCGCCGAGATAGAATTTCACGATCTCCGGCATGTAGCTGTAGACCGCCTTGTCGTCGGCGATGCCGGTGCCGACCGCGTTGGCGAGTGTGACACTGCCGGCCTGATAGGCCGACATCAGGCCGGGCACGCCGAGCGCGCTGTCGGGGCGAAACACTAGCGGATCGAGGAAATCGTCGTCGATGCGGCGGTAAATAACGTCGACGCGCTTGAGGCCTTCGGTGGTGCGCATATAGACGACGTCGCTCTTGATCACGAGGTCGCGGCCTTCGACCAGTTCGACGCCGAGCTTGTCGGCCAGGAAGGAATGCTCGTAATAGGCCGAATTGTAGACGCCGGGCGTGAGCAGCACGACGGTCGGCTCGGACGAGGCGGTCGGCGGCGCGATCGACTTTAATGTCGCCAGCAGTTCGTCCGGATAGTTCTCTACCGGCGCCACGCGATAGCGCGAAAACAGTTCGGGAAACAGCCGCAGCATGATCTCGCGGTTTTCCAGCATGTAGGACACGCCCGAGGGCGTGCGCGCATTGTCCTCGAGCACATAGAAATTATCGGGGTCGACGCGCACGATATCGATGCCGGCGACATGCACATAAATGTCGTGCGGCACTTTTTGACCGTTCATTTCCGGACGGAAGACTGGGTTCTGAAACACCAAATCCTCAGGCACGATTCCAGCTTTGAGAATTTCCCGGCGGCTATAGACGTCCTTGATGTAGGCGTTGATCGCTTTGACCCGCTGTTCCAGGCCGCGTTGCAGAGTTTGCCACTCGGCGGCCGAGAGGATCCGCGGAATGACGTCAAAGGGGATGAGACGCTCCTGCGCCTCGGCGTCGCCATAAACCGCAAAAGTAATGCCGATGCGGCGGAAGAAATGCTCGGCTTCGCGCCGGCGGAAATCGAGTACGTCAGGAGGCACCTGGCCCAGCCACTGCGATAGCTCGGCGTAGGCCGGCCGCACCGCGCCCTCGCTGCCGCTCATCTCGTCGAACATATGGCTCCCCGGCCGACCCAAGCGCGAACGCGAAATGCCTGCCGCATCAATGGCAGTAACAGCAGTGTAGCAATCTTTGCGCCAAGATGTTTGCGTTACGTCAGGGCGGGCGGGCCGGCGTTAGCCGCAGCTAGCCGCTGGTTCTGCCCAGGTTTTGGGCGATCTAATATTTTTTAAGCGAAATAATGCACGGGCTAAGCTCCTTCATTCCGGAAATGATTTTCTGCGGGCAAAGCGGTTTCTGTCACGAAATTTGCGCCGACATTCACAAATGTACCGATTTTGTTCTTGACTTTATTCCTAGTGTCCCTATTTGTCACCGTTTAAGATACGAAAGGGTGACCCGTGCTGCACGAAAGCTTGTGGCGTGCGTGGTCCGTACAAAAGCGTGCCGTTCCGATCATTCCCGCACTGTACTTTTCGCCCGACGGTCTTGCCCTGGGTGCGGGCACGATCTTGCTTCCAGCGGTGGGACCTCGCCGCCTCGCGAATCTGCGGGGCGAGGAAGCGCGACTACTCGCCTTGCTATCCGCAACTTACGGCAAAGCGATCTCACCTTCGGTGCTCGGCAATATCGAGCGTGCGGCGAAAAGCTGGCGCGAGGGCGATGATGCCCTTGCCGCCATCCATCTGGCGCATGCGGCGCTACCGCGGCCTGACGATCCGGACGAGGCCGCGCGCCGGCTTTTCATCACCGACGCCTTCATCAAGGCCGGTACAAGCCCGCTCGCGATTTTGCAAGCGCTCGGTCTAGACGCGGGCTATGTCAACACGGTCGCCAAATTCTACAATCGACTCGAGCCGCGCGTGCCGGCCGGCAACAGCATTTTCAGCGGCCGCTGGACGGCAGATTCTTTCGTTCCTTGGCGATTTGACGGCCGCGCAGGCTGAGCAACTCGGGCTCTGGGCGACACGTCTCCTCGGCCCGTTGGCCGTTGCAGCGGCGCGGTCGAAGTCTTCCGCACGATCTTCGTTCCATCGCAGCAATCGCATCCGCGTCGAAGGGGACATCGCCGGCCTGTCCGGCGGGCACTACGTGTGGAATAGCGACGAAGCGCAGCTTCATATCACTTACAAGACTGCTGACGGCGAACAGCGAACCTTCACCGCTCAACGCAAAGACGACAAGTTTCTCGGGCCGCAGGGACAGGTCGTCGGCGTCGTTCTTCCAGGTGACAATGTGGCGATTGATGCCGACGCTCTTCCCGGACGACCCGCAAACGACAACGAACCGAAACTTTGCCCCCGGCCGCAGCCTGACAAGAGAACGAACGACAAAGGCCTTGAGTACGAAGCCTTCATGCGCCGCTCGTCAATCCGTTCATGCCAACACCGTTGGGCTTGGCCTTTTACCTACCGGACTCCGCCGGTCAGGCAGTCGAATTTGACGACTGCCAGCAAAAGAGCGGCACGATGGTCGACTATAAGGATCAAATATTGGGACCTCCTTATGCCCGGCATAGCGAGATGTCATCATTGATCAGTTTGAGGAGCAGGCGCTGGACCAAATAAGCGCCGCTGGTTCGCGTAAAATCCGCTGGTATTTCGCCCAGAAAGAAGCGGCTGATCTTGTTCGCAGTCTTTTTTATTTCGATCGCCACATCCGCGAAAAGAATCGACATCGAGTATGGACCGTTTCCAGGAAAACCATGATGAACGAAACTTCTTTCGGTATTCAATCTGGTTGGTGCGGCCGCAGCTTCGCGAGACCCCGGCTGTCATCGGGCAGAAATTTTTGGACACGCTTGATGCTTTGAGCGCAATCGATCCGCTGTTCACGGATTGGAAGGTGTTTGATTTGCCAGCGATGGAGGCGCTCCCGCTTGCCGCTGCACGACCGCGCATCGCCGCTATCGTCGAAAACAATGTCGTGCGTGACGACTATGACCAACCCAGCCGCAATTCGGCTATCGCTCCATTGCGTAACCGAATAATGCAATAACAGTCGCGCATCGTAAGCTCGAAGCCAACGCCGGCGCGGTATATCGCGAAAGCAGTGTCATGCTTGTTGTCGGAGATCCGCCTTTGCCCCGACCGACCCGGCGATCGTCAATTATCCACGTTTCCGCAAGGCGCTGCTCGCGATGACCGCACTCTGGCAACCGGCTTGGTCGTACGCGTGTGCATTCCGGATGGATTATTGGAAAGCTCCGATCGCTCCTGGCGCGCCGGTGATTTGTTATAATCCTTTCCACATTCCTTGGATCGCGTATCTCTCCCCAACACTCAGCACGGGTTTTGTCGTGCCGTCGTCCGATGTGCGCATCGGAGCACGCACCGGGCGGCGGACTATTGCTGTCGGCCACAGAAGGATCGTTTCGATCCGACCAATCCCGAGCATTTGCGCCGCGCCCGTGCTCCTCGCCGAAATAATGATCGCCCGCACCGGCGATGGAGCCGACGACACGAACCCACCGTGAGCGAAGACATGGACGGCCGGACGAAGTTCATGGCCACTCCAGCCATCCGACGTTTCCGGGAGCCTGGTTCGCGCTCGAGTTCCATATGGCTGACGCGGCTAACCCACCCTACATGCCGCGTCGCGAGTTCCGGAGCCCTCAAAGATCCTGGAAGCGCTTCTTCCCCGCGACAACGCTTTCGAGCAACGCCGCCGGCTTGAAATCGTCGCCCATGGTCGCTTCGAATTCCTTCAATTTGCCGAGGACTTTGTCGGGGCCGATCAGATCGGCATAGAACATCGGCCCGCCGCGATAGACCGGCCAGCCGTAGCCATTGATCCAGACGATATCGATGTCGGAGGCGCGTTGCGCCATGCCTTCGTCGAGGATTTTCGCGCCTTCATTGATCATCGGATAGATGCAGCGTTCAAGAATCTCGTCGTCCGAAATGCTGCGCCGGTTGATGCCCTTCTTGGCGGCGAAATCGAGAATGATCTTTTCCACCACCGGCGAGGGCTTGGCGTTGCGCGCCTCGTCATAATCGTAAAAGCCGGCGCCGGTTTTCTGGCCGCGCCGGTCCATCTCGCACAGGATTTCGCGGATGGTAGAGGATTTGCTGGTCTCCTTTGACCAGCCGATGTCGAGCCCGGCGAGGTCGCTCATGGCGAAGGGACCCATCGGCAGGCCGAAATCGTAGATCACGCGGTCGACGTCCCAAGGCATGGCGCCTTCGAGAATGAGCTTCTGCGCCTCGCGCTGGCGCTGCGCCAGCATGCGGTTGCCGACAAAGCCGTGACACACGCCGACCAAAGCCGCGATCTTGCCGATCTTGCGGGCGAGCTGCATGACGGTCGCGATCACGGGCTTCGCCGTTTTCGCCCCGCGCACCACTTCGAGGAGCCGCATCACGTTCGCCGGCGAGAAGAAATGCATGCCGAGCACGTGATCCGGCCGGCTGGTCACCGAAGCGATCTCGTCGATGTTGAGGTAGGAGGTGTTGGACGCCAGGATCGCGCCTTGCTTGGCGATCTTGTCGAGCTTGCGGAACACGTCTTTCTTGATTTCCATGTTCTCGAACACCGCCTCGATGATGAGATCGCAGTCGGACAAGGCATCGAGATTCAGGTCCGGGCTGAGAAGCCCCATGCGGGTTTCGACGTCGGCTTGTGTCAGCCGGCCTTTCTTGGCGGTGTTCTCGTAATTGCGGCGGATGGTGCCGAGGCCGCGGTCGAGCGCCGCCTGCGCCGTCTCGACGATCGTCACCGCAATGCCGACGTTGAGGAAATTCATCGCGATGCCGCCGCCCATGGTGCCGGCGCCGATGACGCCGACTTTCTTGATCGGCAGCACCGGCGTGTCGTCCGGCACGTCGGCGACTTTCCAAACCTTGCGCTCGGCAAAAAACACATAGCGCTGGGCGCGCGATTGCTCCGACGGAACGAGGTCGAGAAACAGCTGACGCTCGAGCTTCATGCCTTCGTCGAACGGCAGGTCGACGGCGGCCTGCACCGCCTGCGTCGCCGACTTCCAGGCCTCGAAGCCGCGGAACTTGCGCGCATTGTCCTTGCGGATTTTCTCGAAGATTTCCGGCTTGCCGCGCGCCGCTTCGATCTTGTCGTTGAGATCGCGGATCTTGCGCAGCGGCATGTGGGTGTCGATGACCTTGCGGGCGAACGCCATCGCTCCGTCGCGCAACTTGCCTTCCTCGGACGAGGTGTCGACGACGCCCCATTCGAGCGCCTGCTTGGCGTCGAACGGCGTGCCTGAGAGGATGATGTTGAGCGCATTCTCGACGCCGGCGCAGTCGCGGCAGCCGCTGCGTGCCGCCGGCGCCGGGAATGAGCCCGAGCTTGATTTCGGGCAGGCCGAATTTCGCCGACGGCACCGCGACGCGATAATGGCACGTCAGCGCCACTTCGAAGCCGCCGCCGAGCGCGGTGCCGTGAATGGCGGCGATAATCGGCTTCGGATTGTCTTCGAGCGCATTTTGGATTTCGGGAACCGACGCGCCCTTGGGCGGCTTGCCGAACTCGGAAATGTCGGCGCCGGCGATAAAGGTGCGGCCGCCGCAAATCAAAACGATGGCTTTGACGGCCGGGTCTGCCGCGGCTTGCTGGGCGCCGTCACGAAGGCCGCTGCGCACATCTGCCGATAAACGCATTCACCGGCGGGAAATCGATCGTCAGGACGGCGATATCGCCTTCGCGGGTCAGGTCGGTTACAGCGTTGATGGCGGCCATCGCGCGTTTCCTCTTCAACTTGCCGGGTCGTGTTCCGCCCAATAAGCTGGCGCGCAAAATACATCATATGCAACAGGGCGGAACGCCCGTCATATTCAAAAGGGCGGAATGCCCGTCTGCGCAAAAGGGGAAGGAACGACCGTGTCGCTATTCGACCTTAGCGGAAAAGTTGCGGTAGTGACCGGCTCGTCGCGCGGCATTGGGCGCGCCATCGTCGAGCGGATGGCCGAGCAGGGGGCCAAGGTCGTCGTCTCCTCACGCAACGTCGAGCCTTGCCGCGAGGTGGCCGACGCGATCAACGCCAAATACGGCGAGGGCCGCGCCATCGCCGTCGCGGCGAATATTTCCTCGAAGGAGCATCTGCAGCGGCTGGTCGAGGAGACGATCCGCGCCTTCGGCCAAATCCATGTGCTCGTCTGCAACGCCGCCTCGAACCCGCATTATGGGCCGATGCACACCATCAGCGACGAGCAGCTCCGCAAAATCCTCGACAATAATATTGTCTCCAATCACTGGCTGATTACGCTCGTGACGCCGCAAATGATCGCCCGCAAGGATGGCTCGATCATCATCGTGTCCTCCATCGGTGGCCTGCGCGGCAGCCCGGTGATCGGCTCGTACTGCATCTCCAAGGCGGCGGACCTGCAGCTCGCCCGCAATCTTGCCGTCGAGCTCGGACCGCACAACGTCCGCATCAATTGTATCGCTCCGGGCCTCATCCGCACTGACTTTGCGCGCGCGCTATGGGAAAATCCGGACAATCTCAAGCGCCGGAACGAACAAACGCCGCTCGGCCGCATTGGCGAGCCGGATGAGATCGCTGGCGCGGCAATTCTGTTGGCGTCGCAAGCGGGAAGCTATGTGACCGGCCAAACCATCGTCGTCGACGGCGGCGTGACGATTGCCTGATCCAACCAAAGTCGCGGCGGTCGCGCTAACGCGAGCGGAGACAAAAAAGGACAAGACGCGTGCACGTGGCGGTAGCAAAAAAATTCCCGGCGATTTCGCTGGCGCAGGCACACGCGCTGCTGACGCGTCCCGGCTCGCCGTTCGAGATGGAAGAGCGCGACATCCGCGGCGTGCGCACGCGGGTGTGGAAGAACGCGCCGCCGACCATGCGTGAAGTATTTCTTTTAGCGCGAGCGCACGGCAACAAGACGTTCGTCGTCTATCGCGATGAGCGCGTGAGCTACGAAGAATTTGCCCGCGCCGCGCTCGCCATCGCCGAGGCGTTGCAGCAGGCCGGCGTCAAGAAGGGCGACCGCGTCGCCATCGCCATGCGCAATCTGCCGGAATGGCCGGCGGCGTTCTTCGGCTGTTTGCTGGTCGGCGGCATCGCGACGTTGCTCAATGCCTGGTGGACCGGGCCGGAGCTGCAATACGGCCTCAACGATTCCGGCGCCAAGGTCGCCATTGTCGATCGCGAGCGGCTCGAGCGGCTGTTCGAGCATCTGCCCAATTGCCCGGCGCTCGAGCGCGTCTTTGTCAGCCGGCACAGCGAGGACATCGCTCATCCGCAAGTCGCCAAGCTCGAAAGCCGTCACCGGCGACGTGAGCTCCTGGCATCTCTTGCCGGACCGGCCGTTGCCGAGCGTGCCGCTCGATCCGGAGGACGACGCCACGATCCTTTACACCTCGGGCACGACCGGAAAGCCGAAAGGCGCGCTCGGCACGCATCGCAATTCCACGACGTCGGTCATCGCCCGGTCCGTTCGGTCAGGCGCGCGCTTTTCTGCGGCGCGGCGAGCCGGTGCCGGCGCCCGATCCGAATGCGCCGCAAAAGTCCTCGCTGTTGGTGGTGCCGCTGTTTCACACCACCGGCTGCCATGCCGCCATGATCCCGTCGCTCGTGGCCGGCGTCAAACTTGTGCTGATGCACAAATGGGACCCGGAATTGGCCATGCAGCTGATCGAACGCGAGCGGGTCAACCAATGCCGGCGGCGTGCCGACCATCGCCTGGCAACTGCTCGAGCATCCGGCGCTCGGCAAATACGACCTCTCCTCGCTGGAAAGCATCTCGCTATGGCGGCGCGCCGGCGGCCGCCGAGTTGGTGGCGAGGCTGAAGGAGAAATTCCCCAAGTCCGCGCCGGGCACCGGCTGGGGCATGACCGAAGTGTCCGGCGGCTTCACCGGACACCAGGCCGAAGATTACGAAGCGCGCCCGGCGAGCTGCGGCCCGGCCTTCCCGGTCGGCGACATGAAGATCGTCGACGAGGCCGGCAAGGAATTGCCGCCGGGCGGCGTCGGCGAGCTGTGGGTCAAAGGGCCGAGCATCGTCAAAGGCTATTGGCAAAATCCCGAAGCCACGGCCGCGACCTTCGTCGACGGCTGGCTCCGCACCGGCGACATCGCCCGGCTCGACGAGGAGGGCTTTTGCTACCATCCTCGACCGCGCCAAGGACATGCTGATCCGCGGCGGCGAAAACATCTACTGCGTCGAAGTGGAGAACGCGCTCTACGAGCATCCCGCCGTGATCGACGCCGCCATCGTCGGCATCCCGCATCACTCGCTCGGCGAAGAGCCGGGCGCCGTCGTCACGCTCAAGCCGGGCATGACCGCCGGCGAGGCCGAGCTGCGCGCCTTCGTCGCCGAGCGGCTCGCCGCCTTCAAGGTGCCGGTGAAGATCGTGTTCTCGCCGGACATGCTGCCGCGCAACCCGACCGGCAAGCTGATGAAGCGCGAGCTGAAGCAATTGTTTGTCGAGCAGAAGGGTTGAGTGCCAACTGGAACGCGTATTTATAAATCCAACGCCTTATGCATCGCTCAATGTTCGCTTTGCGCCGAAAGCGGCCGAAGTGCTGCATCGCCGTGAAGTGGTGCGACGGGCCAGGAGCCGACATGGATCAATTCATGTGACGGGTTTGCCAACGGATATGGGCATCTCGAAAATCTGTGATCGAAGCGCGGCTTCAAAGCGGATGCCATAGTCGCATACTGAGGGCCTTGCTAACCCTCGGTGTTCAAAGGAAAGCATTAAGCGGAATTTTCAGGTAACGGCGGCCATCGGCTTCCGGCGCAGGCAGCCGACCTCCCGCGATATTCACCTGCAAGGCCGCAAGCATCAGATCGGGCAAAGGCAAAGCGCGATCCCGCTTTATGCGAAACCTGACAAACGTGGTCTCGTCGCGACCCTTGAGATGCGCATTGTGCGCCTTCTGCTCGGCTACGATGCTTTGCCACCGGGCCTCGCGGCCGTTCGGACGATAGTCGTGCCCGGTAAACAGACGAATGTCGCCCGGTAGCTGCAGAATGCGTTGAATGCTCTGCCACAATTGCCACGCATCGCCGCCCGGGAAATCGGCACGCGCCGTACCGGAATCCGGCATGAACAAAGTGTCATGCACAAAGGCTGCGTCACCCATCAGGTAGGTGACCGAACATAAGGTATGACCGGGCGACAGCATGACGCTAGCCGGCATGTCACCAATGGCGAAGCGTTCGCCATCAGTGAATAAATGATCCCACTGCGACCCGTCGGTACGGAGGCTGTAAGGCAGATTATAAAGCTTCTTCCAGATCCTCTGCACCTCGACAACACGCTCGCCGATGGCGGTTGGTGCCCCGGTCACATCTTTTAGGTAACCGGCAGCCGAAAAATGGTCGGCGTGCGGATGGGTATCGAGGATCCATTCCAGGGTGAGGCCGTTACCGTCGATATACCTCAACAATCGATCGGCGGATGTCGCTCGTGTCGAACCCGATCTTGGATCAAAGTCAAGGACCGGATCGATGACGGCGCATCTTCGTGTGAGCGGGTCTGCGACAACATATTGGACGCTGCCAGTTGTCGCCTCATAGAATCCAGTGACATCGGGCTCCATGCGCCCGTTCGCGTGCATTGGTGGCGACGCTAACCGCAGTTCGCCTCTCGTGGTGGAGCCAGTCTTGATACTCACAGTTGTCATCTGCTTCTGCCTTTTCGTGATGCGGAGTAAGGAACGCCTTGTTCGTTATGCTATTTTAGCGAGGGCTGCGGCCAGTTCGTTCGGCAGGTCCACCATGACATCATGCCCGCTGGGCAGCTTGATGATGTCCCATCCTGGTGCCCCGGTGTACTTCTTCGCGAAATATCGGAACGGACTGGGGTCCCACCCATCGGCCAAAATGTAGATTCGGCGCTTCACCTTCTCGATGTTGCCCGACAGCAAAACCGGCATCTCGAAAGTGGCAAGTGCTTGCGGGACGCAGCGCCGGTTCACCCATTCACGATTTGCAGGCGAGACGTGGAGCATTTCCGCCGTGAGCGGATGCGTCATCCCACTGGTCTTTTCCAAAGCTGCACTGCGAAAGCCGCCGATGAATTGTGCAGCCACCGCCGGTTCGACCGCCTTGTGCAACAGCGCCATCAAAGACTTACCGTCACCCGGTACGAACGCATCAAGATAGACAAGCGCATTGATACGGTCGGCCATCCGGTCGGCCAGTCCCGTTATGACCATGCCGCCATAAGAATGGCCGACGAGAATAATGTCGCTGATTTCCTCGGCCTCGATGCAACCCGCGACGTCGCGAATGTGGGTTTCGAGGGTAATGTTTTCATCCGCCATATGAGCGCGTTCGCCGACGCCCGTGTGGGTCGGTGTGAAAACCTCGTGCCCCATCTTGCGAAGCGCTGCCGCGGTGTGACGGTAGCACCAGCCGCCGTGCCAAGCGCCGTGAACGAGAACAAACGTCTTTTTTATCGTATCCATCGTCATGACTCCTAACGCCTCAAGCTTCATTGCGAGGTTCTGATCGCGGGCTCTCGGCTCGAAACCGATCGAAGCTTTCCAAGCGATCGCCGCTCGATACACGACTAGAAGTCGCCACCCAGCACCCGGATATCAAGTTTGTATTCCGTACTTAGCTTCTCGTTGAAGTCACACGAGCGTGGCGCCGCTTGGTAATTGAAGAGCGGGCGTTTGGGATGGCAATAAGCTATTCCGTCTCGACGCCTTCACTAGCGCACCAACAACTGTGCAGGCGCCGAGACGGATTTTCGCCGCGAACTGGGCCGTGCGTGCGTCGGAGTAAACGGCTACTTCACCTCTGCTCCGTGAACTCGCGACCTGCTTCCATTCGTCGCCCATTTTGACGAAAGTGTCCGTGGCGATGATGGTGTGTGCGCGATGTTGGCCCATGATCAGAATGTCATAGGTGTCCTTGTAGGTTGCCACAGCGGTATTGCCGTACACGCGCACCTTGAGTTCAGTGAGTTTCTCGCTGTTTGTCTTAATATTCTTTGTGTCGGCCATTAGGTTCAAGAGTTGGGCCTTAGTGTAATAGGTTCCGTCGCTGTCGCCCCGGGTCCAATCCTCAGCCAGAACTTTCTGATAGAAGGCTGGGTCGCCGGCCAAATCGGCTTTGACGGCATCATTTTCCAAATCAGAGATGACTGTTACGGCGTCAGCTTCGGTCCCGGTTTGCGCTGGGGTCACACTCGGCCCTGCGAGCAGGGCGATAATGCAAACTGAGATCCACGACGCGGGGTTCTTTGCTTTCATGGGGGCACCTTTTTCTTTCCGATGGCAGTCAATACGGGTCCGCGGAGATTTCGCCGAAGTTGATTGAAGCTTTCCGAGCGATCGCTGCCCGATACACGACTGGAGGTCGCCACGCGGGGTTCGGATATCAAGTTTGTATTCCGTACTTGGCTTCTTGTCGAAAGGGCCGGTCTCTTGAAACCGCCAAGTTTCGTGGCCAGATTGGAGCTGGATTGGGTCTCTGTGACCTGGTACGGAAAACAGACTTGTGGCTTGATTGCCACTCGTGATTTCATCGAAACTCATGATCAGATACGGTCAGTTTTGCCCCGTCGCAAAGACGGCCGAGATCTTCGGCGATCGATGGTCGCCGTTGATCATCCGCGAGCTGTGTTATGGCCCCAGGTCCTATGGCGACTTCTTGGCGGCCATTCCGCTGATCTCCAGAACCATGCTGTCGCAACGCCTGAAGGAATTGGCGGCCTTCGACGTCGTTCATGCCGAAGCGAAGGAAAAGGGCCGAGGCTACAGCTATACGCTGACGGCAGCCGGAGAGGCGTTTCGGCCAATGATCGAGATGATGGCCGAATGGGGGCTCAATTGGGGACCGGGGCTGATCGGTCCCGACGATCTCGATTCGAAGCTGCTGATAGGGGGGGTACGCCAGCACATCGATCGGAAAGATATTCCGGCGCAGGAATTTGTTCTGCGCTTCGATTTCAGGGGTATCCCCAAGGGCAGCCGCAATCCACGCCATTGGTGGCTGCTGATCCGGCAAGACGAGATTGAGGTGTGCCTGAAGGATCCCGGGCAGAATCTCGATGTGATGATCGAGGCCGACCTCCGCGCCTTTACGAAGGTCTGGACGGGATATTGCCGTCTCGAGGAGGCTCTTGCGCGAGGGCTCGTTAAGTTCCGCGGCACCGACTCTGCAATTGCTCAAATGCACCGAATGCTGAAATTGACGGATGAGACCGTGTTGCGAAACCGCGGCACCTTACTGCCCACAGCAACTGCTGACTAGTTGGATCGGGAGTTGGAAAGTCAGTTCGGGGTCATTTTCGACCGATCAACGATGTCTGCGCGATGTCCGCTTTGCACCCGATCGCGACCAAATTGCTGCGTTACGGCAAGTGACGTGACGGGCCAACAGCAGACATCCCGGTACGCCGTTCATTCGGCCGGCATGCCACCACTCATCCGACGTCACTCTTCGGCTGCATCGCGCCTGTGCAGGCGCTGCAACCGTGGCGATGCGCCGAACCATGCTCTGAAAAAATCACGGCGTCTTTACCCGACCGCGCGGTGCAACACCTTTTGGCCGGTCGCCGAGGCGGGCCTTAAGGCGCGGCAATGCAAAATCCAGGAAAACGCGCAATTTGACCGGCGTGAAGCGATTCGGCGAGTACACGAAGCTGACGGGCTGCGGCGGTGGCTGAAAATCCTGCAGTACCGGCGCGAGCTCCCCGGATTTGACCAACTCAGAGACGAGATAGGAAAACAGCACGGTAATTCCGCTTCCCGCGCGCGCGGCATCGCAGGCGGAATTCAAGATTGCTTACAAGCAGTCGGGACCGCACGGGCACGACGTATTCGGTCTCTCGTCGCCTGAACGTCCATATGCTCGGTGACGGAAACGCCGCATAGCTGATGCAGTCGTGTGCGGAGAGATCGTCAGGCGATTTCGGGGTACCGCGAGATTTCAGGTACGCGGGGCTTGCACAGACCACGCGACGGATCTCTCCAATTCGCACCGCGATAAGGCTGCTGTCGGCAAGCGCCCCGATGCGAAGGGCGACATCGACGTGCTCTTCCAGAAGATTGACGGCTCGATCCTGCAAGCTGAGTTGAACGTCGACTTCCGGGAACGCCGCCAGGAAGTCCGCCACAACTGGCAGCAGATGCATGCGGCCGAGCGCGACTGGGGCGGATACAGCCAAGTCACCGCGCGGAAGTCGAGTACTCACCGGAGGCAGTACGCTCGGCTTCGGCCACATCGGCGAGAATTCGTTTAGTTGCGGCAATGTAGGAGCGCCCTACATCTGTCGGCGCTAGGGCGCGGCTCGACCGATTGAAGAGCTTCGTTTGCAGGTGTGCTTCGAGCTCCGAGATTTTGCGGCTCACAGTCGCGAGTGGCGTTTTCTTCTGTCGCGCTGCCGCCGACAAGCTGCCGGCCTCGGCAACCGCCAACACAATCGACATGGCTTCGAGACGATCCATGATGTTTCCGTCGTTTGGAAGGGTATATCTCGATTTTGCCAGATGTGCGGCATTCTCGGAAGGGCCAACTAACCATCCAGGCGACGAACTCGACCAGGACCCAAAGGAGACAGTTCATGCATTCGATCGAACTGAAAGGCACCGCCGTCATCACCGGCGCATCGAGCGGGATCGGCGCGGTATATGCTGATCGCCTGGCGAAACGCGGCCACGATCTCATTCTTGTGGCGCGCAACAAGGAGCGGCTCGCATCTCTGGCGCAGCGGCTTGCCAGCGAAACCGGCCGGACGGTGGAGACCGTGGCGGCTGATCTCGGCGAAAAGGTGGATCTGGGGAGGATCGAAACGTTGCTGCGGAGCGACCTCAGTATCTCGATGCTGGTGAACAACGCGGGTGTCGGGGCCGTGCGTCCGCTGTTGGAGTCTTAACGTCGACAAAATGGACGACATGATTGCGCTGAACGTCACAGCGCTCACCCGGCTGACCTACGCCGCGGTTCCAGAATTCGTCGCCCGCGGGGGCGGCACTATCATCAACATCGCGTCCGTCTTCGGGATCGCGCCGGAAATTTTCAACGGCGTCTATGGCGGGACCAAAGCGTTCGTGCTGGCGCTGAGCCTGTCGCTCCACAAGGAACTTACCGGCAAGAACGTGCGCGTGCAGGCAGTTCTACCCGGCGTAACTTCCACCAACTTTTGGGCAACCGCCGAACAGCCGATCGAACAGCTGCCGAGCCAGATCGTGATGCGGGCAGACGACATGGTCGATGCTGCATTTGCCGGCCTTGACCAAGGCGAACTCGTCACCATCCCGTCTCTACCCGACGCTGCAGATTGGCAGGCCTATGAGGCCGCCCGGCAAAAGCTCATGCCGAACCTTTCCCTCAACGTTCCTGCTGCGCGTTACCGTGCTGATATATTGCGTATGTCAACGGCGGCGCAAACCTGATCCTTGAATACCTAGAAATGCTGCAGCGGCAGCTTAACGGAGGAACTATGACAAACGAGGATTCGACCGCACACGACTGGACAGACGCCTTCGCGCAGCGAACGGCCGAAGGTTTTGCTGAGGCTTTCGCGGAAAAGGTTGTGCTTGAGGCGACGACGCTCGTCAATCCGGTGCAGGGCCGCGAGAACGTTAAACAAGTCATGTCGGCGGCGAGCAAAATCTACAAGTCACTTGAATTCACCAAGACCGTCTCCGCCGGCGATAAGCAATTTCTGGAATGGGTTGCCGAAGCCCATGCCGGCGTAAAGTTCAGAGGCGTCACTGTGCTCACGCGTGACGCTGCGGGATCAATAGTCCACGCCGCGATCCACCATCGTCCCATGCGGGCGGCGATGTTTTTCTCCAAGTTGCTTGGGAACAGCCTGCGCGGCGTTATTGACCCCGATCATTTCCTTGGCGAAACGAGTCGTGAAATAGACAAGGCGACCAGATGATCATCGATGCAGACGAACTAGACGTTGAGTATACTTATAAGCTGCTCATTGCGACGATCGTCCCGCGCGCAATCGGCTGGGTCAGCAGCCTGTCG
This sequence comes from uncultured Alphaproteobacteria bacterium, assembly GCA_963804405.1. Classification (GTDB taxonomy): domain Bacteria; phylum Pseudomonadota; class Alphaproteobacteria; order Rhizobiales; family Xanthobacteraceae; genus BOG-931. Next base: position 54,377 of record CAWDQG010000004.1, on the reverse strand, counting down.
CCGGCCGAAGTCGCGAACCTTGCACCCTTCTCTTTCTTCACTGTCGTCGGCCGCAAGCCGCCCATCCTGTCGCTGACGATGCAGCATCGCTCCGATGGCGTTTCGCTGAAGGACAGCTTCGTCAATATTCGGGATACCGGAGAGTTCGTCACGAACCTGGTAACACTCCCTCTTGCCGCGGCCATGCACAAGACCGCTTTCGAATTTCCCCCCGGCGTCGACGAATTCGAAGCGAGCGGCATTGAAAAAGCGCCGAGCGTGATCGTCAAACCGCCACGCGTGGCGCGCTCACCGGTCTCGATGGAATGCAAGCTCGATCGGTTCTTCACCGTGGGAGATTACGACGACCACGTTATTTGGGGGCGGGTGGTACGGATCCACATTCGCGACGATCTCTACTTGGAGAACGGTCGTGTCGATACCGCAGCGACCCGCCAATTAAGAATAGGGATCGCATAAAAGTTCCGTCGTTCAAGCCGCTTTGACCCTCACCGCAACTTGCATGGCGAGGTAATTCGACGCGCTTCCATACCATGTCCCTTGCAGAGGAATTGCGTCGCGCGGGTGCTCCACGGCCGCGACGCGGATGAGGTTCTGGTTTCCCACAACACCCGCCGACGGATCGAAGTCGACCCAGCCAGGACCTGGAACGTATGCTTGGACCCAAGCATGGGTGTTGCCACCAGTAATTTGATGCTCGTCTTCGTGCTCCTCCTCGGCCAAATGCACGTAACCCGAAACGAACCGCGCGGCAATTCCGCGCGAGCGCAGCGCCGCGATCATCAACATCGCGAGGTCGCGGCAACTGCCGCTCCCTAGGGCGATGGTGCGAATCGGATCTTGGATTCCCTTCTCGTGGCGAGCCACGTGCCGAAAGGTCCGGCGGATGGTCTGAGTCATGTCGACGAGCAGCTCATGCGTGTCTGATCCATTGCTAAAGAATTGGTCGCTCCAAAGTCTAAGTTCGGGCTCCAGCGACAGCGGCAGAATGAAACGTCTTAGACGAGACCAGTCCTCCGCGATGTAGCTGAACGGATAGATACGGACGTAGTCCTTGATATCGGCCTCATAAAATCCATTCGGCGCGTGCTCGAGACAAATGGTGCTGACAAGGCGCAATTCGTCAGAACGGTCGGCGAAATGCGCGATCGCAACATGATTGCCGAGCTCATCTTTCCCCCAAGCAAGCTCCCGCGGCTTCGGCCTAATTTCAAGCTGGCATTGCAGCACCTTCTGGTCGTCGTCATCACGCGGACGCAGCATCATCCGATGCTCGCCGAAGGCGACCGGCTGATGGTAACGATAGCTCGTGACGTGTTTGATAGAGAGAATCGGCATGCCGTCCAAGCATAACGCATATGCCCATCACAGGCATTTCTCGGGCCAGGTTGATCCCCGCTTGCTCTAACGGCCGCTCAGAGCATCTGTGAAAACGCACTCCGTTTAGGGATCGCGGAAATGGCGCACGAAACCCATGATGACCCGTGCATAGTTTGCCACGGAAGGCCCATTACGTTGCGGCGTGGGCCGGAAATATTTTCAGGGTTCGAAGCAGGCGGCCTGGGAGATGACAAACAAGCCGGCGGCCAGACCAGATTACCCGTCTGCTTGCCAATGAGCAGCGAAAGCAGATTCGCAGACGACCTTGAGGTGTCGCCCAGTAATCCGTTGCCGTCGTCCCGAAGTATCGACGCCACGTACATTGGCGTGATAGGACATCCTGCGGCCCTTTTCCATTGGGCCCTTTTGCGGTGGGCCTGCAGGCGATGCTGGCTGGGAAAGACTAGACGCTGGAACATTGATCCGCCGCCCGCTAGGCAGGACGACGTAGCGCGCGATCACACGCAAATCCTTTCGCCGCCATATCCCTCGACCAATACTTCGCGCCGACCGGAAACCGCCGCCGCAAACGGCTGGACAGACGATCTATCGGCAGACCCAGACTCTCTCCTTCGTCCAATCCAAGGCTGCCCTCTTTGCTGCGTCTGTATATGAAACAGCTCACAATGAACCGTCGGTGGATTAAGTAGATATCCGCACCAGCAATGTAGACGCGTCGGTGTGAGCTATTTTGCTCAGATTTCGGACCGACAAAGGCCTAAGTGAATAACTAATCGAAACGCCATCCCAAAGCGTTCGGTCTTCAATTTAAGCTGAACTGGAACCCACCCGGGTGCCCGCGGCCTCGCTCCGCAACATGTCGGGCGAAAGGGATATGCCATGCAAGTACCTTCAATCCTTCAAGGAGAATCGCTGAAGCGTCTGCTGCAAGGCGCAGCCGTCGGTGCCGTCGCAACGATCTTTGTTGGCTTTAGCTGGGGCGGCTGGTCGCTCGGCAGCACTGCCGACAGGATGGCGAAAGAGCAGTCTGAGCGGGCAGTTGTAGCGGCGCTGGCGCCCGTCTGCGCCGACAAATTCCGCGCCCTCCCTGACGCCGCGGCGAAGACCATCGCGCTTTCGAAGGTTGAAGCGTGGAAGCGTGGGGAGGAGTTCCCCAAGGACTTCGTGACCCTCCCGGGTGAAACGTACCCGAGTTCCGCCCTTGTGTACGCCTGCTCCACGCTGTTGCTCGCGCCGAAGTCTGCTGCGCTCCAGTGAGAGGCGCGGTGAGGAACGTTATTAGGAGATGCCGTGACTATCAATGATCTTCCTAATTACGTGATGCGAGCGGTATTTCTTTCGCTGGCGGCCGCGATCGTTGTGTTTATTGGCATGCTGTTGTTGACGATCCATCCCTAGTGAAGTCCAGCAATACGCACAACGTCGCCCGTTTCTGAAAATCAAAAGCTACAGGCGATCAAGTCAATAAATTCTCGGTCGAAGTTGAAAAACGCGGAACTGCTTGTTTAAACTGGCCCGAGACCGCGTCGGCCGACGAAAGTAACTTGGCCAGAGTGCAGGATACTGGCCCGACCAATCCTCACACCCATTGTGTCTCTGGAGGATTACGTGTTCAGCGCCAGGTGGTCGGCACTAATGGGGAGGCTCCGAAGCCCGGTCGGGGCCTCTTTTTCCAAAGGTCGCGATGATTCTTGGCCGCGGGCATCGGAAGAAGGTCGTCGTTGTTTACGCGCGCCAGAGGCCTTTGAACCAGTCCGATTGAGGATGTAGAGGCGGATCGGTGGGATCATCTACCCAGCGGACACTCCCGCCCCAGAACGCCTTTTCCGCGTCTTGCCGGCGCGTCCAAGCCTCAAGACTGATTTGTGTTACGCCGAAGTCGTCGTACCGCCGCAAGTACCCGTCGCCCGGATAATAGTAGGTGGCGCGGCCGCCTTGCTTATTGATCGGGATTGCCATCTCCGTTGATCTTCCGTCACGGCCGCCAGACCCTAAGGGTGTTGCAAGAATTGGTTCAGAGCGCGTTTGCGTGCCTGGCTGGCTTCTTCCCAGGAAGTGAATTGAGCGCGCGACTCTTCCACGGGAAGCACCGCCACGGGCCGGAGTTCCCAACCGTACCGGTTTGGTGCTGGGAAGCGATGCGTCACCTCGGCATGCAACTGAGAAGAGTTGTTCGTCGTCTGCCGCGGCGGCGTGTTCAATCGCGTCTGCCAACGTCGCTCGAAATCACGTGCGCTGTAGCGGGAATAGGTCTGAGACATGGCGTTCTCCGTCATAAGGCGGGAGCACAACCGGTCTCTCAGCCGCCAGTGGCCAGAGCTATGCCAGCGGTAGTACTCAACATGGGGGTTGTAGCCAGCGCCTCAAGGCCAGCAACGCGGTTTTTCCGCCTTCCGACGTCGGCGCTTCACCCGATGTACGCCCCGGCGCCTTTCTAGTGGCATCCGCTAGAAAAGCGGACGGGCCAAAATCGAGTGTATGCTGTTGCACACTAACTGGCCTATCGACGTGCTCGTGGGTGGTGTGGGCCACAGTGCACGGGAGACTGACTGACCTCTGCGGAGATGCGAGTTTTCCAACATGCGGCCGTTAAGTGGCCGCCCAGAGTCCAGACGCCGTCAATGAGGATTATTGGTTCCCTCAACCTGCTCCTCGCTGCGCTCGCGGCGCGCGTTCATACCACCGGTCGATCGTAGATCGAGTGGTCTTTGCTTTTGTCTGTCGGAGGACGTCACCGCCGCGGGCCTGCGTTGGACGGCAGTCCCGTTTGAGTTTGAGAGTGTGTCCATTTTGAACAGACTCACCTCGACAATGCGCGGCAGATTTTCCGCCTAAATAAAATCGTCAGGCACGGGGGCATGACAGTGCCGAAGAGTGACACCTACAAGGACTACGCACGTTACGCCGAGCATTGTTTGAACATGGTGGCCGCGACAACAGATCAGGAATCGCGGCGCGTTCAACGCGAAATGGCAGACGAGTGGCTAAGACTAGCGCGTGCAATTCCGGCGCCCTCGTAGGTTCAAGCAAATGCAAATGGGATGATGCATTCAAAAAGGGGCCCACCGTGAAATCCAAAAGGGGCCATCGGCATGGAAAAGGGCCGGCACCCGAAGTTGGTGATTACGTCCAATGGACCTCAGATGGCGTCGATCAATTTAAGCCCGCTCGGAAGGTTAGGCAAATTCAGGATCGCCACGCTTGGGTCGATGGCAGTCAAACAGGGATACCCATAAGCGAAGTGACAGTTGTCGAGCCACCCGCGCCGATTCCGGTCGCAAAGCTCACGGCGCCAGCTAAGTCTGGACCCTCAGACAAAGAGGGCGACGGCAACGAGATTAGCGTCTTGGTGACACCTCAAGGTCGTCTGCAAATCTCAGCCGATTTGGATGTCAAAGGTCTGGGAAAGCTCAAGCAGATGCTTGAGCAGTATGAGCAGATTTTGAAACTTCTACAGTGACGAAGCCGCCAACTGAGGCGGCTCTAAGCCGCTCCGGCACGATTAACGGCGGCTGTTGCCGTTCGGCAAATTCGCGTTCGCGCTGCCGCAACCGCTCCTTGGTTTCCTTACGCCGTTTGTCCGCTTCTTTGTTAGCCACATAACCGGGCTCATAGGGCAGGATGATTTTGGACGTTGCGACCATGACTTTATCCCTTCTTCGGGACAAGTAAGGCTCCAGTCCCTTGGTTCCAGGACAAGCTAAAACCGGCGGCGACCGTTATCCCGAGAGCGTTGTAGAGGTTGAGCGGGCGTCCGGATGTCCGGCAGCCTCAGTGCTTCGACCTTGGGACTTCGAAGAAAGAGGTCGCAAACTGGGGCGGCCTTTTAAAAAGAGGCCCCGACCGGGCTTCGGGGCCTCCCCGTTAGTGCCGACCACCTAGCGCTGAACGCGTAATCCTCCAGAGACACAATGGGTGTGAGGATTGGTCGGGCCAAGTAGTCAGCACTTTGGGCAAAGAAATCGTCCAAACATGAAGATGGGCCAGGTAGCAAGGAAGGGATTAAAGCTCGGCCGGCAGATAGCCGTTGATCTCGAGTCCGATGCAGATTTCAACTAGCACTGGCGTTGTCCAGGCCATGGGTTCGTCCTCCGTTTTGCGGCTGTCGTAGCGACGGACGGCTACGTTACTTACCACTTATACCGAAAGAAATGGGTTACAAGGGGCACCTTGCCGGCGCAACAGCTTAGGGGCACACGAACGCGCGGCAGCGAGTCTAATTTGCCGCACGACCTGCCCTAAACGAGCAGTCGCTATCCGTTCAAGATAGGCGCACCATCATTTCATCAAGGGCGCGCTCAAAGCCCCCGAGATTCCAACTCCCGCCCGGCAACCACAACGGCTGACCGTTGCAACCCCCTAGAGCTAGCTCTCTGGGAATTTGTCATGCCGATATCATATCGCATCTACACCATCGGACGCAGTGGTCACTTTTTGGGGGGACCCGAAGTTGTGGAGTGCGCCGACGATAAAGAGGCTGTCGAGAAGGCAATGCAATTGGCAGGTGGTCTCGACGTAGAGATTTGGGACGATAAGCGCCTTGTCACACCGCTCCCTGGCATTCCACCACGGTAACCTGCACGCAGGTGCGCCTTATCAACCTGAAAAAGGGAATGGTTGCTAGGTGCTGAGGACAATAAACCTGTGCCGGGACTAACTGGGAGGAATGTGATGGAATGGTTTAGCAAGAAAACATCCATAGCGGGCGTTCAAATTCCCAATTGGGCGGTCGCTCTCGCTGCCGTCGTTGTAATCTTACTCGTCTACTCATCCATGCACTGAGCAGGTCCGGTTCAAATCCAGCCACTGTGAATTTCAAACCGGCCAGTCGGCTTGGAAATAGGCGAGCACCAGACAAAGGGCTCGGAATTAAGACAGCATCGGATGATCTTCGCTGCATTGCTCGTCCGCGTCGTGAGAGCCGCTGCAAGAAGACCCCCAGACACTGCGGGCAGAGCACGGGTTGAGGACCTAGTCGGCTGATTCAGTCAGATTGAAGGGTATAGATGCTTGAGTTTGATGCGGGCATTTTTGGTGGTGAATTGCCAGTCGGCTTTGGTGTGGTTGGCATTGCGGTCGTACTCCCAGGCGGCGATTTCGTCGATGAGTGTTTGTTTGTCGGGAATACGGCGATCGAGGCACTGGGATGTTAGGACGCCGAGTTCGGACTCGGCCAGATCGAGCCAGCTTCCGTGTTTTGGAGTGTAATGCCATTCGAAGCGCTCGACCAGGCGCCTGGCTTCGACGGCTGGAAAAGCTTCGTAGAGTGAAGCCTTACTGTGAATGCTGAGATTGTCTTGGACCAGAACGATGGTTTTGGCATGTGCGAAGTGGACGTCGGCCAAGTCTTTCAAGACGTGAGCGTAATCCACGGCGGTATGGCGATCGGTGACCTTGACATGGCGCCAGCCTTCGAGCGGAGCAAACATCATGAAGAGATTGGCGGTGCCGTTGCGCTGGTACTCGTAGTCAAAACGCGCCGGGCGTCCCGCTTTCATCGGCATCGGCACGCGCAGCTCGGCAACGAGTTGCTTCGAGGTCTCGTCGAGGCAAACCAGCGGACAATCGCCGTCGCGTGGCCGCGTGTAGACGGCCAGCACGTCTTCCATGGCGGCTACGAACGCGCTGTTGGCCTTCGGCGGGATGACCCAGTGCTGGCGGCGATGGGGCTGAAGGGTGTTTTTTTGAGCGCGCGCCCGATCGTGCTGTCGCTGGCGCGATCGACGATGCCGAGTTCCACGACCTTGTTCTCCAACAACCGCAAGGTCCAGCGTGCGCGTCCTTTGGGTGGCTTGGAACAGGCCAAGGCAATCAGCTTGGCCTCCTTCTCGCCATCGAAAATCCGAGCGACGGCAGGCATCGCGCGCGGCTTGCGGCTCAACACAGCCTCGAAGCCTTCTTCCACCAGTTGTTTGCGCGCCCGGTAAACCATGGATGGACTGGTCTCCAGAGCTTCGATGATCCGGTTGTCGCTCCACCCTTTGCCGGCTTCCGAGACATCGGCCTTCAACAAGATCCGCGCCTTCAGTACCCGTCGCGCCGGGCTCTTTCCCTTCCGGATCAGCGTTTCAAGCCGTTCGCGTTCCTCGCCGCTCAGCCGCACAACATACTTCTTTACCGAAATCTCCTTCGCAGCCATGATTGCCCCCTTCGCCAGTCGTTGGCGACGAAAGCGAATCACTAAATCCTTTCGAATTGATTGAAGCGGGCGACTAGGTGGTTCGTCTCGCAATGTCCGCAAAGGGTCAGAACGCCCCTTTAGCGATGTCCGCGTCACGTCCGCTTTCCCTCCGACAGCGACCAAACAGCCGACATAACGGGAGGTCGGTTCAGGGCCAACAGCGGAAGTCCCCAGAGTTATTCGATCACCTCGTCAGCGAGCGCAAGCAATGTGGGCGGCACGTCGAGACGGAGTTTCTCAGCAGTCTTGAGGTTGACCACGAATTCGAACTTTATCGTGCCTGTGCCGGGTGTGTTCGTGTGCTCTTCAGTCCCCAGCCCATCGGCCGTTCGCTGTCAAATTCAATTCCAATTCATGACAACCCCGACATCGAGCACCTGATCGACATACTTCGAGCCGACGTGTTGCTCGGCTTCCGTGAGGAGTGCGACAGCACCACCGCAAATGACAATCAAGAAGGCGACTAATGGCGGGCCGCTGGCGCAGCCCGCCGCCTTTGCGTTGTCACTTTTGCTCGACGCCCTCGATCCCGACGGCGCGGAAGCTGGCCGCCCCTCTTTGTCGTAGAGGGCCTTGACCGCGTCCATATCGGGGAATTGTAGGAGCACCACGCGATTGGGCGGCTTGGCGCCGGCAAAGGCGATCGCTTTATTAAAGCCGCCACCGAGGTACTTGCCGCCCATTTCTGTGATGTTGGCTTGCGCCTTGGGCAGAAAATCCCTGGTGTAGCCGTCCTGATCTTTGACATCGATTTCCGCTACCACATAAGCCGGTGGCTTGGCCTACGCATGCAAGACGCCGGCAGCGCCAACGCCCAGAACAAAGCAGGCAATTACAGCCGCCGCAATTTTGTAGTTGGATTTCATGCCACTTCCTCCCTCGTTGCGTGCGCGGACGCCGGGGCGCAGGCTGCCCGGTCGAAATCAGCAGCGTTATTCGCGATCTGTTGCATCGCGGCATCTGCGCGGCGAACGTTTTGACAGCGGATGCCAGCGTCCTCCGCGGTACGAACCATCGGGATGGTAACAGCAGCTAACGCGCCGCCCGGCAATGGCCCGATGTAAAATAGCCGACCTACATGATTCCCACATTGCGGAATTGCTCGACGATGCCACTTCTCCTGGCCTTTGCCGCAGTGATATCCGCATCCCCACTGGCACTGTCGCCAGTCTTCAGTTTGGCCAAGCCGCGCCCGAACAGCGCTTCGGCTAGGCCCGGTTCGATACGAAGTGCAGCATCGAAATCGGCGAGCGCCTTGTCCGGCCGGCCGAGCTCCAGATAAGCGAAACCGCGGCTGTCGAGCGCATAAGCATCGTGCGCTTGCAGATGCAGCGATTTGTTGCAATCGGCGAGTGCCGCATCCACCTCGCGGTTCAGCAAATTCGTCCAGCAGTTGGCGCTCAATCCGCCGGCGGCGTCGGGCGCCTGCTTAATCGCTTTGGCGTAGTCTTCCCGGGCGCGATCGAAATCGCCTTCGGCGCGGTAGACGTTTGCCCGATTGTAGAAACCGCGAGCGAAGGTCGGGCTAAGCTTGATAGCGGCATCGAAGTCGGCGATCGCCCGGTCGTAATCGCCTTTGGCGCGATAGGCGGTGCCGCGATTGTTATACGGGACAATGGTGGTGGGATCGAGCCTTATGGCCTCGCCGAGATCGGCTATCGCATGATCGTAGTCCGCGTTGATGTAATAGGCGAAGCCGCGACTGGCATAGGCGGCGGCGTAATTAGGCTTTATCTTGATCGCTTGGTCATAGTCTTTTATGGCGTGATCGTGGTCGCCTTCGGTCCAGTAAGTAGTGCCCCTATTGAAGTAGGCGATTGCGAATTCGGGCTCCAGCGCGATCGCCTGATCGTAGTCCTTTATAGCGAGATTATACTGGCCCTTGGCAGCATAGGCGTTGCCGCGCTGATTAAAAGCGACAGCGTATTTGGGTTCGAGAGCGATTGCCTGACCGTAATCTTCGATCGCGCGATCGTTCTCGCCCTTGGCGTGAAACACATTACCGCGATAATTATAAAGAACGGCAGATTTGCGATTTATGCTGATCGCCTCGTCGAGAACATTAATAGCGCCGTCGTAATCGCGCGCACCGGCAAGCGCGTCCGCCAGTTTGACCACGCCGCCGACAAGATTCCTCTGCCACAGAAGATTGTCGGGATCTTTTTTCAGCAGCGCCGTGCCAACGGCGACGCCTTCGCGATAATATGCAAGCGCTTCGGCGGCTTTTTGGAGCTTGACGTCGTTTTCGCCGAGCGTTTCCAGTACGTTAAATAGCTCCAATTGCCATAATCTGTTGTCGGGATCGATTTGTACCAGGTCGCCCTTTATCTTGAAGTCCTCCTGCAGGAGCGAACGCGCATCGTCATCGCGTTGAACGTTCATCATCGCGTAAGCGACGTTGCCGAGTAGGTTTGCGTAGAAGCGCCGTAGCGTGGCGTTGCCGGGGTCCTTCGCCAAAAGATCCTTCGCGATGTCGCGCGCCTTCTCGTAGCCTTGCAGCGCCTCCGATGGATGGCCCGTGTAATACTTGGCCATGGCATCGAAATTGAGACTCTCTACGTATTCGCGTCGCCAGGCTGCGTTATTCTCATTGATTGAGATAAGGTTGCTGCTAATTGACAGGCTTTCGTGGGCCTTCGGCGCGCCGTCTTCCGCACGTCCTCCGAAGATCAGAGCATACGCATCATAGCCGAGGACGTGAGCAAGCCTCAGCTGCGAGGTATGGTTCGCTGGATCTTGCGCAATGACCTTGCGCCGCAAGCCCGACGCTTTCGTCGTCGGCCTTGGCAGCATCGTCATAGTTGCCGCTCCAAATGCTGGAATCGCCAAGTTTTTCCAGACACTGGCCCAAACCTTCGATCATGTCGCGATCGCTCGAAGTGGCGGGAACAAGCGGGCGCATGATGCTCACACACTCCTCGGCGCGCTTTTGCGCCTGCGTGAGCTCACCAAGTTCGATAAATACATCGACGAATGCGCTCAGCATCCTGGCCCGGCTCAATTGCAGCCGCGCCGAGCCGGTGTTCATCTTGGCAATCGTGTTGAACTGGCTTTCGACCACACTCAAGACGCTGAGGATACCTTGGCGCGAAATGCCGACGAGATCCTTCAACTGTGATGAAATGCGTGTGACGATTCCGTCCGTCTCGTCAATCGCGGCGCCGAAGAATTGCTCGGCGCGGTCGCGCTGCGCCTTCGCCGCCCACCATTCCCAGCCGGCAAACGCGACAAGCGCCAGGGCAATAACAAGGCCAATTCCGGTCCGCCGGGCGATGCGGCGGTTGGCGGCGGCCAGCGCCTGAGCGTCCCGCAATTGGCGCTGTTGTTCCTCGCGTTCGCGTTCCAAGCGCGCGAGCCGCTCGCGTTGTTCACCCTGTTCGCGCTCGCGGCAGGCGCGCAAATAGTTGCCCGCGTCGGACGAAAGGTCGCCGGCGAGATCGCCGCGAATTGCCACCTTTTCGGCGTCTTCCAGGCGGCTGCCGGAGTGACTTAGCCAATCCGCTCCGCCGCCGTTGGCCGCCCAATCGCGCGCCGCACGTTTCACGCTCTCGAGCGTGGTCAACGCAGCAAAGTCCTCCTCAAGCCAGCCGCGGAGCAAACCCCACTGGCGTAGCAGCGCCTCGTGCCCTGGCTCGATCGTAACCTCGCTTCGTTCCTTATCCCCCTCGCGCAGCACGATACGATCGGTCGACAAAAGCCGTTGCTCGACCAGAAGCGCTACCAGCGGGGCGGCCTCCTGCGGAATGTCGCCAAGTCGCGCCACGCGCCGGCGCGGGCTGCCGGTCTCGGGATTGATGCCGGCGAGCCATGGAATCAGACCGCGCCGCAGCAGCGCGAACCGCGCCTCGCGATCGCGCGGGATGCGCGGATCGCGGTCGGCGGCTGCCAACGCACGCTCCACTCCAGCTTCGATCGCGCCGCGAATTCCGCCGAATTTTACGTAATCGGCAAGCTTTAAAGCGCCGCTTCCGCCATATTCTAAATAGAGCTGCTCCAACGTGAAGGCGAGCAGCGGCAGCGCGTCGCTGCCGCCACCCTTTTCAATGTCTTCGAGCAAGGCTTGCGTCAGACGGGGTTCGATGCTGAGCGGGCGGTTGGTCTCGCGCAGCCGCGTCGCCGGTCCCTCGATGACGGTCTGATAGGCGCCGCGCGGCATCGGTAGTAGCGGCATCGCTTGCTGGCGTAGGCCTTCGAATATTTTGGCGCCTTCCAGTTGATCGTAGGAATCCGAGCGGACGGTGAAAACAACGATGACCTCGGGATGATCTTCCGTGACAAGATCGCGGATCAGCGCGAGCAACTTCTGGCCTTCCTCCGCGCCGTCGCTCAAAAACAGTTCCTCGGCCTGATCGATGGCGAACAAGACTGCTGGCCGCTTAGTCTCGCCATCATCAGACACGCCGGCGGAGGAGATCTTTTCCACGAGTTGCAGAAGCACCGGCCCCAGGCCAGCGCTGCCGGCAGTGACGATGTCACGAATGCTCGCGCGCGATTGCTGGAGCCCGTGCGCGGCAAGCACCGCCTCGATCGCTCGCACCAGGCCGCTCTCGCCGCTGATCGCCGCCCGCTCGGGCCGGATCACCGGAAGCGGCAGGAAGTTCCGGTCGTCCCGGGCTAGTCGCGGCAACAGACCGGCGCGCAGAAAGGAGGATTTGCCGGCCCCCGAAGCGCCGAGAATGACGAGCAAGCGCGGCGGCGCTGCCTCCCTGGCTCCGCGCAACGTGTCAAGTGCCTCGACAATCGGCGCATCGCGTCCGAAGAAGATGCCGGCGTCCTCCCCTTCAAGCGGCTTGAGGCCGCGATACGGCGGGCGGTGCAGATCATGCTCGGGCGGCCAGGCAAAGAAGCGGGAATCCAGACCGGCTCTGGTTAGCCCGTTACGCAGCCGCGCCAGCCCCTCCTTAGAGAACGTGACGTGGACTTCCTGTTGAGTTCGCGGCAGCGTCACGCGCATCATCAGGTGATCCTGGCCGGAGGCAAGATCAACCACCTGCCAGGTGTCGGTCAGGTCGGCCGGTAGCTCGGCAACCGGAATGGATTCGACCAGTACGCCAAAAAGGCGCTTATTGAGCTTGCGTGCCAGGCCGAATTCTCTCATGCACCAACGCGAACCGAGCCAAGTGCGCGAGATCAGAAATAGCACTGCCTCGCAACGCGATGCCGCCTCATTGAGGGCGCGCTCCCAACGTTCGCCGGCCATGATGCCGCGCTCAGGATCGAGGTCGAGGAAAACTTCGTTCCAGCCCTCGCCCGCGAGCCAGTCGCGGATCGCGACAGCCTCGGCATTGTTGTCGCTCGAATGGCTTAAGAACAAACGGGACATCGAAGCCCTTTACCGGTCAGATTGCCAAAGCAATCATGCGCGCCCAAACCGCGATCAGAACGTTCCAGCAATCGCCAGTCACAGTTGATGCGCAGTTTGTCGAAGTGACAGAGAATGCGCGTTGGGCTCGTCTTCACCGGGTCGATCGTCATTTCTCGCCGTTCATTCGTTCATGGTACACCTGGGTGCTAGGTTGGGTGGATCCGCCGAAAAGAAACAGCTCAAGCAAACCACCACAACAACAATGCATTATTTTGCAATATACTGTAACATGACGCCTTGCAGATCCCGCCTGAGTTTGCGAAGCGCGTCATGGTCACCATCGTCCAATTACAGAATTGACGTTCGGTCCGGAGAAGATCGAACTCATCTCCACCACTTACGAGAATGCTTTACGTGACCTTACACTTATCGACTGCGGCGACGCTCTTCGCGGGATTTTCTGTGCTCTTTGGCGAAGAGCGAGATTGACGAGGCGGATCAACTGCTCGGACGCTTCACTGTTGAGGACGATAGCACCAATGGAGGCGGTCGGCGCGCCACGCGAAACGCGCTCGGCGAGCCGCTTACGAGCAGGGACCTCGCTACTGGGAGGCAACTCCAATTCCAGAAACGATGAGACGGCTACGATCAAATAGACAATCGGCCAGCCGATTAGGACGCACTTGGCTCATAAGCCATCATCCAATCTATCGACTGAAAGATCGCTTCCGTCAGTGCGCAGCCATTTGAGCGCGCTGTACAGAATGGCCCATCCGACTACCGACCAAACAATGTCTTCGCTCGAGACGGACATGGCGCAGCCTTGCTCCGGTGCGCCTGCGGCCGGGTGCTATTGGCAACTGCTCCGGATTCCCGCCATCACTGCGGGCCGCGTCCCTGCGGTTTTATTTTTTCACCTGATTGGCTGGCCGCGGATCGTCACCGCGATCGGCCTGGCAGCTGTGATCCTGAGCGTGGAGTATCGACGGGACACGGTTGCCTTTTCCTGATGTCGCACATGGGTCAATCGCAGCCAAATTGCGATTTCCGCGTGACGTCGGCGGCTGGTGCGCCAGGATTTCGAACGAGGGCTTAACGCCGATCTGGCGAAATGCTTAGCCTTCGTGCAGCTGCTCGGACCTATGGCCGGCAAGCGCCCGCCGGACGTGCCCCGCGGCTTCGGCTGGCTGCAGCTCGAACTCGCCCGACGAACCAATCTACCGATCCTGCAATGGCGCAGCCCCGATCTCGATGTAATGAAAGTCGAGGCGCCGGTGCAAAAGGAGTTGCTGGAGCAGCAAACCGTGCGCGCCGTTCCGTTCGAGGATTTCAAGCGCACGATCGTCGAGGGTGTGCAGGCACCGTCGCTGCCGCCGACCCTGCCTAGCTCGATGCTTTTCATCAATGCCGACAGCGTCGACAAGGCGAACGCCGATGTGATTAAGGATTCGCTCGGCGGCCGTTTCGGGTGGTCGATGCCGCTCTCGCTCTACGATGCGGACGCCACGCCCGAGGAATTGCAGCAGGACATGGAGCACAACCTTATCAATTCCGAGGGCATGGTCGTCCTCTATGGCGCTGTGCGGGCCGCCTGGGTAACCGGTCAACTGCAGCTCTACCGCAAGCTTGCCCCGCGCCGGCAAAAAAGTCTCCGACTGCTTGCCGTCGTCGAGCTTCCGCCGGCGCCCAAACCGAGGCTCCCGATCGGCCTGCCCGATCTGAAAATGGTCGGCATCGATCGGATCGCCGACGAAATCAACAGGGCGATGTCGTGAGCGAGATGCGCGCCATCGACGAGCCCTATCCCGGGCTGCGCTCGTTCCGCCGGGACGAAACGCACATTTTCTTCGGTCGCGAGACCGTCATCAACGTGATGGTCGATCGGCTCGCGGCACACCGCTTTCTCGCCGTCACCGGCGCCTCCGGTTCTGGAAAGTCGTCGCTGGTTCGCACCGGACTCTTGGATGCGCTCGACCGCGGCCTGTTGGCGGCGGCCGGCAGCGACTGGCGCGTTGCGGATTTCCGTCCTGGTCGGGCACCGCTGGCGGCGCTCGCCGCGGCGCTGATTGAAACGGTCGGCAGCTCCACGACCGAGCACGAGAGCTTGCGCGTCGAGGCCATGCTGGCGCGCGGGCCACTCGGCCTTGTCGAATGGCTCAACGGGACCGAGCTGTCGCGGCGGACGAACCTGCTTTTGCTGGTCGATCAGTTCGAGGAAATTATTCGGTTTCGGCGCGGCGCAGCCGGTGACGACATCGACGCCTTCGTGGCCTTGCTTCTGGCGAGCGCCCAACAGAGGCAGCGGCCCATCTATGTGGTCCTGACCATGCGCTCGGATTTCCTCGGGGAATGCGCCCAATTCAACGGCCTCGCCGAGGCGATCAATGACGGGCAATTCCTCACGCCTCGAATGTCGCGCGAGCAATGCCAGACCGCGATCGAGGGTCCGGCTGCGGTGTTCGGCGGCTGCGTCGAGCCGGCGCTGGTCACCCGGCTGCTCAATGACATGGGGACAAGCGCTGATCAGCTTCCGTTGGTGCAGCACGCCCTCATGCGGCTGTGGCGCGTGGCGGCGGCGCGCAGCGACGGCAAGCCACGCGTGCTGCGGATCGAAGACTACGCAAAACTTGGAGGCATCGGAAGCCCCGGGGCGCAGTCTCGCGGATTGGCCTACGGCGCCGTGGAGGCAACTGACGGCACGCCACTGAATAGCGCATTGTCGGCGCACGCCGACGAAATCCTCCGCGACCTCTCTCCCGAACAGCAACGCCTCGCGATGATTCTGTTCCAGGCGCTTACCGAAAGTGAGGGCGCGGGCGGCCGCGACGTACGCCACCCGGTCGCGCTGGGCGAGGCCGCCGCCGTCGCGGGCGTGCCGGTGAGCGAGATGGTCCCGATCGTCGAGGCCTTTCGCGCTCCTGGCCGGAATCTATTAATGCCGCCGAGCAACGTTCCACTCCGCGCGGAGACAGTCATCGATATCACCCACGAAAGCCTAATCCGGCAGTGGGTGACATTGCGGGACTGGGTCCGTGAAGAATATGACGCAGCCGACACCTACCGCTTAGTCGAGAAGAACGCCAAGCTGTGGGCAAATGGCCACGCCGCACTGCTGACCATGCCCTTTCTCGGCCGCGCATTCGACTGGCGCAAGCAGCGGTCGCCGAACGCCGAATGGGCCGAGCGCTATGGCGGCGACTTTGCCGGAGTCACGAGCTATCTCGATTCCAGCCAGCGCGCCGAGCAACAGCGCCTCGATTCCATCCAGCGTGCTGAACGACAGCGGCGCAACAAGAAGATTCTCATTCCGGCTGTGTCAGCGATCGTCGGAGTTATCATCGTCTTTGCAAGTGGCTTTGCCTTCTACGCGGTCAATGAGAACCACTGGCTGCAAGACGCCTTGGTTAAGGAGGAAGACGCCTTGAGATTAGCGGACGCTAACAGGGCGGTGGCCGAAGATGCAAAAGCGTACGCCGAACGGGAAAAAGTGTACGCCGAACAGGCAAAAAAAGACGCGCAAGCCGCGTTGGCCGCAATGGTGGCCGCGCAGGAAGAAACCGCGAGGATTAAGGAGGAGGCCCGAGAAAGGGCCCGAGAAATGGCGGCCGCAGTGGCCAAAGACCTCGGCCCGCGGCCGACCGGCACCTATGCGGACGAAACGAAGTCAGCCGGCGTGGATCCTCCTAACGAGCCCGTCAAAGAACTTAATGGACCGACACCCTCGGTCATACCGGGCGGAAAGGTCTTGACGACAGCGCAGATGTGGGAGGCGTTCGCGCGCACCACGCTCGGCCCGATCGTCTTGGTGGATGTCTGGATTGATGTTCATCCCACCACCATCCCGAGTGCCAACAGGCTTCCCACCGCGGGCCAGGGCACCATGGACGGGCAGGCGCGGACAGAACTGTGGCGGGCGCTCAAGAAGTTGAGCGGAGGCAATTTCAACGATGCGATCGTATTCTTCGGCCGCGATGCCAAAGATTGGGAGGGCTATAATGCTGCGCTACGCGCGATCGATATCGGCTTCGACAAAGTCTATTGGTATCGGGGTGGCATCGAAGCCTGGACCGCCGCGCACCAACCTCTAAAATAGCTAACCGCTCACTGAACAATCTGGTCGCACTTGTAGGCGGGCGTGAGTTCGCAGTGCTTTTCCGCCCCTGGCGGCGGTTGTCACGACGTGGCCCGTGCTGCACTGCACCGAAGACTCACAACAAACGGTCGAAATGGGTCATCAGCGACGTTTTGAGAGAGCGCCAACCACTTCCGCTTTTCCCCCGATTCCAGACGTATTGCTGTCTCGCAGCAAACGACGTTCAGGGCCATGAGCGGAAGTCGCGACCAATTGATTGCGACGCTGATCGCGCTCGACAAAGCGAACGTTGCTTGCTGATCACGATCGCGAACTTTGACATGAGTGTGGAACTCTGCGCGGCAGTTCGATGCAAATGCCGGTGCGGCCCCCCCTCAGAACACGGTCACGTCATCCCAGGTGTGGCCTTTAACCAGCTCGATTGGCTCCGAACGACCTGCTGCGCCCGTGCAAAAAGTTCCAGGTGCTGGCTAATGCGACCCAGCGAAAAACGTTGGGGCGACGGGAGCCATCGATTGTGCTGCCCGTCACACCTCCACTCGCATAATGCCTGTAGTTGTTTACGGGTGAATGGTTTGCGCGAAGGGAACCATTGCGCCCTCTGGGCAGGGCTTTCCAGTGTGCGATACGCGCGGGCGCCGCCATTTTGCCAGCTGCGATTCAAACATCACAGCTTTAGCGCCTGGCACCGCCACTAAGTTAAACGGAGCAAAACATGAAAGGCGGTATTGTCACCCTTTTTGCGGCTGCGGCGGGCATCGTGGTTGCACAGCTCGCGGGCGCCGCGACGGACGAGACCTCGCAGCGCCAGCCGCTACTTGTGTCATCTATCACTCACGTCCGAGTTCGGGCTACGCTGCTACATTGGGGCATGTCGCCAGCCGATATTACGCGAGTCATGGCGGCGCCCGCACAAGTAGACGCTGCCGACGACGAGGGCACTGTTCACGTCCTCAAATATTGGGCAGAGCCGATTGCCACGACGGTGACCGTCACCGACGGCAAACTTTCCAGCGTGGCGCTCGACATCGCCGGCGTTGACGATCCTGCGCTCCCGAATTTCACCCGTGCCGCGTGGCTCGGCATGAGCAGGACCGCCGTCTTGCGAGGACTTCGGCATGCCGGCCGAAAATCACCTCCGAAACTGCGACGGGATGAAGGTCGAACAGATGATATTCGAGCGGCCCGGCGAGCCCGATGTCAGCATCTTTCTGATCGATGGGCGGGTGGCAGCGCAAAAGGTCGGGAGATCTTTTCCTGCCGACATTCCGGGCTTCACGCTGCCCCTCGCGCCCGACCCCGCGGACGGTGAGAGCGATGACATTGCGGGTCGGTCGAAACTACAACTCGTCGCAATCGGCATGAAGGAGAGCGACCTGCGAGCACAGTTTGGCACACCCAAGCTGCCGGTACCCTACACTTTCAGGGGCCATGCCGCCGAACACGCGATCTACGAGACGAGCCCGGGAAAACCGTTCGGTCGCTTCACCTTCATCGATGGCGTCCTGATTGATTTCGCAGACGGCGGAAATACGTCCGTAGACCAAGTTCTCGATGGGCGGTGACGTTCTCTTCGCGCTGGAGCGGCAGGAAGCAGCCAAGTAAAGCAATCGCGTCAGCTTTGGCTCACCTACCAAACGTCGGTTTTTCGGAAGCGGACGTGAAGGACCTCATCATCCACGTCTCGCTGAATGTAGACAGTTCTAAGTTTAATTTGCCCGCCGCATTGGCTGACGAGCAGCGCGATCGCTACCGACCATTGAATTCCATTCGGGGGAGGCGCGATGACGGCACGATGTCTCAGATGGGTCATTCACGACCGATGCATTCAGTACTCCTGCCGATCAATGTCCGTTGTTACTCCAATAGATGGGGTAATCGGCCAACCAGCTTGTGGATAGCTGAAGATTTTGGGTGCTGCGCTTCAGGCTGATGGTGAAACGAGGTCCGTGGTTACGGCCTCAAGCATCAGAAGGAGAAGCGCAGCATGGACCATTTTGCTGGACTGGACGTATCGGTCAAGGAGACCAGCGTCTGCGTTGTGGATGAGACGGGCAAGATTGTCCGGGAAATGAAGTTGGCGAGCGAGCCTGACGCGTTAGTGGCGGTGCTGAAGAACCCCTCCTATCACTTCAAGCGAATTGGATTGGAAGCTGGGCCGCTGTCGCAATGGCTGTTCAGCGCGCTCGCCGAAGCAGGCTTGCCAGTGATCTGCGTCGAGACGCGGCACATGCGGGCGGTGCTGAAGGCGCAGATCAACAAGACTGACCGCAACGATGCGCGTGGCATGGCACAGATGATGAGGGTGGGGCTTTACCGCCCGGTACATGTAAAGACGTTACGCAGTCAGAAACTGCGGATGCTGCTGACCCATCGCCAGTTGCTGCTGTCCAAGGCCATCGCCCTTGAGAACGACCTGCGCGGTACGTTGCGCAACTTCGGCCTTAAGGTCGGCATGGTTGGGAAGGTGAAGTTCGAGGCGCGGATTAGGGAGCTTGTCGAGAACCTACCCGACTTGGCGGTTCTGGTCGAACCGATGCTCATTGTCCGGCGGGTGTTACGGGAACAGATCGTCATCCTGCATCGCCGTCTGTTGGCCATTGTCCGGGATGACGAGGTGTGCCGGCGCTTGATGACGACCCCCGGCATTGGCCCCGTGGTGTCGCTGACCTATCGCGCCACCGTCGACATTCCGGCTCGCTTCCGCAAATCCAAGTCCGTCGGGGCGGTGTTTGGGCTGACGTGCGCCAAGTATCAATCGGGCGAGGTGGATTGGGACGGCAGAATATCGCGCTGTGGAGATGAGATGATGCGGACGATGCTCTACGAAGCAGCTCAGGCCATGATGCGTTCCAAGAAATGGTCCTGGCTCAAGGCCTGGGCGATGCAGATCGCCAGGCGCCGCGGGATGAAAAAGGCGATTGTGGCGCTGGCCCGCCGATTGGCTGTGATCATGCACCGCATCTGGGTTGACGGCACCGAGTTCCGCTGGACACGGGAACAGGCCGCGGCAGCAGCATGACAACCGCACCGGATCAAATCCGATAGGAGGAAACTCGAGCTCCATCCTGCGGTGGAAAGATGTCCCTCGCGGGACGATGGATGAGGTGAGTTCGCAATGTCGCTTGGACCTGCCGTTCAACTGACGGCAAGGCCGTCTAATAGATTGTTCCACCTCGTCTTCGAATCCCATGATGGAAGGGCCTTGGTGCCGATTCCGAAGAGAAGCACGAGCCCGTGAGCGACATCGACACTATAGTGGTGGACAGTCTGAAAGCGCTTGACCCCGAATGGCCGATTAGAGAAGCGAAATTGTTCTTCGGGGCAACGAAATGACCTAAGGGCCATTAAGCGACATGCGCCCCTTTCATTCGATCACCTCGTCGGCGAGTGCGAGCAAGTTTGGAGGCAGTTCGAGACCGATTAATTTCGCCGTCTTTAGGTTGACTACGAAGGGATAGTGGGTCGGTTCCTCGAATGGCAAATCGGCCGGCTTGGCACCCTTGAAAATTCGGTCGATCAAAGCAGCGGCGCGGTCCAGCGATTCTTTGAAATCGGCGCCGTAGGACATCAAGCCGCCGTCGCGAACAAAGAGATCTTGTTCGTAGATCGCTGGCAGACGATGGGCCGCGGCGTAGTCGAACACTCGCTTGCGATTAAGAATAGTGAGCGCATCCGCCACCATCAGGATTGCGTCTGGCAAATCACGATCCATTGTTGTGAAAGCGTCGGCGAAATCATCGGGCTCGCGTACGCCGAGTGGTTGCACCGCGCTGCCAAGAGATTTGGCCGCGTTCGCCGAAGCTTCATAGCGCAGCGTCATGCCGAGGTCGTCCTTATTCCACAACATCGCCACCTTGTGGATGTTCGGCTTCGTCTGTTTAAGCAGCTCAAGACGCTTGGTGCTCAGCGTCGTCGCATTGTCCGAAATGCCGGTGATATTACCCCCCGGTCGCGCCAAACTTGCAACAAGCCCGGTCGCCACCGGATCGCCAGCGCCGACGGCGACAACGGTCGGAACGCCGGTTGCCTTCATCGCGTTTGCTGGCGGCCAACCAAGGACGACCACGGCATCGGAACTTGCCGCAATTTCCTTGGCTAACTGCGGCAAGCGTCCAAGCTGTGCATCCGCACCATAAGAGCGAATTTCTAGATTTTGACCGGGCGAATATCCATAGCTCGCAAGCGCACCAGTGATGATCTTTATGGGTGGACTCTCCATGGGGAATGCGGGACCCCCCACGAGTATCGCCAGGCGATGGTTAGTCGCTGCACGAGCGAAGGCGGAAAAAGGCGTGGCCATTGCCGCTCCGGCGAGCAGCTTGACGAATGCGCGGCGTTGCATGGGCTACCCCTCCTGCGGAGATCTATGGCGGTGATGATTTCGCTTCGCGTGCGGCGCTCTCTCGGTGGATCTTACTATGCGCCACTCACTTCGCTGGGTCACTAGACGAAGTCGGTCGAAGCCTGCGGCATGTCCGCGCTTAAACACCAACAGTGGGCTGGTATCGGACATCGCCTGACGTCGGCGTAGTGGCAATCACCGACATTGACAGGTTTACTCGATCACCTCATCGGTGGTAGCGATCAGCGCGGGTGGAATGGTCAGCCCCAGCACCTTGGCCGTCTTTAGATTTATCGCCGTTTCGAATTTGGTTGGCGCTTGAACCGGAAGATCGGCCGGCTTTGCACCACGCAGGATTTGATCGACATAAGACGCTGCCTTTTGCAGCACGTCGATGTTGTCAATCCCGTAGGACATGAGTGCGCCGGCTGTGACGAAGTAGCGCCAAGGGTAGACCGCAGGTAAACGGTAGCGTGCCGCGAGCATAATGACGAGATCGCGATGGGCTATGATCGTGGCGTCGGGGACAAATAGCAGGCCACCGTCAGGCATCTGTGCAAACGATTTGATCGCGTGCTCAATGTCGGCGGCATCGTTGCCAAACTGACTTGGGATGAGTTCAACCGCAATCGCTTGCGCCGCCGGCTCGGCAGATCGCCAGAAGTATTCATACCCTCGGAATTTTGGATTGGCGATGAAAGCGACGCGGGCGAGGCGCGGTGCGACCTCCTTGAGCATCGCTAGCCACTTCCCCATAATGCCGCTCTCGTACTGCATCATACCGGTGAGATCGCCCCCCGGCCGCGCCAAGCTCGCGACAAGGCCCGAGGTAACCGGGTCGGAGACGCCGATAAACACAATCGGAATCGAGCGGGTCTGTTGCTTTAGCGCAACGGCGGCCGGGGTCGACTCTGAAAGCATCACGTCGGGTTGGAGCGCTGCCAATTCTTTCGCCAATAACGGATATTGATCAGCAACTCCGGCCGCAAAACGAACGTCGATGCGGAAGTTATGATCCTGCGACCACCCCAGCCGTTTGAGCTCTTGGGTGATCGCCGATAGATGAGACTGGGCCTCGGGATCGCTTTCAGCGTAGGGCAACAGCACTCCGAGCCGGCGCGATCCCTGTTGCGCGCGTGCGCGGACTGGCCATGCGAACACCGCGCCAACACACGCGACGAAGTCCCGTCGCCGCAAGGGGCTCCCCCCTCAGGCTGATGATTGCAACTTACCACATGCGGGAAAAGAACGCCGGCAAATTCGACTAGCTGATGTCGCAAATGGGTCGAACTGAGACTTCTAGCGACCTTGATGTGATGTCTGCTGTGCTCCTGATAACGGACTTAAATCGGACATCGTTTAATGTCGCAGAAGGGCCATATGCGACATCGCGCGCCGCCTCATTCGATCACCTCGTCGGCGAGCAATTGCATCGAATTAGGTACGTCGATGCCCAGCGCCTTAGCAGTCTTGAGGTTGATCAGTAGTTCAAATTTCACTGATTCTTGGACCGGCAAGTCGCCTGGCTTTGCGCCTTTGAGAATCCGCCCGACGTATATGCCCGCCTGCCGGTACACATCCGGTATTCTGTTGCCATAAGACATCAGCCCGCCATCTTCGACGAATTCGCGCAGGTAGTAGATCGCCGGTATCCGATACTGGGCCGCCAGCCTGACAAATAACGGGCGCCGCCCGGAGAAAGAAGCGTCGGAACCGCAGAGAAGGGCAGCGACCTGCCACTGCGACATGTCCGCGAAGGCTGCCTCAATCTCGCTCTCAGTGCCGGCGTGAAAGACGACGATCTGCACGCCAAGGGAGCCCGCCACCGATTGCGCCGCTTTAGCTTCGTTTTCGCCGTTCGGATTGTTGGGGTTCATGAGAAATGCAACAACGGCGGCGTTTGGCACGAGCTGGTGCAGCAACTCCAGACGTTTAGTAACTGCCGCCGGGCCAAATATGGTGATGCCAGTCGCGTTGCCGCCCGGCCGGCTGAGAGTATCCACCAGACCTGCCCTGACCGGATCGCCATTCATCGTGAAGACGATAGGAATTGTTTGCGTAGCTGCCCTGGCGATCTGCGGCGACGGATCACCGCCAGCAGCGGCAATCACGGCAACCTTTCTGCGCACCAGATCGGCCGCTAATTCGGGCAATCGATCGTAATGGCCTTGAGCCCAACGATACTCGATCGCCACATTCTGTCCCTCGACATAGCCAGTTTCCTTGAGACCTTGATGAAACGCGGTTACGTAGTTCGCAACAACCTCACGCGACAATGTGTGCATGAAACCGATCACTGGCACGGTCGGCTGTTGCGTTCTCGCAATGACTGGCCAAGCGGTAGCAGCACATCCGATAAGCGTAATGAAATCGCGCCGCCTCATGGACCGACCTCAGACTGGCAGACCAAAGTCTACAACACCATTGTGCGCTATGCATTACAGCAAACGTCACGGTCCGACTTCCGCAAAAGCGGAAGTGACGCCCTCTTGCTTTGATGTCTGCTCTTACCCAGATTTCTGTTGAAAAAGTCGAAAGTCCAGCGTCGTTGCAAATCTGCCAAAACACAAACGACATCTTCGATTGACGCTAACTACCGCCGCAGATCGATTTAGAACTCGCTCCGTTGAGTTGAGGTAGATGATGAGGCCCCCCGCGTCCGCATCTGAAAACCGCGCCCACGGCGCTGAAAAAATTGGGCCAAGGCGATACTCCGACTTTTTCAACAGAATTGGCCCTTAGCGGACACGCAGCGATGTCCGGTCGATGTCCGGTGTCGAGGGAGGGATAAGCGGACATTACGAAAAAGATGCCAGATGTCTGCCTTTGACCCGGACTATCGCTTGCGTCTGTCGCTGCCGCATCGCCTCGTTCAGCCGACCGACTGCTTCACTGCAAAGGCCAAACGCTGCAATCGATGAGGAAGTGAAAGCTTGCCACGGTGATAAGTTCTTTTGGGTCGCAATTCAGAAGTTCGTTCGACAGCTAGACGAATAGTGACGCCGGCCGTCGAGCAAATGAAAAGCCCCGCCTGGGGAAACCGGGGCTTATCTGCGTTTCAAGATAATCGGTACGATAATTGCGTGGACGCCAGCACTCGTGTATCTTAACTAACAGTAATCTAGTGATGAGTGGGGGCGTATCATGGGTGCCGGTCCGGCAGTCAGGTCACTCGCCGATAAGGTGTCAAAGGGCTTTCGAAAGGGGTTCACGTCGCTCGTTGCTCGGGTCAAGGCCCTACGGCGTGCCGTCAGTGTAGATAATTTCAGATTTGCGCAACGCCTACGGATGGGGCTTGTCCCTTATTTGCGTCACCTCAAAGAACCATTACAGAATGACATTGCCCGCCTGTTCGAGATCAGCGGACTGTGGATACGCAACGTCGGCGATCGTCACCAGGCCAAGCGGGATATCCAACGAATAATCCGCCGCATCATACCGCGTCACCCAACCCTCTGCCTTGCCCGTGACGGAGGAGCAAAAGGTTGACGCGGCGGCGGGGCCGCTTTAACTTTTGATCGAGGCAGCGCGTTCAGCCAGGCTGTAACTGCCCCGGCCGCTTGGTAGATGGCTTCTCGCGTGAGCCCGCCTCGGTCCAACAAGCTGCATGTTTGATTGAGCGAAGTTGCGGCTTCTGTCCGCATAGCATCGAGCGCTCTTTTACTCTCAAGCCGTGTCAAGGTGGCGGTCCTCGCGATGTTTGCGGCGTTACGCAGCAGAAAGATGATGCGATTAGTGCGGGCATTAGATGGTATCAGACAGTCCAGGACAGCCTTGGCATTCTGTGCGGCTTTGCGCTCATCAGCTATTTTCGCGTTGACCTTGCGTTCGTCTTCGCTTTTGCACTTGCCCTCGGTACTTATGAAAGTCATCGTTTGCCCCCATAATCCGGTACGATTATCCGAGACTTTCATTGGACAATGATGATAGCAAGCACCCCTGTGCAAATGTTGCCGACGAACAACACCCGCTCAAAACTTTCAAACGTCCCTTGACTCGCCACAAAAACAAACCCCGAGCAGTCTGAATGCTATCGGGGTCTGCAAGTCCTTGCCTCAGCTTGCAGGTTCTTATATCCGGGTGGCGATAGGGTGTCGGGGGGATTGGGGATCGTCGTCCGGACGGCCTATCAAGCAAAAGCTACGTGCGAAATCTCTCCGCGTAACACCGCAGCGTCGTTTTGACGCTTGTCCATTCACCGCGCTGGATGTGCCAACTCAGTCGTCGACGTTCGCTTTAATGAGCGATGTCAGCGAGAGCGGTTCTCCCTTTATGCTAAGGGCACCGAGTGGGGGCATGCGATCGTGATCACAAGATCGTCGAAGGGGCAACTTCTTCTGTCTTTTTGGCGCCAGTCGTCTCAGGTCATTATAAAAGTGCGATGGCATCGAGCGCATTACCACGCAGCTGTTGTTCGACATCCTTCAGGTAAGTCGAGGAGCCGGAGCCTGTCGACGTTTGGCGAAATTAATGGCTGAGGGCGGCTGGACGGCTGTGCGGGTCCGCGGGCTCACGCGCGGTGGCTATTTGGAGCAGGTGCGCGGGTACTGCCGCCAACCGCTCCCGAAGGCAACATCAGAGCCTTTGGTTGGACGCGTTAAACGCGACTGGCCGCACAAGCCTATGCAACTGATTTTTGTCGCGTTATCATCCTCGCGTGTCAATAAAGCACGGGGCCTCTAACCCCGGCGAATTCACCATTGCCAGGGAGGAACGCCATGCGACGACGCGAATTTCTGAAATATTCCGCTGCAACCGCGCTGGCCGGCTCGGTCGGGTATCGGGTTGCGAGGGCGGACGCCGCCCCCGTCAAGGTCGGCGTGGTCGGTGCGAAAACCGGTCCGCTCGCGCCCGGTGCGGCGATCACGCATTTCCCGCCTTACAAGCTTTGGGCCTACGAGGTGAATGAACGCGGCGGCCTGAAGCTCAAGGATGGCCAGCGCAAAATTGAGATCATCGAATACGACGACCGCACGCAGCCCTCGGAGGCCATCAAGGCCGTAGAGCGTCTGGCGACGGTCGACAAGGCCGATTGGATCGCCGGCGTTTATGCCACGGGCTTCAATCTCGCCACCGCGCCGACGTTCGACAAGTACCAATATCCGCAGCTCACTGTAGCCTGCATCACCGATCAGGCGCCGGCGCTGGTCAAGAAGTATCCCGGCTTCTTCATGTTCAATACGTCGACAACAAACTACGCCAAGAGCGCGATCGGCGTGCTCAAAAAGCTGAAGGATAGCGGCGAGATCGGCAACAAGGTCGCAGTCGTGAATGTCGGCGATGACTTCGGCATCGAGCTCGCCAACGCCGGACGGCCGCTGTTCAAGGAGGCCGGCTTCCAAATCGTGTACGACAAGTCCTACCCGCTCGGCACGCAGGACTACGCGCCGGTGATCAAGGCTGCCAAAGCTGCCAACCCGGACGCCTTTGTCGCCTGGTCATATCCGCCGGACACCTTCGGTCTCGCCGACCAGGCGAAGATCGAAAATCTCGGCGTGAAGGCCTATTACTGCGCGATCGGCTGTGCCTTCCAGGGCTTCGCGCAGAAAAACGGCGCCGCTGCCGAAAACATTCTCGGTGTCGGCGGCGTGCACGATTTGCCGGAGATCCGCGCCTTCTACAAGAAGCACAAGGAAGTTACCGGCGTCGATGCCGACTACGCGGGCAGCGAGGTGTATTACTTGATGCTCCAGGTGCTGACGCAGGCAATCGAGTCCGTCGGTTCAATCGACCGGATGGCAATCGCCGATCACATCCGCAAGAATAAGTTCAAGACCCTGGTCGGCGAGGTCAACCTGCCGGGGCAGACGCTTGACAAGGTCTGGACGGTGGGCCAGTGGCAAAATGGCTTCTTCACCGCAGTGGCCGGGGTAGGCTTCTCCGATTTTGCTCCGGTCAAGCTGAAGACCAGCTGGGGATGAGAACCCCCCAAAGCTCCGAGGCGGAACATACGAGCGCCGGGGCTCCCGGCGGCGCACCCTCTCTACGTTGCCGGTACTTCTTTAGAAGGGCCACTTGACCTTTCGATGTACGACGCGCGGCCGCGCATAGGGTTGAAGAGCTAGCTTCCCATTTGCGCAGCGCGATGCGCGGCTGGGTCCCTTCGCCTGCATTGGCACGCTCCTCTGTGCCCTGAAAAGTGATGGGCGGGCTATTAGAAAGCACGAAAGGTAACCGGGTTGCACGCTCTGAGAGTCACAGCGTGATTCGCTTTCGCGCGCCGTTCGGTGCCAGCTAGTCAGCGCATCACCAATCACGCGTTCTCGATCGTCTAGAAGCATGAGAGAGGCAAGCGGCCTACCGTACGTAGCCTACCGCAGGCTCGCCGCCCCTCAGCGCGGGATAGGAGAAACCGCGCGAAGTTGAAACGAAGTGTCAACGCGGGCGAGTTCTGTGTTTTCTCACAAATCAATGGACTACTGATTTCACTCACTGGCCCGCTCCGACCCAAAGAGCTTATTTCGGCGGACTTATAATCCGCTTCGCGTTAGCGATTGCCTCGCCGCCAGCCACGCCTATCCAACTCAGAACCTCATAGCGAAGTTGGCGTATGCGGTGGGGCTTTCGCTCCGCCGCAACCTTTAGTTCTATGGCGGCTGCGATCTCGGCTTTGCTGTCAACGCCAACCGCGTGTAGTAAATTAAAAGGTGGCGGTATCTGGTCATATTTCACTTCTTCAGTTTTCGTCGGAATAAGTTTTCCGATGTTGTTGGCAAGGCCCGCCTCAGCTCTGACCCACAGACTTCCCACGGAATCCGCAGTCCAAATTACGACGACCGCGCACGAATCGCCGATTATTTTTGCAATCTTAAGCTGATAGTCGTCGCCGCTCCGTAATTCGATGTCATGCCAAGTCGAGAAGCCGCGACCCTCTAAATAATTTGCTATGTCGCGTGCGATTCGTTGATCGACCCGCGCATAGCTTATGAACACGTCAGCCATTCGGCTCTCCGAGTTCGAAAGGGTCGCTAACGCGAACTGATCCGTATCGCATGGTCCCAGAGGATTAGCTAAGAATATCGGATAGTAGGAAGCCAGTCAGCCGGCCGAACTTACCAGGAGGTAGGGAAATGGGGGAATGGTACGAGGTTCTAGCGGCTATCACCGGGAGAGTTGTGCATGGTCAAGAACGGATAAGTACAGATGAGCTATTGACGAAGCACCTCGGTGTGCCGGTTACTATCGTGCAGCCCGGCGACTCCGACGGGAGATGCGTCGGCTTAGGTGGCGCCCGCGGAAGCTTCGATTTGGAACAGAGACGCGGAATGGCTACTGCCGAACGCGCGGTGCGGCACCGCCGATGATCGGCCAACCGCTCGCCTTGATGTCTGCCCCAAGGGCCAACGAAAGACACACGATCGAACGAGCCACAGACAAATCCCCATCCGCCGTCACGCCGAAATGTCAGCGACCCATTCAGGCGGCAGCTGCTGATTCGCGAGAAAGCCGCTCATAGGCTGCGCGGACAGTGTCTTTGCCGTAGCGGCGCTCGAGTTTACGCACTGCGAAGTGCGCCCGCGCCACGTCCTGGAAGTGGTCAATGAAGGCGTAGTTGACCGCTGCGCCGCCGAGTGCGCCAATAACAGGCACGGCCTGCGCAGCGAGCTTCTGCGTGACAACCACGCCAAAGCGGGATGCGATCTGCGCGATTAGCCGCGCCAAAACCGGCGCGCCTTCTGCCACTCCGCCGCGTTCGGCGACGAAGCGTGCCGCCTCGGCAACCGATTTGGCAAGCAACCCGCGGACCGCAAAGTACCCGCTCTCCGCCGCATCCGCTTTGTCTTTGAACCCGCCGAGGGCGAATACCTGCAGGCAAGCGAGGGCAGTGTCGGGATTTGTCAGGTCTTCGCCCTCGCCGCGCGCCACGTCCCCAATCGATCGCAGCATGATGATGGTCGAGATCGGAAGCTCTATCGGCAATGCGGCCAAACCAAAACTGCCGCCCACCGCACCCGTTGTCGCCGCTAGCGCCTTGTGCAGCAAGCCGGACGCGGCTTTTGGCTCGTTTTGCATTGTCCGGAACGCCACAGCCAGCGCCGCGTTGAGCGCCTTGGTCGTGGCTGCAGCGACTACTTTCGACGCTGAAGCAGGCAGCGCCCTGCCCAATAGCTCGATGGGCTTACCTGCGATCTCGCCCAGGCGAGCGGCCAAGCCTGGGTGCTCCAGCGTCGCTACCGCGGAGCGCAGTGCAATGATGTCTTCTTCTTTCATCACGACGCGGTAATCTTCCACGGGTGGGCAAGTTCCGCTTTTACACGCGGTAGACCGCAGTCATGCTAAGTCCACTGCTAGGCGCTTGAGATCGGCGAGCGAACAATAAGCCAGCGCGGCCGGCGCGCAAGACCACACGCGGCGCTTGGCTTGCTTCGAAAGCTTCCTGCCAGCGAGCTGCACATAAGCACCAACGATCACCGGGTTTCAGGCCGGGAGAGCCGAATTTCGGCTGGGTGTCGAAAGATCGTTGCTGCGCGATTTCGAAAAATCCAGAAAAGCCGAGGTCATCACCGCGCAGACCGTGTTACTACAAATGTCTTGCTGCCCGGTGTTGCAAATTCGTCGGAAGTTCCGCACCGGGCTTTGGCCGCCAGCTGCAGCTAACGAGCAACAACTTCAACCTGTGTACGCAAATTGTGCATGACATCGGAGACGCAGGTCCGGGCGGCGGCTTCATTGCAGCCGAAATTCCGAGCAGCCGCCTTGTAGTGGCGTTCGGCAGCATCCAAGGCGCCCGCGCGTTCTTCATCGGGAAAGGCCGCAATGAGTTCAGTTACTCGTGGAATTGCGGCAAATGCCACCTGCAGAAAGCCTTCATCTTCTAAACTAGAGGTCGTTCTCATAACAGTTACTCGTGTGGTCTATACTGAAAGCATTAGGCTAGCACGAAGTTCTTAAGGCGCCGTTAGAGTAGGCGGCAACCTTTGCCCATTGGTTCACTTGACTGCAGGAAGGGATCCGCGATGAAGATCGAACGTCACGAGACCGGGCCACGTATGAGCAAGGCAGTGATCCACGGCGACACCGTCTATCTCGCCGGCATCGTTGCCGATAACCCGAAAGGCAAAAGCATGGCCGAGCAGACCAGCAACATCTTGTCGCAGATTGATGGCTTCCTAGCGATGGCCGGAACCAACAAGACTAAGCTGCTCTCGGCCAATATCTGGATCACTGACATGGCGCATTTCGCGGACATGAACAGCGTCTGGGACGCCTGGGTGTCGCCGGGCAATACGCCGGCGCGGGCGACCGTCGAGGCCAAACTCGCATCGCCCGACTACAAGGTCGAGATCATGGTGGTAGCGGCGCGCTAAGGCCGTCGACCCGTGCAACAGGCTCACAAACCGAAGCCCGCAGCCCGCTCGCGGATGACCGCGAGCAAGCCTGCGCGCAATCGCCGCTCTGCCGAGCAAATGCTGGTGGAGCTCAAGCAGCGGTTACACGAGATCAGTGACTTGAATGCAGCGGGCGACGTGCTGAACTGGGACCAGGCGACCTACATGCCGGAAGGCGGCGCCGGCGCCCGAGGCCTTCAGCTCGCGACGCTCCATCGTCTAGCGCACGAGCGGGCGGTCGCGCCAGCGCTCGGTACGTTGATTGACGCGCTCGCTCGCCACGGCGAGAGCTTGCCTTACGACTCCGACGACGCGAGCCTGATCCGTGTCGCACGCCGCGAATACCAAAAGAAGATCAAGGTACCGCCGGATCATATCGCGCGCGCAACCGCGCACTGCTCCGCCTCATACGATGCATGGACGAGGGCGCGGCCAGCGAACGACTTCGCAGCTATGGTGCCTTATCTCGAACGGACACTCGACCTTAGCCGGGAATATTCCTCCTACTTTGAGCCCTACAAGCACATCGCCGATCCGCACATCGACGATGCGGACGAGGGCATGACCGCGGCGTCGACCCACAAACTGTTCCGCGAGCTCAAACGCCTACTCGTCCCGATGGTCCACGTAATCTGCCAGCAGCCTGCCGCCGACGACTCCAGCCTGCGGCGGACTTTTGCCAAAGCAGCCCAGTTTGATTTTGCTCTGCACGTTGTGGAGAGACTGGGCTACGATCTCAAGCGCGGCCGGCTCGACCTCACCCATCATCCTTTCAGCACCCGGTTTTCCGCCGGTGACGTCCGCATCACCACCCGCGTCAGCGAGAAGGATTTTGGCGACGCGTTGTTCTCGACGCTGCACGAGGCCGGCCACGCGATGTACGAGCAAGGTATCAGCGCTGCGCTCGATGGCACGCCGCTCGGACACGGTGTCTCCGCCGGCGTCCACGAGAGCCAGTCGCGGCTCTGGGAGAACGTTGTGGCGCGCAGCCACTATTTCTGGGAGCATTTTTACCCGCTGCTGCAGGGAATCTTTGAGGAGCAATTGTCAAGGGTGCCACTTGCAGCGTTCCATGGCGCCATCAATAAGGTGGCGCGGTCGCTCATTCGCACCGACGCGGACGAGGTGACCTACAATCTGCACATCATGCTGCGTTTCGACCTCGAGAATAAATTGCTCGAGGGCAAGCTCCGCGTGAAGGACCTGCCGGCGGCGTGGCATGTCGCAATGCAAACCGACCTCGGCGTCGCGCCATCCGATGATCGCGACGGCTGTCTGCAGGACGCGCACTGGTATTCCGGCTACATCGGCGGTCGATTCCAGAGCTATACGATCGGCAATATCGTATCGGCGCAGTTTTATGCGGCCGCGCTGAAGGCGCATCCCGAAATCCCGCAAGGAATCGCCACCGGCGAATTCAGGACGCTGCACACATGGCTGCGCGACCATATTTATCGGCACGGCAGCAAGTTCGAACCGAACGATCTCGTCGAGCGCGCAACCGGTGCGGTGACGCAGATGAAGCCGTATCTTGACTATCTTCGCGAAAAATACGGCTCGCTTTATCGGCTGCCCGCGCATGCGCCGGGTATAAGAACTGATGGCGCCATAGCGGCGAACTTGCCCTCGGCCCGCCCTTCACGGTAGCGCTGTGAAAGGCACGCGTCGAGGTAGGCCAGAAGCGCTATGCCTCAGGCCGTGTCCATGGCTCTGCGCAATCGGGACGGCAACTCCATCGAATATCTATGGCCGGTCGCGTACGCTTTAATTGGAGGCCAACTTGAAGGGCATCATCATAAGAGCGCCAGGCGGCCTCGACCGGATTGAACGTATCGAATTGCCTGATCCAGGAGTACCCAAACCGGGGTCGATCAGGGTGCGTCTGCATGCAAGTTCGCTCAACTACCACGATTATGGAGTTGTAAGCACGCCCAATCGCGTATCCGATGGCCGTATCCCTATGTCGGACGGTGCTGGCCTTGTGGAAAGCGTCGGGGATGGTGTCACCGAATTCAAGGTAGGCGATTACGTCGTCTCTTGCTTTTTCCCGAATTGGACAGAAGGAGCGCCGGTAGTTGTCGATTTTTCGACCGTTCCGGGCGATGGCGTCGATGGATACGCGCGTGAGGTTGTCGTGGCGCCTGCGACCGCATTTACCCATGCGCCAAAAGGATATTCGCTCGCCGAGGCTGCGACCCTACCCACGGCCGGCGTGACCGCATGGCGTGCCCTGGTCGTCAATGGCGCGTTGAAAGCCGGCGACACAGTCCTTGTCCTCGGCACCGGCGGCGTTTCCATCTTTGCGCTGCAAATTGCCAAGGCGATGGGCGCCACCGTCGTTGCGACATCGTCCTCGGACGAGAAGCTGGAGCGGGTTCACACCCTTGGGGCCGATCACACCATCAACTACCGTCATCATCCGGATTGGGGTGCTCGCGTCCGGGAGTGGACGGGCGGCTTTGGAGTGGATCACGTTATCGAGGTCGGAGGGCCCGGCACCCTTGCCCAATCCATAGCCGCAGTCGCCATTGGCGGACACATCGCATTGATCGGAGTATTAACCGGCCGAGCTGGTGAAATTCCGACCGCACATCTGATGGCCAGACAAGCGCGACTTCAGGGCCTTATAGTCGGCAGCCGCAAGCATCAGACGGAGTTTATTCGAGCAATTGACGCAACCGGCATTAAACCTGTCATCGATCGCAGTTTCGGTCTCGACGAGATCGCTGACGCATTCCGATATGAAGCCGGCGGCCATCATTTTGGAAAAATCTGCTTGGAGTTTTGAGCAAGAAATCCCTCAGCTTGGGATAGCTGGTTGCGGAAGGACTCGCTGAAAGCGTTTGGGCGAGCGTTGGCAAGCCGTCATCGTTATTTATTGCCAACTGGCCCCGTGTTGCGTCGACCGGTTGAGACCGCCGGGGCATTGCGGAAATGCCTGTACAGCGTCCGCATCAAGAGCCGCCGCTGCGGTACGGGAACCGCGGCGTGTGCTGAGCGTTAAGGGTGCTGCCGGGACAGATTATTTGGGGAAATCGACATGAGGACATTCGTCGCCGGGGAAACCAAGATCGACGTCATTGCCCATATCAGCCAGGAAGACCTAGAACTCGATCGGCTGGTGCTTAGCCGGTTCGAGGGATCTGAGACGATCGCGAACGCGGCTTTTCAAACGCTCGTCGATCGCTACGGCGGCAGGCCCTTGGCAGAGTATGCCCTGGCGCCACAAGAGATCGATCTCAACTAATCGCATTCCCGCTTGTTTTGCTCCTTTAGATGCGCCCGCTCTTTTGGTGACGCCTTTCGTTTGCCTCGAATAGTTCGGTCAATGAAATATTGCAAAGCGCAGGGTCGGTGGAGAGCAATTTTCTGGGCTTCGGCGGCGCCGGCACACTGGGCGCGGACATGCGATCCAAGATCTGACCGATCAGGCCAAGGGCGTCCGCGCAATCGTCGTGGCGCGCCGCCGGAAAGCTTAGGAGCTCTGCCCGGACACCCGGCCACCAATCCGCCTGAGGTACGAATATGCCAGAGACCGCTAGCCTGCCTCTTATGCTTTGACACCGCACACTTTTATCGCCGCGAGTTGGGAACGTCTCGGTGGCTACAAAAACCTTCCTCTGGCGCATGCGCTCGCGCATGAACGGCCCGATCGACGAATTTATCTGCCCCGCCTCCTGGGCGAAGCCTATTGGTTTCCACTGCTTCACCAAATCCAAGAACGCATCCACCGACGTCGCCGTGTCGGCCTGCGCGCGATAGAGGTCGAGCAGATAAAGCGTGCCGTCTGGATCAAGGCCGACGATCGCATGGACCGTAAAATCTCCCTTACCTGCGCTGACAGCATAATCCGACGCACCGTAGATGGAGAGCCGCTCGCGCGCCGGCAGTACTGTCATCGGCTTGAACCACTCGGCCTTGAAATAGTCGCCGGTCTCAGGGGCTGGGCGCCCTTGGAACATCGAGCTCCATATCGATGGCAGCTGGCTCTTCTTCTGCTCGCGCAGAACCTCGCCATAGGGATAGCCTGGATCTGAATTCCAAAGCATCTCACCAGGCTTGCGACCGAGCAAGTCGTCCTGCTCTGCCTCCGCGGGCAAATGCACGACGGTCCAGTCGTCTTCGACGTGCAGCAGTCGCGCTGCCAAATCATCCTCATGGATTCTGGACATAACCAAAATCTGCGCGGCGCCAGGCCGCAGCCGCGTCCGTGCCGAGGAGTGAAACCACTCCCAGATATTTTCTCTGACGGTGGGGGAAAAGGCGTCGTCACGCGAGCGAATGGGATCGTCGATCAAAAGTGCGTCGATTCTGTATCCGAGTATTGCCTGCCCCACGCCGGCCGCCATGTATTCGCTGTCATTGGTCAGCGCCCACCGAGCCGCGGCCTGGGTGTCCTCGCTGAGATTAGTCCCGAGTGTGGCGCCGTGCTCCTGCACCATGCCGCGGATGCGACGCGAGAAACGTTCCGCAAAATCGCTTGTGTGCGAAGCGCCAAGCACCGACTTGCCCGGCGACCGCGCCATATACCAGGGAACCCAGAGGTTGCAGTATGTCGACTTCGCGCTGCCGGGCGGCAGGAAGAACATCAATTTTCTAATCTCGCCGCTCGCCACGCGCTCCAGCCTGTCGATCAGCAGCAGGTGGTGTGCAGCGGGCTCAAAATTGTTGAGGCGCGCCCACTCGACCATGCTGCCGCGGACGCGCTGGCGGCGCGCCAGCTCTGCCGACGCCGACGCGCTAGTCATCGTCGTCTGCCGTGTCGCCCAGCGCCTCGCGCCGAGCCTGCTCGAGCAGAGCTTCACCGCCGAGCGTGCGCACGTGCTCGATCAGCATTGTTGCTTGCTCGTGCTCCCGGAGCGCGGCTTGCTGGAGCTCGTCGTCCGACATCTCGGTCATCGGCCGCGAGATCTGCAGCAGCAGCTCGCGCGGCACGAGCGAGGTCGCTATCTTGACGTACGCCGCAACGTTAGACTTGCGCAGCTCGGCAATGGCGGCGGCACCGTGCTCGCGCCAGTCGGCCGCGAAATCGGCGATCAGCCGCTGCGAGAACTTGTTAGGGGTGCCCTTGCCCCTGCCTCGATAATTTGGGCTGGGCCCGCCCTTCATCCAGGGCTTGAGCGCAGTCGCGGGGTCAGTCATGCGGGGCGCGGGCCTCCTTCTTCATAAGTGGACGATTCCGGTGGCTGTACTTCCGAGCTCGCCGAAATCGCCTGTCGACCGTGCGTCATGGTGCGCCCGACCCTTCTGCTTCGAGGGGACGTTGCAGGCGTCGGGCGCGGCCGCAGCGTAGCCCGAGCAAGGCGTTCGCCGCAGGAGCACTGCATCAGTCATGCGCTTTCCTTGCGTTTTGGCTCGTTGGGGTTCAGGACGTTCTTGATTTCCAGCTCGAGATAGCGGCGCAGCGTTGTCACTGGGTAGCGGCGCAGCCGCTTGAAACCCAGGTTCAGGCACGGCGGCCCTTCGCCGCGCGCCGTCATCCGCGCGAGCGTGCGCGGCGATATGCCGATGGCCGCCGCGGCCTGGCGCTGGCTCAGCGTCTTGAGATCGGAAAGATCGGAAGGATTATTCACGCTCGCAGCCACACCGCGTTCTTGTTCTTGTTCGGGTGGTCTGCGCGCGCCGCGCGGCGGCAAAGGCCAGCGCGGCTAGCGGTTATGTAGCGGCTTGTGCGGCCCAGGCAAGGGCCGCGAGCTAAAAATTGTCGCGGCGCCTCGGCCCGCTTCGAATGTGCACCCCCACGTGTACCCTAGGGCTCAGCGAGGCGGGAAACGATCGAGGGATTTTCTTCTAAGTCTTTGATTTTATGGCAGGAGTGGAGGGACTTCAACCCCCAACCCCCGGTTTTGGAGACCGGTGCTCTAGCCATTGAGCTACACTCCTACAGCGCCGTTCACATGCCGCCGTTCACATGCCTCCGGACGATCCGCAAAGCAAGAGCTTGGCCGCGACGCCGATGTGGCCCGCTATCTTGCGGGAATTTGCCACCGTTGCCAATCAGACCGCGATCCGAAAAAAGCGAGGCCGCGGACTTTGATCCAAGGGAGGGGGGCGAGTTTCGGACAAGATCATGCTCCAATGAATAATGGGTAATGTGCCACCCTACCCCACAGGCTCAAGGCATTCATGCTGACACGACGCATCCTCATCCTCGGCGCCGCCTGCGCCCCAATGGCCTTCGGCATATCCGCCTGGGCGGCCGAAGCCTCGGCGCTCGCGTTCGTCACCGACATCTATAATGGCTACAAGGGCAATGACTTCCCCGGCCATGCGCTGGACAGCGAGCCGGTGATCCGGCGGTATTTCGAACCATCGCTGGCGACCTTGATGATCAAGGACCAGAAGCGTGCCGCCAAACGCGGCGAAGTCGGCACGCTCGACTTCGATCCATTCGTCAATGCCCAGGACTGGGGAATTTCCGCATTCGACATCGCGGTCAGCGATACGGCCCCGGGCCAGGCCGTCGCCACCGTCAAGTTTTCCAATCAGGGTAGGCCGACAACGGTCTCGCTCGATCTCGTCACCGTGAAGAACGAGTGGCGCATCCGCGACATCACCTGGCAGATCGACGGCAAGCCGCAGACGCTACGCGGACTTTACACGCGCTAAGAGCGGATCGGGTCGCCGATCGAAGCGCCGAAGGCGCGAAGATTGGAGCGGGTGAAGGGAATCGAACCCTCGTCATAAGCTTGGAAGGCTTCTGCTCTACCATTGAGCTACACCCGCAAGTCTTTAAATCTTAGGGATGAAACCTGACAACCACACTTAGTTTTAGTCGTGGTTTTGTCGTGATCCCATAGCGTTCTGGCGAGGAATTCATCTTCGCATGAGGCTCTGATCACGTCCAGCCGTCACCGACGCATTTGCGGTCAAGAGCCCAGAACCCTTGTCTTCACCGCTACCATGCGGATAGCTTTACGCCAAGCTAGGCGATCTGATTTTTCCCGGCGCTCGTCATAACCCGACACGCGACAAACTGCCGGCTTTTGGCCACGCCCTGCGGCGAACGTTCAAAACAATTGCTACGGACCATTGCAAGGTGCCAGACGATATCTCAGCCATGCCCTTGGGTCATGTTCCGGAGGGGATGTCGCAGCGCTACTTGCTGCGTTGGGCGCGGGCGTCAGGGCCGGCGATTGTTGGGGCGCAAGCAAAAATCTCGCGCAAGATCGTTTCCCTACATGGGACATAAGGAGCCAGCTCCGGCTTATGTTAATTCGGCGGCTGTAGCGCGCGTCTCGATGTCAGCTGCTGCGGACCTTAACGCTGTAAGCTGCTGCCGCGTTCATGCGGGGCGGTCTCGACCCGCGAGCAGGACCTGAGCGTTGACCCACCTCTCCGCTACCACGATCAGCCGGAGCTTCACCTCCGCTGGACCGCCCGCTCCGACGTATGACCCGGCTTTTCACAACGATGTGGCTGTTAGGTCCGATCCGTTTGCCTCCGCCAAGTCGCACTTCTTTGATACGAGCAGCTGGGGTGCCTTTTGCGACGTCACCCTAACGTTGAAGCAAACTCGCCAGTCCGACAGCGGTGCTTGGATAAAGATCGACGACTATCGGTGCCGACAAGCTTTTCGGCACTTCATGAGCCTACTCAACAGAGCAGTGTACGGAGCTGCATTTCGTCGGTACGGAAAACGTCTTCGTGTATTACCGGTACTTGAAAGAGGCGAGGTCCACGCCCGCGCGTTACGTTCATGGGAGCGTGGTACGTCCGGTCGATGGCATATTCATTGTGCAATTGAATTGCCCTCGCACTGCGATGCTGTCGGCCTTGAAAGGCTAATCCGCAACTGCTGGGCTAAGGTCGAGTGGAGTAGCGGCCGCATTCTTGTCCGCGACGGTGCGAACGCGGGCTGGATCAACTACATGTTGAAAGACCGCCAGAAGATGCTATGGGGCATCCGGCGAGAGCATGACATTCTCGGCGCCGGTCATAACGAACGGAGCGCCCCATGCCAAAGCCTAACGATCTCAGCCGATCCTTCACGACGTTTGAACAGGACAGCACGCTGATTGCGGTCATTGAGATGAGCCTGACGAGTTGGCTCATCGCTGCGATTCTGCCGGGGATACAACGTCATCCGTTGAAGAAGCTGGACGTTGATGAAGGAGCGCTTCTGCAATTACTGCATCGCTGGCGCGACGAGGCAATAAATGCTGGGCGCGAAATCACCCGCATAGTGCTCGCCTTCGAGGCCGGCCGCGATGGCTTTTGGCTAGCGCGTTGGCTACGTTCCCGCAACATTGAGGCCTACGTCATCCACCCCAATAGTGTTGCGGTTTCCCGCGAGCACCGACGGGCCAAGACGGACCGCCTCGACACCGAGCTTCTGAAGCGCGCCTTCCTGGGATGGCTTCGTGGCGAATCGGACCATTGCAGCATGGCGGCGATCCCCACTCTCGGAGAAGAGGACGCAAGGCGCCCCAACCGCGAGCGGGAAAACTTGGCGGGCGAGCGCACGCGCATCGTCAATCGGATGAGAGCATGTCTAGTTCGCTTCGGCGTGCGCAACTTCAAGCCAACGCTGCGCAAGGCGCCGGCGCGTCTGGAGACGC
Source organism: uncultured Alphaproteobacteria bacterium (assembly GCA_963804405.1). Taxonomy (GTDB): domain Bacteria; phylum Pseudomonadota; class Alphaproteobacteria; order Rhizobiales; family Xanthobacteraceae; genus BOG-931. Next base: position 15,222 of record CAWDQG010000004.1, on the reverse strand, counting down.
TTCGCACACCGGAAGGCGGCCCGCTGCCGCCGAACAGCTGCGCCGAGCTGCGCCGCGACATGGCGCGCCTACGCTTCGTCATGGACCAGATCAGGGAGATCGAAGAGACCCGCTTACAAAGACTGGAACACACTCCTAACGAAGGATCGCACCCGATGGTTCGGTTGCTCGCCCGCGTCATCGGCGTCGGGATTGAGACGGCAGATATGCTCGTGCACGAGATATTGTCCCGCAACTTGCGGGATCAAAGAGCGGTCGCTCGCTACGCCGGTCTCACCGGCTCTCCGGACGAAAGCGGCAAGAGGCGACGGGAGAAAGGACTCGCCAGGGCTGGCAATGCCCGCGTCCGGCGAGGCATGATCCAACTTGCCTGGCGATTCCTCATGTTCCAAGAGGAGAGCGCTCTGGTCCAGTGGTATCGATCAGTGACCAGCGAGGCCCGCGGAGCGATACGCAAGACCATGATCGTCGCTCTTGCACGCAAACTGCTCATCGCACTCTGGCGCATGGTAAGGACCGGTGAAGTGCCGCAGGGCGTCGCCTTGCGCACCGCCTGAGCAGGAGAAGGAGAAGAAAACATTTGAATATCGGAGGCCTGCGCCGGATGATCCGTCGGAAGCTTGCGTTGACGATCCGAGGCAGCGGCACGCCGCACTCTGATATGGCCTTTGAGCCGCCCAGAAGAATGGAGCCGCCGCCCGGAACTTCGCCGCCGATGCGCACTACTGCATCATGGTTCGGGTCTCATCGACCCACCGAATACAAGTATGCGGCGCGATGATTCGTGCTGAAAGGCGAATTCCCCTCGGAACGTCCGGGACTGTACTTCCTTCAAGTGTAAGAGAAGGAGTGGAATCGAAAAAAGATTGACATCGAAAGCCCCATACAAATCAGAGTTCGACGGTTTCCTTGACTGCATCATCATAGAGTCTGTGCACAATCCAATTGCTGACGCGTAGACGTTCCTTTGGAATCGGACTCTTCGTAAAACTTGAGCCAGGGCGATTGATTAGCAGTCGCCTTGTTTTCCTTGATTCGCCGCGCGCCGTTCGGCGCTCGCACGCCCACGGATCAAGAGCCCGATCACCCAGCCTGAAATGCCAGAGCGCACACACGCCACGGCCATCCCTCGGCCAGCGGTTTCGATCGGCTCGCGCCGAAGAGTCCCCATAGCTCCGCGCCGGCGCCGCCCGGATCGAAACCGCTGGCCGAGGGATGACCCTCGCGCGCGCGCGAGGAAACGCAAAGAGCATGGCGAACGGGCCCCCCTTTCCGAGCAGATTCAAGGAGCGGTCGCTCGGCCGATATTCTACCATTCAGAGCGCGGGCCATATCCGAAGGCAATATCCGAAGGCCGCCCTCCGGCCAGAAGCTGCGAGCGGCGGTCGCCGCCGCCACCGCCGATCTCCAAGTCCAAAACAGAAAACGGCGGCGGGCCTCGCTGTCGGCCAGCACCGGCGACCAGGAATTCGCCGCGCGCCGTTCGGCGCCCGCACGCCCACGGATCAAGAGCCCGATCACCCAGCCTGAAATGCCAGAGCGCACACACGCCACGGCCATCCCTCGGCCAGCGGTTTCGATCGGCTCGCGCCGAAGAGTCCCCATAGCTCCGCGCCGGCGCCGCGATCGAAACCGCTGGCCGAGGGATGACCCTCGCGCGCGCGCGAGGAAACGCAAAGAGCATAGGGAACGGGCCCCCCTTTCCGAGCAGACTCAAGGAGCGGTCGCTCAGCCGATATTCTACCATTCAGAGCGCGGGCCATATCCGAAGGCAATATCCGAAGGCCGCCCTCCGGCCAGAAGCTGCGAGCGGCGGTCGCCGCCGCCACCGCCGATCTCCAAGTCCAAAACAGAAAACGGCGGCGGGCCTCGCTGTCGGCCAGCACCGGCGACCAGGAATTCGCCGCGCGCCGTTCGGCGCCCGCACGCCCACGGATCAAGAGCCCGATCACCCAGCCTGAAATGCCAGAGCGCACACACGCCACGGCCATCCCTCGGCCAGCGGTTTCGATCGGCTCGCGCCGAAGAGTCCCCATAGCTCCGCGCCGCCCGGATCGAAACCGCTGGCCGAGGGATGACCCTCGCGCGCGCGCGAGGGAACGCAAAGAGCATAGGGAACGGGCCCCCCTTTCCGAGCAGACTCAAGGAGCGGTCGCTCAGCCGATATTCTACCATTCAGAGCGCGGGCCATATCCGAAGGCAATATCCGAAGGCCGCCCTCCGGCCAGAAGCTGCGAGCGGCGGTCGCCGCCGCCACCGCCGATCTCCAAGTCCAAAACAGAAAACGGCGGCGGGCCTCGCTGTCGGCCAGCACCGGCGACCAGGAATTCGCCGCGCGCCGTTCGGCGCCCGCACGCCCACGGATCAAGAGCCCGATCACCCAGCCTGAAATGCCAGAGCGCACACACGCCACGGCCATCCCTCGGCCACCGGTTTCGATCGGCTCGCGCCGAAGAGTCCCCATAGCTCCGCCGGCGCCGCCCGGATCGAAACCGCTGGCCGAGGGATGACCCTCGCGCGCGCGCGAGGGAACGCAAAGAGCATAGGGAACGGGCCCCTCACCGCGGTGTTGCAAGCCCGCCGGCGGCGAAGCTGACCCCATGGCTCGGCCGCGCCGGCCACCAGCCGATAACACCAAATAGGAATCGGCAGCGCCGTAGCCTCACGCTCGGGCATGATCCGGCGCGGCGCGCGGCAGCCACGCGCCAAGGGATAAAGACCGCGTTCGCGCCAGCCCAAAATTTCAGAGAGAACACACGACGTAGACCCCTCACCGCGGTGTTGCAAGCCCGCCGGCGGCGAAGCTGACCCCATGGCTCGGCCGCGCCGGCCACCAGCCGATAACACCAAATAGGAATTGGCAGCGCCGTAGCCTCACGCTCGGGCATGATCCGGCGCGGCGCGCGGCAGCCACGCGCCAAGGGATAAAGACCGCGTTCGCGCCAGCCCAAAATTTCAGAGAGAGCACACGGCGGAGACACCGCCTTGAGCTGCGGGGACAGTTTCTTGAGAAGCCGATACAGGGCGTGCATGTTCACGCCGTACTTCTTGGCGACCGCACGCACCGGCACGCCGCGGGCAAGATCGAATTCGATGCGACCCCGGTCAGGATGCTCGTTGATTGTCGCTCGTGCCATCTGCTGACCCTTCCGAGAAAGAGAGGTCGGTTCCCTTCGAACGAGTGCGAAAACGCGTCGCGCAATAACCCGCTGTTACCCCGGTAATAATGACCGATCTTATTAGCGAAGAAAATGGCGGCAAATGGCGACTTTCAGCGACAAAGGGCACGTGTTCACTTATCACATGCTGTGCAAGAAGGCGTCAGACTCATCTCGCGGTTAGTCGCCTCAGCCATGTTGCGCATTACGGTGAGGTGTGCGAATTTTTTTTTGCTAATAGTAGGGGACAACGCACACCCCGAAACCCGACATGAGTTCTGAATATGCCGAGATTGACCTGACTTACCTTGGCGCAAGACGCCGCCCTCAGGGCGGTCGGAGCAGACGGCGTGTACGCCGAGAAGCAATCCGGCATCAAGACAGGCCGCGCCGCGTTAGCGCGCTGCTCGCCCGGGCTAGAGACAGGGGACGTGCTCCTAGTGACCAAGCTTGATCGACTCGCCCGCTCTACTGTGGCGGGAAATGGCCCGCGTCAAGATATTGCGCGTCCTCCCGAAGTTCAGGCGCCCGGTGGAACAATCTTGCGCCGCAATGTGGAACTAGACGCAGCGCATGGGCGGCATCATGGGTGGTACGGGACCCCATAAGGAGATTCGAATGAAAGCTGCACTCGTGGCGGGTTTGCTTGCAATGGCGTTCGGCGCAGCAAGTTCTGGGACGGCATTGGCTGAGGTCAAGGATGTGGCTCCCAAGGCGGTTACGTCGGCCTCAAAGGCGGCGGCCCTTCCTAGCGGCGGGCGCGCGGTCCAGGGCGGCCAGACGAAGTCGGCGGTAACGGCGCACAATGCCGGCGTGGCCGAGTTCGAACGTCAAATCGACTGACAAGGCCCGGAGCAACTAACGGCAGCCGCCCGGCTCATCGCGCGAATTGGCGAGAATCAAAAGCCCCGACGCAACCCACGGCCACGGCCGGCCGATTACAGCTATCCCGGCATGAAAAACCCCCGGTCACTCGCCGGGGGTGGATCAGTCACTGCATTCAGTGATACGCGAGCAATTAGTCGCGCCGTTGAGATATTCGCTGCGCACCATGACGTTAGCGCGACAGTAGGGGGAAATCCGGGACGGCGCCATCCAGGTGTTGAAAAAGCCCCGGCCGTTGGGAGGGCGACCGGGGACCTTAGTCAAGGGACTTAGCCGAAGAGGCTTGAGGCGCTAGTAGCGCCCCGCAGAAGCGTCGCTTAGCAACTTGACGTTCGCGCGACAGAAAGCCGCGACAAATCGCCCGCTGCCGTTTGGCGCTGCGGGCCATCGCAGCACCGGACGGGCTTCAATTCGCGCCAATCCGAAGGATTTCCGTCGCATGCACTGACCACAATCCGTCGTTTGCCAGGTTGGAATCGTAAAGCGGCTTACCGCGTCGTCGGCGGGCCGTTTGATAGCGTCGATGAAGTCGCGATTGGGGCGCGCGTATTAGACCGGTGGCGCCGCTCATCGGCAAGGATTGGTCTGGATGTATTGCAGCAAGTCGGTGAAAGCGTTGTCAAAATAAGGACCGTATTCGACGTTCCTGACGGGCTTCTGGTGGAACGAGTTGACGCTGATGACACGATTGGTGTCACCAGCGCTCGATCCGCTGTAGTTGCCGACCCATGCGCCGCCGCTCGACCCGCGTTGGTCGGCTGGATCTCCGTGCCGCAACTCGAGAATGCCCGCCGATTGACGGGAGAGCTGCCCAACGTCGACCTGGATGACCTTGCCGGAAAGAAGCCCTATCGGATAACCGATCCGGATCACGGGGTTGAAAGCGCTCACGTCGTACTGGGCCGACCAGCCGAAGTGGCCAGTTGCCGAACTCTCGCCGGTCAAAAGCAGAGCGTAGTCGTAATTGTAGCGATCCTCCGACTTCTGCACCCAGCCTTGTTTGGTTGCACCACAAGACGGCCGGTAGGCATGCGAGTAGCTGCCATTGTTGTACTGCAGCTGAAACTCAAAATTTTTGTACCAATCGCCGCTATCCGGGTCTCGAACGCAATGCGCGGCCGTCAAGATGACATTGGGCCGAATGAATTGCCCCGAGCATTCGTAGTCGCCGCCCGGCTCCGAATAAAATAGCTTTCCCGCCCAGTCCAGGGGAACCGAGTTCACGTTGCCTGCCCCGCCCTGGGCGGCAACAATGCCAGCAACGACAATCAAGGCAAGGGCGCCGATAAGTCTCGGCCACACTTTATCTCCGCCTCCCGATCCCCTGTCCCCAGCTCACCGGAATTCGTTGGATTCGCCGCCTACTTTCCCGGCAGGGTTAACGCCCTGCTTCGGTCGGCTTGCGGCTCGTACCGCCGCGGGATCGACGTTGGGTAGCGGCTTGGGCTTCGCGTTTATCGTGCGTTCCGTTGTCCAACCGTTTGACGCAATGAAGCCCTTTGCAGCGGTGGCAGGATTCAGCGCCGCGGCTTCGTTGGCATCGGGGGAGGTACTCTGCGCCTTGGCCTGAATTGCCATAGCGACGACAACCATAATAATCGCGGCCGCGCCGCCTACCTTTAGTTTCGACCACATGTCCTTTTCGCCCTTGGCTATCTTTTGCGACGCCCCACTGACCCTTCCGTGTCCGTACCTGCACTTGCAAGTGTCGGAATGTTACCGCTTGGGCTCAGCGGAGCAAGTCATGCGAAAGGGGCAGTATTGTGAACCCGCTAATGCCCGTTGGAGGCCAACGCTAGATAAGGGGGTACACACTACGGGCCATTTTCAACCAACGTCGGCGTCGTCCACTCCATCACACCAGAAGGAGGGGGACCAATTTGTAGCCTTGCCGACGCCGTGGTCATTGAGAATTGGAGGCTTAACCTCCTCCCGGAACGCTCGTTAGATCGACACCCACACACCCACAAATCAATTCTTCGCTGGTCGTTCGCCCCGTGTAGAAACGGACACGGACACGAACGATCGCCGAGTTATAGACGCGTCCCCGGAACATAAATAGGCGTTTTGTTCCTGAACAAAAACCTCATTGCCGGCCTGTGCGGTTACTGGGCCAGCTCTGGTCGGGTGCCCGGCACCGAGTCCTTCGACGTAGCGCCTGCCGCCGCGACCCTTGACGATGAAACACGTCTCTGTCTCTTCGGCGGTTCACGGTGGCGGTCGGGCATTGTTGTTTGCTGCGGGATCATCCGGTCATCTCCCTTGGCGAGCGAGCGGGGCGGTCAATTTCATCGAGTGGTTGTGTAGCTAATGCCACCACACAGTTCGACGAAAGTGGATGTCGCCGAAAGAAACACTTTCCTGCCACAAAAAAGAACCCCAAGCCGCTAAGCTTGGGGCGTTCGAAGTCGTTGCCTCAACTAAGGCTTCTGAGACTGGGCGGCAGGGGTGTCGGGGGATGGGTGCCGCCTATCTCGGCCTTTCAACCTAAAAGTATGAATGGCGTTCCTCAGCCGCAATGCGACATTGCGCCCGTATCCACAGTTTTTAATATCGTCATCGAGTTGTCACCGGCCGTTCCATTTGCCGCCCCAATCCTCTTCCGCCTCGCGCTTCACCGCTGGCGCGGCTGAGTTCTTGACCTTGATCCAGTCGGCCGATCGGCCGGAACGGCATGGTGAGCCGAGCCGCTTCGAAGCGATGCCTTCGCAGCCGAGCCTACAAGCGTTCTTGAAAACGATCGCCCCCTCAACATCGAAGTGGCGGTTGTAAGAAATGCCGGGATGCGATTTGGCGAGCAGCTTTTTCAGCGCGAACTTGCGGTCCTCAATCGGTTCCAGGCGTAGGTCCTCGCCGTGGTCGCGGGAGTAGTCGCGTCGCACGGCGAGACGCACGATCGGTGTGAGGGAGGGGCAAGTGGCTCGCTCGCAAGTGGTCGGCAACGTCGGCATGTGCTTCGCCGCCTGCGCGCCCCTTGACCTCCTACAACGGCTTTCCGAGTCAAGTGAATCGTCCCCGGTTGGAAATTTCAATGTGGCTGGAGCAGCTTTCCAAGCTGCTGGAGAAGCTCGCCGTAGCGCGCGAAGTTGCCGGACGCATATTCCCGCTGCATCTCGTCGAACAGTGCGCGCGCACGCTCTAGCATTTCGTTGCTAGTTCGCGTGTCGGGCGCGCCGGCTGCTGCGGATGTCGGCGCTGGCGCACCGGCGAGGAGGCGCTCGGCATCGGTGAGCGTGCTCGCCCACTCGATCTTGCGGTCATCGGGTAAGAGCTGCCCTAACACCACGCGGGCGAGCATCGGGATCTTGGTCTGTTCAGCCTCGATATAGACCGGCTCGATCATGATGAGCTGGTTGTCCGCGAGCGGCAGCACGATGAGATTACCGCGAATGACTTGCGAACCGTGCTGATCCCAAAGCGTGAGATCTCCGGAGAACCGGCTATCGGAGCTGATCCGTGATTCCAGCTGTGCCGGGCCGTCGATGAAAGTCCCTTTGGGGAAGCGGAAAGCAACCATCTTCCCGTAGTTCTCGCCATCAGAGAGACCCGCGAGCCAACCGGCCATTTGGTTCTTGCCGGCGACCGACAACGGCAACATGAGCAGAAACTCCGGCTTGTCGGAACCGGGCAGCTGGGCCGTCACGTAATAGGGCAACATCGCGATCTCGCTGCCTCGATAAAGCTCGTGCGGGACCTCCCAGCGATCCTCACGATTGTAGAAGGTGGTCGGGTTGGTCATGTGATAGGTGCCGTACATCTCGGCCTGCACCGTGAAGATATCCTCCGGATAGCGGATATGCCGGCGCAAATTTTCCGGCATCTCGTGCTCGTCCTTGAAAAGCTCAGGCAATACCTCCCGATAGGCGTTGATGATCGGATCGCGTCGATCGAAGACGTAGAACGTCAGCGAGCCGTCATAGGCGTCGATTACCGCCTTGACGGAATTGCGCAGGTAGTTGTACCCGCGGAAATCGCGAAGCGATCCCTGATAAGCTTCGCTGTAAGGAAAATTATCCGACGTCGTGTAAGCATCGAGGATGTAGGAATAATGGTCCGCATCTGCGACGATGTACGGATCGCGATCGAAGCGCAAGAACGGAGCGAGCGTTTGAGCGCGTTCGACGATATTCCGGCGCAGCATCACCCGGCTCTCAGGCGTGAAATAGTTCGAGATGAAAAGCCGCAGACCGTCGAATTCGCGGGCGATAACGAGCTTGCGCCACAAGTTGGAGAGTAGGATTCCTCCAGTTCCCTGGTACACCGTTTCGGCGTTGGCCTGGCCTTGCGGGAAATCAAATTCCTTCTCGGTAGTGTGCACATAGACACGGTCGTCGGTGAGCTCTCCGAAATAAATCTCGCCGCGGGTGACGGACAGGTCTTTCTTGGCCTCGACCGGAATATCGTGCGCCCAGAGAACTGGATTGCCTCTGGCGTCGATCTCATTCACCGGGACCGCGACGACGCCATAGCCATGGGTGTATTTGAGCGCGAGATTGACCCAGACCTGGGCGGGCGCGGGAAGCCGCGTAACATCGAGCTCGCGCGCTGTGATCATGACCTGTCGCTCGGAGCCATCGATCGCATAGCGATCGATATCGACGCCGTGAAACGTGTAATAGGGCCGCAGGCCCTGGATTTGCTGCAGTTGCGGCTCGAGCGCGCGCCAATCCCAGATGCGCGCGTCCTGCAGCGTTGCGGCATCCCTTGTCAAATCGGCAGCTGTCAACGGCGTGGCGGAGACCGCAAATTCTCGCTCTTCGACCGAGGGTCCCTCGAGGTTGAAGGCCTGGCGGGTGCCGGCGATGCTCCTGAGCAAATACGGCAGCTCCAACGTGATCTGGTTCGGCCCCACATAGAAATCCTCGATTCCACTAGGAACCACGAATGCTCCCACGAAAAGTAACGCCAAAGCCGCGAACGGCGCCAGCCAATGCGACTGACGCATCAGCAACCAGTTGCGAAAGCGCGGAATCGCAGCCGCCAGCCCCAGGATCGACGCGGCCGCGAACCAACATGCGACCATGAGGTCGTATCCGGGTAACCAGAAATTGACGTCGGCATAGGACGCGCCGGCCACGACCTTCGAATGTCCGTCCACGACGAGGTGATAGCGGCTCAAGAACCGACTAGCCCCGAACGCGACGCACAACAGAGCGCCGAGAATCATGCCTTGCCGGATCCAGCTCATCCAGACCGCCCAGCTTGGATTCGGTGATAGAACGGCGACGCTTCGGTGGGGATGAGAGGCGCCGAATGGATCGGCGCGATAGGCGAACGCAGCCGTTCCGCGGCGCGCGATCGTCCCCATGGCGGCCCAAAGCGCGATCATGACGCAAAGGATCCCTATGACGATTTCAACAATGTCGTCGTAAAGGGGCAATGCCAATAAATAGAAAGAAAGATCTCTTTCGAACACCGGATCGACAGCGCCGGCCGGCGTAGCGCCGAGGAACCGCATGAGCGAAATCCACAACGGCGTCGCGAGAAATCCAACCAGGGCCGCAAGCGCAAATCCGACGATCCAAGGCGCGCTTGTCGGGACCACCACATACGGCTGGCACAGTACGCGCAGGTTGGCGCCCACAAACAGACCGATCAAAAGCGAGACTGCCAAGAAAATTGCCGCGCGATATTCAAGAGACAGCCAATAGCGATGGCTCTGTCCCAGTTCTTCAAACCAGTAGTTCTCGAGGGAGATGCCGAGCGCCGCTTCAAAGGCGATGATCCCGAGGATAGCCGCCGAAATGTATGCGGCATCGCGATAGAGCCGGTGCACAAACGCAATGTGGTTGCCGCGTCCCCCTTGCATCAGGGTACGGGCCAAGGGCAGCGCTGCCAACGCGAGCACAAACAGGTAGATGATCTCGAACATCGATCTTCCTCCCAGTCGTGCCGATCAAAAATTTCCGGCTGATATTCCACATCTTGCCTTCACGAGAATGCGCTATTTGTCTCGAAATTCATATTTTTTCTTCCTCAAACACAAATAAATCATAATAACATCGCGACCAGTCTCTGTGGCTTTTCATCCCTCAAGATGCGGCTCAATTCGTCTACGAGGCGGCTTCTAGCCACACGGTCACTTCACTATAAAGTGCCGCAATGCCCGTGCTCATGATCCACCTCCAGGTGGCGCGCCGTGCGGTGCAAGGCCGCCTATCAGCGTTTCTCCGGTGAGATTGACATCAAACTGAGGTTCGCCGTCGTCGTGCGTGTTACCGCACGTCAACCAACGCAATGCGATCGACGCCGCTGCATGCCAGAACAAGCTTGCCGTCGCGCGTTGTCACCAGGTTGCGGACCACCCCGCCACCCGAAGGAATTGTCCACGACTCAAACTTTTCCGTCCGCGGATCAAAACGGACGAGCGGTTGGTAACGATGCCTTTGCTACGTTCGCTGCGATGCGCCACGAAATCCCCAATTTCGCGCACGGTTTCTCTTTCGGGTAAGAGATCGCGCAAAGCAAGGAAAAGTGTGCTGATATCTTCGATGCGAATATCACCGCGAAGCAACCGCTCGACACGTATACGAAGGCCAGAATCAACCATGACAGCATCGAGAAAAACGGACGAACATTACAGTGAAGATGCGGTCCAACGACGCTTTATGGCGGCTGTAAAGGCTGCGCTGAATACACCTCCCAAGCCCCTCAAGAGCATGACTCCGAAGGGCGTCCCGGCGCAATCGAAGAAGCGACCGAAAAAGTGAATACGCTCGGCTAAATCAGATAGTGTCTGTCGGGTGGTTGCTTTCTCGCTTTTAGGATTTTCATTAGGATGATGGGGCCAGGAAAATCAAACCACAGCCAAGCAACGCCGCCAGCGATTAAAATCAATCCCGCCGCCAAAACTTTACTGCCCATCCCTGACAACTTAAAAAATACCTCACCATACACAATATAAGCCCCGGCGCAGATCAGCCCGACCGAGACAATGAAGTTCATAAACCGCCGCATGCCGTCAGCATAGCAGATACGCGAGGACGCGGCGACGCCCGCCAAAATCGCAATTTCGGCGGCATCTTGCGCGGCTTCTTCTCGGCGAACTACTTCTTCCGCCGTCAGAACGGTAGCTCAAGCTGCCGCCAGTCGCCGCGACGCGGACGCTTGTTGCGCCAGCGAACGAACCGCTTTGCCTGATAACTGAAATCCGGCTTAGTCAGGTTGCCGGTACATCGACCGCCTGCCTTCAATGCCTTTGATCGCGGCCAAGGGTGCGTTCGATGTCACTCTGCCGAGCGCGAACGTTTATGCGTGAGGCAGGCCCGGCGCCGCCCGCACTTTCCTTACAACGTTGGAGCCGGCGGTAAATGGTATGACACGCGGCTGTCTTCACGCACCGCTGCTTTAAGCCAAGCGTTGGCTAGAGCGAGGCAGGCAAGCCGGACTTCGTCACTGGGGGCCTCTCGCGCCCAATGCAAGCATGCGTCTGCCCTGACCCGATATTCATCGGAGCGTGGCCCAGGGCGCTGAGGTCCACACTAAGTAGCCAGCCACACTTCCCACATACGTCGGTCTCACGCCTCTTTGCACTAGCACGTGAATATTAAACACGTGCTTTGGTCGCTGAAAGTCGTTATTTGTCGCCATTTTCTTCGCGAACAAGCTCAGGCATAATCGCCGGGGTAACAAGGGGGTGTCGCGCGACGCATTTTCGCGGTCGTTTAGAGGATCCGAGCAGCACCTTTTTAGGCTGAGGGCAGATGGCACGCACGACGATTGCCCAGCATCCTGATCGCGGCCGGATCGAATTCGATCTTGCCCGCGGCGTGCCGGTGCGCGCGGTCGCGAAGAAGTACGGCGTGGGACTGCACGCCCTTTACCGGCTTCGGGCTTAGCTGCCGCCGCAGCTCAAGGCTGCCCACATGGGTGCGCGGTTGAAGGCCGGGGCTGACCTGGAAAAGCTGCGCCTGGATGAAAGCGAAGCGCTGCTGCAGAACATCGCAACGCAGCGCGCACGGCTGTTACTCATGCAGGATTGCGCGATGGATGCTGGCGACCACAATACGGCGGCGCTGATTGCTGGGCGCATTCTCCACAGCATCGAACCAGCGGGCAAATACCTTGGCGAATTCGCCCAGCACCAGATCCAAACGACAGTGAGCGTGCTCATCTCGCCCGAATATCTGGAGTTCCGCGCGGCGCTGATGCGTGCGTTGGCACCGTTCCCCGAGGCACGTCACACTGTTGCCGTGGCGCTGCACGCGATCGAGGCGAAGTCGGCCGCTGCTGGTCCGGCGACCGCAAATCCGATGTACGTTTCGCCATTGCCAGCGCCAATCGGCGGGACTGTGCTCGAGCACGAGGCCTCGCATGCTCCGGCCTGAACAGCACGTCACGCTTGGCCGCGACTTCGCGCGGGCGCTCGATCCGGTGTTGCTGGCGCGCGATTGCGGGCTCGATCCCGATCCAGTGCAGGCGAACCTTTTAACAACGTCAGCAAGCAAGTTGCTGGTCAATTGCTGTCGCCAATGGGGCAAGAGCACGACAACGGGCCTGATCGCGCTGCACGAGGCGCTGTATCATGCGCCGGCGATGATCGTCCTTATCTCGCCATCGCAGCCGCAATCGACCGAACTGTTCAAGAAAATTCATGGGGCTTGGGCGAAGCTCCCTGGCGCACCCGAGGCCCGTCAAGAGAGCCTGACGCGCATGGAGCTGGCGAACGGCTCGCGCATCGTGTCGCTGCCCGGCTCGGAAAAGACCACACGGGGCTACAGCGCGGCGACGCTTTTGATCATGGATGAGGCCGCGCGCGTGCCGGACGAGCTACTTGCGGCGGTGCGGCCGATGCTGGCGACCACCAGCGGGCGGTTCTTCGCGCTGTCGACGCCAGCGGGCAAGCGCGGCTGGTTTTATGAGGCCTGGTCGCTCGGCGAAGGCTGGGAGCGGGTGACCGTGAAGGGCAGAGAGTGTCCGCGCATCTCGGCCGTCCTTCCTTGAAGAGGAACGATCGGCGCTCGGGCCAATGCGGTTCTCGCAAGAGTACGAATGCGAGTTCATCGATGCCGAGACGAGCGTTTTTGCAAGCGAACTGATCGAACAGGCACTGACGGATGACTTCCAACCCTTCTTCACCCGCGTCGCCGCTTGAGGAAATTACGCCGCAGGCGGCGCGGTACGAACACTATGTCGTCGGCTGCGACCTTGGACAATCGCATGATCCGACCGCGGTTGCCGTGGTACGCCGTATCGATGACGACGCTGATCCGTCGGCCCCTCCGATCTTTCAAGTTGGACACCTCGAAAGACTGCCGCTCGGCACGCCATACCCCGGCGTTGTCCGTCATGTCTCCCGCATGCTTGGCGCGGTGCCGCTGCGCGGCAAGTCTGAGCTGGTGATCGACTTCACCGGTGTCGGCCGGCCGGTGTTCGATATGTTTCAGGGTCACTGCGTTTTCGCCGATCGGCGTCACGATCACGGCTGGCAATTCGGTGACGCACGAGGGCATGATCTACCGTGTGCCGAAGCTCAATCTGATCAGCCGCGTGTGGGCGCTCCTGCATGACGGCCGACTGAAAATTCACAAGGGCTTGCCCGATGCGCCAGCGCTGGTTGCCGAGCTGCAGGACTTCCGCGCCGAGGTAACCGACAGCGGTTATTGGCGGTTCGGAGCCCGATCTAAGCACGATGACCTCGTGCTCGCGGTCGCGATCGCGCTGTGGCGCGCGAACGGTGACAACATGCCGGGTTGCGGTGTGTTCGAGCTCTACCGCCGCGAGGCCGCGAGGGTCGGTGTCGTCGTCCAGGAAAAGTTGCCGCCGCAGTTCGGCTTCGCCTTTGCATCGGCGCAGCCGACGAACTTGGTCTCGTTGAAGGTGCCGTTAGGGACGACAACCGTCTACGGCACGTCAGGTCAAGAGTACTCGGCACGCGGTGGCGTGATCCAGGTGCGGCCCAACGACGTGTCGTCGCTGTTGCAACTTGGCTGCAGGCGGGTGGGGTAATGAGCAGATTTGTTGACAGGCAAACGGCCGTCGAGGTTCAGGGCGCCGGTAAAATCGACGGCCGAGAGCGGTCATTGGCATGGTGCCTTCCGAGGTATTGCATCTCTTCGACAAGGACGCAGATGAAGCGCAAATTTCCGTCGCGGTCGAGGTCCAAAATAATTGGTGACAATCACTCGCAATCATTCGCATTCGCTTCCTTGCGACATGCCTGCAACATCATTGGAAATAGCGCGGCGGAACAATGGCTTCTCACCTGAGACACGGCCACAGAAGCCGTTAGTCATCACTGCACGATCCGGCGGCATGGACCGCAAATTGGCCTGAAAATCATCTCACGCGTAGTCACACCGCGCCAACGTCGCAATTCAAAAGAAAGGCATGGAAAAGGGTTGTCGACATTATTCCTTAAACTTCCTTCAAACGCGGATGCTGTCGAATGACCAATATCCCGTTGCGCAGCGTGAAACGTTGATCCGGATAATTCGCGATCGCCGCATCAAGCGCGGCGTGTCCGATCGCAACGCTCGCCGACGCGGAAATCACCCACCGAATATGCTGATCCGCCTGGTCCCACATCTCGACCCGAAAGGGCAGATTGTTGCGGAATGTCATGCAAGTTCGGATTGGCTAGCTGCCGCAGCAACTCCTCAACTCGGAAGTACGCCTCCGACGAAGCGCTCCAAAGGCTTTTGCACTCGTCGCGCAATTCTCGCGAAGGCCGAGCGTGTGCAGCTGGCCCTCGCCGTCGTCTTCGACCATGCAAACAAAATGAGAACAGTGCCGACTGAAGTCAAGCCGCTATGGCTAGCGGGTAAGCAGACCACAACGCACGACGGTCTCGGATCATGACGAAGCATTTCAGTTCGCGGCACGGATGCGCAGTGATTGAGTTGAGGCCTGGGAATTCGACGCACTTGACCAAAAAAAATTCCGCCGAGTGAAGGACACCCGGCGGTGAGTGTTGCGTTGTGGCGGACATGCCCCCAAGCTCCCAAGCCGCAAGGCGTCCTGGCCACATAGGGCCTCAGCGTTCACCGGCGCTGGGGCCCACACTTTTCTCATGGTTTTGGACTGGTTGAAATTACATTCCTGTAATAACGCAGGTTTGGCCGACGCTGTTGCCGAATTGGCACAAGGCTAGAGAGGCAATCGACGCCCGTCTTTAGCAGTTGGCGAGGACGTTGAAGGTCGACCGTCCGCACCTGCGGTCACGTTACACTTCGGTAGC
>CAWDQG010000003.1:0-197219 GCA_963804405.1 uncultured Alphaproteobacteria bacterium | reverse complement strand
AAGGATTTCGCGCCGCCACCAGGCGCTGGCGATGGCGTCATCGTACGGCGAGGTGCCGTCATGCGCTACGGTGAGAGCCGGCGCGATGCCGGCGGCGTCGAGCGAGCGGCCTTCGAGCGCGCGCTCGGCCGCCCTGGCGCGTACAGGCGCGGGCCCCATTGCGCCATAAGCGATCCGCGCCCCGCTGATGCGGCCGCTCGCCAGCGGCAATTGCGCGGAGATCGAGAGGACCGAAATGCCCTTGGGATGAACGCGCGTGACCTTGACGAAGCGGAATGCGTCTGCCGCTGGCCGCTTGAATGCGACGCTGGAAACAAGGACGGCGCCGCGGTCGCGGCGATTGAGAAACTCATCGAGCGGCAATTCGCGCTGGCCGACGCCGCCGGCGAGCATGACCGTTGCTTCGAGCGCAAGCAGCGCCGCAGCAAATCGCCGTAGGGCGACGGCGCGAACAAATTGCCGCCGACGGTCGCCGCTTCGCGCACCGCGGGCCCGCCGACGGCGCGCGCGACCGGATGCAGAAATGCGAGCTCGCGCTCGGCGAGGATCGCGGCCATGGTGACGCCGGCGCCGAGCTCCACGCGCCCCGACGAGACCGAGATGTTGACGAAAATCGGATCGGTCGAGCGTACGATCGTCTCGATCGTCGGATCTGCCTCGTTCACAGCGCGCATCACCAGCGTGCCGCCGGCGAGAAAGCGGGCGCCGCGCTCTTGCGCCAGTGCACCGGCGGCATCCGCCAATCGAGGGTAAGTTTTGACATTAATCGTCACGCGTGGCCCTCCGTTGCCGAGGCTCCGGTGACATGCGCACGCACGGCGGCAAATCCGGCTTCGTAGATGTCCTCGCTGACCATGCGCCTCATTTCTTCTTCTTGGCCCTTGCGGGTCGTGAATGTGCAACGCCAGTCCCAAAAGGTCCGGTCACCGTCGGTGACGGGCGCGAGACGCACGTGGGCGACATAGTTGAACAATGGAACCGGGGTATCGATCAAACAATAACTGAACGTTTGTTCGAGATCGGACAAGGTGAGGAGGCGTTCGCGCAATTCCGCGCCGTCGCGCAAAAAGAAATGCCGCACGCAGCCGACTTTGTCGGAGCTCTGGTTGCGTTCGATGGCGCTCTTGCCGACCGCGGGATGCCAGCGATCATGACCGTTGAAATCGCGCAGGAACGCCCAGACGCGATCGCATCGGCGCATCGATGATCGTTGAGCGGACGATGCGGATCACGCGCTCATCCTCCGAACTGCCGCTTCAGGGCGTCGAAGCCGCCCTGAAAGACGCCGCCGCCGATATTGGAGACGAGTTCGGCCTCGCGTTCCTGCGGACAATCGAATTCCGCCGTCCACTCGACGAAAGTCCGCTCGCCGTCGGTGACCGGCGTCAGCCGCAGCGTTGCGACATAATTCTCGACCCCCATCGGGGATTCGAGAATCGAATAGGTGCAGAACAGGTCGAAGTCGGACAAGCCGAGAAGCTTCTCGCGAATCCGGTCGCCGTTGCGCAGCCGGAAGTCGCGGACGCAGCCGACCTTGTCCGACGGCTCGCCGTTCTCGATGCGGCTTTCGGCGATGCCGGGATGCCAGGAGGGCAGGCCGTTGAAATCGCGCACCCGCGCCCAAACCCGGTCGGATCGGCCGTTGATGACACTGGAAACGTAGACGCGGGCCATGTGCCTTGCTTCCTCCTTCCTTTATCTATGAACGACCGTCAGCTTTGGCCCGACGATCCACCGCCGCCGCCTTCGGGCGGCTTTTTCGGCGCGGTTTCCTTGCGGATGCCCTGCATGTCGCGGGCCTCGCGAATAAGGCCCGGCATGCGTGATAGGCTGCCGCCCTCGATGCCAATTTCGGCGAGGATCTGATCGATCATCGGCGCCTGCACGCGGTAACGCAGCGCCGAATCGATCACCTCGTCGGTGGCGCTGCGGCCGCCGCCGCCACCGCCACCGCCGCCACCATTGAACCCGTCGACCGAGAGGATGCGGATGCCTTCGATCTTTTCCATCGGCTTGACGCTCTCGCGAACGATGCCTTCGATGCGCTCAAGCAGCCTGCGCCGGTAGAGCGAGGTGCGCGAGGCGTCGGACAGGACATTCTCCGCTTCGTTGAGCAGCCGCTGCGATTCGGCTTCGACCGCAGCGCGCACCTGCTCCGCAGCCGCGGCGATCCGCACCTCGTCGGCCTCCTTTTCGGCGATCAGCACCTCGACCTGACGCCGGCGGCGCGCAGCCTCGGCCTCGCGCACCGTCTTGACCCGCTCCTCGGCCTCGACCGCTTGGGCGCGGGCAGCTTCGGCGTCGGCTTGCGCCGCCGATTGCTCGCGGGATTTGCGGTGGATTTCGATGGCGCTTTCCATGCGGGCATTCTCGACCGCGGTTTCGCGGGCGATCTCGAGCTGACGCAGTTCCCGATCGCGGAGGATGCGCGCCTCGTCGATGCCACGTTCGGACGCGATGCGCGCGCGCTCGACTTCCTCGCGTGCGGCGATCTCGGCTTCCTGCAGGGCCTGACCGCGAGCGATCTCGAACTGTTCAACGGCCCGCCGGCGCTCAAGCCGGGCGAGGTCGAGGGTCTGCTCGCGCACCACGTCGGTACGGCCGACTTGCTGGGCGGCGACGATATCGGCTTCCTTCACGCGCCGATCCGCATCCGCCCGTTCGGCGAGCTTGGCGGCGATCTCGATCGAGCGATCCTGCTCGGCGATCTCGATGATCTTGCGCCGCTCGACGTCGAGGACATCGCGCGTCTTCGACGACTCGATCCGCTCGCGCTCGAGCGCAAGCTCGGTGGCGATGCGGGCCGCTTCGACCGCCTCGCGCCGCCTGATCTCGGCGTCCTCGATCGCCTCCTCGCGAGCGATGTCGCGCGCCCTGGTCTCTTGGTCGGCGGCGATGCGCTCGGCGGCGAGCCGTTTCTCCTGCGCGATGCGGCTTGCTTCGACCGTTTCGCGCGCGGCGATTTCGGCGGTGTCGACCGCCGATTGCGGGCGATCTCCAGCGAACGCACCTCTTCGTCGCGGGATATTCTCTCCGCGGCGAGCTTGCGGTCCTCGAGAATGCGGACCGTCTCGACGATCTGGCGCGACGCTGATCTCGGCGGATTCGATCGCCTCGTTGCGGGCGATTTCCAGTCCGCGGGTTTCGCTGATCGGCGCTGATGCGATCCGCGGCGATCTTTTTGTCGAGCGCAATGCGCGCGATTTCGGTCGATTCGCGGGCGGCGATTTCCGCCGCCTCGATGGCCTTGATGCGCCCGATCTCGCGGCTCCTGGTCTCTTCCTCGGATTCGATCCGCTCGACCGCGATCTTCTTTTCCTGAGCGATGCGCGCCGCCTCGACGGCCTCGCGCGCGGCGATCTCGGCCTCTTCGATCGAGCGGGTGCGGGCGATGTCGAGCGCGCGGACGCGCTCTTCCTGCTGGATGCGCGCCGCGGCCGTTATTTCGCGTGCCGCGATGTCGCTTTCCTCCAAGGCGCGGGTGCGCTCGATTTCCAGCGTCCGCGTCGCCAGCTCCGACGCGATGCGATCGGCGGCGAGCGCTTTTTCGCGCGCGATGCGGGCGGCTTCGGTCGCCTTTGGCGGCGGCGATCTCTTCTTCATCGATGGCGCGGTTGCGCGTGATCTCGCGGCGGCGGATTTCCTCTTCCAGCGCGATGCGCTCGTCGGTGACGACGCGCTCCTGCGCGATGCGCGCGCGCTCGGTCGCTTCCCGCGCCGCGATCTCGGCTTGCTCCAGATTGCGGGTGCGCTCGATTTCGAGCCGCCGGTTCTCCTCCTCCTTGGCGATGCGGGCGTTGGCGACGGCGAGCTCTTGCGCGATGCGCGCTTTCTCGGTTTCCTCGCGCGCGCTGATCTCGGCCTGCTCGACATTGCGCTGCCGCTCGATCTCGCGGCGTTGATCGTCTTCCTCTCGCGCGATCCGCGCCTCGGTGAGCGACGCGTTCCTGCGCGATGCGCGCACGTTCGACCCGCTCGCGGGCGGCGATTTCCGCCTCGTCGATCTGGCGGCCGCGCTCGATCTCGCGCTCGCGGATGTCGCGCTCGGAAATGATCCGCGCTTCCGCCAGCGCCCGCTCGTGCGCGATCCGGGTCTTTTCCACTTCCTCCCGTCCGGCGATCTGCGCCTGCTCCGCTTCGGTGTCGCGCAGCGAGCGCTCGCGGGCGAGCTCGGCGCGCTGCACGGCGCGCCGCACTTCGATGTCGCGCTCCTGATTGAGGCGCGCGGTCTCGCTTTCGCGGTCGATGTCCAGCGCCTGCTTCTCGGCTTCGAGGTTGCGGCTGCGGATCAGGATCATCGATTCCTGCTCGATGTCGTTGCGCAGCTTGCGCCGCGCCTCGATGTCCTCGATCAGCTTGGTCAAGCCTTCGGCGTCGAACCGGTTCGACGGATTGAAGAATTCGAGGTCGGTCTGGTCGAGATCGGTGATCGCCACCGATTCGAGCTCGAGCCCGTTCTGCTTCAATCCTTCCAGCGCCGAATCCTTGACGCGGGCGACATATTCGCCGCGCCGCTCGTGCATTTGCTCCATGGTCATTTCCGAAGCGACCGAGCGCAGCGCTGATACCAGCTTGCCGGAGAGGAGCGCGTCGAGCTCGGCGACGTTCATGGTGCGGCGGCCGAGCGTTGCGGCGGCGATCGTCACCGCTTCGCGGGTCGGCGGCACGCGCACGTAAAACTCCGAACTCGATGTCGACGCGCATGCGGTCCTTGGTGATCAGCGCGTCGTCGCGGTTGCGCACGACCTGCATGCGCAGCACGTTCATGTTGACCGGCGTGACCTCGTGGATGAACGGCAGCACGAAGGCGCCGCTGTTGATGACCACCTTTTCGCCGAACAGGCCGGTGCGCACGAAGGACACTTCCTTCGACGAGCGGCGGTACAGCCAGTTGACGAAATAGACGACGATCGCGATGACAATGACCGCGACGATCAGCCAGATGATCAGACTGCCGAGAATGGCGACGGACATCTTACTCTCCTCCCGCCCGCGATCTGACGCGGGCCTTTCTTAGTTCCTCTGGACTTTCTTGATGGCTTTGAATTTTTGCAACCTGAGCGCACAGGGCGCGCTCGACCGGCAGGCGCTCCATCGACGAGGCGCCGTAGAAACCGTGGCAGTTTTTGGCGCGGGCGAGCACGTATTCGGCGTCGGCCGGCTCGGCGATCGGTCCGCCGTGCACCAGGATCAGCGCCTTCGGGATTCACGGCGAGCGCGGCTTCGGCCATCGCGTCGGTCAGCGCCGGGCAATCTTCCAGCTTGGTCGCCGTCGCGGCGCCGATCGAGCCGCCGACCGTCAGACCGAAGTGGCAGACCAGAATGTCGGCGCCGGCGCGCGCCATCGCCGCGGCTTCCGCCGGTTCGAACACGTAGGGCGTGGTCAAAAGATCGCGGGCGTGCGCCTTGGCGATCATCTCGACTTCGCAGCCGTAGCCCATGCCGGTTTCTTCGAGGCCGGCGCGGAAGCGGCCGTCGATCAGGCCGACCGTCGGGAAATTCTGCACGCCGCTGAAGCCGAGCCGCACCACCTCGTCCAGAAAGACGTCCATCTGGCGGAACGGATCGGTGCCGCAGACGCCGGCGAGCACCGGCGTGTGAGCGACGATCGGCAGCACCTCGCGCGCCATCTCGACAACCACGCCGTTGGCGTCGCCATACGGCATCATGCCGGCGAGCGAGCCGCGGCCGGCCATGCGGTAGCGCCCGGAATTGTAGATGACGATGAGGTCGGCGCCGCCGGCTTCTTCGTTCTTGGCGGAGATTCCAGTACCGGCGCCGGCGCCGATGATTGGCTGGCCCTGCGCTTTCATGGCGCGGAAGCGGGCGAGGATGTCGGAACGCGGGATGCGCGGCATGGCGACTAACCCCTCGCCCGTCGGCGCGTGAGCCGGCCGCCAAACAACCGGCGGAACTCGGCGGCGATTTCCGCCGCAAAGCGCGGATCGTTGATGTGCTCGGGCATGCGGATGAGGCGGCGTGAGCCGGTTTGCCGAACCGTCGCTTCAAGCGCCCTGAAAAGCTCCGTGTCGGCGTTCGGATCGGAAAATGGCCGGCCCGGCGAATCGAGCGCCGAGACGCCGCCTTCCGGCAGGAAGAAGCGGACGGCTCCGTCCATGCGATTGAGCCGCTCGCCGATCCAGCGTCCGACGCGGGCGTTCTCCTCCGGCGTGGTGCGCATCAGCGTCACGGTGGGATTGTGCACTTGCAATGTACGGCCGCGATAGCGCTCGGGCACGCTGTCCATCGGACCGAAATTCACCATGTCGAGCGCCCCGCACGAACCGATATAAGGCACGCGCATGCGCGCGATCGCGCCGAAGCGATCCTCGGTGGCCGGCAATACGCCGCCGAACAAAAGATCGCAGACTTCGGTCGTGGTGATGTCGATCACGCCGGAGAGCGTGCCGGAATCGACCAGCTTCTCCATCGATTGGCCGCCGACGCCGGTGGCGTGGAAAACCAGACACTCGAAATCCTCTTCGAGCGCATCGACGACGGCGTCGACGCACGGCGTCGTCACCCCGAACATCGTGAGGCCGATCGCCGGCTTGCCGCTGCCGCGCGCCGCCGGCCGCCGCTCGCGCTCGACGTTGGCGGAGCGCGCCTTCACCATGCCGACCATCGCCGCCGCGCCGTTGGCGAGGACTTGGCGCGATACGGAATTGAGTCCGGCAACGTCGGTCACGGAATAAAGCATCATGATGTCGGACGGGCCGACATAGGGCGCGACGTTACCGGAGGCGACCGAAGAGATAAGAACCTTCGGCACGCCGATCGGCAGCGCGCGCATAGCCGGCGCGACCAGCGAAGAGCCGCCCGATCCACCCGCCGAAATAAGACCGCCGACCGGTTCGTGGCGCCGGACCCATGCCTCGAATGCTTCGCCATTGCGGTGATAGCGCCGCCGCGATCGCCGGTGAACACGGCGTTTGGGCCGCCGCGGAAATACGCGGCGACGTGATGCGGCGGCACGTCGGCCGGCGACGGTCCGCCCGAAGTCGACAGATCGACCAGCAGCACGCGCACGCCGGCGGCGGCGATCTGGTCGCGAATAAAGCGAAGCTCGTCGCCTTTGGTGTCGAGCGTACCGGCAACGATCACCGGCGCTGCTCCGCCGCGATGGATCGGCCGAATTTCCACCGCCGGCGAGATCTCGGTCGCGACCGGCTCGGGCGCGGTCGTCCGTGTGCGCGCTGAGGTTTCGATCTGGGCGGCGGGAACCGGCTGCGACCAGCGCGTCGGCATCGTCGGATTGGAGATTATAGACGCGGATCGGGCCGCGCGCTTTCGCCGGACGCCGCTCGCCCTCGCCGGCCGGCGCCTCGGCGATGGCCTCATCCGGCCGGCTCGCCTGACCGTGCTGGCCGACGCCAAGCAATCTTTGCTGAAGCTCGCGATCGGCCTCCAGTCGCGCGGCTTCCATCAGCCGATTGACCCGGCCGTTGATCATGATCGCGACTTTTTCCGCAACCGCGGTCGCGACGCCGATATTCTGCTCGACGACGAGGACGCCGATGTCGCTTTCCTCGCCGAGATTCAGCAGGATTTTCTCGACCTGCTCGACAATGATCGGAGCGAGACCCTCGGTGGGCTCGTCCATGATGAGCAGATGCGGGTTGAGCAGCAGCGCGCGCGAAATCGCCAGCATCTGCTGCTCGCCGCCGGACAATTGATTGCCGCGATTGTTGCGCCGCTCGGCGAGCCGCGGAAACGTTTCGTAGATGCGCGAGAATCGTCCATTGGCCGCGGCTTGCCGCCGGCGAGCCGCAAATGTTCGTCGACCGTGACCGAGGGCCACAGCCGTCGGCCTTGCGGCACGTAGCCGAGGCCGAGCCGTGCGATGTCGGCCGGGGTCCGGCCGATCAGCTCCTCGCCCCTGAAACGAATGGAGCCGCTCGCCGCCGGCGTGAGCCCGACGATCGCCTTGCACAAGGTCGTCTTGCCCATGCCGTTGCGCCCGACCAACGACAGGACGCCGTGCTCGAGTGTCAGATCGACACCTTGCAGCGCGTGGCTGCGGCCATAGAAGACGTTGAGTCCTCTGATTTCCAGAAGGTTGGCGGGACGGCGTTCAGGCATGACCGCCACCCAGATACAATTGCTGAACTTCCGGATCGGCCTCGATCTCGGCCGGGGCGCCTTCCTTGAAGATTCGGCCATTGTGCATCATCGTCACGCTCTCGACGACGCGCAGCGCCACGTCCATGTCGTGCTCGATGATGATGTAGCCGATATGGGCCGGAAGCGCGGTGAGGATCGCGACCAGATCGCCGCGCTCGGCTCGGCGACAGACCCGCCGCCGGCTCGTCGAGAAGTATAAAGCGCGGTGCCCCGGCGAGCGCGAGCGCAATTTCAAGCTGACGCTGTTGGCCATGCGCCAGCTCGCCGACCAGACTATCGGTAACCGATTCGAGATGAGCAAGCGCAATAAGATCCGTGACCGACTGCATGATCGCGTCGCGCGCGCTGGTACGGATGAACGAGAAGCGCCCGCGCGAGACGCCGCGGCAGGCGAGGTAGACATTCTCACGCACCGTCAGGTGGGAGAACAGCAACGAAATCTGATAAGTGCGGCGAAGCCCGCGCCGGATGCGCTCGTGCGGCGGCAGCGTTGTCACATCCTCGCCGAAGAAGCGCACCGTCCCCGAGGTCGGCGGAAAGTCGCCGGTCACGCAATTCAAAAGCGTCGTCTTGCCGGCGCCATTCGATCCGAGCACGGCACGCCGTTCGCCTGGCCGCACGCTCAGCGTGATATCGATCAGCGCCGCCAGCGCGCCGAAAAACCGGCTCACGCCGCGCAATTCGATCGCGTTGCCGGTGCCGGCCGCGGCCATCCGTTCGGCGATCGAGCTCATTTGCGGTTGCTCCCGCCGGACGACAGCGCGCGAGCCGAAAACCGACGCCACAGACCGATCACGCCGTCGGGAGAAAACAGAACGATCACCAAAAAGCCGAGACCGATAAGGGTCTGAAAGCGCCGCCCGTCGAGACCGACGGCGACCAACGCGTCGAGCGCGAAAGTGCGCAAGATCACGTAGATGATGCGCGCCGACAAAAGCGCCGATCGGATGGCCGAGGCCACCGACGACGGCAATGACAAGCAGATCGATCAGTCGCCTCAATGCCGGCCGAGCCGGGCGAAATCTGATTGTTCAGCCACACCATCAGGATGCCGCCGATTGACGCGATCAGCGCCGCAAAGGCATAGGCGGCGATGCGGTGAGCTGTGACGTTGTAGCCGATGGCCTCCATGCGGCGCGGATTGTCGCGCACGCCCTGCAGCGCCAAGCCGAACGGCGCGCGCGAGACATAGACGACCGCGATGTAACTCAGCGCCGCGAAAAACAAGATCAGATAATAAAGCGGGATCGGATCCTTCCAGTTGACGCCAAAGGCAATCGGCGCCGGAATTGTCGTGAACCCGGCGAAACCGTTGAAGATCGGCCAGTTTTGCAGTGTCAGGTAGAAAAAGGCCGCCGCGATCGCCAGCGTGATCATGATGGTGTAGATGCCCTCGGTCCGGGCCGAAAGCGCACCGATGAGCGCGCCGGATGCGACGGCGATGGCGATCGCGATCGGCGCCGCTACCCACCATGGCCAAAACAGACTAATCGTCGGCAGCGAGCTCGCACCGAAGACGGTGATCATGTAGCCGGAGACGCCGGCCATGGTCATTTGCGCCAGGCTCACCATGCCGCCGTAGCCGGCCAGGAACATCAGCGACAGCGCGATGATGCCAAGGATCATCGCCCAGCCGACGACCTGCACAAGGATGAAATAGCTGGCGACTGCCGGGAGGAAGAACAGAGCGCCAAGCCGAGCAAAAGTATCGCGGCATGGCGTGACACCCACTGCGAAAACGCGCCGCCGCGCTGCGCCTCGCCAATGTGGATCGGGCCTGTTTCCGTGGTCCTGCAAGAGCGCCATATCAGCGTCTCCCCAGCAGTCCCTGCGGACGCAGCGCCAGTACGATGACCATGATCACGAACGTCGACACCGTCGCATAATTCTGGAAATAGACCAGGCCGAATTGCTCGGCGAGACCGATGATCAGCGCGCCGAGCGCGGCACCCGGTATCGATCCCATGCCGCCGACGATGACGACCTGCAGCGAGGCGAGCAAAAAGTGGGAATCTTCGCCGAGCGAGATGGAGGTGAAGGTTCCGCCGACGATGCCCGCCATTCCGGCAAGTCCGGCGCCGAACGCGAACACCAGCACGAACAGCAGCTGAACGCGGTAGCCAAGCACCGAAAGCATGTCGCGGTCGTCGACGCCGGCGCGGATCATCACGCCGATCCGCGTGCGATTGAGCGCCAGCCACATGCCGACCCCGATAAGGACCGCAGCGGCGAAAATGACCAGCCGCACGATAGGATATTGAAGAAAAACCACATCGCCGCTTGATTTGACCGCGACGACGATCGGGGTGGGAATCGGTCCCATCAGATAGTCCGGCGTATCGATCTGGATTGCGTTGCCACCCCAGACCCACACCATCAGGTCGGAGAAAACAATCGACAATCCGAGTGTCACCAACGTCTGGCGCAGGTCCTGCCCTTCCATCCGCCGGAAGATGAGGAACTGCATCGCCATGCCGACGAGCGCGCAGCAGACGAACGCAAAGACGTAGCTGAAGAGCCACGATCCGGTCCATTGACCGGCCTCGTAACCCATGTAACCGCCGAACAGATAAAGCGAGCCGTGCGCAAGATTGACGTTGCGCATCAGCCCGAAGATCAGCGTGAAGCCGGTGGCGACGAGAAAATAAAGCCCGCCGAGCGTGATGCCGTTGAACAGCGCGTTGATGAAAAGGCGTTTCTTGCCGAACACGTCCTCGAAGCCCGCCGGCCACGGGGCGAGCACGAGCCACAGGAAGAAGATCACCGCGACGGCGATGACAAGCGACCAGATCGGATGGTTTCCGATCCAGCGTCCAAACGCGTCGCCACGCGCCGCTCCCGGGCTTCCTCTGTCCTCGCTAAAAGCCGTGGACACCGCGTTTCCTCCGATTTTGCCGGAAAGTACCTAAATGGAAGGGCTGCGGCATGCTCGGTAGTCTGTTTTTCGTGTCTTCGCTCGGCGTCTTCTGGGATTGAGCGTGTTCGCCGACCGGAGGCGGACCCGGAGCAAAGCCCGTTTTCCCCGTCGCGATAAGAGCTTATTGGCTATCCGCGCGCGGCTTATTCGCTGACGACCCGGGCGATGGTCCGGTATTGCGTCGGCGCAATGCCAACGTGCGCGGAAAAGAAGTGAGTAAAATGGCTCTGCGACGAGAAACCGAGCTCGAAGCCGATATCGGTGACCGAGGTCTGCGAGCACATGAGACGATCGAGCGCCCGCTCGATGCGCATGGTATTGGCATAGAGCGCCGGCGTTACGCCGGTGTTCTCGCGGAAGAGCTTGAAGAAATGCGGCCGCGACAGCCCGGCATCGCGCGCCACATTGTCGAGCTCGATACCTTCGGCAATGCAGTCGTCCAAAATGCGCAGCGATTTGCGGACGCGAAAGTCGATCGGCGTTTGCGGGCGGGAAGCTCACATTCGATCGCCCGCCGGCCTTCCAGGATTTGTCGAAACTCGCGTCAAACAGCTGGTTCAAATAACGATTGACGATCCGATAGCTCGCGTTCGTCACCAGCGTATGCGCCAGGCTCGCGCAGATGGAACGGATCGTCGTTCCGACCCGCAACCCATTGGCGCCGAATCGCATACTGCCGCGGCCATCCTGGTCGCGATCGAGCCAGCTCTCGCAGATATAGGCGACCAGAAAGACCGAGGGCCGATCACCTGAACAAGGCTGAAAAGAATGTGGCTGCCAGGGATTGATGGCGACCCCCGACGTTTGGTCCACGAGGTGCGGAACGTCGTCAATCGTGACGACAGCCGGCGGGCCGTTGAGAAGAAAGGTCAAATGACCTTCGCGATGAGCATGGGTGCGCATCGGCTTGTCCAGCCGGTAGACAGTCACGCGGCCGAACGACCCATGACAAACCGCTAACGCGGTGCTCATGCAGCGCCTCCCAACGCGCAGGTTATTGTTTTGTCGGATTAAACGACGGCTGGGCGCCGTTGACAAGTGGCGCTGCGGGGTTGCGTTAAGACTTGCGGCGCCACCTTTCGACGCGGATTTGGCCGAAGAATCAGACTAGCAGACACGGCCCCGAGGCAGGCTGGCGGCCCGGTCGGGCTTGTAGCGCCGGTCGGCTCGCTGCTACGATTTATGGCTGGTCGAAGCGGGGGGCGACGGTTAGATCCTCCCGAGAACGCATAAGCGCATTCGACCGGCGAAACGACACCGTCTAACGGCGATCGTACATAGGAGGGAACCCCATGCATAAGGGTATTGGACTAACAGTCGCGGTCGCGTTGACCGCGATCGTCGGCACCGGGTCGGCCAACGCCGCCGACAAGATCAAAATCGGCGTCACCGCGACACTCGAAGGTACCTACACCGTGCTCGGCGAGGACGGCATGCGCGGCTATGAGCTTGCGGTGAAGGCGCACAAAGGCATGGCCGGCGGCAAGCAAATCGAGACCATCGTCGGTTCGACGGACGCCAGCCCGGATTCGGCCGTGCGCGCCGCTAAAAAGCTTGTCGAACAGGACAAGGTCGATGTCCTCATCTCCCCGCTGTCGGGCTCGGAAGGCATCGCCATCCGCGATTATTCGAAGACCCAACCGCAGATCACGGTCATCAACGCGTCGTCTGGCGCCCTGGAGACGACCTACGTCACTCCGTCGCCGACTTTCTACCGCTTCAACATGGATGGCGCACAGTGGCAGGTAGGGCTTGGCGACTACGCCTATAACGTCAAGCATTACAAGAAGATCGCGACGGTCGGCGAGGATTACTCGTTTGTCTATACCCAGGTGTTTGGCCTGGCGCTCGAATTCTGCAAAGCCGGCGGTCAGATCACCAAGCGGATCTGGGTGCCGCTCGGCACCAAGGACTTCGCTTCCGTCATTTCGGCTCTGCCCGACGATGTCGATGCCATCTATCTCGGCCTCGGCGGCGCCGACGCGGTGAACTTCCTCAATCAATACCAGCAGGCCGGTGGCAACGCTCATCTTCTCGGCGGCTCGATCATGGTCGACCAGACCGTGCTTTCGTCGAAGGGCAAGGCGAAGGATTCGCTGATCGGCACCATCGCCGCCAGCGGCATGGCCGACGCCGACCCCGAGCCGAAATGGCAGGCATTCGTGAAGGCGTATCAACAAATGCCGAAAGAAGGCTATTTCAAAAACCCCTTCGGCAGTCCGTCACTGCTCGCCATCAGCTACTACAATTCGGCTGACGCCGTGTTCAAGGCGCTCGACCAAGTCAACGGCGAGCTCAGCGACGGCAACAAGAAATTCCGCGATACGCTGAAAAACATGGTGCTCGAAGCGCCGAATGGAAAGATTACGCTCGACGAGAACCGCCAGGCGATCGGCACGAACTTCGTCACCGAAGTCGTCAAGGACGACAAGGGCGAGCTCGTCAGCAAGGTGGTGAAGGTCGTGCCCAACGTGCAACAGCGGCTCGGCTTCTCCAAGGAAGTCTTCGACAGGATCGGCCTGCCCGGCCGCGAAGTGCCGGAGTGCAAGAAGGTCTACAACTAAAATTGCGATAACTAATAAAGGGAAGGGCCGGCCGTGCCGGCCCTTTTTCTCCTTGCATCCTTTTGCCGGTGTCGGCTCCGCATCACGATGCGGATTGGGCGCAATGCGCTTCGAGCCGATAGCCATCGGGATCGATGACGAACGCGGCGTAGTAACCGGGGCCGTAATCGGTGCGCAGGCCCGGTTTGCCATTGTCGCGTCCGCCGTTGCTCAGGCCGGCGGCGTAGAAAGCGTCGACGCTGCGTGCTGTCGGGGCGGTCAAGCAAAAGTGCAAACCCGATTTCATGTTGGCGGGTACGGGATGCTCGGCGTTGCTGATCCAAAGCGCGACCGCGTCGCGCCCGTAGCCGAGCGACCCCTCGCCCTCGCTGAGGCATGTGTAGCCAAGCGGCTTCAGCGCCGCGTCGTAGAAAAGCTTGGTTTTGGCGACGTCACGGACGCCGATGGAAACGTGATCGATCATCATCTGCTCCTGCGTTGAAGTTATCGAATGCGGCGGGCGAAGAATTCGGCCTGAAGCTGCCAAGTTTTCTCGTCATCGCCTGACCGTTCGCCTAGCCAGCGGAACGAGTCGGGCGTGATCGCGGTAAAGCTCCAACGCACCGCTTCGCCGGCGTCGTTCTTGCCGAGCTGGACGATGTCGTCGCCCTGCGCGCGCCCGATCTGCCGCGTATAAGACTGGCGCATCGGGTCGCTCCACAGGATGTGCCAGGCGTCGATATTCGGGTCGTAGACGCGCAACGTGGTGCCGTAAAATATGCCGGGCAAGATCCACACGTCCTGGATAGCGCGGCCTTCAAGCGCCCAACCGAAATAAATCTCGCCGGAGCCCTGGTGCCGGCTGCCGTCGTCCAGATGCACCGTCGCGTCCATGGTCCAGCGCCCGATCAGCCAGCCATAGAGCTTCATCTTCTCGGTGCGGTCGGCTGCCGGGCCATTGCTCGCTAAGGCGCCGATGAAGGAATTCGCGATCACCGTTTGCTCCGCTTTGGTCGGTTGCAGGTTCGTGACCATGACCTAGATGCTGGTGAGGCTCCCACGCTTGGGAAAAATTGCTAATCTGCATCATGGCGCTGACCTCACGTCTCTTGGCTTGCGGAACCGGCTGGCGCGTCGAGGACGTCGTTTGCACCGCCCGTCCGCACGACCGCCCGTTTGAAGAGCGGCACGACGGCGTCTGTATCGCTGCCGTGACGCACGGAACTTTTCGCTATCGCTCAACGCTGGGGTCGGCCGTCTTGGCACCGGGCGCATTGCTCCTAGGCAACGATTGTCATTGCTTCGAATGCAGTCACGACCACGGTGTCGGTGACCGTTGCCTGTCGTTCCAATTCGCGCCGGAATTCCTCGAAACGCTAGTAGGCGCCATTCCCGGCGCGCGCCGGATGTCGTTCACCGTTCCGCGGCTGCCGCCGAATGCGGCTTTGCTGCCGATCGTCGCCGCGGCCGAAACTGCGCGCGATGACGGTGACGTGGGCGGATTGGAGGAAGCGGCGCTGCGCGTTGCTGGAGCGGCTTCCTGCGCATTTGCCGAGCGTAAAGGCCGCGACCCGGCGCCGAGCGCGCGCGACGAGAAGCGGATTGGCGCCGTGCTGCGCCGGATCGAGGCGCAAGCGGACGAATCGCTATCAGCTGTCCGAACTGGCGCGCGTCGCGGCGATGAGCCCCTATCACTTCCTGCGCACCTTCCGCGCGGTGGTCGGAATGACGCCGTATCAATTCATTTTGCATACGCGGCTTAACCGCGCTGCGGTTCGTCTGCGGCGAACATCCGAAAGCGTTTCGGCGATCGCGTTTGCGGCCGGTTTCGGCGATCTTTCGACGTTCAACCGCCGCTTTCAACGCATCGTGGGACAAAGCCCGAGCGCCTATCGGGCGCGCAGTCGCCGATAGGGCTTCGCGGTCAGCGCGGCGGACAGGCGCTCAGCGCAAGTAGTCGTAGACAACCTTGCCGAGGCCCAAGCGTCAAATCGGCAATGATGTGCGTGGCCGAAATGATTTCGAGCACCGGAAGCTCGGCGACCGGCGCCAGCGCGTGGGCGTGAAGATCAAGCGCGCCCGGCCCGGTCCAGGCGCCTTTCAGATCGATGTCTTCGAGGTAATACTCGACCAGCTCGCAAATGCGCGGCGTGCCGTCGACGTGCGGAATGATCTTCAGGAGAAAGTTCGGCGCCTCGAGCGAGGCTTTTATCGCCGTCGAGATCGGCCAGTCTTGTGCTTGTAGCCCATCGTGCCGGTGGCGACGCGTACCGGGCCATAGTCGAGCGTGCCGACGAGAGTGTCGATCTCGGCGCGCAGGCTTGGCTGCGCCAGTTTCTTGGGAAAGCCCCACAGCTCGCGGCCGCCGGCGATCGGCGGATCGTCGTTGAGGAACATGCAATGCGAGTAGCCGCCCTTGCGCCCGCGGAATGAGACCGGAATGACCTGGCCGGTTTCGGTATAGTCGCCGAACCCGGTCGAATCCGGCATGCGGATGAACTCGTATTTGACGATGGGTTCGTCGACTTCCAGCGGCTCGGGCACGAGCGCGCGCAGCGTATCCGCGTCGGTCCGATAGGTGATGACGAGAAATTCGCGCTGGCAGAAACGGTATGGTCCCGGCGGATAAGCGGGCTGGTGAGCGGCATGGCAAAAGCGCGCTTGCGCACATCGGCTTCTTTCATGGTCTGTCCTCGGTTTGACTGAGGTTTTGCGATCGTCGGCTAGACTATGATCCGACCGGGTTGAATCGGATCATGGTCTGGATTTTGCGTTGGGAGCATGATCTTTTCCGAAAACCGGCTTCCACTTTTCGGGATCATGCTCTACGGCAGCTCGTGCTGGCCAATGTCGAAGGTAAAGACGCCGTCGGCGTTCCGCGGGCGCTCCAGAACTTCAGGATGCGCCAGCGTGCGCACCGTATCGTCGTAACCGGCGCGCCAGTGTTCCACCATGCTCAGACGCGAGAACTCATAGTCCTTCGAATCGCCTTCATAGTTTTTGGCGCGATAGATGAGTCTGAATGAGGTTCCAAACCTTGCGCTCGGAAAAGCGCCGCAACACGGCGCATTCCGGGCCTCCGCCAGTTCTGGCGGCAATTTCGGCAGCAAAGCTCTGCGATCGAATTACGAACACTTTGCATCTCGGCGAAATGCGTGGATGCAGCGCGGGTGCGGCTTGAATAAATGATTTCCTTTTGCCGCGTATTGACGTTCGTCATGTTGTGGGGAAGTTCGCCGCGTGACGACCACAGATCGACCTGGAACACGAGGGTGTCGCGTTGCGGATACTCGTCGACCACCCAACGCAGCGGCGTGTTGGAAACCAGGCCGCCGTCCCAATAATACTCGCCATCGACCTCGACCGCCGCGAATGCCGGCGGCAGCGCGCCGCTGGCCATGATATGTTCCGGCCGGATGCGGTCCTTGGTGGTGTCGAAATAGGCGAAGTTGCCGGTCCGCACATTGACCGCGCCGACGCTCAGGCGCATCGCGTTGCTGTTGATGCGGTCGAAATCAATGATCCGCTCCAGCGTACTCTTCAGTCGCGCTGGTGTCGTAGTAACTTGTCGCTCGCTCGAACTGCCGGGCCACAGCCACGGCGTGACCGGCCGCAGTGCGAAAAAGCCGGGAGTGCCGTTAAACAGCACGCGGCCGGCAGCCCACTGATTGAAAAAACCGCGCGCGCTGTCAGCCCTCAGTGCCGGCGCGAATTCGATGGCGAATTGCCAAAAGTCGGCTCGCCTCGGCGCATCCGGAGCGGCTGCTTGCAGCCGCCGCGACCGGCCACGCGAAGGGACGCGTGCCATTCAACGAAGGGCTCGGTGACGGCCTCCCAAAACTGCCGCAGCCTATCGACGCGCGCCTCCGGCGGATTGCCGGCAATGATGGCTGAATTGAAAGCGCCGATCGATATGCCGGAGATCCAATCCGGCTCGACCCCGGCTTCGGTGAGCGCCTCAAAGACCCCGGCCTGGTAGGCGCCGAGCGCGCCGCCGCCCTGCAGCACCAGCGCAATGCACTCGAAAGGCGGTCGGTTTCGCGCTTGGCGCGAGGATGTGTCGGTCTGCTTCGTCATGGTCACCGTCGCAATAATTCGAAGGCGAATGTGCGTCCCAGGTTACGCCGCGCCATCAAATGTATCCACATGTAAGCGACAATGTGCTGACCGAGGGGTTGCGCGATCTGAAGGCTTCCGGGTTGATTTCACACCGCTTTATCACTGGGGTCACGAGCACGCCGCAGAGTTAGATCTTGCACGGCGCGTGCGACGCCTACAATCTTCAGCGCGGAATTTCACGCCCGCCGGTCAAGCCGCCATCAATCGTGAGGATCGCGCCGGTGGTGTAAGCGGACAGCGGCGAGGCCAGAAAAACGACGGCCACGGCAATTTCGTCCGGCGTCGCGGGGCGGCCGAACGGAAGCGTACCCGTCGCCTCCCGCCAGCGGTCCGGATCGCCGCCGCGCTCCTGGGCCCTGGCTCGCGCCAATCGTTCGTAGCGTTCTGTCGCGCACGCTCCGGGATTGACACCAACCACTCTTATTCCAAATTTGTGGCTGGTCGAGCCAAGCGATTTGGTAAAAGCCGACATGGCGGCGTTGCCGACGCCGCCGGCCATGTAGCTCGCATCAAGAAGATCGCCGCCGATGCCGATCACGTTGACGATCACGCCGGCGTGCCGCGCCTTCATGCGGCGGAAATATTCACGGCTGAGATTGATGTAGTTGAAGACTTTCGTATCCCAACCGGCGCGCCATCGATCCTCGTCGACCGTTTCCAACGAACCCGAGGGAATGTCGCCGGCATTGTTGACGAGAATGTCGACATCGCCGCATGCGTCGGCAACGCGTCCGGCAGACCCGCGTTGCGCGAGGTCGGTGGCGAGCGTGCTCACCTTCACCTGATATTTCCCGCGAATCGCGTTGCCCGCGTCTTCCAGTGCGCCTTGCGAGCGGGCGACGAGATGAAGATCGCAGTCCTCGGAGGCGAAGCGGTGCGCCATCGCCAACCCCAAGCCTTTCGAGCCGCCGGTGATCAGCACGACTTTGCCGTTCAGATGAAGGTCCATGCGTCACCTTTCTATCGGCGGTGCAAGTCAACGGACGGTCGGAATGACCGGCAGCAACAGATGCGAGGGGCGGGCCGCATCGTGATAGATGCTGTGCACCACCGTGCGGCTGGAGCAGACATGGTAGGGGATATATTCGACGTTGGTCGCGCCGAGCACGCCGGTCGATAGGTCGACGTTCGTGATCTCGACGCAAATCCGGTGGCCTTTGCGGAATAGGTTGGCGAAAGCAAAAATCTCGATGGCGTATTCCTCGACCTTGCCCGGCGTCACCTTTTGCCGCGCCTGCCGCGTGAGCTTGTGCCAGGGCTTCCATGGTTTTGAGCGCGCCGGATCGAGCGCACGGTTCGAGGCTTTGAGCCAACCGCGGGTCAATTCGCGCTCGGGAAGGTTCTCCGAAATTTCGCGTTCGCCCTCGCGCGCCGTCCGCACGCCCGCATCGGGCCCGACATCCTTGAGGATGATGATCCAGTTGGTGTCGTCGCGGTCGATTGCCGCGAAAAGGTTCAGCACGCTCGGCCCGGCTACCAGCAGATCGTGCGGCAGCGGATCAGTGAGAAAGCGTAAGCTCGCGATGCGATTGGTTTGTGTCGGCGGCATCTGCGCGAATACGTCAGGCGGAATGTAATTGTCGACGCTCGACGCAACGTAAGGCTCGGCCGTCAGCCGCTCCCAGCTGGCGAGGTAGAGCTTGGTCCATTGCGTCTCCGGCAACGGCCAATCGGCGCCGCGCCGCCATTCATTCGCGCCCATCACCCAATACGTGACCGGCGGCTCTTTCATGAGCCCGCTGTCGATGCCTTTGAGCCAGTGGTCGTACCAGCGCAGCATCTCACCGCGCAGCGCCCGCAGCGGTCGATCCGGATGCGCCGGGCCGGTCAGCACCATCTTCTTCGGTGCGGAAATTTTGCTGAAATAAGTCTGCGCGCCGGCGAGGTGCGTCTTGTAGGTGTAGCCGTACCAGCCGGCGCCGGTATAGGTCGGCAGCTTGATCTTCGGAAATTCCGCCTCGGCCTCGGCGATGGTTTTCTCGTTGTCGTAGGGGTCGATCAGCACGTCAAAATAGCGCGGCATGTGCTGCCCGCGCTGCACCAACACGTTGTGCAAGTGCGGATACATGCGGATGTCCGCATCCGCCATGGCCTCGCGCCATTTTTCCTCTTGGTCCGGCGGCAAAGCGCCCGGCGCACTACGGGTCGTGTGGACCGACGAAAAATGATCCATCAGATAGCGGAAGGCGTGCAGCACGCCGCCGGGATATTCCTCGCGAAAGCCACCGAACTTGCCGTAGGCGCCGCGCGGATCGTAGGGGAAGATCGCCTTGAGCTTTGGCGGCTGCTGGCGGGCGACGTGAAACTGCTCGGAGGCGAAGGCGCCGATGCCGATCATGCCGATATTGCCGTCGCACCAGGGCTGCCGTGCGATCCATTCGATCACGTCGTAGCTGTCCCATTCGCGCGAGCCGCCGTCGCCGGATTTGAGATAGCCACGCGGTGAGCCGACGACATGCACATAGCCGCGCGACACAAAGAACTCGGTGTCACCGGCTTCGGCGTGACCGAGCCAAAGCGACGACCATGAAGGCTGCGGCGGAAAGACTTGCGGGAGTTCGTTGCCCTGCAGCTCTTTGGAATGAACGCCGAAGGCGAACAGCACCGGAAAACGGCCGGCTGCGTCCGGGCGATAGACATCGACCACGACATTGACGCCGTCGCGCATCGACACCGCGATGTCCTTGTCGCAGACGATGCGATGATGCTCGGCCGGCCGCGCATAATCCGACGGCGGCTGATGGCCCGAGGGAAAAGCTCCTCGGCGGCGCGAGCGTCGTTATCTTTCATGTGTGGCTCGGTCCGCCGGCGCTATTTGCCGCCGACCATGACGCACATCAGCAGCGCCGGCTCCTTGCCGGTATTGACCCAGGAATGATTGGTGGCCCGCTGCACGACCGCGTCGAACGGCTTCAGCTTGATCGGATCGCCCTCGTCGAGCAGCAGTGAAATCTCGCCGGACAGCAGCAGAATGTAATCGACGGTGGCCGTCGTGTGCATCATCGGGTGGCGGCTGGTATCGACGCGTGCGTCCGGATCGCCGACTTCCTTGAAGAACCAGTCCTGCATCGCCGCGATGTCGGCCGCAGTCATCTTCGGATTCTCCGGCGGGATGGTGAACAAGCGAAACATGGTGCCGCCCGGCTGCGGATAGAATTTCATCGGCGCGCGGCCGAACGACGTGTCATGCGGCGATTGGCCGGGCTTGGTTTGCCAGAAGTCAAAGTTGCCCGGCCCAGTCAACGTGGCGTGGGCATCTTCCACCACGGCGGATTTTCCGGCCTGATTGGTGCCGGTGATGATCACGCGATGCGATTTTGCCATCCGTCACCCCTTCAAGGAACGATCACGACATTGGTGAAGCCGCCGTCGCGGAATTGCGAGCCGTCGAGCGCGCGGTTCACTTCGGCAAGCGGCACGCGAACATGCTCGAACACCGAAAGGTCGAGCGTTCCGGCCGCGGCCATTGCGGCTAGCGCTTCGCCGTCGGCGATGGTGAACCAGTTGCTGCCGATGAATTCGATCTGGTTGTCCATCATCCAATGCACGTCCATCACGGTCTTCTCGCCAACGCCGCCGATATTGATGGCCTTGCCACCGCGGCGCAGGGCGTAGATGGCGTTCATCAGGAGTGTGCCTGAGGTGCCGGGGCCGAGACAATCGATGACGGCGT
Source organism: uncultured Alphaproteobacteria bacterium (assembly GCA_963804405.1). GTDB lineage: Bacteria > Pseudomonadota > Alphaproteobacteria > Rhizobiales > Xanthobacteraceae > BOG-931. The sequence goes on along the minus strand of CAWDQG010000003.1, from coordinate 175,843 downwards.
CGACGCCGTACCCGCCGGTGAACGAGCGCGCCCAGTCGGCGACCGATTTGCCTTCGCCCTGCGGCAGGACCTCGATCCGCTCTGGCGCCAGCGCTTTGACTCGATCGAGGCGTTTGCGCTCGCGCGCGGTGCCGAGAATGCGGGTGACGCCGCGACCGAGCGCGCACAGCGTCGCGCCGAGACCGAGCGTGCCGGTGAGGCCGTTGATGAAAATCGTCTTGCCCGGCCCGGCGCCGGCTTTACGCAACGCCGCGTAGGCGGTGCCGATATAGCCGAAGCGCGCCGCTTCCTCGAAAGCAACACTGTCGGGAAGCGGCACCAGATTGTGTTGCGGCGCGGTGATGTACTCGCACATGCCGCCATATGGATAAGCATCGAACTGGCGCTGCGCGTCCGGGCCGAAGCCGAAATAGCCGCGAAAGGTAAAGTTGATGCAGTTCATGGTGTCGTCGGCGCGGCAGGCCGGACAGGAGCCGCAGAACAGGCCCGGCGTGACATAAACCCGGTCGCCCGCGCGAAAGTTCTGCACCTGCTCGCCGACGGCGGCGACGACGCCGGCGACGTCGAGCCCGAAGATCGCCGGCAGGTTCGGCAGCGGCAATTCCGGGAACCAGGTTTGCCAATGGGTCAGCACGTTGATCAGGTTCGGCACCACGCCGCAGGCCTTGACCGCGACCACCACGTCGGTCGGCCGCGGCTCGGGCACCGGCACCTGCTCGAGCCTCATCGGTTCACCGGTTTTATGAAGCCGGGCGGCGAGCATCGTGGTCAAGCGAATGTCCTCCCAAATGAGGACCGGCATGTTCTAGGCAAGCCGGGCATGGCGTCGTATAGCGCAACCGTATAGCAAAACCGGCGGCCGGGAGGATGCATTGGATTTCGAGTACTCGTCCGAGCAGAAGCTCCTCTGGGACAGCGTCCACAGGTTGATGGAGCGGGTCGCTACGCCTGAATATTTGCGGCGGCTGGATCGCGAGCGGCTATACCCATACGAGCTCTACGATGCGTGGGTAGAGGCGGGGCTTTTTGCGCTGCCATTTGCGGAGGAATACGGCGGCGCCGGCGGCAGCGTCGTCGATCTCGCCGTCGTGTCCGAGGAAATCGGCCGCTACAGCGCCGACGTGGCCATGGCGTTCGGCGGCAGCATCTTTTGTGCCCTCAATATCGCGCGCAAAGGCTCCGAGGAGCAGAAGCGTTACTGGCTACCCAAGCTGATCGCCGGTGAAATCCGCATGTCGATTTCGATGTCGGAGCCGGATGCCGGCTCCGACGTCGGCGCCATGCGCACGCAAGCACGGCGCGACGGCAACGAATACGTCATCAGCGGCCAGAAGATTTGGGCGACCGCCGCCGGCGCGCGCGACAACGTCATCAATGTCTATGTGAAGACCGATCCCAAAGCGCATTACCGGCAGGGCATGTCGCTGTTCCTGGTCGACAACGACACACCCGGTCTCGAAATCCGCAAGCTCGACATGCTCGGCCGTCGTTCGGTCGGCACCTACGAACTCTACTTCAACGATGCTCGCATTCCGCCGGACCGGCTGATCGGCGGCGAGAATAAAGGCTGGGACTGTATACTGTCCGGTCTGCAGGCCGAGCGCGTCGTCGCCGCCGCCTGCGATTGCGGCAGCGCGCGCGGCGCCCTCGACATGGCAGTGAGCTACGCCAAGGAGCGACATCAGTTCGGGCGGGCGATCGGCAGCTTCCAGGCGATTGCCCACATGCTCGCCGATTTGGAAACGCAGGTGGAGGCCGCATGGGCGCTGACCTTGAAGGCCGCCTGGCGCGTCAGCCGCGGCGAAGACGCGCTGAAGGAAATCACCATGGCGAAGCTGCTTGCCGCCGAGACGTATGTGAAAACCACCGAAGCCGGCATGCAGGTCATGGGCGGCTACGGCTACAACATGGAGTTCGACATGCAGCGGCATTTCCGCGACGCCCGCGCAGCAACGGTTGCAGCCGGCTCATCACAAATCCAGCGCAATCTGATCGCCGGCCAGATGGGCCTCAAGGTGCAATGACAAACGCCGGCATGGTGCGATGACCGTCGGTCTGCCGCTGACGATTCCGAACGCCTTTGCGCGCGCCGCCCGCTGGTTCGGCGACGGCGAAGCCGTGGTCGATTCGGCAACGCGGCTGACTTTTGCCGAGCTCGATACACTCTCGCGCCGCGCCGCGGCTTTGTTCGCAGGCCTCGGCGCCGTGCCCGGCGAGCCGCTGGCGCTGTTGTGTCCGCCGAGCGCGATCTATCTGGTCGCGTGGCTTGGCGCGGTGCGTTTGGGCGCGCTGCCGATGGCGCTGCATACGCGTGAATCCACAGGCACGCTCGCCACGGTCTGCCGCAAGATGCAGCCGCGCCTTCTGGTCTACGACGCTTCTATTGAAGAGCTGGCGGCCGGTATCGCCGCCGGCTATCCGCAGCTTCGTGCCTGCATCGAAGCTGTTTCGGCGGTGCCGCCGAGGCGCAGTGGTGCGTTCAAAGCCACCGCTTCCATTCCCGTCGATCTCGACGGCGCGCCCGCTGATGCGCCGCTGGCGAAACCGGCCGAGGACGATCCGGCCGTCATCGTGCTTTCGTCGGGCACAACATCGGTGCCGAAAGGCGTGGTGCACAGCCATCGCGGCTTCATCGAGAATGCGCGCAGCAACCTTTATCTTTATCAGGGGCTGCTGCCACGCGACCGTTCGCTGGTGCCGCTGAGCACCGCGTTCATTGGCTGCTACAATGGCTGGTTTCCGTTTCTGCATGCCGGCGCCTGCACGATTTTCATGGAGCATTTCGATCTCGGCGATCTGGTGCACAAAGTAACGACGGAGCGCGCGACGCATGTGTTCTTGACGCCGACGCTGTGGCGACGGCTGCTCAACGCCAATGCGCCAGACGCGGATTTCAGTTCGGTGCGACTCATCGGCTTTGCCGCCGAGCCGATGGATGCGCCGACGCTCAAGCGGCTCCGTGAAGAAATCAGCCCGAACGTCGTGCAGATGTACGGCTCGACCGAAACCGGCGCCGCCGGAGCTTGCATCACCGCCGACGAAATGGTCGGCGACCGGCTGGTCAGCGTCGGCCGCCCCTTGCTCAATGGCGATCTGCGGGTCGTTGTTCCCGGCGGCGGTCCGGGCGACGAAGTGGCGCCAGGCGAGACCGGTGAGATTCTGATCTCCAGTCCCTCGCTTGCCGTTGGCATCTGGCGCGATCCGGAAGCGACGGCCGCAAGCTTTATCAGTGACGGCGATCGGCGCTGGTGGCGCTCGCGCGATCTCGGCCGCCTCGATTCCGGCGGCTACCTCTATCTGGAAGGCCGCCGCGACGATATGATCATTTCCGGCGGCATCAACATCATGCCGGCGCGGGTCGAGGAGATCTTGCTGGCGCATCGCGGCGTCGCCGAATGCGCGGTGGTCGGTGTGCCCGATCCGGAATGGGGCGAGCGGGTGCAAGCCTTCATCGTCCGCGGCGATCCGGCCCTGGACGCGGACGCGCTCGAGCGTCACGTCCGCTCAAGCGAGCTCTCGCCTTACCAGCGGCCGCGGGCCTATACCTTTGTCGCCGAGTTGCCGCGCACCTCGACCAATAAAGTCTTGCGCCGGGCGCTTCGCGAGGCGGCATCGCGCGCCGCGCCGCCAATTGGACGTCGAATCCATGCCAGCTAAATCGACAGGAAGACAATGAGTGAGACAGAGCCGCTTTTGCTGATCGAGCGCCAAGGCCCGATTGCCGTCGTGACCCTCAATCGCGCCGACAAGCGCAATGCCTTGAGCGAAAAATTATGGGCCGAGCTGAAAAAAACGTTCGAGAGTTTCGAACCCGACGTGCGCTGCGTCGTGCTGGCCGGCGCCGGCAAGCATTTCTGCGCCGGCCTTGATCTCGCTGAGCATCGCCATCGCGAAGCGTTTGATAGCATCTTCATGTCGCGCTTCGCGCACGCCACGCTCGACGCCATACAGTTCGGCGGCCGGCCGGTGGTGACGGCGATGCAGGGCGCGGTGATCGGCGGCGGGCTCGAAGTCGCGACCGCGACCCATGTCCGTGTTGCCGATACCACCGCCTTCTATCAATTGCCGGAAGGTCGCCGCGGCTTCTATGTCGGCGGCGGCGCCAGCGTTCGCGTCGCCAAGATCATCGGCTCAGGCCGCATGGTCGAGATGATGCTGACCGGCCGCACCCTCGACGCCGACGCCGGCGAGCGACTTGGGCTATCGCATTATCTGGTCGAGCCAGGCAAAGCGCTGGAGAAGGCCATCGAGCTCGCCAACGCCATCGCCAAGAATGCGCGCATTCCGAATTATCTGATCGTGCAGGCCATCCCCCGCATCGAGGACATGTCGGCCGCGGACGGGCTGTGGACCGAAAGCGTCGCCCAGGCGGTGAGCATGACCTCAGAAGACGCCCGCGCCGGCATCGATGCGTTCCTGGGCAAGCGCAAGATCGAGTTCTAGTGCAAACGAACTATCGCTTCGAGGAATCCTCCGCTGGCGCCAGCGCCAGACGCCGGCCCACCGGGAACAGCTCGATGTTGAAGCGATGGCTGACCCAGCCCCAAATGCCTGACGGCGCCTTCAACATGACCACGATGGCGATCGCGCCCATCAGGATCAAATAGTATGCCCCATAGTCGGCCAACAGTTCGCGTAGCACGATAAAGACCAGCATGCCGATGAACGGCCCTTCGATGGTGCCGATGCCGCCGATCACGACCATGAAGATCACAACCACAGTCCAATCGTTGATGCTGAAGCCGGCGTCGGGCGAGATGCGGAGCTTTTGCAGGAAGATCAGCCCGCCGACCAAGCCAGTGCAGGCTGCCGTCACGATGTAGATGATGAATTTTGTGCGGAACGTGTTGACGCCGAGGCTGGCCGATGCCGGTTCGGAATCACGGATGGCCGTCAGCGCCAGCCCGTGTTTCGAGCGCAGCAATAGATAGACAATAGCGAACACGATGACCGCGATCGCAAGCGACATGAGATAGAGAATCGTGTCGCGGCTCGCCCGATCGGACGCGATCTCGCGCATGATGTCTGGCGTCAGCGACAAGCCGGAACCGCCACCGAGCACCGGGATGAGGCTCGCAACCAGCGCGAAGACCTCGGAAACAACCCAGGTGCCGACCGCGAAATACGCGCCGCGCAGTCGAAATACCGCGACTGAAACCGGTATCGACAACAGCCCGGCGAACGGGCCGGCGAGCAAAAGGGCTACGTACACATTCACATCCAGCGCGCCGGTCAAATAGAACAGCGCGTAGCCGCCGAGACCGACATAAGCTTGCTGGCCGACCGAGACGAGCCCAGCATACCCGGCCAGCAGATTCCACAACTGGGCGAGCGCGAGATAGTAGGCCATCTCCGCGACCAGCCGCATGTCGCCCGAATCGCCCCACCATGGCATGGCGACCAGCGCCGCCAACAAGACCACGGCCACGAGGGCAAAGGCGCGACTGGCCAACGTTCCGCGCTCGACCCGATCGGTCTGCATGTCAGTCTCTGGTGCGCGGGAACAGCCCGCTCGGTCGAACGATCAAGATGATCAGGAAGGCGATGTGCCCGGCGAGGATTTGCCAGGTCGGTGACAGCGCGGCGCCGACGGCCTGGGCGATGCCGAGCACCATGCCGCCGATCAGCGTGCCCCACATACTGCCAAGGCCGCCGATGATCACCGCCTCAAAGGCCAGGATCAGCCGGATCGGACCCGCCGCCGGATCGAAGTTCGTGCGGATGGCAAACAAGACGCCGGCAATCGCCGTGAAGATCATGGCGATGCCGAGTGCGACCGCATAGAGCTTACGGTTGTCGACGCCCATCAACTCGGCGGTGTCGGCATCGTCGGAAACGGCGCGGAAAGCGCGGCCAAGGCCGGTGCGATAAAACAACAACTGCAGACTGCCAAGCGCGACCAGCGCAACGCCGAATACCAGCAGCGGATAGACGCCGATCGAGATGCCGCCCGGAAATTGCAAGCTCGCGGTTTCGACAGCACCCTGCTGGAGCCGGCGCGTGTAGGCGCCGAATCCTTCCAACAATCCGTTCTGAATGATGATCGAAATGCCAAAAGTCACGAGCAGTGGCGGCAACAGGCCGCCGGTGAGCGTTTGGTTCAACAGTCCGCGTTGCAGCGCGTAGCCGAGCGCGAACATCACCGGCACGACGATGACGAGGCACGAGATAGGATCGAGCCCGGTGCCCTGGCCGACGACCATGGCGACGTAGGCCGAAAGCACAATCAGATCGCCATGGGCGATGTTGACCAGCCGCATGATCCCGAACGACAGCGACAGGCCGATCGCGAACAGAGCGTAGATGCCGCCGAGCAGGCTGCCTTGGATAAAGGTGTTGAGCCACTCCATTTTGGCTATCGCCCTAAATTCCGAAATATGCCGCGCTAATCGCCGCGCGGTCGAAGCCTTTAGTCGGCGCCGTCAACGCCAGCCGGCCCTCCTGGAAACAATAGAACCGCGCCGAGGCGTCGAGCGCCCGGTTGATATCCTGCTCTACCAGCACCACCGTCGTCCCCTCAGCGGTGATTTTCCCCAGACAATCATAGATGTCACGGATGACGACAGGCGCCAGCCCGAGCGACAGCTCATCGCACAGCAGTAGGCGCGGGTTCGACATCAAGGCCCGGCCGACCGTCGTCATTTGCTGTTGTCCCCCCGACAAATCCGTCGCCGGCAGATGGCGCAATTCGCGCAAGCGTGGAAACAGGTCGTAGACCCGTTTGAGATTCCATGGGCCGGGCCGCTTGCTATAACCGCCGAGGAGAAGGTTTTCCTCGACCGAAAGGCTTGGAAACAGCCGGCGTCCTTCCGGCGCCATCGCAATGCCAAGCCGCACGATGTCGTGCGCCGGGTGGTGGCCGATCGAGTGGCCCTCGAACATGACCATGTCCGGCGCGGTCTCAAGGGCGCCGGCGACCGCGCGCAGAAACGTCGTCTTGCCCGCGCCATTGGCGCCGATGATGGCGACAGTCTCGCCTTCGTCGACGGTGACGGTGATGTCGAACAGCGCCTGGAAGTCGCCATAGAACGCCGAGAGATTTTGGGTCTGCAACAGCGTCATGACACCGGGATGCCCATGTAGACTTCCCGCACCTTCGGATTCGACATGACCTCGCGCGGATTGCCTTGCGCCAAGACCTGGCCGAAGTCCATCACCACCAGCCGGCTGGTCACCGAGACCAACGCGTGGACGATGTGCTCGATCCAGACGATAGTCGTGCCGCCGGCGTGAATTTCCTTGATGGTCTTCACCAATTCGGCGCATTCGTGCTCGGTCAACCCGCCGGCGATTTCGTCGAGCAGCAAGAGCTTTGGTTGCATGGCCAATGCGCGCGCGAGCTCGAGCCGTTTGCGCTGTAACAGTGTCAGCGTCCGCGCCGGCTTATTGGCTTTTTCGTAAAGGCCGGTGATTTTCAGCACATCGCTGCAACGCCGGTAGCTCTCGCGCTCGCTGGCGCGGCCGCCAAAAATGGCGCCGACCAAGAGGTTCTCGAACACCGTCATGTTCGCGAACGGATGCGGTATCTGATACGAGCGGCCGATGCCCATGCGCGAGCGCGCATGCGGCGGCATCGCCGTCATGTCGGCGCCGCCGAACACGACGCGCCCTGCCGTCGGCGCGACGTCACCGGTGATCAGATTGAACATCGTGGATTTGCCGGCGCCGTTCGGGCCGATTACCCCTAGCGCTTCGCCGTCGGTGACGGCGAGCTTGACCGCGTCCACGGCTTTGAGCGCGCCGTAGAACTTTGACACGCCGTCAAGTTCCAGAAGAATTGCCATGAAACGCTGTGATCGGCTGCCGCCGCGCATCGCGCGCGGCGGCTTTTCTTTAGCTCAGGAGGAAGCAGCTTAGGAATACTTAATCGGCTCGAACGGGCTGTCGAGCGGGATGTTCGGCGCGGTCTGGTTATAGACGATGTTCAAGTCATACTTGAACTTGGCGCCCTTCTTCCATTGGCCGCCGACCAGCGGCGTCGTGCACACGTTCGGCACCGGGTTCGTGGGGCCGCCCCCTTCCAGGTGAGCGGGCCGACGATCGACTGATAGTTGGTCTCCTTGATGGCGTCGCGGATCGAAGCGGCGTCAAGCTTTTTCGCGCGCTTGAGCACGTCGATCGCAACCTCGAGATTGGCGTGCTTGAAGCCGAGCGGCTGGGTCCATTGCTTGCCGGTCGCCTTCTCGTAGGCATCGCAGAACTCCTGCGCGGTCTGGCCGGTCAGGCCCGACTTGAACGGATGGTGATGCGACCACCACACTTCGGTCGACGTGCCGGTGCCGCGATCGCCCAGCGCCTCGACGGCGGTGGGGAACAGCAGCGCCTTGGGCGGCGTCGCGATCTTCGGCCGATAGCCCTGCTGCGCGCATTGCGTCCAGAAGATCGCGAATTGCGGCGGGTTGAAAATGCCGCAGATGGTCTCGCAGTTATTGTCCTTGAGCTGCCGGATCTGCGCGGTGAAGTCGTCGCTGAGCGGCGGATAAAGACCAAGATCGACGATGTCGAGGCCCTTCTTGCGGAAGGTCGACGCCATGCCGTGCTCTTTGTCGCTGGCGGCGATGCCGTCCTGATCGTTGGTGAGCATCAGCGCCGACCTTTTTGTTGGTCGGCAGCGACAGCCACATGTCGGCGAACAGATTGGCCGACCATGCCGAAGCCCCAGAAGAAGTGGTAGGTCCACTCGAAGCCTTTGGCGGGATTGCCTTTGCGGCCGAAGAAGAAGTCTTCCCACGGATCGTCGGCGGTGATGCAGGGCATGCCGGCGAGCTCGCACTGATCGGCGACCGGAACGACGGTGTCGCCGGTCGACGAGCCGATCATGATGTCGACCTTGTCGCGATTGATGAGCTGCGCCGTGACTTCCGACGCTCGGTTCGCGCTCGACTGGCTGTCGCGGTAGAGAATCTCAACCGGATGCTTTTCGCCGGCGACGGTGATGCCGTCCGCCAGCGTCTTTTTGACCTCGGCAAGCACCCATTGATCGGCTTCGCCAAACGCGGCGATCGGTCCGGTCTGCGGGCTTACCATGCCGATCTTGATGGTCTTGCTCGCCGCGCGCGACGACTGAAACATCCACGGTGAGGCAATCGCGCCGGCGCCGGCGGCGCCCATGAGCTTGATCACCTTGCGGCGCTGTTTGTCGACCTTGTCCGGCCGCGCGGCTGTTAGTCCCCACTTGCTCTGCATGTGTGCCTTCCCTCCCTGGTTTCGTGGGCCGCCCACTTCGCGAGTGGGCTTGCCTCACACAATTTACCCGCCGTTGCGGACCCGCCGCCGACAGGTTGTCCGTCCTATACTACATACGGCCCACCCGGGATACGGGGTAGAATGACCCAGGATGCGGGCCACCGCTGTTTCCTTCACGGCCGGAGCGAGGCAACGCGTAAGCCGTTCGGGGACCGCCGCGGCAACCGCTCAGGCTTCGTAATTGTGGACGAAATCCTCAGGCACGTTCGGGCCCCAGGCGTAGAACGAATTGTCCGGCGGATGATCGCCGGCCGCCCAGTCGCAGGTCGCCGGGATGTAGTCGATGTCGGCGGAATATTCGCTGAAGCTGCCCCACGGATCCTGGACATAGTGGAAGTAGTTCGAGCCCAGCACGTGCCGTCCCAGGCCCCAGCCCTTGGCGAAGCCTTTTTCGAGCATGTGCATGGCGCCGGCGCCGATCTCATCGACCGATCCGACGTCCCAGCTGAAATGATGATGGCCGGGCGCGTTGGAGCGCGCGAAGGCGATCATGTGATGATCGCTGCCGTGGATGCCATGCAGGAAAGCGATGTTGTCGCTGGAATGATCGGACAGGCGCATGCCGAGCACGTGGGTGTAGAACTCGATCGCCTTGCGGACATCGGTGGTGAACATCAGAACATGCGAGAGCCGCCGCGGCCGCGTTCGCGGCATCGCGCTGCGATACGGAGCCCCGCGCTCGCCGGCAGCAGCCCGGCTTGTAAGCCGAAGTGGGTTTTTTCGTCCGGCGACGACTTCGCCGCCACCTTGATCTCGACCAGAATGCCGTCGTGATCGCGAAACCACAGCCCGTTTGACTCGATGCCCGGCGGCGGGTCGAGGCGCTTGATGCCCATTTCCTGCAAGACGCCGCGAGAAATGGTCAATGTCGTCCTCGAACGCGCCGAACGAGACGTAACCCAATTTCTTGCGCGGTCCCTCGCCGATCGTCCCCCAGACGTGGGCCTGCTCGAAAGTGCTGAGTGTCAGACGGTTGCCGCGCTCCCCGACATCGAGGCCGAACTCGCCATAGAAATTCTGCGCGACGGCGAGATCCGGCACGGCAAAATGGAAATGATCGACCGAATGTATGCCAAGTTCGCCGGGGCGGCGGTTCGGCTTGATGTAACCGTGGATCGCTGTCATGGCGCGCACTCTCGCTTCTTCGCCTCGGCCGATAGCCTAAGACGATGGCCAATTTTGCCAAGTCGTCGGTCGAGTCAGATTCAATCCAGGATAAAATATTTTTGTCAATGGAAAATAATTTTTCCTTGCTCCCGTAGTCACGATGTCGCATGATGGGTGGGATGAACAAGCTCGCCAGCGATCGATCGCGCGGCAACGCAGGCCGACCAGGCCTATGAGGCTTTGCTGGCCGAAATCCTTGATTGCCGGCTGGCGCCGGGCGCCAAGATCACCATCAGCGACGTCGCGCGCGGCTCGGAATGAGTCCCGGGCGCGATCCGCGAGGCGCTATCGCGGCTCTCGGCGGAAAAGTGGACCGTGGCCACGGCGCAAAAGGGCTATTCCGTCACGCCGGTTTCGATCGAGGAGCTGAAGGATCTGACGCGGACGCGCATTGCGATCGAGCAGTTATGCTCTGCGCTCGGCCATCGCCCACGGCGATGTCGAATGGGAGACTTCGATCGTCGCGGCCTATCATCGGCTGCATCGAATTCCGATCGTTATCGGCGATGGCCGTTCGAGATTGAACGATGCTTGGGCAACCGCGCACACGACGTTCCACGCGGCGCTGGCGGCCGGTTGCGACAGCCGATGGATGCTCAATCTGCGCGCGATGCTGTATGTCCAGAGCGAGCGCTATCGGCACCTTTCGTTCTGGCTCGCGCGCGAGAATCGGGACATCGATGCCGAGCACAAGGGCATTCTGGATGCCTGTCTGGCGCGCACCGCCGAACTCGCTTGCCGATTGATCGAAGAGCATCTGAAGCGAACCGCGGACATTCTGGTGACGTCGCAGACCCTGAGCGAAGCCCAGCGTCAAGTCGCGGTGCAGGAACAATAAGATCCGCCACCAAAAGCGCAGCGTTGGGAGGAGATTGGCAATGAATAAAGTCGCAAGCGTTCGCAGCGGCGTGACGCCGTCGGTGCAAGAGCTCGTCGCAAGATCCCGCGAGCTCGCCCCGTTGCTACGCAAGAATGGCCCGATCGGCGAGACCAATCGCCGCGTGACCGATGAGTTGATCGAGGCGGTGGCGAAGGCTGGCCTGATGAAGGTGTGCACGCCCAAGCGCTACGGCGGTTGGGAAATGAACACCCGTGCGATGCTGGACGTGAGCGCCGCCATCGCCGAAGCCGATGGCGGCACCGCCTGGGTCGTCAACCTCAACAATGTCTGCTGCTGGCTGACGAGCCTCTTCCCCGTCAAAGCGCAGGACGAGGTGTTCGGCGCCGATCCCGATGCTTGTGTCTCTGGCGTGCTCAATCCGACCGCGACAGTGACCAAAGTGGCGGGCGGTTATCGCGTCACCGGCCAGTGGCATTACAATTCGGGCGGCTGGCACGCCCAATGGGCGGTGCTTGGCATGCCGATCGTCAACGATGCCGGTGAGGCAATTGACCAGGGATTGGCGCTGTTTCCGATGGCCGACCTCGAGCGGGTCGACACCTGGTTCGTCGCCGGCATGAAGTCGAGCGGCAGTATCTCCCTAAAGGCCAACGACGCCTTCGTTCCTCACCATCGCGTGCTCTCGGTGCCGCGCGCCATCGAGGGCGACTATCCGACCGAAATGCGAAACCAGGAGGCGTTCTATCGCTCGCCATTTGTTGCCATCCTTGCGATCATCCTGGTGGGGCCGATCCTCGGCCTCGGCCGAGCGGCGCTGGAATTCGTCCGCCAAAAAGCCGGGACGCGGACCATCGCCTACACGTTTTTCGACAAGCAGAGCGCGTCGGTCGGCTTTCAGCTTCAGGTCGCCGAGGCGGCGATGATGATCGACACGGCGCATTTCCACGCCTACCGCGCCGCCGACGATGTCGATGCGGCGGCGGTGAGCGGCGTCTATCCGGATATGCTGACGCGCGCGCGAGTGCGCGCCGATACCGGGTATGTGGTGGAAAAGATCACGCAGGCCATCGACAAGCTGATGTTCGCGCACGGCTCCGGCGGCTTCGCCGACGTAAGTCCGCTGCAGCGCATCTGGCGCGACGCGGCGGTGGCGTCGCGGCACGCCGTCGTCCTGCCCCCGATCGGCTATGAGCTCTACGGCAAGGCACTGCTCGGCGTGGAAAATAACGTCACGCCGCTGATCTGACCGCAGATCGCGCGATCGCACGACCAGGAAAGTTTCGGGATCGTCCCGTCGGCGGTGGGCGGCTGCGACCTTCTGGGCCAGCAGCGGGCGGATCGGACTGTTTGATCAGTTCGCCTTTCGAACACAGTTGCGGGCCTAGCCGAAGCGACGCGGGAACGCTTATAATTCCCGCGGCAGCGCCCAGGGCGCTTTCCCGTCCCTAGCCAACGTTGCGACTCTCAAGCACGACCGGGGAGTGCCATGAACGCAGTCTACAGCAGCCGATGGTTCGATGGCGACAAACGGCGTGCTTGGGAAGCCGTCATCAGTCAGCTGTACGCCTCGTTGGACATGAAGCTTCGCCGCCCACCCGAATTCGAAGGCGTAATAACGCAATGCTCCCTCGATGATCTCGACCTCACGCATGTCATCGCCGACTACGAGATTGCCAGCCGCAGGCGGCACCACATCGCCAGAGACGTAAGACAAAGCTGTGTGTTTCTGTTCGTCAAAAACGGGCCGTTGATCATCGAGCAATTTGGCCGCGAGGCTCTTCTCGACTCGAATAGTTGCTCAATGGTGGATTTGGCCTCGCCTTACGTCCTTAAGCATGCGACTTCGACCGACACGTTTTTTTTGAAGGCTCCCGAAGTCGTCATCAGATCTCGGTTCAAGGACATTCAATCGCACTGCGCGGTGGCGCGGCCGATCGGTCCCGGCATGGGGCGCATCGCCGCTGATCTGATTGCCTCGCTGGTCGAAAACGCAAGCGATGCCGGCGAGCAGGGCGCCGCCTGTCTGGCAACGCAGATATTGGACATTCTGGCGATTGCCTTCGAGGCGGCTCCGACGGATATGCCGGAAGGGCCATCGCTGGCACGGGCCGCGGTTCGCAAGCGCGCGCTCGCCTATATTGATCGCTGGATCAGCGATCCGACGCTGGATCCGGCGCGGGTGGCTGCGGCCATCGGCGTGTCGACGCGCTATCTGCACAAGGTCTTCGAGTGGTCGGAAAAATCAGTGAGCGCGCATATCCGTGCCGCACGGCTTGAGCGTGCGCGGCAGGATCTTTCCGACCAACGGCTTTATCAACAGTCGATTGCCGAGATTGCCAACAGTAACGGTTTTCTCAATCAAAGTTTCTTCGCCACGTCTTTCAAGAAGGAGTTTGGCGTGTCGCCCCGCAGCGTGCGCGCGGCGGCGCGCATTCACCTTAAGCTTCGGGCCGCGTCTAAAATGAAAGGCCGCGGAATGGAAATGGGCGTCTCCACGACTTGTAAAATTAAAGTGGCGCGCACGCAAAAATGATCGGTCATCGTCGGTTTGCATGCCTGCAGCGGAGCGGGTATGACTCGGCACAAATCGCTGACCTGCAACGGATAGCGCGTCGCGCCAGACGCGAAGCGCCGGCTGGTCAGATGCACAATATCTGAGCGACCGCTACCGCGGTATCGCCAAGGGAGGTCCCAATGAGCGTCCGGTTCGACTTCATGCACTTTATGCCCTATGTGCATCTGCCGGAAAATCACAAGGAATACCACTCGACCGTGGGTGGATTTTCCAAACAAATACTACGACGCCAAAAAAGGCTACGCGCTTTATCAGCGTTATCTTGCTGAGCTCGTGATGGCCGACAAGGTCGGCTTCGACGCCGTCGTCGTCAACGAGCACCACAACACCGCGTACAGCATGATGGCGGCGCCGAATCTGATCGCCGCCGCGATCATTCCGCAAATCAAGAACGCCAAAATCTGCGTCTGGGGCACGCCGCCGAATCTGGAATATCCGAACCGGCTGGCGGAAGAATACGCCATGCTCGACGTGCTGTCGCAGGGTCGCCTCGAAGTGGCGTTCCCGCTCGGCACCGGCATGGAATACTGGGCCAACCCGATCAATCCGTCGAACGCGCGTGAGCGCCATCGCGAATCGATCGACATTATCCTGCAGGCCTGGACGCAGGACGGCCCGACCACCTATTACGGCGACTTCTACACCTACCGCTATCTCAATCCATGGCCGCGGCCTTATCAGAAGCCGCATCCGCCGTGCTATATCGTCGGCACCGGAAGCCAGGAAACCATCGATCTCGCCGCCAAGCTCGGCTTCGGTTACTCGTCGGTGTTCGTCACCAAGCAGCGCGCGCTCGAGCTCAATCAGAACGCTGCGCCGGCTCGCCGCCGAACACGGCCACCACATCCGGCCCGACCAGCTTCCGCTGCAGGTCATCACCTACGTCGCCGAGACGCAGGAAAAGGCTGAGGAAGAGGCAATTCCGCACATCCGCTTCTTCTTTGAAGACGCGCTGCGCACGACGCCGACATTCCTGGCGCCGCCCGGCTATCTCTCGGTCGTCGAACTGAAGAAACGCGCCGCGCTCGCCGACAAGCTGCATGGCGCGTTCAGTTTCGAAACCGTCAACGAAGTCGTTTTTTGTCGCGGTCGGCACGGCCGATCAGGTCGTCGAGAAACTGCAAGAATGGGGCGAGCGGGTGGGGACCGACCACTTCAACATCCTCGGCGCTATCGGCAACATGCCGCATTGGAAGGTGGTGAAGAACCTGACCAACATCGGCCAGGACGTGATCCCGCGCATGCGCGCTCGTGCCACGACCGAACGCCGCGTCGCCGCCGAATAGTGAGAGTGTACCGATGACCGCGACAGCCTTTCCTCCGCCAATTCAAGCGCGAAACGCACACGATCAACGGCGTGAAGACGATCGTGCTCACGGCCGGGAGCGGACCGCCGCTGGTATTCCTTCACGGCGCCGGCATTTGGCATGGCATCAACTTTGCCGTGCCGTGGACGCAAAAATTCCGTGTCATCGTCCCATTCCATCCCGGCTTTGGCGAAGCCGATGACGATCCGGCGATGACGGAAATCCACGACTATGTCATGCATTATCTCGACCTGTTCGATGCGCTCGGCCTCGACAAGTTCCATCTGGTCGGGTTCTCGCTCGGCGGCTGGCTCGCCGCGAACTTTGCCGTCGAACATGGCCACCGCGTCGAGCGGCTGGTTCTGGTCGGGCCCGCGGGGCTGCGCGGCAAGGAGCGTCCCAAGGGCGACTTTTTCCTTCTTCCGCCGGAGGAGATTCCGTCGTTGCTGGTCTCCAACTTCGACGTGATCAAGCCATTCCTGCCGGAAAATCCCGAAGGATCTGGACTTCATGGGAGCCCGCTATCGCGAAGGCGGCACGTTGGCGCGGCTGCTGTGGGAGCATCCCTACGACACGAAATTACCGCGCTACATGCATCGCTTGACCATGCCGACGCTCTTGGTATGGGGCGAAGACGACAAGCTCCTGCCGGTGCAGCATGCCGAATTCTGGCGCCAGCGCATGCCCAAAGCGGAATTCCAGACTTTCAAAGGCGCAGGTCACCTCGTGCTCGACGAGAAGCGCGAAGCCGTCGACGCGGTGCAGCGCTTTCTGAGCTGACGGCGTTCAGGCTCCGTGCTGTGCCCTTATCTGTGGGCAGCCGCGACGGCGGTATCACACGTGATACCGGAACCTTTGAGCGCAGCGTTGCCATGTTTGTGATTGTCGCCCTTCGCGCCGACTGTTAGGCTGAACAATCATCGGCGCTGGGACGCGCCGGGACAGCTGGGGGGAATGCACCATGGATGGTCTGACAACGTATGCGAAGCCGCTTGGCCGGCTATTTATGTCCAGCCTGTTTATTTGGGCGGGCTACACCAAGTTGTTTGTATTTGGTCCAGCCGGAACGGCGGCGTATTTCAAGAGCGTCAACATCCCAATTCCGGATGTCATGGCCTGGGTCGTCATCGTCATCGAAATCGTCGGCGGCTTGATGATCCTGGTCGGGTTTCAGACCCGGTGGGTAGCGCTTGCGCTCGCGATCTTCTGTCTGATCACGGCTCTCGGCGTACACTTGCCAGTCGGCGACCAGGCCAATATGACCAATTTCTATAAGAACCTGGCTATGGCCGGCGGCTTCCTTTACATTTTCTCGGCTGGCGCCGGCGCGCTCAGCGTCGACGGCGAAAAGGCATAGCGGCTGCAGTCAGATCGGCGGGGCGTATCAGTGACGGGGCGGATGGTTCCGTCCCGTTAACCGCCTTTCTGTGCGCGCGTTCGACCATTTGTAAACTCGGCGGCTATAGGCTACCTGCCCGAGCGCTTGGATTTTGAGCGCATATCGGGCGGGCCGTGGTCATGATCGCCGATCGCAAAGACGCTGCCGTCAAAAACGAGGACCGCAGAGCGCTCAAGCGCACCCGCGTGTCGCGCAACGCCAAGATCATTGTGCCGCGGCGCTCCCCGGTCATTTGTTGCACCGTCGAGAACATCACCGGCGCAGGAGCCTGCCTGAAGCTCGCCAGCACGTTCGGCGTGCCCGAAACCTTCGATCTGACGTTCGAGCACGGCCGTACCCGCCGGTTGTGCCGCGTCATCTGGCGGACCAGCGACAAGCTCGGCGTAGCTTTCGAGGTCGCCGAAGCAGGCAAAGCGAGCTAGCGCATGATCCGGAAAAGGCCTGCCCCGGACTCGATCCGGGGTGGAAGCTGGTTTTCCGAAAAACATCATGCTCCACTAGAATTCCGCTACGGCGCGGATCAACCGTTCGATATCTTCCGGCCGCGAAAGGCGGTGGTCGCCATCCTTGACCAGCGTGAGCACGACGTCGTCGCTGGCCAGCCGCGAGACGAGCTCGACCGCATGCCGCCACGGCACATCCGGATCTTCGACGCCCTGAAGGATGCGCACCGGGCATCCGGTTTCGATCATGCCGCCAAGCAGCAGATGATTGCGCCCTTCCTCGATCAGTTGCCGCGTGACCAGATAAGGCTCCGACGAATATTCCGATGGCCGCTGCCAAACGCCGCTCTGCTCAAGCTCCTGCCTGATGGCCGGCGTGAAGCGTTTCCACATCAGCTCCTCGGTGAAGTCGACCGCCGGCGCGATCAGCACCAAGCCGGCGATCGAAGCCGACACGGTTTGGCTTCGCGCCCGCAAAGCGCGAACCATCAGCAGCGCCAGCCAGCCGCCCATCGACGAGCCGATCAAGATTTGCGGACCTCGGCCATAGGCGTCGAAGACAGCGAGCGCGTCGGCGAGCCAGCGGCCGATCGTGCCGTCGGTGAAGGCGCCGCCGGACTCCCCGTGGCCCGAATAGTCGAAGCGAATGCAGGCGCGGCGGGCTTCCGCCGCCCAGCGCGCCAGCGCTTCGGCTTTGGTGCCCTTCATGTCGGACTTGTAGCCGGACAGCCAGAATAGCCCCGGCGTGGCGCCCGCCCGCTCGCGCACCGCGATGCGGCGCTGCTCGCGTCCCGCGCCAATGTCGAGGAATTTCAGGCCGTTATCATTCATGAATGCGGTCTCGACGAAGGTGGGAATAGGGCAGCGAATAAGCCAAAGCGACGTCATCTTTCGCCGCAAACCGTGGCCGTAGGCAAGGGATCGCGCCGTATTGTCGTTGACTTGGCCGCAAAAACTCCCAATCTTCCGCACTCGCCGCTCAGCGTCCCGGACATTCTCCATCGTGGTCCGCGCCGGACGCGACCGGCCCGTTGCAACGACATAGGAGATAGAAACCATTCGTCGCCCAATCAGAACGCCGCAGCCCGCCGCCAAGGAGGGGCCGCGCATCAACGAGGAGATCCGCGTCCGCGAGGTCCAACTCATCGACAAAGACGGCGCCAACAAGGGCGTCACCGAGATCAACGCCGCGCTGGCCATGGCACAGGAGGCCGGGCTCGATCTTGTGGAGATCGCGCCAAATTCGGTCCCGCCGGTCTGCAAGATCCTCGATTTCGGCAAATACAAATATCAGGCGCAGAAGAAAGCTGCCGAGGCGCGCAAGAAGCAGAAGGTCGTCGAAATCAAGGAGATCAAGCTGCGGCCGATGATCGACGATCACGACTACGACGTGAAGATGCGCTCGATCCAGCGGTTTTTCGAGGAAGGCGACAAGGTCAAGGTGACACTGCGGTTCCGCGGTCGCGAAATGGCCCACCAGGAGCTCGGCTATAAGCTGCTCGACCGGGTGAAGGGCGATACCGCGAAGATCGCCAAGATCGAGCAGGAGCCGCGCTTCGAAGGCCGGCAGGTCGTTATGGTTTTGGCGCCGCGCTAAGTCGCGCCAATAACGGCGCCGAGGATCGGCGCCAAAAAGCTCATGGTCCTCGCGCCACGCTGATGCCGCTCGCAGACGCCTGCGGTGTCAGCTTCCGGAAGAATGCGTGCCCCGGCAACGGGGCTAATTCTCGGAGAGGAGACGACCATGCCGACATTCATCTCCATGCTGAGCTGGACTGATCAGGGAATCCGCTCGCTCAAGGACACGCCCAAGCGCGCGCAGGCGGCCCGCGAGATGGGCAAGAAATTCGGGGTCGAGATCAAGCAGATCTTTCTCACCTCGGGCGAGTTCGACATTCTGGCTGTTCTCGAAGCGCCGCATTACGACAACGTCGCCAAGCACACCATGGCGGCCGGTCTGCAAGGGAACGTGCGCTCGCGCACCATTCGGGCCTGGACCGAAGCGGAGATGCTCAAGTTGATTTCTGAGCTTCCGTAAGAAGCCCGAGAGAGCCGTAAATCGAAGCCCCGGCGGACGGATTTCCGCCGCTGACGCGGCATTTGCCATTTTGGGCGTCCTCTGCCATAACGCCGCCCTCCCGCCGCCCGGCTGGTAAGGGCTGCCGTGGCGGCGGCGAGCGTGCTCCAAGCACACATCGCTCATGAACGAGCATTTTTCGGCCCGCCGAGCGCTCGCGCTCGCGGCCAAGGAGAGCCAAATGCCCAAGATCAAGACAAAATCGGGCGCCAAAAAGCGCTTCAAGGTGACGGGGTCCGGAAAGGTCCTCTACGCGCAATCGGGCAAACGCCACGGCATGATCAAGCGCACCAAGAAGCAAATTCGCCAGCTTCGCGGCACCAACGTGCTGTTCAAGACCGACGGCGACAACATCAAGAAATACTTTTTGCCGAATGGTTGATGGCCGGCCGCTTGCGGCTCGCCGTCCATTCCAGGCTTTCGCGATTCCTAGAGGAGATCAGCCATGGCACGCGTCAAACGCGGCGTCACAGCTCATGCCAAGCACAAGAAGGTTCTCAAGGCCGCCAAGGGCTATTACGGCCGGCGCAAGAACACCATCCGCATCGCCAAGCAGGCCGTGGAGAAGGCCAACCAATACGCCTTTCGCGACCGCAAACGGCGGAAACGCACGTTCCGCGCGTTGTGGATCCAGCGGCTCAACGCAGCAGTGCGCCCGTTCGGGCTTAACTACAGCCGCTTCATCGCCGGCTTGAGCAAGGCGGGGATCGTGGTCGACCGCAAGGTGCTCTCTGATCTCGCGATCCGCGAGCCTGCCGCTTTTGAAGCGATCGTCGGCCAAGCAAAGTCCGCACTCGCAGTGTGAGAGCCTGTCATGATCGACGGCGCCTATGTTCAGCGCATGGCGCGCTATAACCGCTGGCAAAATGAAAACCTCTATGGCGCTGCCGACCAGCTCCCGGACGACGAGCGCCGTCGCGAACGCGGCGCCTTTTTCGGGTCGATACACAAAACGCTGAGCCATCTTTTGTGGGCCGATCGCATCCAGATGAGCCGTTTCAGCGACGTGCCGAAGCCTGAGGCCGGCATCCCGGAATCGGTGTCGTTTTACCCCGATTGGCATGCGCTGAAGGACGAGCGCGTCCGTTTTGATGGCACCATCATCGATTGGGCCGACGCCGTCGACCCGTCTTGGCTTGCCGCAGATCTCACCTACTATTCTGGTGCCATGAAGCGCGAACTGACAAGGCCGCGCTGGCTGTTGGTCACTCAGATGTTCAACCACCAGACCCATCATCGCGGTCAGGTTCACTGCATGCTGACGCAGGCCGGCGGGCGACCGTCCGACACCGATCTGCCGTTTATGCCGGAGTGACGCAATGACTGAGAATAAAGAACAGCTTCCGGTGCTTCTGACCAAGCTAGATCAGGAGTACGAACAGCTCAAAAAGATCCAGCACTTTTTGTGGAGTGGCAGTCTTCCGACGCCAATACACAGATCCAGATTTATCTGCGAACTGTGAATTCCGCCAATGAACTAAACGAAGCCAAGATACAATTACTTGGCAAGTCTGGGCCTATCGATGTATCTGTCGGAACTTGGCCGGCTGCCGCAAGAAATTCGGCCGCAGGTCGCGGCGCAAGTCAATCCGGTCAAATCCATCGACCAGGAGATTATCGAGGGGCGCTTCGAAGAGTTGAATCGTGCCGCCATAGAGGCACGCGTCAATTCTGAGACCGAGGACGTAACGTTGCCGGTGCGCGAGACGCCCGCCGAGATCGGCCGCGTCCACCCGATCACCCAGGTGATCGACGAGTTGACCGCGATCTTCGCCGATATGGGCTTCGCCGTCGCCGAAGGGCCCGATATCGAGACCGACGACTACAATTTCACCAAGCTCAATATTCCGGAAGCGCATCCGTCGCGCGACATGCACGATACGTTCTTCTTCAATCCGAAGCCTGACGGCTCGCGCCTATTGTTGCGCACCCACACCTCGCCGGTGCAAGTGCGCACGATGCTGAGCCAAAAGCCGCCCATTCGAGTGATTACTCCCGGCCGTACTTATCGTAGCGACAGCGACCAGACCCACACGCCAATGTTCCATCAAGTCGAGGGCCTTGTCATCGATCGCAGCTCGCATCTCGGCCATTTGAAGTGGATCTTGGAAGAGTTCTGCAAGGCGTTCTTCGAAGTCGACCGCGTCGGCATGCGCTTTCGCCCGTCCTTTTTTCCGTTCACCGAACCGTCGCTGGAAGTCGACATTCAATGCCGGCGCGATAAGGGCGAAATCCGTTTTGGCGAAGGCGACGATTGGATGGAGATTTTGGGATGCGGCATGGTGCATCCCAACGTGCTGAAGAATTGCGGGCTTGATCCGGACGAGTTTCAGGGTTTTGCCTGGGGCATGGGGATCGACCGCATCGCCATGCTCAAATACGGCATGCCCGACCTGCGCGCCTTCTTCGAGGCCGATGTCCGCTGGCTCTCGCATTATGGTTTCCGCCCGCTCGACTGGCCGACCCTGGCAGCGGGATTGAGCTCGTGATGTCGGCGCGGCCGCGCGCGGAGACCCGCCGATGATGAAATTCACCTTCGGCTGGCTCAAGGAGCACCTCGACACCGATCGCCCGCTCGGCGAGATCGCCGACAAGCTCACCATGATCGGGCTCGAAGTCGAGCGCATCGAGGACAAGGCCAAGCTGTTCGCGCCGTTTGTCATCGCCCGCGTCACTGAGGCGAAGCAGCACCCCAACGCCGACCGGCTGCGGGTCTGCATGGTCGATACCGGCGACGGCAAGCCGATCCAGGTCGTCTGCGGCGCGCCGAACGCGCGCGCCGGCATGAAGGGCGTGTTCGCGCCGCCGGGCGCATTCATTCCGGGCAAAAACGTCACGCTCGGTGTCGGCAAAATCCGCGACGTCGAAAGCCGCGGCATGCTGGTCTCCGAATTCGAGCTGCAAATCTCGAACGATCACGAAGGCATTATCGATCTGCCCGACGACGCGCCGGTCGGCGCCAACTACGCGCAGTGGGCCGGCCTGGATGACCCGGTCATCGAGATCAACCTCACGCCCAATCGCGCCGACTGCACCGCCGTGCACGGCATCGCCCGCGACCTTGCCGCCGCCGACATGGGCAAGTTCAAGGATGCCGGCATCAAAGCGATCAAAGGCGAATTTCCGTGCCCGGTCGCGGTCAAGATCGAAGCGCCGGAGCTGTGTCCGGCCTTTGCGCTTCGCCTGGTGCGGGGCGTCAAGAATGCTCCGTCGCCGGATTGGCTGCAGAACAGGCTGATCGCGATCGGGCTTCGCCCGATCAACGCGCTGGTCGACATCACGAACTTCATCACCTTCGACCGCGGCCGGCCGCTGCATGTGTTCGATGCCAAAAAGGTACACGGCAATCTCACGGTTCGGCGCGCGCGCAATGGCGAAGCGCTGCTGGCGCTCGACGGCAAGACCTATGCGCTCGATGAGACGGTCTGCGTCATCGCCGACGAAGAAGGCGTCGAGTTGCTCGCCGGCATCATGGGCGGGGAGAAGACCGGCTGCTCGGAGACGACGACCGATGTGCTCATCGAGTCGGCGCTCTGGAACGAGATCAACATCGCCCTGACCGGCCGCAAGCTCGGCATCAACTCGGATGCTCGCTATCGTTTCGAGCGCGGCGTTGATCCGGCCTTCATGCTTCCGGGTCTCGAACTCGCGACCAAGATGGTGCTTGATCTGTGCGGCGGCACGCCGTCGGAAACGACCGTTGCCGGTAACGTTGACGTGCCCGAGACGGTCATCGATTTTCCGCTGTCGGAGCTCAAGCGCCTCGCCGGGATCGCCGTGCCCTTGTCGGAAATGCGCCGCGTGCTCGAGCGCCTCGGCTTTTTTGTCGCCGGTCAGGATGAGCGAGTGAAGGTCGCAGTGCCGTCGTGGCGTGCCGACGTCCAGAACAAGGCCGACATCGTCGAAGAAATTGTGCGCATTCTTGGCGTCGACCGCGTGCCGCTGACGCCGTTCGACCGCGGCGACATTCCTCGCAAGCCGGTGCTAACGCCGATCCAGGTGCGCACCCGCAAGGCCAAGCGCGCGCTCGGAGCGCGCAACCTAGTCGAAGCGGTGACGTGGTCGTTCATCGCCAAACCGCAGGCGGAACTGTTTGGCGGCGGCAAGCCTGAGCTGGCGCTGGCCAACCCGATTGCGGCTGAGTTTCCGACATGCGGCCGAGCCTTATCCCCGGCCTGGTCACGGCCGCGCAAAAAAATGCCGATCGCGGTTTCGCCGATGTCGGACTGTTTGAGGTGGGCGCGGTGTTTCGCGGTGATCAGCCGCAGGATCAGTTCACTGCCGCCGCCGGCGTGCGGCGGGCGCTGGCCAAGCCTTCCGGCTTTGGCCGCCATTGGTCCAAGCGCGACGGCGAGGTGGATGCGGTCGATGCGTTTGATGCCAAGAGCGATGCGCTGGCCGTCCTGGTAGGGGCAGGCGCACCGGCTTCGGCCCTGCAAGTGGTGTCGGGCGGCCCGGCCTGGTTTCATCCCGGCCGCTCGGGCACGATCCAGATCGGCCCGCAAAACGTGCTCGGTCACTTCGGCGAGCTGCATCCGAGCGCGCTTGAAAAGCTGGACGCCGAAGGCCCGCTGGTCGCCTTTGAAGTCGTTCTGGAGCGCATCCCGGAGCCGAAGGCGAAGCCGACACGAGCCAAGCCCGCGCTTGAGCTTTCGCCGTTTCAGCCGGTCGATCGCGACTTCGCGTTCGTCGTCGAGCGCAATGTCAGAGCGGCCGATATCGTGCGCGCAGCGCAAGCCGCCGACCGCAAGTTGATCGCCGGCGTCACGGTGTTCGACATCTACGAAGGCCCCGGCATCGACCCCGGGAAGAAATCAATCGCCATCGCTGTGACCATCCAGCCGCGCGAGCGGACTATGACCGACGAAGAGATCGAGGCGCTGGCGGCCAAGATCGTCGGCGAGGTCGGCAAGCGCACCGGCGGCGTGTTGCGGGCGTAAACTGCGCAATTGGAATCGCATCAGTCTGAGACAAGAAGATCGAGTGGCACTTCAAGCACAACGGCAATACGACGGAGCGCGGCCGCTGTTCCTGTTCGCCGGCCAGTCTCGACATCGGATATGTAGCCCTGGCTGAGGTTGGCCTTGAAGGACAGATAGAGCTGCGTCACATCGCGCCATTCGCGCAGCACACGTACCGGATTCTCACCCTTGGCTAGGCGGTCAACAACGTATTTCGGCAACAACGGAGCCGCCGGCGGCGAAGTCGGCGCGTGCGCGAGCCACCAGGCGGGCCGTGCCCGCATCCTCGTCGGCCTCCGCAGCTTTAGCCACTAGTTTTTCGTATTCTTTCCGCGGAAGGATCGCGACCTCCCCGCGAGCAGTCTTCTGAAAGCGAACGTTCATGTACCCTCTCCCTAATTGTATATCTCTCGCCGATGTCCGACTGCGACGACGACAATGGAGTTGGCCTCTTCATAAAAATCACCCGCCAGTCGCCGACGCGAAGGCGTGAGCCTCGACGCCCCTTGAGTCGTTTCACGTCACCTTTTCCGCTTGTAGCAAACTCAGTCAAACGAACGTCGATACGTCGGCGAACTTGCGGGGCAAGTTTCATCCATTGCCGAGCGCCCGCAGGCGTAAACGCAATCGGCTTCATAATTGAATATCGCTATGCGCGATAATAAATCAAGCAACTAGTCACAATTATAGGGGCCTTGGCGGGATCAGTTCTGACGCATGATGCTTGGTGCGGCCTCGAGTTTCCGCGGCGGTGGTCTTCGCTTGCGCCGGTGCTCCCGCTTCCGGCGGCGGTTCTTTGACCGGTCCGAGCCGGCGCAAGACCGCGTCCGCGGCGCGCTCGCCCGATTCCCAGGCGCCGCCGACCGTGCCCCACATGGTCTCGTGAACGGCTTCGCCGGCAAACCAAACCGCATTCTGCACCGGCTCCATGAGGATGCGGCGCGCGCCCTGGCCGCCGGGCGCCGCGGCCGAGAAGGCGCCGAGCGCCCATGGCTCATTGTTCCAGCGCGTGGCGTGGGAGCGTTTGATTGCCTTCTTCAGATCGGCGCCGTACAGGCCGGCCAGCCAGTCGGCGGCGAAATTGACCATGGCCGCCTCGCCATGCGCAGCGAGGTCCCGGCCGAATGCGCCGGCGACCTCGATCAGGCAAAGCTGCGTGCCTGAGACATTTGCCAGGATGGCTGCCGTGTGCGCATCGATCGATTTCTCAAATACCAGGTCGTCGCTTTCGAAACCCAACGGATTGCCGGCAAGTTCGAGCGCGATGTGGTCGTAACTGCCGAGCGAGAGTTTGGCGAACGCGTCGATCTGCCGCTTCGGCAGCTCGGGCGTGAATTTGATGCGGCCCGACGTGATGACGTTGGTCGATACGGTGACGATGGCAGTGCGCGCCGAGATCGTGCCGTTCGGCGTTTCCACCAGCACATCGCGGCGCGTGTCGATCGCGGTCGCCGGCGTCGACAGTTTCACGGCGATCCCCTCGGCGAAGCCGGCGATCAGCGTGCCAAAACCCTGGCGGCAAAACGCATCGGTGTTGCGCTCGATGGATTTGGCGAAATCCACCGCCGACACTTGTGTCAGTTCCTTGCCGCAGCCGAACGGGCCAAGCACGAATTCGACCGCTGGCCGCCAATCGCCGAGGTCATTCGGCAGCGCCTGCGCGCACGCAACGTCGCCCTTGCGCGCCGCGTCGGCGATGCCGCGATTGGCGCGCACTTGCAGCGCCAGAAAATCTTCCAGTTCGCCTTCGCGCGCGTAGCGCCGGCCGATCCGCACCTTCTGGCTCGCGCGGCGCCGGATAGACTTCGATCCCGCGCCGCGCCGTGAGTTTGGTCACCGGATTGAAATCGGGAACATGAATCCAGTGGGCGCCGCGGTCGTATGGCACGCCGAACGTGCGCGTATCGGTAATGCAGCGGCCGCCGATGTGGTCGGCGGCTTCGATCAGCACGAACTTTCGGCCGGCGGCCGCGATCCGGCGCGCGGCGGCGATCCCGGCAGCGCCGGCGCCGACGATCACGACATCAAAGGCGGCGGCCGCCGGCGTGACGGCGCCGGCCGCGGGGCGTGCCGCCAGTGCGGCTGAGGCAGCGAGGAACAAGCGGCGGCTCAGTCGCGGCATGGTTTCCAAATGCTTGCAGCTTGCGCAGATTGCCTGAACGGTGCGCGCTTCGCAAACGCCATGGTTGAGATTGCGTCAAAAGCGGCCGCCGTCGCGTGAACCAAATCGCAAGCCCATCGGACTAAAATGACCATAACAAGACGCGTCGGAAGCGCGCGAATTGTTGGGGAGACCGACGTGAGCAGGATGCTCGATGGCATCGGGCGGCTCATCGCCCGCTACTTGGAGAAGCCGGTCAACGGCTACGAGCCGTTCACGCCGAGCGATCCGGAGGCGTTGCGCCAATCCCTGCAGCCTGGCGACGTGCTCCTGGTCGAAGGCAACAACAATATTTCCGGCGTCATCAAGTATCTTACCCAGTCGACCTGGTCGCATTCGGCGCTTTATGTCGGACCGATCGACGGTAGCACGACGGAGGGCGGCGAGCCGCATGTGCTGGTCGAGGCCAATGTCGGCGAAGGCGTGGTCTCGGCGCCGCTGTCAAAGTATTTTCAGTTCCACACCCGGATCTGCCGGCCGGTCGGGCTGACGGAGGACGATTGCACGACAGTATGCACCTATGCCTTAGCGCGCATCGGTTTCGCTTACGATCTGAAGAACATCATCGACCTGTTGCGCTATCTGTTTCCGCTGCCAGTGCCGCAGCGCTGGCGCCGGCGATTGATCGCGCTCGGCTCGGGCGATCCGTCGCGGCTGATCTGCTCGGCGCTGATCGCCGATGCGTTCGGCACCGTCCAGTATCCGATCCTGCCGAAGATCACGCTGATGCGCAGCCGCCAGGCGCTCGAGCAGATTTTGGAGATTCGCCATTCGTCGCTCTACTGCCCGCGTGACTTCGACATCTCGCCCTATTTCAACGTCGTGAAGCCGACCATCGCCAGAGGCTTCGACTATAAGGCGCTCCATTGGGCGAATGCGCACACCGTCGAGGCGGCGGAGCTTGCGCTCGCCGCGTCCGCCACTGCGACAACCGAGCCTGCCGGCACGATGGCCGCCTGACGGCCACTTGTACTCGTGCCGCGGCGTCTTTACCTCTGCCTCTCGTGCGGAGGGTTTCATGCTCGACGATGCTCCCAGAGCGCTTAGTCAGATGCTTTCGCCGCCGCTGCGCGCGGTGCTGTGGAAGTCGATCGGGCTTGCGCTTGCGCTCATCGTCGTTGTCGGCATCGCGCTTAATCGGCTGATCATGTGGCTTCTCGGTGCCGGCAGCGCCGCCCTCGAGACCGGCCTCGGCTCTCACGCCCACACGCCGGCGACGGTACTCGCCTGGGTGCTTTCGGTTGCAGCCGGGTTGGGCATTGTCGTCGGCAGCATTTTTTTGATGCCGGCGGTCACTGCCTTTGTCGCCAGCTTCTTTGCCGACGAGATCGCGGACCAGGTTGAGCGCGAGAATTATCCATCCGATCCGGCCGGCGTCGCCTTACCGCTATGGCTGGCGCTTGCTGAGGGCTTACGCACAGCGCTGCTCGCCGTCGTCGTCTACATTTTCGCGACGATGCTTTTGCTGTTTGCCGGCTTCGGCGCCGTGATTTTCTTTCTCGCGACGGCGTGGCTTCTTGGGCGCATCTATTTCGACCTCGCCGCCATGCGCTTTCACTCGCCGGCCGAGGCGAAGGCGCTGCGCCGACGCCACGGCGGTACGGTCTATATCGGCGGACTGTTGATCGCGGCCTTCGTCTCGGTGCCGATCGTTAATCTGGCGACGCCGCTATTCGCAATGAGCCTGATGGTGCATGTGCACAAACGGCTCAACGAGCGGGCGTTGATTTCGCGGAAAGCCGCTTAGTAGCGGACGGCCACTTAACAGCAGACAGCATCGTACGCCGCCCGCTAACCAAGTCCCTCGCGATGCAAGTCCATGATGCAAGTCCATGGCATGCAACCGCAGCCGCTACGAAGCGGCGGCGGTCAGGTTTGAGGAAAAGGAATTTATTGGCCGGCGGCGGGTGCGGTGGGCGTGGCCAATGGCTCGACCGGCGACAAGCCAGCCTGCTTTCCGCCTCGCGGACCCTCCTGCTTCTGCGGCTTTCTGCTCCCTTGGGTAGAGGTCAAGCTTCGGCGTCTTCTGCTGCTCCGGCCGATAATCGGTGGAAGAAAGCCCGCCGGCGATGCTGGCGCCTTGCTCGATCTGCAAGAGGCCGTAGCTGATATTGCCGTCAACCCGGCCGGTCGAGCGCAAGATCAACAGACACTTGACGTCCAGCTTTTCGAAGACCTTGCCCGAAATCTCGGCATTCTCGGCAACGGTGATCCTGCCTTTGATCGCGCCGGTCTCGCCGACGACCAAATTGCCGACCGTAACGTCGCCTTCCAGTGCGCCGCATACCACCAAGGTGTCAGGTACCGAGATTTCGCCCTTGATGGTGACCCCTTCGCCGATATAGAGCCGGTTCGCGTCCGGCATCGCGTGTTCGGTGGATGACATCTGTTGCCCCTTTCCTACAACCTCCCAAAGGCCGCCAATGGAAGTATTAAGTTACTGTCTCGGCTTTGTCATCCTTGATCGCGGACTATTCACGTTTTAATTCCTAGCCATGCAGGGGTTGTGCCATCTTGGGTCAGCCCCACACCTCGTCGGCGAGCTCCACGACCATTCGCAGCTTCGCCCATTGCTCCTCTTCGGCGAGCACATTGCCCTCTTCCGTTGAGGCAAAGCCGCATTGCGGCGACAGGCAAAGCTGATCGAGCGCGGCATATTTGGTCGCTTCGTCGATGCGACGCTTGACGTCATCCTGCTTTTCCAGCTTGCCGGATTTGGTGGTGATCAGACCGAGCACGACGATCTTGTTGCCCTTCGGCAAGAAACGCAGCGGCTCGAAGCCGCCGGCCCGCGCCGTATCGTATTCGAGGAAATAGCCGTCGTAGTTCAATTGGTCGAACAGGACCTCGGCGATCGGCTCATAGCCGCCTTCAGAAATCCAGGTCGAGCGAAAATTGCCGCGGCAAATGTGGGTCGTGACCACCATGTCGGCGGGCTTGCCGTCCAGCGCCTGGTTGATGATGCGGGCATAGTCTTGCGCCAGGTGTTCGGCATTGAGGCCGCGCTCGCGCGCCTTTTTCAGTTCGGCCTGCGAGCACAAATAGGCCCACGCGGTGTCGTCGAACTGCAGATAGCGGCAGCCGACATCATAGAATGCGCGGATCGCCTGCCGATAGGTCTTCGCCAGGTCATCGAAGATGGCGTCGCGATCGGCGTATGCCTGCGTCGTCACCGCGTCCGGCTCCAGGCGGAAGTGCAATATCGCCGGGCTCGGTATCGTCATTTTCGGCACGGCGCGCGTGCGCGCTTTGAGGAACTTGAAATGATCCAACATCGGATGGGTCGAGAAACCAAGCTTGCCGTTGATGCGCGGGGTGCGGTGTTTGGTCTGGACGCCCTGGAACTGGATGCCATGGTCCACTTCGTGGATCTCGACGCCATCGAGCAGGCCGAAAAAATCGAAATGCCACCACGAGCGGCGGAATTCGCCGTCAGTCGCCACTTTTAGTCCGACGTCTTCCTGTTTTTTGATGATCTTTTCGATCTCGCGGTCTTCGACCTCCTTGAGCGCCGCCGCGTTGATCTCGCCTTTTTCCCGTTTCGCCCGCGCTTCCTTCAAAGGGGCGGTACGCAAAAGGCTGCCGACAACGTCGGCGCGAAACGGCGGTTTGGTCCTGGTCATTGGCAAAAACTCTCCCTGGAAACTTCGCGGCGAAACAAGCCGGCGCCACGCTGTTTCGTCAACCGCAAACCTGCCCGCCATGCGTCAGATGGGCGCGATCCCAATTATGCCACTTCATGGTTCCGATACTGCGGCCGATATTTGGCCCGGCGCGCGCTATGGCCAAGGCGCGTAGGCGCCAGCCTGGTGCGCCGCACTCGCGCCTGGTCGCGACATCTGCTAGGTGGGGCGGTCTGCGCTGGGTGGGCAGGACAAGCGGTCGATCGATGCACGAACAGCCGTTCTGGAGCGCGGAATGCTGAAGGGTTTGCGGGCCGCCGCACACTTCTTCAATCAAAAGGTCGGCTTCAGTCGATTGGGTGTGGTTCTCAGCCTCACCATCATCATCGTTGCGGCGGTCGTGCTCTATCACATTCTGCGCGATATCGACCTTGAGGAGCTGGTCGACGCGCTCGAAGCGACCGATTGGCGGACCCTGCTCATTGCCGGGCTCTTTGTCGCCGCCGGCTATCTGACGCTGACGTTTTACGATCTGTTCGCGCTGCGCGCCATCGGCCGTTACGAGGTGCCGTATCGCTCCGCCGCCCTCGGCAGCTTCACCAGTTACGCGGTCGGTCACAATGTCGGCGCCAGCGTCTTTTCCGGCGGCGCGGTGCGTTACCGGATTTATTCCGCCTGGGGGCTGAGCGTCATCGAAGTCACCAAGATTTGCTTTGTCGCGGGACTCACCTTCTGGCTTGGCAATGCCGCCATGCTCGGCCTCGGCGTGCTCTTTGCGCCGCAGCAGGCGAGCGACATCGACCAGCTCCCGATCGGGCTTAATCGCGTCCTGGCGATTTTTATTCTGCTGCTGCTCGCGGCTTACATTGCCTGGGTTTGGGTAAAACCGCGCGTCATCGGCCGCGACGGTTGGAAAGTGTCCTTGCCCGGCGGGCCGCTCACGCTGGTTCAGATCGTGATCGGCATCCTCGATCTGTCGTTCTGCGCGATGGCGATGTACATGCTGGTGCCCGACGAGCCGCATCTCGGCTTCATTCCGGTGGCGGTGATCTTCGTCGCCGCCACGCTTTTGGGCTTTGCCAGTCACGCCCCGGGTGGGCTCGGCGTGTTCGACGCCACAATGATGGTGGCGCTGTGGCAATTCGACAAGGAAGACTTGCTCGCCGGCCTGTTGCTGTTTCGCTTGCTCTATTACATCATCCCATTCGCGCTCTCGCTGATGATCCTCGGAACGCGCGAGGTTTTGCATGGCCGTGCGGCGCGGCGCGTTGCGCGCCCGCCGGCAACGCCGGTGAGTGCAGTCAGCGGGTTGGTGCAAGAAAAATCCGACATGGCTTGATCCGGGCGCGGAACCGGCGAGGATAAGCGCGAGAGCTTGGCATAAAAGCTTGCCATAAGAGCTTGCCCGAAGGGCTTGTTGATGAGCTTGAATGAAGTTCGCTTCGCGCCGGGAAGCAGCAGATGGCGCGGTAAGCGGGTGGTTATCGTCGCAGCGGCGATCGTGTTCGCCGGGCTGGTCGCTCTCGGGGCTCTGACGCCCGGGTATGCTGTTATCGGTTTCGCGATCCTGGCGACGGTTGCTTTGCTCGCCAACCGCGCCACCGAGGAGGCGAGCCGGCTGGTGTCGCCGGTTGCCGTCGCCGAGCGTGCCGGTGAGCGCCTTGAGGCGGTCGTCGCTGGCCTGCCCGATCCGGTCATCGCGCTTGATCGAAACGGACGCGTCTTGACGCTCAACGAGCGGGCGCGGTCGCTGGCGCCGGCTTTGCGCCAGGGCGAACCGGTGTCGCTGGCACTGCGCATGCCCGAATTGATTGAGGCAATTAGCCGCGCTTATGCCAGCGGAGACGAGCAGCGCGTCGAGTATTCCGAACGCGTGCCGCTCGACCGCTGGTTTGAAATGATCGTCAAGCCGGTGCGGCGCGAGCCGAAGCTGAACAAGCCCGATCTGGTGTTGATGACGTTTCACGATCTCACGCCGCTGCGGCGGGTCGAAGAGATGCGGGCCGATTTCGTCGCCAATGCCAGCCACGAACTGCGTACGCCGCTGGCGGCACTTTCCGGTTTTATCGACACGTTGCAGGGCTCGGCGCGCGACGACGCCAAAGCGCGCGAGCGCTTCCTCGCCATCATGCAAGAGCAGGCGAGCCGCATGGCCCGGCTGATCGACGATCTTTTGTCGCTGTCGCGCATCGAGCTCAATGCGCACCGCCGTCCCGACACGCCGATTGATCTTGGTCCGATCGTTCGCCAAGTCGCCGACGGCTTGGAAACATTGGCGCGTGACCGTGACGTGATCGTCCATGTCGACGCCGCCAAGGCATTACGAGTTCCCGGCGATCGCGATGAACTGGTTCGCGTCTTCGAAAATCTGGTCGAGAACGCGCTCAAATACGGCGCCGCCGGCAAGCGTGTCGACATCACCCTGGTCCAAGGCGAATCTCCGGACGGTGAACCGGAAGCGCGTGTCAGCGTGCGCGACTACGGGCCGGGTATCGCGCCGGAGCACGTACCGCGGTTGACCGAGCGCTTCTATCGGGTCGACGTGCGCGAGAGCCGCGCCCAGGGTGGAACCGGCCTTGGACTGGCGCTGGTGAAACACGTCCTCAACCGTCACCATGGCCGGTTATTGATCGAAAGCATGCCCGGCGCGGGCGCCACCTTCACCGTTTATCTCCCCATGGTCAGCACCGGGGTGACAGATAAACTGTCGTAGAATCAAATATTTGTTGCGTCATTTAACTGTCATGCTGGCCTCATAGAACGGTGACGTGCCGAAACTAAGCATTCCGCAGCTGCCGGCCGGCTGATCGACTGATCCTCGCCGCAGCGCGTTGCCTAAAGACGTCGAACAGAACGAAAGGTCCCGAACGGGATCGAAAGCCGGCGTGGGTCGAAGGCTCGCGTCGCCCAAAATTCCGCTGACAGGAGCATCCAGTGAACCAGCTTAGATCCATCGCTGTCGCCGGCTTCTTGGCCGCGACGGTATTGCCAGCCGCCGCCATCGAGATTTCCGGTGCCGGCGCCACCTTCCCCTATCCGGTCTACGCGAAATGGGCGGACATCTACAAGAAAGAGACTGGTGTCGGGCTCAACTACCAATCCATCGGTTCGGGCGGCGGAATCAAGCAGATCGAAGCAAAGACCGTCACCTTTGGTGCGACCGATGCCCCGCTCAAGGGGCCGGAGCTCGACAAATTCGGCCTGGTGCAGTTCCCCATGGTGATGGGTGGCATCGTGCCAGTCGTCAATATCGAAGGCGTGGCGCCCGGCGATCTGGTCCTCGACGGTCCGACGCTTGCTAGCATCCTTCTCGGGACGGTGAAGAGCTGGGATGATCCGGCGATCAAGAAGCTGAACCCCAACGCCAAGCTGCCCTCGCAGGCGATCGCCGTCGTCCACCGCTCCGATGGTTCGGGCACGACCTTCAACTTCACTTATTACCTGTCGGAGGCCAGCGCCGATTGGAAATCGAAGGTCGGTTCGGCAACGTCGGTCGAGTGGCCCGTTGGCATCGGCGCCAAAGGCAACGAAGGCGTCTCCAATAACGTCAGCCAGACCAAGGGTTCGATCGGCTATGTCGAGTATGCCTACGCGCTGCAAAACAAGCTGGTCTACACCAAGATGGTGAACAAGGACGGCAAGACCGTTCCTCCCACCAGCGCTGCGTTCCAAGCCGCGGCCGCCAATGCCGACTGGAATTCGGTGCCGGGCTACGGCGTAATCCTCGCCAATCAGTCCGGAGCCGAGCTCCTGGCCGATGACAGCGGCAACCTTCATCCTCATTCCCAAAAAGCCGGACGATGCCGCGGCCGTGGCCGAGGCGTTGAAGTTTTTCGCTTGGGCCTATGCCAAGGGCGACAAGATGGCGGAAGAGCTCGACTACGTGCCGATGCCCAAGAAAGTCGTCGCGGACATCCAGAAAGTCTGGGCAAACGAGATCAAGGACGCCACCGGCAAACCGCTCTTCACCGAGAGCGCGATGGCGCATTAGTTCGGATGTCCAACCGGCGGGGCCGCGGCAGTTGCACGGTGCCCGCCTGTCGTCTGTGAACCGGCCCGTCGCGTGAGTATCTTGCGCGGCGGCCGGTGGACTGTTTGAGTGTGCGCTCCGCGAAGGGCGCATCGATGGACACGGCCCGGAGGCGATCCGTGGTTGACATGGCGCTGCAAGAAGAGGCGATGCTGTCTTTGGTGGCCGGGACGCGCGCTAGAGTCCTCGACCGGCTGCGCCTTGGCGATATCGCCTTCCGCCATGTGACCCAAGCCGCCGCAATTGGCGTGCTGCTGCTGTTGAGCGGCGTCATCGTTGCGCTGATTTAGGGTTCGATCCCGGCGCTGCGAACTTTCGGTTTCGGCTTCCTGATCGCCGACCACTGGAACCCAGTGACCGAGAATTTCGGTGCGTTGGCGCCGATCTACGGGACGCTGGTCACCTCGCTCATCGCCATGCTGATCGCGGTCCCGGTCGGGCTGATGATTGCGTTCTTTCTCACCGAACTTTGCCCGCAATGGCTGCGTCGGCCAATCGGCATCGCCATCGAACTGCTCGCCGGCATTCCCAGCATCATCTACGGAATTTGGGGACTTTTCGTCTTCGCCCCGTTTTTGCAGGAGACCCTGCAGCCGTTCCTGATCAAGACGCTCGGCAATACGCCGCTGATCGCCCCGCTGTTTGCCGGGCCGCCCTATGGCATCGGCATGCTGACGGCGGGATTGATTCTGGCGATCATGGTGCTGCCGTTTATAACCTCGATCTCGCGCGACGTGTTTGACGCGGTTCCGGCGGTGCTCAAGGAGGCGGCGTACGGCGTCGGCTGTACGACCTGGGAAGTGGTGCGCTATGTCGTGCTGCCTTACGCCAGGGTCGGTGTGATCGGCGGCGTGATGCTCGCCCTCGGCCGGGCGCTCGGCGAGACCATGGCGGTCACCTTCGTCATCGGCAACGCGCATCGGGTCTCGGCTTCCTTGCTCGCGCCCGCGACCACCATAGCCGCCAGCATCGCCAACGAGTTCACCGAGGCCCTTGGTGACCTTTATACGTCGGCGTTGATCGCGCTCGGATTAATCCTGTTCGTCATAACCTTCATCGTATTGGCGGCGGCTCGCTATATGCTGATGCGCATTGAGCGCCGGATCGGATGACGCCATGAACGCCCGCTACGCCGCGCGCCGCCGCAACGATGCCATCGCAACCATTTTGGCGCTTGCCGCAACACTGTTCGGACTTGGTTGGCTAGTTTTAATTCTCGGCACCCTGCTGTGGCACGGGCTCGGCGGATTGTCGCCTGCGGTGTTTACGCAAATGACGCCGCCGCCGGGCGCGAGCGGCGGGCTGCTCAATCCGATTGTCGGCAGCCTGATTCTCACCCTGCTGGCGGTCGCCATCGGTACCCCGATCGGCGTGCTTGCCGGCACCTACATGGCCGAGTATGGCCGCCATTCCCGGCTTACCGGCATCGTCCGCTTCATCAACGATATCCTGTTGAGCGCACCGTCGATCGTGGTCGGATTGTTTATCTACGAGGTGATGGTCGCGCCGATGGGCCATTTCTCCGGGCTGGCCGGCAGCGTAGCGCTCGCCGTCATCGTCATTCCGGTCGTGGTGCGCACGACCGAGGACATGCTGATGCTGGTTCCCAATGCGCTGCGCGAGGCTGCGACCTCGATCGGATTGCCGCGCTCGATGTCGATCACGCGGATCTGCTACCGCGCGGCGCGCGCCGGCATGGTCACCGGCGTCCTGCTCGCGGTCGCCCGCATCAGCGGCGAGACGGCGCCGCTGTTGTTTACCGCGCTGAACAACCAGTTCTGGAGCACCAACCTCAACGCGCCGATGGCGAGCCTGCCGGCCGTCATTTTCCAATTCGCGCTCAGTCCCTATAAGGACTGGCAATCGCTGGCCTGGACCGGCGCCCTGATCATCACCATGGCGGTTCTGATCTTGAGCATCACCGCGCGCAGCCTTATTTCATCGGGCAAACAACCATGAGCGTAACTTCAGTTGCCGTTCCCTCGGTCTCCGTCGCCCCCAGCGATCGGTTTGGCCTGGTCGAGAAAGTCACCATCCGCGATCTCAATTTCTTCTATGGCGAGGCCAGGGCGCTGAAATCGGTCACCCTGCCGCTCTACGAGAACAAGGTCACCGCCTTCATCGGCCCGTCGGGATGCGGCAAGTCCACTTTGCTGCGCGTGCTCAACCGCATGTACGACCTTTATCCGCACCAGCGCGCCACCGGCGACGTCATTTTCGATGGCGCCAACATTCTCTCGCCGAAGCAGGACCTTAATTTGCTGCGCGCGCGCATCGGCATGGTGTTTCAAAAGCCGACGCCGTTTCCGATGTCGATTTATGAAAACATCGCGTTCGGCATCAGGCTTTACGACCGGCTGCCCAAATCCGAACTCGACGGGCGGGTGGAGAATTCGCTGCGGCGCGCGGCGCTATGGGAAGAGGTCAAGGACAAGCTTGCGGCCAACGGCCAGAGCCTGTCCGGCGGCCAGCAACAGCGCTTGTGCATAGCGCGTACCGTCGCGGTGCGGCCGGAGGTCATCCTGTTCGACGAACCGTGCTCGGCGCTCGATCCGATTTCCACCGCCAAGATCGAGGAACTGATCGACGAGTTAACGGATGATTATACCATCGTGATCGTAACTCATAACATGCAGCAGGCGGCGCGCGTGTCCGAATTCACCGCCTTTATGTATCTGGGCGAGCTGATCGAGTTCGATACTACCAGCAAGATGTTCACGGCGCCGCACGATCAGCGCACGCAGGACTACATCACCGGCCGCTTCGGGTGACCGCCATGACCGACATCACCCCCAGAGTGGACCATACGACCAAGGCTTTCGACGTCGACCTGCAGGACATCACCCGCAAAGTCGCGGAGATGGGCGGCATGGCCGAGCGGCAGATCGTGGACGCCACCCGCGCTCTGGTCGAGCGCGATACCGATCTCGCCGAGCAGGTGATCGCCACCGATCCGACCATCGACGCGATGCAGCACGAGATCGAGGAAAAAGCGATCCTGACAATCGCGCGCCGGCAGCCGATGGCCGTCGACCTGCGCGAGATCATCGGCGCCATGCGGGTGTGCAATGATCTGGAGCGGATCGGCGATCACGCCAAGCATATTGGCAAGCGCGTTGTCGCCCTCGATCAGGATTTGCATCCGCAAAAGCTGATCCGCGGCGTTGATCACATGGCTTCGCTGGTCTCGGCCCAGCTCAAGCAGGTGCTCGACGCTTATGCCAGTCACGACCTCGCCACGCGCGCTGGTCGTGTGGAACGGCGACGAAGAAGTCGACGCCCTTTGTGTATCGCTGTTCCGCGAGTTGTTGACCTACATGATGGAAGACCCGCGTAACATCACGTTCTGTATGCATCTGATGTTTTGTGCCAAGGACATCGAGCGCATTGGCGATCATGCCACCAACATCGCAGAAACCGTGTATTACATGATTGAGGGTCGCCCGATCACCGACCAGCGCCCGAAAGGAGACACCACGAGTTTTGGAGCAGCTTTGCTGCAGAAATGAATAGGAGACGGGGATGGGTGCAAACATCCTGATCGTAGAAGACGAAGAACCATTGACCACGTTGTTGCGCTACAACCTTGAGGCCGAGGGCTATGAGGTCGATGCCGTCGCGCGCGGCGACGAGGCGGACACGCGGCTGCGCGAAACGGCGCCCGATCTGATCGTCCTCGACTGGATGCTGCCCGGGCTGTCCGGCATCGAGCTCTGCCGCCGGCTGCGGGCGCGGCCGCAGACGCAATCGCTGCCGATCATCATGCTCACGGCGCGCGGCGAGGAAAGCGAACGCGTGCGCGGGCTGGCGACCGGCGCCGACGACTATCTGGTCAAGCCGTTCTCGGTGCCGGAGCTCTTGGCCCGCATCCGCGCTTTGCTGCGCCGCGCCAGCCCCGAACGGGTCGCTACCGTGCTGATGATCGGCGATCTCGAACTCGACCGCGAGAAGAAGCGCGTGTCGCGCTCAAGCCGGCCGGTAGACCTCGGGCCGACCGAATTCCGTCTGCTCGAGTTCCTGATGGAGCGCCCCGGCCGGGTCTTCTCGCGCGAGCAATTGCTCGACGGCGTGTGGGGCAGCGACGTCTATATCGACGAACGCACGGTCGATGTGCATGTCGGCCGCCTGCGCAAGGCGCTCAACCGCGGCCATGGCGCCGACCCGATCCGCACGGTGCGTGGCGCGGGCTATTCGCTCGACGATCGCTTCGGCAAGGCGAGCTGAACTGCGGTAGGTCGGAGTCCGCCGAAGCGTATAGCGCGCCGGCGGACGCTATCCAGCCTTTGTCGTCGTTCTTGGATTGCTTCGGCTCAAAATCACCCTCGCGCAATCACGAGGTGCCTATCGCGCAGGCCTTCGGTCGCGGCGGCGATCCGCCGCCGGCTGGTAAGCGACGCGGGAGTGGTACGCGCAATACGGCAGGCCGGTGATGGTGTTGCCGCCGCAGAAGAAGAATTCGGTGCTGCCGGGATCGCCGATCGGCCAACGGCAGGTCTGCTCCGTTAGTTCCAGAATCGTGCGACGCTGCCCGATCGGGATGATGTTTTCGATCAGCTCCGGCGTCGCCTCGGCTTCGATCTCGTAAGCATGCGCCAGCGCAGTGTTGCCGCGGATCGAGCCGCGTCCGATCCGCAGCATGTGTGTGGACGAACGGGCCTTGCGCGGACGCGGCGAGGTGCTCGACGCACTCTTGGCGCGCCCCGACAGTCCGAGCCGATGCACTTTGCCGATGACCGCGTTGCGGGTGATGCCGC
Source organism: uncultured Alphaproteobacteria bacterium (assembly GCA_963804405.1). Lineage (GTDB taxonomy): Bacteria > Pseudomonadota > Alphaproteobacteria > Rhizobiales > Xanthobacteraceae > BOG-931. The sequence goes on along the minus strand of CAWDQG010000003.1, from coordinate 137,259 downwards.
CGAGCTCGGCCGCGATCTGACTGGCGGACAGCCCGTCGGACCACAGTTTCTTCAGCAATTCGACCCGCTCGTCGGTCCACGACATGCCCAATCCTCCTCAAAGAAATGCGGATGCAGCCTTGGCGGCATCCTCTTGACGGAATCCCTCACCAAGCCAGGCGACATGTGTCGCCCAACACGCAAACGCGAGACCGACGCTTTTCGAGGAACTGTCTGCCGCACGAGATGTCGTACTTGACAATCAAAAGCCTACAATATGGCGCGAGTCGGGCGCAAGAGTCAGACAGTGCGCGTCCACACATTCCTACCCAATGTGGACGAGTATGGGGACAACCGGGCGGATCGCGCTTATCTTTAACGTGTTGACCGATAACTCGGGCGCAAATAAAATGCTCAAATCGTGCCGCCCGGAGAGGCGGCACATTTCGTTTCGGCCGCGCGGGCTGGATGCTGCGCGCCGTGCGCGGACGCTACCGTGACATCGCATCTGTTGCCGACCTACGTGCGCGCCGACCTTGCTTTCGAGCGAGGCGAGGGCGTCTGGCTGTTTGCGACCAATGGCGACTGCTATCTGGATTTTACCTCCGGCGTTGCCGTCAATGCACTCGGGCACGCCCATCCGCATTTGCTCGCCGCTTTAACCGAGCAGGCAAAGAAACTCTGGCACGTTTCCAACCTGTACCGAGCGCCAGAGGCCGAGCGCGTCGCGCAGCGGCTCTGCGATGCCAGCTTTGCCGACGTAGTGTTCTTCTGCAATTCCGGCGCCGAAGCGATGGAATGCTCGATCAAGATGGCGCGCAAATATCAATCGGCCAACGGCGCGCCGGAGCGCTATCGCACCATCACCTTCGAGGGCGCCTTCCATGGCCGCACGCTGGCGACGCTTGCCGCCGGCGGACAAAAAAAATATCTCGACGGTTTCGGCCCGGTTGTTCAAGGCTTCGATCAAGTGCCGTTCGGCGATCTCGAAGCGACCAAAGCGGCGATCACGCCGGAAACCGCCGCGATCCTCGTCGAGCCGATCATGGGCGAAGGCGGCGTGCGCGTGGTCGAGCCGTCGTTCCTGCGGGCTTTGCGCGAGCTTTGCGACCAAAACGGCCTACTTCTCATGCTCGACGAAGTGCAGACCGGCATGGGCCGTACCGGCGAGTTGTTCGCCCATCAGCGCGTCGGCGTCACCCCGGACATCATGGGGCTCGCCAAGGCGCTCGGCGGCGGCTTCCCGGTCGGCGCCTGTCTGGCGACGCGTGAGGCGGCCAAGGGCATGACGGCCGGCACCCATGGCTCGACTTTTGGCGGCAACCCGCTGGCGATGAGTGCCGCCAACGCCGTGCTCGACGTGATGCTTGAGCCCGGTTTTCTGGAGCGTGTGCGGCGCATCGCGCTGCTGTTCAAGCAGCGGCTGGCGGAGATCAAGGACAGATATCCGTCGATCATCGCCGAGGTGCGCGGCGAAGGCCTGCTGGTCGGCTTGCGGGCGGTGGTGCCGGTCGGGGACTTGGTCGACGCGCTCCGCGCTGAAAAGATGATCACGGTCGCGGCTGGGGATAATGTCGTGCGGCTGTTGCCACCGCTCATTATCAACGAGCAGGAAATCGCCGAAGGCATCCAACGCCTCGACCGCGCGTGCGCGCGGCTCAGCCAGACGCACGGAGGTCCGCTCAAGGAGACGGCGGCCCGATGAATACGGTCCGTCACTTTCTCGATCTCATCGATGTGCCGGCCGTGGACCTGCGCAAGATGATCGATCTGGCGCGCGCCATGAAGGCCAAGCGTCCGCGCAACGAAAGCCTGCTCGCCGGCAAGACCCTGGCGATGATCTTCGAGCGGCCGTCGACCCGCACGCGGGTCTCCTTTGAAGTCGCCATGCGTCAGCTCGGCGGCGACACCATCATGCTGACCGCCGACGAAATGCAGCTCGGCCGCGGTGAAACCATCGCCGATACCGCGCGGGTGCTGTCGCGTTATGTTGATGCCATCGTCATCCGCGCGCTTGATCCGCAGGCCGTGGTCGAGCTGGCGCGCTACGCCACGGTGCCGGTCATCAACGGCCTGACGCGGCGGTCCCATCCGTGCCAGTTGATGGCCGACGTCATGACGTTCGAGGAGCATCGCGGCCCAATCCGCGGCCGCACGGTGGCCTGGTCCGGCGACGCCAACAATGTGCTGGCGTCATGGATGCATGCCGCCGAGCGATTCTCCTTCCGCTTGCGTGTGGCGACCCCGCCGGAGCTCGCGCCAAAGAAGCCGCTGGTCGACTGGATCAAATCCTCAGGTGCAGCGATCGTGATCGGCACCGATCCAGAAGAAGCGGTCAAGGGCGCCGACTGCGTCGTCACCGACACCTGGGTCTCCATGGGCGATCGCAACGGCGCGCGCCGGCATAACCTGCTCAAGCGCTACCAGGTCAACGCCCGGCTGATGGCGCGGGCCAAGCCGGACGCGATTTTTATGCATTGCCTCCCCGCACATCGCGGTGAAGAAGTGACCGACGAGGTCATGGATGGTCCTCATTCCGTGGTGTTCGACGAAGCCGAGAACCGGCTGCATGCGCAAAAGGGGATTTTGAGCTGGTGCCTGGCGGACGCCCGGTAGCGCATGATGATCCCGAAAAGCCTGCCCCCGGACTGATCCGAGTGGAAACCGGTTTTCGGAAAAGATCATGCTCCAACGCAAAATCTAGACTGGCACGCCGAGCGGCAAGAGGGCTCACAATTTCCTCCTCGCCGCCTATATTGCTTGCGATGAATAATCCCAATCTGGCCATCCCGGTTCGGGCGCCGGCGCAAACCGGCGTCGATGATACGATCCTGCCTTTCGAGGTCAGTGCGCTCGATCTGCGCGGCCGGATCGTCCGGCTCGGGCCGGCGGTCGATGCCATCTTGAGCGGCCACGATTACCCGCTGCCGATCGCCAAGCTGCTTGGCGAGGCGATCGTGCTCACCGTCATGCTGGGTTCGGCCCTGAAGTTCGAGGGCCGTTTCATTCTGCAAACCCAGAGCGACGGCCCGGTGCGCATGTTGGTGGTCGATTTCACCTCGCCCGGCAAGGTGCGCGCCTGTGCGCGCTTTGACGCCGAGCGCGTGGCTGCCGCCATTGCCGCCGGCCAAGACAAGCCGGGGCAACTCCTCGGCCGCGGCCATCTCGCCATGACCATCGATCAGGGTCCGGACATGAGCCGCTACCAAGGACTTGTCCCGCTCGAAGGGCAGGACCTCGAAGCGGCCGCCCATGAATACTTTCTGCGCTCCGAGCAAATTCCCACTCGCGTGCGGCTTGCCGTTGCCGAGGAATTTCGCGGCGGCGAAAACGGCGGCGCGCGCCGGCGCTGGCGCGCCGGTGGAATTTTGCTCCAGTTTCTTCCCAAATCGCCGGAGCGCGCGCGTCAGGCAGATCTGCATCCCGGCGATGCGCCGCCCGGCACCGAATCCCATGTTCAGCCTGAAGACGACGCCTGGGTCGAAGGCCGTTCGCTGGTCGAGACCGTCGACGATATCGAGCTGATCGACCCGGCGCTGTCGAGCGAGCGGCTCGCCTATCGTCTGTTTCACGAGCGGGGCGTGCGCGTGTTCCGTCACGCCCCGGTGCAGGCGCAATGCTCCTGCTCGCGGCAAAGCGTCGAGGCCATGCTGCAGAGCTTCCCGCAGCACGACCGCGACGACATGGTCGAGGACGGCAAGATCACCGTAACCTGCGAATTTTGCAGCTCGACCTACGTGTTCGCGCCGGCCGAAATCGCGGCCGCGGATTCGGCTTTGCCGAGCCCTTGATCGGCATTCGCCGGAGGCGGCTCAAAGCCAAACACGCTGCGACCGCCGTATTGGTGCGATCGCTCGAACTCGTCGGCGACCAGCTCCTCCAGGCTCGGCCCTTTTGCCGCGCGCTCGAGCCGCCGCGATTCTTGATCAAGCTTCCGCAGTGCAAATAGCGCGTCCTGCCGGTCAAGCTTTGCTTTGTCGACCGCGCTTCGGAGTACGCCAATGGTCTCGTCGTAGACCTTGAGAGGGACCGGAAACGGATGCCGGTCCTTGCCGCCGTGCGCCAGCGAAAAACGCGCCGGATCACTGAATCGGCAAGGCGCGCCGTGCACCACTTCGGCCACCAATGCCAGCGCTCGAACGGTGCGGGCGCCGACGCCCGGCGTGAGCAACAAATCGGGAAAGTCGACCGGTCCGCGGTCGGCTGCGGCCGCGAGATTGCCGTGCAGGCGCCGCAGATGAACATCGCTCGCCCGGACATCGTGATGAGCCGGCATGACGAGATGCGGCAACATCGCTTGCTTCGGCTGCTCGTGCCCGGATGGGCGCAGGGCCGCGACTTCGCGGGCGATGCCATCGGGGCCGAGCGTGGCGAGGAGCTCGATCTGCTTGCGTCGCGAATTGCCGGCGCGCCGATCGGTGAGATTGATGATGTCGCCCTGGCTCGGTCCTTCGATCGCGGCGTGCGGCGCGTCGACGAAACTCTTCAAGCCTTCCGACAGCCAGTGATAGCGGCGCGCCTGTTTGCGCTCGCCGTTCATTCCCTGTTGAACGACGACCCAGCGGCCCCCATCGGTTACCACGAAGCCATGCAGATAAAGATCGAAGCCATCCTGCACGGCGGCACTGTCGACCTTGGCGACGAGGCGGCTCGCGGTGGCAAGTTCGCCGCCGTCAAAGCCGATGCGGTCTCCGATCGTCACCAGCTCCTGCGGCGTCAGGCGCGAATGATTGCCGCGCCCGCCGCAGACATGGAGTCCGAGTTCGCGGCTCAGCGGCGTCAGACCGCGTTTGAGCGCGCCGAGCACGCTCGTGGTGATGCCTGAGGAATGCCAATCCATTCCCATCACGGCGCCGAACGATTGAAACCAGAATGGGTGCGCCAGGCGGCGCAGAAATTCGTCACGCCCATAGTGATGGACGATGGCCTCGGTCACGACCGCGCCAAGCCGCGTCATACGGTCGGCCAGCCATTTCGGCACATGACCGTTGTGCAGCGGCAAATCAGCGCTTCCAGATTTTCGCATCGGTGCGGTCGAGTCTGGCCGGAGAAACTCAGTTGTTCTTATTTTGTTCCAAGCGCGCAAAAAGTCAATGCAGGCGCGGCCCGACCGTCGAATTCTTTCAGTTCAGCGTGCGTTTGCTCTCGGTTGAATCGAGCGAGAACGCCGGAATCTCGATATCGAAATATTCGCCGCTTGCGCTCACCATGCCATAGGTGCCGAACATGAATCCGGACGGCGTTTGCAGCGGCACGCCGCTGGTATATTCGAACGACTCGCCAGCTTTTAGCACCGGCTCCTCACCGACGACGCCGGCGCCGCGCACTTCCTGGCGGCGGCCGCTCGCGTCGGTGATGCGCCAGTGGCGGGTCTTCAGCTGAACGGTGTCGTCGCTGTTATTGGTGATGGCTATGGTATAGGCCCAGAAGAAATAGTTGTTATCCGGCGACGAGCGGTCGGCCACGAAACGGGGGGTCACCACGACTTCGATGTTACGGGTGACAGCGCGATACATGCTGCAAGATCCTGGCGTAGCGCGGGTCGGATGCCGATAATGCCCTGGAACCAGCGCGCAGGCCGGCTGTTGCCGCCGCACGTTCAATCCTTGTAACAGTGAATCGCGTTGAGCCCCAAGTTGCAATAACCGCGTCGGCGTCGTCCTCAGGTTCCGCGGACGATCAGGTCCTGGAGCAGCTGCCACAATTGCTTGCGCCCGCCGGAATCGGCGCATTAGATTAGCCCCGGGGCGGAATCGGGATTGGCTGCGCCGCAGCCGGGTAATGGTTGCAGAATCCATGGCGATGGCTTCCCCGCCTCAATCGGCCACGAGCGAGCGCGATCTGCGGCTCGATTTGTTCCGCGGCCTGGCGCTGTGGTTGATCTTTCTCGACCATATCCCGGAAAACATCGTCAACTGGTTCACGATCCGCAACTACGGTTTCAGCGACGCCACCGAGATCTTCATCTTCATTTCCGGCTACACCGCGGCTTTCGTCTATGGCCGCACCATGCGCGAACGCGGTTTTGTGCTGGCGAGCGCGCGCATCTTGCGCCGCGCCTGGCAGATCTATGTGGCGCACATTTTTCTGTTCACGATCTTCATGGCCGAGATCGCCTATGTCGCGGCGACGTTTGACAATCCGCTGTACGCCGAAGAAATGAAGATTCTCGATTTCCTCAAGCAACCCGACATCACGATCTTTCAGGCGCTGCTGTTGAAGTTCAAGCCCGTCAACATGGACGTGTTGCCGCTCTATATCGTGTTGTTGCTGCTTTTTCCGCCGATGCTCTTTGTGCTGCTGCGCCACCCGAATGTGGCGCTTGGCGGATCGGCCGTGGTCTATGCGCTGGCGTGGAAACTTGATTGGAATCTGCCCGCCTATCCGAACGGCGTCTGGTTCTTCAATCCGTTCGCCTGGCAATTGCTGTTTGTGTTCGGCGCCTGGTGCGCGCTCGGCGGCGCGCAGCGGCTCGCCAGCGTGCTGCGCTCGCGCGCCATCCTCACGGCCGCGATCGTCTACCTGCTGTTCGCGTTCTTCATCACGCTGACCTGGCAATTCGAGTGGCTCGACCGGTTCGTGCCGGGCTGGCTGACCGAATGGATGTATCCGATCGACAAAACCAACCTGGACGTCCTGCGGTTCGCGCATTTTCTGGCGCTGGCGGCGGTGACGGTCCGTTTCGTCCCGCGCGACTGGCCGGCCCTTAAATCTCCGATCCTTCGGCCCGCCATCGTCTGCGGTCAGCATTCGCTGGAAATCTTCTGCCTCGGGGTGTTTTTGGCCTTTGCCGGCCAATTCGTCATCGCCGAATCCTCAGGCGGCCCGTTGCTGCAGACCGGAATCAGCGTATTAGGCATTATCGTCATGATCGCTACCGCCAACCTGGTATCGTGGTACAAGGGCATAGAAGGGCGAAGCCCCGTATCGCGCGTCAAATCTCGTGACGCAGACCTCGCGGGAGGCGAGGCATGACGTTCATCCTAGCGGTTTTGGCCACGCTCACACTGGCCGGCAGCGCCGTCGCGGCGGAGTTGGCGCCGCCGGACTGCGAGGTGCCGGAGCGGCTGATCCCGGCGGAAAACGATCTGCCCCGCGTCAGCGCAGATATTAAAGATCATCATCGATTGGACATCAGCGTGGTCGGCTCGCGTTCTTCGGCGCTATCCGGCCCGGACGGGGCGCGCTTCGCCTACCCGGCGCAACTGGAGCAGGCGCTCAAACAGCGGTTGCCGGGCAACGAAATCAAGGTGACCGCGCATATTCCCGTGGAGCAGACGACGGCGGATATGGTGGCTGCCCTGCCAAAAATCCTGTCGGAAGACCATCCGGCTTTGGTGATCTGGCAGGCCGGCACCGTCGATGCCTTGCGCGGCGTCGAGCCCGACGATTTCCGCAACAGCCTCGATCAAGGGCTTGATGGCATCGCGGCCGCCGGGGCCGATGTGATCATGATGAATATGCAATACAGCCCGCGCACCGAATCCATGCTCGGTGTCACTCCTTATGCCGACGTCATGCACTGGGTGGCCGAGCAGCGCAGCGTGGTGCTGTTCGATCGTTTGGCGATCATGCATTATTGGAGCGACGAGGGCACCTTCGACCTCTATGCGGCTACCAACGGGTATGCTATGGCCCGGCGTGTGCATGAATGCATTGGCCGGGCTCTGGCTTCTCAGATCATTAATGCCGCCCGCCTGGACGCCGCCAAACTGCAAACGACGCGTTGATGTCAGCTAACAACAAACATTCTGTTGGTTATCTCGTGTGCGCGGCCGTCGTTCTGGCTGCCTTGGCGGCGCCGGCGCGCGCACAGGTGCTCGGCGCGCATCCCGCCGCCACGGCGGCGGCCATCGCGGTTGCTCGGCCACCTGTTCCGGCGCCAGCTTGCAGCAGTCCCGCAGGTCTTGCGCGCTTTACGCAGCCGCTGCGTCATACGGCGCGGCGTCTTGCCGGCGGCGGACCGCTTGTCATTGTCGCGATCGGCTCCTCCTCGACCGCCGGCGCGGGCGCGAGCTCACGCGCGGCGAGCTATCCGAGCCGTCTGGCCGAGGAGCTCAAACAGCACTTTCCCGGCCGCGACATCACCGTGCTCAATCGCGGTATCAACGGCCAAGAAACGGTGCAGATGATCGCGCGCTTCGAGACCGACGTCATCGCCGCGCATCCGGACCTCGTTCTGTGGCAAGTCGGCACCAATTCGGTGCTGCGCGATCATCCGCTCAGGCCGCACGCCGCGCTGCTGCACGAGGGCATCGAGCAGCTCAAGCAAGCGGGCGCCGACGTGGTGCTAATGGACATGCAGTACGCGCCCAAGGTTCTCGCCAAGCCCGAGACCGAGGGCATGGAGGATCAGATCGGGTTCGCCGCCAAGGCGGAGAATATCGATCTGTTCGGCCGTTTCGCGCTGATGCGCAACTGGCACGAGGTCCGGCACATCCCGTTCGACACGTTCGTCGCGCCGGATCAATTGCACATGAACGACTGGGGCTATGCCTGCGTAGCCAAGCTCCTTGCCGCCGCCATCACCGAAGCGGCGACGCGGCCGATCGCCTCCGCGCACTCCGCGCACTGAGGAAGCTTACACCGCCTCGAGCGCGCTGAGCACATCCTCGACAATGTCGTCGGGATGTTCGAGCCCGACCGACACCCGCACCAGCCCGTCGCTGATGCCGAGCTCGGCACGCTGCGCCGGCGCGAGACGCTGATGCGTGGTCGTTGCCGGGTGGGTGATAAGGCTCTTGGCGTCGCCGAGATTGTTGCTGATGCGGATAAGCTTGAGCGTGTCCTGAAAGCGAAACGCGGCCTTCTTGCCGCCCTCGATCTCGAATGCGACCAGCGTTGAGCCGCCGCGCATCTGCTTCTGCACCACCTTGGCCTGCGGATGGTCGGGTCGGCCCGGATAGATCAGCCGCGCGATCTTGGGATGCTCAGCCAGCGCCACGGCAAGCGTCGCCGCGCTGTCGGTTTGCCGCCGCACCCGCACCGGCAGGGTTTCCAGGCCCTTGAGCATGACCCAGGCATTGAACGGCGACAGCGACGGCCCGGTCTGCCGCAACAGCACGTGAATGTATTTCTGGACGAAGTGCTCCGAAGCGAGAATGATGCCGCCGAGGCAACGGCCCTGGCCATCGATATGTTTGGTCGCGGAATAGACGACACAATCGGCGCCGAGCGCGAGCGGCGATTGAAAGATCGGCGTAGCGAACACGTTGTCGACCACGAGTGTCGCGCCAGCCTCGTGGGCGATCTTGGCGACCGCCTCGATGTCGATCACTTCCAGCGTCGGATTGGTCGGCGTCTCAAGGAAGAACGTCCTGGTGTTCGGCCGCGCCGCGTCGCGCCATTGATCGAGATCGGTGCCGTCGACCAGCGTCGAGGCGACCCCATAACGCGGCAGATAATCTTCGACAATGTAGCGGCAGGAGCCGAACAGCGCTTTCGCCGCCACGACGTGATCGCCGGCTTTGAGCTGGCCGGTCAGCGCCAGCGTGACGGCGGCCATGCCGGTCGCCGTTGCGCGCGCCGCTTCGGCGCCTTCGAACGCCGCCATGCGCTCCTCGAACATCGCCACCGTCGGATTGGCGAAGCGCGAATATTGAAAGCCGGGCTCTTCGTTCTTGAAGCGCCGCTCGGCCTGGGCGGAGTCCTCGTAGACGTAGCCCTGGGTCAGAAACAGCGCCTCGGACGTCTCGCCGAATGGCGAGCGCAGCGTGCCGGAATGGACCAGACGGGTTTCAGGGCGGTAACGATCTTGCTGGGACGCGGACATCTGGCTTAAGGCCCTCCTCATCGGCCAAAAACAAAAACCCGGCCGGGAGGACAAATCCTCGGGCCGGGCTCACGCGTCCCCGGCCTTTTAGCAAGTTGTTTTACGTGGCTGCAAGCCGGCCGGCTCAAATGACCACGGGATAAGATCGCTCTTACGCCGTGGCCGGCTTTCCGTCAAGCCGGGCATCGGGTTAGATCGCCGCGACAATTGATGCCGCCGCGTGCGGTGGGACAACATGGTGCGCGCGTGCCGCTCCGCTTTGCGCCGTCAGACAGGGGCATTCTTCCCGATCGCATGATTGCGGCGCTGGCGGAGGAGGGTGGGATTCCTGCCACCCGCCCGTTCGCTCCCGATCAAATCCAGCCGGCGAGCCTCGACCTGCGCCTCGGCGCCATCGCCTATCGCGTACGGGCAAGCTTTTTGCCCGGCCCGGGTACTGCCGTCGCTCGCCGCATCGCCGAGCTCAAGCTTCACGAGTTTGCGCTGACCGACGGTGCCGTACTGGAAACCGGCTGCGTCTATATCGTGCCGCTGATCGAAAGCCTGGCGCTGCCGGCGGATATCGCCGCATCGACCAATCCGAAAAGCTCGACCGGGCGCCTCGACGTTTTCACGCGCGTCATCGCCGACGAGACGCGCGGCTTCGATCGCGTCGAAGGCGGCTATCACGGACCGCTCTACGCCGAGATCAGCCCGAAGACTTTCCCGGTGCTGGTGCGTGAAGGCTCGCGGCTTTCGCAAGTCCGTTTTCGTCACGGCGACGCGGTGCTTGGCGGCGAAGCCTTGCGTGCGCTGCATGCGCGCGAGCGGCTGGTCGACCGCGCCGAAGCGGTGCTGGGCGAGGGCGTGGCTGTGAGCGTCGATCTGTCCGGGAGCGGAACGGGAAACGGGGCCGGCATCGTCGGCTATCGGGCCAAGCGCCACACCGCCGTCATCGAGGTCGAGCGCCGCGCCGTGTATGACATCGCCGATTTCTGGGAGCCGATCGTCGCGCGCGCCGACCAGAGCCTGATCCTCGATCCCGATGAGTTCTACATTCTCGCTTCGCTCGAGGCCGTGCAGGTGCCGCCCAATTACGCCGCGGAAATGGTGCCGTTCGATCCGCTGGTCGGCGAATTCCGCGTCCACTATGCCGGCTTCTTCGATCCGGGATTCGGTTATGCCGGAGCCGGCGGGCTTGGCGCCCGCGCGGTTCTGGAAGTGCGCTCCCGGGAAGTCCCGTTCATCCTCGAACACGGCCAGATCGTCGGCCGGCTGGTCTATGAAAAAATGCTTGCCACACCGGACCAGCTTTACGGCAGCGGCATCGGCTCGAACTATCAGGCGCAAGGCCTGAAATTGTCCAAGCACTTCCGCAGCTGAGCGTATTTCGCCGCATGCGCCAACGGCGCGCAACAGCTCCGATCGCGTCCAGATATTTGAGACAATTCGGCGAACATTTGTTGAGGGTATGAAGCGGTCCCTACGAAAATTGTTGTGGCATTTCGCCGGCAAGCGCGCTTGTGTGGGGGCCGGGGGCGTGGCGAGCGAGCGCAAGGCGGCGCATGCGCATACTCACCATGGGCTTTGCTGCCCTGCTGTGCGCCGCGGTCGCGGCGGCCGGCGCGACACTCGCCGTGGCGCAATCGGGCTTCGATCGCCCAGGCGGCGACTATGCGAGCGCTCCGGTCGCAAACGGCGATCCGAGCGTATGCGCGACCCGCTGCGAGCACGACAAAAGCTGCCGGTCGTGGAGCTTTTCGTATCCGTCGACGTCCGGCGAGCCGGCCATGTGCTGGCTCAAGCGCGAGGTGGTGCCGCGTGCGCCCGCGAATTGCTGCGTGTCGGGTGTGCGCGGCGGCGGCGTGCTTGAGCCGTTGCTCGGCCAATCCGAACATTCGATCGATCGGGCCGGCGGTGATTACCGCTCCTTCGAACTCGCCGACGACCCGGACGGCAAAGCTTGCGCCGCCGCCTGCCAGGCTGAATCACGCTGCCGCGCCTGGACCTATCGCCGGCCCGGCTACGGCGCGGCCGCCGGCCGTTGCTACCTCAAGGACGCGATCAAGCCACCGCACCGCCGGCCATGCTGCATATCGGGCGTCGTGCGGTAGGTCCGTTGCCAGCTCTCGCCAATGCTCAGATCGACGATGTCGAATTGTCGCGGCAATCAAAACAGCCGCACGCCGTCGGAGAAAAGTCCGTTCGTCTCGATCAGCTTGTTGTAAGCGTCGACCGCTTCCTTGTTTTCCTCGTACCACCGACGTGCAGCTAGCTCGCGCTCTGCCGGGCTCAATTGCTGCAAACGGCGCCGCAGCGCCTGGCTAAGAAGTTCCGAAAGGTCAATGCCAGCCGCCCGTGCCGCCGCAAGGGCCTCAGGATCCAACTCGACGCTGATCCTCATGGGTGACTCCTAAGCAACACAGCCGCTAACACAAAGTTGGTCAACGGCCAATGCGCCGATCAGCCCGTACCGCCGACGGTGATGCGGTCGATGCGCAGCGTCGGCTGGCCGACGCCGACGGGAACGCCTTGGCCGTTCTTGCCGCAGGTGCCGATGCCGTCGTCAAGCGCCAGGTCGTTGCCGACCATCGAGATGCGGTTGAGGTCGGTCGGCCCGTTGCCGATCAGCATGGCGCCCTTGATCGGCGCGCCGCGCTTGCCGTCTTCGATCCGATACGCCTCGGTGCATTCGAACACATATTTGCCCGAGGTGATGTCGACCTGGCCGCCGCCGAAATGCACGGCGTAGATGCCGTTCTTCACCGAGGCGATGATCTCGTCCGGATCGCGGGTGCCGGCGAGCATGTAGGTGTTGGTCATGCGCGGCATCGGCACGTGGGCGAAGCTTTCGCGGCGGCCGTTGCCGGTCGGCTTCATGCCCATCAGGCGCGCGTTCTGGCGATCCTGCATGTAGCCGACCAGGATGCCGTCCTCGATCAGCACGGTGCGGTTGGTCGGCGTGCCTTCATCGTCGATCGACAGCGAGCCGCGGCGCCGCGCCATGGTGCCGTCGTCGACGACGGTGACGTCCTTCGCCGCCACGCGCTGCCCCATCAGCCCGGCGAACGCCGAGGTCTTCTTGCGGTTGAAGTCGCCTTCGAGCCCGTGGCCGATCGCCTCATGCAGCATGACGCCGGGCCAGCCCGGGCCGAGCACCACGTCCATTTCGCCGGCCGGCGCCGGCACGGCTTCGAGATTGGTCAGCGCCTGGCGCACCGCGTTGTCGACGGCGTGCTGCCACGTATCGGTGACGATGAAACGTTCATAGCCCTCGCGGCCGCCATAGCCGGCGCTGCCGGTTTCCTGCCGGTCGCCGTCGCCGACCACGACCGAGACGTTGACGCGCACCAGCGGGCGAACATCGCGATAGGTTTCGCCATCGCTGCGGACCACCTCCACTGCCTGCCACGTGGCGCCGAGGCTGACCGAGACCTGGCGGACGCGGGGGTCCTTGGCCCTGGCATAGGCATCGATGGTCTCGAGGAGCCGCGCCTTGGCCTCGAAGGCCGGCGCGCCGAGGGGGCTGTCCTCGCCATAGAGCTTCACGTTGGTGCGCGGCGGCGGCGCGGCATAGTGGCCGGAATAGCCGCCCTTGACCGCGCGCACGGCGTCGGCGGCCCGGGCGATCGCCGCCTCTGACACGTCCGACGCATGCGCATAGCCGACGGCTTCGTCCTTCACAGCGCGCAGCCCAAAACCCTGCGAGGTGTCGTAAGTCGCCTGCTTGAGCCGGCCATTGTCGAACACCAGCATTTCGGCTTGGCGGTACTCGAGAAAGAGTTCCCCGTCGTCGGCGCCTTCAAGGCTGCGGGAGATGATCTTGGCGAGGCGTGGCCGGTCGAGCCCGGCGCGGTCGACCAGCGAGGTGGGGGCAGACGTCATACAATCCTCCGACTCTTCATCTTTTTAGGCGTTTTTCGCCCCTACACATAGGTGATGCCGCCGCGCTTTGCACGCTTGCGCCATGCGGTCGGCCGGGTCGCATCGGCACCAAGATCCCACCAAGATCCGGCGTGGCGTGTTGCTTCTTTGTCCCGCATCTGCTCCATGCGCGTTAGCCCTTTTTCCCCTCAGTCGCTCGTTCGAGTATCGGCATGGATCTGAACCATTCAGCGCCGCAGCAATCCCGAGCGTCCGCGTCATATTTGACACTGGTGCTGGCGATATTCATCGCAGCCGTGTTCGTAAGCGCGCTGCTGTTGTTCGCGGTGCAGCCGATGTTCACGCGCATGGTGTTGCCGCGGCTTGGCGGTTCTCCGTCGGTCTGGTCGGTGGCCATGGTGTTCTTCCAGACCATGCTGCTTGCCGGCTACGCCTACGCCCATGTCCTGATGCGAACGGTGCGCCCGCCGATCGCGGTCGCCATCCATATTGCGCTCCTTGTCGCCGCGGGACTGACGCTGCCCTTGTCGATCGCGCAAGGTTGGGGCGATCCGCCTGGCACCTCGGCGGCGCTGTGGCTGATCGGGCTGTTTGCGGTTTCGATCGGGCTGCCGTTCTTCGCGCTCGCAGCCAACAATCCGCTGCTGCAGGCATGGTTCGTGCGCACCGGACATCCCGCCGGCAAAGATCCCTATTTCCTCTATGCGGCTTCGAATGTCGGCAGCTTCCTTGCACTGTTGTCCTATCCTTTCGTGCTGGAGCCGGCGCTGTCGCTGCGCGAGCACATCCGTTTGTGGGGCGGCGGATTTTGGCTCTTGTTCGCGCTGATCGCCGCCTGCGGCTTTCTGTTGCTGCGCTCGCCTGCAGCCGCCGCGACCGAGCGCGTCGACGGGCCCGCTTCCGCGGCGCCGGCATGGCGGACGCTCGGCCGCTGGGCGTTCCTCGCCGCAGTGCCGTCCGGATTGTTGGTCGCGGTGACGGCTTACATCTCGACCGACATCGCCGCGGCGCCGCTGCTTTGGGTCATTCCACTCTCGCTCTACCTCTTGACCTTCGTCCTGGTGTTCCAGCCGCGCCCGCTGGTGCCGCATCGCTGGATGCTGCTCGCGCAGCCGTTCGCGATCGCCGGCATCGTCGCGCTCCTGCCATTCAGCGACACCGATTATCTGCTGCTCGATCTCGGCGCGCATCTGTTGGCGTTCTTCATCATCGCCATGGCGAGCCACGGCGAGCTGGCGCGGCAGCGGCCGGCGCCGGATCATCTCACGACCTTCTATCTGGCCATTTCCGCCGGCGGCATGGTCGGCGGCCTGTTTGCCGGCCTGATCGCGCCGGTGGTCTTCTCCTGGGTCGCCGAGTATCCGATCCTGCTGGTGCTCGCGGTGTTCTGCCGGCCGATTGCGGTGCCGCGTTGGGGAATATGGGACCGCGTGTTCTGGGCGGCGGCGGTCGCGATCGCATTGGCGGTGCTCACTCCCGGCATCGGCTTTCGCTGGATACCGCAGGGGAATTTCACCACCGCCGTTCAGATCGCCATCGTCGTCGCCGCGTTGGCCTCGGTGCTGTTGATGCGCCGGCCGTTCAAAGCCGCGTTCGCCGTCGCGCTCGCGCTTACCATGCTCCGGCTTTATCCCGGCGACGAGGCGCGGACCCAGACGGTGCGCAGCTTTTTCGGCGTGCACAAAATCTACGACACGCCCAACGAACAGTATCGCGTGCTGATGAACGGCACGACCATCCACGGCGCGCAACGGCTTGCCGACCACAACGGCAAGCCGATCACCGGCCGCCCCGAGCCGCTGACCTATTATCACGCCAAGTCGGCGATGGCGCAGGTCATCCGCGCGGTGCGCGCCCGCAAGGGCGCGATCCGTGTCGCGGTGATCGGGCTCGGCTCCGGCAGCCTCGCCTGCTATGTCGAGCCCGGCGACGCGTGGACGTTCTTCGAGATCGATCCGTCGATCGTCACCATCGCCCGCGACCGGCCGCGCTTTACTTTCGTGCGCGCCTGCGCGCCCGACGTGCCGATCGTCATGGGCGACGCGCGGCTGACGCTCGCCCGCGAGCGCGATCATCAGTACGATCTGATCATCGTCGACGCCTATTCGTCCGACGCGATCCCGATTCATCTCGCGACCAGCGAAGCGATGGCGATCTACAAATCGAAGATCGCGCCTGACGGCATCGTGACGTTGCATCTCTCCAACCGCAATCTGGCGCTTGACGACGTCGCCGTCGGCATTGCCGCGGCCAACGGCATGAAGACCTGGATCTACGACGACAGCGCCGAGGAGGATAACGATGACGCCTACATCTACTCCTCCGACGTCGCGATCTCGGCCAACAAAGCCGACGACCTCGGCGAGCTCGCGGTGAGCAAGAACTGGAAGCTCGCCGCACCCGATCCTTCGCAGCGCCCGTGGACCGATGATTATTCGAATATCGTCCGGGCGCTGATCAAGAAATTCGGCATGTAACTGAAATTTGCCCCGATTTTTTGCCCACCTTTACTAATTTCGCGCGCTTGCAGGTGACAGGATTTCAAGCGGTCGCCTGCCACATTGCCGCCCATGTTCCGCGAAGTGGCGATAACGTTGGTCGCTCTGGCGGCCTTCGATTACTTTTATTTGGATGGCAAGTACGTCCATTCCATCGAAATGGCGACGCGATCCATGTTGCATTTTCTGATCGGATAGTTCGAACGCATTTGTGAACGCGTCTCTCCATCCTGCCCGGCGAAGCGGGAAGGGGGCATAGGCGGCCTCAGCCGCCGTTCTTGAGAATGCGACGCGTAAGCCCGCACCCCTTCTCCCCGCACGCGGGGAGAAGGCCGGATGAGGGGGCCTCTCGGCTGGGCTGAGCCTCGCGGCCAAAATCTGCAACTCCGTTGCGCCGACCGCACCGTTCAGAATCGCGGAGAGGCCCCCCTCACCCTCGGTCGCTTCGCTCCCTTCACCTCTCCCCGCGCGGCGGGGAGAGGTGGGGCGGACAAGCTCCATCGTTCTCGCGACGCATGTCCGCCCGAGTTTTGCCGGTACGACGCGCAAGAAGCCGGACCTGATCCCGTCATGAGGCACCGGGCGGTGGGGCCGGCGCCATCTCGATCATGTTCGGCCAATAAAATCAGGACGGCGAGACGCCGACAGACGCGTAATCCTTCCGTCCGCATCCTTCGGGATGCGGTCGCGCGCTGAGCGCAGCGCGCTCGCCTGTCGGCGTCCCACCACGGCACTTGCGGCAGCGAACGAACGCCGCCGCTCAGCTCCAGAACGTTCTTCCTGGGACGCGGCTAAAATTGCGGGCGTTACCCGCCCCCGCCTGTCCCAGTCCAGCGACATGGCCGCAGACCGGTCGTAATGCCGGCCGGACGTCTTCCCGAAGCCGCCCGGGAGCCAAGGTGACGAGCCTTGGCCCGCGGGAGCCGCTCTCGCCCCGCCCGCCGGCGTGACCGGCTGGCGTCCTGCACGTGAGCGAATTCGTCACTGTATGTAACTGTAATGGGGACCACTGTCAAGACGGCAATTATATACCTTACAAGTAGATTTGCGGTTATGGCATTGATTTTATTGGATATTATCGGTGACAAGGGAAGATGGATGCTGTTGCCTGTTTCGCGACAAAAACATGGGTTGCCGAACGCTCAAACTTGTCCATATTGGCGGGCACGCGGGCGTGGCGGAATGGTAGACGCGTCGGTTTGCAAAGGGCCAGACTTCTGGCCTTTTCAGAAACCGATGGGGGAAACCCCGCGAGGGTTCGAGTCCCTTCGCCCGCACCACTACTTGGATTTTTTACGTGGCTCTGGCGGCTTCTTTGCGAGATGGCCGATCAGACGGTCCGCGTCCGAGTGTTGCTTGTCAGCTTCAATCTCACGCGCCCTCTCTATGAACATGCGAGATTGTTCTTCGTCATCCTGAATTGCCGGGGTTGGTCGGCGCTTGCTCTTTGTTGGTCGCGACATTTGGACCGCCTCCTGCCAACGGCAGATTAGGTTGTGGTCGGGGTGGAGGTTCCCGGAAATTGATTTTGGTGACCTTATTGCCCTTGCGAATTAGAGGCTTGTCATATGTTTCGAAAACCGTCACGCCAGCGGAGATTGCCGAAGCGACATGTATGGCATCCTTCGGTTTCACGCTGTGATCCCACACAAGGTCGCGAGATACTTCAGCCACTTCTCTCGTTACGTTCTGGACTGCAATATATTCGTTCTTGAAAAAATCGATCACTTTCTTTTTCATTTTTTCATTAGGCGGCAGACGCTTTTTACCACGCAGAGCCAGCACTTCGGAAAGCGTGAGTGCGCTCGTTATGATCAAAATCTTTCCCTTTTCGGCCAATTCTAAAACTGCTTCGCAGGAATCGACGCGCTTTAGCGTACGCCTTCCTTTGGGTCACCTGGAGTGCGGAAATGGGGCAGATCAACGAAGCGTAAGCCGCCCTACTTTAGGCGAGAGGCGACCAATTAGGCTTTCGGGCTAAAACCAACACTAGCGAGTAGCCCGCATGAGCGTAGCGATATGCGGGAATAGCTTTTGGAAAGGCACCGACCCGGATGCCGCTTCGCTCATCCGGGCTACGCTCGCTGATGGTATCATGGTAATCGGCCAGGCGTAGTTCGCCATTCGGCCGGCGACAAGCGGTGGATTAAGCCTTCCACCTTCGCTCTGCGCTTCGGCGGAGAAGTCGGCTAACTCCTTTCTTCCGTCATCCTGAGGTGCGAGCGTCAGCGAGCCTCGAAGGATGCGGCCTAGGCGCTCGGGCCGTCGCCCTTCGAGGCTCGGCGCTTTGCGCCGAGCGCCTCAGGGTGACGGGGAACTAAAATAAAACACCTCGCAGGGCGCATCAGACCGCGCGGTCGTCGGCTCCCCACGGCTGCATGGATTGCCGGATCAAGTCCGGCAATGACGAATGAGATGATTGGGCGTTGCCCGATTTAGCCCGACAGCCGCTCGATGGCGGCGCCGCAGCGGCGGAGCTTGTCTTCCAGCCGCTCGAAGCCGCGGTCGAGGTGATAGACGCGGTTGACGATGGTCTCGCCCTCGGCGGCGAGCGCGGCGATGACGAGCGAAACCGACGCGCGCAGATCGGTCGCCATCACCGGCGCGCCCTTGAGGCGGTCGACGCCTTCGATGGTGGCGCGCTCGCCTTCCAGATGAATGCGGGCGCCGAGCCGCGCCAGCTCCTGCACGTGCATGAAGCGGTTCTCGAACACGGTCTCGACGATGTGCGAGGTGCCGCGCGCGCGCGTCATCAGCGCCATCAGCTGCGCCTGCAGGTCGGTGGGAAAAGCCGGGAACGGCGCGGTCGTCACCTCGACGGGGGCAAGGTGCTCGCCGTTGCGGAAAATGCGGATGCCCTGATTGGTCGGCGTCACCGTCACGCCGGTCGCTGCCACCACGTCGAGCGCGGCCTGCAGCAATTCCGGGCGCGCGTTCTGCAACAGGATATCGCCGCCGGCCATGGCGACCGCCATGGCATAGGTGCCGGTTTCGATGCGGTCCGGCAACACGGCGTGGCGCGCGCCACCGAGCTTGGCGACGCCTTCGACCACGATCTGCGCGGTGCCGGCGCCGGATATGCGTGCGCCCATTTTGTTGAGGCAATTGGCGACGTCGGCGATCTCCGGCTCGCGCGCCGCGTTCTCGATCACGGTGGTGCCGTTGGCGAGCGATGCCGCCATGATCGCGGTGTGCGTTCCGCCGACGGTGACCTTGGGAAAGACGATCTCGCCACCCTTGAGCCCGCGCGGCGCGCTCGCCACCACATAGCCGGCGTCGATGTCGATCTTGGCGCCGAGCCGCTCCATCGCCATGATCAGAAGATCGACCGGGCGCGTGCCGATGGCGCAGCCGCCGGGCAGCGAGACCCGCGCTTCGCCCATGCGCGCGACCAAGGGCGCCAGCACCCAAAAGCTCGCGCGCATCCGAGACACCAGATCGTACGGCGCGGTGGTGTCGACGATCGAGGCGGCGGAAATGTGCAGCGTCTGGCCGTCATCGGCGGTCTCGCCGGCGCGCTTGCCGCCGACCATGATGTCGACGCCGTGGTTGCCGAGGATGCGCTGCAACAGCGCCACGTCGGCGAGGCGCGGCACGTTGTCGAGCGTCAACGTCTGGTCGGTCAGGAGGCTCGCGATCATCAGCGGCAAGGTGGCGTTCTTCGCCCCCGAGATCGGTATGGTCCCGTTGAGCCGCCGTCCGCCGACGATGCGAATACGATCCATGATACCCCCGCAACCCTAAACCGGCCGCCTAATCGCGGCCCCGATTACGGCGAAAGTCGGGAGTTTGCCGTTCGTTCCCGGCCTTTGCCGGAGATGGTGACTCATTTGCTTCACCACCGTCGGCGCGGCCGCGGGCCTGCGCCTTGCGGCGCTTGAGGTTCTCGCGCAACGCCGCCGACAGCCGCTCGGTCCGCGCCGCCTTCTTCTCCGCCTTGCCGCGCGAAATCATCGCCAACCCGAAGCTTACGTGAGCGGCAGCAAATGGGGGGCGAACAGCCCGAGGCCCAACAAAACGATCCCACCGGCGCCAAGCAGGCCCGCGAACCACGCAAGCCCCACCACCTCGGTGATCACCGCCGCCGAGGCGAGCACGATGCCGATCTGAAACGCCGCGGACGAAAGCTCATAATGATGATAGCGCGCCAGCGACAGGTCGCGCTTCTGTTCCTCTTCCTTGGCACGTTCTGCGAGTTCCTTGCGTCCGTTGCCGTTTTTCGGGTCGGATTCATAACGCTCGGCGGTCTTGTGCCAGGTTTCGATTTGCTTCTCGATCGCCGCCTTGGCCGCCGGATCGGTGATGCCGGCGCTGAGCAGTGACGTCTGCTCGGCCGCCGTCAGCACGGTGGTCTTGCGAATGTCCTTGGCCTGGAAGAAGGCCCAGGCGTCCGACGCTCTGACGTTGGCATCGATCGCTTCGGTCTGCGCGCTCTTGCCCAGTGTCTCGGAGAAGGAGAGGAACAGCGCCAGCACCGCGATCACCATCGCGATCTTCCTGTTGGAATGCGCCGCGTGTTCGGCGTGAACCGCGTGCTCCATCGTTTCCTGTGCTTCCGGCATGATTGGTGCCCCCCTCGTTTGTCATTCCGGAGCGCCGCGCAGCGGCGAGTCCGGAATCCATAACCACCGTCAGCGAATATGGATTCCGGGCTCCTCGCTGCCTCGGCCCCGGAATGACGCGTAGCACGAATTTCGATCAGGCGCGCGGATGGGCGTTGCGATAGGCCTCGATCAGGCGCTCGGCGTCGACCTCGGTATAAATCTGCGTGGTCGCCAGCGACGCGTGGCCGAGCAGCTCCTGGATGGCGCGGAGATCGCCGCCGCGCGCCAGAAGGTGCGTGGCGAACGAATGCCGGAGCGCATGCGGCGTCGCGGTCTCGGCAAGGCCGAGCGCACCGCGCAGCCGCGCCATCGAAAGCTGGATGACCCGCGCCGACAGCGGACCGCCTTTGGGCCCGCGCTTGGCGCCGACAAACAGCGGGCCGTCTGGCGGCAAGTCGTACGGGCAGAGCGCGACATAATCGGCGACCAGCTTCTGCACCTGCGGCAACACCGGCACCATGCGCTGCTTGCGGCCCTTTCCGGTGACGGTGATGGTATCGCGCGCGCCGGCGCCGAAATCGGCGCGCTTGAGGCCCAATGCTTCAGAGATGCGCAGGCCGCTGCCATAGAGCAGCGCCAGCACCGCGGCGTCGCGCGCATGCACCCAGGGCGCGGTGGCGTCGCCGGCCAAAAGCTCGGCGTCGCCGACCCGCCGCGCCGCGGTGACCGACAGCGGCCGCGGCAAGGTCTTGCCGATTTTCGGCGTCCGCACCGCGGCGAGCGCGCCGACCTTGCCCTTGCCGTTGCGTTCGAGATAGCGGGCAAAGCCGCGGATGCCGGCAAGCGTGCGCATCAGCGAACGGCTGCCGATCCCGATCGCACGCCGCGCCGCCAAGAAAGCGCGCACGTCGGCCGGCTTGAGCGCCGCGAGGTCCTTCAAGGACGGCGCGCCGCCAAGATGCTCGGTCAGGAACTCGAGGAACTGGTCGACGTCGCGCCGATAGGCTTCGAGCGTTTTCGGCGAATAGCGCCGCTCGTTGCCGAGATGCGCCAGCCAGCTCTCGACTTCGGCGGCGACTTTCGGCGGGGCGTTCTTCGAGCCGCTCGTCCCCGCGGAGGCGGGGACCCAGCTTTTCGCCCTGTCGTCCGAACTGGATTCCCGCTTTCGCGGGAATGAGCGGGGGGTGTGCGCGGCCATGGCGAGAGCTTAAATCCGAGGCCTTTCCTCTTCCTAAACTGCCTGGAATCGGGACAACCTGAGCATGATCCGGAAAAGTGGAAGCCGGTTTTCCGAAAAGATCATGCTCCACTAAAGAATTCTATGGCCAAACGCGTTGTCGATGTCCTGGTCCCGGTCGCGCTCGACCGGGCCTATTCGTACCGGGTGCCCGAGGCGCTTGAGCTCGCTCCCGGCGACATCGTCAGCGTGCCGCTCGGCGCCCGCGAGGCGACCGCCGTGGTCTGGGCGGAGAACCCGAAGCCCAATCCGCGGCTCGACAACCGGCTCAAGGACGTCGAGGAAAAACTCGAACTGCCGCCGCTTAAGCCCGAATTGCGCAGCTTCGTGGAGTGGGTGGCGAATTATACGCTCTCCTCGCGCGGCATGGTGCTGCGCATGTGCCTGCGCATGGGCGAGCATCTCGGCGCCGAGCGCGAACGCGTCGGCGTTCGGCTTGCCGGCGCGCCGCCGCAGCGCTTGACGGTCGCGCGCGAGCGCGTGCTGGCGCTCCTCGCCGACGGCATGGTCCGCGGCAAGAGCGAAGCGGCGCGCGAGGCCGGCGTCAGCGCCGGCGTGGTCGACGGCCTGATCGACGAAGGCACGCTCGAAACCGTCGTGCTGCCGCCGGAGCCGGTTGCGGAAAAACCCGATCCCGATTTCGCCGCGACGGATCTCACCACCGATCAGGCCGCTGCCGCCGCGGAGCTGAAAGCAACCATCGCGCAGGGCGGCTATGCGGTGACGCTGCTCGACGGCGTCACCGGCTCCGGCAAGACCGAAGTTTATTTCGAGGCGGTCGCCGACACGATCCGTGCCGGCCGCCAGAGCCTGATCCTGATGCCGGAGATTGCGCTCACCGCGCAATTCCTCGACCGCTTCGCTGCGCGTTTTGGCGTGCGCCCGGCGGAGTGGCATTCGGAATTGTCGCCGCGCCGGCGCGCGCGCACATGGAAGGCAGTCGCCGACGGCCTAGTGGCCGTCGTCGTTGGCGCGCGCTCGGCTTTATTTCTTCCCTATGCCGATCTCGGCCTGATCGTCGTCGATGAGGAGCACGACCAGGCCTACAAGCAGGAAGACGGCGTGCACTATCACGCCCGCGACATGGCGGTAGTGCGCGGCCACATCGCGCGCATTCCGGTGGTGCTGTCGTCGGCGACGCCGTCGCTCGAGACCGAAGTCAATGCGCGGCGCGGCCGTTACTCGCGGCTCGCCTTGCCCGAGCGCTTCGGCGGGGCGCGCATGCCGGCGGTCGAGGCGATCGATCTGCGCCGCGAGCGGCCGCCGCCCGGACGGTTTATTTCGCCGACGCTCGCCGGCGCGGTGGCGACCGCGATCGAGCGCGGCGAGCAGGCGTTGTTCTTCCTCAATCGCCGCGGCTATGCGCCGCTGACGCTGTGCCGCGCCTGCGGCTTTCGCTTCTCCTGCCCGAACTGCGACGCCTGGCTGGTCGATCATCGCTTCCGCAAGCAGCTGGTCTGCCACCATTGCGGCTTCGCCATGCCGCATCCAGCGCTTTGCCCGCATTGTCAGGCGGCGAATTCGTTCGCCGCCATCGGCCCCGGCGTCGAGCGCCTCGAAGAAGAAGTGCGCGAGCTGTTTCCCAAGGCGCGGCTGCTCGTCCTCTCCAGCGATCTCGTCGCCACGGTCGAGCGCCTGCGCGAGGAGCTCGACGACGTCGCCGCCGGCCGCTTCGATATCGTCATCGGCACGCAATTGGTCGCCAAGGGCCATCATTTCCCGAAGCTCAATCTGGTCGGCATCGTCGACGCTGATCTTGGCTTGAGCAACGGCGACCCGCGCGCCGCCGAGCGCACCTTTCAGCTGCTGCACCAGGTGGTCGGCCGCGCCGGCCGCGATGCCGGCATCGGCCGTGGGCTGCTGCAGACGCACCAGCCCGAGCATCCGGTGATGCGGGCGCTGATCGCGCAGGACCGCGAGGCGTTCTACGACGCGGAAATCGAGGCGCGCCAGCGCACGCAATATCCGCCGTTCGGGCGGCTCGCCAGTCTCGTCGTCTCCGGCGAGGACAGGCACGAGGCGCAAAGCTTTGCGCGGGCGCTGGCGCGCGCGGCGCCACAGCTCGACGACGTACGCGTGCTCGGCCCCGCCGACGCGCCGCTCGCTTTGGTGCGCGGCCGCCATCGCATGCGATTGCTCGTCAAGGCGCCGCGCGGCTTCGATCTGTCGGCATATCTGCGCGAATGGCTTGCCGCCGCGCCGAAGCCCAAGGGCTCGATCAAGCTCGACATCGACGTCGACCCGCAGAGCTTTTTGTGAGGTTTGTAGGATGGGTTGAGTGAAACGAAACCCATCAACGTTGATTCCGATCTCCTGATGGGTTTCGCTACCGCTCAACCCATCCTACGGGCCGCTGTGGCGCCCCGGAATGACGGCGCAATTCGGTGTGATCAATGGCAGCAACCCTCCAGACCATCCTGCTCCTGCTCGCGGTCCTTGTGGTCGTTGCCGTTGTCGCGCGACGCCTCGACATCGCGCCGTCGATCCTCTTGGTCGTCGCCGGCATCGCGCTTGCGCTGATCCCCGGGCTGCCGCGCATCGAACTGGCGCCGGAACTGGTGCTGCTGGGCATCCTGCCGCCGCTGATCTATTCGGCCGGCGTCGCCATGAGCTGGCGCGAATTCAAGTTCAACCTGCGCCCGATCGCGCTGTTTGCTTTCGGCTTGGTCATCTTTACCGCCGCCGCGGTCGCGGTCGCGGGGCATTATCTGCTCGGCATGCCGTTGGCGGTCGGCTTCGTGCTCGGCGCCATCGTGTCCCCGACCGACGCGGTCGCGCCGCTGGCCGTCGTCCGCCGCCTCGGCCTGCCGCGCCGGCTGATCGTCGTGCTCGAGGGCGAGGGCCTCGCCAATGACGCCACTGCCCTGATCCTCTATCGCTTCGCGGTCGCCGCCGTCGGCACCGGGCTGTTCTCGTTCGGCACCGCGGTGGGCGAATTCGCCCTCATCGTCATCGGCGAAATTGCCTATGGCATCGCCGTCGGCTGGGCGAGCTTGCGGCTGCGCCGCTGGGCCGGCGATCCGCGCGTCGAGATCACGCTGTCACTGATGACGCCCTACCTCGCCTTTCTGGTGCCGCAGCACCTTGGCGGCTCGGGCGTGTTGTCGGCAGTCGCCGCCGGCCTCTATGTGAGCTGGAACGGGCCGCTCCTCATTCCCGCGGCGACGCGGCTGCAGGGCATCTTCTTCTGGGACCTGCTAATTTATTTGCTCGAAGGATTACTGTTCCTGGTCACCGGCATGCAGTTGCGCACGCTGATGGACCGCGCCGATTCAGCGTTGCTGCACCAGCTGGCGCTGGCGGTGCCGCTCACCGTCGCCGTCGTCGTCGTGGTGCGCCTGATCTGGGTCTATCCGGCGGCCTATCTGCCGCGCTGGCTGAGCCCGTCGCTGGCGCGCCGCGATCCGGTGCCGACCTGGCAATTTCTGTTCATGCTCGGCTTCACCGGCGTGCGCGGCGTGGTCTCGCTGGCGGCGGCGCTGGCGCTGCCGCTGACCACGAGCGCCGGCGCACCGTTCCCGGACCGCGACCTGATCCTGTTTATCACCTTCGGCGTCATCGTCGTCACGCTGATCGGCGAAGGCGTCGCGCTGCCGTCGGTGGTGCGCTGGCTGGCCTTGCCGCGCGACGCCGACGAGGAGCGCCGCCGCGACAACGAAGCCGAGCTCAAGGCGCGGCTGCAAACACTGAAGGTGGCGGAAAGCGAGCTGGAGCGGCTCGCCGCCGACGGCGACACCGAGCCCAATGTGCTTGGCCTGTTGCAAGCGCGGCAAGAAGGCCGCGCCCGGCAATTGCCGCGCGATGCGGGCGGCAAGGAGGCTATCGCGTCGGCGCTGGCGCTGCGCGCCGAGCTGATCAACGCCGAGCGCCAATATATCTACCGGCTGCTGCAACAGGGCCAGATCACCGACGAAGCCCGCCGCCGTATCGAGCGCGAGCTCGACCTCGAGGAGGCGGCGATCACGTTGAAGCGGGAAGACGAGGAAGACCCGCCGCTGTAGATCACTTGGTGAATGCGTCCGGACCATTCGACGCGGACCCGTATCGCAAATCTGCCCCCTTAGCTGGGGGCTTCAATAAGTCACTCCGCAGTTGGTCGTAGCAGGCGTTGCGCTCCATTACATTTTCCAACGCACTACATTTCCCAAAACTTGGTCGGCCAACTACCCATATAGCCGCCATAAGCAGCCCTATGCATAATATCACTAGTGAAGCCCTGATGCCGAATTGATCTACCAAATCCTCAGGCGATTTGTGCGCGGTCACGTCGAATTCGTCATCGACCTTCAACTTTGTATCGAGACACGATTTTAAATCCTGCATGGCGCATTCTCATCAGGATCGCCTTCAGCTTTCAGATAGCAATCCGCGCATAACGAAACGATGTGAATTACAGGAGATTTTCATAAAGGAACTATAATGGAGCCCACTTGAACCGTTCTCATTCGCCGTCTCATCGCGGCACGAAGTGTTGGCTGTCGTGATGCATTAATTCGGTCGCTCTTGGAGATCGAGCGAACGTTTCGCAGCCATCGCAAATCGGTAGAAAATGGCCCATAGCAGACGTTGGCTTCTGTCTGCTCGTGACGGCTGCCCTCGATGAGCTATCGTCACTTCCGTCTGATCTTATCCAGCCCGGCCCGGAGCTTGGTCCAAGCTTTGTCAATCTTAGTGAGCTCCCGCCGCGCTTCGCTCGTTCGGAGCGAGATGAGGAACCCGCAGCCCAGGCAGGCCACTTGCGAATGATTGCGAAGCCAACCGACGGTCTGCTTGTTTGTCTTGCCGCAGCCCGGGCAGGGAATCTTGATCTCGGCATCATCGAAGGGGCCTTTGGTCATGACGCATCCCTCTGGGAACAGCCAAGGCGGATAGCATGGCTTCAGCTTCGGCCGCCGTCTACCGGCATCCCCGTGCTTCCGACAGCGACTTGAAGTTCCACGGCCGACGAGGTTATCGAATGAGCGGACCGATGTCCGCCTCTGACCCATTTCGACGTTCGCGACGCTGCAATATTATGTCTGAAATTGAGGGGATGAACCGACGCAACGCAGACATCGCGATTTTGTATAGCCGCGCTTATGTTGTTCTTAAAACTGCGATTACAGTGAATCATCGTATGGATGCCTGGGCCTGCCCGTCTCACGTTCGGTGCGGGTAGTAAGTCGTGCGCGGTCGCCTAAAGCGTCGGCTACCAAATAATTTGCACGTACAGTAGAGCGATCAAAATGAAGAGACCGGTCATCAACAAAGCGAAATTTTTTGTCCGCTCGCGCCGCGCCCGTCGGTGTCCGTTCAATTCATCGATTGCAGATACGCCGAAACGATGTTCATTTTCGGCCATGGTTGGCTCCTTTTATCTGCGCGGCGTGGAGCGTTGGGTCGCTTCTTTTAGGCTGAGATGATTGTGCTTCGATTTGCCGATACGGTTTCTGGCGCCACATCGCGATGACGCAAAACAGAAACCCGGCCACAGAATAGCCGAGGAACGCATAGTCGAGCTTGTCGAGGTGATCCATTATCTCTCGCGCCTTTCGAGCTGCAACAGACATGCCTCTCGCCGCGTATAGATTTGAGATGGAAGGGCCGACTGTGTCATAAAGCCGGCATAGAGATAGCGAGTGCGGGTCAGGTTCTTTATTTTTGTTCGTGTGCGATAGCCGGGCAGGGCGATTGTCGTGGTGCTATGCGTCTTTCAGATGGACGGCGACGCGAAGGAAGTATCCGCTCCAATCGCCGTTAGCTTTTGATGGTACGAAGATCGTGCGAGATTACGTCGGCTCAACACGGAATCCTCAAGGTCACCGGCCGGTCGGAATTCGGGCGCCAGCCGGGCGCAGCTGCGCCCTGTCATCGGCCTCGGACAAAGAACGGGATGCGATGCCGATCGTAGTCACGGAGCTATCCGGCCCTTGCTGGACATCTGGGCGCTCAAGTCATCGTCTCTCGAAAGGAACAGCTTCGTCGCGCCCGGTGTCATCGAGACTGATATGTCGGCTTTTGCCAAGACCGACGCGGGCCGCGAGTACGCGCTCGGCATGCAGGCCTTTAAGCGTCTTGCGCAACCCGACGACATCGGCGGCGTCGTCGCCTTCCTGGCATCCGACGATGCGCGGTGGATCACCGGCGATACCATCCACGTCGACGGCGGCTCAAAGCTCTGAGATTGCGCTCAACCCATCCTACAAACGGACATCTTTCACCGACGCCGCGATGGCGCGGAGATCGGCGGCGACCGGCGGATGTGTTGCCGATAGCCCGTCGAGATTGCCGATTTCAACATCGGCCGGGACGACGCCCGGCCAAGCGGTGCTGGCGCCGAGGAACCAGCGGCGGCGGCCGATGACGCGCGCGGTGTGAAAGGTGTTGCCGGGGATCAGCTGCTGGACGCGCTGGCCGACGGGCAGGTGCGATCCGACGATGATGCGTTCGAGGCGGCGATCACGTTGAAGCGGGAAGACGAGGAAGATCCGCCGCTCTAGTGCTTGCGTCTGCCTCTCCCCGCTGCGCGGGGAGAGGGCAAGCCGTTGCGGCGATTAGTCACCAGCCGGAGTTGTCTTACACGAGGTCGAGTAGCCGGGTCCGCCGAAGAACTCAAAGTAACCGTTCTGGAACGTCGACTGGGTGCCGCTAAAGCACGTGCTCGATTTCTCGTAACCGGTTGAATAGTTGTAGCAGCTGGAGCTGGTGTCCTCGATATTTCCGTTCGGGGTGACGTCAATCGTGTTGTAGTTGGTGTTGACGTACTGAACGTGGCTTTGGAACGCGGCTTCCGCACATCCCGTTGAGGCGAATTTTCCCGATCCCATTTGCGTGGTCGTATGGGTGCCGCCGGGCGGGTTATTCGGGCTGTTCACCTCGCCGCCGAATTCCACCAGGTCCGCCTGGGTCTGCAGTCCATGAGTGTACTTGCTCGCCGGGATATAGCCGATCGCCTTCCCCTGGTAAAACAGCCACCAGCTTCCCGTTGCACTGGTCTTTGCCCAAGTCACCTCAGCCCAATACTGGGTGCCGCCGGGTGAACTGGTCGAGGTATAGGCCCCACCAAGCGTTACGCCACTGTTTGTCTGCACGAACCCGGCGCAGTTCAGATTGTAGCAGCCGGCGTTTCCGGGAATGCCGGGTGCGTTGTAACCGTTGTCCGTCCAGAAGATGAAGAGATGCGGTCTGTTGTCCCCAAACTGGGGCGGGTCAACGGTCCACCCTGCCTCCGCAGAATCAGTAATGGCGGTATTGAGTACCCACATTTGGGAGATCGAGTGATCGGAGCTATTGGTAGTTGGACTCCAGATGTTCATGAAGAACTGCATGCCCCAGTTCGTGACATTCTGGCTTGAGCCGGCGTGTTCATAGAATTTGGGGGATGGGGTGTCCGAGCCGCTGCTTTTGAACGGGCGCCCCCGGCCTTTTGAAAACATGTCTCGAAGGTTCGGAAAGCGACTAAGGCCCTCTGCCGTCCAACGCCGAATCGGAATCGTGCCTTCCTCGCAGCGACGAACAACGCCGTTCTCGTCCGGCTCGTTGGCGTGGATTTCCATGTCCAGCTGAGCCAACTTATCGCCCTGTGGCAGCACGCGTGCCCTACCATCTTGGCTGGCCGGAGGCGGCGGTGCCTGCTCCACCGTTTTGCCCGCCATGTCGGGCGTTAACATGCTGGGCTGGCGATTGATGTCAACGCAATCGACCCACATGCCTTCGGCGGTATGAAAGCTGCGCCGAATGGTGTCGGGGCGAATGTAATTCTTCAGGTACTCCTCTTTTGCCAAAGCCTCTTCGGCAGAGGTTGCTGCCGGAGGATCCGCAAGCGCGGCTGTCGATCCGATCGATACCGGTAGCACACAAGCGAGAAGGGACAGTCTCAACGCCGAGAGATAGTTCCGCGACGTGTTCATGATGCAACTCCTTGCGTGATGAATGTGTCCTCAGAGGACGCACAACGGTTAGCAATATTGTCCAGCGGCAGCGGTGCCGGGCGTCACAGCAAATAGTCCAGCCCCATGTCACTTGGTCGTCATGTAACGGTCTTCAGACCTGTCCGGGCTGTTTTGGTTCTTTGACCAATAACTGACATCGGATGCTGATAAGGCTGCCGATGGGTTTCGCTTTGCTCAACCCCATCCTACGAAGCGACTGCCCGCACCGACGCCGCGATGGCGCGTAGCTCGCCTGCGACGGCCGGAAACTTTTTCGCCAGCGCGTCGAGATTGCCGATCTCCACGTCGGCGGGCGTCACGCCCGGCCATGCGGTGCTGGCGCCGAGGAACCAGCGGCGGCGGCCGATGACACGCGCGGTATGAAAGGTATTGCCGGGGATCAGTTGTTGCACGCGCTGTCCGTTGCGCAGGTCGGGTCCGACGATGATGCGTTCGGTGTTGCCGTCCTCGTACAGCAAAAACAGCTCGATCGGATCGCCGAGATAATAATGGTAGAGCTGGTCGTTGCGGATGCGATGCAGCCGCACTGGCGCGATCGGCGTGACCATGAAATAGAGCGCCGAGCCCAGAGGCCGCCCGTCGGCGAACGGCGCCGGTAGCCCGCCCGGCGCGATGGCTTGTTTGCTGTGATAGGTCGGGCGCACAAACCCGCAGGTGGCGTTGGGTTTGAGCTCAAGGAGCTTGCGAAGCTCGTCGGCAGTCAGATCATCGGACATTTTCGGTTCCTTTACGACACGGTCCGGCTCACAAAACGTCGCCAATTGCTTGTTTCCCGGACGCGGTGCAGCGCGAAGCGTTGCACCGCTGATCCGGGACCTTCGCACACTGGGCGTTTGTAACGATCCCGGGTCTGCAGCGCATCACTCCGCTGCGCTCCGTGCTGCGCTGCGCCCGGGAAACTGTGCGATTGTGGATCTGCTAGAACGATCCGAACACCGAGCCCAGGACGATGACCGCGATCAAGCGCCAGCACGGCGCTGACGATCCCGACCATGACGATGTCGAAATAGCTTTCGCCGTGGGTCATGCCGCAGACCGCGAGCAGCGTCACCACCGCGCCGTTGTGCGGCAGGATATCGAGCGTGCCCGAGCCGATCACCGCGACGCGATGCATCAGCGCCGGACTGAGGCCGGTCTGCGCCGCGATGGTCATATAGGTCTCGCCCGAGCGCGTCGAGCGCGATGGTCAAGCCGCCGGACGCCGAGCCGGTCAGCGCCGCGAGCACGTTGGTCGCCACGGCGAGCGAGACCAGCGGGCCGCCTTCGATCGCCAGCACCCAATCGCGCACCACGGCGAAAGCCGGCAGCGCCGCGACGACGGCGCCGAAGCCGACCAGGCTTGCGACGCTGAGCGCCGGCAGCACGGAGGCATTGGCGCCGGCATCCATGCTTTGCCGCAGCGACGGCAGGCGGCGGCGATTGAAAACGATCACCGCTGACGATCGCGGCGGCGAGCGCGACCACCACCGACCAGACGCCGGCCACGGCGGTGATCGACGTTCCGCCCCAGCGCTCTTCGGCCAGAAATGAGAAATCGAGCCGCGGCAGAACGAAGAAGCGACATCACCAGATTGACCGCCACGACGACAACGAGCGGCAGGGCGGCGACGACGATGGACGGCGCGGTGTCGCTGTGCTGTCCGTGATGCATCTCCGCCGGATCGAACTCGCGCGCGGTGGTGGCGCGCTCGCGCACCAATTCATCGTCCGCCGCGGCGTCGGCGCGCACCGGCGTCTCGGCGCCATAACCCTCGCCGGTGCGGCGCGCCTTGGCTTTCGGCGCGATGCAGCCACCACATGCCGAAGCCGAGCATGATGAGCGAGGCGATGATGCCGAGGCCGGGCGCGGCAAACGGCGTGGTGCCGAAAAACGGCATCGGGATTGCGTTCTGGATCGACGGCGTGCCCGGCAGCGCCGACATGGTGAAGGTCGAGGTGCCGAGCACGATCGCCGCCGGCATCAGCCGGCCGGGAATGGCCGCGGCGCGGAACAGCGCCTGCGCCATGGGCGCCAGCACAAAGAAGGCGACGAACAAGCTGACGCCGCCATAGGTGACCATCGCGCCGGCGAGCACGACCGCGAGCATCGCGCGGCCTTTGCCGAGGCGCTTGGTCATAAAGTCGCGCCACGGCCGACACCGAGCCGCTGTCGTCCATGAGCTTGCCGAACACCGCGCCGAGAAGAAACAGCGGAAAGAACTGCGCCAGAAAGCCGGCGGCGCTGCCCATGAAAGTCTGCGTCCAATTGGCGAGCAGCGGCTGGCCGCCGAAGAGCGCGGCGACCAGCGCGGCAACCGGCGCCAGCAGCAGCACGCTCCAGCCGCGGAACGCGAGCCAGATCAGGAGCCCGAGGCCGACAAGGATGCCCAGTAGGCCCATCTAATAGAGCCCCATCTGGAAAGAGACCCGCGTTCAGACTCCGCCAGCAGCACGTCGAGATCGATGGTGGAGCGCTTGCCGAGGTCGGCGGCGCTGCCATGCAGAAATTGGCTCGCGGCGCGGCGGCCCTCGGTGCGCAGCAGCGCCAGGAAATCGCGCTCGGCGTTGAGCTTCGAGGAGGCGCCGAATTGCGCCAGCATGTCGGTCGCGATCCGGTGCGTGCGCATCTGCGCCCAGCGGGCGCCTTCGCCGGTTCCCGGATCGGCCACCTGACGCAACAGCGCGATCATGCGCAATTCCTTCATCAGCGGCGAGTTGAAGGAAATCTCATTGAGCCGGTTGAGGATATCCGCCGCCGAGCGCGGCGTTTCCGGCCGTTCGCGCGGGTTGATCTGAACGAGGATGGTATCGTGCGCGTCGCTTTCGCGAATGAGCGGCGTGATCGTCGGATTGCCGGCATAACCGCCGTCCCAATACGGCTCGCCGTCGATTTCGACGGCGCGGAACATCGTCGGCAGACAAGCCGAAGCGAGCAGAACGTCGGCGGTGATCTCTGCGTTGCGAAAAATCCGTCCGCGGCCGGTTCGCACATTGGTCGCCGTGACAAAGAGCTTGATCGGCGAACGAACGAGACGATCGAAATCGATGCTCTCGGCGAGAATGCTGCGCAGCGGATTTAAGCCCAGCGGATTGAGGTCGTAAGGCGAGAGCACCCGCGACATCAGGTCCATGGCGATGTAGACGCGGCGACGTGTCGAACGTCCAGCGGCCCATGAAGCGATCCAGCGGAGAGCGTTGCAGCGGACTGAAGGCCGCCGCGCGCGACACGCGCTGCCAATATCTGTCGAGTGCGGCGCGCGCGCCTTCGGCGCCGCCGTCGGTCCAGCCGTCGGCGAGCACCGCGGCATTCATCGCGCCGGCCGACGTGCCGGAAATTGCCGCGATGTGCAGCCACGGCTCCTCGAGGAGGCGATCCAAGACGCCCCAGGTGAACGCCCCGTGCGAGCCGCCGCCCTGCAGCGCGAGATCGATCAGCAGCGGGTCGCCGGTCCATCGCATCGGGCCTGTCCCGTTCTGCCGCGGGCCAAACGCTAGGCCGATCGACGCGAATCCGAGATCGTCTTGGATCACGGCGCTCGGCCCGATCGGCACGCGACCCGGATTGGCCAAGTTGAGCTTGCGAAAGACAATCTTGTCGCGCCAGACCTTGCGGAGAAAATCCTCGAACACGTGAATCGTCAGTTGCTCGCCCGGACACCGTCGGTAGCCAAAGCCGAATGGAGCGAAGCCGGCATAATCGCAAACCGGATGGGCTTGTTCCGTCGATAATCGCCGAACACCGTGCCGAAGCCGCTATTGGTGATGTTGGCCTTGCGCCCGTCCTTTCACCTCGAAATTGGTGATGTCGAACGGACACCGCGCCAGGCCGATTTGCCGGCATTTGTCATCGTTGATCTGGGCGCTGGTCGGGAACGCGAAGATACCGTTGCGGATCGAACGCATTCGGGTCTTTCCAGTGGACCGGATCCAAGCTGGTAGAGGTATGCGGCGTGCTGACATAGCTATGCCGTTCCAACGGCAAGCCGAACTTTTGCTGCGGCGAGGCGCCGTAGGCGCTGGTTCTGGCATCGCGGATCAGCGGAAATGCTGCCGCCGTTCGGCGAGATCACACGGAACAATTCCATGACGAACAGTTCCAGCGGCGGAAAGGGCGCGCCGCTGGCGTTGTCGAAATTTCCGCTCATCGTCTTCTGAAACGCCGCCCGCACGGCCGGATCGCCGCCGTCTTCCGCCGAGCCGCGACATGATGCCGAAAATCGTATTGCCCCATTGGCTGAGCGCGACGAAATTGTGGAAGCACTCAAAGACGACGTCCTTCTTGCTGAAATGACTGCCGTCGCCGGCATTCTTCAGCCAGTACCAGGCCATGGTCTTTTCCGGATTTTTGGTTTTGCCGGACTGGATATCGCCGATGCGATCGTCGATCCATGACTTCAGGAGATCGAGGAGCTCGCGAACCTTCATGTAATTGTCGTGGACTGATGGGCAGCAGCGGATTGCGATACGCCAGAACGGTGTTGAACGCCTCGCCGATCTGACGCACTTCGAAGGGAATGTCGTCGCCGGTCACGCCGAGGTGAAGGTCCCAATAAAGGTCGAAATAATAATCGAGGTAATGCCGCATGAACGGCTTGTTGGCGAATTGCTGATCCAAAATCTTGTCGAAGAAAGCCGTGACCTTCGCGCCATACATCGGCTTGTAGAGATCGGGCGTCATCGCCGGAGAAGTAAATTCGCTTGCGCAGGTTGTTGTCGCCTCGCTTCTCGAGGCCCTGCAGGAAAACCGTCACGCCTTCCTCCGGGGTCGGCCGCCAATCGTGATAGATGAGGCCCCAAAGATCGTAGGGCAGCGCATTCTCCTTGCTGAAATTGACGTCGATCATCGGCAGCATCGGCCGCTCGCCTTCGTAAAAGCTCGTCAGGAAGAACGGGATGACGGCGTGCTCGACGTAGTCCGGATCGAAATTGGCGGGAATGGTCGCGCGAAAACGCGCGATCGCCGTCACGACTTGTTCCGGCAGTGGCGATTGCGCAGCGTCGGC
This sequence comes from uncultured Alphaproteobacteria bacterium, assembly GCA_963804405.1. Lineage (GTDB taxonomy): Bacteria > Pseudomonadota > Alphaproteobacteria > Rhizobiales > Xanthobacteraceae > BOG-931. The sequence goes on along the minus strand of CAWDQG010000003.1, from coordinate 102,452 downwards.
GGAAGCCTGCTCGACGCCGGCAACGATTGCGGCCGATGCGCCGCTGCCCATCAAGCCGACTGCCGCGGCGCCCCCCTTTAAGGACGGCTCGACGTTCCAGGGTCTTCTGTTCCATCGTCTCCTCCTGTTTCGTGATGATTGTTCTCGATTGCAGTCGGATCAGCGGGCGAAACCAGACATCAGGCTCACCCGAACGCGTGCGGGACGATATGTCGGTGCCGTCTTCGGGCGTAACGGACGTCGAGTAGCCGGAACCAAACGTGGCCAGCCAGGCGTCGATTGGTGCGTTGAGGTAGTCGCGCGCCGAGCCGGCGTGTGCGACAGTTGAGAATAAGATGCTTGATAAGGAGACGCACGCCGCAACCGCGAACAATGTTGCGGGCAATCGAGAGCGCTTCGCTGGCTGTTCCGGATCAACCAACTTCAGCCCCGCTACTCTGGACAATATTGTCGAGGTGGGGAAACGTGCAGCCGGTACCGTTGGTATCTTGACCGAGTTATCGGCGTGTTTCAACGACGCCGCGCTTTTGAGGAAAACAGTCCTGCGAACGCTCTTTTGAATGTCCTGAAAAGAAGCGTGTGATGGCAGCCGGTTCCGGAACGAAGGTCGCGCTCGCGATCGTAGCCGCCGTGATAGTCGCAGTGGCCGCGTATCAGGCGGCGAGCGTCTTTGCGCCGCTGGTCCTCGCGCTGTTCATTATCGCCATCGTGTGGCCGCTGCAGCAGCGGCTGCAGTCCTATATGCCCACGCTCATCGCACTGGCGATTACGCTCATCGCCGTCGTCGCCGTGGGTCTTGCCTTCGCGTCGCTGGTCGCCTGGGGCTTTGGCCGGGTCGGGCGCGCGGTGATGAGCGATGCGGGGCGGTATCAGGCGCTCTATGACAACCTCGTGACCTGGCTCGACGGCCACGGCGTCTCCGTCGCCGGCCTATGGGCCGAGCACTTCAATGTCGGCTGGCTGCTGCGCAAGGCGCAGCGCGTCACCGGCCGCATCAATTCGACGCTGGCGTTCTGGCTGATCACCCTGACCTACGTGATTCTCGGCCTTCTGGAAGTCGACGATATCCGCCGCAAAATCCAGGCGCTCGGCAATCGCGACGCCGCCCGCGTGCTGCTGCAAGGCAGCGCGGCGACGGCGGTGAAGTTTCGAAAATACATGGTGGTGCGGACGCAGATGAGCGTCCTGACCGGCTTGTTCGTCACGCTGTTCGCCTGGGCCACCGGGCTGCAATTCGCGCTCGAATGGGGCGTGATCGCCTTCGCGCTGAACTATATTCCGTTCCTCGGTCCGTTCATCGCCACGCTGTTTCCGACGCTGATCGCCATGACGCAGTTCGATACCTGGCAGGCAGTCATCGGCACCTTCATCTGTCTGAACATTATCCAGTTCGTGATCGGCAGCTATGTCGAGCCGCGCCTGTCCGGAAACGTGCTGGCCATCTCACCGTTCGTCGTGCTGTTCGCGATCTTCTTCTGGACTTTCCTGTGGGGCCTGTTCGGCACCTTCATCGGCGTCCCGATCGCGCTCGCGATTCTGACGTTCTGCGAACAGCATCCGTCCAGCCGATGGCTGGCCGATCTGCTCGGCGGCCCGGTGCAAACCGAGACTGAACCGATAAAGTCGTGATCAACGCTGATGCCAGTTAAATTCCGCCCCGGGCCAAGCCCGAGGCAGGGTTTCCCGGGTCAGCTTTGAGTCCGCATTACTGCCCGGCCTCGAACGCACACTGCGCCCCGCCGCCGGCTTTCTGCATGATCTCGTTCGGATCGATCGTGCATTCCAGTTTGGAGAAGCTTTCAATCGAGGAGCCGGCAGCTCCCTCGGACGGGGCGCCCGCAACCGCCGCGGTGGCGCTCAATTCATTGGCCTCACGGCCGCGCAGAGCGCGCTTACCAACCGAAAAGGTCAGCTCGCACGAGCGCGATGTAATGTCGACATTGCCCGTTCGGCAAACAATGGAATCCGCCGTCACCGAGATCTTTCTGTTCGGTGTGAAGCCGAAGTTGGTGTTGCCGGCAAATAGCCGCGCCAGCACTCGCTTGTGGTAGGCGCTGACCAGTGTGGAGTGATCGGCGACGACGGCAGCCAAGGCCAGCGCACTCGCTCCCGTCGCGGTGATCGATTTGGCAACGGCTGCCCCTTGCCCGAGCGCGACGAACAACACGAGAAAAATAAATCTCTTCATTCGTGAGTCTCCTGCCTGCGGCATTTTGGGTTCCGGTGTTTGAAGTATCAGGGTTTTGTCGAGTTTAACACTCGCCGGCTGGCCGATTGTCGGTGGGTCGGTGCAAACCGAGGCTGAACCGGCAAAGTCGTAGCTGAATTCAAGCGGCGCCGCTCTCGCCTGCGACGTCGACGCGTTCCGGCGGCAGCAAGCGAACTTCTCCGTCCGGGCCGGCGGTAAGAGTGTGAATTTGAAAGTACGACGCCGCTTCATCTTTAGCGCCCATCACCGGCGACGGCGCCGAGATGATCTTGAGCTTGCCGCAGGTGCCGATCCAGTCGATGTGGCGGTGGCCGTGCATGATGATCGCCCGCGGCGCGACCGACCTGAGCTTGCGAATGAACCAGGAGCCGTTGATCAGGGCGGTGCCGATGCGCTCGGAAAATGCCGCAACCGACATCGGATATTCCACCAGATGATGATGCATGGCGATGATCCACTGCGCGCGTGGAAATTGGGCGATCGCTGCCTGGAGCCTGCGGGTCTGTTCGACCGACACCATCCCCAGCGCATTGGTGAACGAGAAATGGGTCTCGGCGTTGGAATTGAGGATGGCGATGCCAAGACCGTCGGCGGCGAGTGGCGGCAGGATCATCGGAAACTGATCGTCCCACAGATGTCCAAGGCCCCGCGCCAGCAGCACGCCGCCGGTGTCGGCAAACGCCGTGATCCGCTGTCGCTGCGGCGCCAGCGCTTGCCCAAGGGTGCGGCCGAGTTTCCCCGAATTTGGATCGACCACCAGCACCCGCTGGCCCTGTATGGCCGCCATCGCCGACAGCGTCCGCATCTGCCGCAGGCGCTTGATCGGGCTGAACGGCAGATCGAGGCGAGCCGGGTTGAGGCGATCGACGATGTTGAGGTCGTGGTTGCCGGGAAGGATGATCATCCGTTCGGCCAGCGCCGGATGTTGCTCCACCGCGTCGAGGAATTCCGCCCACTCGGTTGCAAGGCCGGCGTCGGTCATGTCGCCGCTGATCAGGACGATGTCGAGCGGGCTGATGTGGTGGATCGCCTCGATGCGCGCAAGGATGCGCGTGAAGCGGCCATTGCCGCGCGGCCCGCGGCGCCCGCTTTCGATACGAAAGCCGTAGCGGTCGCCGACCAGATGAATGTCTGAAAGATGCGCGATCCGCCAGGTCGGACCGCCCGACGCCTTATCGAAAGCGCCAAGATCGGTCGGCTGGTCCATCAGCGCATCGGCAAAGCCCCAGATCAGCGACACGACAGCCAGATAGGCGCAGACTACGACGACGGCGTTGGCGAGCGTCGGTAGAATCAGGGCGCGCACGTCCAACAGATCGGCTGCCGTTCCCACCCAGCGCGAGGCGGGCCAGATTGCGGCCGCGATCAGCACGCCGACGATGCACAGGATGATGGCGGCTGCAGCCGAGCTGATCGCGCGCAAACGCCCGCGCGTCGCGGCGCTCGTATCGGTGCCCAGCATGCTTTCGGTCAGATACCGCAGCCCCTCGCGGCAGAACGCATAGCCCGGCTGAATTGCCAGCGCGTTGAGCGACCAAAAATTGATCTCCACGACCCGCAACAGCGGCCGCCATCCGATCCACCCCAAGCCGATCACGGCGAGAAGGATGACAGCCGTGCCGAATCCGGTTATTTGCGCGGCGGTCCTTGAAAGTTTCAGCAGCCAAGCGGTGGCGACCAGCGGCGCCAGGCCGAGCAGCAAGGCCGGCAGCAGGATCGAAACGGTCCAGGCAAAGACGAGCTTCGGCAGGCTGATCTCGGCGAGCAGACTGCCGGCGATCGCGAGCAGCGATCGCTGCTTCGGACTGGAGGCGTCATCCTCAGCGTCGCCCCGGCGTGGATCAATGAGCGGCGGGTCGGAAGTCCGTTGCATCGGGGCCGGGCCGACAGCTACCGCGCCGCGGACCCGCGCCCCCTGGATTCCTGCACCGATTTGCGAAGCAACGCGTACAAGCTGCCGCCGGTGATGGCGCCAAGCACGTAAACGACGATGGCAACGATGACCAGCGGCGCGCTGACGCTGAAGCCGAGGAACGACATCGTCGCCGTTTCCCGGTTCTGGATGCCGAAAATCACAATGGCGGCCAGGAACACGATAACAATGATCAGGTAGACCCAGCGCATGACGGCCTCGTGTTGCGGATCGGACCAGCGGATCGCGCCATCGCCGCTACGACCCGGCTACCCGTGAAACCACTCGCTTGAGGCCAAGTCCGATAGCCAGCCAGCCCGCTCCGGCGAGGATCAGATCAACGCCGAGGAAGATTCCCAGCACGTAGAGGCTGGCAACCGGCCAATGCGCCACAATGACGAGGCCCAGCAACAGCGTAATGACGCCGGACACTAGCACCAAAACCCACGGCATCGCCGCCTGCATGCTGAAGGCGAGGATGATACGCATGACGCCGGAAACGATGAGGGCGACGCCGAGGAACAGCGTCAGTATCGCCGCAGCGAGATATGGATTCTCGAATGTCAGGAACCCGGCTACGACGTAGAGAGCGCCGAGCAGCAGCCAGAGCAGGAACCTGCCCCAGGTCTTGATCTGGAACGCGTTGACAATCTCGGCGATGCCGGCAATCACCATCATGATGCCGACCACGAAAACGCTGACCACCGTCGCCGTGACGATGCTGCTCAGCGCAATGATTCCGGCGACGATGTAGATGACGCCAAGGGCAATGATCCAGCCCGATTTGGCGCGCAGCGGCGAAAGTTCGGATGCTTCCTCGAACGATCTTGGGGAACCTGTCATGCTGGACATGCTGCTCACTCCCGTTGGTTGTTAGCTGCACAGGCACGAGGATCAGGATTCGGCTCCTTCAGGACGGTTACGCGAGAACGGCTGTTATGTGTAAAACTGCTGCCGTATTATACCTCCATAGGCTAGGCCGTGTACTCACAAATCGGGAATGGCGCGCTGCCTGCTCAATGTTCCGCTTTCCCGCATCGCGACCATGCAGCAGCCATGGCCGACAGGTCCGAGTTGGGCCATGAACGACCGTTTGCAGTGCAGAACCTTAGACATATCCGCAAGGCTGTAAACTCGACTGGTCGTTTGCTGATCGTGGAAATGGTATTGCCCGCGCGCGACACGCCTCATCCCGGAAAAATGCCAGATATGGCGATGCTAGTCTGGCCGGCAGGTCAGGAACGTACACTAGCAGAATACGACCACCACCTTCTCAGCAAAGGCGGTTTTCCACCTAACTCGTGTGGTACCGACCGACTCAGCAGTCAACGTTGTGGAAGCGGTCGTGGCTTGAACAAATTCTCTAAGAGCTGAGTCAATATCGTTCTCGGCAAAGCGCTGAGCGTATTGACCGAGGTCGAGCTTCTGAAGCCAGCCGCAATCTGGGTCACTGCGGATACGCTTCTAGGTCAAAACCTATGCCGCCGATAGTGTCTCAGCTGGCGCGAGGGCGGCTTTGATGTCGGCGCCCGCCGACTTAAGTGCCGTGTGGGCATATGGGATGACGCCAGCCATGGCATAGAAATGATGGATCATGTGCTCGTGGCAGACGTAGTGCACCCTGACTTCGGCGCGCTCAAGCGCATCAGCGTAGGCTTTAGCCTCGTCACGCAACGGGTCGAAGCCAGCAGTGTGTATGTGCGCCGGCGGCAAACCCGAAAGATCCGCAGCCCGTAGCGGAGAGAGGCGCGAATCTTTGAGGTCGACATCTGCGGGTAGATAGTGAGTGCCAGCCCACCTCATCAAAGGCCATTCGAGGAAGTACCCCTCCGCGAAGTCGCGGCGCGACTGATTCTCAGCGGCGATGTCGGTTACAGGGCAAAACAGCACTTGCAATGCAAGTCTGGGCCCAGAGCTCTTCGCCCGCTGGCAGACTACGGCCGCGAGGTTGCCACCAGCGGAGTCCCCCGCAACGGCGAGCCGCGCGGGGTCAATCGCTAGTTCCGACCCGTGCGCCGCCACCCAATCAGTCGCCGCGTAGGCATCTTCGACGGCGGCAGGAAACTTATGCTCGGGCGCTAAACGATAGTCGATCGAAATTACGCGGCATCCGCTCTCGTTGGCCAACATTCGGCACATACTATCGTGGGTATCGAGGTCGCCAAAGATCCAGGCCCCTCCATGAAAATAGACGATCCCGGCGAGCGGCTCGTCTGCTGACACCACCGGCGCATAGATACGGAATGGTAGCGACCCGCCCGGCCCCGGCAATGTGCCGTTCTCGATCTTACTGATCGCCTCCTTGCCCTCGACCATACGCGTCATTTCGAGCACCATCTTGCGCGCGTCGACGGGCGTTACCTCCCACAGCTTCGGTTGCCCCGAAGCGGCTAGCATGTCTAACAAATTCCTCACGTTGGTATCGAGCTGCATTATCTCCCCCCTGTGCTTTTCCTTCGGAGCGCAAGACGATCTTAAGTCCAATCATCATCCGCGCCATTCCTCGTGTCCAGGCGCTGCCTTTTGCGGGTTAGAAGCGTTTATCGAACGCGCGCCCGCGTGGCTTCTCAAGGGAATTGTACGGTCCGGGCTCCGACTGATGCCTTCTCGCTGCCCAAATTTGGATTTCCCGTCCATGGCCACATGCTGAGACACGGGTGCGGTTTTAAGCTGGCCAACGATGGCCACGACACCTGTCCTATCCAAGCTTACCTCGACCACCGCTCGATCAGTCAACGGTGCGCTACACGGCGCTCACGCCATGGGTTTTAAAGGCTTCTGGGGACTAACGGGGCGCGCCTCGACCCGCGTCTTTGATGTGCACCCAATACTGCGGGTTGTTCGTCGCCGCTCCGAGCGCGCAATCGTGCGTCTTATGGGTTTTTCGGAACCTGCTTGTGCTTAAGCACATGCGTGTACCTGTGCGCGGGCTTGATCGAACGTGGCGGCAGATCAGCATCGCTTCCAAGCGCCGACGCTTCGTAAAAGGAAGTCCCGCAAGCGCCGTAGCAGCCGCCAGCAAATCGTATGCGGGGGCGGAATGTTCCGGCGTTTTCTTTGTTGACGGTATAGAATGTCGCCAAGCTGACATCAGAGACTTCCTCCTCACGCAAAGTGATTTCGTGGCTCACTCCGGTGTTCCGCGTCAGCATATCCGTTGCCGGTCCGCCGGCCGCTGCGGATGCTCCGCTTGCCAGCGACAACGACAACCCGGCGGCCCCCAAGACCGGTAAAGCTTTGCTCCTGCGTTTTCGCTTCGAACCCTGCGTTGCGTGCGACATGGTACGTCTCCTGATACCTGTGGGCCCAGCTTCGCACCTACACGTGGTCACGCCTCGGCCGTCCCGCAATCCGTGGCCGAGGGGCAGATTAGGCACCTAAAGCGACAAACCCCGCAGACGGGCGCTGAGCGACATGCAGAACTGTCCGGGCGATGTCTGCCTTTCCGCCAACAGCCGGCATTAGATGGGCCGGATTTATGAGTGCACGCCCTTAGCCCGCGCTAGAAGACCAATCGGGCTCGCAATCCGGCCACCCATACATCCTGCTTGGTAGGATCCAACGATGGCCGCAGGATGTATTGAAGGTCCGGCGTGAAGGCGAGATTGGAGGTCAGTTGGTAGCGATAGAATACTTCAAAGACATATTGATCTCGCAACAGCGGATTCGCCGGAAGCGCCCAACCGGCGCCGAAGCCGAACAAGTCTTCATTGGTTTTGAACGGCCGCCAAGCGAAGCCTGAATTCAAGTTCGCGTTGATCAGCCAGCCTTCGGATTTTCCGCCGCGCAAGAACACCATCAAGTCATCGCGCACGAGGTAGTTGGCGTTGAATGCAACGCCGTCGGCTTCTCCCGGGCCGAATTCTTGGGCGTCCTTGTGCCAGAACGTCACTGAAAAGTTGTTGGCATCCATCGGCCCGAACGCCTGGATGGGGACGCCTTTGCCGGCGGAGCCGCTCCATCCGGTTTCGACATGGTAGAAGTAGTTGGGCCTGGTGATGAAGTCATTGACCGTGAAGCCGGTGTCATTGCTGTAGACCGTGTACATCCCACTTTTAAAGTAGAACCCGGTGTCAGTCGGAAACCATGCGCCGACCATGCCGAAGCCGCGCAACGGCACGGGAATCGTCACGCTCGTCGTGAACATCTGATTGAGGTATTGCCGGTTGTCATCAAACAGCGGATACGGATTGACGAAGTTCGGCGCAAACAGCTTGCCGATCGCATATTGAAAACTGTGATCGAACAAGTCCTGGCGAACATACATCTGGGTGACGCCCAGATTGAATTCGCCCCAGGTCGGAGCGGTCGCAGTCGCGGAGCCGGTGCCGAGGCCGGCCTGCAGGGGCGCGAGGTCGGTGCCGAGCGGCCTTCGATCCTCGACCACCGTTTCCAGCCACATCGTGTCGGCTTTGCCCCGATTGAGCAGCGCGTAGCCGGCATTCAGCGTGAATTTGCCGCCGACCGAGTTGTCTTGACCGATTACACTGCTGGAATAATTCTGCCACAGCACACCGTAAGATCCGGCGATTGAAAGACCGTACTGTGCCGCCAGTTGCTTTTTGAAATCGAGCCACGGCTGGAGCACCGTATCCGGGCGCAGGCCGGCAAGCTCCGCTTGGTCTTCCTCAAGATCGCCCTTGCCGGAGAGCGAACCGTCAAGAAGATCGGGGTGGGAGCCCTGATCCGATCCACCTTGTGCAGCGTTCTTTGACGAAGCACCCGCAGACTGAGGAAAAGCTGTTGTCGGCACCAGGGTGAGTAAAATGGCGCAAAAGAGAATGGGGCAACAAACCCCCAGCATTCCACACGGGACCTGGCGAGTTCCCAAGGGATGCCCCCAACAGACGCCAATTCCTTTAACTTACAGCAAGAATTGAAATGACATGTGTCATTTTTGTACCGCCGAGCGTTAAAAGCCTGAGCCGACGGAGGAGGAAAAAATACTAATCGAAGAGCCGGCAAAGCCTTCAGTTGTTGCAACTGCGGGGCGGTGCATCACGAGCCCGCGCGCAGGCGATCCGAGCGTCTCGCGCGTCTTATCCCGAGCAAGCATGCGCGATCCCTCCCGAAGCAACCGGAGCTCATCCTTCCCAGACCGGAAGGTCGCCGCCTCGCACGGCGACGAGCGGGTCGCGCCAACGGACGGGGGTGCGCGAAAGCTTGACGAGCGGCGCGAGGCGCTCGAGCTCGCCATAGGGCGTCTGCCCGCGAATCACGTCCGGCGCGACGAGCTGGTTCTCGGGCCCGCGGCGCTCGAAATCCGCGTCGGTGAACTGGCCGAGGCTCATGAACCATGTCGCACAGCGCGCAAGATGCACACGGACATGATAGCTGCCGCCCTCGCGCGCGCGCTGGCGGAGCGCGGCGATCACGCCCGCGGCCCCCATGTACCCGGCAATGTAGTCGTTCATCACGAAGGTGGGCGGGAAGCGCGGGCGCTTGCCGCCGCCCTCGATCATGGTGAAGCCGGTGACGGTCAGCCCCTCCATGTCGAAGCCCGCGAACATCTTCCACGGACCTTCCCAGCCATAGGGGCGCACCGACAGATACACGATGCCCGGCTTCATGCGCGCGACCTGCTCAGCGCCGAAGCCGAGTTCCTCCATCTTGCGGCCGCGGAAGCCCTCCACGAACACGTCGGCGCGGGGAACGAGGCGCTGCTGCACCCGGTTCTGCTCGGGGTTCTTCAGGTCGAGCATCGTCGAACGCATTCCGACATTCACATCCACCACCAATGCGTCGTGCTCGAAGCCCTGCTCGCGCGCGACGTGGAGCACCTCGGCCCCGTAGCCCGCCAGCGTGCGCGATGCCGTGGTGCTGGCGATCACGTGGGTGTTGGAGAGGACGCGGATGCCCGAGAGCGGCGCCGTCGGGTTGCTGGCCCAAGGGACAGGCGTCGCTCTCGCCGATCTTGATGATCTCGACGACAGGGATGTTGGCGATGGCCTTGCCCTGCGGATGTGCGGCCCACTCCGCGGCGGTGCGGTGGATGCCCATGATCATCCCCGCCTCGCCAACCATCTGCTCAAGCTCGGCCGAGTTGAAGGTGCTGATGCGTTGGGCGATCTGCCGCGCATCGGGTCCCGCGCCGATCAACGCGAGGAAGCCGATGAAGTGATGCGGATAGATGCCGGTCGGTGTGACCAGCCGGCCGTCCTTGGTCTCGAACACCTGGAAGCCGAGCGGGTTGCCGAGCATGAAGGGCGCCTGGAGAAGCCTGCCGTTTAGCGTCGGGTTCCAGGTCCATTCGGGAGGCAGCCAGCCTGGCGGCAGCGTGCCCGCCGCGATGTTGTAGTCGGCGAGGAAATGCGCCCAGGGCGCAATGCCGTACACGGCCTGGCGCAGGTCGATGCTGAGTTCCTGCGCCTGGCCGGTGCGCTCGCGCCAGACGGCCGCGGCCCCCACGCCGCCCGCCATGGCGGGAATCGCCATGCAGGTGCCAAGCCGGAAGCGACTATTCAGGATCGGATCGCGGCCTGTGAAGGTGACGGTGCCGCCGCAATCCGCGGCGCTTCCGCCGATGTCACGCATGAAGCCGGCGAAGGCCTCGTCGATGTCGAAATCCGATTCCTTGGCGCGAGCGATGGTCGGTGCCCAGCGGGCTTATGCGACTGCGTAGCATTGAGTGCCGCGAAAGCGCCGGCTTGCACAACCTCCGACGAGACATTTGCATCATCGATCACCTCCAAGGATAGCTCGCTCTGCCAAGCCTTTCAGGTTCAGACCGACGTTCAATCAAATTCCTGCAATCAACTCCTGCAAATGTGCGGCGTGCGCCTCGCCAAAAATTTCCAAAGCTTCCGCGGACAGCGCAATCTTCAGTCAACGCGGATGGGTTGTACGGTATCACCCTGAGGGGTATCGCTCAACGAGCGCCCCGGTCGATCCAACTGTGGTTCGCACCACGTGACAAATTGATCACATCATCCAGTGCGCCGCAGTTTCAGCCGCCGACCGGGAGCAAATCGCTTGCGCATTTTATTGCTGCATCGCGGCAGCGATGTTCCTTTCAGTGAAATTTCTCGCCGCGCGAAAGCTTGGCGATGATCGCCTGTATCCGCTTGGCCCTGGTTTGCGGCTTCTTCGCCGTCTGGAGCCGGTAAACGATGGAATACAGATTGGTCTTGTTGAGCGTCGCGAAGAATGCCTTCGCCTTCTTGTTTCGGGAAAGTTCCTTCAGGAAATCATTCGGCACGGTGGCGCTGCTAGAAGAATTGTAGGCGGCTTGCCAACGCCCGTCCGCCTTTGCCGCTTGCACCTCCTTCAATCCTGCAGCAGTCATTTCTCCCGATTTGATCAGACGTTCGGCGTGCTCGGTGTTGTTTCTGGACCAGCCGCTTTGAGGCCGCCGCGGCGTGAATTTCTGCAGCCAGGACTGTTTGTCGGACGGCTGTTTTTGTCCGTCGATCCACCCGTAACACAACGCCTGATCCAGCGCCTCGGCGTACGTCACCGTGGCCATGCCGGAGTCTTTTTTGTAAATGCGCAGCCAAACGCCTGCCGATCTGGCGCAGTTCTTTGCCAGCCAGGCGCGCAACTCACGCGCCGATGTGAAGGTCACCGTTTTCATCTAGGCCCGCTTGGCGCGCCGCTTTGACGGCGTTCGCCTGGCTCGCGTGGACTCCGGCAGTTTCTTACGCTGCGCGATGGCCAGCGCGCGATGAGCCCAGACCGCGAGCTCGTCGGGATCGTCGTAAAGCCGCTCGGGCAGCCGCCAATAGGACATCGAGGCGCGGCCGACGCGGTGAGCGCTTTTGGCGCGGGTATAGACGAACGGCCGGCTGCCTTCGCGCTCGAAGTCCGGGATGCTGGTCTCATCCACCTTGAGAAAGATCGCGCCGTCGAAAACCAGCGCGAACATCTGGCCGTCGGAGTAAATGCCGGCGCCGCCGAACATCCGCCTGACCGTCACCGGCCCGAACGGCGCGAAAAGCTCCCGGATGAATTCGTGGTCCAAGCGGTCGCCTCACGCGGCTTCGGCGAAAAATTGCTGGATGGCGTCGGCGCATTCCGCCGCCGCTTCGACCGGCGGCCAGTGACCGGCTTGCGGAAGATGCACAACCCGGCGCGCATTAAAACGCTCGGCGAAGTGCGGCGAGACGTAAGGGTCCTTGTCGCCCCAGATCGCCAAGGTCGGCTTGATCCTGGTCAGCGCCAGAAAATCGCTCTCCCACGGCTTGAAGTTTGTAGGGTTGCTCGCCCGGTAAAGCCGCAAAACCTGCTTTTTCATGCGCGGCGTCATCAAGGCGTAGGTCTGGTCGATATGGGCCTGGCTGATCCGGCTCGAGCCGCGTCGCAGCTCCTGCGCGAACATCGGCTTGTTCATCACCAGCATCGACAGCTCGCCGAGGATGGGCGTGCGCCAGACGTGCGCCCAAAAATGCCAGCGATAGTCGCTGAAGAAGACGGTGTTGATGGCGACCAGCCGGTGGACCGCGTCCGGGTGTTTGACCGCCCAGGCGAATGCAAATGGACCGCCGAAATCATGCGCGATCAGGTCGAGCGGCCGCTCGACGCCGGCGGCGACCAAAAACTGTTCGACAAATTGCGCCATGCCATCGAGGGAAGGCTGGAAGGCGCTTGGCACGTCCGAGTGGCCGAAGCCAGGCAAATCCGGCGCGATGCAACGGTGGCGTGCGCGCAGGTGCTCGGCAATTCCCTCCCACATGGCGCCGCTATCGGGGTTGCCGTGGAGCAATAGCACCGGCGGACCGTTGCCCCATTCGGTGACATGGATGTCGGCGTCGCCAACGCGAACCTTGCGCGTCGCCGGTGGCATGCTTGCGCCGCTTGTCATCAGTCACTCCGTGGGAGGGGAGAGCGAATTGCGTTGGCTTGCCAGCGTAACCCGGATTGAGCGGCAGCGAAATCCGGGGCAGCTCCCCCCATCTCGTCATTGCCGGGCTTGACCCGGCAATCCATGCTGACGCCCGGCTCTGCGAGAAATGCGGCGAAGACTGCGCGCGCCCGTCTCAGCATGGATACGCGGGTCAAGCCCGCGTATGACGCTTTGGGAGAAAAAGATGACGAAACTCTATCTGGCCGGTCCGCTGTTCACGCTGGGAGAACAGAGTTTCAATGTCGAGCTGGCGCGGTTCCTCGAAGCTGAGGGTTTTGAGGTCTGGCTGCCACAGGAATACGAGCCGCGCAGCAATACCGCGCGAGCGATCTTTCAGATGGACGTCGAAGCTTTGGACGCAGCCGACATGGTCGTCGCCTGCATGGACGGCTCCGATCCCGACAGCGGCACCGCCTGGGAATGCGGCTACGCCTACGCCAAGGGCAAGCCGATTGTTTGCTACCGGACGGATTTCCGTACCAAGGGCGATGCGAAGGGGGCGCCCTACAATCTCATGCTGAGCGAGAGCGCCACGACGCGATTGGAAGTGCCGTTCAAAACCAAGACTGCCGAATTCCACAAGCGCCTGCTTGAGACTATTCGCCAGGCATTGGCGTAGCCCGGATGACCGCAAGCGACATCCGGGACGGGCCTCGTCGCCCACTCCCGCATGTCGCTGCGCTCATGCGGGCTGCGGGGCCGCGCGGCTCAGGCGCGTCAGGTCACCTTGACCGGGATCGCACCGATAAAGTCGCGCTTGCCGACGTCGACGCCGCAGTGACGCAGAATTGCGTACGCGGCGGTGAGATGGAAATAGTAATTCGGCAGCACGAAGCAGTTGAGATAATCCTCACCCTTCATCTGCCCGGTCATGCCGGGACCGAGCGGAAATTTGATCTCGCGGTCGGTCGACGCATCGATCTGCTTGCGATCGAGGGTCTTGAGATAAGCCACGGTCTTGGCAAGCCGCGCTTTGAGCTGATCGATCGTCGTTTCGGTATCTTCGACGCTCGGCGGTTCAAGGCCGGCAAGGCGGGCGGAGCCGCGTCTCGCCTGATCGGTCACGGTCTGCACCTGGCGGGTGAGATCGAACATGTCCGGCGCCAGCCGCGTGTGCAGCAGCACTGCGGGGTCGATCTTCTTGGCGGCGGCGAAAGCCGCCGCTTTGTCGAGAATGGCCGACAGCGCATTGAGGCCGATTTCGAAAACCGAGATGGACGCAGCGGATATGGATGACGGCATGGATGATCCTTTGTTCGCGAATTGATCTTAAGGGAATTGCAGAAGGCGCGATGCCGGACTAATAAAGGTGGCGTTTTCTCCCTCGGCGGGCTGATGGCCGCCCGCTTGTGGGCGACATAACTACGCTTCGACCTAGTTTCAATTGCAGATTTCGGCCCTGTGCTCCCGGGCACACGCGCGGTCACAATGCTGCGGCAGAATGCGCTACGCAGCCCATTTGTGCTGCGCGCACCGACAGGGAGAACGGGCATGAACACGAGATACAAAATCGCGTTGGCCGCGTTGGCGGGAATCGAAATCGGCGCCGCCGCCATCCACGAGCTGCACGCGCAGGCCAAGCCGCCGGCCTATGTCGTCGTCGCCATACGGAGCATCAAGGATGCGGATGCCTTCAAGACCGGTGTGGTCGACAAAGCCTCGCCGGCTGCGCTGGCCGCGGCCGGCGGCCGCTACGTGGTCCGCACCCAGACCGTCAGAAGCCTCGACGGACCGTCGCCGCAGCGCTACGTGCTCCTTGCTTTCGACAGCGTCGAGAAGGCGCAAGCCTGGAGCGACTCGCCGGCGACCAAGGAGATCACGGCGGCGCGGATAAAATCGACCGAACTCGCTGTCGTTCATTGTCGAAGGGTTTGCCGAATAATCCATTGATCGAACAATCTGCACCGCGAGGCCGCCGTCGTCGGCGGCCTCGTTCGCGAATCATCGCTGCTACGCGCGCGCGGCGTAGAACAGGCTGGTCGGGCTCTTGATGTCGAGCTGCTGGAAGCCGTGAAAGCCGGCTTCGCGCAGCAGCGCCTCGGTGCGCGCCGGGCCCATGCAGGTGCCCAGTCCCGGCCCGCCCTGGGCGAGCGACTGCGTCATGCAGTGGAAGATGCTGAACCCGTAGAGCATGGTGGCGATCGGGTTGATGTTGTCCTGAGCTTGTCGGCGGCGCGCGGCTCGATGATGAACAGCGTTCCGTCCGGCTTGAGCAGCGTGCGGATCTGCTTGAGCGTGAGCTGCGGCGCGGCGAAGTCGTGGATGCAGTCGCAGGCGGTGATCAGGTCGAAGCCGTCGCCGCCGTCGAGATTGCCGGTATTGGCGGCGATGAAAGAGACACGGCCGGACAGTCCGGCCTCGGCGGCGGCCGCTTCCGCCTGGCGGATCGAACTCGCGATCGGGATCGAGGCCGACGACGGTCGCCTTGGGAAAGGCCTTGGCGAGGGCGACCGACACCCGGCCGGCGCCGCAACCGACGTCGAGCGCGCGGCCGCCTGCCTCCAGGCGGGCCTTCACGTCGGGCAACGCTTTGAGCCAATAGCTGGTGAGCCGCTGCTCGTATTGTCCGCGATTCATCAAGTCGAGGCCGTTGACGCCATCGGCGCCGAATTTCTCGAACGGCGACGCCGCCGCCGCGCTCGAACGCGGTGGCAACATCGGGCGCGATCCGCATCAGCACCGGCACCATGGTGAACAGGCCGCCCATGAAATGATCGGTCCCTTCGGACGCGAGCATGAAATGCGTGCTCGTCGGGGAAGCGGTAGGTTTGCGCGGCAGGGTCGTAGTCGAGATACTTGGCGCTGGTCATGCCCTTGAGCCATTCCTCGACATAACGCGGCATCGAGCTTCGACTCGCGCGCGACGTCTTCGGCCCGCATCGGTCCCTTGCCGGCCATGGCGCGAAACAGCCCGGTCTTCACGCCCACATAGCCCATCCCGGCGGTCATCGCGCCGGCCATGTCGACAAAGACCTTGTCGGCAAAGGCCTTGGCTTTGTCCTTGTCCATGGTTTCCCCCTCAGCGTCGCTCAGCCTTTTTGCGGCAGCATCCGGTCTTCCGCCTTGAAGTAATGTCTGGCGTGGGCGACGAGCTGCGCGTCGCTTGGATGATCGACGGTCTCGACGGCGACGATCTTCTTCATCAATTGCGGATCGTGCTGGCTGATGTGCTTGACCAGCTCGGTCTTGGCATTGGCCGGCCCGGTGATGAGCACCGCGCCGGCATCGGCGATCGACTGCGCCACCGCCTGGAGAAAGGCGTGATCTTCGGCGGCATGGCCGCTGCCGATGGAATTGGCCTTGTGGTGGATGTGCCGGGTCGGATGATCCGGGTGCAGCACCAGCTTGTCGACGTCGGTCGGGCTGAAATGGAAGACGCGGGCTTCGTGGTGATCGATCCAAACGACGGCGTGAAAGTGATGCTGTGGTCATGAAATGGCTCCGTTGCAATTCCGATTGCTACGCGCGCGCCGCCGCGATCGCGATCACGGACGTTGACGGATCTACCGCGTTGTCACGCGCGCGCCCTGTTGCGGGCGCTGATAACGCAGCGGCACATCGTCGGCGTCAACGATCATCTTGCCGATCGGCCAGAGCGCGATGCCGGCGAGCTTCAAATGCGCCCAGGCGAACGGGATGCCGATGATGGTCACGGCAAGCACGATCGCGGTGATGAGATGGCCGAGCGCCAGCCACCAGCCGGCAAGCACAAGCCATATCAGGTTGCCGAGAAAGCCAAGCGGTCCGGTGCCGATGTCGTCCCGTGCCCAGATATTCGGCGCGCGAAACCGCCCGCCGGCCGAAAGGCAGCAGCGCGTAGGAGGCGATGTTGAAGGCCGCCCGCGCCCACGGGATGCCGACGATCGTTATCGCCATGATCACGGCCGCGATCAGCCAGCCGACGGCCATCCAGACGCCGCCGAAAATCATCCACAGGATGTTGAGCAGAAGAGACAAAGGAGACATGGAACGCTGCCGCTTGTTTGAGGTTGGCGCCGAGCTGCGACGCAGGACGAACACTCGGTTGCCTCCGACTGGCCGTCATCTAGGTATGGCTGGACCTGTCTGCCAGCCCGCCGCGGAACTCCCGGAGATGCAAAAGGCACATACGAATCCCAAGCGTACGGCCCTGCGGCGGCTGCCGACGCCAAGCGCGGAAGGTTGCTTTGCGCGGCAAGGATCGTTGCATGATCGCATGAACAATTTTTCAGGAATCATTGGCTGTGTGATCTTCCTCGATCGGGCTACTGCTTGAAGCGCAGACCTGATAAATTCGCTCGCGCCCAAACCACAAGCGGGGAGAATATGATGACGAAAACATCTATCGTTGCGGCAATACTGTTGTCGCTTGCGATCGGGTTGGGACCGGCTTGGGCCCAACAAGATCAGCCAGCGGCGGCACCTGCGCCGAAAACGCAAATAAGTCCGGAGAAGAAGGCCATCTCCAAAAAGTGCAGCGATCTGGCCAATGCCAAAAACCTGCACGGCAAGGAGCGCAAGAAGTTCAGAGCCGAATGTAAACACAAGGGCGGCAATGCCGGAGTAGGCGGCCGTCACTATTCACGTTTTGGCGTAACTAGAGCCCGCCGATCGGCGGCTTCGATTGCAGCGATTGGCGTTCTAGACTCTTTTTGGTGGTCAGATACCGACGATCAAATTCCGACGATGGCCTGGCCGCAATTGGGGCTGATGTTCTGCCCGGTCACCGCATCGGCTTCACGGCTGGCGAGCCACGCCACCGCGTACGACACCTCCTCCGGCAACACCTGACGCTTGAGCGCCATGCTGGCGATGATCGCCTGAAATATTTCCGGCGTGACGTCGCCGCGGGTCATCGGCGTGTCGGTGAAGCCCGGCGAGACCGTGTTCACGGTGATGCTAAATGGCGCGAACTCGAGCGCCCAGGCGCGCGCCAGCGCGGTCAGCGCGCCCTTGGCGCCGGTATAGTGGCTCATGGCATGCGAGCCGGTCATGTTGAAGGTCGATCCGGTATTGATGATGCGGCCGAACTTGCGCTTTTTCATGCCGGGCACGACCGCCTGCACGGCGAAGAACGCGCCCTTGACGTGGGTATCGAACAGACTGTCGAAGGACGCCTCGTCGACGTCCTCGACATGCGCCATCATGCCGCTGATGCCGGCATTGTTGACCAGCACGTCGACCTTGCCGAATTCGGCCTCGGCCTTGGCCGCGGCGGCCTTCACGTCGCCGACCACGCGATTGTCGGCTTTGAGGCAAAGCGCCTCGACGCCGTCGCGCTTGAGTTCGGCCGCCGCCTGATCGAGATTGTCCTGCTTGAAATCGGTGATCGCCACTCTGGCGCCGCGCCCGCCGAGGACGCGGGCATGCGACAGGCCGAGCCCGGTGCTGCCGCCGGTGATCAAAACGCCATAGCCGTCGAGGCTGTTGCGACATCCATTCCTCCCCTTGCGTCGTTGTTCGCGATCGATTGACCGAATAGCGTGTTACCGCACCTGCAAGACGAGCTTGCCGCGGAAGTGGCGCCCTTCGCTGACGCGATGCGCTTCGGCGGCTTGCGATAAACGGAACAGCTTGATCTCGGGCGGGCGCACGGCGCCCGCGACGACAAGTTCGGCGACGCGCTCGAGCGGCGCGCGGGCGCGGCCGACCGCCGGCCGCAGCGATGTGACGTCGCCGCGCTCGGGCTTCGGCGCCTGCATGCCCGAGGCGATGAAAGCGCCGCGGCCGCCGGGCCGCAGCACCGCGAACGATTTCTGCGCCACGTCGCCGCCGACGGTGTCGAACACCGCGTCGCAGCCGCTGCACGACGCTGGGTAAAGTCTTGCGCGTTGTAATCGATGACTTCGTCGGCGCCGAGGCCGCGCACATAGTCGATGTTCGCGGCGCTGGTGGTGGTGATGACGCGCGCGCCGATATGCTTGGCGAGCTGGATGGCAATGCTGGCGACGCCGCCGGCGCCGCCTTGAATGAGGATGGTTTCGCCGCGCTGAAGCTTCAATGTCGTCTCGATCGAGATCAGCGCGGTGAGGCCGGTGAGCGCCAGCGCGGCGGCGTCGATATGCGACAGCGCGTCGGGCTTTTTGGCGACGATCGCGGCGGTGATCGCGAGCTTCTCGGCATAGGCGCCTTCGCGGCCGGCTTCGAGCACGCCGAACACGGCGTCGCCGACTTTCAGATCATCGACGCCCGCGCCCAGCGCCGCGACCGTGCCGGAAAAATCCCGGCCCAGCACCAACGGAAACTTGGCTTCGGCATAGAGACCGGCGCGCACGCGCCAATCGGCGCCGTTGACGCTCGCCGCCACGACGTCGACGACGACTTGGCCGGGTCCGGCGACCGGGTCGGGCAAGTCGCCGTATTTGATGACGTCCGGTCCGCCAAATTGCTCAATGAAAGCCGCCTTCACGATTTCTCTCCCGAATATTGGTGATAGGACCTCAACGCGCTTTTCGTGCGCCTATTCGAGATTGCTGACCACCGTATAGGACAGGTAGACGAACAGGGCGGTGCCGAGGATGACAAGAAGCGCGGCCAGCGCCATGTCCAGCCGCTCGCCCGAGCCCGGCAGCACCTCCGCGCTGTCGATTTCTCTCGCCGTCTTGCGAAACCGCACCAGCGCCAAAATGATCGTGGCGGCGCCGAGCCCAATCAGGATCAGGCCGGCAATGTTGCCGGCCAGATGTCCGCCCGCGGACAGCGTGCGCCGCGCCAGTGTTTGACCGGCGATTTCCAGGAACAGATCGAAGCGCTCGACCAGGAAGCCGAACGCCATGACCGCGATCGCGGTGCGAACCCAGGCCAGGAAGGTCCGCTCGTTCGCGGCGTGATCGCTGTACCGCTCTATCATCGTCACTCTCGCGTGTATGGACGGCGCCGCGGCGGGCCGTGTCCCACAAATGATGGCGCATATCGCTTGCCTACGCCGTGAACATCTAAGCGCCTAGACTTCACGCGCGCATCGCCACTTGCTGCACTTGGGAGCGACAGGTCACGATGGCGCACGGCGTATTTGTCGACGGAGTGTGGCACAGCGAATGGTACGACAGCGTCCGCCAACGGCGGCCGCTTCGTGCCGGCCGAGCCGGTGTTCCGCAACTGGGTGACGCCGGACGGCAGCGCCGGGCCGTCGGGCGAGGGCGGCTTTGCCGCCGAACGCGGGCGCTATCATCTCTATGTCTCGCTGGCCTGCCCGTACGCGCACCGCACGGTGATTTTCCGCAAGCTCAAAGAGCTTGAGAGCGTCATCTCGATCTCGATCCTCGATCCGGTCATGGGCGAGCAGGGCTGGGAATTCGGCTCAAGCCCCGGCACCATCGCCGATACGGTCAACGGCAAGAGCCGGCTCGGCGAGATCTATCTGCTGGCCGATCCGCGTTATACCGGCCGGGTCTCGGTGCCGGTGTTGTGGGACAAGGAGCGGCGCACCATCGTCAACAACGAGTCGCCGGAAATCATCCGCATGCTCAACTCGGCGTTCGCGGCGTTGACCAACGACCGCGCCGATTATTATCCGGCGGAGCTGCGCGCCGAGATCGACCGCATCAATGCCCGCGTCTACAACGACGTCAATATCGGCGTCTATCGCGCCGGCTTCGCCACCGTGCAAAGCGCCTACGAAGAGGGCTGCCGGGCGGTGTTTGCGGCGCTGGACTGGATCGAAGACATTCTCTCCAGGCAGCGTTATCTCGTCGGCGCGAGACTGACCGAGGCCGATTGGCGGCTGTTCACGACGCTGGTTCGCTTTGACGCGGTCTATTACGGCCACTTCAAATGCAATCTGCGCCGCATCGTCGACTACCCGAACCTGTCGAATTATCTGCGCGACCTTTATCAGACGCCGGGCGTTGCCGACACCGTCAACATGGATCACATCAAGCGGCACTATTACATGAGCATGACGGCGATCAACCCGACCCGCATCGTGCCGCTCGGACCGGAATTGAATTTTTCGGCGCCGCATGATCGCGGGCGGTTTGCGCGGCAGTAGCGATTTGGCAGGTTCGCTTGACGACGGACAAAAATATTTCCGATATTTCGTTTTGTGTCGCGGGGGCGACGCCACGTCCGAGCCGCTCATTTCAGGAAGGGCACTTCGCCATGTCGCGATTCATCGCCGCACTATCTGCCGCATCGTCGCCGCTATTATCTTCGTGAACGGGCTCGTTCACGCCGGCAGCGGCCGCGGCCGACGCCGACGCGGTCAAGCAAGCCAAAGCCAACTGCAAGGCTGAGGTCAAGGAACACGCGCGCTATCACGAAATGTCGTGGTGGGCCCAGCACAAGGCGGTGCAGAAGTGCATCAAAGATGCACTCGCCGGCCATTGACGGAGCCAGGCCAGAGATGACGCGCCGGCGCAAGGCGCGCGGGCGCGGCGTCAGGCCGCCATTTCCGAGATCAACAACGTGTCGTCGAACGGATCGACGATGCCGGCGAGCGAAGCGCCGCATTCGTCGCATTCGAGGGCATAGCTCTCGAATCCGCACGCGTCGATGAACGGCTCGCGGCTTCGGCGAAACACGAAACGCGCATGGCACTTCGGACAGGCGATCGCTTGCGCGCCGAGCGGTGTGCTTGGCTCGTCCCGATTCTGGACTATGCCATAGTGGCTCATCGGCACCGCCTCGTCGCGCGCAAAGTTGCACGCGGTGAACCTTATAGGCAGTGCTTCGAAACACAGGCTGAAGCCGATTGCGCAGAATTTTATGGCGCTGATTTAGCTTCAGCTAACCGTCTGCGTGACCGGTCGGCTAAAAATGCTGAGAACCGCGGCGCGCGTTGTCCGCCCGACACCAATCAACGGCGATCGTGCAAAATAGGACGCGAACGACGAACTAGTCGGTAAGACAGCGGCGGGTGTCGCGTTCAGGAAAAGGGCAGACGTTGCCTTGCTGCGGCGAGGGGTCGCTCGCGTTCCGCGCTGTCCTCGCTTGGTTGAATGCCCGGACTGGGTGAGCCGCTCGAACAGTCTTTGCCGCTCGAAGCAACCGTCGAGCGGAAGAACGGATAGCGCCGGTACAGCCGTTCGGCGGCGCTCGGAAAATGCAGCGACATTAGGCTGATCGGCTTGGCCAATTGCGGGTAGGGCCGCGCTTCGCATAGCACCTGATGATTGAAGGCCCGCTGATAAAACGCCTGATGCTCGACCCGCACCGCCGCGAGCATATCGTCGGCGCTGAAAATATTCGGCGCGCCAGCATGCAAGGCCGCAGCGTCGCGTATGGCAGGCCGCGATGCAGGCGCGACAGCTTCTCGTCGGCGACAAAGCGCGTGGAATCGATGATCGACTCTGCCGGCGTCGAGCAGAGGCTGCAAAACATCGGGAAAGACCTGGAGCGACGGAAAATCCGGATGTTCCCTGGAGGCGATATGCAGGCGGATCGAGCTTGCCAGCTCGCCGTCGATATAGAGGCCGAAAATGTAAGCGTTCGTCGGCCTCGTCGTCGGCGTCGGCAAATCTTCCAGACGGATTTGCCGAAATCGCCCCTTCGCGCAGATAGGCCTGATAGCGAAGACGAAAGACTGCTTCCCGTTCCTCGACGGTATCCGCGCGCCGGCATTCGATTTTTGCCAAGCAGGGCGGAAAGGCGATCCGTTAGAATTTTCTGCGAGCCACGGGGAACTGAAAAAGTCGAATGCCTGAGCTCAGCACTCATACACTTGCCTCATGCTTACCAACCCCCGCAGCGCAGGTAAGCCAAAAATTAACACGTTGTTAATGCAATTTCAATTTTCACTGATTGTTAGGGTTAACCTGGGGTTGCAAAAATGCAACACAGCCGGACCAACCCATGACTGCGATGAGTTCCGCCGAACAGAGGGTTCGAAGAGTTCCGCCTAAGCGGCGTCGCTACGGACCTTGGCCGGCCACGACGTTGCGGCGGGGCCACGTAGGTGGCGTACAACAGCTTGCGCAAATCGGCCGCCGGCATCGGTCTGCACAATAAATAGCCCTGCACCTCGTCGATGCTGTCCTCGCCGGCGAGCAATTCGAGCTGCTCTTGCGTCTCGACGCCTTCGACCACGACCCGCAGTCCCAACTGGGCGCTCAGCCGGGTCATGCCGCGCAGCAACGTGATGCGGCGCTCGTCGTCGTTGAGGTCCTGCAGGAACGATTGATCGATCTTCACCTTGTGAAACGGGAAGCTGTGCAGATAGCTCAGGCTCGAATAGGCGGTGCCGAAATCGTCCAACGAGATTTTCACGCCGATTTCGGCGAGCTGCTGCAGATCGGCGCGGGTCCGCCGCGTGTTCTGCAATAGCGTCGTTTCCGTTATCTCGATCTCGAGCCGGTGCGCCGGCAGGTTGGTCGCGGCAAGCGTTTCACGAACCAGCGCCGGAATATTCGAGCGGTCGAATTGGATCGGCGACAGATTGACCGCGACCGCGGTATCGCCCGGCCAGCGGCGGCATTCGAGGCAGGCCTTGTACAAAGCCTGATTGCCGATCTCGACGATCAGACCCATCTCCTCGGCGACCGGAATGAACTCCGCCGGCGACACCATGCCGCGCTCATGGTGCGGCCAGCGCAGCAGCGCCTCGCAGGTCTCGATCCGCCTGGTTTTGAGATTGAAGATCGGCTGGTAGTAGAGCTCGAACGCTTCGCTCTCGGTGGCGCTGCGCAAATCGAGCTCGAGCGCCCGGCGCGCCTGGGCGCTGGCTTCCATCTTGGCCTCGAACCAGCGCCAAATGCCGCGGCCGTCCGACTTGGCCTGATAGAGCGCGATGTCGGCGTTGCGCAAAAGCTGCTCGGGATCGATCCGGCTTTTGGCCAGCGCGATGCCGATGCTGGTGGTGACGACGACCTTGTGTCCGTCCAGATCGTAGGTGCCGCCGAGCGCGTTGAGCACGCGGGTCGCCAGCGCTTCGCCCTGTTCGATCGACTTGATCGGCGCCTGCAGAATGACGAACTCGTCGCCGCCAAACCGCGAGATGACGTCGGCGTCGCGAATCGTATTCTTCAGCCGCTCGGCGACCGCCTCCAGCAGCATGTCGCCGCGGGTGTGGCCCAGCGTATCGTTGACCTGCTTGAACTGGTCGAGGTCGATGAAATGAATGGCGCACATATTGTCGATCCGCCATTCGTCGAGCGCCTTCTCCATGCGGTCGCGCAGCACCGTGCGGTTGGGCAGACCGGTCAAGGCGTCGAACCGCGCCAGATGATTGATCTTGGCTTCGGCGATCTTGCGCTCGGTGATGTCCTCGACGAGCACCACCATGCCGCCGTTCTCCATCGGCTGCACGGTGAATTCGAGCGTTCGCCCGTTCGACATGTCCAGGCCGAAGGCGGCGTCGTCGCCTGACCGGACAGGCGCGCATCCAGATAGTCGATCATGCTCTGCGCGCCGGGCTCCGACAGCAGGCCCGCCTGGACGATGCTGTCGACCAGGTCGCGCACGCTCATGCCTTTCAAATCAAGATCCGCCGCCAGCCCCATTTGCTGTTTCAGCTTGCCGTTCGAAACCACGACGCGGCGCTTGGAATCGAACATGCACAAGCCGTGCGGCATGTTGTTGATCGCGGTATCAAACCGCTTCGCCAGCAGCGACATGTCGCGCGAGGTGACGACGGCGTCGAGCAGCGTGCGGCGCAATCGGTCGGCGATCAGCTTGATGCCGTAGAATGACGGGATCAGCAAGCGCGGCGAAAATCCAGTGATAAACAGATTTCCGTACAGCACCAAGGCCGCCGTCATCGGCGCCCAGGTGCAGAGAATTTGCACGATCACAAACCGCGCATTTGCAAAGTTGCGTCCGAAAATGCCGGCCGCATAGGCAATCGTCATGGAAAAGCTGACGAGATGCGCGAACGGATCGTCGGTCCGCGAAAAGGCGATGAAGCACCAGATGCCGAGCAACGCAGGATCGACGCGAGGCGCCGGCGCCGTAGCGGTATTCCCAGCGCCTGGCCATTTCCGCTGTGGTGACGGTGTCGCGGCGCGCGCAGATACGCGCGCATCATGTAGACCGCGCGCGCAGGCGACCAGCAGCGATCGCGATCGCGCAATAGAGGATGAGAATCTCACCGGTCTTCCAGTAGGTGATCAGAACCGAGCCGATGACGAAAAGACGTCCCGATGAGGAGAGTGCGGCCCTCCTTGAAAAGCAAATCGACCAGCGGAATATAAATTTCCGGCGGCAGCGCTTCGTGCGGTTGGCGAGTCCGGAGCGCGGAGCTCATTACACTCTACCGTGAACAGTCGCGACGGGCTGAAATTGCATGCCGCACTATGACTTAAAGGTCTCTCCATCGAGTAAATATGAATGGTCTGTTTCTTTTAGTGTTGCGGCATTAACGAATTGCGCGACAGCTTGTTAGTATATTGTTATGCATACGCCGCCGCTTTTGCCGGCAAAACGGCGCTAAATTCGCGCGGCCTCGCGAAACCGGCGTTGCGAATTGTGACAACGGCGCGACCGCCGGACGATTGCGCCAAAGGTGTTGTGAACCGCGATCGTCGAACCGCGATTATCGAATCTGATTATCGAATTTTGGCAAAATCGCCGTGGCGGCCAAGGCCATCCTTGAAGCGGGTCGCTCCCGCGACGCCGTCTTCGATCAGCGCTTCACGGCCGTTGTACCATTCCTGGATCAGCGCATCGCGCACGCCGAGCCCGTGGCTCTTGATGGCGGAGCGCCGGTCGGCGCGCACGCAAACCTGCGGAAAGCGCGCGATCTCTTGCGCCAGCTCCTCGGCCTTTTGCCGGGCGCCGCCTTTCGGCGTGAGGTATTCGCACAAGCCGATGCTCAGGCATTCTTCCGCCGGCACTTTTCGGCCGGTGAGAATGATCTCGAGCGCGCGGCCCTGGCCGACGATGCGCGGCAGCCGCACGGTGCCGCCGTCGATCAGCGGCACGCCCCAGCGCCGGCAATAGACGCCGAAATACGACTCCTTCGCCATGACGCGGAAATCGCACCACAGCCCGAGCTCCATGCCGCCGGCGACCGCCGGGCCTTCGATGGCGGCGATCACCGGCTTGTCCAATTCCAGCCGCGACGGCCCGAGCGGTCCGCGCGGAATTTCGCCGCCATTGCCGCGCGGTCCGGCGGTCGGGATATCGAGTTCGCCGAGCGGATGCGCCGCGTTGAGCGTGCTGACATATTTGAGATCCCAGCCGGCGCAGAACGCGCCGCCGGCGCCATAGAACACCGCGACCGACGCATCCTTGTCGGCGTCGAATTCAAGAAACGCCGCGGTCAGCGCGTCGGCGCTCGCCGGGTCCATCGCGTTGCGGGCTTGCGGCCGATCGTGGATCACCGTCCATACCGGTCCGTTCTTCTCAATCCTGACTGCCATCGCGGACGTCCTCTCCCTGGCGTGTTGTTTGGTCCATATCACGCGTCGACGATGCGCGGCGGGTGAAAACAATTCAGCGCCCGGTGAAATTCGGCACGCGCCGTTCCGCCATCGCCTTCACGCCTTCCTTGAAGTCGTCGGTCTTGCGCAGCCGCGTTTGCTCGGCGAGTTCGTGTTCGGTCGCCGCGCGCACGCGATCGGCGAGATTGCCGCGCAGCGTCGCCCGCGTGGCGATGAGCCCGAGCGGCGAGTTCTCGGCGATTTCGGCAGCGAGCGACAGCGCCGCGCCGCGCACCTGATCCTGCGGCACCAAGAGATCGGCGAGGCCCATGGCGAAGGCTTCGTCGCCTGCGACGCGGCGGCTGGTATAGAACATCAGCGCCGCCTTGGTCGGGCCGATCACCGCCGGCAACGTGACGGTCAATCCAAATCCCGGATGAAAGCCGAGCCGGGTGAAGTTGGCGGAGAAACGCGCCTCGGCGCAGGTGACGCGAAAGTCGGCGACCATCGCCAGGCCCAGGCCGCCGCCGACCGCGGCGCCGTGAATGGCGGCGACGATGGGCTTCTTGGTGCGGAACAGCCGGTTGCCTTCGATATAAAGATGCGCCGCGCCCGGCGTCGGTCCGCTGAGCAGCGCGCTGCCGTCGCGATCTTCGTCGCCGAAATTGGCGCCGGCGCAAAACGCTTTGCCCTGCGCGGCCAGCACCAGTGCGCGGCAGTCGCGGGTCGTCGTCGAGCCCCTCAAAAGCGGCGGCGAGCTCTCTGATCAGCGCGACGTCGAAAAAATTATTCGGCGGCCGTCTGATCTCGACCAGCGCGACATGGCCGGTCTTCTCCACGCCGATGTCCTTGAAGGGCCCCATGACGAATTCCTTGTTGCTATTCGGCGGCGCCGCGGCGTTGCGCGGGCTCCCCGTCACGCTTGAGGATCAGCGCGTCCACCACCGAGACGCCTTCACCTTGCGGGTGGACGATGACCGGGTTGAGATCGATCGCATCGATCTCGTCGGCGTGGTCGGCGGCAAATTGCGACAGCCGCACCATCAAGTCGGCGAGCGCATCGATATCCGCCGGCGGCAGGCCGCGGAAGGATTCAAATATCTGCGCGCCCTTGAGCCGGCCAAGCAGCGCACGTGCGGCGGCGTGATCGAGCGGCACCGGCGCCGAGCGCGACATCGCCCAGCGCCTCGACCAGAACGCCGCCAAGGCCGACCATCAACAACAAGTCCCCAGGTCGGATCGCGGTTGACGCCGAGAATGACTTCGCGCCCGGGCGGCGCCATCGGCTGCACCAGAACGCCATCGATGGACGCGGCCGGCGCATATCGCCTGGCGGCGGCGAGCACGCATGTCGTAAGCCGCGCGCACCATATCCGGCTCCGGCGAGATTCAAGGCGACGGCGCCGGCTTCGGTCTTGTGCGGGATGTCGGCGGATTGAACCTTGAGTGCCACGGCTCGTCCGATCGTCTGCGCCGCGGCAACAGCCTCGTCGGCGGAATGCACCAGCCGACCCGCATTGTCCGCGCCGATGCCGTAAGCGCCGATAGCAGCGACCGCGCCCGGTATTCGCACAGCATCGATGGCGATACCGCCAAGCGCCGCGGCGACTTTGCGCGCGGCGTCGCCGACTGCGTCGCCGTCTCGACCGGCCGCAGCACGCGCTCGCGCATGTGCGCGGTAGTCGGCCAGCGCACGCAGCGTGCGGGCGCAGCCAGGCGCGCCGGTGAACAGCGGATAGCCGGTCTCGTTGAGGATCTCGATCGTGCGTTCGGATGGCAGCGTGTAGGTCCACATGAACACCGGCTTGTCCGAACTCGCGCGCGAGGCTCCTTGAGTTTCGGCAGATCGGCCTCGAGAAACGCCGAGCGGCGCGCGGTGATCACCACAATGACACTGTCGATCGACGGCGAACCGGCGACCAGCCGGGCGAATTGCGCGTAGCCGAGCTTCTGCACGCCTTGCGCGGTGGAATCGACCGGGTTTTGCGACGTGGCGTAGGACGGCAGATGAACGTCGAGCGCCGCGCGCGTCGCATCATCGAGCACCGGCACGTCGAGGCCGGCGGCGGCGCAAGCATCGGCCATCCAGATGCCGGCGCCGCCGGACGCGGTGCAGATGCCGACGCGCTTCCCCTCGGCAAACGGTCGCCGCAGGCGAGAAAGCCTGCGGCGAAATCGAGCATGTCGTCGAAGTCGCGTCCTTCGATCAGTCCGTAACGCTCGAAAATGGCGCGGTAGGCGGCCGTGGCGCCGGCGAGCGCCGCGGTGTGCGAAGCGACCGCGCGCGAACCGGGCTCGGTCTGGCCGATCTTGCCGACGATCAGCGGCTTGCCGGCCTTGAGCGCCTTCTCCGCGACGCGCTTGAATTTTTCCGGCGTCTTGACCGCTTCGATCAGCAGCAAAAATACCTCGGTCTCGCCCTCGTCGAGCATGTAGTCGATGAAGTCGGACGCCTCGAGCACGGCCTCGTTGCCGGTCGTGACGATGTAGCGAAACTTGAAACTGCGCGGCCGGGCGCGATCGAGAAACGCAAATCCGAGACCGCCGCTTTGCGAGATCACCGATATCTGGCCGCGGCCCAACGGCCGCGCCGGCGTCAGCGGCCCGGCGCTCTTGTCCGACGCCGGGCTGAAGTTCGCGCACAGCGACGCGGCGATGTTGGAAAAGCCTTCGGTGTTCGGCCCGGTCACCGCCATGTCGATAGCGGCGCGCGATCGCGCGATCTCATCCTGCATGCGCCTGCCGGTCTCGCCTTCCTCGGCAAAGCCGGAACTGAGAATGACGGCGGCGCGGATGCCGGCGCGGCCGCAGCGCTCGAGCTCCGCCGGCACGTATTGCGCCGGAACGATCAGGAGCGCGAGATCGACCGGCTGCGGCAGCGCCTCGACGGACGGATAGGCTTTCAGGCCCTGCACTTCGCGCGGCGCTGCGGCTCACCGGATAAATCTGGCCGGCAAACGGATGGCTGCGCATGATTTCAAGGAGCCGCCCGCGCAGGCCGTGGGTGTCCGAGGAGGCGCCGACCACCGCCACCGATTTCGGCCACAGTAATTTTCCGATATCCGCCACGGTCTGCTCACCCGTCAGCGCAGGCCGAGGCCGCGGGCGATGATGCCGCGCAGAATTTCGGTGGTGCCGCCCTGGATGGTGAGCTTGGGCGCGATCACCGTGGCGTAGGCGAGCTGATCCTCAAGCGCGGTGTGGTTCAAGAGTTCAGGCTTGAGGAAGGCCGCGAGTTCGCGCACGCGGGCCGGCAGTTTCTGCTCCCACACGGTGCCGAGATCCTTGACGATCGAGCCTTCGACCACCGGCTCCTTGCCGGCTTGCAGCATGCCGGCGACCGACACCGACATGCGCCGCAAGGTATGGAGTTGCGCGACCAGCCGGCCGAGCCCTTCGGCGCCGCGCAGATCGGGTTCCGGGCCCAGCGCGCGGATGAGCTCCGGCAACACGTAGAAAGTATCGAGGAAACGCTCCGGGCCGCTGCGTTCATAGGCGAGCTCGCTGGTCGCCTGTTTCCAGGCGCCGTCGATCTCGCCCAGCACGTGATCGTCGGGCACGAACGCATCAACGAACACCACTTCGTTGAAGCCCGGCTTGCCGGTCATCTGATTGATCGGATTCACCGTGATGCCCGGCGTTTTCATGTTCGACCAGGAATTGCGTCAAGCCGTGGCGGCGGTTCTCTTTGGTCGGCGGCGAAGTGCGGAACAGCGCGATCATGTAGCCGGCGACCTGCGCGCTGGTGGTCCAGATCTTGCTGCCGTTGATGCGCCAGCCGCCGTCGGCCTTGGTCGCCTTGGTCTTGGCCGCGAACAGGTCGGAGCCCGAGCCCGGCTCGCTCATGCCGATGGCGAAGCACAATTCGCCGCGGCAGATGCGCGGCAGGATGTCCTTCTTGATGTGCTCGGGCGCGTATTTCAGCAGGATCGGTCCGCTTTGCCGGTCGGCGACGAAATGAAAGTTCGCCGGCGCGTTGGCGACGCGAAACTCTTCGGTCACCACGTAGCGCTCCAGCTGGCTGCGCTCGTGCCCGCCATATGGCTTCGGCCAGGTCATGCCGATCCAGCCCTTGGCGCCGACGCGGCGGCTGAAATCGCGATTGTAGGAATCGCCGTGCCCCGGATGATGCGGATCGAAAGTGCCGGCGGAAATCTCCTCCGCCAGAAACGCGCGCACTTCGGCGCGCAACGTTTCGCACTGCGCCGGCAAGCGGACCGGATCGAAACTGAGGCTCGCACTCATCGCGAGGCCACCAAAGGCCAGAACTCGTCGGCGCCGCGGCGCGGCGACGCGCCGGCCGAGCTCGGCCGCCCAGTAGCTTTCGTTGCCGAAATCGTCGCGCCAGGCGAGCAGCCGCAGCGTGAAGCGGTGGAGGATGTGCTCCTGCGTAAAGCCGATGGCGCCGAACACCTGATGCGCGATCGCCGAGCCTTCGGCCGCGGCTTCGGCGGTGCGGATCTTGGCGGACGCCGCTTCCAGAAACACGGCTTCGTCGAATGTCTCGGCCTGCGCGATGGCGTCGGCCGCCGAACTGGAGACCGCGAGCGCGGCGGCGACTTCGCCGGCGAGCCGCGCCAGGTTTTGCTGCACTGCCTGAAATTTGCCGATCGGCCGCTCGAAGGCGACGCGCTCGTTGGCATAAGCGACGCGTGAGCGACAGGATCGCTTCGAGCGCGCCGGCGGTCTGGACGCTGCGGATGGCCGCAGCCCATCAGCAGCAAAGACGTCGCATCGAAGCCGGCGGGCGCCGCTGCAGTGTGCGTTGGGCTTGACGCGATCGAACGTAACAGTGTTGGCGGCGTCGCCGGCGAGATTGTGGCCTTCGCTCAGCCGGCAATCTTTGACGTCGACCAGCGCGATGCGCTCGCGCTTGCCGTCGTCGGCAAGCACCGCAATGTGCGCGCAATCTCGCGCAAACGGAACGCCGGCCGCGCGGCCGCTCAGCGTCCCGTCGGCGCCGATCGTGATGCGATCATTCGGCCGGGCAGGGGCGACCGTCATCGGTGCCGCGGGCGCCTCGAGACCCGCGTGCGCCAACAGCCACCCGGCGGCGAGCGTTTCCGCAAGCGGTACCGCGAGCGCAAAGCGTCCGGCAACGCCGAGAATGGCAAAACCTTCCGCCAGACTTGCGCCGGAGCCGCCCAAGTTTTCTGGAACCCATGCCAGCGGCAGCCCGGCGTCGCTGAGCGTTTGCCAGAGCGGCTCCTTCCAGGAGCCGTTCGCCGCCCTGTTGACGGTCTGAGGGTCGGCGAGATCGGCAAAAATGCGCGCCGCCGTTTCGGCAACAATATGATCTTTTTCGCCCGGCATTCAGCCCATCGTGGCGGCTGCGCTGCGACCAGTTGGCAAGCGAGGCTCGGTCACGCTTCGCCACTGGACGAACGCGGCGCAATGCACGACGCTAGAGCCGCCTGAGGCTGACGAGAAAGGCCGGGAGGACGAGATTGGCCAAGCGAAACGCCACGGCCGCGGTGATCGGCGCCGGCGATTTCATCGGCTCGGCGATCGCCAAGAAATTCGCCGCCGAAGGTTTCACGATCTTCGCCGGCCGGCGCAACGCCGACAAGCTCGCGCCGCTGGTCGCCGACATCGAAGCCGCCGGCGGCGAAATCGTCGCCCGCGGGCTCGATGCCCGCAAGGAAGACGACATCACCGCTTTTCTCGCGCGCCGCCGACGCGCACGCGCCGCTCGAAGTCTGCATCTTCAATGTCGGCGGCAACGTCAATTTCCCGCTGCTGGACACGACCGAGCGCGTGTTCCGCAAGGTCTGGGAATTGGGCTGTTATGCCGGTTTCCTCACCGGCCGCGAGGCCGCGCGCCTGATGCTGCCGCGCGGCAAGGGCTGCATCTTCTTCACCGGCGCCACCGCCAGCGTGCGCGGCGGCATCGGCTACGCGGCGTTCGCCAGCGCCAAGCACGGCCTGCGCGCGGTCGCCCAAAGCATGGCGCGCGAGCTTGGCCCGAAGAACATTCACGTCGCCCATCTGATCATCGATGCCGGCGTCGATACCGCGTTCGTGCGCGAGCGCATCAAGCAGCGCGGCGGCGCCGAGGCGTTGGAGAGTCTCGCAGCCCGACCAACTGATGAATCCGACCTCGGTCGCCGAAGCCTATTGGCAGCTCTATCGGCAGCCGCGCGACGCCTGGACGTTCGAGCTCGATGTGCGCCCGTATGGCGAGGTGTGGTGAGATGGCAAAAGGTCGAGTTTCATTTCGACTTCGGCAGCCCGAACGCCTACCTGGCGCACTTGGTGATTCCCGAAGTCGAGCGGCGCACCGGCGCCAAGTTCGAATACGTGCCGATCCTGCTCGGCGGCGTGTTCAAGCTGACCAACAACCGCTCGCCGGCCGAAAAAATGGCGGGCATCAAAAACCGGCTCGAATACGAACAGCTGGAAGTGCGGCGCTTCGTCCGCCGCTACGGCATCAAGCAGTTCACCTGGAATCCGTTCTTCCCGGTCAACACGCTCTTGATCATGCGCGGCGCCGTCGCGGCGCAATTCGAAGGCGTGTTCGAACGCTATGTCGACGAAGTCTTCAAGGCGATGTGGGCCGAGCCGAAAAAGATGGACGATCCCGGCGGTGGTCGGCGCGGCGTTGCAGCAGGCCGGCTTGGACGGCCCGGCGCTGCTCGCGCGCACCCAGGAGCCCGAGGTCAAGGATCGCCTGCTGAAGAACACCGAAGCCTCGGTCGCGCGCGGCACTTTCGGCAGCCCGACTTTCTTTGTCGGCGACGAAATCTTCTTCGGCAAGGATAAGCTGCGCGACGTCGAAGAGGAGATCGTCCGCGCCAATGCCTGACCACGACGGACAAACGTTCTGGCTGATCGCCGGCCTGCGCACGCCATTCGTCGCGCGTCGACGGGCCGTTCGCCAATCGCGACTCGCTTGGGCTTGTCGGTGCCGGTCGTTCAAGCCATGGCGCGGCAGGCGAGCGGCCCGATCGACTTCGCGGTCTGGGGCTCGGTGGTCGTCAACCTCGCCTACGCCAATCTGGCGCGCGAAGTGTGGCTCGAAGCCAAGCTCGATCCGCACGTGCCGACATTCACCACCATCATGCAATGCTCCACCAGCATGGCCGGCGTGTTCGAAGCGACCGGGATCCTGGCACAGCGGCGCGCGGCGCTGGCGATGGTCGGCGGCGTCGAAAGCATGAGCCGCGTGCAGATCGGCCTGGGGCAGAATTTTTCGGTCTGGCTGCGCCGCTTGTTCCAGGCGCGCAGCGCCGCCGATCGTCTCAGCATGCTTCGCCGGCTCCGCCCCTCGGATATCCGGCTGTTCGTGCCGGAGGTGAAGAACCGCGTCACCGGCCGCAGCATGGGCGAACATACCGAAGACATGGCCAAGGACTGGAATATCGGCCGCCGCGAACAGGACGAGCTGGCGCTCGAAGGCCATCAACGCGCGATCGCGGCGCAGGATCGCGGCTTCTTCGCCGACTTGATCGTTCCGCTCGACGGCGTCGACAAAGACCACTTCCCGCGCCGCGACACGTCGATGGAAAAGCTCGGCAAGCTCAAGCCGGTGTTCGATCGCATAAGCGGCCGCGGCACGCTCACGGCCGGCAACAGCTCGCCGCTGACCGACGGCGCCGCCGCCATCTGGGTCGCGACCGACGAAGGCGTGGCGCGTTTGCCGGCGGCGCTGCCGCGCGCGCGGCTCGTCGACTTCGAAATGGCGGCGGTCGACATTTTCCACGAAGGTCTGTTGATGGCGCCGGTGTCCGCCATTCCGCGATTGCTGGCGCGTCACGGCCTGACGTTCGACGACATTGCGTTATGGGAAATTCACGAAGCGTTTTCCGCGCAGGTGCTGTGCCACATCAAGGCGCTGCAGGATAAGGACTTCGTGCGCGCCAAGGCCGGCGTCGAGCATACCTTTGGCAGTTTCCCGCGCGAGCGCATGAACCCGAATGGCGGCAGCGTCGCGCTCGGCCATCCGTTCGCCGCCACCGGCGCGCGGATTTTGAGTCAGGCGGTCAAGGAGCTCGCGGCGATGCCGCAGGGCAGCCGCGCGATTGTCAGTATTTGCTCCGACGGCGGTCTCGGCACCGTCGCGCTCCTGCAGCGCTGAACGGCGGCTTGCAGCCTATCCATCCGCCGCGGCGATGGCGTGAAAGAACGTGCCGGTGACGCGGCCGCGCCGGCCGCCGGTTTCTGCCGACGCTTTGCCCGCGCCATCGGCGATCTCCGCAAACGGCTCGTCGTCGCCGGCGGACGTCAGCGACGCGTAGTGGAATTCATGGCCGCGGATGAGCGCGCCGCTGCTTGCCGAGCACGCCCGCAGACGAGCAGCCGCGCGGTGCGGTAGCCGAGATGCAGCTTGCGCTTGGCGAAGCTCGTCGCATGGCCGAGCAAACCTGTCATCGCATGGCGCCGGCCGGCTGCGTCCTCCAGGCTTTCGCCCAGCACCATGTAGCCGCCGCACTCGCCATGCACCGGCCGGGTCGTCGGCAAAGCGCTTCAGGCCGGCGGAGAAATTTCGCGCGGCGGCGAGCGCGTCGGCGTGCAGTTCCGGATAGCCGCCCGGCAGCCAGCAACTGTCGGCGTCGTCGCGGCGGCGGCTTCATCGGCAAGCGGCGAGAACGGCAAGATCTCGGCGCCGGCTCTGCGCCATGCGTCGATCACGTGCGGATAGACGAAGCTGAAAGCCTGGTCGCGCGCGAGCGCGATCCGCTGACCCGGCGGCGGCAGCGCCAAAGCATCCATGCGCGGCCGGCGCGATGTTGAACAGCGCCGGCGCGAGCGACAATGGCATCGAGATCGAAATAACGCTCGGCGGTGTCGGCGAGGCGATCGATCAGGGCGGCGAGGTCGGCATGCTCGCCGGCTTGAACGAGTCCGAGATGGCGCTCCGGCAAAGCGAGCGCGGCCTCGCGCGGCAGCGCGCCGAGGATCGGAACGTCGAGCCGGGCGATGGCGTCGGCGACCAGCGCGCGGTGGCGCTCGCTGCCGACGCGATTGAGGATGACGCCGGCGATGCGGACGGCCGGATCGTGCGAACAAAAACCCCGCACCGATCGCCGCGGCCGACTGCGCCTGTCGCGCCACGTCGAGCACGAGCACGACCGGCAATCCGAAATGCGCGGCGAGATCGGCGGTGGCGCCATGCCGGCCGTGCGCGCCGGCGTCTGCCGCGCCATCGAACAGGCCCATCACGCCTTCGATCACGACGATGTCGGCGCCATCGGCGGCTTGCGCGGCAAGCGCATCGAGCAATTTGTCCGACATCGCCCAGCTATCGAGATTGACGCTCGGCGAGCCGGTGACCGCGGCATGGAAAGCCGGATCGATGTAATCGGGCCCGGCTTTGGCCGCGCGCACGACGAGTCCGCGCCGCCGCAACGCCGCCAGCAGCGCCAGCGTCACCGTGGTCTTGCCGGCGCCGGAATGCGGCGCGGCGATGATGAGACCGCGCGCGCGTCACTTCGATACCTGCGGAACGGACGCGACCTCGCCGCGCAATTGCTCGCGGATTTTGACGATCTCGCCGATCACGACGATCGCCGGCGGCTCGAATTTTTGCGCGCGTGCGTCGGCGGAGAGCTTTTCCAGCGTCGAGATCAGCACGCGCTCCTTCGGCGTCGCCGCCGATGCGATGACGGCGGCAGGTGTTTGCGGCTTGAGCCCCGCCGCCATCAACGCGTCGGCAATCCGATCGAGATTGTGCATCACCATGTAGAGCACGATCGGCTGACCGGTGCGCGCCAGCGGCGCCCAATCGAAATCCTCGTCGGCGCCGTGCCCGGCGGCGAAGATGACGGCGCGGTTGACGCCGCGCAGCGTCGCCGGGATCGAGGCCGCCGCCAGCGCCGCAAGGCCGGCGGTGACGCCGGGGATCACGCGAAGGGAATGTTCGCGGCGGCGAGCGCCATCGCCTCTTCGCCGCCGCGCCCGAACACGAACGGATCGCCGCCTTTGAGCCGCAGCACCCGATGTCCGCCGCGCGCCAGCGCAATGAGCCGCTGCGTGATGTCGGCCTGCAGCGCGGACGGCTTGCCGCCGCGCTTGCCGGCGAATTCAAGCCGCGCCTGTTTTGAGGCCAGCGCCAGCACCCGCCGGTCGACCAGCGCGTCGTGAACGACCACGTCGGCCTGCTGCAGGCCGGCCAGCGCGTCGAGCGTCAACAGGCCGGGATCGCCCGGGCCCGCTCCCGCCAGCCACACATGACCGGGCATCAGCACCGGCACGCCGTCCTGCCGCGCCGCTATGGCATCCCAAGCGGTCATTGCGGTGCCCTCCCGTGGTGACGACCGCGGCAGGCGGGACTAAAGGTTGCGCGCATGGAGCGGCAGGAACGGCCATTGCGCCGGGGATGGACCACCGGCGCCTGCGCAGCGGCGGCGGCGAAAGCGGCGTTCGCTGCGCTGGTCACCGGCGAATTTCCCGATCCGGTCGACGTGACTTTGCCGCGCGGCGAGCGGCCGAGCTTTGCGCTGGCCATGACGCGAAGGGACGAGGACTCGGCGACCGCTGGCGTGATCAAAGACGCCGGCGACGATCCCGATGTTACGCATGGCGCGCTTGTCGTCGCCACGGTGCGGCTCGGCGCGCCCGGCGCCGGCGTGACGTTTCGCGCCGGCGAGGGCGTCGGCACCGTGACGCGGCCCGGGCTTCCGGTGCCGCCGGGCGAGCCGGCGATCAATCCGGTGCCGCGGCGGATGATGCGTGACGCCATCGCCGAAGTCGCCGCCGCAACCGGCAGAGCGCGCCGACGCCGAGATCGAGATCGCCATTCCCGGCGGCGAGGCGCTCGCCGCCAAGACGCTCAACGGCCGGCTCGGCATTGTCGGCGGTCTGTCGATCCTCGGCACCACCGGCATCGTCGTGCCGTATTCGTGCTCGGCCTGGATCCATTCGATCCATCGCGGCATCGATGTCGCGCGCGCCGCCGGGCTGACGCACATCGCCGGCGCGACCGGGGCCGCTTCCGAAGCCGCGATCCAAAAGCTTTACGGACTGCCGGAGATCGCGCTGATCGACATGGGCGATTTCGTCGGCGGCATGCTCAAATATGTGCGCGCCCATCCGCTGCCGCGCGTCACCATTGCCGGCGGTGTCGGCAAGATGTCGAAGCTGGCGCAGGGTCTCACCGATCTGCACTCCAAGCGCGGCGGCGTCGATCACGCGTTGCTGGCGCAGTTTTGCGCAAGCCGCCGGCGGCTCCGCCGAGCTTGGCGCGCGCATCGTCGCCGCCAACAACGCCGCGGAAGTTTTTGCGCTGGCGCGGTCCGAAGGCATTGCGCTCGGCGACGAAGTCGCGCGTGCAGCGAAGGCGACGGCGGAGCGCATCGTCGCCGGCCGCGACATCGCCATCGAGATCGTGGTGTTTGATCGCGACGGTGGTCTGGTCGGCCGCGCTCCGTTTGCATCTGATTAGGCGCATGCTCATGCCGCGCCTCCGCGGAACCGGCGCCGATAATCGGCATCATAGAGCGCGCTGTCGCGGAAATTTTCCGCCGCGAGCGCCGGGCCGACCAGAATGAGCGCGGTGCGCTCGATTCGAGCCGCGGCCACTTTGGCAGCAATGTCGGCAAGCGTGCCGCGCAGGATGCGTTGCTGTCGGCGAACTCGCCTGCACGACGACGGCTGCCGGGCACGTCGGCGCCGTAGAACGGCGTCAACTCCTCGACGATCGCGTCGATGCCGTGAATGGCAAGATGGATGACCAGCGTCGCGCCGCTTGCGGCAAATGTCGCGAGCTTTTCCTTCTCCGGCATGCGCGAGGCGCGTCCGCCGATGCGGGTGAGCACGACGCTTTGCGCGACCTCCGGCACCGTCAGTTCGCATTGCAAAGCAGCCGCGGCGGCGGCGAAAGCCGGCACGCCGGGCGTCAGCGTGTAAGGGATGCCGCGGCGCGCGAGCCGCCGCAGTTGCTCGGCGAGCGCCGAATAGATCGAGAGATCGCCGGATTGAAGCCGTGCCACGTCGTGGCCCGCGGCGTGAGCGGCAGCGAATTCGGCTTCGATTTCGTCGAGCGACAGCGGCGCCGTGTCGACGATGCGGCGCGCCTGGCGGGCAAAAGCTCAACAGCTCGCGCGGCACGATCGAGCCGGCAAAGAGGCAGACCGGACAGCGCGCGATCAGATCGCGGCCGCGCACGGTGATCAAATCGGCCGCGCCCGGTCCGGCGCCGATGAAATGCACGGTCATGGCGCGGCTCCCGACGCCGGCGCCGAAGCGGCGAGCGCGCATGTCGCCGGGCCCATCGCGAGACGCGGCGAGATCAGCTTGGCCGATGGTCCGGCCGCGGCGAGCGCGGCGGCTTCTGCGACTGAGCCTACGCCCGCGAGCGCCAGCACGCGTTCGGAATGCGTTTCGATCGCGATCGCCGGCGGGCGCGAGCTCCGCCTGCGGGCACGATGACGACGCGCGACGCCGAGTTTCTCGGCCGCCGCGCGAATGCCGGCCTCGGCGCTCTTCGCTTCGATGGTGGCGATCACATCGAGCGCGTCTGCCGTGATATTCGCGCGCGCCAGCGCGGCCCGGATCGCCGCTTCGATGTCGGGCGCCGATGCGCCGCGTCTGCATCCGATGCCGGCGGCGATCATGGTTTCGTCCAGACCCATTGCGTGACCGGCATCGCCGATCGCCAGCCGGTCTTTTCGCCGACCGCGCCGGCGCGTGAGATCGCGATGCGGATCAGTTCGCCGCCGAGCGCCGCATGACGGGCGATCAGCAGCGCTTCGGTTTCGAGCGTTACCGCATTGACGACCAGCCGGCCGCCGGAGCGCAGCGCCGCAATCGCCGCGTCGAGCACGCCCGGCTCGCTGGCGCCGCCGCCGACGAAGATGGCGTGCGGCGGCGGCAGGTTCGCGAGCGCCTCTGGCGCCGACGCCTTGGACGACTTCGAGCCCCGGCACGCCGAACGCGGCGGCGTTGCGGCGAATGCGCGCCGCGCGATCGGCGCGCTGCTTCCACCGCGATCGCACGCATGAAAAGCGGGTCGGCCAGCATCCATTCGATCGCCACCGAGCCTGAGCCGGCGCCGATATCCCACAACAGCTCGCCGCGCCGCGGCGCCAGCGACGACAGTGTCACCGCGCGCACTTCGCGCTTGGTGATCTGGCCGTCATGCTCGAAGAGATCATCGGCGAGGCCGGCGCTGCGGGCGATGACGCGCGCATCGGCCGCGGCCTCCACCTCGATCGCCAGCGTGTTGAGCGCATCGACGGTGCCGAGATCGAATGCGGCCGCCGTCGTAGTGCGAACGCGCTCGCGCGGTCCGCCGAGCGCTTCGAGCACGGTGAGCCGCGACGCGCCGAAGCCCGATTGCGCGAGAAGCTGCGCCAGCGCCGCGCGGTCCATCGCCGTCGGATGTCAGCGCAAGAATGCGCGCGCCCGGCTGCAGATGCGGACGAACCAGATCGAGATTGCGGCCGTGCACCGAAAGCAGCGTCGTCTCCGCCAACGACCAGCCGAGCCGCGCCGCCGCCAGGCTGAAGGCCGATGGCGCCGGCACGACGATCATCTCGCGCGCATCGATCGTTCGCGCCAACACCGCGCCGACGCCGTAATGGAACGGATCGCCGGAAGCGAGCACGCAGATCTGCCGGCCGCGATGATTGGTCGACCTCCTCGGCGGCGCCATCGAATGGGCTCGGCCACGGCCGCGCGGCGCCGCGAATGAGCGGCGCGGCGAGACCAAGATGGCGCTTGCCGCCGAACACGATCTCTGCCGCGCTGATCAGTCCGCGCGCCGTCGCGCTCAGGCCGTCGACGCCGTCCTCGCCGATGCCGACGATGGACAGCCAGCGCGGCGATGCGGCAGTGTCGTGTTCGATCGCTTCAGGGAGCGGCATGGCAAAAAACCTTGCACAATCCTTATTCTCGGCGGTACGACGGAAGCGCGCATGCTGGCGGAACGATTGGCCGGCCGCCGCGAGCTTGACGTGACGCTGTCGCTCGCCGGCCGCACCGCTTCGCCCGCGCGCCAGCCGGTGCCGGTTCGCAGCGGCGGTTTTGGCGGCGCCGCAGGACTGGCGGATTATCTGTTGCGCGAGCGCATCGACGCGCTGATCGACGCCACGCATCCCTATGCCAGCCGCATTTCGGCGAACGCGCTCGCGGCCGCGCAGCGAGACCAACGTGCCGTTCGTGGTGTTGCGGCGGCCGCCTTGGATCGCCGTCGCCGGCGACCGCTGGATCGGAAGTCAGCGACGTGCCCGAAGCGGTGCGCGCACTCGGACAATCGCCGCGCCGCGTGTTCGTCACGCTCGGCCGCAACGAGCTTGCGCCGTTCGCCGGCGCGCCGCAGCATCATTATCTGATCCGCAGCGTCGATCCGGTCGATCCGCCATTGCCGCTGCCGCATGTGGCTTATCTGACCGGCCGCGGTCCGTTTGCCGAAGCCGACGACCGTGCGCTGATGACCACGCATGGCATCGACGTGCGTGATCGCGAAGAACAGCGGCGGCAGCGCCACCTACGGCAAGATCGCCGCGGCGCGTTCGCTGCGGCTCGGCGTGATCATGCTGCGCCGGCCGCCGGCGCCCGACGCGCCGACCGTCGCGACCGTCGAAGATGCGATCGCCTGGCTCGATCATGCGCTCACCTCGGCGACGGCGCGCGGCGTGTAGACGAGCGGCGGCCGTCCAGGGCGTGCGATGACGCGCGTCTCGCGCGAGCCGACGATGACCAGCGTTGCCATGTCGGCCTGTGTCGTAGCGTCGGCGCGGTCGAGCGTGGTGACGTTTATCTGTTCGTCCGCCCGGCGTTGACGGCGCGGCCGAAAACGACCGGCGTCGACGGCGGCAGATGGCGGCGCAGCAGCTCGATCGCGGCGCCAAATTGCCACGGCCGCGCCCGCGATACCGGATTGTAGAGCGCGATCACGAAGCCGGCGCTCGCCGCGGCATCGAGCCGCCGCTCGATGAGGTCCCACGGCTTGAGATTGTCGGACAGCGACAGCGCGCAGAAATCGTGGCCGAGCGGCGCGCCGATCCGCGCCGCGACGGCAAGCATCGCGGTGACGCCGGGCACGATCGACGACATCGAGCGCGCGGAAGCTTTCCGGTCCGGCTTCGATCGCTTCGCAGACCGCCGCGGCCATGGCGAAGACGCCGGGATCGCCGCCGGAGACGATGGCGACGCGCGCGCCCTCCGCCGCGTGACGGAGCGCGGCGGCGGCGCGGGCGCGCTCCTCGCGATTGTCGGAGGCATGCCGGGTCTGGTTTGCGCGCGCCGGCACGCGATCGAGATAAGGCCCGTAGCCATAAAGCGCGTGCGCGGCAGCCAGCGCCTCGTCGGCTTCAGGCGTGAGATAGCGGGCGTCGCCTGGTCCCAAGTCCGACGACGGCGAGATGCCCGCTCACGGCCGCTCCTCCCAGCCCGGGCACCAGCACGACGGCGAAATAAGGCGCGTCGTCGTCCGGCTTGGCGGCAAGCGGAATCATTTTCGCGTCCGCCATGGTGCCGCGCTCGACATAGATGGCGCGCGCCAGGCGTCCGCTCGTTTGCAGCGCGCGGCGCAGTTTCGGCAGATGCCGTCCGACCTTCATCACCACTGCGGCGTCGGCGTCGCCGCAGGCGGCGCGCCAGCTCGTCTTCCGGCAACGTCGCCGGTAGCACGGTGAAAACATCATCGCCCTGCGCGATCGGCATTCCCGCCGCCGACCAGCAGCCCGACATGCCGGTGACGCCGGCGACGATCTCGGTCGGAAAGCGCGACGCCAGCCGCGCGTGCAGATGCATGTAGGAGCCGTAGAACAGCGGGTCGCCCTCGCAGATCACCGCCACCACGCGCCCGGCCTCGAGATGCGCGGCGATCTTTGCGGCGGCGTCATCGTAGAAATCGCGGATGCGCGTCGCGGTAGCCGTCGCTGCATTTCGGCAGTTCGGTCGTCACGGGATAAAGCAGCGGCAACTCGGTGACCTCGGCGCGCACGTGCGGCGCCGCGATCGCGCGCGAGTGACTGGCGTTTCCGGCCTTGGCGAAGTGGGCGATCACGTCGGCTTCGCCGAGCGCGCGCATCGCCTTGAGCGTCATCAGTTCGGGATCGCCCGGCCCGACGCCGACGCCGATGTCAGCTTTGCCGCGCTCATAGCCCGGGCCTCGCCAAAGCGTTGACGGCGGCGGCGGTCATGGCGCTGCCGCCGATGCGTCCGCGCACGATCAGGAACGGCACGCCGCGCGGATCGGCGGCGAGCGCGTCCTTGGATTCCGCCGCGC
The DNA here is from genome assembly GCA_963804405.1 of uncultured Alphaproteobacteria bacterium. Taxonomy (GTDB): domain Bacteria; phylum Pseudomonadota; class Alphaproteobacteria; order Rhizobiales; family Xanthobacteraceae; genus BOG-931. The sequence goes on along the minus strand of CAWDQG010000003.1, from coordinate 60,038 downwards.
CGACAAAGCCGACCGGAATGCCGAGGATCGCCGCCGGCTTCGGCGCGCCGGCGTCGATCAGATCGAGCAGGCGGAACAACGCCGTCGGCGCATTGCCGATGGCGACCACGGCGCCGGCGAGACGATCGCGCCACAGATCGAGCGCCGCCGCCGAGCGCGTCGTGTCGAGCTGTTTGGCCAGATCGGGAACGCGCGGATCGTTGAGCGTGCAGATCACGTCGTTGCGCGCCGGCAAGCGCGCCGCGCGTGATGCCGTGCGCCACCATCTCGGCGTCGCAGAGGATCGGCGCGCCGGCGGCGAGCGCGCCGCGCGCGGCGGCGACGAGATTTGCGCCGAACACGATGTGCTGCGCCGCCTCGACGGCGCCGCAGGCATGGATCATGCGCACCGCGATCTCGGCCTCTTCGGCGGAGAAGCGCGACAGATCGGCTTCGGCGCGAATGATGGCGAACGAGCGCTCGTAGATCGCCGTGCCGTCGCGCAGATAGGCGCGCTCAGACATGGCTGCCCTCGCGCTTGTCTCGCGCGTGCATATTGCTCGATCGCCGCCGGCAGTTCGTCCGTTGGCGACCGTGGCGAACGGGCTCGTCGCGCGCGGAGCCGTTGGCGATCAGCGCGCACCCGTCGCGGCGTGCCGACGACGGTGAGCGCCGCGGCCTGGCATGGGCGCAGCCTTTGGCGCAGCCGGAAATGTGAATGTCGAACGCGGCGCCGAGATGCGGCGCGGCGATCTCGGCGATGCGCGGCGCCATGGCGCGGGCGGCGATGTGCGCCGACGAACAGATCGGCGCGCCGGCGCAGGCGATGACATGGCGGCGCGGATCGTCGGCGCGGACAATAAAGCCAAGACTTTCCGCGTCGCGGCGAGCGGAGGAGCTGCGGCTTCGGTCGTGAGGCCGATGATCATCAGCGCTCGTCCCGGCGCCGCGCGCAGGCCGACCGCGCCGAGCGCGTGCGCGGCTTCGGCCAATCGTTCGAGCGCAGCCGCGTCGGCATGGCCGAAGGCGAGACCAATGCCGCAGGCCAGCGTTCCGTCGCCCAAGCGATGCGTGCCGATTGGTTCGTTGGATATTGCGCGACTTGCGTGGTGACGCAGTCGACGATCAGAAAATCGGCGATCGCCGGCGCGGAACGCGGCGGTTCCGCTTGCCGCGATAATGTCGCGCGCGCGCGCGGCGCGGCCGCCGCGGCGATGACTTCGAGCAACCGCACGGCGGCTTCGATGCCGTCATTCGGCGCGACGGCGCCAAGCTCCGTCGCGCTTGCGCCATCACCGCCGACGCCGACGCGAAGGACGGCGCCGTCATGTGTTGCCGCGGCGCGCGAGCCGCACGTCGGCGGCAAGTGCCGTCGAGGCCCAGCGCGCCGCCGCCGTCGATCGCGACGGAGACTTTCGGCGCGAGCCGCGCCGCGAGCGAGGTCTTCGCGCAATGCGCGGCGCAAGTCGGCGGCGAGCGCGGCTGGCGTCCAAAATTTCGTCCGGATCGAGCCCGGCGAGCGCATTGCTGAGAACCGGAATGCCGTCTTCCGCGGCGATGTCGAGCGCGGCGATGGCGTCGGCGAAGCGCGGCGCCGATGCGGCGCTCAGTCCGCGGATCTGAATGCTGCCGCGCGCGGTGATTTCGATGATGCCGTTGCCATGCTCGCGCGCCGCCGCGCACAGCCTGCCGAAGGCGTCGAGCGGAATGGTGCCGACCGGCAACAGCCGCACCAGCAATCCGTCGCCGGTCGGCATCGGCGCCGACAGGCCGGGGCAGGCGCCGCGGAGCCGCGAAAAGAATATGGCGCGCGCGGTCATGCCACGGCCTCCGCGCGCAACGCCGCAAGGCCGGCATCGACGTCGTTGCGGCGCGGATGCCAAAAGCCGCGCCGCCGCGCGGCATCGAGCCGTCGGCAATCGCGGCCGCGGCTTGCGGATTTTCGCGCAGCAGAAACGCGCGCACGGCTGGGATCGGCGACATAAGCCTCGTGCAGGAGATCGAACAATTCGCTGGCGACCGCGTCGGTCGTTTCGGCAAAGGCGACGAGACGATCGACGGTTTCGGCAAGCTCGGCGGCGCCGCGACGGCCGTGGCGCATCTGGCCGGCGATGAAGCGCGGATTGACCGCGCGCGCCCGCACGATGCGCGCCAGCGCGGCCGAGAGGCGTTCGGGCGCGCGGACGCTGCGGATCGGTCACGTCGAGCATGACCAGATCGGCGGCGCGGCCGAGCATTTTTGCCGCCGCGGCGAAGCCGCCGACAAAGGCCACGTCCTCGGCGCCTTCCAGGAGATCGCGGCCGGGATCGTCGCTTGGATGCACGAGAAGATCGGCGCCGGCGACGCGCTGCGCGAACGCGCCGGAGGCATCGCGTGCCTTCGCCCGCGGCGCCGCCGTAACTGTGCGAGGCCGCCGCAAGATAAGCCGCGCCGATGGTTTCGGTGTCGGCGTCGCGGCCGAGCAAATCCTCGATGCCGGAGCCGTAAGCGCCCGGCGCGGTGCCGAAGATGCGATCAAGCCGTGCCGCGCCGCTCGCCGCGCCGCGCCGACGCGAGCGGATTTTCATCGTCCGCTTCGTCGCGCGCGGCGACCGCCTGCACTGCGGCGTCGATGAGCGCGATCTGCGCCGGGAAAAGATCGCGGAACAGTCCGGAGATGCGCCAGGTGACGTCGACCCGCGCGCGCCCGATCGCGGCGGTCGGCAGAACCTCGACGCCGGTCACGCGGCCGCTGGCATGATCCCAGATCGGCCGGCAGCCCATCAGCGCCAAACCTTGCGCGATCTCCTCGCCGCCGGTGCGCAAGGTGGCGCTGCCCCAAAGATCGATCACGACGGCGCGCGGCGGCTCGCCGTGGGTCTGCAGATGCGCGCGCAAAACTTCGTCGGCGGCGAGCCGGCCGAGGTCCATGGCGGTCGGCGTCGGCAGCGTGCGCGGATCGGCGGTGAAGAGATTGCGGCCGGTCGGCAGCACGTCGCGCCGCCCGCGCGTCGGCGCGCCGGCCGGGCCCGGCGCGACGCGGCGGCCGTCGAGCGCCGCGATCAGCGCCGCGCGCTCGGCTTGCGGCGCTCGCCGACCATTGCGGATCGTCGGTGCCGGCGGGAGCGCGGCCGTAAATGTGCAGGCCGTCTTTGACGGCGAGGTCCTTGAGATCGCACAGCCAGGCATCGATGCGGCGCAGCGCGTCGTCGGGCGCGTCGGCGCCGGCGATGCCGGCCTCGCGCGCCAATCCGGTCGCGCTGCGCGGTCTCGACGATCAGCTTCGCCAGCCGCTCGCGGCGGCGGCGGTCGAGCCCGTCGGCTTGCGCATATTCGTCGATCAGGCGTTCCAGCTCGCGCGCGTCGCCGGAAAGCGGGCCGGCGACGAGCGGCGGCGGCAGATGGCCGATGGTCACGCCGGCGATGCGGCGCTTGGCCTGCGCGGCTTCGCCCGGATTGCTGACGATGAAGGGATAGATCACCGGCAGCGGGCCGGTGACGATTTCCGGAAAACATTCCGCCGTCAGCGCGACCGCCTTGCCCGGCAGCCATTCCAGCGTGCCGTGCGCGCCCATATGGACGAGCGCGTCGGCTTGCGCGACGTGCTGCAGCCAGAGCCCGAACGCGACCAGCGCGTGCCGCGGCGGCAGCGACGGATCGTGATAATCGGCGCGCCGCTCCGCCGCGCGGCCGCGATCGGGCGGCAACGCGACGATCACGTTGCCGAACTTTTGCGCGCGGAAGCGGAACGCGCCGTCGCGGACATCGGGATCGTCGGCCGGGCTTGCCCCAGGCTTCGTGCAGCCGCGCGACGGCGGCGGGCGGCAGGCGCGCCAGCAGACGTTTCGTATTGCGCGCAGCGTGAGCGTGGCAGTCATCGGCGCCGGCGGCGAGCGCGGTCAGCAACGCGCGGACATCGCGTCGGCGCGTGCGCGACGGTGTAACCGGCGGCCGCAAGATCATCGAGCAGCGCGATCACGCTCGCCGGCACATCGAGGCCGACCGCATAGCCGGTGCGTCCCGGTGCGCCGGGATAATCCGGCATCAGCACGGCGATGCGTGCGCTCGGCGCGCGGCAGCGCGCGCAAGCGGACCAGAGCCGCGATGCGATCGGCGACCATCGCGACGCGATCCGGCTCGGGCCGGCTCGCCAGCGCGGTGAAGGCGAGGCCCTCCTGCGCCGGCAGCGGATCCTTGAAGGCGATGGCGCCGGCAAGGATGCGGCCATCAAGCTCCGGCAGCACGATGTGCATGGCGAGATCGGCGGCGCCGAGGCCGCGTGCGCTGTCGCGCCATGCGGCGCGCTGGGTCGTGGCGCTGACGACTTGCAGCACCGGGACGTCGCATGCGTCGAGCGGCGTCGGCTCGCCGGCACGCCGCCGGCCGCGAACGCCGTCATGGTGACAATGATGGCGGGCCGAAGCCGCGCGAAAGCGTCGCGGAGAAACGCCGCCGCCTCGCTGTCCTTCAAGCTGGTCACGACGAGCGGAGCCGGCGCCAGGCCGCGCGCGGCGAGCGCCGCGCACAGCGCGTCGATCGGCGCGGTGTCGGAAGCGAGCAGCAGCGCGCGATAGAAGATGATCGGCACGACGGGCTTTGCCGGGAGCGAGCGAAGCGACAAGCCGGTCGAGATCGACCGCGCCTTCGCCCGGCAGATAGCCGGCGTGCCGCGGCACGGGCTTCGGTTCGCGCGTTTCGAGATCGAAGCCGGCATGGCCGGCGAGCCGCCGCAGCAACGCGCGCAAGTTTTCGCGGCCGCCTTCGCGGAAATAACGCAGCAGCGTGTCGAGTTCCGCTGCCGGCAGTGTCGAAGCGGCCGCGAGCCTTGCGTCGTCGCGGTCTTCGCCCGGCAACACGGCGAGCGCGATGCCGCGTTCGCGCGCCAGCGCCGACAGCCGCTCGATGCCGTATTTCCACCAATCGAGCCCGCCGAGCAGGCGGACCACGATCACCTTGGCGTGCGCGCCGACGCGATCGATCCACAGATCGACCGACATCGGATGGCGCAGGTCGCGCAGATGCGCGAGCCGAATGCTCGGCAGCAAGGCGCGCTCCGCCTCCCACGCGGCGGCAAGCCCGGTGAGATCGCTGTCGGCGAACGACAAGATCGCGATGTCGCCCGGCGGCTGGCCGAGATCGACCGCTTCGACGATCTCGTCGAGGTTGGTCGCGGTCGTCGCCAGCAGATGCATGGCCTAAACCCGCCTGCTATCCGACGAGCGCGTGCGTGACCGCCGCGCGATCGAGTCCTTTCAGTCCGATCACGACCAGCCGGCCCTCGCGCGCTTCGTCGATGGCCCAGGGCCGATCGTATTGATGCGTCACCCGCGGCCCGACCGCCTGCACCAGGAGGCGCAGCGGCTTGTCGGCAACGGCGGCAAAGCCTTTGACGCGCAGCACGTCGAATTTCTCCGCCAGCGCGGTGACGCGCGCGGCGAGCGCGGACGGGTCGGCGATTTCGCCAAGCGGCACGACGAAGGAATCGAAATCGTCGTGGTCGTGCTCCTCCTCGTCGTCGTGCCGGGTGCGGCGGTTGTCGATATCGTCCTCGGTGCCGACGCCAAGTCCGAGCAGCAGTTTCTGATCGACCTTGCCGTCGGCGACGGTGATCACCTTGACGCTGCGCGGCAGCGCCTCGGCGATCGCTGCCTGCGCTCTGGCGACGCCGGCGGCGTCGATGAGATCGCGCTTGTTGAGCACGACGAGATCGGCGCAGGCGATCTGATCCTCGAAGACCTCTTCGATCGGATCGTCGTGGGCGAGCGCGGTGTCGGCGATCCGCTGCTGCGCCAGCGCATTGAGATCGTGGGCGACGCGGCCGTCGGCCAGCGCCGCGCCGTCGACCACGACCACGACGCCGTCGACGGTGACGCGGCTCTTGATCGCCGGCCAATGGAACGCCTGCACCAGCGGCTTGGGCAGCGCGAGCCCCGAGGTTTCGATGACGATGTGCTCGACGCCGTCGCGGGCGAGAATGGCATCGAGCGCCGGCACGAACTCGTCGGCGACGGTGCAGCACAGGCAGCCATTGGCGAGCTCGACGATATTCTCTTCCGGGCAGGCGGCGTTGCCGCAGCCTTTGAGGATTTCGCCGTCGATGCCGACGTCGCCGAACTCGTTGACGATGACCGCGAGCCGGCGGCCTTGCGCGTTGGCGATGACGTGGCGGATCAGCGTGGTTTTGCCGGCGCCGAGAAAGCCGGTGACGATGGTGCAGGGAACGCGCGCGAGCGAGCCGTTCATTCGTCGATCTCCTGAAATCCGATGGGCGGAACGCGCGCGATCAAGCCGCGCTTGAGCCGTTCCGGCCGGCCGCGCCAGGGCAGAATGCCGTCGGCGGCGCGGGCGAGCATGCGCGCGCCTTCGACCAGCGCCTCGGCGCACGTCACGTCGAGGCCGCCGAACACGTAGGTCCAGGAGCCGTTGGAGCGCAGCGCGGCGCTGGCGCCGCGCGAGCAATTGCCGAGGCACCGCATCGGCCGCACCTCGACTTCGGTGCCGGCGGCCGCGTGCGCGGTCGCCGCGGCGAGGATCGCGCCCGGCCGCACCGCGCTGTCCGGCTCGCCGGCGGGACGGCAGGTGGTGCAGACATAGATGATCGGAGCGTCGGTCATGGCGCCGCCGACGGCTCGGCCAGCGGCCGATCGAGCCGCTGCCAGCGATAGATCAGATAGGAGATCGCCCAGCTGGCGATGAAAACGCCGACGACGAGATAGCCGAAATTGGCGAGCCCCTGTTGAGATCGCCGACCACATTCCAGAACGAGCCTTCGAGGCCGAGCTTGCCGGCGATGAGGCCCAGCGCCTCGATGCCGCCGATCATCAGCGCGACGACGACCGAGATGGCGGTGATGGTGAGATTGTACCAAATCTTGCGGATCGGATTGAGGAACGCCCAGCCATAGGCGCCGACCATCAGCACGCTGTCGGTGGTGTCGACCAGCGTCATGCCGGCGGTGAACAGCGCCGGGAAGATCATCACCGTGCCGAAGCTCATGCCGCCGGACGCCTGGCTCGCCGCGACGGTGAAGAGGCTGATCTCGGTCGCGGTATCGAAGCCGAGACCGAACAGAAAGCCGACCGGCAACATCTGCCAGCTCCGCGACACCATGCGGAACAGCGGCCGGAAAATGCGGGCGAGAAAGCCGCGGCCGGAGAGCAGAAGGTCAAGCTCCTGCTCGGCGACCGGCTCGCCGCGGCGCGCCCGGCGAAAGCTCCGCCAGACGCCGCGCAGAATGACGAGATTGATGACGGCGATGGCCAGCAGGAAAAACGCCGACGCGCCGGTGCCGATGATGCTGCCGACCGCCTTGAATTGCTGGAAGCGGCCCTCCAGCGCGAACGCCGCCGCGGCGATCGCGGCGACCGCGAGCGCGATGGCGAGCGAATGGCCGAGCGAGAAGAACAAGCCGACCGAGACCGGCCGTTTGCCTTCCTGCATCAGCTTGCGCACGACATTGTCGATGGCGGCGATGTGATCGGCATCGACCGCGTGCCGCAGCCCGAGCACATAAGCGAGAATGGCGGTGCCGAGGAGCGTCGGCCGGTCGGCGAGCGCGATCACCGCCCAAGCCCAGGCCGCGCCGTTGATGGCCAGCAACAAGAACATAGATCGCGGAAATCTTGGCGCGCTGCTCGGACGACGCGTCGTCGACCGCCTTTTTCAGGAAAGTGAGCACGGTTGGTCCTCGCGTACCTTACCGCCGGCGCGAGCGAGGACCAAAAGACTTGCGTCTTTCAGATCATCCACCGGTACACCCCGACCGATGTTTGTCGCGTCGACTCGGACGACGGCAGGTCTCCTGGCTCGCGGATCGGCGCCTCGCCCGCCTTCCCGGAGGCAATTAAGGCCTCCAGTGGCTTATTTGGACGAGACTTCCCGCTCACAGTTGCGGGGGCAGCTGCGGATTTGGAACTTTCGTCCCGCACCGCATTCCCTATTCACCCTCTTGCGAGGGACCGTCGATCTCCTAGTGATAGATTTCGGTGGGCCGGCCTGTCAATCTGGCGATCCGGTTTTGCGTCGCAAATCGTGATGAGTCATGTCCAGCGTGCCGAAACTCACCTTGGTCATTGGCGGCGCCCGCTCGGGCAAGAGCCGTTACGCCGAGGGCTTGATCGCCGCGCTGCTGCCGCCCTGGACTTATGTGGCGACGGCCGAAGCGGGCGATCATGAAATGACCGCGCGCATCAGGGCGCATCGCAAGCGCCGCGGCGCCAATTGGCGCACGATCGAGGCGCCGCGCGATCTGCAAGCGGCGCTCGCGACCGGCGGCGGCGGGCCGGTGCTGGTCGATTGCCTGACGCTCTGGCTCTCGAACCTCATGCTGGCCGAGATCGGATATCGAGCAGGAAATCGAGAATCTGGAAGCGGCGCTGGCGGCGGCCGCCGCGCCGGTCGTCCTGGTCGCCAACGAAGTGGGTCTCGGCATCGTGCCGAGTTTCCCGCTCGGCCGGCGTTTTCGCGATATGCAGGGCATGCTCAACCAGCGCATGGCCGCGCGCGCGGATCGCGTGGTCCTCATGGTCGCGGGCCTGCCGCTTGCGGTGAAAGGAACGCTATGAGCGAGCCGATCGATCAGGCCGAAGCCGAGCGCCATCGCGCCAAGATGGCGAAGCGCAAAGCGGTGCAGGATGCCGAAGTCGCCGGCAAGACGATCGAGAAGGGTCTCCTGATCGTGCATACCGGCGCCGGCAAGGGAAAATCGACGGCGGCGTTCGGCCTGGCGTTGCGCATGCTCGGCCGCGGCGAACGCGTCGGCGTGGTGCAATTCATCAAAGGCGCCTGGCACACCGCCGAGCGCGACGCGCTGGCAAAATTCGGCGATCAGATCGTCTGGCACACCATGGGCGAAGGCTTTACCTGGGAGACGCAGGACCGCGCGCGCGACGTCGCCGCGGCCGAACGCGCCTGGGCGAAAGCGCGCGAGCTGATGGACGATCCAAGCTTCAAGCTCATCATTCTCGACGAGCTCAATATCGCGCTGCGCTACGATTATCTCGACCTTGCACGCGGTCGTCGCCGCGCTGGCCGCGCGCCGGCCGGACTTGCATGTCGTCGTCACCGGCCGCAACGCCAAGCCGGAGCTTGTTGCCGCCGCCGATCTCGTCACCGAGATGACGCTGGTCAAGCATCACTTCGCCGCCGGCGTGAAGGCGCAGCCGGGCATCGAGTTCTAAAAGCATGCCGGCGCGCGCGCTCATGTTTCAGGGCACCGGCTCGGACGTGGGCAAATCCTTGATCGTCGCCGGGCTCGCGCGCGCCTTCACCCAGCGCGGCCTCACCGTGCGGCCGTTCAAGCCGCAGAACATGTCGAACAATGCGGCGGTGACGGCGGACGGCGGCGAGATCGGGCGCGCGCAAGCCTTGCAGGCGCGCGCCGCGCGCGTGCCGCCGAGCGTGCACATGAATCCGGTGCTGTTGAAGCCGCAGAGCGAGATCGGCGCGCAGATCGTGGTGCAGGGCCGCGTGTTTGGCAGCGCCAAGGCGGCCGCCTATCAGCACATGAAGCGCGATCTCCTGCCGTACGTGCTGGAAAGCTACCAGCGGCTGCGCGGCGAGGCCGATATCGTGCTCGTCGAGGGCGCCGGCAGCGCGGCGGAAATCAATCTGCGGGCGAACGACATCGCCAATATGGGATTTGCCCGCGCCGCCGACGTGCCGGTCGTGCTGATCGGCGATATCGATCGCGGCGGCGTCATCGCGAGCCTCGTCGGCACCAAGGCGGTGCTGGCGCCCGACGATGCGGCGCTGATTCGCGGCTTCATCGTCAACAAATTCCGCGGCGATCCGGCGCTGTTCGCCGCCGGCATGGAGCAGATCGCGCAAGCGACCGGATGGGCGGCGCTCGGCCTGGTGCCGTATTTTGCCGATGCGCGCTTGCTGCCGGCGGAAGACGCGCTGGCGCTTGAACAGCGGCCAAGCGCGAAACCGAACGCCCGCGTGCGCATCGCCGTCCCGATCCTGCCGCACATCGCCAATTTCGACGATCTCGATCCGCTCGATGCGGAAGCCGATGTCGAGCTCGTCCGCGTGCGTCCGGGCGCGGCTTTGCCCGGCGATGCCGATCTGATCGTGCTGCCCGGCTCGAAAGCCACCATCGCCGATCTGGCCGCGTTGCGCGCCGCCGGATTCGATATCGACATCGCCGCGCATCGCCGCCGCGGCGGCATGATCCTCGGCCTTTGCGGCGGCTATCAGATGCTCGGGCGCACGATTGCCGATCCGGACGGCGTCGAAGGGCCGCCGGCGACGGTCGAAGGTCTCGGCCTGCTCGATGTCGCGACGACGCTTTCGGCGGACAAGCGGCTCGAAGCCGTGCAGCGGCACGTCAAGCGACGGCGCGCCGTTTGCGGGCTACGAGATGCATATGGGCGTGACCGACGGGCCCGATTGCGCGCGGCCGTTTGCGCGGCTCGCCGACGGCTCGCCGGAAGGCGCGGTTTCGGCCGACGGCCGGGTGATCGGCACCTATGTGCACGGCCTGTTCGCCGACGACCGGCAGCGCGCGGCGTGGCTGGCGCGTTTCGGCGGCACGGCAAGCGTCGCTTACGACGATTTGGTCGAGCGGACGCTCGATGCGCTTGCCGCGCATCTCGCCGCGCATTTGGATCTCGATCGCCTGCTCACGCTAGCGCGATGAGCAGGATCGTTGACGATGCCGAGGAGCGCGATCAGGATCGCGTCGGCTATCGCGGTAGAGCGCCAGCGCGCGGCGAATGTCGGCGGCGTCGGCTTCGCGCCGGCCGTCGCCCATCATGGCGTCGTCGACGCTGCACGCCGCCATAGGATGCGCGGACCGGCGAGCGAAAGGCCGAGCGCTCCCGCCATCGCCGCTTCGGGATAGCCGGCATTGGGCGAGCGGTGGCGCGCGGCGTCGCGGCGCACGGCGCGCCACGCCGCGCCGGCGGAAGCGTCCTTGCTCAGCGCCGCCGCGGCGATGAGAAGAAGCGCCGAAAGCCGCGACGCCGGCAGGTTGACCAGATCGTCGAGCCGCGCCGCGGCCCAGCCGAAGGCCGCGTAGCGCGGTGTGCGGTGGCCGATCATACTGTCGGCGGTGTTGATCGCCTTGTAGAGTGCGGCGCCAGGGAGCCCGCCAATGACCATCCAGAAAACCGGCGCGACGATCGCATCGGAGAAATTCTCCGCCAGGCTCTCGATCGCGGCGCGCGCGATGCCGGCGGCATCGAGGCTGTCGGTATCGCGGCCGACGATGTGCGCAACCGCCGTGCGGCCGGCGGCGACGCCGTCCTTTTCCGAGCGCGTCGGCGACGTCGGCGACATGCCGGTGCAAGCTCCGTTGCGCGACAAGCGTGCTGGCGAGGAGGCCGACAGCGAGAATTCCGAACGGCAGACGCAACAGCGCGTGCTGCACGACGAAGGCGATCACGCCGACGATCGCAAGAACGACCAGCACGGCGACGATGCCCGCCGCGCGCCGCGCCTGCGGTCCGGCGGTTTCGCGATTGAGCGAGCGATCAAGCAGCGCGATCAGGCGGCCGATCCAGGTCACCGGATGCCCGATCGCGCGCTGCAAGCGCTCCGGATAACCGAAACAAAGCTCGATCAGCATGGCGACGAGGGCGAGCGCGACCGACATGAGCCTCTCAAGCGGCGACGACGAGCCGCTGTTTCACGGCGGCGATCTCGGCGCCGCCCGGCGCCTGTTTCCCGGCGCGCCCGAACCTTTCATCGACCTGTCGACCGGGATCAATCCCAATCCCTATCCGGTGCCGCGATTTTCGGCCGCGCTGTTGGCCCGCTTGCCCGATGCTCGCATCCGTGCAGCGCTCGCGCAGGCGGCTGCGCGCGCCTACGGCGCGCCTTCGGCGGCGCACGTCGTGCCGGCGCCGGGCACGCAGATTTTGCTGCCGCTTGTCGCCGGCTTGGCGCCGCCAGGACGTGCGGCCATTTTAGCGCCGGGATATCCCGAACATGCCCGCGCCGCGGCGCTTGCCGGACACACCGTCAGAGCGATGCGATGGCATCGAGGAGTGCGGTGACGCCGACTCTCGTCATTGTCGCCAACCCCAACAATCCGGACGGCAGGCTGTTCCGCCGCGAGCGATCTGCTGGCGCTGGCCAAGGACCTTGCGCCGCCGCAACGGCGTGCTCGTGGTCGACGAGGCGTTCATGGATGTGGGGCCGCGCGACGCGAGCCTCGCCGCCGACGTGGCCTGCGGCAATGTCGTCGTGCTGCGCTCGTTCGGCAAATTCTTCGGCCTTGCCGGGCTGCGGCTCGGCTTCGCGCTGGCCGCGCCGCCGCTGGCCGCGCGGCTTCGCGCGACGCTCGGTCCATGGGCGGTGTCGGGGCCGGCGCTCGCGGTCGGAACGCAAGCGCTGGCCGATACGGTCTGGATCGAGCGAACGCGCCGGCGGCTCGACCAGGCGGCGCAAAGGCTCGACGACATTCTTTCCGGCCTGGCGCTTACCGTGGTCGGCGGCACGAGCTTGTTTCGGCTGGTGCAGACGCCGGCGGCGAACGCTCTATTCCAGCACCTGGGGCATGCCGGCATTTGGGTGCGCAGCTTCCCCGACCATCCGAATTGGCTGCGCTTCGGCCTGCCGGCGAACGAACGCGACCTGGCGGCGGCTCAAAGCTGCGCTTGGTCGCGTTCTGGTGATGGTTAACACGCGCCCGTAGCCGCTGTGCCAAAACGGGCCAGTTTCGCTGGCATTTGCCTTGCTCTCCCCTGATCGACGCGTCGCGCTGGTGTCGATAGCGGGAAAATCGCTCCCGAAAATCCGCCGGCGACGCCAAAACGGGCGTGAAGGCCGATTGCATTCAATCGGCACGCGCTCGCAGGGAGAGAGCGGTGTTAACCAATCGTCCTGCCGGAAGATCTTTGGCTTGGTCGCTCGCGCGTGTCGGCGCGGCGATCGGTTTGTCGGCAATCACCCTGACGTCGGCTTATGCCGCCGGCGTCGGCGGACTGAGCTGTGTCGGCGGAGCCAGGAGCCTCAATTGCGTGGCGCAATGGGGCTTCCGCCGGCGATCCCCATGTCCGAGCCGTGCCCGAAGCTCTTGGCGAGGCGGAGAAAGCGCAAGCCGCCGTGCGTGACCACCGTTGGCTGATCCATTGCCATCCGGTCGTCGAGCGCGACGCCTATGGTGTTGCCCGTTATCAGTATGCCGCGCCGGGCTGCGAGTACGGGGTCGGCGCCGACTAACTGGAGGCGGACTGCGACACGGCATCTGATGCTTCGTCATGGTCGGACAATCCGGCCATGATCGAACCATCCGTTCGAATTTAGTTCGCCGATCTTGGCGCTGCTGTGCTGACGCCGCAGCGCCGACGTCGTGGTGACCTGGTCCGACAGGTACTTGGCGACGATAGTCGGATCGAGTTGCTTCATGGCGCTGTCCGGCAGGCGATACCAGACCTCGTTGCGGCCAAGAAATTCGAAGCCGAGATAGCCGCGCACCGTCAGCGACTGGCCGTCGGGGCTGAGCGTCATCATCGCGCTGTAGATGTGGCCGTCGCGCGGGTCGAGAATATTGCCGTTTTCGTATTTCATCCCGGCGCGCTTCATGTCCCGGATGATCGGCAGGCCGAGGATGGGCGCATTCTTGCGGTCATCGCGGCAGACCGTGCAGACCGGCGACATCGGGCCGTCTTCCGGCCGCGGAAACAGCTTGGCGGCGACGCCCTGATAGCTGCCGCCATTCTCAACGAACAGGAACCAGATGACCGGCTTTCCGGTCGCCTCATCGATCTTCTGCCACAGCCCGGCGACCGTCTGGCTCCGCCGCGGCCGGCGCGACGGCGGCGAAAGCGCCAGAACCCCGCCATAGCCAGCCCCGCCACAACCCGCTTTGTCCACTGCATTGCCAATTGGCTTCTCCATTCGTTCACGGCCAAAGGAAATCAAGCAATCGCCATCGATGGCAGCCGCACTATTCGTTGCCATAATGCGGTGATTTAACGTCGTTTCCGGGCCAGACCCGCCCAAAAAGCGGCGGATGGCCCATTTTCACCCTTGCCACCGCCGCTTCAGATTCCGATGATTGTGCCAGCTATTGGTATCAATACCGGTTAGCAAAGCCTTAAGGCTAACAGGGTCGGGGGAACTGACGTTGATGCCTCACTCTGGTGCCATCGCGCCTGTCATGTCGCGCTCCAGCCGGGCGCTGCATAACTTGCGGGCCGTCGTCATTCTGGTCGTCCTCGCCTTCCATTCGGTCCTGGCCTACGTGCAATGGATTCCCGAAAGCTCGGCGCGGCTTTGACGATCCGCCCTACGTCTGGCGCGCGTTTCCGATCGTCGACAGTCACCGCTGGTTTGGCTTCGATCTGTTTTGCGCCTGGCAGGACGTCTTTCTGATGTCGCTGATGTTCCTCTTGTCCGGCCTGTTCGTGTGGCCGAGCCTGCAACGCAAGCGAGGCTGGGGCTTCGTCCGCGATCGGCTTGCGCCGGCTTGGGCTGCCCTATGTGTTCGGCGTCCTGGTCCTGATTCCGATCGCCTTCTATCCGGCTTATCTGGCGACCGGCGGCGATCCGAGCGTGACGCGTCTATTTGCAGCACTATGTCGCGCTGCCGTTCCTGCCCAACGGCCAGCTGTGGTTTCTGTGGCAACTTCTCGCGCTGAATTTCGTCGTGGTCGGACTGAATTGGGTCGCGCCCGATGCCGTTCGCTGCGCTCGGCCGCTGGTCTGCCAGCCGCTGGGCCAACGCCCGCGAAATCTACTTTTCGGTGCTGATCGCGATTTCCGCGGTCGCCTATGTGCCGTTGGCGCTGGCGTTCACGCCGTGGGCCTGGTCCAATTCCGGACTGCTGTCCGTGCAATGGTGCCGCCCGCTGCTCTACGGCGTCTACTTTTTCGCCGGCGTCGGCATCGGCGCCGCCGGCATCGATGTCGGCCTGGTCGCCGCCGACGGCGCGCTTGGGCGGCGCTGGAAACTGTGGCTCGCCGCTGCGATCGCTTCGCTGTTTCTCTGGATGGGCGTGACCGTCCTTGACCTTGGACGGTCCGGCGCCGGTCGTGATCGAAATCGCCGCCGCTCTGTGTTTCGTCCTGGCTTGCGCCGGCGGCTGTTTCTTTGTCATCGCCTCGAGCCTGCGTTTCGGCACGATACCGTCGACGCCGCTCGATAGCCTCTCGACCAATGCCTACAGCCTTTATCTGGTGCACTACGACTTTGTGATCTGGCTGCAATACGCGCTGCTGGGCACGGCGCTGTTTGCTCTGGTCAAAGGCGTGATCGTCTTTTGCGGCACCGTGATCCTGAGCTGGCTCACCATTCTGTGCTTCGAGCGCATTCCCTTTGGCTTGCGGTGGATCGCCGCGCCGTCGCAGGTGGCGGTGACGCAAAAGGTGCCTGCGCCAAAAGCCACCCGCTTCTACGCGCGGCTTCGCCAATTCGTTTCGCTGTAGCGCGTCCGGATTTATTCCAGGCCAAGCCGGATCGCCTCGGCGATGACGGCGATGCCGGCATCGACATCGTTGGCGATATGGGCATGCAAGATCCGCCGGCCGCGCGTCGGCAAGCACACGGAAATCGCCGGCCGCTTGCGCCGCCTCGATCACACCGAAGCTCGCCTTGCGTCCTGGAATTGTGAGATCAGCCGCCGGCTGCGCCGTGATTTGTAGGAACACGCCGCTGTTCGGCCCGCCTTTGTACGCCTGGCCGGTCGAGTGCAGAAAGCGCGGACCGAATTGCAGGCAGCTGGCAACGTGGGTGCGGTCGCGGATTTGCGCCTGCAGGCTCTGCAGAATTTTTAGCTGCTTTTCGGTGGCGTCAAGGTAGGCGAGAAACGCAAGATAATCTCCACGCGTGAGCCGCGCGACATGCGCCTTGAACCAGCTTTCGAGCGTCGAACCCGCGCCTAGCTTTCGCAGTGCTTGCGCGTTGTTCGCATCCGTGTGGAGCGCGATACCGTCTGCTTCGAACGCCGGCGGCGCCATCGGCAGCGAGCCGGTTTTCTCGAACGCCGCCGTCATCTGCCGCGTCGCGATCTTGCTCGCCTCGACGTCGGGCTGGTCGAAAGGGTTGATGCCGAGGATCGCGCCCGCCACCGCGGTCGCCATCTCAAAGCGGAAGAATTCCTGCGCCAGCAGCGCCGGCGACGCCAGCGCGATGCGCACGATCGGATGACCGACCCGCTCGAGTCCTGCTAATCGTTTGATCCTGCTCGGGCTCGGGATGCGCGTCATCGCGCAGATAAACGAACAGCCGGTCGGCGCCGTAAGCCGATGGATCGCCGAGCGGCTCATCGGCGATGGGGATGACCCCGCGGCCGTTTTTGCCGGTCGATTCCGCGACCAATTGCTCGACCCAGGCGCCGAATGGAGCAATCGACCGCGAGGCGATGATGGTGAGCTTGTCGCGCCCGGCTGCGGCAAAGACGCCGATGGTCAAGCCAAGCGCGACGCCGGGATTGTCCGCCGGCTGTGTCGCCGGGCCGCACGCTCGCGCCATTGTGCCGGCGGTCTCGAGGAAGGCGCCCAGGTCTTGACCTATTGCCGCCAATGGCACGAGACCAAATTTGGACAGCACCGAATAGCGGCCGCCGATGCTCGGAACGCCGAGGAAGACGCGGCGAAAGCCCTTCTCCCCGGCGGTCTTTTGCAGGTGTGAGCCTGGATCGGTGATGGCGACAAAGTGGCTTGCGGCCGCGCTGCCGATCGTCGCGGTAGCCCTCGCGAAGAAATAATCCATCAGCACATTCGGCTCGAGTGTCGTGCCGGATTTGCTGGCGACGATGAACAGCGTGTGTGCGAGATCGACACCGTTCTCAAAGCGCCGCACTTGCTCCGGATTGGTCGAGTTGAGGACATGCAGCTTCGGATAGCCGCGAGCAGATCCTATAGTCTTGGCCAACACCTCGGGGCCAAGGCTCGATCCGCCCATGCCCAAGAGCAATATGTCGGTGAAATTTTCGCCGCGCAGCGCGCGGCCGAAATCCTGCAACGTAGCGACATCGCCGAGCTCGCGATCGATGATATCGAGCCAGCCAAGCCATTGACCTTCATCGCCGCCGGTCCAGAGCGCTGCGTCTCTGCTCCACAGCCGGCGCGTATTGCCGTGCGCAAGCCATGCCTCGCGCGCCGCATCGACCTTATCTTGCAGCGCCGGCGTCAACGCGATCGTCTGTTCGTTCAGCGCTTCGCTCAAAGGCCCTGAGCCTCAGGAGCAATGTAACGACGTTATGCGGCCTTGGCCTCGTCGTCGCAACTGATCGTGAATGCGTGTGCTAGAAAATCGGCACCGCCCGCGATTGCGCGCGGGCGGTGCCATCGAGCATTCGCCTGATTTCAGCTTCACATCGCCGGCGAGGCGTCCATGAATCCGGCCACGGTCTTGATGCGGCCGTCCGCCGCCAGCGTGGCGAAATCGGTGCCGCCGATATAGAGCGGCGCTTCCTTGGTGCCGCCGGCGGCCCAGGAAAAGCGCACGAAATTGTTATGCGCTTCGATGCCGCTGACCAGGTTCAAGCGGTAGCCGGGGAATTGCGCCTGCGTCGCGGCAAGCATCGCATCGATGGCGGCATGGCCGTTGCCCTGGCGATGCGCATCGATGTAGCTGCCTTCCTCGATCCAGGTCTCGGCGACGAGATCGCGGCGGCGCTTCGGATCGCGTTCATTCCATGCCGCGAGATAACGGACGACGGTTTCGTTGACATTGGGCATCTGACTTCTCCTCATATTGCTCGCATCGGCCGCTTGTCGGCCGTGCGCCAATCTTGCTCGTGCGGAGAGCGAAAGCGATTACGCGGCAGGTAAAGAAATGCGGCGGAAGGGCATGATTCTGATCGAAGTGTATCAGCCCTGCACTCCCCTGGATTCCCGCTTGCGCGGGAATGAGCGGCAACGTGGTGCAGCTTGATTGGATCGCGCTCTAGTTTGCCGGCTTGGCGGTGGCCGCCATGCGCTGCACGGCCACGGCGGTCTCGTCGTCGGCCGGGAAGAATAATTCGAGCGCCAGTTCGGACAGCATCACGTCGACCGGCGTGCCGAACACGGTCGTCATGCTGAAGAAAGACAGCACACCGGAGCTGGTCTTGATCCGGAACGGAATCGCGATGTCGTGTTCGAGGCCATGCACCTGCGCCGGCCTTCTCGGCCGGCGCCGGATAGTCGCTCACCTCGCGCAGCAGATCGATCAAGGTGCGATCGGCGGTGAGCTCGACCTGATGGCGCAGGCGGTGCAACAGATGCGCGCGCCATTCGGCGAGGTTGACGATTTGCGGCGCCAGCCCCTGCGGATGCAGCGACAGCCGCATGGCGTTGACCGGCGGCTCCAGCAGATCGGCTGCGACGCCGTCATACATTTCCGGCAGCGCCGCATTGCTGGCGACAATGCCCCAGTGCCGGTCGAGCGCAAAGGCCGGATACGGCTTCTGCCGCTCCAGCACCAGATCGATTGCGGCGCGGGCCGCCGCCAAGGCCGGATCGGCCAGCGGGCGCTCCGGGAAAATCGGCGCATAGCCGGCGGCGACCAACAGCACGTTGCGCTCGCGCACCGGAACGTCGAGCTGCTCGGAAAGATGCAGCAGCATGTCGCGGCTCGGATGGGCGCGGCCGGTTTCGACGAAGCTCAGATGTCGGGTCGAAATCCCGGCATCGCAGGCGAGATCGAGCTGCGAGAGCCGCCGGCGCTGCCGCCATTCGCGCAACAATCCACCGACCGGCTGCGTGCGATTGAGCATCGCCAAAGCCTAGCCCGGACCCGTGCCGCCTTCAAATTACCTCGCAGGTAATGGGCGTAATAATGTTTGAACAAGGCCGCGCCGGTGTTATGGGATCGCGTCAAGTTCGCGGCCATCGGCCGGGGGATCGGGGCCGCGATTTCCGTGACGAGTATGTGACGACGAGTACGTGACACAGACTGTGCGGCGGCAGACTGTGTGACACCGGACCTTGAAACATCAAGTCGGATTGGGCATCGCGGATATGCGGCTGAATGTGCCTATTTCGGTCGGCGGGCGCTTCTTCACGCGCTGGGACGTGCTTGCCGTCCTGCTGATCCTCGGGCTCCTGGTGTTCCTGGCCGAGGCCAGCCGGCATCTGCTCCAGCCGTTGACCGAGTTGCAGCTTCAGCCGGTATCGCTCGATCCCAGCAACCTGCCCGAATACGCCGCGCGGACCACGCTGCGCATGCTCATCGCCATGGTGCTGTCGCTGATCTTCACCTTCACCTATGCGACGCTTGCGGCCAAGAGCCGGCGCGCCGAGCGGCTGTTGGTTCCGCTGCTCGACATCCTGCAATCGGTGCCGATCCTCGGCTTCATCTCGATCACCGTCGTGTTCTTCATGGCGCTGGCGCCGGGACGCGTGCTGGGCGCCGAATTCGCCGCCATATTTCGCGATTTTCACCAGCCAAGCCTGGAACATGGCGTTCAGCTTCTATCAGTCGCTGCGCACGGTGCCGACCGAGCTGGTCGAAGCGTCGCGAAACTTCCGGCTGAGCCCGTGGATGAGCTTCTGGCGCCTCGACGTTCCGTTCGCGATGCCGCAGCTGATCTGGAACATGATGATGTCGATGTCCGGGAGCTGGTTCTTTGTGGTCGCTTCCGAAGCGATCAGCGTCGGCAACACCACGATCACGCTGCCGGGCGTCGGCTCCTACATCGCGCTCGCCATCGAGCAGCGCAATCTGGCCGCGGTCGGCTATGCGATCCTCACCATGCTGATCGTGATCCTGATCTACGACCAGGTCCTGTTCCGGCCGCTGGTGGCCTGGGCCGATCGCTTCCGCTTCGAGCAGGAGCCCGGCGTGATGGCGCCGGAATCGTGGGTGCTCCAGGTTCTGCGCCGCTCCCGGCTGGTCGACCGCGCTCACCCAGCCGTTTGCGTCGACCTGGCGGCGCCTGCTGGTCGCGCGTTGGTCGCAAACGACGCCGAGCCGGTGAAACGCGCAGCGCGGAGCAGCAGCACGGCTGGATCACGTTTCAATGGGTCGCGATCGTCACCGCGCTCGCCGCGGTGGCGCTCTGGCAGGTCGCGACGCTTCGTCATCCACGACATCACGCTCTCCGACGTGGCCACGGTGCTGCTGCTTGGCCTGGCGACGCTTGAGCCGCATCGTCGTCCTGATCGCGCTCGCCAGCGTCGTTCTGGGTGCCGATCGGCGTCTGGGTCGGCACGCGGCCGCAGGTCGCCAATCTTGTTCAGCCGGTGGCGCAATTCCTCGCCGCCTTTCCGGCCAACCTGTTGTTCCCGATCGCGGTGTCGGCGATCGTCGCGCTCAAGCTCGATCCGAATATCTGGCTGAGCCCGCTGATGATCCTCGGCACCCAATGGTACATTTTGTTCAATGTCGTTGCCGGCGCCTCGGCGATACCGGCCGAGTTGCGCGCGGCCGGCGCCAATTTCCATGTCCGCGGCTTGCTGTGGTGGCGGCGCATCGCGCTGCCCGCGGTGCTGCCGTACTACGTCACCGGCGCCATCACCGCCTCCGGCGGATCGTGGAATGCCAGCATCGTCGCCGAGGTCGCGAGCTGGGGCAACGAGCACCTCGAAGCGCAGGGCCTCGGCGCCTATATTGCGCAAGCAAACCGAGGCCGGCGATTTCCACCGCATCGTGCTCGGCATCGCGGTGATGAGCCTGTTCGTCGTTCTCATCAATCGCACGTTCTGGCGTCCACTTTATCTTTACGCGGAACGCAAGTTCCGGATCGGTTGAGGCCGCATCATGAGCAGCACCGCCCTTCTCGACATCCATGGGCTGCGCCAGACCTTTCCGCGCGCCGACGGCGGCGAGCTTCTGGTGCTCGACGGCATCGAGCTGAAGCTGGTCGAGGGCCAGATCGTCGGGCTTCTCGGCCGCACCGGATCGGGCAAATCGACGCTGCTGCGCTCGATCGCCGGCCTGATGCCGGCGGCGTCCGGCACCATCACCTATCTCGGCCAGCCGGTGCTCGGGCCGGCGCCCGGCATCGCCATGGTGTTCCAGTCGTTCGCGCTGTTTCCCTGGCTGACGGTGCTGGAAAACGTCCAGCTCGGCCTCGAGGCGCTCGGCCTTCCCGAAGTGGAAATCAGCAAGCGCGCGCTGGCGGCGATCGATCTCATCGGCCTCGACGGCTACGAATCCGCCTATCCGCGCGAGCTCTCCGGCGGCATGCGCCAGCGCGTCGGCTTTGCCCGCGCGCTGGTCGTTCATCCGAATATCCTGTTGATGGACGAGCCGTTCTCGGCGCTCGACGTGCTCACGGCGGAGACGCTGCGCACCGATTTCCTCGAGCTGTGGGGCGACGGCAAGCTGCCGATCAAGGGCGTCATTCTGGTGACCCACAATATCGAGGAAGCGGTGCTGATGTGCGACCGCATCCTGTTGTTCTCGTCCAATCCGGGCCGCATCATTCGCGAAATCGCCGTCGATCTGAAACAGCCGCGCAATCGCCTCGATACGCAATTCCGCGACCTGGTCGAGAAAATCTACGTGGCGATGACGGCGCGCACGCCGACGCCGCCGAAGATCGGCACCGCGGCGGGAACGGTGGCGACCATCGATCGACACCATCCTGCCGCGCGTCTCCGCCAATCTCCTGTCCGGCGTTCTCGAGACGCTGGCCGGCGAATATGGCGGCAAAGCCGACCTGCCGGTCTTTGCCGAGGAGCAGCATCTGGAAGGCGACGAGCTGTTTCCGGTCGCCGACGCGCTGCAGATGCTGCACCTCGCCGAGATCGAAGGCGGCGACATCAAGCTCACCGACATCGGCAAGCAATATGTCGACGCCGGCACCGACGACCGCAAGAAGATCTTCCAGCGGCAGCTTCTGGCCTATGTGCCGCTCGCCGCCCATATCCGCCGCATCTTGCAGGAGCGGACCAATCATGTGGCGCCGAAGAGCCGCTTCTTCGACGAACTGGAAGACCACATGAGCACCGAGGACGCCGAGGAGACCTTGCGCTCGGTCACCGCCTGGGCCCGCTACGCCGAAGCCTTCGCCTACGACGACGACACGCAGACCTTCAGTCTGGAAAATCCGACGTAAGACATCGTCTGTAGCATGAGTTGAACGAAGTGAAACCCGTCACACGGGCGGACTGACGAAGGGGCATAGGTTTCGCTGCGCTCAACGTCATCCTACAATTGAATGACTTACGCCGCCGCTCGGCGCGCCCTCACCGCGAGCGACGAGCAACGCCCGCTCGGCGATGGTGTCGGCAAGCGCCGGCGTCTTGCGCGAGGCGAGCACCGCGTCGGCGAGCTCGGCCATGGCGGCGGCGAGCCGCGCGGCGTTCCATTGCTTGAGCGCCGCCTCGACCAGAGGTCTTGCGGCGGAAGTGCAGCGGCGGCTGCAGCGAGTCGATCGAGAACATGGGCGCCGCCCTCGATCGCGGTGCGCCATTTGTGCAGCTGCGCGAGCTGGCGCTGCGCGGCAAAGAAAATCGAGCCGACCGGGCTGCCGGCGGCGCGCACCTTGGCGAGCTGCGCCTCGAGATCGGCGGGCCGGCCGGCGAACGCGGTATCGACCAGATCGTCGAGCGCCAAGGCCGACGCATCGGAGACCACCGCGGTGACGTCGTCGACGTCGACCTCGCCGCGGCCGCGGGCATAGAGCGCGAGCTTGCGCAGCTCGTTGCGCGAGGCGGCGCGGTCGCCGCCGAGGAGCGGAATGAGCATGGCGCGGGCGTCGGGTTTGAGCACCAGCTCGGCGGCGCGCATCTCGCTGTCGATCAGCCGCGCCAGATCGCGTTCGGTGTCGGCATAGCACGGCAACGCCGCGGCGTTCTTGGCGCGCTCGCACACCACGCGCAACGGCGCATTGCGGCGCAGATCGCCGGCCTCGATCACGACGCGGCATTCGCTTGCCGGCAGCGCCAGCACCGCCTCGACCGCCGGCGCGATGTTGCGGCTGCCGGCTTTCGCCCATACCGCGCGGCGGCCGCCGAACAGCGGGATGGTCTGCGCCTCTTCGACCAGCCGCGCCGGATTGGCGGAAAGCTCCTCGGCTTCGAGCCGCACCAGCGAGAACGGATCGTTGACGTCGTCGACCGAGGCCTTGATCAGCGCGTTGACGCGCTCGCTGACCAGGCCGGCATCGGGACCGAACACCAGCACCACCGGCCGCGCCGGATCGGGACGCGCCAGGAAGGCATCGACGTCGGAAGCTTTGACCGCGGTCATTGCGGCGTATGGCCGCTTTGTTCGCAGCCATCCCGATTAAGTTGCACGATATTGCCTGCTCAATCGGAATGCGCGGGTCAAGTCCGCGCATGACGGCCGATGAGCGCTAAGTCCCAGCGACGAAATACGACGCCAGCCGGTTCCTGATCGCGTCGGCCGCGACCTGGATGGCGCGATCTTCGGCGTCGCGCCGCGCGCGCTGCCCGGCGAAGCGCTGCTGCGAACCGGGAATGTCGTAATCGACATGGGCATAGGTGATGTCGTTGAGCGACCATCTTGCCGGTTGTCAGCTCGATCAGCTGATAGCTGGCGATGACGCCACTCGATCGCGAGTTCGGGCCGCCCGGTGATCGGGATCGAGGTAGGCGGTGAATTGCGATGTCGCAGACGCTGACCTTGAGCTGATAGGCCGGCGCGAACACGGTCTGGCCGTTATGCAGGTCGAACTGCAAGGCGTTGAACATGCCGACCGCGACGCGCTCGACCGGCGTTCCCTTGGGCGCGGGGATCGGCGGGATATCGACCGAGGCAAATTTGTCCTGCACGCCTTCGCCGCCCGGGACCGGGGACGGCCGTAAAGCGGCTGCCAGCAGCCGGCGGTCAGCCCGGCGGCGGCCAGCACCACCGCGAGCCGGAGCGGCCACGCCAGCCGGCGCCATGCCAGCTCTGCAGCTCACGCCACCACATTGACGATCCGTTGCGGCACGATGATCACCTTCTTCGGTGCCTTGCCGTCCAGCGCCTTTTTTACCGCATCGAGCGCCAGAACGGCAGCCTCGATTTCGGCGTTGGTGGCGTTGCGCGCGACCGTCACTTCGGCGCGCTTCTTGCCGTTGATCTGCACCGGCAGCGTCACCGTGTCTTCGATCAGCAGTTCGCGCTCGACCTGCGGCCAGGCCGCTTCGGCGACCAGCGTCTCGTGGCCGAGCATGGCCCAGCATTCCTCGGCGAGGTGCGGCATCATCGGGTGAAACAGTTGCACAAGAACGTTAACCGCTTCGCGCATGGCCCAGGCCAGGTCGGAAGCGTTATCCGCAGATTGGCCCCATCGTGCTCGTCGATCATCCCCGATTACCCCACTGAGCGCATTAGTGAATTCGTAGATTGCCGCCACACAAACGTTAAAGTGCAGCTTTTCGATGTCATCGGAGACTTTCGCCAGGGTCGGATGGGTCGCCTTGCGCAGCGCAGTCGCCGCCGGCGAGAATTGCGCCGGCCGCTCGGCCGGCGCCGATTTGGCGACTTCGGCGGCCTCGCCGACCAGCCGCCACAGCCGCTGCACGAAACGCGCCGACGCCCTGCACGCCGCGTTCGGTCCATTCGACGTCGCGCTCGGGCGGCGAATCCGACAGCATGAACCAGCGCGCCACGTCGGCGCCGTAGTCGGCGATGATCTCGTCGGGATCGACGGTGTTGCGCGTCGACTTCGACATTTTCTCGATCGGGCCGATCTCGACCGGCTCGCCGGTCGCGATCAGCGTGGCGCGGCGGCTGTCGCCGTCGACTTCGATTTTCACCTCGGCCGGCGTGACCCATTCGCCGTTCGTGCCGTGCGATAGGTTTCGTGCACGACCATGCCTTGGGTGAACAGGCCGGCGAACGGCTCGTCGAGGCCGACATGCCCGGTCTTCTTCATCGCGCGGGTGAAGAAGCGGCTGTAGAGCAGATGCAGGATCGCGTGCTCGATGCCGCCGATATATTGGTCGACCGGCATCCAGGCATCGACCACCGGCGGATCGGTCGGCGCGGTCGTGATCCACGGATCGGTGAAGCGCTCGAAATACCACGACGAGTTCGACGAAGGTATCCATCGTGTCGGTTTCGCGCGTCGCCGGGGCGCCGCATTGCGGACACTTGACGTGCTTCCAGGTCGGATGATGGTCGAGCGGATTGCCGGGCCGGTCGAAGGTCACGTCCTCCGGCAGCGTCACCGGCAGATCCTGTTCCGGCACCGGCACGATGCCGCATGCTCGGCAATGAATGACCGGGATCGGGCAGCCCCAATAACGCTGCCGCGAAATGCCCCAGTCGCGCAGGCGGAAATTCACCTGGCGCTGCGCCACCGGGCGATTGCCTGCGCTCTCCTTCTCCAGCCGCTGCGCGACTTCTTCTTTCGCTTCGCGCCGTCGTCATGCCGTCGAGGAAGCGCGAATTGATCATGCGGCCGTCGCCGTCATAGGCGGTGTCGGTGATGACGAAGGTCTTCGGATCGACGCCCGGCGGACAAACCACCGGCGTATTGCCGAGCCCGTATTTGTTGACGAAATCGAGGTCGCGCTGATCGTGCGCCGGGCAGCCGAAAATGGCGCCGGTGCCGTATTCCATCAAAATAAAATTCGCCACATAGACCGGCAGCGTCCAGTTCTGGTCGAACGGATGGCGCGCGCGGATGCCGGTGTCGAAGCCGAGCTTCTCGGCGGTTTCGATTTCGGCCAGCGCGGTGCCGCGATGCCGGCATTCCTCGATGAACGCGGCGAGCTTCGGATTTTTCTTCGCCGCCGCCGCGGCCAGCGGATGATCGGGCGCGATCGCCATGAACTTGGCGCCGAACAACGTGTCCGGCCGGGTGGTGAAGACTTCCAGTTCGCTCTCGCCGTTCGGCGCGGTCTTGGGATCGAGCGCGAAGCGCACCAGCAAGCCTTCCGAGCGGCCGATCCAGTTCTTCTGCATCAGCCGCACTTTTTCCGGCCAGCGGTCGAGCCCATCGAGCGCGTCGAGCAATTCCTGCGCGTAGTTCGTGATCTTGAAGAACCACTGCGACAGCTCGCGCTGCTCGACCATGGCGCCCGAGCGCCAGCCGCGGCCGTCGATCACCTGCTCGTTCGCCAGCACGGTCTGATCGACCGGATCCCAGTTCACCTTCGATTGCTTGCGCTCGACCAGACCGGCGCGCAGGAAATCGAGGAACATCTTCTGCTGATGCTTGTAATAGGCCGGATCGCAGGTCGCGATCTCGCGGCTCCAGTCGAGCGACAGCCCCATCGATTTGAGCTGCGCCTTCATCGCCGCGATATTCTCGTAGGTCCATTTCTTCGGATGGACCTTGCGCTCCATGGCGGCGTTCTCCGCCGGCATGCCGAAGGCGTCCCAGCCCATCGGATGCAGCACGGCAAAGCCCATGGCCCGCTTCACCCGCGCCACCACGTCGCCCATCGTGTAGTTGCGCACGTGCCCCATATGGATGCGCCCCGACGGGTAGGGGAACATCTCCAGCACGTAGTATTTCTTGCGCAGGTCGGTCGTTCGGCGTGGCGAAGATGCCGCGCTCGTCCCAGACTTTCTGCCAGCGGGCCTCCGCCGCGGCGGCGTTGTAACGTTCGATCGGCATTTTAAGCGTTGTCAGTGCTCATTTGGGGTGACGCATGTCCTGGAAGTGGGTACCGGTTTTCCGACAGGACATGCGCAAAATCTAAAGAATTTAGAGCGCATCCCGATACCCTCGCATCGGGATGCGCCGGGCGACGTGACACGAAAGGCTTTGCCGGTCAATGGATTGCTGCGCTTCCGGCGCGACGTCTCGGCGCATATTCGTTACCGCCGTCGCTACCGATATAATCCGCCCGGCCGGCTGATTTGCCGCTCAAGGGAAACGAAAAACAGCGAATGAATCCCGGCGAGACGATCAGTCTGCAAACCGTCAACGGCTGGGCGATCCTGCCGTCCTCGCTCAAGCGTCCCGACCGCTCGCCGCGCTTTCATCTGCATTTCCTCGCCAGCCTCGCGAACGATGTCGGCGCCCAGCACCTGATCGTCAACGAGGTCAATGCCGGCTACGAGCCGCCGACCCGCGATCTTATCGAGCGGCTGTTGCGGCGCGGCGACCTGTTCGTCGATGTCGGCGCGCACTTTGGCTTTTTCACGCTTGCAGGCCGCGACCCATCCGGCCGGCGACATTGCCGTCGTCGCCTTCGAGCCGGATTTGATGAATGCGGCGACGCTGACCGAGAATGTCAGACGCAACGGATTGTCGAATGCCGTCAGCGTCGTCTGCGCCGGCTGCGGCAACAAGAACGAACTGGCGCCGCTCGTGATCAACACCACGATGGGTCACAGCATCCGCGGCATCGGCCTGCCGCCGGCGGCGCGCGGCGCCGGCCAACTGGATTCCGGTCGTCACGCTCGACGGCGCGCTCGGCCGATCTCGGCAAGCACGCGCAGCGGCGGATCATTCTCAAGATCGATGCCGAGGGCTTCGAGCCGAATGTCATTGTCGGCGCCCAGTCGTTGCTGGCGGCCGGCCGCATCGCCCTGATCGTCTGGGAATGCGGCACCGCGTTCGCCGAAGGCTTGGGGCGGCGCGCCATGCAGCAGATGGCGGCGTTGCTGGGCGAATGCGGCTTTCGCCATTTCCAGCCCGCGCACCCCGGCCATGCCGGCCCGCCGATCGCGTTCGATGCCGAAGCCGCCTATATCGGCAACGTCTTCTCCGTCGGCCCGCAGCTCCTCGACGATCCGCTGTTTCGCGCCGCCGCGGCTTGAGATGCTTTTTCACCTCCCCTCCGCAAGAGGGTGAAGTTGCCAACTCCGGGCTCAGGCGAAGATCGGCCGCGTCGCTTTCCTTCGTCACCACCGGGCTGAACACTTGACCCGGTGGTCCATGCTGACGTGCAACAAACGAAACGATGCGCCGAAACTCAGCGACCCATCCCCACATGGATTGCCCGGTCATGGGCGATGACGACGTGATAAATAGCCATCACTTCGTAACCAAACAGGACGACCTGATCGCCCTGTCCGGGCTACGTCGCCCGCGATACTTCTCAGGTGCGAATAATCATCATGACCGACCCGACGTTTCAGGCGCGCGTGCGAGCGGCTGCTCGACCGCACCGAAATTTTCGACCTGGTGCGGTTCCAGCGGCTTGCCGCGATCAGCGCGAGTTTGCCGGCATGGTCGGCTTCTATGTGCTGAACGCGCCGGTGCGCACCACCTGGTTCGACGGCACGGTCGAGGATTTCGCCGAAGCTTCGCGCAAGAAGATGACGTCCGGCAGCCAGGCCAAGCATTGGATCATGCCGGCGCGGCTCGAGATCAATGACGGCCGAGCGCTGGTCGAGTTGCCGGCGCTGATCTTCGACCGGCTCACGTTCGACGGCATCGAGTTCGATACTTTCCAGTATTGCCGCTTCGTCTCGCGCGTGCTCAAGACCGCGGCCGGCTGGAAGCTCGGCTCGTTCGAGGGCATCTACCAGCGCGACCAGATGCAGACCGTCGACCCGCGCCAGCCGCTGCCGGTGGACTGGAAGATCATCGAGACGCTTGCGGCCGTCCTACAAGTTCATCGGCTACACCCAGGTCAAGCGCGGCTACAAAGTGAATCCCGGAATTCCTCGGCGACGACCGGCCCGATCTGCTCGAGGCCTTTTATGCGCGCGAGCAAAAGTGGCTCGCACACCGGGCAATAGTGACCGCTCAACGCCAGGGCAGGAGAGCGGCGAGACGCCGTATGGCTTACGATGAGCTGACCGCCGAACGGGTACGAAAGATCTTCTCCGGGCGGCGCGATGTCGTCGAGAAAAAGATGATGGGCGGGCTTTGCTTTATGGTGAGAGGCGCCATGTGTTGTTCGGTCAGCGGGCGAGGCGGCCTCATGGTCCGCGTCGGGCCGCAGGCGCACGAGCAGACGCTGCGCGAGCCGCATGTGACGGCGATGGACATGCGCGGGCGGGTCTTGACCGATGTTTCGTGCGTGTCGCGCCGAACTATTTCCGGACCGCGCCGCGCTGAAGAATGGGTCGAGCGCGGCCTCGATTACATTGCGACGCGCCCGGCAAACGCGCCGCGCGGCAACAACGGGCCGCTCGGAAACGCCGCCGGAAGAAATCGGATTGAGCAATACTCCGCTCGTCCCCGCAAAGGCGGGAACCCAGCCTGATTCCCGCTGGCGCGGGAATGAGCGGAGTGCGCCAGGCCGCGGAGTTGAACCGACCTCGCAGCTCCCGGATTTCGCTGACGCTCAATCCGGGCTACGCTACCTGGACAAGCCTCACATCCGGGAGGAATACATGCACAAAGCGAAAGGACTCACGCTCGGTTTCGGCGGCGTTGCTGCTGGCGGCGTTTGGTTCCGCCGCCGGCGCGCAGGAGACGGTCCGCGTGCGCGGCACGATCGAGCGCCTGGACGGCCCGGTCTATGTGGTCAAAGCACGCGACGGCGGCGAGCTGAAAGTCACGCTGATGGATAACGGCGTCGTGGTCGCGATCGTCAAGGCGTCGCTCGCCGATATCAAGCCGGGCCTGTTCGTCGGCTCGACCGGCATGCCGCAGCCGGACGGCAGCCAGAAGGCGATCGAGGTGCACATTTTCCCGGAAGCGATGCGCGGCACCGGCGAAGGACATTATCCGTGGGATCTGCAGCCCGACTCGACCATGACCAACGCCAATGTCGAAGAGAGCGTCGCCGGCGTCGACGGGCAGACGCTGACGCTCAAATACAAGAGCGGCGAGAAGAAGATCATCGTCACGCCGCAAACCGTGATCGTCACCTATAATCCGGGCGATAAGGCCGATCTCAAGCCGGGCACGAAAATCTTCGTCGGCGCGGCGAAGAAGCAGCCGGACGGCACCCTGCAGGCGGCGCGCATCAATTACGGCAAAGACGGGCTGACGCCGCCGATGTGAGGGCGCCGCGTCCGTCATGGCCGGGCTTGACCCGGCCATCCCGATTGGCAACGCGTTGTGCCCAGCCTAAGCCAGATGCCCGGCATGAAAGCCGGGCATGACGAAAGGAGCGCGAAAAGACAGAATGGCGGCCATGCTCGTAACTTCCGATCCGAAACTTTATCACCCGCACGTGGCGCGCAACCGCGAGCCGATCCTGGCGGTGCTCAAGCGGTTATTGCCGGCGCGGGCGTTGGTGCTGGAAATCGCCAGCGGCAGCGGCGAGCACGCGGCGTTTTTTGCCAAGGCGCTGCCGTCGGTGTCCTGGCTGCCGAGCGATATCGATGCCAAGGCGCTGGCCAGCATCGCCGCGTTCCGCGCCGAGGCCGGCGTGCCCAATCTGCTGGCGCCGGTGCGTCTCGACGTCATGGCGGAATCCTGGCCGGTCAAGCGCGTCAATGCGGTCGTCTGCAACAACATGATCCACATTTCGCCATGGGCGGCGAGCCAAGGCCTCATGGCCGGCGCCGCGCGCGCGCTGCGCCCCGGCGGCGTGCTTTATCTTTACGGCCCCTACAAGATCGACGGCAAGCATACCGCGCCGAGCAATGCGGAGTTCGACGGTTATTTGCGCCAGCAAAATCCCGAATGGGGCATCCGCGATCTCGGCGACATGCGCGAGCTCGGCGCGCGTCACAAGTTGACGCTGACCGAGACGGTGCCGATGCCGGCCAACAATCTCAGCGTCATTTTGCGGCGCGACGAGTAGGCGGCAAAAAACCCGCCGGCAAGCCGCCGGCGGGTTGGAAGTTGGTTGTTACGCTCTGGCGCGCTTAGAAGTGCAGGTTCAAACCGGCGCGCACGATGTTGGTTTTGAACTTCACGTTGTCGATCACGATCTGATTTTGCGAGCCGAGATCGACGTACAGGTATTCGACCTTGCCGCTGAGATAGTTGGTGAAGGCATATTCGATGCCGCCACCGGCAGTCCAGCCGAACCGGGTCTGCGTGTCGGCGGCGGTGACGGCCGCGCCGATGCCGCTGGCCGCAGCCGAAGCATTGGCCGTGGCGGTCAGTCCGCCCATCGCCGCGCCGGCGGTGCCGTAGAACAGCGCATGATCCCAGACAAACCCGGCGCGCACCCGCGTCGTCTCCAGCCACTGCAGCTGGAGCTCAGCGAGAACCCCGCTGTGCCGCCCGGGACGGGCACGGTGCCATTGAAGGTGCCGCGGATATTCGACCAATCCAGATCGGCCTCGGCGCCGACCAGGAACCAGTTGAACTGGTAATTGTAACCAACCGTGCCGCCGGCGAGGCCGCCGCTGGTGTTGAAGTTGCCGGTCGTCAAGCCCGGAAGTCCCGGGATGCCGGTGATGCCGGTCGTCGCGGTATGGCTGGTCGTGCCCCAGCCACCGCCGCCGTTCACACCGATATACCATCCGGTCCAACTGAAGAACGCCGGCGGCGGCGCCTTGTAGATCTGTGGCAGCGAAAGGTCAGCAGCAGAAGCCGACCGGGCGAACCCGAGGCTCAAGCCCGCGGCAGCGAGAAGAACTACACAACGCGTGCGCATGGATACATCCCCCTTTTGCGTACGCGCACGGTTTAGAATCGCGCCGCTAAAGAACTTCCTAGCGGCGCGAGCAAAGAATGCGGGTTTGAGTATTTTGTCGGACGGTGTTGCAAATAAGCATCACTGTTTCATCGTTTCTTAATGATTACGATTTGCTGACCGGCGATCGATGTCGCGGCGAACACGTTCACCGAAAGCGCGCCATCTGAAAAAGAATGCTCTGAAAAGAATCTCGGCGCCGTCACCGCGCATACGGTTACACGCAGCGAATCCGGTTACACCAAGGGTACTGACGAAAATACATTTCACTATTCAGCGGCGCGAACCTTCAGTCGCTGCGCCGCGCGGCGGTTGCGAATGCGGTCACACCGAGGGTACTGACAAAAATAAATTGCAGCCATGCAAAATCGGCGCGCCGGCCGACGCCGCCTCGGCAAAATAAGAAAAACATTCTCGCGGCGGCGCGTTTGTCGCGGCGATTGTTTTGCCGATCGGCGATGCGAGGCGTGCATGGAAGAAACCGCAGCGCGCATCGCGCGGATTGCTGCGCTTGCGAGCATCGGCATGTCCTCCCATGTGCGGTGCATCAATGCCGGGGTTTCAGATCGGAGGATAATCGATGTCACTGTTGTACTCGCCGACGACGTTGGGTCCGCTCACGTTGAAGAATCGTCTGGTCATGTCGCCGATGACCCGCAGCCGGGCGCTGGGCAATGTGCCGGGCGAACTGGCTGTCGAGTATTACAAGCAGCGCGCGTCGTCGGCGGGGCTGATCATCACCGAGGGAACGTCGCCGTCGCCGAACGGTCTCGGCTATCCGCGCATCCCCGGCATCTTCTCCGCCGCGCAGGTCGAAGGCTGGAAGCCGGTGACGGCCGCCGTGCATGCCAAGGGCGCCAAGATTTTCGTGCAGCTGATGCATACCGGGCGCGTCACGCATCCGAACAATCTGCCGGCCGGCGCGGTCGTTCTGGCGCCGTCGGCGATCGCCGCCGCCGGCGAGATGTACACCGACGCCGAAGGGCCGAAGCCGAACGCCACGCCGAAAGCGATGACCGAGGCCGACATCAAGACCGCGATCGGCGAGTTCGTGCAGGCGGCAAAGAACGCGGTCGCCGCGGGCTTCGACGGCATCGAGCTGCACGGCGCCAACGGCTATCTGCTCGAGCAGTTCTTCCGCCCGAATTCCAACAAGCGCACCGACGCGTATGGCGGCTCGGTCGAGAACCGGGCGCGCTTTGTGCTCGAGGTCGTCAAGGCGACGACCGCGGCGATCGGCAAGGACAAAGTCGGCATCCGCCTGTCGCCGTTCGGCGTGTTCAACGACATGCCGTCCTATCCGGAAGAGGAGGCGGACTACGCCTATCTGGCGCGCGAGCTCAATGCCGCGGGCTTGCTCTACGTCCATCTGGTCGATCATTCGCCCATGGGCGCGCCGCCGGTGCCGCAATCGATCAAGGATACCTACCGCAAGGTGTTCAAGGGCGCGCTCATTCTCTCCGGCGGTTATGACGCCGCCCGCGCCGAAGCCGATCTGGCCGCCGGCAAGGCCGACCTGATTGCGGTCGGGCGGCCGCTCCTCGCCAATCCGGATCTGGTCGAGCGCTGGAAAGCCGGCGCGCCGCTCAACGCCCCCGACATGGACACGTTCTACACGCCGGGCGCCAAGGGCTATACCGACTATCCGGCGCTGGCGCAGCAACCGCAGCCGGCCTGATCCGGCAAGACTTGATCCGCAAGCTTGATCCGCAGACTTCGGGGACCGATCGGAGCGGGGCGGCGACAAGGCCGCCCCGTTTTATTTTGTTCGGGCCGTTCGGGCCGGTGATATTCCAGTCAGGTCCATCCCCTATGTCGCAGTCAGCATCGGCATCGACCTGATGCCGCTTCGGCAGATCGATGAGAGGAGCAGCCATGACCAGCTTTGGCGACGGTGCGGCAAATGATGATCTTGGGCCCTCGCGCCGCGATGTCGTGACATACGGCACCGCCGCTGCCATCGCAGCGGCGGTCACGCCGTTCGGCCAGGCGCTCGCGGCCGCGAGTGCCGGCACCGTCTCCGGCACCGTCTATGAGAACCGCTCGGGCGGTCAGCGCCGGGCGGCAAGCGATCCGGGCATCGCCGGCGTCCTGGTGTCGAACGGCCGCGAGGTGGTCAAGACCGATGCCGCCGGGCGCTACACGCTGCCGATCGACGACGAGAGCATCATCTTCGTCATCAAGCCGACCGGCTATGCGGTGCCGCTCGACGACGACATGCTGCCGCGCTTCTATTACATTCATCAGCCGGCCGGCTCGCCGGAAAGCCTCAATCTCCGCTATCGCGGCATCGAGCCGACCGGGCCGCTGCCGGACTCGGTCGACTTCGCGCTGAAGAAGGCCGACGAGCCGCAAAAATTCGACGTCCTCCTGTTCACCGATCCGCAGCCGGAGAGCCCGGCCGAGGTCGATTTCATCCGCGACGACGTGGTCAACGGACTGATCGGCGCCAAGGCGGCGTTCGGCATGACCACCGGCGACATCATGTTTGACGATCTGTCGCTCTATCCGCGCTTGAACCGCATCATCGGCAAGATCGGGCTGCCCTGGTACAATATCGGCGGCAACCACGATCTCAATTACGAGGCGCCGGGCGCGAAATATTCGCGCGAGACCTTCAAGCGGGTGTTCGGCCCGAACTACTATGCCTTCGAATATGGCGGCGCGCTGTTTTTGATGCTCGACAATGTCGACTATCTCGGCCCCGATGCGGCGCGGCCGCGCGGCGGCGGCAAGTACGAGGGCCGCATCGGCGAGCGGCAGCTCGCCTTCATCGCCAACGTGCTCAAGGAATTTCCGGCCGACAAGCTCGTCGTCACCGGCATGCACATTCCGCTGCGCAACTATCTCGACGGCAACGATCCCTCGACCAACACCGCCGACCGCGCCGAGTTCCTGAAGCTGCTCGCCGGCCGGCCGAACACCTTCAGCCTGTCGGGACATACCCATACCACCGAGCATCACTATTTCGGCGCCGACGATGGCTTTGCCGGGCCTTCGCCGCACCATCACCATGTGCTGACCGCCGTCTCCGGCTCATGGTGGAGCGGTCCCTACGATCATCGCGGCATCGCGGTCGCCGACAGCCGCGACGGCAGCCCGAACGGTTTCCATATTCTGTCGATCGACGGGCCGAATTATTCGACGCGGTTTCAGCCGGCCAACGAGCCGAACGCGCGACAGATGCGCATCGTGCTGGACTCGCAATTCCACCGCGCCCGCAAGGAACTCTACTCCGAATTCCGCATGGGCGAATTGCTCGGCTCGCCGATCCCGCAGGAAAACGCATTCGCGACCGACCTCATTGTCAATTTCTTCGACGGCGGTCCGCGCACCGCGGTCGAGTACCGCATCGGCGATCGCGCGCCGGTGAAAATGGACGCGGGTCATGCGGCCCGACCCGTTCGTCGAAGAGGTGTTCGCCCGCAACGAGGCGACCAAGAAGCCTTGGGTCAAGGCCGAGCCGTCGTCGCATATCTGGTCGGCGCGGCTGCCTCCCGACCTCGAAGCCGGCACCCATTGCGTCGCCGTGCGCGTGATCGACGAATATGGCCGCGAGCATCGCGACCATCTGATCGTCGAGCTCACCGGGGAGGGCGGGCAGACCAAGGCGCGTTCGGGATAAAGCAAACGAATCGAGCGGCTCAATCAATTCCCGCCGTCCGCTCGTCCCCGCGAAGCGCGACCGAGGCCGTCGAGCACCGACGCGCTATCATCCTCGCCATCCCCTCCCCCGCAGCGGGGACAGTTTTGCGCCGTAACAGTCGATGCGTCACAACTTGATTCCCGCTTTCGCGGGAATGAGCGGACATGGCGTTAGCTTAACCGGATTGTGCTCTAAATCAGGCCGCCGGCGGCGGCGACAATGCCGAGATGATAATCGGCATCGCCGAACGTCGAGTCGATGGTGGTGACGCGCTTGAAATAATGGCCGACCTTGGTCTCCATGGTCATGCCGATGCCGCCATGGATCTGGATCGCCTGCTGGCCGACGAACCGGCCGGAGCGGCCGATCTGCACCTTGGCCGCGGAGATCGCGGCGCGGCGCTCACGCGCATCGTCCTCGGCCGCCATCACGGTGGCCAGCATCGCCATGCTGCGTGCCTGCTCGATGGCGATCAGCATTTCTGCGGCGCGATGCTGCAAGGCCTGGAAGCTGCCGATGGTGACGCCGAACTGCTTGCGCGTCTTCATATAGTCGACGGTGGTTTCGTGCATCGCCGCCATGGCGCCGACCGCTTCGGCGCATAGCGCAGCGATCGCATTGTCGGCAACGCGCTCGATCAGCGGGAAAGCCGTGCCGGGCTCGCCGATCGCGGCGGCGGCATCGGCGCGCACGTTGTTCAGCGTTACCTCGGCGGCGCGCATGCCATCGACCGTCGGATAGCCGCGCACCGATACGCCGGGCGCGGTGGCGTCGATGACGAACAGCGCCAGACCGTTGCGGTCCGCCTGTGCGCCGGAAAGCCGCGCCGAGACGATGAACTTCTCCGCGGTGTCGCCGTGCAGGACCAAAGTCTTGGCGCCGTCGAGCACAAACCCCGTGCCGTCGCGGCGCGCGGTGGTCGCGACATCGGCGAGGTCGTAGCGCGCCTGTCGTTCGGAATGAGCGAAGGCAAGGCTGAGCTCGCCGGCGGCGATTTTGGCGATGAGCTCGGCCTGCATGGCCTTGCTGCCGCCAAGCCGGACGAAGCCGCCGCCGAGCACGACGGTGGCGAGATACGGCTCGAGCACCAGCGCGCGGCCGATCTGCTCCATCACGATCATGGTCTCGACCGGGCCGCCGCCCGATCCGCCGTATTCTTCGGCAAACGGCAGGCCAAGGAGGCCGAGGTCGGCATATTGCTTCCAGATGATCAGGCTCCAGCCGCGCGGCTCGACCGCATAGCGCTTGCGCGACTTCAAACTGATAATGGTCGGCCAGGTAGCGTTCGACGCTATGGCGCAACAATTGCTGCTCTTCGGTCAGCTCGAAATCCATTTTTTAATCCCAACTCGCTGCCCGTCATTCCGAGCCGACGCGAAAATCAGCGGCGGACGCAGAGCTGGATTGCTTCGTCGCGGGAACTGCAGCTCGCAACGACGCACGAACCATCACAGCCCCAGGATCGCCTTGGCGATGATCTGCTTCTGAATCTCGTTCGAGCCGCCATAGATCGAGGTCTTGCGGTAGTTGAAATATTGCGGCGCCAGCGTGCCGCCCCAGTCGGGCCCGACCGGCGGCTCGTTCCAGCGCTCGCTGTCGTCGTGCGGGATCTGATCGGGCAGGGCGTAGGGGCCGACCACTTCCAGCAGCAATTCGGTGATGGTCTGCTGAATCTCGGAGCCCTTGATCTTCAGTATCGAGGAGGCCGGATCGGGCTTGTCGCTTGAGCCGCGGGTGCGTTCGGCGGCGACGACGCGGAGCTGCGTCATTTCCAGCGCCTTGAGCTCGATCTCGACGGCGGCGATCTTGGCGCGGAAGCGCTCGTCGGCAATCAGCGGCTTGCCGCCTGATTGTTCGAGCGCGGCGAGCTCTTTGAGCCGGCGGATGCGCGACTTGGAGATGCCGATGCGGGCGATGCCGCTGCGCTCGTTGCCGAGCAGGAACTTGGCGTAGTTCCAGCCCTTGTTCTCCTCGCCGACCAGATTCTCGGCCGGCACCTTGACGTCGTCGAAGAACACTTCGTTGACTTCGTGGCCGCCGTCGATGGTCTGGATCGGGCGCACGGTGATGCCCGGCGTCTTCATGTCGATCAGCAGGAAGGAGATGCCTTCCTGCTTCTTCGCCGCCGGGTCGGTGCGCACCAGAGCAGAATATCCAGTCGGCGAATTGCGCCAGCGTCGTCCAGGTCTTCTGGCCGTTGACGACATAATGGTCGCCGTCGCGCTTGGCGGAGGTTTTCAGCGAGGCCAGATCGGAGCCGGCGCCGGGCTCGGAAAAGCCCTGGCACCACCAATCGTCGAGATTGGCGATGCGCGGCAGAAATCGCTGCTTCTGCGCCTCGTTGCCGAACGCGATCAGCACCGGCCCAAGCATGTTGACGCCGAACGGCAGCGGCTCCGGCGCCGGTGCCTGCTGCATCTCGTCGCGGAACAGATAAATCTCGACCGGCCCCCAGCCGGTGCCGCCCCATTGCTTCGGCCAGTGCGGCACCGCCCAGCCCTTGGCGTTGAGGATGCGCTGCCAGTCGACGAGGTCCTCTTTGCCGAGGCGGCGGCCCTCGATCATCTTAGTGCGGATCGATGGCGGCAGATTCTGCTTTCATGAACGCGCGCACGTCGGCGCGGAACGCGTTCTCTTCCGGCGTGAAGCGAAGGTCCATCACTTGCCTCCTTGTCCGCTCGTCATTGCGAGGAGCAGCGACGAAGCAATCCAGACCGGGCCCAGACTGGATCGCTTCGCGCGCTCGCAATGACGAAGTACGTTATCTCCTTCCCGCTTGCGCGGGAATGAGCGGAGCAAATTTAGTTGATCTCGAACAGCCCGGCGGCGCCCATGCCGCCGCCGATGCACATGGTGACGACCGCGAGCTTGGCGCCGCGCCGGCGGCCTTCGATCAGCGCGTGGCCGGTCATGCGGGCGCCGCTCATGCCGTAGGGATGGCCGATCGAGATCGCGCCGCCGTCGACATTGAGCCGCTCCTGCGGAATGCCGAGCCGGTCGCGGCAATAGAGCACCTGGCTGGCGAACGCCTCGTTCAGCTCCCACAGATCGATGTCGCCGATCTTCAGTCCCGGCGCGCGCCAACAGCTTCGGCACGGCGAACACCGGCCCGATGCCCATTTCGTCGGGCTCGCAGCCGGCGACGGCGAAGCCGCGGAATGTGCCCAGCGGCTTTAAGCCCTTTGCGCTCGGCGGTTTTGGCGTCCATCACCACGCAGGCCGATGCGCCGTCGGACAGCTGGCTGGCATTGCCGGCGGTGATCCATTTGCCTTCGCGCACCGGCTTGAGCGCGGCGAGGCCTTCGAGCGTGGTGTCGGGGCGATTGCCCTCGTCGCTGGTCAGCGTCACCTGTTCGAAGCTCTCGGCTTTGGTGTCCTTGTCGACGACCTTCTTGGTGGTCGGCAGCGGCACGATCTCGTCGTTGAAGCGCTTGGCCTGCTGCGCGGTCGCGGTGCGGCGCTGGCTTTCCAGCGCGTAGCCGTCCTGCGCCTCGCGGCTGACCTTGATAGCGTTCCGCCACGTTGTCGGCGGTGTCGATCATCGGCATGTAGATCGCGGGCTTGTGCTCGACGATCCATTCGTCGTTGACCGGCATGCTCTTGCCGTCCTGCACCAGGCTGATGCATTCGAGCCCGCCGGCGGCGATGACGGACGCTTCGCCGGCGATGATGCGCTGCGCCGCAAGCGCGATCGCCTGCAGGCCCGAGCTGCAGAAGCGGTTCACCGTCATGCCCGCCACGGTGACCGGCAGCCCGGCGCGGATCGCCGCCTGCCGGGCGATATTCTGACCGGTGGCGCGTTCCGGCAGCGCGCAGCCGAGAATGACGTCCTCGACTTCGCCCGGCTCGACCTTGGCGCGCTCCACCGCGTGCTGGACCACATGGCCGCCCAGATCGGCGCCGTGTGTCATGTTGAAGGCGCCGCGATAGGCTTTGCCGATCGGGGTGCGGGCGGTGGAGACAATGACGGCGTCGGGCATCGGCGATCTCCCTTGCGGTGCTGGCTTTTTAGTGGAGCAGGATTTTTGGAAAACCGGCTTCGGCATTTTCCGGCTCATGCTCGCATTGCGGACCGGCAAGGCCCTGTCCGGCCATCATCTTTGCCGGAGGATGGATCAGCCGGTCAAGCCCGACGGAAATCACAAGTGAAGATTAAGGCCACGCGCTGTAATGACCACGCCATCTGATCACCTTAATCCGGTGTCCGAGATGCCGCCCCTTTCGGAGCAGTCGGCAGGCGCAGTACGATCTTGTTTCGCGTGAGGCGGTTGCCCGGCGAAAGAAATCACCGTGGGAGGACGAGCCGTGAAAAAAATCGGGACACTGAGCTTGCTGTTCATCGGCGTTGTTTTTGGCGCCGGCGCCGGCAGCGCGCTTGAAACCGGCGCGCGAGCTTCCCGCCCACGCTTTGTCGGTGCCCGACACCGCGAGCCCGGCGCTGTAGGCGCTGATCGCGGCGCCGCTGCCGCCATGGTGGAACCGGCATCCGAAGTCGGCGCAGGATGGAAGGACTTCGTCGCGCAGCGCGCCGCCCTCAATCTGAAAGTGCGTCGCGGCGCTGCGCGAAAAAATGGGCGTCAAGGTCGAGCCGACCACGATCGGCGGCGTCAAGGCGTTCATCGTCACGCCGAGCGACATCGCCGAAGCGAACCGCAATCGCCTTCTGATCCACGTCCACGGCGGCGGCTATGTGCTCGGCCCCGGCGAAGCCGGTACTGCCGGAAGCGATCCTGATGGCCGGTCACGGCCGCATCAAGGTGATCTCCATCGACTATCGCATGCCGCCGGATTTTCCTTATCCGGCCGCGATCGATGACGCGATGGCCGTCTACAAGGAAGTCGTGAAGACCACCGACGCCAAGAAGATCGGCATCTTCGGCACCTCGACCGGCGGCGGCATGACGCTGGTCATGGTGTTGCGCGCCAAGGCGGAAGGCTTGCCGCTGCCGGGCGCCATCGCTCCGGGCACGCCGTGGTCCGACATGACCAAGACCGGCGACACCTACTTCGCCAACGAAATGGTCGATGACGTTCTGGTCAGCAACGACGGCTGGCTCGGCGACGCGGCCACGCTCTATGCCAACGGCCATGATCTCAAGGACCCGATGCTGTCGCCGGTCTATGGCGACCTGAAAGGGTTTCCGCCGACGATCCTGACCACCGGCACGCGCGACCTGTTTCTCAGCAACACCGTGCGGGTGCATCGCAAGCTGCGCGAGGCCGGCGTTGTCGCCGACTCTGCTCGTGTTCGAAGGGCTGTCGCACGCCCAATATTTGTTCGACGCCGATGCGCCGGAAAGCAAGGAACACTTCGCCGAAACGGCGGCGTTCTTCGACAAGTATCTGGAGAAATAACGCTTGAGGAGATTGCCATGACCAATGTGATAACTCGATCGCGTTACGCCGCGCGTCCGTTGCTGCATACCGGCGTACTTTTTATCGTTTTCGCTGCCACCGTTTTTGCCTTGACCCTGGAGGCGCAGGCGCAGGACGCAAAGCCAGCGCCGGAGGCGCGCATTATCGTGGTCGGTGACGGGCAGGTCACCGCGGCGCCGGATTACGCCCGGATCAGGAGCGGCGTGACCACCCGGGCCAAGACCGCCAAAGAAGCGGCCGACGCCAACTCCAAAGCGATGGCCGCGATCATGGCGGCGCTCACCAGCTCCGGCATCGAGCAAAAAGATATTCAGACTTCACGATTTTCCGTGCAGCCGGTTTATGTGTCGCCGGCGCCGAATACCGAACAAAGCTGACGGGCTTCAGCGTCTCCAATCAAGTCAGCGTCACCATCCGGCAGATCGATAAGGTCAGCGACGTGCTCGACAAGCTGATCGCGGCCGGAGCGACCGATGCCGGCAGCGTGGAATTCCTGCACTCCGACACCACCAAGACGCTCGACCGGGCGCGCGAGGCGGCGATGGCCGATGCGCGGCGCAAGGCCGAAGTCTATGCGCACGCCGGCGGCCTGAGCCTTGGCGGCGTCGCCTGGATCACCGAGGACGCTCCTATAGCCCGCCGATGCCGAAGGTCGCGATGATGCGCGCACCGGCGGCGCCGGGAGCGCCGCCGCCGATCTCGGCCGGCGAGGATACGCTGCATGTGCACATCACCGTCGGCTACGACATCGCGCAGTTAAGCCGCCAAAGCCGCGGTCGACCAGAACGCCGATGCCGACGCCGGCCAGCGCGGCGGCAATGCCGATGGCGACGGTCTCGATCACGGTACGCAGCGTGTCGCGCTTGGCGATGCGGGCGCGGCCGATGCCGAGACCGATCAAGAGCAGCAGCGTCACCACGGCGGAAACCACGCGCGCCTGCGCCACCGGAAACAACACGAACGGCACGATGGGAACGGCCGCCGCGGCAAAATCGGCGAGCAGCATCCACAATGCCTGCTCCCACGGGCTCGGCGGATCCTCGGGCGTTGCTTCGAGCGCCAGATAGAGCCCGCACAACGCCGCGGGATCGTGCTGCACCGCGCCGGTGAGCGCGGCCGATTGTTCCTCGTCAGACCGGCCGCAGCGAGCCGGCTCGGCAGCGATGCGGCAATCGCGCCGGATTGCGCCGCCAGATCGGATTGCGCCAGCGCCCTCTTTGCCGCCATGGCGTCGCGGGTGGTCTCGACGTCGAGATAGGCGCCGGCCATCATCGACACCGCCGCGGCCACCGCGCCCGAGGCGCCGGCGATCACCACCGTCGCGGTGTTCGAGGTCGTCGCCGCAACGCCGAAAATCAGGCCGAAGATGGAGACCGTGCCGTCTTCCATGCCGAACACGACGGTGCCGGCCGACTTCACCAGCGAGCTATGCAGCCGCTGCAAGGTTGAAGCAAAGGTCATCGCTGTCCCCGAACGATGGTGGCGCGGTCTGTTAGCAAATGTCCGTTGTTGCGCACAACGTCGCCGTGCGACAGTGCGGCGG
The DNA here is from genome assembly GCA_963804405.1 of uncultured Alphaproteobacteria bacterium. Classification (GTDB taxonomy): domain Bacteria; phylum Pseudomonadota; class Alphaproteobacteria; order Rhizobiales; family Xanthobacteraceae; genus BOG-931. The sequence goes on along the minus strand of CAWDQG010000003.1, from coordinate 18,224 downwards.
TCGTGCCGGATGCAAGGCCGGCGGATCAGGGAGGAGCAGATGGGCGCCGACCGGCGCGGAGCGGATGCGGGCGTTGCCGCGCGGCGTCAGCGCGCGCCGAGAACACCGCCGCCGGGCAGAAGGCGCTGCGCGCCGCGCTGATGGCGAAGGCATCCGCACTGGTGCCGCTGCTGCGCGCCAAGGCGGCCGAGGCCGAGCGCGAGCGGCGCATTCCCGACGACGTTCTCGCCGCCCTCGATGCGGCGCAGCTGTTCCGGCTGCGGACGCCGCAGCGCTTTGGCGGCTTCGAAGGCGATTTGCGCACTTACATGGACGTCGTGACCGAGCTCGGCCGCGGCTGCGGCTCGACGTCGTGGGTGGCCTTCATCTCGATCGCGACGGTATGGATCGCCGCGCTGTTTGGCGACGAGGCGCAGCGCGAGGTGTTCGAGGGCAATCCCGACGTGCGCTTCATGGGCGCGCTCGGCATGACGGCGCGCGCCCGCGCCGCCGACGGCGGCTATGTGGTCGACGGCAAATGGGCCTATGCGTCGAATTGCTTGCATGCGCATTGGGCCGTGCTGGCGGTCGCCGCTGCCGAACGGCGGCGCGCTCACGCCGAGCATCATACTGGCGCCGATGCGCGATCTCACCATCGAGGATACCTGGCATGTCGTCGGCATGCGCGGCACCGGCAGTCACACCGTGATCGCGAAGGAAATCTTCGTGCCGGCGCATCGCGCGCTGCCGACCGAAGTTTTGGCGAAGGGCCTGTCGCCGCGCACCAACAAGGAGGAATTCGTCTATCGCGAGTTGTTCGCGCCGACCGCGATCATTGCCGTCGCCGCGCCGGTGCTCGGCCTGGCGCAGGCGGCTCTGGACTTGACGCTCGAACGCATCAGCAAGAGCAACAAGCCGATCTCCCACAGCGTCTATGACGACGTGCGCAAGGCGCCGAGCATGCAGCTCGAGCTTGCCGAGGCGGCGACCTTGATCGAGACCGCAATGCTGCATGTGCGGCGCTGGTGCGACGATATTGCCGACGCGGCGCGGGCGGGCGAGGAGCTGCCGTTCGTCAAGCGCGCGCAGATGCGCATGGACCTGGGCTACGCCATGCGCCGCTGCCGCGAGGCGGTCAGCCTTCTGCTCAACGTGCAGGGCGCCTCGGCCTTCGCCGAGTTCAATCCGATCCAGCGGGTCTGGCGCGATCTGGAAATGGCGAGCCGCCACGGCTTGCTGGCGCCGGAAATCCCCCACGAGATTTACGGCCGCGCGCTGGTCGGCAATTTCGAGCCGCTGTCGCCCTTGGTGTGAGAGCGCAGCCGCCGATCGGACTTGATGTTCGCAGTGTTTTATTTCTTGACCAGGAAATCCTGGCTCAACAGCTTTCGATCGCCGTCCCAGATTTCCAGCGTCCAGATGCCGGGCACGATCTCCCAGCGATCGGTCAGGCGATACAGCCTGTACAATTCCTCGCCGACTTTGTGCTCCTGATAGAACACGTTGGTCAGCGTCACATTGCCGGTCTCGGGATTGCGCATGCCGGGCTTCGGGATGTGGGTGACGTATTTCAGATTCACCGCCGCAACGGGCTGGCGGCGCCGGCTGCGCCCCAATTTGCACGCCAAGGATCGTAGCGCCGGCCTGCGGCGGCGGGGCTGCGGCAGGTTGCCCGACTATCTTGTAGCGAAATCCGAATTCGACGCCCTGCCGCGCCGGTATCGTGGTGGTCGATTGCACGAGCTTGATGTTCGACACCTGGTCGATCTTGCCGGACGCGGTTCCCGGCGCGGCGCTGGTCGCCGCGGTCTCCGTCGCGTAGATGCCGTATTCGGTGATTTCGATACGTTCGATGGACTGCGCCTGCGCTGTACCGAGCGACAGACCAAGCATCCAAGCGGCCAAAATCGCGCGCATAGACGTTCCTCTGGAACTGTCATACTTGTAACGCCGCCCGCCCGATCCGTCACGCTCCCCCATCGACACAGACGCCACATATCATCGCGAGGTTTCGCCCATGTCAGGTCGGTTTGCGCTAGCGGCGCGGCTTGCGATTGCCGCTGTCTCGTTGCTTATCGCCACCGCGACGGCGCAGGCGCAGACCCATGCCTGTTCGGCCGACGCGATTGCCAAAGCGGCGCTGCTGCTTCGCTTCCACGGCAGTGTCGAAGCCGGCCAGCCGGTCGATGTCGAGCAAAACGTCAAAGTGCTGCCGCCGATCAAGGCGCTCAAAGGCAATGGCCGCTTCGACGTGCTGGAAGTCACCGGCCATATCTACAAGGCGACCTATCGGATGCGGATGATCTACGCGCAGATCAAAGGCTCCTGCCTGCTGATGGGCCAGGAGATCCTCGAGGCGAGCGATCCGTACTGACCCGGCGGATTTCGCGCTCGCCCGCCCGATGCGCGTGGTGACGGTTGCCGAGACATAGTTGCGAAGCCCGGTCAGGCCAACCAAGTTTCCGGCATGGAAAGCTCCATCACCCGGCGCGATTTTCTCAACGGCGTCGCCATTGCCATAGGCGGCGCCGTTGGCGGCGGATTGTTGCCGGACTTCGTTACTGCTGCCCTTGCGGATGAGGCGCGCAGGATGCCGCCGGATATTATCCGCCGGCGCTGACCGGACTGCGCGGCAATCATCCGGGCAGTTTCGAGACCGCCCACGCGCTGCGCGACGCCGACTTCTGGCCGAAGGCCGGCGCGGTCGCCGCGACCGGCGAGGATTACGATCTGGTCGTCGTCGGCGGCGGCATCAGCGGGCTCGCGGCGGCGCACTTCTACCGCGCCAGAAACCAGGCCGCGCGCATTCTGATCCTCGACAACCACGACGATGTCGGCGGTCACGCCAAGCGCAATGAATTCTCGCCCGGCGGCCGGCTGGAGCTGATGAACGGCGGGACCTTGTCGATCGACAGCCCGCGGCCTTACAGCGCCGTCGCCGATGGCCTTCTGAAAACCCTTGGCGTCGATCCGGTGGTGCTGACCAAAAAGTGCGCCGAGCCGAATTTCTACGCATCGCTCGGCTTGTCGCGCGGCGTGTTCTTCGACCGCGAGACGTTCGGCGCCGACCAGCTTGTGGTCGTGGCCGCCGGCGCCAAGTGGAAGGAGCTGCTCGCCGCGTCGCCTTTGCCGCCCAAAGCGCAGGAGCGACATCGCCCGGATCGAGGAAGAGAAGATCGACTATCTTCCCGGCCTGTCGTCGGCCGAAAAGAAATCGCGCCTGTCGCGGATGAGCTATCGCGACTTTTTGCTCAATGTCGTCAAGGCCGATCCGGCCGTGATCCCGTTTTATCAGGCGCGCACCCACGGCGAATGGGGCGTCGGCATCGATGCGGTGTCGGCGCTCGACGTCTGGGCCTTCGACTTCCCCGGCTTCCAGGGCTTAAGCCTCGAGCCCGGCGCGGCGCCGCATATGGGATATACCGCCGCCGGCTACGCCGACGGCGGCTCCTACACGTTCCATTTTCCCGACGGCAATGCCTCGATCGCGCGGCTCCTGGTGCGCAATCTCATTCCTGAAAGCGTGCCGGGCGCGAGCGCCGAAGACATTGTGACGGCGCGCTTTGATTATTTGCGGCTCGATCGTCCGCAATCGGACATCCGGATCCGGCTCAATGCGACGGCGGTGCGCGCGCGCCATATCGGCGATCCGGCGTCGGCGACCGAAGTGGAGGTCGTCTATGCGCGCGAGGGCGCGCTCGCTTCGGTGCGCGCCAAGGCCTGCGTGCTCGCCTGCTACAATATGATCATTCCCTATCTCTGTCCGGACTTGCCCGAGCAACAAAAAACGGCGCTGCACTATGCGTCAAAAATTCCGCTGATCTATACCAGCGTGGCGCTGCGCAACTGGCAGCCGTTCAAGGCGCTGGGCATTGCCCATGTCCATGCGCCGGGCTCGTATTTTTCCTCGCTGTCGCTGAATCAGGTCGTCGATATCGGCGATTACCGCAGCGCCCGCTCGCCCGATGAGCCGGTGCTGGTCCGTCTGGTGCGGGTGCCGGTGCAGCCGGGATTGCCGGAGCGCGATCAGCATCGCGCCGGGCGGGCCGATATTCTGACGACGAGCTTCGCGACCTTCGAGCAGAAGATCCGCGACCAGCTGACGCGCATCCTCGGCCCCGGCGGCTTCGATGCGGCGCGTGACATCACCGCCATCACCGTCAATCGCTGGCCGCACGGCTACGCCTACGAATATAACCCGCTGTTCGATCCGGACTGGCCGCAAGGGCAGGAGCCGCACGTCATCGGCCGGGCGCGCTTCGGGCGCATCACCATTGCCAATTCCGACGCCGGAGCGGCCGCCTATACCGACTCGGCGATCGATCAGGCCTACCGCGCGGTCCAGGAATTGTTTTAGAGCACGATCCGGAAAAGCGGCTACCGGTTTTCCGAAAAGATCATGCTCCACCAAAATAAGAGCGCGACTGCGAATCAACCTAGAGCCATCGCGCTCCAGGGCGGCGCCGGCGACAAGGCGCAAGCCGCCCGGAACGATTGGCAATCCCGACGGCTGCGCGCTCGATCACAGCTTTCGGTCGGCGGTCGAGAAGATTTGCATGCCCAGCACCTTCTTCAGCGTCTCCTTGTCGACAAAGGGCATGATCGTTGCGTTGAAAGCGCGGTTGGCTTGATCGTATTCGAGCTTGCAATTCGGTATGCGCGCGTCCGGCAAATATTTGTCAGCCAGCTCCTTGAACGCGCTGCCGTACTGCGGGTGGCCAAGGCCGAGGCACAGTATGTTCTCGTAGCGCTGGATATCCAAGCTGTGCACGTCGGACATCAAGCAGGGTGTTGAACGTGCGCGTGACGTCCATCTCGTGATCGACATTGATGGCGCCCTTCACCATGGTGAGGGCGGGGTCCTTGCCGAACTGCAGCAGCATGAATCCTGCGATCTCGTCGGCGGCATCTTCCTCGTGGCCCAGCCGCGGCACGCCTTGAATATGGAACACCGCGTGCCCGGTTTCGTGCAGCAGCACGAAAACGAGTCCGCCGATGATGACGTCGTCGCGGCTAAACCCCGGCATCAGGCCGGCGCCGACGAGCCCGTACTGCGGCGGCAGGCGATCGGACGGCACGGCGGCTTCGTTCTCGACCATCGACAGGTATTCGTAGCAGATGCGGATGTAGTGCTTCGCCGGATTGTAGTCGGAGTTCACCCGCACGTCGGGACATTCCTCGGTCGAGACCGTCAGATCCTGCTTGAGCTGCAACGGCGACAGGAATTGGCTGTATTCCTCCAGGATCTTGCGATCGATCAGCCGTTGACGGAGCGGAGCGAACACCGCGCTCTCCGGCTTGAGGTATTGAATATGCACTTTCGGATTGGGCGGAATCTGAGCGTCGGCGGCTGCGACGGCCGCCGGCCGAAAGGCCGAAAAATGCGATAACGCCTGCAATCGCCAGGGCCGCCGCGACCCGATGCGCAATTGCGATGCCTGCTCCGCTTTTCATGACGATGCCTCCGGGGTTGAAGCGAGCGACGCGGCGCATTCGCGAGCTCCGAGTCGCCTGGGCCAATGCGTTTGCTTGAAAGCGGCCTATGGCGCCGCGTACCAGTCGGTGTTCGCAATCTGAGCAAGCATGGTCTTGTCCACGTACTTGTCCAGAATTGTTTGTGTGAACCCATCCGCGGCCTCCCGGTAGACGAAGCCGCAATCCTTGGCCTTGTCCAACGCGAATGTCAGCGCTGTCGGCTTGGCGGGCGGGATGGCGATGAAGGACGAAAACAGCAGCGGGTCCTTGCCGACGGCGACGCAGAGCATGTTGTAATAGCGCTGCAGCATCGGTGCGCGCACGTCGGCGAGGTAGGTCAGATCGTAGACGTGTCCGACGACCTGGCCTTGTTGGTTCGTCTGCCTGGTGATCGCCTCATCGGCTTTTTGCAGGAAATAGGCGGAGCCGAGGATCGATTTCAACGCCACGCCGTTGCCGAAATACATCATGCTCAGAGCCGCCACATTGTCGGCGGCGTCGTCGAGATTTCCCCAGATCGGGATATCGAGCTGATCAAACACGGCGAGCGCCACGTTGTGCAGAACTTCCTGGACGAATGGGCCTTCGATCGCCATGTCGCGCGTGACCAGTGTCTGGCCGATGGCATCGACGTAGGCGTCTGGCGCTACGGCCATGATCAATCCGACAAACTCATAACAGATGGTGACCGGTTTTCCGCGCTGATACGGCACAAACGAATAGTGGCGGCCGGCGGCGGGCGGGCCGCATTCCGCAGTCTGTACGGTGAGGTTCTGCTTTAGCCGCAGCGGCGCCAGGAAGCGCTGCAGCCGCTCCAGGACCTTCGCGGCCACCAGCGCGTCGCGGATCGGGCGTAGCTCGTCACTCGCGGGCCCATAGACCGGCGTGATCTTCGAGGCGTCGGCCCAGGCAGTGGGCTTGGGCTGGCCTCTTTCCTGTGCCCGGGTGGTGTCGATCGATGTCGAAAAACAAATTGCCGCGACCGAGATGATCGCTCCCAGAGTGCGTCTCATCGACACGTTCCTTGGCTGCATGAAGGAGATTCCCGGCTCGCGTTGGGCCCCTCAGCCTTCGCGGCGCGGACGCTTCTTGGAAACTGTCTTGACGCGACAATTGCGGCGCTTACGCCGCAAACTTTCGGGGACAATCCTATGCAATGGCGCGCGGCAGTGCAATTCGGCCTCGAGCGGCAATTCCGCCGCCGCACTGTGAAATTTGCGCGGCTTGTCATTGGTCGGTCACTTTGGACCAGACCCGTTGGCTCAATCCACCTACTTGCCCAGCACCGAAATATCCGCCGGGTTGGTATAGGCCGGGTGCTTCCAGCCGTCCTCGTCATAGTCGGCCATGCATTGGTCGGCCAGCGCTTCCATCGCCTTGAGCGCGCCGTTGCCCTGCGCCTGCTGCAGCTGGAACATGCGAATGAGCTCGTGGCTGCCGGAATAATTCATTTCATAGAGCTCGTGGCGGGCGCCGAACTCGCTGCCGATGGCGTCCCACAGGAGCTTCATGATCTTGATGCGCTGTTTGTAGTCGATGCCGTTCGAGCCGCGCACGTATTTCTGCAGATATTTGTCGATCTCCGGGTTCTTGAAATCGAGCGCGTTCGAGGGGAGATAGATCAGGCCGGAGGCGACCACCTTTTCGATGATGTTGCGGATCGCCGGATAGGCTTCGGTCATGAACAGCCGATAGCTCGCCGAGCCTTGCGGATTGGGCAGCACCGCGCCGTTGACCCACGGCACCGGATTGCAGGCCATGGCGTCGGTCAGCGACCAGAACAGGTTGCGCCAGCCGATCACTTCGCCGATCTGCGCCTGCACGCCGCGGAACGCTTCGACGCCGGTCGCGCGCGCGGCCTTGTAGAGCAGGCCGGCGATGAAATCGAGCTTGACCGCAAGCCGCGTGCAGCCCTGCATGGTGAAGCCCTGGTAGAAGCCGGATTTCGGATAGAAGTCGCGCAGCTTCTGCACGTCGCGGTGAATGAGCACGTTCTCCCAGGGGATGAAGGCGTTGTCGAAGATGAAGATCGAGTCGTTCTCGTCGAAGCGCGAGGTCAGCGGATAGTCCCACGGCGAGCCGGTCGCGGCGGCGGCCATCTCGTAGGACGGCCGGCAGATCAGCTTGATGCCGGGCGTGTTCATCGGCGCAATGAACATCACCACCATGCTCGGATCGGTGATCTCCACGCTCATATTCTGGCCGAGGAAATTGTATTGCGTGAGCGCCGAATTGGTGGCGACGACCTTGGCGCCGGAGACGTAGATGCCGGCGTCGGTCTCCTTCTGGATGGTGATGTAGACGTCCTTGACCTGCTCGACCGGCTTGTTGCGGTCGATCGGCGGATTGATCAGCGCGTGGTTGAGGAAGCAGCACCGATTCCTGGCCGCGCTTGTACCAGGCGCGCGCGTTGTCGGCGAACGTGCCGTAGAACTCGGCGTTGGCGCCGAGCGTGTTGATGAACGCCGCCTTGTAGTCGGGGCTGCGGCCGAGCCAGCCATAGGTGAGGCGCGCCCAGGCGGCGATGGCGTCGCGCTGGGCGATGACGTCGTCGCGGCTGTAGCGCGACCTTGAAGAATTTGTGGGTGTAGCCGCCCGAGCCGGTATCGGTCGGCGCGGTCAGCACGTCCTTGGTTTCCTTGGCGTGCAGCGCCTCATAGAGCAGCGCCACCGAAGCCGCCGAATTGCGGAACGCCGGATGGGTGGTGACGTCCTTGACGCGCTCGCCGTAGATGTAGACGTCGCGGCCGTCGCGCAGCGATTCCAGGAATTCCGCCCCGGTGAACGGGCGTTTCTTGACCGGCGATGATCGCTTCGGGATGCTCCGGCATGTTGTCGTACTCCACTTCGCACGACATGCAGCCGGCACACTGCATTCATCAGCCTACTGAGAATTGCAGTGTACAGACGATATAGTGCTCCGTGTAGCCGTATGGTAGCCATGCGCCAACGGATGGTCGTCGCGAGGAAGCCGTATGTCTAAACGAGCGACGGCTCGCGAGAAACTCGACGAACGGCCCGGCCATCTCATTCGCCGGCTGCAGCAGATTTCCTTCGCCATTTTCATGGACCAGGCGCGGCAATTCGACATCACCCCGGTGCAGTATTCGGCGATTTTCGCCATCAACAATCATCCCGGGCATCGATCAGACGGCGCTTTGCAACATCATTGCCTTCGACCGCTCGACCATCGGCGACGTGGTCGACCCGCCTGGAAAAGAAAAAGCTCATCACGACGCCGGCACGGCCCGCGCGATCGGCGCACCAAATCGCTTTACATCACGCCGCGCGGCCGCCGCTTGCTCCGCGACATCGAGCCGGCGGTGGCGGCGACGCAGCGGCTGATCCTGGCGCCGCTCAAGCCCAGCGAGCGCAACGCCTTTATGCAGATGCTCAAAGAGCTCGTGCATCTCAACAATGAGCACAGCCGGGCGCCGCTGGCGGCCGCAAGGAGCGCGGCGGCAAGGCCGGTCACGCCGGTCGCGCGCTTCAGTCTGATCATTCGCGCCGGATCGCCCACAGCGTCAGCGCGCCGACCAGAAGGACGGCGAGCGGCACGCCGATGAGCCCGATGGTCGCGTAAGCCACGGCGCCGCACCCGGCGCCGAGAACGAATCCGATCGTGATCGACAGGACGACGAACAGCCGCGCGCGCACGGCGAAAAAATCGCGCGCGTCGGCGGTGTTGCCGGGGTCGCGCGCACATCGCCGCCAGACCCGGAACAGCTCGGTCGTCTCGATGCCGAGCTGCGTCATGTTGCCGGTCATGACGTTGGTCTGCGGAATGCCGCGCATCAGCAGCCGCACCACGACGCTCTGCGTACCCATCGCCATCGCCCCGAACACGCCGGCGAGAATGCCGTGCCAGTCGTCGGCGCCGGTCGCCGGCGGCCCGGCGAGCATGAGGATGCAGAACAGTCCGAGCAGCAGCGCCTCCAACGCCAGCATCCATGGCATGGCATCGCGGCCCGCGGTCGCGGGCGAGCCCGATCAACGCGGCGGTCAATGCCGCCGCGACCAGAAAGGCCAGGACGGCGAGCATCTTGCCGGCGATGCCGATGTCGTGGACGACGAACTGGGCGCCGGCGGTGACAAAGCTTCCGGTCACCTGGGCGACGAACAGCCCGAACAGCGCGAGGAAGGTGTAGCTGTCGACATAGCCGGCGACGAAGCTCAACAGCGCCGGCACCCATCGCGGCGGAACCTCGTGTACCGGCGCGAGCTTCCGTCATCTGCCCCCTCCGCCCGCCGTCCCCAGGGCATGATCATCGTGCGCCGATGAAACGTCTAGGAACTTCGTGTCGAGCGCACTAATTTCCCTTAGCCCAAAATTTGGAGCAGCGCCAATGCATCTGAGCCAATTTCATTATCTGCCGCTGGCGCCGGGCTTTTTCTCGATCCTGATCGGCCTGTTTGTTGGCCTCGTGGTGGTTCTTCTGGTGCTGGGCGCGCTGCGCCACGCCTATTTGAGTCTCGGCGTCAGTCCGCAGACCGCCATGCTGCTTCTGGTCGGCTCGCTGATCGGCTCCTATTTCAACATCCCGATCGCGGTGCTGCCGCCGGAGCAGGTCCAGTCCGACAAGGTGATCGAATTCTTCGGCATGCAATACGTGGTGCCGGTGGTGGAAAATCTGCCGGGCACGGTGATCGCCATCAATGTCGGCGGCGCCGTCATCCCGACCATCATGTCGATCTATCTGCTCGCCGCCCGGCAATTATGGGTGCTGGGCGCGATCGCGACGGCGATCGTCGCCGTCATCCTGCATTGGCTCGCCGATCCGGTGCCCGGCGTCGGCATCGCCGTGCCGATCTTCTTTCCCGCCATCGTCACCGCCATTGTTTCGTTGCTGCTGTCGCGCGCCAACGCCGCGCCGCTCGCCTATATCTCCGGCAGCATGGGCACGCTGATCGGCGCCGATCTCACCAACCTCGATAAAGTGGCGGGCCTCGGCGCGCCGGTCGCCTCGATCGGCGGCGCCGGAACGTTCGACGGGATTTTCCTCACCGGCATCCTCGCCGTGCTGCTGGCCGGCCTCTATCATCGCCGGCCGTCGCCGGTGCAAGTCTGAAAGACCGAGCATCGTGGCCATTATCCCCGCCAAACCTGCGGCAACGCCCGCCAACGCGGCGACGCGAGCGCTCGTCGGATCCCGGACTCCCGCGGCCGCGCCCGGAACCGGCGCCGACGTGCCCGTCCAATTTCGTCCGCCGGTTTTTTGGCGACTGTTTTCGCTCTTCGGCGTCGTCGTGCTTGCGGTTGTCACAGCGGTGATGACTGCTTTTGCCGTTCTCGCCTTCACCTTGAACTGGGTCGTCGGCTTGATCGTGACCGCCTGCGCCTTCTTTTTGGGAGCGCTGACCGGCTATGTGTGGCGGGATTTCAGGGGCAAATGGGGCCTGCGTGTGTTCCTCGGCGCCGATGCCGTCACGCTCGACCTGCCTTCGGGACGATCGCTTATTCACCACCTGCCGGCGCAGCATCGGGTCGTTGCCTATGACGACATCGACGGGATCGAAACACGGGCGGAGGCTTACAGCAGCCTCGGCCAGACCATGATCCAGCGCGCCTACGTGCTCCGGCGCAAAAATGGCGAGCTGATTTTTTTGTTCGAAGACCGGGCGCAAGGCAGCACCATGGAAGTCACGATGTTCGCCGACATCGCCGCGGCCGTCGCAGCGCGCGCAGGGACTAAATTCCACGATATCGGAATGGTCGAAGGCCACGGCGGCCTTCTCGGCGTATGGGGCGCGCATTCGGTGCCCTGGTCGACGCCGTCGCTGCCGCTGGCGCGCCAGCTGCGGCTGTGGCGCCATGCAGCTTTCACCGGCGGACTTACCGTCGTCATTATCATTGTTGCAATCGTCCTGCGGTTGATTGTCGGCGGGTAACGCGCGGCGGGCGCTTTTGATGAGAGCCGAGTGCCGGTTCAGAAACGAGACTTGTCAGCGGTATTTCGAGCGGCAACAAAGGAATTTTATCATGCATTGGTACGGCTATCTCGCGCATTTCTTTGCCGGCGCCTTTCTAGCCAACGGCGTGCCGCATTTCGTGCAGGGCATTTGCGGCAACAAATTCCAGACGCCGTTCGCTAAGCCGCGGGGCGTCGGTGAGTCCTCGGCGCTGGTCAACGTCATCTGGGGCTGGTTCAATTTCATTGTCGGCGGTGCGCTGTTGCGCATTTTCTTCCCGCCGCTGCCGCCGAGCCGTATCGCTCGCTACGTTACTCGGCGTGCTGGTGATGGCGGTCTTTCTATCTCATCGCTTTGGCTAGGTTCGTAGCCAAGCTCCGCATCCGTGAGGACGAGCATGTTGGTCGCACACGCACGCATTTTTGCTTTCCTGATCTTCGGCCTGTCCGGCGGCGCCGGCGCCAGCCAGGAAGGCCGCGACATGAAGCTCGAAGACGTGGGCTTCGTCATGCGCCCGGCAAACACGCAGGCTCAGCTCGAACGCCTGCGGCAATTGCCGCCGCGCACGTTCGTCGCCCGCAGCAAGAACGGCCGGCGCTATTATCTCTATGCCGATCCCGATTATTGCAAATGCGTCTTTGTCGGCGACGAGCTGGCGATGAAAAACTACCAGGATCTGGTGTCGCCGCCGCCGCAGGCGCCGATGGCGATCGGCCCGGGCAAGCCGTCGGTCGCCAGCGAGATGATCCAGGAAATGGATGCCGACATCGGCGCGACGATTTTCGACGGCGATATTCTCGATTATTCGTATTGATAGAGGCCGATCAGATGCCCAAGAAAACGCTGAAGCGAATTACAAGAACCGGCGGCCAACAAAAACGTGCCAAGAAGAATACGCTGGGACAAAGTTGTCGAAGAAAACAACCGATGCTCCGGCGGCAAGCGATCCGCGCACAATCAGCGAATATCACGCCCACATTTATTACGATCCGCAAAACGACGCGCGGCCGCGCCGAGCGTTTGCGCGAGCGGGTCGCCGCGGAATTTCCGCACGCCAAGCTCGGCCGCTGGCACGATGAACTGGTCGGCCCGCACTCGCAATCGATGTATCAGATCGCCTTTCCGAGCGGCATGCTGGCGGCGTTTCTGCCGTGGCTGATGCTCAACCGCGACGGTTTGACCGTCCTGCTTCATCCCGAGACCGGCAACGATTATCGCGATCATACCGCGCACGCCGCCTGGCTTGGCGCCGTGCTGCCGCTGCGTCTTGAGGTGTTCGGCGAGCAACGGCCGGACGAATAAGTCGCTTTTGCCGCAACGCGTTGTGGAACCGGATGTCGGCTCGTTCGTTTGCGCGATGGGATATGTGGGAGGACATCCATGCGAAAGTTGTTACTATTTGCTGCCAGCCTTGCCGCCGCTCGGGCTCGTCGGCGTGTCCAGCGCGGGCGCCGTTCCGGCCGATGCAACGGCCGTACAGCAAGCCGCAATCGCAGCCTCGCCGCTGCAGCCAACGCTTTTGTCGGGCGTCCTAGCCCGCCACGGCGTCGTCAAATGCTATCGCACCCTCGTGGTCGGCCCGTACCGTTGCCACTATTTCTGGCCGTCCATCTGGTTGGTGATCGACAAAACGTCCGCCCCGGATTTGATCCGGGGCGGACGTCGACTGGAAGAGATCGCGCTCAGAGGAACGCGTGCTTACGCGCGTGTCCTCGACGTCCGTGTCCGGCCGGTCGGTTCCGGACGAGAGCTCGCGGTGCCACTTGCCGCGCTCGTCCTCGTATTCGATGCCTTCGGTCTGCCCGGGCACACGCTGCTCGGCGGCGGCGCGGCGCGCCGCATCGAGCGCTTCGCGCGTGGGTCGGGAAGCTCTCGGAAAAAACGCCGTTCACCGTATAAGCCCAGCCATCGTCGTGGCGGACCACTTTGTATGTGACGTGTACCATGTTCTCACCTGCCCTCAGCGCATCATATTCAATCCAGCGGGCGTAAGCGAGGTTCCGGTTCAGCGCACCCGACGGCTCTTGATGATGTCCTCGTCGCCGCAGGCGGCAAGCAGCGCCATCGCGCGCGCACGGTCGAGATCCTTGATCCGCGGGCGTTCATTGAGGCTGCATGAAGCCTCGCAGGAGATCAGCGGCGCCGCTGAATCGGCAAAGCCCATCGGCCAATCGCCGAACACGCGCTGCTCCAAGCCCGGACCGCGATGCAGGACCGTAATATCGCGATGGCGGGCATCGCTCTGGATGCTGGCGAACATCTCGTTGACGGCGCGCTGCTCGCCTTCGAGCGCCTGCAGGAAAGTGCCGTCGTGGAAAACCAGCATGCCGGTGACGCCGATCGTCCTGTTGCGCGCCCGCGCGCCGGCCAAGAGCCGCTCGATGTCGGCGTGCCGAAAATTCCTGATTGGCGGTGCTGGTGTAGACGATCTGCAGCATGCGGACCTCGCGCTCCCCGCGGCAAAACGTGACCGCGAGGCCTTAACGAAGGGTCAAATCGCGCGCTGCGTTTGCAGGCGATTTTCGCAAGTTTATTCAGCCGGATAGGGGGTGGATCGGATAAGCGAAACTGCCGTCTACGCCCGATCGACGCGGGCGGCGTAGCAGCCGGGCGCGGCGAAGTGAACGTGCAGGTAAGCCGCGCGCGGGTTGGCGAACAGCCGCGCGATCGCGCTTTCGACTTTCTCGCCCTCGATCAGCTCGAAACCGACCATCATGGCGTCGGCATCGAACGCGCGCACCGCGAGCGTGCGCTTGCGCAACTGCTCCGGCACCGCATCGACGGCATCGAACGTCTCGTCGCCTTTGCGCACGAAAATGGCGAACCGCATGCGGTAGGGCAAGTCGACCGGATGGTGCTCGTAATTGACCAGGATGAGCTCGTCGCCGGGCTTTGAATCGGTGAGACTGACGCGGCACGGATAGCCCGGATTGCGCGCGTCGGCGATCCGGCGCACCGCGCCTTGTTGCGCAAGCTCGTCGTCGGACAGCGTGAACAGCGGCGCGAATTGCTCCGCCGGCAAACCGCGAATGCGAAAGTGCATGATTGATCCTCCTTTTGGTTACGGAGGACACATGGACCGGCGCCGCGCCGCGATCCCACCCGTTTTCTGCGCAGCGCGTCATGCCGCGGCGCTGCCGGTCAATGCGGCGGCACGTCGCCGAGATTGATGATGTCGTATTTCTCGTTCAGCGCGTCCATCAGCTTGTCGTCGGCCAATTGCTGCTCGCTCAAGCCCGCGAGCTCGGCGAGGAATTGATCGAAGCCCGCGGGCTGGAAAATCATCAAGCAGCGCGCCGGTGCCGCCGGCCGGCAGATCGAGCGCGTGCGGCACGCCGGGCGGAATGTGCACGCAGGCGCCCGGCTCCGCCGCCATCCATTCGCCGTCGAGATGAAAATTCACGACGCCGTCGAGGATATAAAAAGTCTCGGCGTGCTGGCGGTGCAGATGCAGGCCGAGCGCGAATTCGCGCTTGAGATTGTCTTCCATCAGCGCATAGGCGCCGCCGGTGTCGGCGGCGGCGACCTTGACGTAGGTGTGATCGCGCGTCCAGTCGTAGTTCAGTCCGCCGCCGGGCGGCACGAAGCGGTAGCGCTTGGCTGGCATGAGGACCTCGTTGTTGCGAGTAGATCGTCGCGCCTGACAGATCATCTCGCCGGACTCGGCTGAGTTCACGCTGCGCGAGCTTCCCATGACTTCAGGCGTCCGGTGTGTAGCGCGTATGACGAAAGGCTGACGAGATCGCGGACCCGTTTGACCGGCGGGTCAGCCGGCCCGCCGCGTCCGCCCGACGGCGACCTGCCAGCGCCGCGTCAACCGCGTGAGCACCTCCCAGCGCGGCTGCGGCTTGACGAGCTTGACGCGCGGCACCGCGGCACGGTGACGCCGGTGGCGGCGCGGGCGGTGGCGCAGCTGTCGGCGGCCACCGGCGGCTTGCTCGGCGATCGGCCATTCTGATCGCCGGCACCACCTCGGCCACGGGCAAAACGGCCTCCTCCACCGGCGGCCGGCGCCGGGTTTTCTTTTGTGTTCTGTTCAGCGCCTTGCGGCCGACATTGCGCAGGAAGAACTGCTCGTGCGGCAGGCTCAAGCGCTCGATCGCCGCCGACAACGGCAGCCATTCCACCGCCTTGATGTCGTCCATCGGCTTGCCGGCCGGGCCGCCGATCGCCTGCATGCGCCAGAAATGCGCGATCTTCGGACCGCTGCCGCCGAGATAGGAAATCACGCCGAGGAATTCGTGCACGCGCACGTCGGCGCCGGTCTCCTCGGTCGCTTCGCGCCTGGCGGCGGCGATCGGCTTTTCATTCGGCTTGAGCTTGCCCTTGGGCAGGACCCAGGCATTGTCCCGGCGGCGCTGGACGATCGCGACCAACGGCTTGCCGCCGTTGCGGATGACGATGCCGCCGGCAGCCAGGACAGGCGTGCGCGTTGACTTTCCCATTCTGCCTTCATAACCGATTCGATGGCATGTGCATCATCATCTGGTATAAGTCGCGCATGAGCCGGCGACCAACCTACGATCCGCGCACCGCGGCCGAGAGGCCTTCAAGGCGGCCACCACCAAGCCGCCGCCGGAATTGCCGCCCAAACCAACGTCGCCGCCCGGCGTCAAGGAACTGGTGTCGCTGCGCATCGATCGTGACGTGCTCGATTTCTTCCAGGAGGACGGCCCGGGCTGGCAGGAGCGCATCAACGCGGCGCTGCGGAAGGCGGCGGGGAAGTAGCGCAGCTCTGACGATGACGCGTTGGCTGCCGCATCCGCGCACGATGTTGCGTAGCGCGCCGCCTAGTTTTTTGCAGGCGCGTGATCGTTCAACCCGTTTCCACTTTTCCGGTTATGCTCTAGCTTCTCGAAAACGGGAGACACCGCCGATGCCGAACGCCATGCCGCACTATCAATGGGACCATATCCATCTGCGCAGCCCCGATCCGGAGGCGACCGCGGCGTGGTTCGAGCGCATGCTGGGCGCGCAGGTGATCCGCTCGACCGTCGAGGGCAAGCCGCGCATCGATTTGAAACTCGGCGGCGCCGATGTCTTCATCATGCCGGTCGGCGCCGGCGACAAAGTCAATCGCGCCGCCGGTGACGCCCTATCAGGGGCTCGATCATTTCGGGCTTGCTGTGAGCGGCATCGACGCGGTGGCGGCAGAGCTCAAAGCCAAAGGCGCCGAATTCACCATGGAGCCGCGCACCATCCGCGCCGGCTTGCGCATCTGCTTCCTGCGCGGGCCGCAAGGCGTGTCGGTCGAGCTGCTGGAGCGCGAATGCGTTTAAGATTTGTAGGGTGCTGAGTCGAGCCCACGCGGCATGACATTCAACTGGGCACGCCGCTTTTTGGCATTGCCGACCCTACGGGAGGTTCGATGACAAGCCGCGCGCGCAGTCTGTTTGACAACGAATCCGCTGTTCAACGAGCGTGCGCTCAAGCTCGGCTAGCTTTTCGACCAATCTAAGCGGCGGCGGCACCATTTCGAAAATGGACGGGCTCTTGAAAGCCGAATGGCCGGCGACGCTGGAGCTTGCCCGCCTCGCCGACGAGATGAAGTTCGAGGCCATCGTGCCGGTCGGACGCTGGAAGGGTTTTGGCGGCGAGACCAACTTCAACGGCGAAGGCTTTGAGGTCTTTGCCTGGGCCGCGGGTCTGTCGTCGGCGACGCAGTTATTCCAGCGTGTTCGCCACGTCGCATATCCCGACGGTGCACCCGCTGTTCGCCGCCAAGCAGGCGGCGGCGATCGATCATATCGGCCACGGCCGCTTTACGCTTAATCTCGTGACCGGCTGGTACTCGCCGGAGATGGAGATGTTCGGCATCACGCTGCTCGATCACGACAGCCGCTATGAGATGGCCGAGGAGTGGGTGCAGATCGCGACGCGGCTATGGACCGATCCGGAGCCGTTCGATTTCTCCGGCCGCTTCTATCAGATGAAAAAAGCCGAGCTTGCGCCGAAGCCGATCCAGCGGCCGCGGCCGCCGCTGATGAGCGCAGCAGGCTCGGATCGCGGCCGCCGTTTCGCCGCGCAATATTGCGACGTCTGTTTCATCGCGCCGGAAAGCCACGACGTCGATCAGCTCAAGGCCAAGGTCGACAAATATCGCAACTTATGCGCGCGAGGAATTCGGCCGCGAGATCCAGGTCTGGTCGAACGCCTATGTCTATCACGGCGACACCGAGGCCGACGGCAAGGCGCTGTGGCATCACGCCGTGCAGGAGCAGGGCGATTGGCCCGGCGTGCAAAATATGCTCGACGTCATGGGCGTGACCTCGCAGCTGGTGCCGCCGGCGGTTCTCGAGTTTCTCAAGCAGCATTTTATCGCCGGCTGGGCCGGCTATCCGCTGGTCGGCGGCAAGGAGCAGATTGTCGAAGGCTTGGCGGTGCTGAAGAAGGCCGGCTTCGACGGAATTCTCTTGACCTGGCCGCGCTGGGTCGAAGGCATGACGCGCTTCCGCGACGAGGTGATGCCGCTGTTGACGCAGGCCGGATTGCGCTGAAGTCGTTGCCTTACGGCTTCACCGGAATGACGTCGGCCGGCGCGCCTTCGGCGCCGATGAAGACGGTGAGAATGCGCACCGGCTGCGGCCCGGCGTCGGCGCCGAAATGCGGCACGTCCATCGCCTCCATCAGTGCATCGCCCGCCCGATAGGTGCGCTTGCCGCGGTCGCCATAGTCGACGGTGATCTCGCCTTCGAGGATGTAAGCAAACAGCGGCACGCCGTGCTGGTGCAGCACGGTCTTCGCGCCGGGCGCCAGCGTGATGATCGCGGCAGTCACGTGCGCGGGGCCGTTGGTCGGGTAATGGAGGGTCTCGCCGACGATGGTGGTGCCGGTCGACAACAGCGGCACCGACGAGATGG
>CAWDQG010000002.1:0-69929 GCA_963804405.1 uncultured Alphaproteobacteria bacterium | reverse complement strand
AGCGCGCCACCGGCCAATTAGAGAATACGTCGCGGGTGCGCGAAGTGCGGCGCGATATCGCGCGGCTCAAGACCATCGCGCGGCAGAAGCGCGCGCCTAAAACGGCGGCAAAGCCGGCCAAGAGTTAAGAGGTTCAGAAGATGCCCAAGCGCAGCCTGCAAGGCGTGGTGGTCAGCGACAAACAGAGCAAGACGGTGGTGGTGCGCGTCGAGCGCCGCTTCACGCATCCGATGTTCAAGAAGACCGTGCGCCGCTCGAAGAAATACCACGCCCACGACGAGAACAACGAGTTCAAGGTGGGCGACACCGTGTGGATCGAGGAGCACCGGCCGATCTCCAAGCTCAAGCGCTGGGCGGTGGTGCGCGGCGAGAAGAAGAAAGCGTCGTAAGGCCGGCGCCGGATACAGGAAATAAGTGGGGTAGCCCATGATTCAGATGCAAACCAATCTCGACGTGGCGGACAATTCCGGCGCGCGCCGCGTCATGTGCATCAAGGTGCTGGGCGGCTCCAAGCGCAAATACGCCACCATCGGCGACGTCATCGTCGTCTCGGTGAAGGAGGCGATCCCGCGCGGCCGGGTGAAGAAGGGCGACGTGATGAAGGCGGTGGTCGTGCGCGTCGCCAAGGACATCAAGCGGCCGGACGGCTCGATCATCCGCTTCGACCGCAACGCCGCGGTGCTGATCAATCCGCAGATGGAGCCGGTCGGCACCCGCATCTTCGGCCCGGTGCCGCGCGAATTGCGGGCCAAGAACCACATGAAGATCATCTCGCTCGCGCCGGAGGTGCTGTGATGGCGGCGAAGATCAACAAGGGCGACACGGTGATCGTGATCGCCGGCCGCGACAAGGGCCGCAGCGGCGAGGTGATCGAGGTGCGCCGCGACGACGCCCGCGCGCTGGTGCGCGGCGTCAACATGGTCAAGCGCCACCAGCGCCAGGACGCGACGCAGGAGGGCGGCATCATCTCCAAGGAGGCGCCGATCCATTTGTCGAATATCGCGCTGGCCGATCCCAAGGACAAAAAGCCGACGCGGGT
The DNA here is from genome assembly GCA_963804405.1 of uncultured Alphaproteobacteria bacterium. GTDB lineage: Bacteria > Pseudomonadota > Alphaproteobacteria > Rhizobiales > Xanthobacteraceae > BOG-931. The sequence continues at coordinate 68,890 of CAWDQG010000002.1, read as the reverse complement.
CGGCTTCAAGTTCGTCGGCAAGGGCGACGATCGCAAGAAGGTGCGGGTCGCCAAGCGTTCGGGAGCAGAGATCGATGGCTGATACGGAAGAAAAGAAGGCCAAGAAAGGCGACCAGAAAGCCGACAAGAAGCCGGACAAGCCGCCGCGCCCGGAAGCCTCCGACCAGGCCGGGCAAGGCGGCCAAGCGCGAAGGGCGACAAGGCGCCGAAAGCGGCCAAAGGCGAAAAGGCCGAGAAGGGCGACAAAGGCCGAAAAGCCGAAGGCGCCGCGCGAGCCCGAGCCGAAGGTGCCGGCGCGGCTGAAGGTCGAGTTCGACGAGGTGATCCGCGCGCCGGCTGGCCGAGCAGTTCGGCTACAAGAACCGCATGCAGGTTCCGGTGCTCGACAAGGTCGTCATCAATATGGGCATCGGCGAAGGCGTCGCCGACCGCAAGAAGGTCGATGCGGCCGCCGCCGATCTGGCGCTGATCGCCGGGCAGAAGGCGGTGATCACCAAGGCGCGCAAGTCGATCGCGACCTACAAGCTGCGCGACGGCCAGGCGATCGGCTGCAAGGTGACGCTGCGCAAGGCGCGGATGTACGAGTTTCTCGACCGGCTGATCAACATCGCGCTGCCGCGGGTGCGCGATTTCCGCGGGCTCAACCCGAAGAGCTTCGACGGCCGCGGCAACTACACGCTCGGCATCAAGGAGCACATCGTGTTCCCGGAGATCGACTACGACAAGACCGCCGAGGTCTGGGGCATGGACATCACCGTCTGCACCACGGCGCGCACCGACGACGAGGCGCGCGCGTTGCTGACGGCATTCAATTTTCCGTTCCGGCAGTGAGGCAGGAAAGGCCTCAGACGCGGAGCAGCGAGGAGCACTAGATGGCGAAGAAGAGTTCGATCGAGAAGAACAATCGGCGCCGCCGCATGGCGAAGAAATTCTCGGGCCGGCGGTCGCGGCTCAAAGCGATCGCGGAGGACAAGACCAAGCCGGTCGAGGAGCGCTTCGCCGCGACGCTCAAGCTCGCCGAATTGCCGCGCAACTCGTCCGCCACGCGCATCCGCAACCGCTGCGAAGTGACCGGGCGGCCGCGCGGCTTCTACCGCAAGCACAAGCTGTCGCGCATCGCGCTGCGGGAGCTCGGCTCGAAGGGGCTGATCCCGGGCCTGTTGAAGTCGAGCTGGTAAGGAGGATCGCACCATGTCGATGAACGATCCGCTCGGCGATCTGTTGTCCCGCATCCGCAACGCGCAGATGCGCAACAAGAGCAAGGTTTCGAGCCCGGGCTCGAAGCTGCGCGAAAGCGTGCTCGAAGTGCTCAAGACCGAAGGCTATATCCGCGGCTATACCGTCACCGAGCGCGAAGGCCGCGCCGAGCTCGAGATCGAGCTGAAATATTTCGAAGGCGAGCCGGTGATCCGCGAGATCGAGCGGATTTCCAAGCCCGGCCGCCGCGTCTATGCCTCGGTCAGGAATTTGCCGCGCATCAATAACGGCCTCGGTGTCGCCATCGTCTCGACGCCGAAAGGCGTGATGGCGGACCACGCCGCCCGCGACGCCAATGTCGGCGGCGAAATCCTCTGCACGGTGTTCTGATGTCTCGCATCGGCAAGAAAGCAGTCGCGGTTCCTTCGGGAATCACCGCCAACGTCGAAGGCCAGACCGTCAAGGTGAAGGGCCCGAAGGGCGCGCTTGTCCGTCGTGCTGCCGGACGAGGTGTCGGTCAAGCTCGACGGCGGCCAGATCAAGGTCGATCCGCGCACCGAGACCAAGCGCGCGCGGTCGCAATGGGGCACCTCGCGCACGCTGGTCGCCAACCTCATCGCCGGCGTCACCAAGGGCTTCGAGCAGCGGCTGGAGATCAACGGCGTCGGCTATCGCGCGGCGGTGCAGGGCAAGAACCTGCAGCTCGCGCTCGGCTATAGCCACGACGTCGTCTATCCGATCCCGGAAGGCATCACGATCGCGACGCCGAAGCCGGTCGAGATCGTCATCACCGGCATCGACCGCCAGAAGGTCGGCCAGGTCGCGGCCGAAATCCGCGACTTCCGGCCGCCGGAGCCCTACAAGGGCAAGGGCGTCAAATACGCAGCCGAGCGCATCTTCCGCAAGGAAGGCAAGAAGAAGTAACGGAGCCGCCGATGACCAAGCTCAGATGACAGGATCGAGCGGCGCAAGGGGCGCGTGCGCGGCGCGTTGCGGCTTGCCGCCGGCGAGCGCAAGCGGCTGTCGGTGTTCCGCTCGTCGAAGCACATCTACGCGCAGCTGATCGACGACGATCAGGGCGCGACGCTCGTCTCCGCGTCCTCGCTGGAGAAGACGGCCCTGGAGCCGGAGGGCTCAAGACCGGCGCCAGTGTCGCCGCCGCGAAAGCGGTCGGCAAGCTGATCGCCCAGCGCGCGCAGGAAAAGGGCATCAAGGACGTGATCTTCGACCGCGGCGGCTACCTCTATCACGGCCGCGTCAAGGCGCTGGCCGACGCCGCGCGCGAAGGCGGACTGAATTTCTAACGGACAGACGACATGAACATGCGACGCGACAACGGACATTCGGCGGATCAACATGGCACGTGAACCACGCGAGCGGCGGCGAGACCGGGACGACGAGCGCGACAGCGAATTCGTCGACAAGCTCGTCCACATCAACCGCGTCGCCAAGGTGGTGAAGGGCGGCCGGCGCTTCGGCTTTGCCGCGCTGGTCGTCGTCGGCGATCAGAAGGGCCGGGTCGGCTTCGGCCACGGCAAGGCGCGCGAGGTGCCGGAAGCGATCCGCAAGGCGACCGAAGCCGCCAAGCGCGGGCTGACCCGCGTGCCGCTGCGCGAAGGGCGCACGCTGCATCACGACGTCGTCCGGACGCCACGGCGCCGGCAAGGTGTTTCTGCGCGCCGCCCCGCCCGGCACCGGCATCATCGCCGGCGGCCCGATGCGCGCGGTGTTCGAGACGCTCGGCATGCAGGACGTGGTGGCGAAATCGCTCGGCACCTCGAACCCCTACAACGTGGTGCGGGCGACGTTCGATGCGCTCAAGCGCCAGGATTCGCCGCGCACGGTCGCGGCGCGGCGGAACGTCAAGGTTTCGGCGCTGCAGGCGCGCCGCCGCGATGGCGAGGCCACCGAACAGGCGGCCGATTAAGGCCGCGGGAGCATGCGATGAATACCGGGACGGCGAACAAGCACGCCGGCAAGACCGTCAAGGTCAAGCAGATCGGCAGTCCGATGCGCCGGGATCATACCCAGCGTGAGACGCTGGTGGGCCTGAAGCTCAACAAGATCGGCCGCGTCGCCGAGCTGGCCGACACGCCGGCGACGCGCGGCATGATCGCCAAGGTCGCGCATCTCGTGCGCGTGGTGGAGTAATTGCGATGAAGCTTCACGAACTCGCCGGCCGCGCCGGCTCGCGCAAGATGCGAAAGCGCATCGGCCGCGGCATCGGCTCCGGCAAGGGCAAGACCGGCGGCCGCGGCGGCAAGGGCCAGACCGCGCGCTCGGGCGTGCGCATCAAGGGCTTCGAGGGCGGCCAGATGCCGCTGCATCGCCGCCTGCCCAAGCGCGGCTTCAGCAACGTGAAGTTTGCGCTCAAGCTCAACGAGGTCAATCTCGGCCGCCTGCAGCAGGCGATCGACGCCGGCAAGCTCGATCGCGGCGGGCAAGATCGACGCCGACGCGCTGGTCAAAGCCGGCGTTTTGCGCCGCGCCAAGGACGGCGTGCGGCTTCTCGGCAGCGGCGAGCTCAAGGCCAAGATCGCCGTTTCGGTCTATGGCGCGTCGAAGTCGGCGGTCGCCGCGGTCGAGAAGGCCGGCGGCACGGTCGAAATCCTCGCGCCCAAGCGCGAGGCGAGCGAACAGGCTGCCTGACGGTCGTCAGCCCGGCCTTGTGCCGGGCATCCACGACTTTACCTGTCATAGGCGTGGATGGCCGGGCATAGCGCGGCCATGGCGACTACGCGGAGCACCGGAGCGCAGATGGTCTCTGCAGCGGAACAACTGGCAGCCAATCTCAATTTCGGGGCGCTGGCCAAGGCCGAAGAGCTGAAGAAGCGCATCTGGTTCACGCTCGGCGCGCTCCTGGTCTATCGGCTCGGCACCTACATTCCGCTGCCCGGCATCGATCCGAACGCCTGGAATCAGATTTTCAATTCCCAGGCCGGCGGCATTCTCGGCATGTTCAACATGTTCGCCGGCGGCGGCATCCACCGCATGGCGATCTTCGCGCTGAACATCATGCCCTACATCTCGGCCTCGATCATCATCCAGCTGATGACGACGGTGTCGCCGACGCTCGAAGCCCTCAAGAAGGAGGGCGAGTCGGGCCGCAAGATCATCAATCAGTACACGCGCTATCTGACCGTGGTGCTCGCGGCGTTCCAGGCCTACGGCATCGCCGTCGGGCTCGAAGGCGCCAGCAACGTCGTCACCGATCCGGGCATGTTCTTTCGCATCTCGACCGTGATCACGCTCACCGGCGGCACCATGTTCCTGATGTGGCTCGGCGAGCAGATCACCCAGCGCGGCATCGGCAACGGCACCTCGCTGATCATCATGTCGGGCATCGTCGCGCAGCTGCCGTCCGCGATCGCCGGCACGCTCGAGCTCGGCCGGCAGGGCGCGCTCTCGACCGGCCTCATCCTCATCGTCCTGGTGATGGCGGTCGCCGTCATCACCTTCATCGTGTTCATGGAGCGCGCGCAGCGGCGGCTGTTGATCCAGTATCCGAAGCGCCAGGTCGGCAACCGCATGTTCGAGGGGCAGTCCTCGCATCTGCCGCTCAAGCTCAACACCTCGGGCGTCATTCCGCCGATCTTCGCCTCGTCGCTGTTGCTGCTGCCGACGACGGTCGCCAACTTCACCGCCGGCCAGGGGCCGGACTGGCTGACGTTCATCACCTCGCAGCTCGTCGCACGGGCGGCCGCTGTTCCTCGCGCTTTACGTGGCGCTGATCGTGTTCTTCGCCTTCTTCTACACGGCGATCGTGTTCAATCCGACCGAGACCGCCGACAATCTGAAAAAGCATGGCGGCTTCATTCCCGGCATCCGGCCGGGCGAGCGCACGGCCGAATACATCGACTATGTGTTGTCGCGCATCACGGTGATCGGGGCGGCCTATCTCGCGGTCGTCTGCCTGTTCCCGGAAATGCTGATCTCGTATGCGGCGGTGCCGTTCTATTTCGGCGGCACCTCGCTCCTGATCGTCGTCAGCGTCACCATGGATACGGTGGCGCAGGTGCAAGGCTACCTGCTGGCGCACCAGTATGAAGGCCTGATAAAGAGATCAAAACTGAGGGGACGCCGTAGATGAGATTGATCCTGCTGGGCCCGCCGGGGGCGGGCAAGGGCACTCAGGCCCAGCACCTCGTCGCCAAATACGGAATTGTCCAACTTTCCACCGGCGACATGCTGCGCGCCGCCGTCAAAGCCGGAACCCCGCTGGGCCGTCAGGTCGCGGACATCATGGCGCGCGGCGCGCTTTGTCCCGACGACGTCGTCATCACCATCGTCGAGGAGCGCATCGCCCAGCCGGACGCGCAGCAAGGGCTTCATCCTCGACGGCTTCCCGCGCACGGTGGCGCAGGCCGAGGCGCTCGACCGCATGCTGGCGAGCCACGGCATCGCGCTCGACGCGGTGATCGAGCTGCGGGTCGACGAGGCGGCTTTGCTCAAGCGCATCGAGAACCGCGTCGCCGAGATGCAAGGCCGCGGCGAAGCGTTGCGGCCCGACGACAACCCTGACGTGCTGCACCGCCGGCTGCTGGCCTACCGTGAGCAGACCGCGCCGCTGATCGCCTATTACCGCAGCCACGGCATTCTGCGCTCGGTCGACGGCATGGCGCCCATCGCCGACGTCGCCGCCGCGATCGAGGAGGTGCTGGCAGACGCCGCCCGCGCGGAACCGAAAGCCCGCACGCGCCGCCGCGGCGAAGCGGGCGGTGCCGGCGCGGAAAGCCGCGGATAGGAAAAAAATCCAAGGCGCCGGCCGGTCGCCGCGCCGAAAGCCGGTCGGGACCAGCCGCAAACGCACCGCGAGCAAGGCCAAAATCGCGGGCCCGAACCAAGCCCGCCAGCGCAAGTCGAAGGCGGCGCGAGCGGCGGCCGTAAATCAAGTTGTACACGAAGTCGCTAGCCGGGTTGACGAAAGCGCACGGAGTCCATTAATAAGCGTCCAACATCCGGTTCGAAGAACAGCAGCGATGCCAGGCCGCGGCGGCAGGCATGCGCTGGCTTTTTACGTTTGTGGCCTTCTCAGGTGACATTCGAATCGATAGATAGCGGCCGGGCGGCGCGGGAACACCAGCGCTGGCCTGCATAAGGAGCAACTGACGTGGCCCGTATCGCTGGCGTCAATATCCCAACCAACAAGCGCGTCGTGGTCGGGCTGCAATATATCCATGGCATTGGCCCCGCCAAGGCCAAGGAAATCATGGACAAAGTCTCGATACCCGACGCGCGCCGGGTGTCGCAATTGACCGATCAGGAAGTTCTGCAGCTGCGCGAAGTGATCGACCGCGACTATGTCGTCGAGGGCGATCTGCGGCGCGAAGTCGCGATGAACATCAAGCGGCTGATGGATCTCGGCTGCTACCGCGGGCTTGCGTCACCGCCGCGGCCTGCCGGTTCGCGGCCAGCGCACCCACACCAACGCCCGCACCCGCAAGGGACCGGCCAAGCCGATCGCCGGCAAGAAGAAATAGCGCGTCAAACGGACATGATGTGACGGCAACCGGTGCGGCCGGTTCCGATCCGAAAGGGTTCAGAATGGGTAAGGAAGCCACGCGCGTCCGCCGTCGCGAACGCAAGAACATCGCCTCCGGCGTCGCGCACGTGAACGCGTCGTTCAACAATACGATGATCACGATCACCGACGTGCAGGGCAACACCATCGCCTGGTCGTCGGCCGGCACGATGGGTTTCAAGGGCTCGCGCAAGTCGACCCCCTACGCGGCGCAGGTCGCCGCCGAGGACGCCGCCAAGAAGGCGCAGGAGCACGGCATGCGCACGCTCGAAGTCGAAGTGGCGGGCCCGGGCTCGGGCCGGGAATCGGCGCTGCGCTCGCTGCAGGCCGCCGGCTTCACCATCACTTCGATCCGCGACGTAACGCCGATCCCGCACAACGGCTGCCGGCCGCGCAAGCGGCGGCGCGTATAGGACATCCGGCCGATGGAAATTGAACATTCGCCGCCGCTCGATCATGGCACCGATTTTGGCCCCACGGAGCGGAGTGGGGCGCGCGACGCGTTGGCGCCGCGCAACGCGATGGGTGATAACGTGACGATCCAGAAGAATTGGCAGGAACTGATCAGGCCGGACAAGCTGCAGGTCAGCGCCGGCACCGATGCGCGACGCGTGGCGACCGTGGTCGCCGAGCCGCTCGAGCGCGGCTTCGGCGTGACGCTCGGCAACGCGCTGCGCCGCATCCTGTTGTCGTCGCTGCAGGGCGCCGCCGTGCAGTCGGTGCATATCGACGGCGTGCTGCACGAATTCTCCTCGATCGCCGGCGTGCGCGAGGACGTGACCGACATCGTGCTCAACATCAAGGACATCGCCATCAAGATGCAGGGCGACGGGCCCAAGCGCATGGTGGTGAAGAAGCAGGGCCCGGGCACGGTCACCGCCGGCGACATTCAGACCGTCGGCGACATCGTCGTGCTCAATCCCGACCTGGTGCTGTGCACGCTCGACGAGGGCGCCGAGATCCGCATGGAATTCACGGTCAATACCGGCAAGGGCTATGTGCCGGCCGAGCGCAACCGTCCGGAGGATGCGCCGATCGGCTTGATCCCGGTCGACAGCCTCTATTCGCCGGTGCGCAAGGTCTCCTACAAGGTCGAGAACACCCGCGAAGGCCAGATCCTCGACTACGACAAGCTGACGCTGTCGATCGAGACCAACGGCGCCGTGAGCCCGGAGGATTCGCTCGCCTACGCGGCGCGCATCCTGCAGGACCAGCTCAACGTGTTCGTCAATTTCGAGGAGCCCAAGCGCGAGACGGCGCAGGAGGCGATCCCCGATCTCGCCTTCAATCCGGCCTTCCTCAAGAAGGTCGACGAGCTCGAGCTGTCGGTGCGCTCGGCCAACTGCCTGAAGAACGACAACATCGTCTATATCGGCGACCTGGTGCAGAAGACCGAAGCCGAGATGCTGCGCACGCCGAATTTCGGCCGCAAGTCGCTCAACGAGATCAAGGAAGTGCTGGTGCAGATGGGCCTGCATCTGGGCATGGAAGTGCCCGGCTGGCCGCCGGAGAACATCGAAGAACTGGCCAAGCGCTTCGAGGACCATTACTGAGCAGCGAGGCGGTAATCACGGCTAAGTCGGAGATCAGAAGCGCGAATGTCCGATTCGACCGGCCACTGAACACTGAGGAGTCTGACGATGCGTCACGCCAAGACCCACCGCAAGTTCAGCCGGCGCTCGGATCATCGCCGTTCGATGCTGGCGAACCTTGCCGCCTCGCTGATCAAGCACGAGCAGATCACGACGACGCTGCCGAAGGCCAAGGATTTGCGCCCGGTCGTGGAGAAGCTGGTCACGCTCGGCAAGCGCGGCGATCTGCACGCCCGCCGCCAGGCGATCGCGCAGATGCGCGACCTCGCCATGGTCAAGAAGCTCTTCGAGGTGATCGGCCCGCGCTACAAGGAGCGCAACGGCGGCTATACCCGGGTGATGAAGGCCGGCTTCCGCTACGGCGATTCCGCGCCGGTCGCGGTGATCGAGTTCGTCGATCGCGACGTCGAGGCCAAGGGCAAGGATTCCGGGCCGGTGCAGAGCGCAGGCCGAGGAGCCCGCTCCCGCCGCGGCATAGCGTTCGATGCGGCGAGCGCGACGTAGTCGCGCCTTCTAAAGGCCGGCGCTGCGCGCCTATACGTGGCGGCATTGATTTGGGGTCTTGCCATGCCGCATCTGCGCGCGCCTGCCGTCAGCTTTGTCGTCGCGATTTTTGCACTTTGCGGCGCTCGCGGCGACGGGCGCGACGCGCAAGACCGCCGCGTGCCGTCCTCGCCCGCCGAGCTGCAGCTTCCTTTGCGCCGGTGGTCAAGCGGGTGACGCCCGCGGTGGTCAACGTCTATGCGGCCCGCGTCGTCGAGAACCGCAACCCGTTCATGAACGATCCGCTGTTCCGCCAGTTCTTCGGCACGGTGCCGCGCGAGCAGGTGCTGCGCTCGCTCGGCTCCGGCGTCATCGTCGATCCGTCGGGTCTCGTGGTCACCAACTACCACGTCATCGAGGGCGCGAGCGAAGTGAAGGTCGCGCTGTCCGACAAGCGCGAGTTCGACGCCGAGATCGTGCTCAAGGACGAGCACAGCGATCTCACGGTGCTGCGCCTCAAGGACGCCAACGAGAAATTCCCGGTGCTCGATTTCGCCAATTCCGACGATCTGCAGGTCGGCGACGTGGTGCTGGCGATCGGCGATCCGTTCGGCGTCGGCCAGACCGTCACCCACGGCATCGTCTCGGCGCTGGCGCGCACGCAAGTCGGCATCAGCGACTATCAGTTCTTCATCCAGACCGATGCCGCGATCAATCCCGGCAATTCCGGCGGCGCGCTGGTCGACCTCAACGGCCGGCTGGTCGGCATCAACACCGCGATCTATTCGCGCTCCGGCGGCTCGCAGGGCATCGGCTTTGCCATTCCGGCCAACATGGTGCGCGTCGTGGTCGCCTCCGCCAAGGGCGGCAGCGCCGCGGTCAAGCGGCCGTGGCTCGGCGCCAAGCTGCAGGAGGTGACGGCCGAGATCGCCGATAGCCTGGGCTTGAAGCGCCCGAGCGGCGCGCTGGTGGCGAACGTGGCGGCCGACGGCCCGGCCGCCCGCGCCGGCATCAAGACCGGCGACGTGATCGTCGCCATCGACGGCACCGTCGTCGACGATCCCAATTCGTTCGACTATCGCTTTGCCACCAAGCCGCTCGGCGGCAGCGCGCAGATTGCGCTGTTGCGCCAAGGTCGCGAAATGACCGTCGCCGTCAGCCTGCAGACCGCGCCGGAATCGCCGCGCGACGAGGTCGAGATCCAGGCCCGCTCGCCGTTCCTCGGCGCCAAGGTCGCCAACCTGTCGCCGGCGCTGGCCGACGAGCTGCGGCTCGACACCGCAGGCCCAGGGCGTCGTCATCACCGGCGTTGCCGACGGCTCGACGGCGCAGACCATCGGCTTTCGCAAGGGCGACATCGTGCTTTCGGTCAACAATCAGAAAATCGAAAAATCCGCCGACCTCGATCGCGTCACCCGCGCCGGCGGCCGGCAGTGGCGCGTCACCATCAATCGCGGCGGCCAGGAGATATCGGTCATGTTCAGCGGATGAGCGCTAACGCCATTTGCCCGTCATGGCCGCGCATAGCCGTTCGAAGAACGGCGTCGCTTTCGCTCGCCTATGCCCGGCCATCCCGGTGTCAATGGCACGCCGTTGCCCACTCCATCCGGATGCTCGGTACTTAGGCGGGCGTGACGATGCCTATATACTGGTGCGATGGCTTCGCGCCCAAAATCGAAAACGCCGACTTTGTTCGCCGCCGCCGGTCTCGAGCGCGACGCGCCGCGCCCGCTTGCCGATAAGCTTCGTCCCGACCGGCTCGCCGACGTCGTCGGCCAGGATCATCTGCTCGGCCCCGACGGCATTCTCACCCGCATGCTGGAGACGCGCTCGCTCGGCTCGCTGATCTTCTGGGGCCCGCCGGGCACCGGCAAGACCACGGTGGCGCGGCTCTTGGCGCAGGCGACCGATCTGCACTTCGAGCAGATCTCGGCGATCTTTTCCGGCGTCGCCGATCTGAAAAAGGTGTTCGACGCGGCGCGGGCGCGGCGCGAGACCGGGCAGGGGACGCTCCTGTTCGTCGACGAGATCCACCGCTTCAACCGCGCGCAGCAGGATTCCTTCCTGCCGGTGGTCGAGGACGGCACCATCGTGCTGGTCGGCGCGACCACGGAGAATCCGTCGTTCGAGCTGATCGCGCCGCTGTTGTCGCGCTCGCGCGTCCTGGTGTTCAAGCCGCTCGACGCCGCGGCGATCGAGAAGCTGCTGCAGCGCGCCGAGGCGATCGAGGGCAAGAAGCTGCCGCTCGACGCAGAGGCGCGCGCGCCTCGCTGATCCGCATGGCCGACGGCGACGGCCGCGCGGCGCTGACGCTGACCGAAGAAGTCTGGCGCGCCGCCCGCGCCGGCGAGATCTTCGACGCCGCCGCGCTTGCAGGAGGTGGTGCAGCGCCGCGCGCCGATCTACGACAAGAAGCAGGACGGCCACTACAATCTGATCAGCGCGCTGCACAAGTCGGTGCGCGGCTCCGATGCCGATGCCGCGCTCTATTATCTCGCCCGCATGCTCGATGCCGGCGAGGATCCGCTTTATCTGGCGCGCCGGATCGTGCGCATGGCGATCGAGGACATCGGCCTTGCCGATCCGCAGGCTTTGGTGGTCGCCAATGCGGCCAAGGACGCCTACGATTTTCTCGGCTCGCCCGAGGGCGAGCTGGCGCTCGCCGAAGCCGTGATCTATGTCGCCACCGCGCCGAAATCGAACGCGACCTACGCGGCGTTCGGCGCCGCGATGCGCACGGCGAAGGAAGCGGGCTCGCTGTTGCCGCCCAAGCACATCCTCAACGCGCCGACCAAGCTGATGAAAAGCGAAGGCTACGGCTCGGGCTACGAATACGATCACGACGCCGAGGAGGCGTTCTCCGGCCAGGACTATTTCCCGGAAGCGCTCGGCCGCCAGCAATTCTACGATCCGCCCGAGCGCGGCTTCGAGCGCGAAATCCGCAAGCGCCTGGAATATTGGGCGAAGCTGCGCCGCGAGCGGAGCGGACGTTGAGGCCCCGGTGGAGCTGAAGATATGATTTATCCCAGGTGGAGAAAGCAAGATGAACAAGCAGCTGGATGAAGCGATCACGCGACTGAGGGAGCTGCCGGACGAGCGGCAACAGGCCGCGGCTTTACTGCTCCTGGATTTCCTCGATCACGACGGGGAGGATATCGGATTGTCTCCCCAGCAGATCGCGGAAATCGAGCGCCGTCTGGCGGAAGACGACGTCGCGAGCGAGGAAGAGGTCAGAGGTTTTTTCCATCGTTCGAAGCGATGAAGATCGTTTATCTCAGGAGTGCGCTAAAGGATTTAGAAGCTATTCGAAATTATATCGGCAAATTCGACGTGGACGCCGCCGATCGCGTTATCGCGCGCATCCAGCAAGCCACTACTCGCCTAGAGAATTTCCCGTATTCCGGCCGATCCGGGCCCGCCGGCACCAGACTGCTCTCGGTCGCCGGACTACCGTACATTGTCATTCATCGGGTGAGCGGTGATGCGGTGAAAATCGTTGCGATCTTTCATACTTCTCGAAACAGGCGCTTCTAATGCGTAGTCCAAACCGCAGTACAATCGGTCATCGCAGGAGCGTTCTTTGAGAGGCTCGCGAGGGCCGCGGCAGCCGGGCGGCGGCAAGCAGATCGCCGGGCCGCGGCATCGTCCGTTCACCGTCACCCTGAGGCGCGAGCGGAGCGAGCCACCAAGTCGGCAGCGGCCGACTTGGCATCGAGAAATCCGAAATCGGGTAAACGCGATTTCGGCCGGGGCGACGGCCCGGGCGCTCGGCCCGTCATCCTTCGAGGGCCGAGCCTGTCATCGGGCCGGCCACTTCGGGCCGGACCCGTTGGCGCTCACCTCAGGATGACGGGGAACGCAGACGGGCGCCGGCGCCCGACTTCCCCGCTGCGCGCAATGACCTGCCGAAGGAAGGAAAACCAACCACCGTGCAGAACGTCGCAGTCACCGCCGACGAAGCCGGCATGCGCGTCGATCGCTTCCTCGAGGCGCAATTTCCGGGCTTGAGCTTCTCCCACATCCAGCGCGTCATCCGTAAAGGCGAGGTGCGGGTCAACGGCAAGCGCACGCAGCCGAAGAACCGGCTGGAGGCGGGGCAGACCGTGCGCATTCCGCCGCTCCGGCTCGAACAGCCGAAGCCGCGCGCGGCGGGCAGCGAAGCCGACGAGAAGACCCGCGCGTTCCTCAAATCGATCACGCTGTACGAAGACGCCGACGTGCTGGTGCTCAACAAGCCGATGGGGCTTGCGGTGCAGGGCGGCTCCGGCACCACGCGCCATGTCGACGGCATGCTCGAGGTCTTGCGCGACGCCCACGGCCAGCGGCCGCGGCTGGTGCATCGGCTCGACAAGGACACCGCCGGCTGCCTCCTGGTCGCCAAGACCCGCTTTGCCGCGTCGGCCTTGGCCAAAACCTTCCGCTCGCGCTCGGCGCGCAAGATTTATTGGGCGCTGGTCGCCGGCGTGCCCAAGGTGCAGCAAGGGCCGCATCTCGACCTATCTCGTCAAGGAGGAGCGCGAAGACGAGTTGCTCATGCGCATCGCGCGGCACGGCGAGAAGGGCGCGAGCCACGCCGTGACCTATTACGCGGTGGTGGAAACCTCCGGGCCGCTGCTGTCGTGGCTTTCGCTCAAGCCGGTCACCGGCCGCACCCATCAGCTGCGCGCCCACATGGCGCACATCGATCATCCGATCGTCGGCGATCCGAAATATTTCTCGCGGGAGAATTGGGAGCTGCCCGGCGGCATGCAGAACAAGTTGCATCTGCTCGCGCGCCGCATCGTCGTGCCGCATCCGCGCGGCGGCGTGATCGACGCCACCGCGCCGCTGCCGCCGCACATGCAGCAATCGTGGAATCTGCTCGGCCTCGACGCCGCGCGCTACGACCCGATCGTCGAAGCGCCGGAGGAATAATCATCCTTCCGCTCATTCCCGCGTAGGCGGGAATCCAGCCTCAAACCCCGGCGAACAGCTGACTCCCCGCCTTCCGCCTTCGCGCTGTGCGCTTCGGCGCGACCAAACCGCGCCGTAGCTCGCCAAGCGAGCGTAGGCGGTCGCGGGGACGAGCGGAACTTGGCCGTCGCACACTTGACAGGCAACCAAAAGGTTGCATATTGTGCTCATGGATGCGGTGTTCAAAGCGCTGGCCGATGCGAGCCGCCGCGAGCTGCTCGACCGGCTGCGCGCCGACAACGGGCAGACGCTCAACGAACTGTGCGCGCGTCTCGACATGACGCGGCAGGCGGTGAGCAAGCATCTGGCGATCTTGGAGGACGCCAATCTCGTCGCCACCGTTTGGCGGGGCAGGGAGAAGCTGCACTACCTCAATCCGGTGCCGATCCATGAGATCGGCGAACGCTGGATCGGGAAATTCGAGCGCTCACGCCTGCGAGGCGCTGAGCGACATGAAAAAGGCACTGGAGAAGGGTGATGAGTGACAAGCCGAAATTCGTCTATGTGATCTACATCGCCTCGACCCCGGAAAAAGTCTGGCAGGCGCTGACCGACGCGGACATGACCGAGCAATACTGGTTCGGCTTTCGCGTCTCCGCCGGCGGCAAAGTCGGTTCGTCCTTCACAGCCAAAAGCCCCAGCGGCAAGGATTTTGACAAAGGCGTCATTCTCGAAAGCGACCCGCCGCGGCGGCTGTCCTACACCTGGCACCCGCAATATGACGACGTCAAACACGAAAAGCCCTCGCGGGTGACCTTCGATCTGGCGCCGTTCAAGGATCAGGTGCGATTGACGATCGTCCATGACGACTTCGAACCGGGCAGCAAGGTGTTCGAGAGCATCAGCAGGGGCTGGCCCGCGGTGCTGTCGAGCTTGAAGAGCTTTCTGGAAACGGGCCGGGCGCTCGAGCCGTCCTGGAGCGACGAGGACAGAAAGCGCGTCGCCGACGCGGAGGCGCGGGCGTGATCGATACCGCCAAGTTCAAGCCGAAGACGGTCTACGTGATCTACATCGCCTCCACGCCGGAGAAGGTGTGGCAGGCGCTCACGGATCGCGAGTTGTCGCAGCAATATTTCCACGGCAGCCTGCTGGAGATCGAGCCGAAGGCCGGCGGCAAATTCGCCGTGCGTTTTCCCGACGGCCGCGTGAACGTGCAGCGGCAAGGTGGTCGAATGGTCGCCGCCGCGCCGGCTCGCCACCACCTGGACCGTCGAATGGATGCCGGAGCTGCGCGAGCTGCCGGAATGCCTCGTCAGCTACGACATCGAGCAGGCCGGTGAGTGCGTCAAGCTGACGTTGACCGAGTCATATTCGTGGGATGTGCCGGACGCGCTGTTGTCGGGCGGACGCGCCGGCTGGCCGGCAATCCTCTCAAGCCTCAAGAGCGTGCTCGAGACCGGCAAGCCGCTCGCCATCAAGATGGAGCCGCCGAAGGACATGATGGAGGCGGTGAGGCAGGTCGTCGCCGCCAAGCCCTGGCTGCGGCGCTGAACGAGCGCGATGCCTACCGCAGCTGGCGTTGAACTTGTCGAGCGCCGCCGAGCCGGGGCACAGCTCCTTCTCGCCGAGCGCATTGAGCGGCGCCTCCACGGTGGCGAGATGGCCGTGCAGATCCTGGCGTCTCGGGCGCGACGTAAAGCAGCCCGGTGACGATCTGCCCCTTGGCGGCGTGATGCTGCAGGAAGCTCATCGCCGCATTGCGATCGTGCACGTCGTAGTCGGCGTCGAGCTTGCGCAGCGCGATCGTCGAGCCGTCGTGCTGCATGACCAGTTCGACGCTGCCCGGCTCATAGTCGACCTTGATCGGCGCGCGGCCGGTGATGAAATCGAGCCGGTTCACCGCCTCGTTGTGCTCGCGCACGTAATCGAAGCTCTTGGTCGAGCCGGCGTGATTGTTGAAGGCGACGCACGGCGAGATCACGTCGATGAAGGCTGAGCCGCGATGCTCGATCGCGGCCTTGATCAGCGGCGTCAGCTGCTTCTTGTCGCCGGAGAAGGAGCGGGCGACGAAGCTGGCGCCGACCTGCAGCGCGATGCCGACCAGGTCGATGGCGCTGTCGGTATTGACCACGCCGCGCTTCGACTTCGAGCCGGCGTCGGCGGTGGCCGAGAACTGGCCCTTGGTCAGGCCGTAAACGCCGTTGTTCTCGACGATATAGACCATGTCGACGCCGCGGCGGATGGCGTGGGCGAACTGGCCGAAGCCGATCGAGGCGGAATTGCCGTCGCCGGAGACGCCGAGATAGATCAGATCGCGGTTGGCGAGATTGGCGCCGGTGAGCACCGACGGCATGCGGCCGTGCACGGAATTAAAGCCGTGCGAGTTGCCGAGGAAATAAGTCGGCGTCTTCGACGAGCAGCCGATGCCGGAAAGCTTGGCGACCCGATGCGGTGCGATCGAGAGCTCGAAGCAGGCCTCGATGATCGAGGCGGAGATCGAGTCGTGGCCGCAGCCGGCGCACAGCGTCGAGACCGCGCCCTCGTAATCGCGGTGGGTGAAGCCGAGCTCGTTCTTCGGCAGCTCGGGATGATGGAATTTCGGCTTGGCGACGTATGTCATGGAACATTCCGCATTCTGAGACCGTGTCCCGGGCGCAGCGCAGCACGAAGTGGTGCGCTGCAGAACCGGCACCTTACCAGTCTGTGACGATCCCGCATCAGCGGTGCACCACTGCGTGCTGCACCGCGTCCGGGAAACAAACCGTTGGTCACAACATCACCTTCCGCAGCGGCGTGACCTTGAGCGCGTCGAGATGATCGGCGATGGCGCGGGCGATGAAGCGCGCGGTGATCGGCGTGCCGTCATAGTGCAGGATCGGCACCAGCCGCACCGGGTCGATATTGCATTCGTTGACGACCAGCGAGCGCAGCTGCGCGTCGCGGTTCTGCTCGACGACGAACACGAAATCGTGCTCGCCGATGAAGCTCGTCACGCTGGAATGGAACGGGAAGGCGCGGACGCGAAGCCGGTCGAGCGCGTGGCCGCCCGCCTCCAGGATCTCGATCGCCTCGTCCATCGCCGGCGAGGTCGAGCCGAAATAGATGACGCCGTATTTGGTCGGCTTGTCGGCATTGGCCTGCAGCGGCCGCGGCACCAGGTCTTTCGCGGTCTCGAACTTGCGCAGCAGCCGCTGCATGTTGTCGGCATAGGCCGGGCCTTCCTCGGTGTAGCGCGCATAGCGGTCGCGCGAGGTGCCGCGGGTGAAGAACGAGCCCTTGGTCGGATGCGTGCCCGGATAGGTGCGATAGGGAATGCCGTCGCCGTCGACGTCGAGATAGCGGCCGAAATCCATGCCGGCTTCCAGCGCCGCCGCCGTCATCACCTTGCCGCGGTCGAATTTGCGGTTGTCGTCCCAGGTCAGCGGCCGCGACAGCCGATGGTTCATGCCGATGTCGAGATCGAGCATGACGAAGATCGGCGTTTGCAGCCGGTCGGCGAGGTCGAAGGCTGCGGCGCCGAACTCGAACGCCTCGGCCGGATCCTCGGGGAACAGCAGCACGTGCTTGGTGTCGCCGTGCGAAGCGTAGGCGCAGGAGATGATGTCGGTCTGCTGCGTGCGCGTCGGCATGCCGGTCGAGGGGCCGGCCCGCTGGACGTCGAAGATCACGGCGGGGATTTCGGCGAAATAGGCGAGGCCCAAGAATTCCTGCATCAGCGAGATGCCGGGGCCCGAGGTCGCGGTGAAGGCGCGGGCGCCGTTCCAGGCGGCGCCGATCACGATGCCGATGGAGGCGAGCTCATCCTCGGCCTGGACGATGGCGAACTTGTTCTTCTTGGTCGCCGCATCGACGCGCATGCGCTGGCAGTGGCGCGTGAACGCCTCGGCCAGCGACGACGACGGCGTGATCGGATACCAGGCGCAGACCGTGGCGCCGCCATAGACCGCGCCGAGCGCGGCGGCCGAATTGCCTTCGATGAAGATGCGGTCGCCGACCGCGTCGGCGCGCTTGAGCCGCAGCCCGATCGGGTGATCGAGATTCATCATCACCCAGTCGCGGCCGAGATGCAGCGCGTGCTTGTTGGCGTCGAACAGCTTCTCCTTGCCCTTGAACTGCTCGCCGATCAGCTTCTCCATCTCGGCGACGTCCATGTCGAGCAGCGCCGACAGCGCGCCGACATAGATGATGTTCTTGAACAGCTGGCGCTGGCGCGGATCCTGGTATTCGCGATTGCAGATCGCGGTGAGCGGCACGCCGATGACGGTGATGTCGTCGCGGAATTTCGACTTCGGCATCGGCTTGGTGGAATCGTAGAGCAGATAGCCGCCGGGCTCGATGCCGGCGACGTCCTTGTCCCAGGTCTGCGGATTCATCGCCACCATGAAGTCGGTGCCGCCGCGCGCGCCGAGATGGCCGGCGTCGGAAATGCGCACCTCGTACCAGGTCGGCAGGCCCTGGATGTTGGAGGGAAAGATGTTGCGCGGCGCGACCGGGATGCCCATGCGCAGCACCGAACGGGCGAACAGCTCGTTGGCGCTGGCGGAGCCGGAGCCGTTGACGTTGGCGAACCGGATGACGAAGTCGTTTACGCTCTGGATTGGCATGCTTGTTCTGCGTGAGTCATATCGATCAGATATTTCTGCATGTCCCAGGCGCCGGTGGGACAGCGCTCGGCGCATAGCCCGCAATGCAGGCACACGTCCTCGTCCTTGACCATGACGCGGCCGGTCTTGAGGCTGTTGCCGACATAGAGGTCCTGGGTCAGGTTCGTTGGCCGGCGCCTGCAGCCGCGCGCGCAAATCCGCTTCTTCGCCGTTCGTCGGTGAAGGTGATGCAGTCCATCGGGCAGATGTCGACGCAGGCGTCGCACTCGATGCAGAGCTGGCCGGTGAACACCGTCTGCACGTCGCAATTGAGGCAGCGCTCGGCTTCTTTCAGCGCCAGCTCGACGTCATAGCCGAGCTCGACCTCGGCCTTGATGTCGCGCAGCGCCACGACCTTCTCGCGATGCGGCACCCGGTAGCGCTTGTCGAGCGCGATCTCGTTGTCGTAGCTCCACTCGTGGATGCCCATCTTCTGGCTGGAGATCAGCATCTCCGGCGCCGGCCGCACGTTGACGTCCTCGCCGCGGCAGAACCGGTCGATCGAGATCGCGGCCTCGTGGCCGTGCGCCACCGCCCAGATGATGTTCTTCGGGCCGAACGCGGCGTCGCCGCCGAAGAACACCTTCGGATTGGTCGACGCCATGGTCGTGGTGTCGACCTTCGGCATGTTCCATTTGTCGAACTCGATGCCGCAATCGCGCTCGATCCAGGGGAAGGCATTCTCCTGGCCGACGGCGACCAGCACGTCGTCGCACGGGAAGTGCTGGTCCGGCTCGCCGGTCGGCACGAGATCGCGGCGGCCCTTGGCGTCGCGCACCGCCTTGACCTTCTCGAAGACGACGCCGGTGAGCTTGCCGTTGTCGTGGGTGAATTCCTTCGGCACCAGATAATTGAAGATCGGAATGTCCTCGTGCATGGCGTCCTCCTTTTCCCAGGGGGACGCCTTCATCTCCTCGAAGCCGGAGCGCACGATGACTTTCACGTCCTCGCCGCCGAGCCGGCGCGAGGAGCGGCAGCAATCCATCGCGGTGTTGCCGCCGCCGAGCACGATGACGCGCTTGCCGATGCTGCTGATGTGGCCGAACGACACGCTGGACAGCCAGTCGATGCCGATATGGATATTCTTCGCCGCTTCCTTGCGGCCGGGAATGTCGAGATCGCGGCCGCGCGGCGCGCCGCAGCCGACGAAAATCGCGTCATAGTCTTCGGCCAGCAGCGCCTTCATGCTGTCGATGCGCTTGCCGCCGATGAATTCGACGCCGAGATCGAGGATGTAGCCGCACTCCTCGTCGAGCACGTCTTCCGGCAGGCGGAATTTCGGGATTTGCGTGCGCATCATGCCGCCGGACAAGCGGGTCCTGGTCGAACACGACGCATTCGTAACCCATCGGCGCGAGATCGCGCGCCACGGTGAGCGAGGCGGGGCCGCCGCCGATGAGCGCGATGCGCTTGCCGTTCTTTTGCGCCGCCGGCTTGGGCAGGCGGTCGCGGATGTCGTCCTTGAAGTCGGCGGCGACGCGCTTCAATCGGCAGATCGCGACCGGCTCTTTCTCGACGCGGCCGCGGCGGCAGGCGGGCTCGCACGGGCGATCGCAGGTGCGGCCGAGCACGCCGGGAAACACGTTCGAATCCCAATTGATCATGTAGGCGTCGCTGTAGCGGCCCGCCGCGATCAAACGGATGTATTCGGGAACCGGCGTGTGCGCCGGGCAGGCCCACTGACAATCCACGACCTTGTGGAAGTAGTCCGGGACCGCAATGTCGGTAGGTTTCATTTATTCCTCTTGCCCGCAGCGCTCTCCGCCATTCTCACTCAAGGCGGTACCGAACACACCGCTGCGCGGATCGGCGTCCCCCTTGGTCCGTTCGCCGATTCCGGGCGCGGATACTAGTCGAGCGGGGATAGGGATTTCTACCGCTTGTGCTTGTTATGACAAGGTTTTGTCGCTGCCGGGTCCTTAACAAAAGCGCGACTGTGGATCGCGCCGGCCGCATGGCAATAAAAGCCGCCAAAGCTGCGCCCCTGGATCAATTTAAATCATTGAATATATTGGCTATTCTGTGTCACGCCGCAGATGCGGCAGTGCGGCGCACCGCGCGCCTTCTTCGGCGTTAAATTTCTCGACTATGGTCTAAGGTCTTATGCGCGAACTGTTCGACAATCCCGCAGCCGCACAATCCGCTCGAAGCGGCGCGCCGCGGCGCGCGGCCGGTGTTGCGCAAGCGTTTCTACAACCGCGCCGCGACTGTGCGCGAGGACGAGAACTATGCGGTGCGGCTTGACGATAAGCCGGTGCGCACGCCTGCCGGCCGCCCGCTCGCCGCGCCGACGCTGGCGCTGGGGAAGCGCTGGCCGCCGAATGGAATGCGCAGCGTGATGTGATCGATCCCGCCAGGATGCCGCTGACCCGGCTCGCCAACGCCATCATCGACGGCGTCGCCGACCGGCCCGGCCCGGTCGCGGACGAAGTGGAGAAATATCTCGCCTCCGATCTTGTCTGCTACCGCGCGAGTTCGCCGCGCGGTCTCACCGAGCGGCAGGCGCGCCATTGGGATCCGATCCTTGACTGGGCGCGCGATACGCTGGGCGCGCGCTTGTCGCTCGGCGAAGGCGTCGTCCATGTCACCCAGCCCGAGCCGGCGCTCGCCGCCGCGCGCGCCGCGATCCCGAACGATCCGTGGCGTCTCGGCGCCGTGCATACGGTGACGACGCTGACCGGCTCGGCGCTGATTGCGCTTGCGCTCGCGCGCGGACGGCTCACCGCCGACGAGGCGTGGGCGGCGGCGCATGTCGATGAGGACTGGAATATGGAGCAATGGGGCCGCGATGAGCTTGCGCTCGAGCGCCGCGCGTTCCGCTTCGCCGAGCTGCAAGCCGCGGCCTTGGTATTGAGCTCGTTGTAGCCCGCGTGAGCGGAGCGATACGCGTGGTGTGGACGTCGATCTGGGAACGTTCCTTTGTGGTCCTTCATCAAAAGATTTGTGACGTCATCGCCAACGGGGCCGCGGGCGCCGCAAGAACTGCGCGTTCAAGAACCCAAATTTGTCGGCGAACAAGACGGGTCGACAGAACGCGTCTTAAAACAACAGCTCAGCAAAGCCTTTGCAAGCGAGCCTGCCGTGCAAAGAGCCTATCTCGGACGGATGTCGGACGGGCAACACGTCAATGTCGTTCTGGCGTTGCGTGCGATGCCCGGATTCGAGCAGGCTTTGGTGAAACAAGTTGGTTCAATCTTCGCGTCGATATTCAGCGCCAAAGAGCACCTCGACATCGTCTTTCTCACCGATGCCGACGAGCCTGAATTAAAGAACGTATGCCCGTCGTTTTATGAGGCACCGCAAACACCAAGCCGGTAGACCCAGCTTTGCCGGGCCACCGCCGGGCTGCGCGTTGGCCCCGGAATGGCGTCGCTGACGCGGAGACGACCCCTTGACATTGCAACGCGAGCGGCGCCGGCGCCGCAATCTGACAAGCCGGAGATCAGCGTTTGGATGGTGCATCGAGCACCGGAAACGACGTGTCCAGTATTATGATTGAAGCTGCTGAATTTTCGCGCAGTGACGAACTAATGTCATTGACCGTAACTGATTTTTCCTTGAACTGTGCGCTGAATTTGTCGTTGAATGGTTGGCTCGAACTTGTCGAAGCGGTGCTCGCGCCGTCCCACAGCGGCAGACGGTTGAGCCCTTCGATCTGACCGCCGTAACCTGAGTAGATAAATAGGCCGACAGTGTTCGGGTGCGCTGTCGCAAGCTCGAGCTCAGTCTTGATGGACACCTTCTTGAGAACCGCATCGTCCTCGATTTGCCCTTGTTTACCGG
Source organism: uncultured Alphaproteobacteria bacterium (assembly GCA_963804405.1). Lineage (GTDB taxonomy): Bacteria > Pseudomonadota > Alphaproteobacteria > Rhizobiales > Xanthobacteraceae > BOG-931. The sequence continues at coordinate 46,778 of CAWDQG010000002.1, read as the reverse complement.
CGAGCGCAGCATTCTGGCGGTGCAAAGCATCCTTTACCCCCGCAACCGAGGGGTTTTTCAGTTGTTCGAAGGTTATTCCGAGCTGCCTCAACAGGGCGGCCCAAGCATCTGAATCCTTGATTGGATTTATCAAAGATTGTCCTTCCCAGCGGTCGGCGGACACGATCAGCGCAAACATTTTGCGCGTTGGCGGCCGATTCCATAAGAACATGTTGCCGTTCATGTCGCTCGAAAGGAACGGCCGCTGCTTACCATCGGTTGCCTGCAAGACAAGTTGGTTTGTTTGTTGCAGAGCTTCGAACAGCGATCGTTTCTTGTCTTGTAGAGCTTGCAACAACGCGGCGGTATAGGGCGAATTATCTGTGCCGCCGGATACGTCTAGGGCGTTCTGCCCGACCGAAGCCGCATACGCAGAGAGCTGGCCTGCAATGTCGGTGCGCATGGCCTCCGCGTCGCGCGACTCCGCCTTGGCCGCTGCCTCGGCGACCAGGCGCATTTGCTGCTCGTCGCGATAGAGCTGGTTGGCGTGATAGGCCCAGATCGCCACGGCGCCGGCGAGGCAGGCAAAAGCGGAGGCGCTGATCATGCCAAGCGTCGTGCGCCGCGGATCTTGAGTGCGGCGGCCTCCCGCTCCTTGATACGCACGAGCTCGGCTTCGTGAGCTTGGCGCGCGATGGCGTCGTGGCGCTCGATCGAGGCGTCGATGAAATCACGCTCTTTCTTGCCGATGTCGTCCGCATCGGCGGTCGACTGCCGCCACTGCCGCGCTATCAGCAGCGCGCGTCCGGACAACAGCGCCAGAGTTTTCTCCTGATCGGGCGCATTCTCGTAGTCCTCGCGCGCTTTTTCGATCTCCGTTTTCCAGGAAAGAAATGCCCGGCGCTCGTCGAGCCATTCCGTCAAGCGTGGCCATTTGCGCAAAATTTGCTCGTGGGCGACCTCTGCCGTAGCTTCGCCGGCGTCTTGTCCAATCGTGATCAGCCTCCAGTCCTGGGTAGCGAGCGTTTCCGCGTGTTCCCACTCCTCCTTTGAGCATTCGTTGACCCGCGCGCGTCGTTTGACGGCATCGCCATCGCGAGGCAACAGCGCGAGCCGTAGCGTAAACAGGCGACGCACGATCGGTAACACGTCGGGGTATTTGCGGACGTAGCGCTCGGCGCGCTCGCGCAGGGGTGCCGCAATCTCAAACAGTTCCGGCGTCTCGTCCCAGCGCAGCGCGCCATCGGCGCGGGCCTGCATCCCGCTCCACATGTCCGACAGCAAATACGACACCAGCGGCAGCGAGCCGGCCTCGCGCGAGGCGCTGGCGGAAATGATCTTCGGCAAGCTCTCCGGCAAGAACCGCACCCCGAAGTGTCGCGAAGGTGTCTCGATCACAGCTTGCAGTGTCGGCTGGTCGAGTGGCGGAATGTCGATGGTGATCGTGCGCCGGCCCCCATCGTCATTGATCGGTGCGAAAAGGGCCTGGTCTCCCTGCAGATCACCGTAATAGTCGGAGCGAAGCGACAGCATAACGTGGCAGTTGGGGCGTTGAGCCGCGTCGGCGAGAAGTGCGGTAAAGCGAGCCGCGACTTCGGGCGTGTTGCGAGAATAGATCTCCTCGCCCTGGTCGACGTAGAGAAAGTATCGCTGCGGCGCCGGCACCCCAGCGTCCGACAGCGCGGACTTGACGGCGCGCAACAGACCGTCGAGACGCGACGGTTCGTCCGGCTCGGGGTCTGCAGATAAAATCTTGGCCCACTTGCCGGCTTCGACCTCGAGATCGGCGGTACTCGACAGGGTGAGCCGCAAAAACTGTCGCGCGAGTTCTCTGAGCGGCTGGTCCTCAGGCCGCAACACCATCAGCGCCCAGTCACGGCTGTCGTCGAGGAGGCTGGGCCAGCGCGCGTTGTCGTCCTTCGCGCCAGGCCAAATTTGCGAGCGCAACGCGGCCATGATTCCGGCCAGCGCGATCGAGGACTTGCCGACACCGGACTTGCCGATTAGCGCAAGGACGCCGTCGGGATTCTTGATCAGCTGGTTGAGAATGTCGCGGGTGATCTGTTCACGGCCGAAAAAGAATGCGGTATCGGATGACGTAAACGCTGGTAGGCCTTTATAGGGATTGAAACGCGCCCATTTCGGCGTCGGGTCGTTCTCGGTCACGCCGTCGAGCGAGCGGCCGATTGCCTCGATCGTTTCCGGTGTGGCCGGATCCTTGGCGTAGATCTGATGCAGCAATTCGAAGAACGGCAGGCCCGGCGCGTTGGCGCCGATAACAACCGGTACAATCTGCGGACGGCCACTGGAACCGGCTTTGCGCGCGAGTCGGTGCGCTTCGAAATACTCAATCTCCTGCCACGGGCCGATGCGATTGCCGGCGATAAACAGCATCGCGTCGGATTTTGAGAGTTCCTCCGCCAGCCGCGGCAGCCACAGGCCACCGGCGGTCATTTCGCGCGGCGCAAAAAACACCGTGAGATCGGCACGCGCGGCCTGCAGCATGTCGGTCACGCGCCTCGCAGCGACTGCGTCCGGCGTGTGATAGCTGACGAAAAGCCGCATCCGCAGTTGCTCCGGCGGCATCAAGTGACCGGATTATCGCTGCAGAGGGGAACGATGCCAATAGGTTAGCAGTTGAGAGCGGGCATTACCCGCCGGTCACGCTCATATGGCGCGCCAGCGCCGGGCGCTGGTGGCGGCGGTCGATGATGAAATCGTGGCCCTTGGGCTTGCGCGAAATCGCTTCTTCGATGGCGGCGTGCAGAAGATCGTTGCCCTCGGAGGCGCGCAGCGGCTTGCGCAGGTCGGCGGCGTCTTCCTGCCCGAGGCACATATAGAGCGTGCCGGTGCAGGTGACGCGCACGCGATTGCAGGATTCGCAGAAATTGTGGGTGAGCGGCGTGATGAAGCCGAGCCGGCCGCCGGTCTCGGCGACGCGCACGTAACGCGCCGGTCCGCCGGTGCGATAATCGAGATCCTCGAGCGTGAAGCGCTCGTTGAGCCGCGCCCGCACCAGCGACAGCGGCAGATATTGGTCGAGCCGGCCTTCGCCGATTTCGCCGAGCGGCATCACCTCGATCAGCGTCAGGTCCATGCCGCGGCCGTGCGCCCATTCGAGCAGAGCGCGGGAACTCGTCTTCGTTGACGCCCTTGAGCGCCACCGCGTTGATCTTGACTTTCAGGCCGGCGGCCTGCGCGGCGTCGATGCCGGCCAGCACATCGGGCAGCGCGCCCCAGCGGGTGATGGCGCGGAATTTGTCCGGATCGAGCGTGTCGAGCGAGACGTTGATGCGGCGCACGCCATGCGCCGCAAGCTCGGCCGCATATTTGGCGAGCTGCGATCCGTTGGTGGTGAGCGTGAGCTCGTCGAGCGCGCCGGAGGCGAGGTGGCGCGAGAGCGTGGCGAACAGCGTCATGATACCGCGGCGGACCAGCGGCTCGCCGCCGGTCAGGCGAAGCTTGCGCACGCCGCGCGCGACGAACGCCGAGCACAGCCGGTCGAGTTCTTCGAGCGTCAGCAGGTCGGCCTTGGGCAGGAACGACATATGTTCCGCCATGCAATAGACACAGCGGAAATCGCAGCGGTCGGTGACCGAAACGCGCAGATAGGAGATTTCGCGGCCGAACGGATCGACCAGCGCCGGGCGCGCATCGTCAAGGCCGTTCACTTGCGGGCCATCCGGCACGCGGTTCATTTCCACGCTGTCCATCGGCAGGCGTTTCCATGACTTATCGAGCAGGATCGCTTCGGAAATCGCCTCATCGCCCCGGATGCGGTCCGGGGCCGATTTCGTCCGGATCATGCTCTCGGCTCCATATGAGCCGACACGGGTCTTCATAAGAACCCATGTAATCAATCTTTCTTGCCCGATAAAGGCCTGATCGTCCATAGCATTCTTCACAGGGGCCGAGAGCGGCGATGGCGGCGGGCAGTTCCGCAAAGGAACTGATGACCCGGTCCGGTCCAAGCGTCGCGACCGGCACGTCGGTATAGCCAAAATCGACCGCCACGACCGGCACATTCGCGGCGCGGGCAGTGCGGATGTCGGTGATGGAATCCCCGACCATGATCGCGCGCGCGGGCTCGCCGCCGGCGCGCGCCACGGTGGCGCGGAACATCTGCGGGTCGGGTTTTTGGATGCCGAAGGTATCCTGGCCGCAAATCGCGGCGAAGCGGCCGCTGAGCTCGCAGCGCGTCGAGGAGCTGCTTCGAGAGCCATTCGAGCTTGTTGGTGCAGACCGCCAGCCGATGACCGGCGGCGGCCAAGCGGTCGAGCACCGGCAGAAGCCCTGGGAACGGCCGCGAGCGGTCGGCGATGTGCTCGGCATAGTGGGCGACGAACGGCGCGTAGAGGGCGTCGACGTCGGCGGCCGAGGCGCTCGCGTCCTTCCAGGATCAGCGCCCGCTCGATCATGGTCTTCGCGCCGCCGCCGATCAGCGGCCGGGCGTCGTCGTACGGAACCGTCGGCAGGCCGTGCTGCTTGAGGGTGAAATTGAGCGTGTCGATCAAGTCGGGGGCGGTGTCGACCAGCGTGCCGTCGAGATCGAAGACGATGGTAAGCATGGTCTTTGCGTAGCCCCTGTTCCCGCGCCAGTCTATTCGCTTTCACTGGCGATTTTGTCCTACACAGCCGGCCATGGACGTTGAGGCGCAAAAACGCGCGGCTGCCGCCCGCGCGCTCGAATTCGTCCGCCCCGGCATGCGGCTTGGGCTTGGCACCGGCTCGACCGCCAGGCACCTCGTCGACCTCCTCGGCGAGCGCGTCGCCGCGGGCCTCGCCGTCGTCGCGGTCCCGACCTCCGAAGCGACGCGGGCGCAGGCGCAGCGGCTCGGCATTGCGCTGACGACGCTCGACGAGACGCCGGAGCTCGATCTGACCATCGACGGCGCCGACGAAATCGCGCCCGACCTGACGCTGATCAAGGGCGGCGGCGGCGCGCTGTTGCGCGAGAAGATCGTGGCGACCGCGTCGGCGCGGATGATCGTCATTGCCGACGAGTTCGAAATACGTCGCGGTGTTGGGCCGCTTCCCGCTGCCGATCGAGATCGTGCCGTTCGGTGCGGCGGCGACCCATCGGGCCGTCGATGCCGCCATCGCCGCCGCCGGCTGCCCGGGGCCGGCGATTTTGCGGAAAGGCAAGGACGAGCAAGTCTTTGTGACCGACAGTGGACACTGGATCCTGGATGCCCATTTGCAGCGCATCCCCGATCCGCGTGACTGGCGGCGCGGCTCTGCACGGTGCCCGGCGTCATGGAGCACGGCTTGTTCATCAACATCGCCCAGACTGTTATTCTCGCCGGTCCAAACGGGGTGCGCCTTATCGAGCGGCGGCCCTGATCTGAAACTGCTATAAGGAGTGCCTCGGCACCGACGCGCATGTCCGATTACGACGTCGATCTTTTTGTCATAGGCGGTGGCTCGGGCGGCGTGCGCGCCGCGCGCATCGCCGCGCAGCATGGCGCGCGGGTGATGGTGGCGGAGGAATATCGCGTCGGCGGCACCTGCGTCATCCGCGGCTGCGTGCCGAAGAAGCTTCTGGTCTATGCGTCGCGCTTTCGCGGCGAATTCGAGGATGCCGCCGGTTATGGCTGGACGGTGCCGCAATGGTCGTTCGACTGGCCGACGCTGATCGCCAACAAGGACAAGGAAATCGCGCCGGCTCGAAGCCGCCTACACGATGACGCTGGAAAAAGCCGGCGTCACCATCGTCAAACAGCGCGCCGTCGTCGCCGATCGCGCACACCGTGCAACTGGCGAACGGCAAGCGCGTGCGCGCCGCCTATATCCTGATCGCGACCGGCGGCGCGCCGACTTACGGCGATCCGATTCCCGGCATCGAGCACGCGATTTCCTCCAATGAGGCGTTCCATCTGGAGCGGCTGCCGCAGCATGTGCTGATCCAGGGCGGCGGCTATATCGCGGTCGAGTTCGCCGGCATTTTCGCCGGCCTCGGATCGCACGTGACGCTCGATCTATCGCGGCGAGAACATTCTGCGCGGCTTCGACGATGAAGTGCGCGCGCACGTGCGCATGGATATGGAGAAGCGCGGCATCAAGGTCATTACCGGATGCAAGGTCGCGGCGATCGAAAAAGACGGCATCGTTTCTTCGCGCGCTTTTCCAACGGCTTTCAGCACACCGCCGATTGCGTGATGTTCGCCACCGGCCGGGCGCCGAATATCGACAAGCTTGGGCTCAAGGAGGCGGGCGTCGAGATCGCCAAAAACGGCGGCATCGCCGTCGATGAATATTCGCGCACCGCCGTGCCGTCGATCTACGCCATCGGCGACGTCACCAATCGGGTCAATCTCACGCCGGTCGCCATCCGCGAGGGCATGGCTTTCGCCGACACGGTGTTCGGCGGCAAGCCGACGGCGGTCGATCACACCAAAGTGCCGACCGCGGTGTTTTCCGATCCCGAAGTCGGCGTGGTCGGCCTGACCGAGGCGCAGGCGCGCGCGCGGTTCGCGCAGACCGACATTTACCGGGCCATGTTCAAGCCGCTGAAGGCGACGCTGTCGGGCCGCGACACGACGGTGTTGATCAAGCTCGTGGTCGACGGCACAACCGACCGCGTCGCCGGCTGCCATATCGTCGGCGAGGGCGCCGCCGAAATGATCCAGATGGCCGCCATCGCGGTGACGATGGGCGCCACCAAGGCCGATTTCGACGCCACCATGGCGCTGCATCCGACCACCGCCGAGGAGCTGGTGACGCTGCGGACCAAAACCGCCAGCTACGCGCGCGAAGCCGCGGAATAGGCGGCTTTTTCGGCCCTGTCGCCGCCCGGCGCGGTTGTGTATAAATCGCGCGTCATTCCGGGGCGCGGGCGTGTGAGCCCGCGAGCCCGGAATCGATATTCACGCACCGGTGGTTATGGATTCGCGGCTCTCGCCGCTGCCGCGGCTCGGCCGGAATGACGGATTGGAGATGTGGATGTCGAAGCTGGCAAATTCGCGGTGAAGTGGAGCCCGGACAGCTGGCGCCACAAGCCGATCGTGCAGGTGCCGGATTATCCCGACGCCAAGGCGCTGGCCGAGGTCGAGGCACAGCTTGCGAGCTTTCCGCCGCTGGTTTTTGCAGGCGAGGCACGCAACCTCAAACGCGCTTTGGCGCAGGTTGCCGCCGGCCAGGCATTCCTCCTCCAGGGCGGCGATTGCGCCGAGAGCTTCGCCGAGCACGGCGCCAACAACATCCGCGATTTCTTCCGGCTGTTCCTGCAGATGGCGGTGGTGCTGACCTATGCGGCGGCGTCGCCGGTGGTGAAGGTCGGCCGCATTGCCGGCCAGTTCGCCAAGCCGCGTTCGTCGCCGATCGAAAAGCGCGGCGGCGTCGAGCTGCCGGCCTATCGCGGCGACATCATCAACGGCACCGACTTCACGCCGGAGGCGCGCATTCCCGATCCGCGCCGCCAGCTCGAAGCCTATCGGCAATCGGCGGCGACGCTCAATCTGCTGCGCGCTTTCGCCACCGGCGGCTACGCCAACCTTTCGAACGCGCACCAATGGATGCTGTCGTTCGTCAACGACAGTCCGCAATCGAAGCGCTACCAGGAGCTCGCCGATCACCTCACCGAGGCGCTCGAATTCATGCGCGCCTGCGGCATCGATCCGGAAGTGCATCCGGAGATGCGCACCACCGATTTCTTCACCAGCCACGAGGCGCTGCTGCTCGGCTACGAGCAGGCGTTCACGCGCGTCGATTCGACCACCGGCGACTGGTACTGCACCAGCGGCCACATGCTGTGGATCGGCGACCGCACCCGGCAGCCGGACCACGCCCATATCGAGTTCTGCCGCGGCGTCAAAAATCCGCTCGGCCTGAAGACCGGGCCGACGCAAAAGCCGGATGAGCTGCTCAAGCTCATCGACATCCTCGATCCGGACAACGAGCCCGGCCGGCTCACCCTGATCTGCCGCATGGGCGCGGAGAAGGCCGCCGAGCATCTGCCGCGGCTTGCTGCGCGCGGTCACAGCGCGAAGGCCGCAACGTGGTGTGGTCGTGCGATCCGATGCACGGCAACACCATCACCTCGGTGACGGGCTACAAGACCCGGCCGTTCGATCAGATCCTCAAAGAGGTGCGGACGTTCTTTCAGGTGCATGCGGCCGAAGGCACCCATGCCGGCGGCGTGCATCTGGAAATGACCGGCCAGAACGTCACCGAATGCACCGGCGGCGCGCGCGCCATCAGCGAAGAGGATCTCAACGACCGCTACCACACGGTCTGCGATCCGCGGCTCAATGCCGAGCAGTCGCTCGATCTGGCGTTCCTGCTCGCCGATCTCTTGAAATCGGAGCGCCAGGGCAAGGCGAAACCGGCGCCGGCCGCGGCGGCGTTGTAAATCTATCCATCAATGAGTTTACTGCGCGCTTATGCCAACTCGTTGATTAATCTGCATCAAACCGGGACACTCTGGACACGCTTCCCAAAGCAACAGCACTGTCTGCGGTCCTATAAGACCATCAATTTCCAACTTCTTTTCTCTTTGAAATCTCATTACTGCGATGCGATACGCGAGATCGGCCCGATCGTCGACATCGCCTGAGTAAAAAGCTAAATGCTTTAGAACGCCCTTTGCTTGTCGAACGGAAATCACTTGGTCCCGTATGGCGGCTCCAAGAAAGACAGGTAAATGCTCTCCGTCGTCTTTCGACACGGATGCAATTCCGGACGAATTAAGTCCGCTGAGCAGACCAACTTCGTGGAGGAAATTCAGATTTTGCGCCGAGTCTCTTCCTACTGGGCGTCGATAGTGCTTGTTGAATCAGGACGTACTCGAACTTGTGTCGTTCAAGCAGATTGTTCGAGTATCCTTGAATTGCCGCACCGCTGAACGTTCCGACCAAGCCTGCTAAGGCAATAAGGAGCGGAGTAGTGAACCAGATATGCCGGCGATCGATGGTGACGGTAGCAGCCATGTCTAATCCATAACGCGATGCGCCCGGACGCTACACGAGGGCATACCCATAACTCTCCTATTAGTAGCATATTATCAGATACAATCTGGGGTTTGAAGCTGATTAGTTTGGGAAAAAGGCGGAACGTCAGGGTGAAACATTATCCAATAGAGGCCTATTGCCGGAAGCGACGTTCGGACCCTAGATCAATCTCATGAATCAGCATCCTGCCGATCGCCTCGCCATTGCCGTGGCGCAGCTCAACCCGATTGTCGGCGATGTCGCCGGCAATCTGGAGCGGGCGCGCCAGGCGCGCATACAGGCCGCGCGCGACGGCGCCGACATCGTGGCTTTTTCCGAATTGTTCATCGCCGGCTATCCGCCGGAGGACCTGGTGCTCAAGCCGGCCTTCCAGGCCGCCTGCCGCGCCGCAATCGAGACGCTGGCGCGCGAGACTGGCGCCGGCGCCGGCCGTCCTGATCGGCACGCCCTGGGTCGAGGACGGCAAGCTCCATAACGCCTATGCGCTCCTTGCCGGCGGCGAGATCGAGGCGATCCGCTACAAAGTCAATCTGCCGAATTACGGCGTGTTCGACGAGAAGCGGGTGTTCGCGTCGGGGCCGGTGCCAGGGCCGGTGAGCTTCCGCGGCGTACGGCTTGGGCTGCCGATCTGCGAAGATACCTGGACCGACTGGGGCGACTACGAGAATGTCGTCGAAACCCTTGCCGAGACCGGCGCCGAGCTGATCATCGTGCCCAACGGCTCGCCCTATTGGCGTGACAAGGCCGAGGTGCGGCTGAACGTAACGGTGGCGCGCGTCACCGAGGCCGGGCTGCCGCTCGTCTATGTCAACCAGGTCGGCGGCCAGGATGAGCTCGTGTTCGACGGCGCCTCGTTCGCGCTCAACGCCGACCGCTCGATCGCCTTCCAGCTGCCGGCCTTTCGCGAGATGGTTTTCACGACGCATTGGTCGCGCACGCCGTCCGGCTGGCGATGCGCGCCCGGGCCGATGGCGCCGGCGGAGGAATTGGATCAGGCCGATTACACCGCCTGCATGATCGGCTTGCGCGACTATGTCGACAAGAACCGCTTCCGCGGCGTCGTGCTCGGCCTTTCCGGCGGCGTCGACTCGGCGTTGTGCGCCGTGCTCGCGACTGATGCGATCGGCGCCGACCGCGTGCGCGGCGTGATGCTGCCGTACCGCTTCACCTCGCAGGAATCGCTCGATGACGCGCAAGCGGTCGCGCGCGCGCTCGGCGTCCGCTACGACATCGTTCCGATCGAAAAAGCCGTGCACGGGCTCGAAGGCGGCGCTCGCCGGGATCTTTGCCGGCGCGCCGCGCGACGTCACCGAAGAGAATTTGCAGGCGCGGGCGCGCGGCGTCATCCTGATGGCGATCTCCAACAAATTCGGCCTGATGGTGGTCACGACCGGCAACAAATCGGAAATGTCGGTTGGCTACGCCACGCTCTATGGCGACATGAACGGCGGCTTCAACCCGATCAAGGACCTCTACAAGACCGAAGTGTACCGGCTGTCGCGGCTGCGCAATCGCTGGAAGCCGCATGGCGCGCTTGGCCCGGACGGGCGGGTGATCGTCGAAAACGTGCTCACGCGTGCGCCGAGCGCGGAGTTGCGCGAGAACCAGACCGATCAGGATACGCTGCCGCCCTATGACGTGCTCGATCAGATCCTCGAACGGCTGGTCGAGCGCGAAGAGCCGCTCGCGACCATCATCGCCGCCGGCTTCGATCGCGAAACGGTGATGAAAATCGAGCGCATGCTCAACCTCGCGGAATATAAACGCCGGCAGGCCGCGCCCGGCGTCAAAGTGACGCTGAAGAATTTCGGCCGCGACCGGCGCTATCCGATCACCTCCAGGTTCCACGATTCCGGCAACGCGCTGCCGTCGCCCGAGCGGGCGCCGAGCAAAAGCCCGGTCCGCGCCAAAGCCGGCGCAGCGGATTTTTGAACCGCACCTTTATGCCGGACGCGCGAACGCCTACACTGCGCCCATGACCAAGCTGCTCGAACAGGCCCTCGAATTGGTGCGCCGCTTGCCCGCCGACACCCAAGACGAAATTGCGCGCGCCATGCTCACGCTGGCTGACGACGGGGAGAACACGAGCCGATCGATCCCGCGCACTTGCCAGATATTCTGGAAAGCCTGGCACAAGCCAAGCGTCGCCAATTCGCGACCGACGCTGAAGTCGAGGCTGCCTTTCGCCGCTTCGATCGATGAAGCTGCGGTTTACGCCGTGCGCTGGAGAATATTGCCGCGATCGCTGATTACATCCAGGCTCGGAACCCGGCGGCAGCCGAGCGCGTTCGGGCCGCGATCTATCAGAGCCTGCAAGACCTCATGCTGTTTCCACATGTCGGCAGGCTTCAGCAGACCGAAAGCGTTCGTAAATTTGTCACACGGCGCTATGCGTATCTCATCTACTACACGGTGGACGATGCGGCTGAGGAGATCATCATTCTCAGCGTCAAGCATTCGGCGCAGCGGCGGGAGCATGACGATGCATAGCCTCGTCGGGACGCTGCCGATCGCGCGGCCCAGCCGAAGCGAGAAGGAAGAAACTAATGCGCAGCCACGAAGGGCGGGCCGACGCTGCGCACTGCGGTTTTCGGCGCGTCGGGATTGGGGCTGGCGCCAGCACCAGCAGCGCTCGTACCAGAGCCTGTATCGGTAGAGGCGGCCGCTCCGCCGGTAGTCGGCGCGACGTTGGCGGTGCCGGGCTTGGCAGGCTTGGCGCCTTTCGGTGGCGGCGGCTGCGACAAGGCTTTGGCGTTCTGGTCGGTCACGACGATGTCGCCGCTCTCGAGCGTCGATGAGTCGTCGGCGCCTTTGAGCGCGTCCGCCCAGCTCTGACCCGGCCGCCGGCACGAGCATGTCGGCGAGAATTCTTTCCGGTACTGAAAGGCGGTCGGCAAAGCCGTGTAGGACTGACCGCTGAGCGAGACGGCTTGGGCGATGTCTTCGCCGGGATTGCGATAGGTATAGAGCTCGGCCGCGGTGGCCGGACACTCGCGCTGGCAGGTACGCGCATCGTCGGCAAACCGGCTTTGCACTGTCGAATAGGAAATCGGGAAATAATAACCGTCGCAGGCGCGCACGCAGACCGTGCGGTAAGTGCCCGACGGCGCGCCGTCGCCGCCCGGACTGATGATATGGCCGCCGAACAGCGAGTTGAGGAAGCCGGCCGGACCCGCAGCCGCAGCGGCGGCGCGGTATTGCGGCCCACAATTGTTCTGCGCGAGCTGGCCGATCAGTTGGCGGCGCTGGCCATCCTGATCGTAATTGTTGCCGCTCTTGAGACGCTCAAGGTCGCTCATGGTGCGATCGAGGCCGTCGCGCATCTGCTGGATTTGGGCGTTCAGCGGCTGGCATTCCGCCGACTGTCCGGTGAACAGCGAAAAAAATCCGCCGCCCTGGCAGCCCCGCCGTTTTGCCTGCGCCAGCAAACGGTCGAGTTCGGACTGCTGTTTGGCGACCGAGTCTTCGTAGCGTTTGATCTGATCGGCGCGGCCGGGATCGGCGCCGCCGCGATTGACGATCGCCAGCTGGCCTTCAAGCCGCACACACACCGGATTGGAAGCCGGCTGCTCCGTAGGAGGGGCGCCTCCCGGCTGACCCTGAACGGGAGCCGGCGGAACCGGCGATTGGGCTGCCACCGACGCGGACAGCAGGCCAGCACCGAGAATGCCCAAGCAGAGACCGCAGCCGAGACCGCGCAAACGCTTGATCATTGACTGGTCCCGGCCCGTTCGCCCCATCCGGGCAGGATGAAGCGATGAAATGGTGACCAAAGTGTGAATGGGGTGCCGCGCGCCTAGGCAACCGATAGGAGGTCATTCCGGCGTCCGGCTGGTTCTCCGGCCGGGCCCGATCGAACGCCGGCAGCTCGAGGCAGGCGGCGTCGATGGCGACGATCTTGGGGAAATTGTCGAGCGGCACTTGCAGGCGGCGGGCATTATAGACCTGCGGCACCAGGCAGATATCGGCGATTGTTACGTCACTGCCGCAAGAATAGGGACCCCCGCGCAGCAAAGCCTCGTACGCCTCGAAGCCGGCAATGACCCAGTGATGATACCAGGCATCGATCGCGCTCTGCTCCTGGTGCATCTGATGCTTGAGGTAGCGCAGCGGCCCGACGTTATTGAGCGGATGGATGTCGCAGGCGATGATCTGCGCCAGCGCCCGCGCGCCGGCCCGCGCAATCGGATCGGCCGGCAGCAGCGGCGGATCGGGGTGGGTCTCGTCGAGATATTCGATGATGGCGAGCGACTGGATCAGCACATCGCCGGTCGGCGCCACCAAGGCCGGCAGGCGCATCTGCGGATTGATCGCACGGAATTCGGCCCGCCGATTATGGCCGCCGTCTTTTTGCAGATGAACGGACGCGGTCTCGTAGGCGAGGCCCTTGAGATTGAGGGCGATGCGCACGCGGATAAGCGGCCGACGAACGGAAATAGGAATAGAGCTTCATGTGATCAGACGCTGTCGCGCGGTTCGTTTGGGCATGATCTGTTCCGAATACCAGTACGGAGGTTTCAAATCATCTTGAATATGGGCTGTCCCGTTACTCCTCGTCCTCTTCGAGACCGGCTTCGGCGACGAGTTCTGCCGAGCGCGCGGTCAATTGCTGCAGGGCGCGGTTGAAGGCTTCGCGGTCGCCCGGCGACAGAATCTCGGTCAAGCGGCGCGCGAACTCCAGCGCATGCGGCGCGACCTCTTCGTACATAGTCCGGCCGGCATTGGTGAGCGACAGGAACGTCTCGCGCATGTCCTCGCGGTTGGCGCGGCGCGCGATCAGCCGACGCTTCTCCAGGAGCGCCACCGCGCGCGACACCTTGGTCTTGTGCATGTGGGTGTGCGCGCCGATCGCTTTTGCGGTCATGACGCCGTACTGGCCGAGCGTCACCACGACGCGCCATTCAGGTACGCCGATGCTGTAGCGCCGCGCATAAACGCGGGTTAGTGCCTGGGAGACGAGGCTCGACACCACGTTGAGCTGGTAGGGCAGGAAATGCTCGAGCTTCAGCGGTGCATGTTCGCCGAGCTTCGGCTCGTCCGCGGCCGGCTCGCGCCTGATCTCGCCTTCCATTGCCCGCTGACCAGCCATGGCATCAATCCAAGGCACCAATCCAAGGCGTCAATCCAGGCACGGCCGTAATGCCCGCCCGCCGCGCCGGCGCCCCTTTGCTTGGCCGCGCTTTGGCGCGAACATGAACGAAGTCAGGATGACGCGCAACGGCGTGGCGGTCTTGTTCCAAATAGTGCGGTCCGCTAGGTGATAAAATGGACGGCCGGGAGGACATCACGATGAGCGCGAGTTTCGCCTCGACCGGCGATCTGGCCGACAAGACCATAACCTTCGACGCCATCGGGCCCGATCTCTACGCCTTCACCGCCGAAGGCGACCCGAATTCCGGGATCATCGTCGGCGACGACGGCGTGATGGTGGTCGATGCCCAGGCCACGCCGGTGATGGCGCGGCAGGTGATCGACCGGGTAAAGAAGGTCACCGACAAGCCGATCAAATACGTCCTGCTGACGCACTATCACGCGGTGCGCGTGCTCGGCGCGTCCGCCTATGTCGGCGCCGAAATCCTGGCGTCGGCGGGCACGCGAGCGCTGATCGAAGAGCGCGGCAAGGCCGACATGGATTCAGAGATCGGCCGGTTCCCGCGGCTGTTTCGTGCCGTCGAGAGCATCCCCGGCCTGACCTGGCCGTCGATCACCTTCCCCGACCAGATATCGGTCTGGCTCGGCCGCCGCGAAGTGCGCATCATGCATATCGGCCGCGGCCACACCGCGGGCGACGTCGTCGCTTACGTGCCGGACGCCAATGTCGTGTTCTCCGGCGATCTCGTCGAATACCACTCGGCCTGCTATTGCGGCGATGCGCATTTCACCGACTGGCCGGCGACGCTCGACCGGCTCGCCGAGTTTTCCGCCGAGCGCGCTGGTGCCGGGACGCGGGCGCCGCGCTGAAGACCGCCAAGCAGGTCGCCGACGGCATCGCGCTGACCGAGGATTTTCTCACCACGCTCTTACGACTCGGTCAGCGACAGTGCCGGCAAAGGCCGCTCGCTCAAGGAAGCCTACGACGACGCGCGCCGCATCATGGATCCGAAATTTGCAAGCTTCGCCATCTACGAGCACTGCATGCCGTTCAATGTCTCGCGCGCCTACGACGAGGCCAAAGGCATCGAGCATCCGGTGATCTGGACGGCGGAGCGCGACCGCGCCATGTGGGCGGCGCTGCGCGGGTGACAACTTGTAGGGTGGGCGTTGCGCCCGCTCGGAAAGTCCGCGTGGGCAAAATCAAATATGCACAATTCCCACGTGCTACCGCAGAGAAATGATTTTGCCCACCCTACGGATTAGCCGATGACCAACATCCATAAATCAATCTATCACTACGCCTATCGCCGCTCGGCGGACCAGGACGCCGCCGCGATCGTACGCCGTCCGGTCGTGGTGGTCGGCGCCGGGCCGGTCGGGCTTGCCACCGCGATCGATCTCGCGCTGCACGACGTGCCGGTGGTGCTGCTCGACGATGCCGACCGCATCGGCGAAGGTTCGCGCGGCATCTGCTGGTCGAAGCGGACGCTGGAAATTCTCGACCGGCTTGGCATCGGCGAGCATCTGGTGGCGCAGGGCGTGACCTGGAAGCTCGGCAAGGTTTTCCACGGCGACGAGCTGCTCTTCTCATTCGACCTTCTTCCGGAGGAAGGGCACAAGATGCCGGCTTTTATCAACCTGCAGCAATATTATCTGGAAAAGGCGCTGGTCGATCGCGCGCTTGAGCTGGACCATCTCGAGCTGCGCTGGAACAACCGCCTCACCGGTCTTGATCGCCTCAATGACGGCGTGCGGCTCACCATCGACACGCCGGACGGACCGTACCGGCTCGATGCCGATTGGCTGATCGCCGCCGACGGCGCCCACTCGACCGCGCGCCGCCTCCTCGGCCTCGACTTTGCCGGCGTCACCTTTGAGGACAAATTCCTGATCGCTGACGTGCATATGGCGGCCGAGTTTCCAACCGAGCGGCGGTTCTGGTTCGCGCCGACCTTCCATTCCGGCCAGTCGGCCTTGATGCATCGCCAGCCCGACAATGTCTGGCGCGTCGATCTGCAGCTTGGGCCCGATGCCGACCCGGTTGCCGAGCAGGAGCCGGAGCGCGTGCGCGCGCGGCTCGACAAGGTGCTTACAAGCCCACGCTACGAGCTCGAATGGGTCTCGGTCTACACGTTCAATTGCCGCCGCCTTGATCGCTTCGTGCACGATCGGGTGATCTTCATCGGCGATGCCGCGCATCAGGTGTCGCCGTTCGGCGCCCGCGGCGCCAATTCCGGCATCCAGGACGCGGAAAATCTGGCATGGAAGCTTGCCGCTGTGCTCAAAGGCGACGGCGGCAGCGCGCTGATCGCAAGCTACGATGTCGAGCGCATCCAGGCCGCCGACGAGAATATCGGGCACTCGACGCGCTCGACCGATTTCATGTCGCCGCATTCGAGCGCCGAGCGGCGGCTGCGCGACGCCGTGCTGGCGCTCGCGCCCAACGGCCGAGTTCGCGCGCCGCATGATCAATTCCGGCCGGCTGTCGCTGCCGGCAGTCTACGACACGCCGCTGTCTACTCCCGACGCGACGTCATTCGCCGGCACGGCGAAGCTCGGCGCGCCGCTCCCCGATGCGCCGCTTGCGCGCGCCGACGGCTCGGCGACGCATCTTCTGGAAAATCTGCGCGGCGATTTCGCAGCTCATTCATGTGAAGAACGGCGGCGCGGACGGCATAACGCCGCGTGCGCCTGACGGCGTCGTCCTCACTGTCATCGGCGAGGATTTCTTCGACCAGGACGGCAAGTTCACGCAGCGCCTCGACGCGACGCCGGGCGCGACCTATCTGGTCCGGCCCGATCAGCATTTGTGCGCCCGCTGGCGAAGCTTCGACGCCGCCGCGGTGAGGCGCGCGCATCAGCGCGCGCTGGCAAGGTGATGCCCAAGGTAATGCCAATGACCAAGCTCGTCACCGCCTCGCAATTTCGCTGATCCCGATGCCGCCTATCTGGCGCTGGTCGAAGCGCGCCGCCACCTGTCTGATGCGGAAGCCGCCGAGCTCGACACCAGGCTCGTGCTCATTCTCGCCAATCATGTCGGCGATCTCGACGTGCTGCGCGAAGCCATCGCGCTGGCGAAGGGGAGCGAGCTAAGCGACATTTCCCGGACGCGGTGCAGCGCGTCAGCGCTGCGCCGCAGATCCGGGATCGTTTCAAACTCGGAGTCTGTGAAGGTCCCGGTTTAGCAGCGCACCATTTCACGCTGCGCTGCGCCCGGGACACGCAGCGCAAAAAATTAGAGCGCCGAGGGGCGCTCTAATTTCATCCCACATCGTCACGCCCGGCAACCGGCCGGGCATGACGAATTCGAAATCAGCGCGAGCACTCGATGGCGACGAAGTCGTCGCAGTGCGCGCCGTGACAAGAGCCCGGGCCGCTCGCCGGGATCGCGCCGGTGATGTCGTCGCGATCCACCTTGCGGAAGGACAAAGCCTGGCCGAATTCGTGTGTGCGGCAATAGGAATTCGCCGCCGCGGCGCCGCAGGCCGCGCCCGAGGCGAGGCAGCGGTCGACGCCATAGCCGTCGCCGTTATTGGCGACGATGAACACCCGCTTTTCAGCGTGCGCGGCGCCGGCAGCGAACAACACAGCGGCAACGACGGCAAGTGCGATCGTGGAACGCATGAAAATCCCCACCCCCGGGCGCCAAAGCGCCGCAAAACAGCATTGCAATGAAGCTGAAGAATGCGACGATCAAGTTAAGAGCCGCGTTAACCCCCACAACCCGACGGGCGCGTCAAGCCGATGGATCGCCGATTCGGTGGACAAGGAAGGCGAGCGGGCAAACGCGCAACTCCATTGCGGTCCCAAACGCCATGCGGGCGGCGGGACATTCCGGCTGGAAGGCGCGTAGCCATTCGCAATGGCGGCCGCTATATGGGGCTGATGCGTCGTAGGGCGTCGGATGGAAGAAGGCCCAAGTGATCGCAGAATCGACATTGACCTGTCCGAGGTGTGGATATCGCGCGACCGAGACCATGCCGACGGACGCGTGCCAGTTCTTCTATGACTGCAAAGGATGTGGCGAGCGGCTAAAGCCTCTCCCAGGCGACTGTTGCGTGTTCTGTTCGTACGGCTCCGTGCCGTGCCCGCCCATGCAAGCGAACGCCGGTTGCTGTTCGTAGAATTTCGAAGGCCCCGACAGCCCCAAACCAGGCCCCACGGGAAGCCGCCGGCAGAAGATTACGTCTAGACACCACCGCCGAGCCAAACCCTTGACGCCAAACCCTTGACGCCATGCCAGTCCTCGACCATTGTCCGCGCCATGAACGGCCAGAACCATATCTGCGGCATTTGCCGGGAGATTATTCGCTAGCGACCTTCGCTGGCTGCGGCCGTCTTTTCTCCGGTTCGAGATTGTGGACACGCCCGGCCAGCAGGCCGGGTGTGCACATATTTGCGCGTAAAATCGCAACCATGAATGCGACGATGGACTTAAAGCTCTACGATACGCTCACGCGCGAGAAGCGGCTCTTTAGCGCCGCTCGATCCGGCGAATGTGCGCATGTATGTGTGCGGGCCGACGGTCTACGACTTCGCCCATATCGGCAACGCGCGCCCGGAGATCGTGTTCGACGTGCTGTTTCGGCTGCTGCGCCATCTCTATGGCGCCGATCACGTCACCTACGTGCGCAACATCACCGACGTCGACGACAAGATCAACGCGCGCGCCGCGGAGGAATATCCCGACCTGCCGCTCAACGAAGCGATCCGCAAGGTCACCGAGCAGACCGACAGGCAATTCCACGACGATGTCGCCGCGCTCGGCTGCCTGCCGCCGACATTCGAGCCGCGCGCCACCGAGCACATCGGCGAAATGCGCGCGATGATCAACGCGCTGGTCAAATCCGGCAATGCCTATGTCGCCGAGGACAATGTGCTGTTCAGCGTTCCTTCGATGCCTGATTACGGCATGCTGTCGAAACGGCCGCTCGACGAGATGATCGCTGGCGCCCGCGTCGAAGTCGCGCCGTACAAGAGCGATCCGCAGGACTTTGTTCTCTGGAAGCCGTCGAAGCCCGGTGACCCGGCATGGCCGTCGCCGGCCGGCATCAAGGCGCCCGGGCGGCCCGGCTGGCATATCGAATGCTCGGCGATGTCGTGGAAGTATCTCGGCGAAGTGTTCGACATCCATGGCGGCGGCATCGATCTCGTCTTCCCGCACCACGAGAACGAGATCGCGCAGTCGCGCAGCGCCTTCCACACGCCGGTGATGGCGAATTTCTGGATGCACAACGGCTTTCTGCAGGTCGAAGGCGAGAAGATGTCGAAGTCGCTCGGCAACTTCGTGACGATTCGAGATTTGCTGAAGGACTGGCCCGGGGAAACGATCCGTCTGGCGATGCTGCAAACGCATTATCGCCAGCCGATCAACTGGACCGTGAGCGGGACTAGCAGGAGAGCTCAAAAGCGCTCGACGGCTGGTACGAACTTTATTGGCGAAGTTATTCCAGCGGAGGCGCCAGTTCAGCTGTTCGCGCAACGCGCTCGGCGATGATCTTGGCACGACGATCGTGCAATTGCGCGCTTGCATAAATGTCGCATCCGCCGGTCCTTGGTCAGACGTCTGCGACCGGGGTGTCAATGCTGGGCGATCGAACGGGCGAGGACGCTCAGCGTTACTTGAAATCAGCAGCCAATTGATCGTCGGCCTACTCGGCAGACGGCATCGCAGAACGGGCAGCATCTGTTACTGCCGGCCTCGATGCGACACAGTGAATATCGAATGTCGATAGCCTGATCGATGCACGTAACGCCGCGCGCAAAGCAAAAACTTTAAAGAATCCGACCGCATCCGCGACGAGCTCGCGAAAATGGGCGTCGTGCTCAAGGACACCAAAGACGGCACCACCTGGGAGATCGCGCGATGACCTTCCATCGTCATGGCCGGGCTCGTCCCGGCCATCCACGACTTGCCTCGGGGGTCGCGCACAAAGACGTGGATGCCCGCAACGAGTGCGGGCATGACGGCACGTGGTCGGCGCTTGAGGCCGCCCGATGACCGCCCGTCCGCAGACCAAGCTGGCGATGCGGCCGATGCTGCCGACCGACGTGCCGCTGCTGGCGGAGATCTTCCGCGCCAGTATCGAGGAATTGTCCGGCGACGATTATAGCGAGGCGCAGCAGCAGGCGTGGGCGTCGGCGGCCGACGACGAGGAGGAGTTCGGCGCGCGCTTGGCCGCCGAATTGACGCTGGTGGCGACCCATGCCGGCGCGGCGATCGGCTTCGCGTCGCTCGCCGACAATACCCGGATCGACATGCTCTATGTGCATCCGGCCGCGGCCGGGCAGGGCGCCGGCGCTATGCTATGCGATGCGCTGGAGAAGCTCGCGGCGGCGCGCGGCAGCAAGCAACTGAGCGTCGATGCCAGCGACACCGCGCGGGGTTTCTTCGAGCGCCGCGGTTTTGTCGCCAAGACCCGCAATACCGTGTCGCTCGCCGGCGAATGGCTCGCCAACACGACGATGACCAAGCCGCTCGCCGCCGCCAAAGCCAGCGAGCCCGTGAGCGCGATCAATGAAACGCGACGATCTGCCGTTCCAGCGGCACGTGATTTATTATGTCATCCTCAAATACGCGGTGATTGCGCTGGCCGTCGCCATCACGCTCTATACGTCTATCGTTTGATTTAGGATCGCAAAGACTCATGGCGCGCGCAAACATTCTTCGGCATGCGGACCCATCATGTGGCGATCGCGCTGATCGCCATCCTGGTCGCGGTCGCGCTCGCCGCCAACTATTATCTGTGGTGAGGAAATGTCCGCGCGAGCGGCTCTATTTGTTCGACACCACGCTGCGCGACGGCGCGCAGACCAACGGCGTCGACTTCACGCTCGCCGACAAGATCGCCATTGCGCGCATGCTCGACGAGCTTGGCGTCGATTATGTCGAAGCCGGCTATCCGGGCGCCAATCCGACCGACACGAGCTTCTTCGCCGAAAAGCGGCCGGCGCGCGGCAAAGATCACCGCGTTCGGCATGACGCGGCGGCCGGGCCGCTCGACCTCGAACGATCCCGGGCTCGCCGCATTGCTGGACGCGCAGGCCGACGCCATCTGTTTTGTCGCCAAATCCTGGGACTATCACGTGCGCGTCGCGCTCGAGACGACGGAAGAGGAAAACCTTGCCTCGATCCGCGACAGCGTGCGCGCCGCCAAAGCCAAGGGCCGCGAAGTGCTGCTCGACTGCGAGCATTTCTTCGATGGCTACAAGGCCAATCCGGCTTACGCGCTCGCCTGCGCCAAAGCCGCTTACGACGAAGGCGCGCGTTGGGTCGTGCTGTGCGACACCAACGGCGGCACGCTGCCGCACGAAGTGGAAAAGATCGTCGGCGAGGTCTGCAAGCAAATTCCGGGCGATCATGTCGGCATCCATGCCCACAACGACACCGAGCAGGCGGTGGCCAATTCGTTTGCCGCGTTGCGCGCCGGCGCCCGGCAGATCCAGGGCACGCTCAACGGCCTCGGCGAGCGCTGCGGCAACGCAAATCTCGTGTCGATCATCCCGACGCTGAAGTTGAAAGCGGAATACGCGGACAAATTCGACATCGGTGTCTCCGACGAAGCGCTCGGCCATATCGCCCGCGTCTCACACGGGCTCGACGACATCCTCAATCGCGCCGCCGACCGCCACGCGCCTTATGTCGGCGAAAGCGCGTTCGCCACCAAGGCCGGCATTCATGCTTCCGCCATCATCAAGGACCCGGCGACCTACGAGCATGTGGCGCCGGAGCGCGTCGGCAACAAACGAAAGCTCCTGGTCTCCGACCAGTCGGGCCGGTCGAATCTGCTCGCCGAGCTCGACCGCATCGGCTTCGCCATCGACAAGGACGATCCGCGGCTGTCGCGGCTGTTCGATGAAGTGAAGGAGCGCGAGGCCATCGGCTATGCCTATGAGACCGCCGATGCTTCGTTCGAACTGCTGGCGCGGCGGCTCCTCGGCAAGGTGCCGCGCTATTTCGACGTGGAAAAATTCGACGTCAGCGTCGAGCAGCGCATCAATGCCAAGGGCGAGCGCGTCACCGTCAGCATGGCGGTGGTGAAGGTCCGGGTCGGCGACGAACTGCTCATCTCGGCCGCCGAAGGCAACGGCCCGGTCAACGCGCTTGACGTCGCGCTGCGCAAGGACCTCGGCAAATATCAAAGCTACATCACCGGCCTCGAGCTCACCGACTATCGGGTGCGTATCCTCAACGCCGGAACCGAGGCGGTCACCCGTGTGCTGATCGAGAGCGCCGACGAGAGCGGCGATCACTGGACGACGATCGGGGTCTCCTCCAACATCATCGACGCTTCGTTCCAGGCGCTGATGGATTCGATCGTCTATAAGCTCGTCAAATCCGGCGCGCCGGCGTGAGATTTTCCTCTCCCCTTGTGGGGAGGGGTAGGGTCGGGGGTCGGGAGGCGACGTGAGGGCAGGGACGCTCGCGCGTAACCTCGCGACCCCCACCCCTACCCCTCCCCATAAAGGGGAGGGGAATCATGTTGCAGCGAGCGGAAAACATCGATGATCGATCACATCTCCCTCGCGGTGCGCGATCTCGTAAAGGGCGAGCGCTTCTACACTGCCGCACTCAGCCCCCTCGGCTTGTCGAAGCTGCGCGAATGGCCGAATGCGGCGATCGGCTTCGGCAAAAAATATCCGGAATTCTGGATCAACCGGCGCGACGCCATGGATCGCATCGCCGACGACAACGGCGTGCATATCTGCCTGCGCGCGCCCGACACTGCCGCGGTCGATGCTTTCCACGCCGCCGCCCTCAAGGCCGGCGGCGCATCCGACGGCGAGCCGGGATTGCGGCCGCATTACTACGAAGGATATTACGCGGCCTTCATCCGCGATCCGGACGGCAATCGCATCGAGGCGGTGACGTTCTTGCGGGATAAGGCGGAGTAGGGCGCTCATCGCGTTACCCGGCCGCCGTCAGCACGATAGTGATGCGCTGCTGAACCGGGATCATTACGCGGAGCGACGGAGTTTGGCAATTCCCGGATGCAGCAGTGCACCACTGCGCTGCGCTTGTGCTGCACTGCGGGTTCGGTTTCGCTTACGCCGCCAGTGATGACGAATCACAGCCGCTCCGCCGGCACGGCCAATTTCTTCTGCGCCTCGCTCACGGCGCGCGCCGCCGTCTGCAGCTTCGGCAGGATGTCTTCCACGCGTTCGACGACGAGCAATTCGACGCCCTTGGCCGGCGGCGGCAGGAGCCCCTGGACGCGCATATGCGCGAGCAGTGACAGCAGCGGGTCCCAGAAGCCGTTGATGTTGGCGATCAGGATCGGCTTTTTGTGGCGGCCGAGCTGCGCCCAGGTCATTTGCTCGACCAGTTCCTCCAGCGTGCCGATCCCGCCCGGCAGGGCGACGAACGCGTCGGCGCGATCGAACATCGTGCTTTTGCGCTCGTGCATGTCGCGGGTGATGATCTGCTCCTGCCCGAGGCGCCGCGGCTGCTCCTTGGCGGTCAGGAATTCCGGGATGATGCCGGTCGCGGCGCCGCCATGGTCGATCACCGACCCGGCGAGCGCGCCCATCAGCCCGATCGACCCGCCGCCATAAATGAGCCGGATGCCATTTTCGGCAAGGATTTTGCCGAAAACGCGCGCGGCCGTGGCAAACGCCGAGTCGGTGCCGGGGCTCGATCCGCAATAGACGCAGATCGCATTGATTTTGCTCATATATCACACTCGCAAAGCGATAGATGTGGTCGCGATTTGCCCCGCGCGCAAGTATTTAACCTGCACAGAGCAAGTGCCGTGCCGATGCAGGACGAGGGGAGAATCTCTATATGCCAGCATCTGGGCGGCGCGTCACCCGCCCAGGGTTCCGCCTTCAAACCGCAGCCGCAATGAGAGAATTCGCAACCGCCCCCACCAGCCAGAGCCGAGAGGTGAAAGCCGACCGCGCGCGGGCTGTTGTCGATGCTGGTCCATCTCTGGCCCTACATCTGGCCGTCCAACCGGGCCGACCTCAAGGCGCGCGTGCTGTTCGCGACCGTGCTGATCTTCGCCGCCAAGCTCGCGACCATTACGGTGCCGTTCACCTTCAAATGGGCGACCGACGCGCTTGCCGGCCACGGCACCGCGCCGATCGGGCCTAACGATTGGCTTGTCTGGGTGCTGGTGACGCCGGTGGCGATGACGCTCGCTTATGGCGGCACCCGCATCCTGATGGGCGTGCTGACGCAATGGCGCGACGGCATCTTCGCCAAAGTGGCGATGAACGCGGTGCGGCAGCTGGCGATGCTCACCTTCGAGCATATGCATCTGCTCTCGCTGCGCTTCCATCTCGAGCGCAAGACCGGCGGACTGACGCGCATCCTCGAGCGCGGGCGCAATGCCATCGAGACCATTGTGCGCATGCTGCTGTTGCAGCTCCTGCCGACTATCGTCGAGGTCGTCTTGGTCGGCTGGGTGCTGCTGTTCCATTTCGACTGGCGTTATTTGGTCGTCATCCTGCTGACGGTGGCGCTCTATGTTGGCTTCACCTTTTACGCCACCGAATGGCGCATCAACATCCGCCGCAGCATGAACGAGAGCGACACCGACGCCAACGCCAAGGCGATCGATTCGCTCCTCAACTACGAGACCGTCAAATATTTCTCCGCCGAGGAGCGCGAGGCGAAGCGCTACGACCGCTCGATGGAGCGCTACGAGGTGGCGAGCGTCAAGGCCTATACCTCGCTCGCGGTGCTCAATGCCGGCCAGGCGATCGTGTTCACCATCGGGCTTTCGGCGGCGATGGTGCTGTGCGCCTACGGCATTGCCGCCGGCACCAACACGGTCGGCGATTTCGTCATGATCAACGCCATGATGATTCAGCTTTATCAGCCGCTGAATTTCATGGGCCTGGTCTATCGCGAGATCAAACAGGCGATCATCGACATCGAGATCATGTTCTCGATGCTGCAGCGCCAGCCGGAAATCGAGGACCGCCCGGACGCGCGGCCGCTCCAGGTGCGCACCGGCGCCATCCGCTTCGAGAATGTCTCGTTCGCTTACGAGCCGGCGCGGCCGATCCTCAAGGGCTTGAGCTTCGAGGTCGCCGCTGGGCGCACCGTGGCCATCGTCGGGCCTTCGGGCGCCGGCAAATCGACCATCTCGCGGCTGTTGTTCCGCTTCTACGACGTGACCGGCGGCCGCATCCTTGATCGACGGCCAAGATATCCGCGACGTCACGCAGACGTCGCTGCGCGCCGCGATCGGCATGGTTCCGCAGGACACCGTGCTGTTCAACGACACGATCCGCTACAACATCCGCTACGGCCGCTGGGATGCGACCGACGCCGAAGTGGAGGAGGCGGCGCGGATGGCGCAGATCGACGGCTTTATCCGCCTGGCGCCGAAAGGCTACGAAACCGAGGTCGGCGAGCGTGGCCTGAAGCTTTCCGGCGGCGAGAAGCAGCGCGTCGCCATCGCCCGCACCATCCTCAAGGCGCCGCCGATCCTCCTCCTCGACGAGGCCACCTCCGCGCTCGACAGCCATACCGAGCGCGACATTCAGGATGCGCTCGACCGCGTGTCGAGGAACCGCACCACGTTGGTCATCGCGCATCGGCTCTCGACCATCGTCGGCGCCGATGAGATTTTGGTGCTCGATCAGGGCGTCATCGTCGAGCGCGGCACCCATCACCAATTGCTGGCGCATGGCGGCCTCTATGCCAGCATGTGGAACCGCCAGCGCGAGGCGGAGATGGCGCGCGAGATCCTCGCCGGCGTGGAAGAAGAGCCGGCCGCGCCCAACCGCGATCCGCCGGCAGTCGAAGAGACCGACGAGGCGGAACAACAGTTGGTTCCCGCCGCCGACGCCGCGGAGTGAGAAATCCCTCTCCCCTTGGGGAGAGGGCGGCGCGCGCAGCGCGCCGGGAGAGGGGATGTGACTCTCAGTCAAGCCAAAGCTCTCCGCCGCAAGATGACCAACGCCGAACGCCGACTTTGGTACTACCTTCGTGCCCATCGGTTCGTCGGTCATAAGTTCAAACGGCAAGTTCCGATCGGGCCGTACATTGTCGACTTTGCCTGTCTCAATCGTAAACTGATCCTGGAAGTCGATGGCGGACAGCACGCCGAAAGCCTGAGCGACAAAAGACGTGACGCTTGGTTGAAAATGCAGGGCTTTGAAGTGCTGCGTTTTTGGAATAACGACGTGTTGAAGAACACGGAGGCGGTATTGGAATTGATCTTCGTGACGCTCGAAGAACGGCCCTCTCCCGGCGCGCTGCGCGCGACGCCCTCTCCCCGGAGGGGAGAGGGGAGCAAATACCGCTTCCCCTAGATTTTTGCTCCGCCAATGTCCGTCATCAACTCGATCCGCTCGCAACTGTCGCCGATCCATCCGGAAGGCTATCCGTTCATCGGCGGCTTTGCGCTCGTCGCCATCGTACTGTTGTGGCTGTGGCCGCCGCTGGGCTGGCTCGCGGTGGTCGTGACGCTGTGGTGCGCGTATTTCTTTCGCGATCCGCCGCGGGTCACGCCGGCGCGGGACGGCCTCGTGGTCGCGCCGGCGGACGGCACCGTGAGCCGCGTGACCGAGGCGGTGCCGCCGGCCGAGCTCGAGCTCGGCGCGCGGCCGCGCACGCGCATCTCCATCTTCATGAGCGTATTCAATTGCCATGTGAATCGCAGCCCGCTCGCCGGCCGCATCGAGCGCATGGTCTATCGCAAAGGCGCCTTTTTCAGCGCCGATCTCGACAAGGCGAGCGAGAGCAATGAACGCAACATGTTTGTCATTGCCACGGCCGCCGGCGCCCGCGTCGCCGTCATCCAGATTGCGGGTCTGGTAGCGCGGCGCATCGTGCGGTTTGTGCGTGAGGGCGAGGTGGTCGCGGCGGGCCAGCGCATCGGCATGATCCGTTTCGGCTCACGCGTCGATGTCTATTTGCCGGAGGGGGCGCGCCCGCTAGTCGGCGAAGGACAGACCGCGATCGCCGGCGAAACCGTGCTGGCCGATCTGAAAGGTTCCGACCCGAACCGCACATTCAGCATGACGTGAAACAGCGGGCGCGGCGCGTGGTAAGCCGCGTCCCGAAAGGTTATATTGCCGCCATGGCGATGCGTCCGTCCCCATTTGGCGATCCGCGGCTGCGGCGGCGGCAGTTCCGCCGCATCCCGGTGCGTACGCTCGCGCCCAATCTGGTCACGCTGCTGGCGCTGTGCGCCGGACTGACCGGCATCCGCATGGCGTTCGAGGACCGTTATGCGCTGGCGCTTGCCGCGATCGTGTTTGCCGCTGTCCTTGACGGCATTGACGGCCGCCTGGCGCGGCTGTTGAAGGGAACCTCGAAGTTCGGCGCGGAACTCGACAGCTTGTCGGATTTCGTCAACTTCGGCGTCGCGCCGGCGCTGATCCTTTATTTCTGGGGCCTGCACGATTTGAAGTCGGCCGGCTGGATCGCCGCCATGGCGTTTGCGATTTGCGCCGGCCTGCGGCTTGCCCGCTTCAACGTCATGAGCGTCGATCCGGACCGGCCCCCATGGTCGAGCAATTTCTTCGTCGGCGTGCCGGCGCCGGCCGGCGCCATCATCGTGCTGCTGCCGATCTATGCGGCTTTCCTCGGCCTGCCGCGCTCGCAGTTCCTGACCTGGGTGACGCTGGTCTACACGCTATTGATTGCATCGCTGATGGTGTCGCGGCTGCCGGTCTTTTCTGGCAAGCGTTTCGGTACGCGGGTGCCGCCGGAATTGGTCGGACCCGTCGTCATCGTTCTGGTGCTGTTTGTTGCGATGCTGATTGCCTATCCGTGGATCATCCTCACGGTCGGCACGCTCTGTTACCTAGCGAGCCTGCCGTTCGGCTGGGTCTCCTATCGCGGCTATGAGCAACGCGCGCGCGAGAGCAAAGTCGAGGCGACCGCCGCGGCTTCGTCGCCTGCGCCGACGCCCACCGGCATGGCTCACCTGTCCGATGGTGACGAGGAACGTCCGTCGCGCCTCAATTGAGCCGCATCGCCAGCGCTTTTGGAATTCCGATGCGATTGACCCGCCGCACGCTTCTGATCGCGACGATGGCGTCGGTGGCCGCTCCCGCAGTGCTGCGCCTGGCGCGCGCCGACACGCCGCAAGTGACGCTCAAGCTGCAGCATCATTTCTCGGCGGTATCGGCCGGACATGAGAGATTTCTGGCGCCGTGGGCGCGCAAGGTCGAGGCGGAGTCGGGCGGGCGCATCCGCATCGAGCTTTTTCCCTCGATGCAGCTCGGCGGCGCGCCGGCGCAGCTGTTCGACCAGGCGCGCGACGGGCTCGCCGATATCGTCTGGGCCGTGCCCGCCAGCACGCCGGGACGCTTCAACAAGAGCGAAGCCTTCGAGCTGCCGTTCGTGCTGTCGCATCGCGCGCTGGTCAATTCCAAAGCGATCGAGGATTTTGCCGCCGCACATCTGCGCGACGAATTCCGCGAAATTCATCCGCTCTGCTTTTCGTGCCGCGACCACGGCGTGCTGCATTCAACGCGCACGATCAAGTCGATCGAGGATCTGAAGGGCTTGCGGCTGCATGTGCCGAGCCGGCTCGCCGGCGAGGCGCTGCATGCGCTCGGCGCGCAGGGCGTGAGCGTGCCGACGCCGCAGGTGCCGATGGCGCTCACCGCGCACGCCATCGACGGCTGTCTCGACCCGTGGGACGTGGTACCGAGCCTGCGGCTCAGCGATCTCCTGAAGAACCACACCGATTTCGGCGAGTCGGCGTTGAGCACGGCGACCTTCGTGCTGGCGATGAACAAGACCGCCTACGACCGCCTGCCGCGCGACCTGAAGACCGTGATCGACAATAATTCGGGTCAGGCCGCCGCCGCCTTGGCCGGCGCCATGTGGGATCTCGAAGCCAGGGCCGTTGCGGACGCGGCGCGCGATCGCGGCGAGACGGTTACGCTGCTGACTGCGGAAGAGGTCGTGCAGTGGCGTAAAGCGACCGAGCCGGTGGTCGCGGCTTGGCAGAAGCAAATGAAGGAACGCAAGCTTGACGGCGGCAAGCTCATCGCTGCCGTCCGCGAACTGGTGGCGAAATACGCCGACGAACCGGAGCCGCAACCCGCGCAAGCGCAGCAGACGTCGCAGCGTTTGCAACCGCCCGAACAGAAGGCCCTGACCGAGCCGCCGCAGCCTCAGCCTTCGCAAGCGAAAGCCGAACCCTTCACGCGGCCGAAGGCGGATGCTCCGGCGATCAACGCCGCCGCGCCGCCATCATCCGCGCCCGCGCCATCAGCTGCTGCATCTTCCGCTCCGCCGGCGCCGGTTGCAAAGCCCGCGGCGGTGGCGAAGCCGAGGGAGCTGGACATTCCGCTCTGAGATTCTTTTGCGTCACCCGCGGGCTTGACCCGCGGGTCCATGCTGATCTGACGGGCTATGCCCGGCAATGACGACTGGGTTTTAGTTCACGCCGGCAGCGGGTGACCCGGCATCAATTCGTAAGGATGTCCCCAGCGCGGCAGCGCCTTCATCCGCTCGAGCCAGGCGCCGATATTTGGGTGTTGGCCTGCGATGTCGAAGCCGAACTCTTCGGACGGATAATAAAGGTAACTCGTCATCGAGACGTCGGCGATAGTTGGCTCGGCGCCGAGCAGATAGGGGCTGCGCGACAGTCTCTTGTCGACGATGCCGAGCGCGCCGTGGGCTCGGCCTTTGAGGAATTCGAGCACCGCCGGATCGCCGGGCGGCCTGGCGAAATTGCGAAAGAAGCGGTAGGGGCCAAGATTGCCGCCGACTTTCTGATTGTCAAAAATGATCCAGCGCAAAGCTTCGAGCTGCGCCTCCGCACTGCGCGGCAGGAATTTTCCGGACCGCTCGGCGAGATACAGCACGATCACGCCGGATTGACTGAGCTTCTTGTCGCCGTGCTGCAGCACCGGCGCTTCGCCCATTTCGTTGATGTTGTCGCGATAGTCCGCGGTGCGTTGAACGCCGGCTTTGAAAAAATCGACAAAGATCGGCTCCCAGTCGGCGCCGATGAGATTGAGCATCAACGCCGCGCGATAGGCATTGCCCGATTGGGCGAAGCAATAAAGCTGATATTCGGCCATGGTAATTTCCTTTACACGTTCCCGGACGCGATGCAGCGTGAAACGGTGCATCGCATCTGCCGGATCGTCGTAAACTCAGCGATCGTTGCGATCCCGGGTCAGCGGCGCACCATGTCATGCTGGCCGCGCCCGGCAAAAGCTCAAAAACTCACGACCTTGGCGTCCGGCGCTTTGGCGGCGGCGTGGAAGTCGTTCATGCCGCCGAGCTTGACCCGGCGATCGAGCGACGTCGCGACCAGCCCGCGCGCGTCGACGCACGGCTTGCAGGCCCAGAGCGTGACCTTGGAATTGCCGGCGATCTCCTCATAGCGGTTCGGCGGTCCGAAAGGCACCAGGGTTTTGCCGACACCGTCGATCGCCATCAGGACGGCATCATGGAACAGCATCAGCGTGACGCTGTCGCCGACCTGCACCGCTGATGCCGCAAACAGAAACGGCAGCATCGCTCGCGTCGGGTCAGTCGGTCCCCACGAGCCGGAAATCACCCAGTTCATCGTCGTCCTCCCTTTACGCAGCAATATCAGCTACGCAGCAATATCAGCGCGCCAGCGAGACCGCGCCACCTCCGGTCTGATGCCCTTCGAAACGCCCACCGGCGAAGGCAAGCTCCGCGAGCACCTCGCTTTTGTGGTCGTGGATGATCAACGCGCTGTGCTCGAAAGTCCACTTGCGGCTGGTGAAGAAGTTGCCGGGACAACCGCCTTCCGGCGCGATCGTGCCTTGGGCGGCAGCCGGCATATGGCCGAAATTCATATAGCAGCCGCCGCCGGCGGCGGCCGTCAGCCGCCAGCGGCCGGTGAGATCGAGCGGCGGCGGCGTCGGCGGTGGCGGAGGCGGCGGTGCGGTAGTCTCCGGCGGCGGTTCGGTGCGGCTGCCGGTGCAGCCGCCAAGCGCGGCGATGACCAGTAGGACTGCGGCAGCTGTCGCCGCTGGCCCGCCCCATCGTCTTGTTTTCGTCACACCCGGCATGAGAAATTCAAAAAAACCCAAATTGCAGCAACGATCCACCTGTTCGCAACCGCGGCTCGTGGGCGGAATGCTCCACTGAATGCCCCACTTGCGCCGTTATTCCTAACCGAAATCAACCTATTCTCCATGCCGAGGGAGGGCATGCCATGATGACGTCATTGCCCGCGATTGTTCAAGCGACCCGTGCCCGTGTTCCGGCCATCGTGCTGTTGGCGTTCGTGCTTGGCTGCTCGGCGGGCACTGCCCGTGCCGAAGACGCAAGCAACAGCGCTGCCGCCAACTCGCCGGTCGAGGAATTCTCCCAGCAGCTCGAAGCCTTCCAGAAAACCGTGCCGGATCTCAACAAGTCGATCCAGGACAGCGCCGGCACCATCGACAGCGCGACCGACGTCGAGAAGGCGCGCGCCGAGATCAACCGGCTGCGCGAAACCGTCTCCACGCTCCTCGGAGCGGTCTCGGACAATGGTCCAGTGTCGCAGCTTGGCGTCAAGGCGCTCGATCATATCCACGGCAAGCTGAAAGCGCTGGCGCAGGATAACCGTTTCAAGCCGGAAGAGCGCCAATTCCTGATCGACCAATGGAAGAAGCTCGAGACGCAGACCGAAGGTGCGACCAAGGAGCTCGACGACGCGCGCGCGCAATTCGCCGGCTTGCTCCATACCTTGCAGGACAACGAGGATTTCATCGGCGAGCTCGTTGAAATCCGGCAGGCGGAAAAGGCGCTGGAAGTCATCCGCCAGCTGACCCACGACATCCGCGATGCTTCGGCTCAGCTCAACAAGCTGATCGGAGGCATCAAGCCGCCGGGAGCCTGATGTTTAGGTTGACCAGGCAGCAGCTGCTCGGAGTGGGCCTGAGCGTGCTGATTGTTGGCGCCGCGATCACGGCCTGGCGGCCGGCCGCCGATGTCGGCTATGTCGAGATCAAGACGGTGCCGGCCGCGCCGGTGACGCTGACAGCGCTCTATATCGATTCCGCAAAGCTCGCGCCGATCAAGAAGGGCAGCGCGATCCTGCGGCAACCAATCGGCACGCTCAAGCTGCAGGCCGACGGCCTCGCCGGATCGCTGGCGCCGCTGTGCGAGATCGTGGTGAAGCGAAACCGCATCACCACGGTGACGGTGTCCGTCCTCGACCGCCCGCCGCGCTGCCAATGCCGCAACAGCGGCAGTGATGGCGCCCATGCCTGCGTCAGTTGACCATTTGGCTCATCATTGCCGGGCTTGACCCGGCAATCCATCTTTTGACTGCTCTCAATGTGAAGATGGATCACCGGGTCACGGCGCTTCGCGCCGGCCCGGTGATGACGCCGAGACGCGTCACTTCATCGTCGGGATGACGAATTCGGCGCCTTCCTTCACGCCCGAGGGCCAGCGCGCCGTCACCGTCTTGGTCTTGGTGTAGAAGCGCACCGCATCGGGACCGTGCTGATTGAGGTCGCCGAAGCCGGAGCGCTTCCAGCCGCCGAAGGTGTAATAGGCGAGCGGCACGGGGATGGCGAAATTCACGCCCACCATGCCGACCTCGACGCGGCTGACGAAGTCGCGCGCGGCGTCGCCGTCGCGGGTGAAGATGGCGACGCCGTTGCCATAGTCGTGCTCGGACGGCAGCCGCACCGCCTCCTCGTAATCCTTGGCGCGCACCACCGAAAGCACCGGGCCGAAATATCTCTTCCTTGTAGATGCGCATCTGCGGCGTGACATGGTCGAACAGGCAGCCGCCCATGAAGTTGCCGCGCTCGTAACCCTGCAGCTTGAAGTCGCGGCCGTCGACGACGAGCTTGGCGCCTTCCTTGACGCCGAGGTCGACGTAGCTCTTCACTTTTTCCAGATGCGCGCGTGTGATCATCGGCCCGTAATCGGCCTGGGTGTCGGTCGAGGGACCGATCTTGAGGCTTTCCACCCGCGGCACGAGCTTCTCCAGGAGAATGTCGGCGGTCTTCTTGCCGACCGGCACCGCGACCGACACTGCCATGCAGCGCTCGCCGGCCGAGCCGTAACCGGCGCCGATCAGCGCGTCGACCGCCTGATCCATGTCGGCGTCCGGCATCACGATCATGTGGTTCTTGGCGCCGCCGAAACATTGCGCGCGCTTGTTGTTGGCGCAGGCGGTTGAATAGACATATTCGGCGATAGCGGACGAGCCGACGAAGCCGATCGGCTTTGATGCGCGGATCGGTGAGCAGTGTGTCGACCGCTTCCTTGTCGCCGTTGACGACATTGAGCACGCCGGCCGGCAGGCCCGGCCTGCAGCAACAGCTCGCCGAGCCGCATCGGCACCGACGGATCGCGCTCCGACGGCTTGAGGATGAAGGCATTGCCGCAGGCCAGTGCCGGCGCAAACTTCCACATCGGGATCATCGCCGGGAAATTGAATGGCGTGATGCCGGCGACCACGCCGAGCGGCTGGCGCAGGGAAAACAGGTCAATGCCGGGACCGGCGCCTTCGGTGTATTCGCCCTTGAGGAGATGCGGAATGCCGCAGGCGAACTCGACGACTTCCAGGCCGCGTTGCACGTCGCCCTTGGCGTCGGCGAACGTCTTGCCGTGCTCGGAGGACAGAAGCCGCGCCAGATCGTCGAATTCCTTCTGCGCGAGTTCGAGGAATTTCATCAGCACGCGCGCGCGGCGCTGCGGGTTGGTGGCCGCCCAGGCCGGCTGCGCCGCTTCGGCGACGGCGATGGCGTGCTCGACCTCGGAATGCTTGGCCAGCGCGACTTTGGCTTGCACCTCGCCGGTATTGGGATTGAAAACGTCGCCGAAGCGTCCCGATCCCCCCTTCACCTCTTTACCGCCGATGAAGTGGCCGATCTCGCGCATGAAGTTTCTCCCTGTTACTTTTAACGGCGCAACGGCCGCTTCCATCAAGCCTATTGTGCCGCCTTTTTTGTCGACGGTCACGGGGTAGCCTATTTCCGCAAGACCGATCGCACGGTCTCAATCGGCATCAACATAACGCGCTCGCCAAGTGGCGAACGCGTGAACCCGTGACGTTCGTAAAAGGCGGCCGCCGCTTCGTCGATCGCATGAGCGACAATTCCGCGCACTCCCGCGATCTGCGACGCCGCCAAACATCGCCGCAATGCGTCCGCCAAAAGCGCCGACCCCAGACCTCGCCCTTGCCATTGCGCATCGACCGCCAGACGGCCGATTAACAGCAGCGGCACCTGTTCAGGCATCCCGCGCCGGATTTTCGCCGAGGGCAGCGCGCTTCGCTGCTCCACCCCGGCCGAAATAGAAAAGTAGGCGACGACGCGATCCGGCTCCGCAGCGGAACAAACCACGTAGGTCCGCGCCGAAAGTCCCTCGATTTGATGCGCCCGTTCGCGCAGCCACGCGTCAAGGGAGGGATGAACGCAGTTGGTAAAGCGTGAAACATCGTGCCTGACATTGAGCGGTACTGGAGCGCGAAGCTCCGGCGTCGCGGCCGTCACGCCGGCCACGGCGCTTTGCGTTTGAACCGGGCGCGGGCTTTGGCGGGGACCTTGGGCGGCGCATCGAGCAACGCGATAAAGCGGGAATGCGCCACATCGTCGAGGAAGAACACGCGCTGGTCGAGGAGGGTATCCTCGGCTTGGCGGCGAGCGCTTTCGAGCATGAATTCCGACAGCTTTTGACCACGCAAAGCTGCTGCGCGATTGAGTATAGCCTTGGCCTCAGCCGAAGCGCGGATTTGGATCACGTCATCTTTGCGTCGCGTCGATGGCGGCATGGCATACTCCCGAACGCGTCAGCCATACGATCATTGTACCGACATTGTCAATACAATCGCCTGAGGCGGAGGCGCGGCGCTCGCTTCCACGAGTGCATCTACGCACCGCCCGGTTGGGCTTCCCTTAGGTAACCCTCCCTTAAGCGCCATGGCGGCTATCCCTGCATTGCGGTCAGAAGAGCGCGCCCTCGCACAGGGCGGGAGTTTGTTATGGACATGTTCATATTCGGGCACTCAGCACTTCTGGCCGTGGGATCCAGTCGTCGTCCTAACCATGATTTTGACGGAAAGGCGCCCGGCCGACCTTCGCCGTGCGCCTCCGTCGGAGCCGGTTCCGCAGGTAACCCTCCCTTAAGCGCAATGGCAGTACCGTGGGCTGCGGTCAGAAGAGCGCGTCTCGCACGGGCGGGAGTTAGTAATGGACATTTCAACGGGCCTCGGCCTTCTTGCCGGGGCGGTCGTCGTCCTGACCATGATTTTCATGGGCGGCGACTTGCGCATGTTTATCAGCGACCATGCGATCATCATCATTTTCGGCGGCTCGTTTGCCGCCACGCTGATCCGCTTTCCGCTGTCGTCGATGTTTCACGGCCTGCCGCTGGGCGCCAAATTCGCCTTCACCATGCGGCGCATGACCCAGCGCGAGCTGGTCGACGAGATCGCCGGCCTCGCCGAGATCGCGCGCAAGCAGGGGCCGATCGGCCTGGAAAAGGTCGAGATCGAGGACCCGTTCCTGGCCAAGGGAATCCGCTTCGTCGCCGACGGCTATGACGCCGAGTTCATCCGCGACAATCTCGAGCGCGACCGCGACAACTTCCTCACCCATCTCGACGAGGGCCAGAAAATCTATCGCGCGGTCGGCGATTGCGCGCCGGCGTTCGGCATGGTCGGCACCCTGATCGGCATGGTGCAGATGTTCGCCAACATGACCGATCCGTCCAAGCTCGGCCCGTTCATGGCGACCGCGTTGTTGGCCACGCTCTACGGCGCCGTGCTCGCCAACATCATCTGCCTGCCGATCGCCGACAAGCTGCATGGCAAGCTGGTCGACGAGGAGATCAACCGCACGCTGATCATCGACGGCGTGTTGATGATCCGCGAGTGCGAAGAGCCCGACGCTGGTGCGCGAAATGCTGATCGCGTATCTGCCGGAGAAGCACCGCTCGCCAGAGCCGGAGCCGGCGCCGGCCTGATCTTCCGCGCGTGAAGCAATTAGCCCGGGACACGAGAAATGGCACGACGTAAGGAAGCGCACGCGCGGCGGCCACGGCTGGTTCGTCACCTTCGCCGATCTCATGGGCCTGCTGGTGAGCTTCTTTGTCATGCTGGTGGCGTTCTCCAATCAGGACCAGAAAAAACTGCAGATCGTCGCCGGCTCGATGCGCGACGCTTTCGGCGTGCAAACCAATGTGCGCTATTCCGGCGTCATCGAAGTCGATGGCCTGCCGACGCGGCCGAAGCTGAAGAACGCGGCGCATGTCGATCCCGAGGATGCGTCGGCGACGCCGACCTCCGACGAACAGGATCACAAGCGCGAGCATGGCGCGGTGCTCAAAAACGACCAGGCCTTCGCGCTGGCCGCGGCGTCGCTGCGCCAGGCGCTGCAGGAAATGCCGGAACTGACGGAAGCGTCCAAGCACATCATGGTCGAGGAAACCAAGGAGGGGCTCAATATCGATCTGGTCGACCAGGAAGGCCGCTCGATGTTCCCGGAAGGCTCCAAGGAGCCCTATGAGCGGACCCGCCGCATCATCGAAAAGCTCGCTGGACCGCTCAAGGCGACGCCCTATCGCGTCGCCATCACCGGCCACACCTCCGCCTCGAAAACACCGCCACGGGCCGATTACGGTCCCTGGAATCTGTCGGTGGACCGCGCCAACGCGGTGCGGCAGATTTTGGAGGAGGAGGGACTGCCCACCGCCAGCATTTATGCGGTGGCCGGCAAGGCCGATACTGATCCGCTGTTCCCCGAGGACCCCTATATTGCCGCCAATCGCCGGGTGACCATCACGCTGATGCGCGAGGCGCCGCCGGTTCCACCGGACTTGCAGCCCTAAAGTCTCGGCCGCGCCGATAAACGGCTGACCCACTTGGCGCTTTTTGACGCCTTTGCCGGCGTGCATGGCAGTCGGGAGCTGCGGGCAACCGGATAACCGGGTGCGGCGTTCTGCGCTCACCAAGTCCCTTGCAAGACCCTCATGGGCAGGTCAAATCGGGGCCATGACTCCACGACTGGGACGGTGTATACGCGCGACCCTGCATCCGTCCCCGATGCGGTATCAGGAGCAGGGCCAGGTCCTGTTTCGCGTTTCATGACAGACAGCGTCACCGCTCCGCTGCGGAGCGACGTGCCGGTCGGCGGCACCGACCAGGCTCGCTCCGGCGCCGGGGTGTGGGGGCTCGCGCTCGGCAGCATCGGTGTCGTCTATGGCGATATCGGCACCAGCCCGCTCTATGCGCTGCGCGAGGCGGTCGTCGCCGCCGTCAGGGCCGAACCACGACGAGCTCACCCGCGATCAGCGTGCTTGGGGTCGTGTCGTTGATCCTGTGGGCGCTGATCATCGTCGTCACCCTCAAATACGTGCTGCTGTTGCTGCGCGCCGACAATAACGGCGAGGGCGGCACGCTGACGCTGATGGCGCTCGCCTCGCGCGCGGTCGGACGAGTCGGCAGGGCCGCCGCCACGGTGGCGCTCCTCGGCATCATCAGCGCCGCCCTGTTTTACGGCGACGCCGTCATCACGCCGGCGCTGTCGGTGCTGTCCGCGATCGAAGGCATCGACGCGGCGGCGCCGGCGTTTCACGAATTCGTGGTGCCGCTGACCGTCGTCGTTCTGCTTTTGCTGTTTGCGTTCCAGTGGAGCGGCACGGCGAAGGTGGCGGCGCTGTTCGGGCCGATCATGACGATCTGGTTCGTCGCCATTGCGCTTCCCGGTTTGCTGTGGATCGGGCGCGACCCGGAAATCTTATGGGCACTCAATCCGTTTCATGGCGTGCATTTCCTGATGCACCACGGGATCATCGGTTTGTTCACGCTCGGCGCAGTGTTTCTCGCCGTCACCGGCGCCGAAGCGCTCTACGCCGACCTCGGTCATTTCGGCCGCCTGCCGATACAGCTCGCCTGGTTCTGCCTGGTGCTGCCGGCGCTGGCGCTCAATTATTTGGGGCAGGGCGCGCTGGTCTATGCGCACCCGGAGACGGTGACCAGTCCATTCTTTCTGCTCTATCCCCACTGGGCGCGCGTCCCAATGGTGGTGCTGGCGACGGTCGCGACCGTGATTGCGAGCCAGGCGGTCATCACCGGCGCTTATTCGATGACCAGCCAGGCCATTCAGCTCGGGCTATTGCCGCGGTTTGAAATCCGCCACACTTCGGCGCACCAGGCCGGCCAGATCTACATGCCGCGCGTCAACGGCTTGCTGCTGATCGGCGTGCTGCTGCTGGTCGCGATGTTCCGCTCGTCGAGCGCGCTCGCTTCGGCCTATGGCATCGCCGTCACCGGCACCATGGTGGTGACCGGCATGATGGCGTTCATCGTCATCTGGCGGATCTGGCGTTGGACCGCGCTCGCCGCGGCGGCGCTGATGCTGCCGTTCCTGGTGATCGACCTGACATTCCTCTCCGCCAACATGCTCAAGGTCATCGAGGGCGGCTGGGTGCCGCTGGCGCTCGGCGTCGTCGTGATGCTGGTGATGTACACTTGGCGGCGCGGCTCGCGGCTGTTGTTCGAGAAAACGCGCCGGCTGGAGACGCCGCTCGACGATCTGGTGCGCATGCTCGAGCGCAAGCCGCCGCAGCGCGTGCCGGGCACGGCGGTGTTTCTCACCAGCGATCCGAAGAGCGCGCCGACCGCGCTGCTGCACAGCCTCAAGCACTATCGGGTGCTGCACGAAAAGAACATCATCGTGTCGGTCGAGACCACGCACACGCCCCGCGTCGACCCCGGCAAGCGGGTGCAGATCGAGCCGGTCGGCGCGACCTTCATGCGCGTGCTGCTGCGCTTCGGCTATATGGAGACGCCGAACATCCCCAAGGCGCTGGGCGTGGCGCGCAAGCTCGGGCTGCAATTCGACATCATGTCGACGTCGTTTTTCCTGTCGCGCCGGGCGCTGCGGCGGGCGCCGCGCTCGGGGATGCCGCGCTGGCAGGACCGATTGTTCATCACGCTGGCGCGCTCCGCCAACGACGCCACCGACTATTTCCAGATACCGACCGACCGCGTGGTCGAGGTCGGTACTCAGGTCAATATCTGAGTGGTTGCCGCCGTTGATCGGCACGGCCGTGACAAACACAGCGCTGCAAAAGCTGTTTGGTTGGTCTAGATATGACCCTGGGGCGCAAATGCTGCTGACGGCCGCGGCTCGCGGATAAGGAGGCAAGGAATGTCGGACCAACCTGGTGACGGGCACAAGGTGCGCGACCTGACGCCGGAGGAGGTGGCGCGCGGATTGAAAGACGGCCGCGTGGTGCTGGTCGACGTCCGCGAGCCGAACGAGACCGCGGTGGAGCGTTTTCCCGGAGCGGTGCTGGTGCCGCTCTCGGCCTTCGATCCGGCGACCATCCCGGCGCCGCCGGGAACCGAAGTGGTGTTCGCCTGCCGCTCCGGCCGCCGTTCGGCGACCGCCTCGCTGGCTGCCCAAGACGCAAGGCTTCAACTATGACGCCCATCTCGCCGGCGGCATCCTGGCATGGAAGGCGGCGGGGTTGCCGACGGAGACTTGATCTGCCTCCGCCGGATGGCGGCAGATAAACCGCTCATTCCCGCGAAGGCGGGAATCCAGCACTGGGTCCCCGCTTTCCGCCTTCGCGCTGTGCGCTTCGGCGCGACCAAACCGCGCCGCAGCTCGCGGAGCGAGCGTAGGCGGGTCGCGGGGAAGGGCGGGATTGGCCTTTTGATCGCAGCCGCTCTTTGGGCAACAGTCCCGCACGCCGGCGCCGAGCCGCAGCGGGTCGTCAATTTCTATAACTGGTCGGACTATATCGACCCGACGGTTCTCGACGACTTCACCAAAGAGACCGGCATCAAGGTCCGCTACGACACTTTCGACTCCAACGATACGCTCGAGGCGAAGCTCCTCGCCGGCAAATCCGGCTACGACGTGGTGGTGCCGACCGCGTATTTCCTGGCGCGCCAGATCCAGGCCGGCGTCTTCCTCAAGCTCGACAAGACAAAGCTGCCGAACCTCGTCAATGCCTGGCCGGAAATCACCGATCGCATGGCGCGCTACGATCCCGGCAATCAGCATGCCGTCAATTACATGTGGGGCACGACCGGCATTGGCTACAACGTCAAGGCCGCCCGGCAAATCCTTGGCGCGCGGCGCCGATCCATTACTGGATTCCTGGGACGATATTTTCGATCCCGCCCGGATCGCCAAATTCAAGGACTGCGGCGTCCATCTGCTCGATTCTTCCGACGACATCATGTCGGCGGCTTTGCATTATCTGCATCTCGATCCGGATTCGAGTGACCCCGCCGACCTGCAGAAGGCGGCCGATCTCTTGATCAAAATCAGCCCCTATGTCCGCAAATTTCATTCCTCCGAATATCTCAACGCGCTGGCGACCGGCGAAATCTGCCTGGTGGTCGGATTTTCCGGCGACGTCAAGCAGGCGCAAAAGCGCGCCGCCGAGGCGAAGGGCGCCATCGCCATCGGCTATTCGATCCCGAAAGAGGGCGCGCAATTGTGGTTCGACAATCTCGCCATCCCCAAGGATGCGCCGCATCCCGACGAGGCCCACGCGCTGATCAATTATCTGCTCAGGCCGGAGGTGGCGGCGAAAAACACCAATTTTCTGTCCTATGCCAACGGCAATCTGGCGAGCCAGAAATTCATCGACAAAGCGATCCTCGACGACCGCACCATTTATCCCGACGCCGCCACCATGGCCGGGCTTTATACGATCACAGCGCACGATCAGAAGACCCAGCGGCTGATCAACCGGCTGTGGACGCGGATCAAGACCGGACGGTAAGCGACGTCAGGCAGCACCGGAGATTTTGCGCCGCCGAGATCGCGCGCCATACCGCTTCCGGCGTCAGCGGCATCTGGATATCAGTCACGCCGAGGGGGCTCAGCGCGTCGAGCACCGCGCTGACGATCGCGGCCGGCGCGGCGATCGTCCCGGCTTCGCCGCAGCCTTTGGCGCCCAAAGGATTGTGCGTGCACGGCTGGCTCTCATCGAGCTCGGATTCGATCAACGGCAGATCGCCGGCGCGCGGCAGCGCATAGTCCATGAACGAGCCCGACAGCAGCTGCCCGCTGCGGTCGTAATGACAAAGTTCGCACAACGCTTGGCCCAGACCCTGGGCGACGCCGCCGTGAACCTGTCCGTCGACGATCATGGGATTGATGACGGTGCCGACGTCGTCGACGCCCCAATAGCCGATCACGCGCGTTTCGCCGGTTGCCGGATCGACTTCGACCTCGCAGACATGGGCACCGTTGCTGAAGGCGAAGGCCGGCGGATCGTAGACGGCGGTTTCCTGCAGGCCCGGTTCGAGCGTCTCCAGCGGGAAATTGTGCGGCACATTGGCCGCATGGGCGATCTCGGCGAACGAGATACGCCGGTCGGTGCCTGCGACAGTGAAGATGCCGTCGGCGAAATCGATATCGCCGGCGGACGCTTCCAACAGATGCGCGGCGATCAGTTTACCCTTGGCGACGATCTTGCCCGCGGCGCGATCGAGCGCCGAGCCGCCAACGGCGATCGAGCGTGAGCCGAACGTGCCGGTGCCGTAGGGCACGAGATCGGTATCGCCTTCGACAATGTCGATCTTGGCGAGCGGGACGCCGAGCCGTGTGCAGAGGATTTGCGCCAGCGTGGTCGCATGTCCTTGGCCGTGATTGTGGGTGCCAAGGAGCGCTTGGATGCCGCCGTCCGGCTGGACGCGGATGGTTGCGGCCTCGAAAAATCCGGTCCGCGCACCAAGCATGCCGGCAAAGCGCGATGGCGCGACGCCCGACGATTCGACGTAGCAGGCCATGCCGATGCCGCGCAGCCGCTGGATGCGAGCGGCTTTCGCGCGGCGTTTGGCAAAACGCGCATAGTCGGCCAGCTCGAGCACGCGGGCGAAGATTTTGGGAAAATCGCCGCAATCATAGGTCGGGCCGATCGGCGTCTTGTACGGCATGGCCGAGGAGGGGATGAGATTGCGGTGGCGGATGTCGGCGCGGTCGATGCCAAGCTCGGCGGCGGCGCGATCGGCGAGACGCTCGAGCACGTAACAGGCCTCGGGCCGTCCGGCGCCGCGATAGGCGTCGGTTGGCAGCGTATTGGTGAACACGCCGGTCACCTGCACGAAGATTGCCGGCGTCCGGTACACGCCGGCAAGGAGCGCGCTGTAAATCGCGCTCGGAATCGCGGCGCCGAAGGTCGAGATATAGGCGCCGAGATTGGCGATGGTTTCGACGCGCAGCGCGACAAAGCGGCCGTCGGCATCAAGAGCGAGCTCGGCATGCGTCAGATGATCGCGGCCTTGATTGTCGGCGACGAAGCTTTCGCTCCGGCTCGCCACCCATTTGACCGGTCGGCGCAATCGCCGCGCCGCCCAGGCGACGATGGTCTCCTCCGGATAATGCTTGCCCTTATAACCGAAGCCGCCGCCGACATCGGGCGCGATCACGCGGATGCCGCCTTCGGCGAGGCCAAGCTGCTCGGCGACATAGCGCCGGATGTGATGCGGCACTTGTGTGGAAGAGTAGAGCGTCAGCTTGTCGCTCGCCGCATCGGCGACCGCGAGCACGGCGCGCGGCTCGATCGCGGCGCCGATCAGCCGATTGTTGACAAGATCGAGGCTAGTCACATGGGCCGCGCTCTGCAGCGCTTGCCGTACCGCCGCTTCGTCGCCGCGCGCCCAGTGAAAGCAGATATTGCCGGGCGCGGCGTCATGAAGCTGTGGCGCCTGCGCGCCGGCCGCCGCGCGGGCATCGGTCACGGCCGGCAGCGTCTCATAGTCGATCTCGACCAGTTCAGCCGCATCGAGCGCCTGCTCGCGGGTCTGCGCAATGACGATGGCGACCGGCTCGCCGGCGTGACGCACGCGCTCGCGCGCCAGCGCCCATCGCGGCGGCTCCGCCATCGGTTTGCCGTCGACGCCGCGGATCGCCCACAGCGCGCGCATCGGGCCGACGCGGTCGGCGGCCATGTCGGCGCCAGTGAAAACCGTGGCTATCCCCGGCGCCGCCTGCGCGCGCGAAACATCAATGCTGCGGATGATGGCGTGGGCGTGCGGCGAACGCACGATCGCGCACTGCAATTCACCGGGGACGGCGATATCGGCGACGAAACGTCCACCGCCGCGCAGCAACCGGGCATCCTCGACGCGCCGGACCGAGGCGCCGATCCCTTCGGTCGCGGCCTTGAGCGGAGCGTCTATTGCAGTTCCTCGCGCAGGAGATCGAGCCGCTCATACGCTGACTTGTCGGAGACGACAAATAGATCGGCGTCGCCGTCGAGCGCCTCGTGGCTCGCCCAGGTCCAATGCGGGATGCTGAACACGTCGTGCTGCGACCATTCAAAACTATGCTCGCCGATCTGCGAACGGCCGGAGCCGGAAGCGACCAGGCAGACCGCGTTGGCGGTCGAGCGCCGCGGCCGCGTCGGCGTCTTTCGCGAAAGCCGCACCGCGTAGCAATCGAGCGCCGCCATGACTGCGCCGCCGGTAAGCGGGTTAGTGTAGCGCACGGTGCGCGCGCCATCCGGCCCGGCCGGCAGCGCAGCCAGCAATCGCCGGGTGCCTTCGCCGGAATAGCGGTATTTCGGCGAGTGCGCGGCATCGCGCGGCAGATCGGCGCCAGCAAGCCCGGGCTCGGCCCAGAACCGCTCCTCGCCCTCGTCGACCTGCCAGAATTCGTTGCTGCCCGGATCGCCGGGCTCGAAAAAGTTGGCGTCAAGGGCGCGGATCAGCGGAATGTTGGCGGCGTCGAACCAGACGATGCGGTGATTGCTTTCGTTGACGTGGCCGTGCCAGCACATCGGCGGCGTCAGAATGAGATCGCCCTCGCGCATGTCACAGCGCCGGCCATTGACGATGGTGGCGGCGCCGTCGGCGCGGGTGGCGAAGCGAATGGCTGCGAAGGTATGGCGATGCGGGCGCGCCCGGTCGCCGGGATCGAGCACGGTGAACGCGGCAATCAGGTTCGAGGTCGTCACCGTCTCGCCGGCAAAGGCCGGATTGACCAGAATAAGCGCACGGCGCTCGACGTCGTCGATGGCGATCTCGCCGACCGCGCGCTCGGCATATGGCTCGATGTCCTTCCAGCGCCAGATCAGCGGCGCGTCGCGCGGCTGCGGCCGGATCGGCGTGATCTTCTTGAAGCGGTCCCAGAGCGGATGCAGGTTCGCCGCTTCAAGCTCGGCGACGAAAGAATTCTCGGCCGGATCGGCCGACACGCGCTTTGCCGTTTCAGCGGCCTTGACCAAGGCCGGGCCTCCGTCGCCGTTATTGCTTCAACTCTTTCTCAGCGCTTTGTTACAGCTTTTTACTTTTGGGCGGCGCCATCTTCGCCAGCACCTCGTCGACATTCGAGCTGTCGATGATGACGTGCTTGATGAAGACCCGCGGCTCGACCTTGTCGCCCTTGAGGAAAGTCGCCAGCACGTCGACGCCGAGCCGGCCCCACAGCACCGGGTTGAGCTCGACGGTCATGGCGATGTTGCCGTCCTTCACTGCGTGCAGCGCCGGCGGCACGCCGTTCATGCCGGTGACGATGGTCTGCCCGTTGCGATTAGCCGCCAGCACGGCTTGCATCGCGCCGAGCGCGAGATCGTCGTTGGCGGCGTAGATGGCCTTGAGGTCAGGATTGGCGACCAGCGCATCTTCGGTATTCTTCAAGCCGCGCTCGCGCGTCAGCGGGCCGTCGGTCTTGAACACGATCTGGATGTCCGGATATTTCGCCATCACCTCGGTGTAGCCTTGCGCCAGATTGCGGAAGGTCGGCGCGCCGCTCGGGCCTTGCAGCATCGCCACCTTGCCCTTGCCGCCGAGCTTCTTTGCCGTCCATTCGGCGATGTCACGGCCGACTTGCACTTCGTCCATCGCCACATGGATGGTCTGGTTCGGCGACGTCGAGCCGCGGGCCAGCGAGACGATTGGGATTTTCGCCGCCGCCGCCGCGTCGTAGGCGGCGTTGACGCCGACCGCATCGATCGGCGAGATCAGAATGCCTTTGACGCCCTTGGCGACGAGGTCCTGCACGCCGTTGATCTGTTTGAGCTTGTCTTCGTTGGAGGAGACGGTGGCGACGTCCCAGCCAAGC
The DNA here is from genome assembly GCA_963804405.1 of uncultured Alphaproteobacteria bacterium. GTDB lineage: Bacteria > Pseudomonadota > Alphaproteobacteria > Rhizobiales > Xanthobacteraceae > BOG-931. The sequence continues at coordinate 1,809 of CAWDQG010000002.1, read as the reverse complement.
TCGGCGGCGCGGGCGCGGATGCCTTTGAGCATGCCGATGTAGAACGGATTGTCGTCCTGCGGCAGCGACACGCCGATCGTTATTTTGTCGTCGGCGCGCACGGCGGCGGACGACAGCAGCAACGACGCCGGCAGCAAGGTGGCCGCAGCCAGCGCCAACGCGCGGAACTTCAACATCGGCGATCTCCTCGACCCGTTTCCCGGTCAGCGCCGCGAGCGTAGCCGATCTGCGGCGGCGGCCGCAACAATGACCGCCCCGACGGCGACCCGTTGCCAGTACGAATCGACGTTCAAAAGGTTAAGGCCGTTGCCGAGCACGATCATGATGAAGACGCCGATGACACTCTTATAGAGTGTGCCTTCACCGCCGTGCAGCGAGGCGCCGCCGAGCACGACGGCGGCGATCGCGGTGAGTTCGTAGAATTCACCCGCGGTTGGCTGGCCGGACTGCAACCGCGCCGCGAGCATGACGCCGGCGACGCCGGCCAGCGCGCCGCACCAGACATAGGTCGAGGCGACGACACGGTCGACGGCGACGCCCGAGAGATAAGCCGCCTCCTTGTTGCCGCCGGTCGCGTAGACGCGCCGGCCGTAGGGCGTCAGATAGAGCAGCGCCGACAGCGCGGCGAGCAGCAACGCCGGCACCCAGACCAGATAATGGATGCCGAAGAGCCGGGAATTGCCGAAAGCGATGAACGCGCTCGGCAAGCCGTCCTCGCCGGCGACCGGCGCGCCGGCGGTGATGATGTAGACGACGCCGCGAATGAGCACCATGCTGCCGAGCGTGGCGATGAAGGGATTGACCCGCAGCATCGCCACGACAAGCCCGTTGGCCAGACCGACAGCCGCGCCGGCGGCGATACCGGCAACGACGCCGGCGAGAATGCCGAATTTCAGCATCACCATGCCGGCGATGCAGCCGGAGAGCGCCACGGTCGAGCCGACCGACAGATCGAAGCCGCCGCCGACAATGACGAACGTCATGCCCATCGCGATCACCGCCATGATCGACGACTGCACCAGGATATTGGTCAGATTGAGCGGCGAGAGGAAACGATTGGTGAGCAAGGCGGTGACGACGCACAGCACGATGAGCGTGATCAGCGGTGCCTGGCCGGCCCAGTTCAGCTGCGTCGTCTTCCCGCTGGCTTTCATGTGGCGATGGCCGCGTGCACGCGCTCTTCGTCGAGACGATCGCCGCGCTCGATGCGGGCGACAATGCTGCCGTGGCGCAGCGCCAGCACCGCGTCGCAAACATTCGCAAGCTCGGACAGATCGCTCGACGACAGCAGCACGGCGCCGCCGCGCGCGGCAAAGTCACGGAGCAGGGCGTGTATCTGCGCCTTGGCGGCGACGTCGATGCCTTGTGTCGGCTCGTCGAGCAGCAGCACTTCGACGCGCCGCGCCAGCCATTTCGCCAGAATGACTTTTTGCTGATTGCCGCCGGACAAAGCAGAGACTTTCAGCTCCGGCCGGCGCGGACGGATGTCGAGGAGGTCCATCAATTCGGCGACCAGGCGGCGGGCGGTACGCCGGCCGCGCAAGCCAGGGCCGTGGCGGCTAAGGCTCGGCAGCAGGATATTGTCCTGTACCGATTGGTTCATCACCAGGCCGAGGCGGCGCGATGGCGGTACCAGCCCGATGCCGCTGTCGATCGCGGCGATCGGATTGTCGAGGCGGCGGAGCCGGCCGTTGACGCGCGCCGTGGTCGTTGCCGCCGCCAGACCGAAGAAGCGTTGCAGCACCTGCGTGGTGCCGCTGCCGAGCAAGCCGGCAAGCCCGACCACCTCGCGTGCGCGCACGGCGATGG
>CAWDQG010000001.1:0-353185 GCA_963804405.1 uncultured Alphaproteobacteria bacterium | reverse complement strand
CGCCGGTTGCGCGCGCCGCGGCGTAGAGGTCAGGATCGTCGCTCGCGATTGCATTGGCCTTGGCAAGCAGACGCAAAGCCGCGGCCGCATCGGACGACCCGCCGCCGAGGCCGGCTGCCACCGGCAGGCGTTTGTCGAGGTCAAAGGCGCCGAGCGCGATGCCGGAACGGCGCGCCGCGAGCGCGCGTGCCGCCTTGTGGACCAGATTGTCGTCGCCCTCGCCTGCCGCCGCGGCGCCCGGCCCGCGCACGGTCAGCATCAGATCACCGCCGCGCGAAAGGCTTAAAACGTCGCCGACATCGGCGAACACCACCAAGCTTTCGATCTCGTGATAGCCATCGGCGCGGCGCCCGAGCACGCGCAGTGTCAAGTTGACCTTGGCCGGCGCGTTCTCGACCAGCGGATCAGGCAGGGACAAGCGTCAGCCGCCGTTGCCGACCTTTTTGGCCTTGGCGGCATCGGCCGCGGACGACGTGTCCTCCGGCAGCCCGGATTTGAGCTTGGCCTCGATCTTCGGCAGGTCTTCCGGCTCGGGCTTCAGGTCCTTGGCGTGCGACCATTGAAAGCGCGCCTCCAGGACCCGGCCGACCCGCCAATAGGCGTCGCCGAGATGATCGTTGATGGTCGAGTTGTCGGGCTTGAGCTCGACCGCGCGCTCGAGATCCTTGACCGCCTCGTCGTAATTGTTGATGCGGAAATTGGCCCAGCCGAGCGAGTCGACGATGTAACCGTCGTCCGGCCGCTGCTCGACGGCGCGGCGGATCATGTTCATGCCTTCGTCGAGATTGATGCCCTGGTCGATCCAGGAATAGCCGAGATAATTGAGCACCAGCGGCTGATCCGGATAGAGCTGCAGCGCCTTTTTCAGATCGGCTTCGGCGAGCGGCCACTGCTTGGAGCGCTCGTAGCAAATGCCGCGGAAATAGAAGATCACCCAGTTGGCTTTCTCCGGCGTCGGGATATTGGCGATCGCCTTGCTGTAGACATCGCCGCATTCAGCGAACTGCTTGCGGCCGCGCAGGATGTTGGCCAGCGCCAGGATCGCCTCATTGTCCTTCGGATGCTCGGCGACAAGTTTATCGAGCCGCTTCTTGGCCTCGTCGGTGCGGTCGAGCGTGTCGAGGTCGGAGGCGATCTGAATCTCGGCGTTGCGATGCAACGGCGACGATGCCGGAATCCGGTCATAGACCTTGATCGCCAGTTCGGGCTTCTTGAGCGCTTCGTAGAGATCGGCCAGCGACAGCAGCGCCATCTGATGCGTCGGCTCGAGATAAAGCGCAAGCTGCAGATAAATCAGCGCCAGGTCTTCGCCGCCGCGGCGACCAATCGAGGAGCCGAGGCCGTACAGCGCTTCGGCACCGCCCGCTGCCGGCGAATCGGCCAACACCGGGAGCTTCTCGCCGGCGGCGACTTCCTTCGCCTCTTCCAAGATTACCGGATGGTTCGGCACCGTCTTTTCGAACTCGCCGTAGATTTTCAGCGCTTCGTCCTTGGCGCCGGTGCGCGACAGGTAGCGGCCATAGGCCTCGACGGTGCGCACCGCCACCGCGTCGGCCTTATAGGCGCGCTCATAGCGCTTGCCGGCGTCCTTCTTGTTGTTGGCGACGTCCAAGATCAGGCCGGCATGCAAATCCTTGAAGATGGAATACCAGTCCGGCCCGGTCAGCCGGTCGAGCGTATCGATCGCGGTGTGGGTGTCGCCGGCGCCGGCCAGCGCCCAGGCCGAAAGCAGCGTCGCCGCCAGATCGGTGACCGGGCCGCGCACCGATTGTGCGAAATTCTGCCGCGCCAGCGCGTATTGCTTCTGCTTGAGCGCGCGCACGCCGATCACCAGCCGGGCGATGCGATCGTTGCGGTCGACCTGGACCACCCGGTCGGCCAGCCGGCCGGCCTCCTCGATATCGCCGTCGGTCAGGACCGAGAGGAAGGTGCGGGCGAGCAGATCGGCGTTACGTGGATCGGCCTTGAGCACGTTGAGGTAATAGGCAGCCGCGGTCGCCGAGTTGCGCTCCGTGCCGGCATGCCGGGCAGCCAGATAGCTGCCCGAGGCGGTCGCGTGCACGAGGTCCTGCGTTGACGGCGTCTCCGAGGCGCGCGCGGATTGCAGGCTCAAGACGATAGCAGCGCCAGCGATGGCGGCGTGCCGGAGCAGCAGCATGTGAGTCACGATATCTCCATCGGCGAAAGTCGGTCGGCAACAGGGAATCGACACCTGATACCGTTTGTTGCGCGAGAATGACCCTTTTGCCATAGCCCCGCAAGGTCGCAAGCCCCTTAGGCCCGAAGGGCGGCAAAATCGCGGCGGCAACAGAAGCGGTTCGGCGCAAATATTTGGCGGCGCAATCACATATTCGAATAATTCGGCCCGCCGCCGCCTTCGGGCGGCACCCAATTGATGTTCTGGTTGGGGTCCTTGATGTCGCAGGTTTTGCAGTGGACGCAGTTTTGCGCGTTGATCACGTAGCGCGGCTTGCCGGCCTCTTCGACCCATTCATAGACGCCGGCCGGGCAATAGCGCGCCGACGGCCCGGCATAGACGTCGTGCTCGGATGATTTCTGCAGCGCGTTGTCGCGGACGATGAGGTGGACCGGCTGATCTTCCTCGTGATTGGTGTTGGACAGATAGACCGAAGACAGCCGGTCGAAAGTGAGCTTGCCGTCGGGCTTCGGATAGGCAATCGGGTCGCAATCCGCCGCCGGCTTGAGCGAGGCAAAATCCGGCTTGCCGTGGCGCAGCGTCCCGAGCAACGAGAAGCCTACCGTATTGGTCCACATATCGACGCCGCCGAGCGCGACACCGAGCACCGTTCCGAGCTTCGACCACAACGGCTTGGCGTTGCGCACCCGCCACAGATCGCGCCCGATCGGCGAGCCCCGCCACGCCGCTTCGTAGTCCAACAGCTCGTCACGGGCGCGGCCGGCGGCAAGTGCGCCGGTCACGCTTTCAGCCGCAAGCATGCCGGACAGCATGGCGTTGTGGCTGCCCTTGATGCGCGGCACGTTCATGAAACCCGCGCCGCAGCCGATCAGCGCGCCGCCGGGAAACACCAGTTTCGGCACCGACTGCCAGCCGCCCTCGGTCAGCGCACGGGCGCCGTAGCAAATCCGCTTGCCGCCGGCGAAGGTGTCGCGCACCAGCGGATGGGTCTTGAAGCGTTGGAACTCCTCGAACGGCGAGAGATACGGATTGCGGTAGTTGAGGTGAACGACGAAACCGACCGACACCAGATGGTCGCCGAAATGATAGAGGAACGAGCCGCCGCCGGTGCCGTTGTCGAGCGGCCATCCCATGGTGTGCTGGACGAGGCCGCTGTGAAAATTCTCGGGCGTGACCTGCCAAAGTTCTTTTAGTCCGATGCCGTATTTCTGCGGCTGGCGGCTTTGCGCAAGCCCGAACTGCCCGATCAACATCTTGGAAAGGCTGCCGCGCGCGCCCTCGGCGAACAGCGTGTATTTTGCGCGCAACTCCATGCCGCGCGTAAACCCCGATTGGTGATGCCCGTCCTTGCCGATGCCCATGTCGCCGGTGGCGACGCCGGCGACCGCGTCATTCTCGAACAACACTTCGGCGGCGGCGAAACCCGGATAAATTTCGACGCCGAGCGCCTCGGCCTTGTGGCCGAGATAGCGGCAAACATCGCCGAGCGAGACGATGAAATTGCCGTGATTGCTCATCAGCGGCGGCATCAGGAAGTTCGGCAGCCGCACGGCGCCGGAAGGCCCGAGCACATAGAAGCGGTCGGAACTTACCGCCGTGCGCACCGGCGCTTCTTCGTTGCGCCACTCGGGAAGGAGGCGATCGAGGCCGATCGGATCGACCACCGCGCCGGAAAGAATGTGCGCGCCGACCTCGGAGCCTTTCTCGACCACGACGACGGACGTGTCCGGCTTGAGCTGCTTGAGCTTGATCGCAGCCGCAAGGCCCGCGGGGCCAGCGCCGACGACAACCACGTCGAACTCCATCGCTTCGCGGGCGGGAAGGTCCGTTGCACTCATGGCCGGCTCCACAATTGGCGCAACACGCGATATTTCATGCCTTCATCCCTCGCATAGACGCAAGGGATCGTCCATAAACCCGGCGCCATGAACTCCGCAGCAAGAGACGCGCGTGATCTGATCGGCTTCTACCTCGATGCCGGGGTCGACGCGGTCCTCGGCGAGGAGCCGGTCGATCGCTTTGCGGATGAACCGCGAGTCCTTCCTCCTTCTGCAAGGGGGAGGTCGAGTGGCGAAGCCACTCGGATGGGGGTCAATTCCCTAGAGGTCCACCCGCAAGCTGACCCCTCCTCGGATCGCCTTCGGCGCTCCGACCCTCCGCTTTCAGGGGAGGGAAAATTGGTCGCGCAAGGCGCGGCACCGCCGTCGCCCGAGGCCGCCGTCATGGCGGCGCGCGCCGCCGCCAAAAGCGCGGAAAGCCTCGACGCGCTCCGCGCGCTGCTCGACAAGTTCGAAGGCTGCATGCTGCGCACCACGGCCACGCAGCTGGTTTTCGCCGACGGCAATCCAAAAGGACGCGTTATGTTCGTCGGCGAGGCGCCGGGACGCGACGAAGACATCGCCGGCCTGCCGTTTGTCGGGCGTTCGGGAAAGTTGCTCGATCTGATGATGCAAGCCATCGGGCTTGATCGCACGCAGGTCTACATTGCCAACATCGTGCCGTGGCGGCCGCCCGGCAACCGCACGCCGACACCGCACGAGAGCGCCATCTGCCTGCCCTTCATCCACCGCCAGATCGAGCTTGCCGATCCCGACATCCTGGTATGCCTCGGACAGCCGTCGACGCAAACATTGCTCGGCACCAAGGAAGGCATCACCCGCACGCGCGGCCGCTGGTTCAAGTTCCATACCGGCAGCCGCGAGATCCGCGCGCTCGCGACCTATCATCCGGCGTTTCTGCTGCGGAGCCCGCTGCAGAAGCGCCTCGCCTGGCGCGACTTTCTGGCGCTGAAGAAAGCGATGGTGAGCTAAGTGAGTCGAAACTGAGCCGTTCGTCATGGCCGGACTTGTTCCGGCCATCCACGTCTTTAGATTTGACGCAGCACTTTAAGACGTGGATGCCCGCGACAAGCGCGGGCATGACGAATTAATTAGATTCCGTCACCTTTTAGCGTTCGCCCGCCGGCCTGATCACGCCCCAGCCGATCAACAATGGCGGCAACCGGCCGCGCACCGGCCGCGCGAAGGTGTGCGGCACTTCCGGAATGAGATCGGGAAAGTGCGCTTTAATCTCCGGCGGCGGCGCCGGATCGGTGCCGCCGGCCGGCCAGACGATCACCGCGCCTTTATCGCGGATGGTCGCGGTATTGATTGACGACGCCTGCGCGGGATCGGCATCGAAATAAACGCTCGGCCGCTCCGGCGCGCCGATCGCTACCAATTCGGCAAGGCGGGTGTCACCGCCGACGATCGCCAGCGGCCGGCCGGTGCGGCGGGCAAAATTGTCGGCAAAGAAACGCCCCATGGCATCGGCCGGCTGCGCAACTCGCAGCTCCGTGCCGGTCGTCCATGGCAAGAGCACAATGACGACCGGCACAAAGATCGCCGGCACCACCAGGAAACCGACCCAGGCCAGGCCGAGAATGCGTTGATGGTGAAGCTCGATGCTGTTGCCGGCGAGGATGACGGCGGCAAGCCCGGAGAGCACCAGAAGCGGCGCTGCGCCGGAGAGCGGCAAGCGCATCCCAGCGAGCACGACGACGATCGTTGTCAGCAAGGCCGGCACGAAGGCAAAGGTCTTGACGAAGGTCACTGCGAATGGAGCGGCCGGCGTTCGCGCGATGACCGGCGCCGGCGCCAAGCCGGTGCGCGGCCAGCCAAAAGCCAACGCCACAAGGACGATGAGGCCGGTGTGGACGATGACCAGCGCGCCGACGAGCCGCAGCCAGGCGGCGGTGTTGGCGGCGGCAATTCCGGCAAGGCGCAACCGGTCGATCGCCGGCGCCAGCGTGAATCCGGCGCGCGCCAGCAGCACAAAATGCACAAACATCATCCCGACCACCGCCGCGGCTGCGACCCACGCCTCGAACGTGCCGCCGGCGGCACGGCCGCGCTTGGTCATCGCCGCGAACAAGGTCAACACGGCGAGGAAGATCAAGGCGAAGTCGGTGGTGATCAGAAGACACGCGGCCGCGGCGGCGAATGCGTACCAATATTGGCGGCGCCGTTGCGCCACCGCGCGCCAATAGAACAACAAAGTCGCGGCCCACAGCGCCATCGCCAATATCGACGGGCCAAAATTCGGCGTCGGCACCGCGAATGCGAAAATACCGACCATCAGCAGTACGGCCATGACCGCGTGCGTTGCGCCGACCATCGCGCGGCCGAGCACGAAAACGCACCAAAAAGTCGCCGCCACGCAAATCTGTGACAAGAGATAAACGCCGAACAAGCCGCCGGCGCGGAACGCGATTTCCGCGAGCCAATAAGCGAGCGGCGGGCCGATTTTGTCGCGGAGCGACGGTTCGTGAGCGATCGCGAGAAGCTGCGCCAATTCGCTGGGCGGCGCGGCGTAGAACAACATCGGCACCAAAAGCCACAGCGCCGCCTGCGCCAGCGTCGCCAGCCAAAACATCAGGTGCGGACGCGCCCGCAAGCCTTCGATGTAAAGGGGTACGTAAAACATCTGGCGCCGTGAGAAAGGATTGACAGCTCAGCAATGAGTGAGGGCGTGGCCCCGAACCCTGCCCCTTTTTAGGGGAAAGCGAAGCAGCAAACCAAATCTCTTTCCCCTCTGAACGCAGGAAACAACGCGGCGCCAGCCTAGAGCGGCAAAACGGCCGCGGCCAGATCGTCGGCTTCGGTGGCCAACGCGCCAAGCGCACACGCCACCGGGGAAAATGAGCGGCGGTGATGAACCGTCGGACCAAGCCGGTCGAGCGCGGCGAAATGCTCGGGCACGCTGTAGCCCATATGGCGCTCGAAGCCGTAGCCGGGATGAGCAGCGCCGAGGCAGGTCATGAGGCGGTCGCGGGTGACCTTGGCGACGATCGAGGCGGCGGCAATCGAGGCCACGAGCCCATCGCCGCCGATCACCGCCTGGCAGTCGCAAGCCACGTCGATGCGGTCGCGGCCATCGACAAAGACGAGCCGCGGCCTGACCGGCAGCGACATCACCGCCCGCGCCAGCGCCCACAGCGACGCCCGCAGGATGTTGTCGCGATCGATGCGCGCCGGCGGCGCCATGGCGACCGCGACCTGCGCCCGCGCGCAAATGCGCTCATAGAGGACCTCGCGCCGTTCCGGTGTGAGCCGTTTCGAGTTCGTCGAGACCGCGCGGAATATGGTCGGGATCGAGGATGACCGCAGCGGCGACAACGGGGCCCGCGAGCGGGCCGCGGCCGGCTTCGTCACATCCGGCAACCGGCCAGATCCCGCGCTTGAGCGCCGAGCGCTCGCGACGAAATGTCGGCCGGAGCACTTCCTCGTCCAGCGGCAAGCGCGCCGCCTTTTCGGTGCAACTCATGCCGCCATGTTGACCACGGCCGCATAGCCGCCGCAACGCGCGCGAACGAGGCGGCAGAATTACGGGGATTAATTTCTCGGCCCCCCCGCTCATTCCCGCGAAAGCGGAATCCAGCGGACAAGGAACAGACTGGTTTGCCAACCTGGGTCCCCGCCTTCGCGCGGACGAGCGGATCGCGTTTGGCCTTATCCAAACAAACTGAGCTGTTCCGAGGCTGCTTGCGGCGGGTGGAAATGCTCGGTCGTGGTCCGCACGCTGGTGGCGTTGAAGCCGAGCCGTTCGCAGGCGACCTCGAAGCGGCGGCCGATCATCCAGGCAATCGGCCCCTTGCCGGTCATGCGGCTGCCGAACGTGGAGTCGTAATCCTTGCCGCCGCGCATGTCGCGAATGAGCTTGAACACGTGGCGATAGCGATCGGGAAAATTCGTCATCAGCCACTCGCGGAACAGGTCGCGCACTTCGAGCGGCAGGCGCAGCAGCACATAGCCGGCATGACGCACGCCGGTCTCCGCCACCGCTTCGAGGATGCGCTCGATCTCGGCTTCGTTGAGCGCCGGGATCACCGGCGCCACCATCGTCGAGGTCGGCACGCCGGCTTTGACCAATTGCCGCAGCGCTTCCAGCCGGCGCGGCGGCGTCGAGGCGCGCGGCTCCATGGTGCGTGCGAGCTCGGCGTCGAGCGTGGTAACCGAGATCGCCACCTTGACCAGATCGCGCTTGGCCATGCGCGCCAGGATGTCGAGGTCGCGCAGCACCAGCGCCGACTTGGTGACGATGCCGACCGGATGGCCGGCGCGATCCAGCACTTCGAGAATGCGGCGCATGATCTGATAGCGCCGCTCGATCGGCTGATACGGATCGGTATTGGTGCCGATGGCGATCACTTTCGGCGCATAGCCCGGCGCCGACAATTCGCGCTCCAGGAGTTCCGGCGCATTCGGCTTCATGAACAACTTGGATTCGAAATCCAGCCCCGGCGACAGCCCAAGAAAGGCGTGAGTCGGCCGGGCGAAGCAGTAGACGCAGCCGTGCTCGCAGCCGCGATAGGGATTGATCGAGCGGTCGAAGGAGATGTCCGGCAAATTGTTGCGGGTAATGATCTTGCGCGTGGCGTCGGCCGTCACGCTGGTCTTGAACGGCGGCAGATCCTCGAGCTTCTCCCAGCCGTCGTCGAAGGCGATGCGGGCGAGCGGCTCGTACCGCCCGGAAGCATTCGAATGGGCGCCACGGCCGCGGCGACGTTCGCGCTCGACGGTCGTTCCCACCTCGCCCGCCGGCGCGGGAGGCTGGGGCAGCGGGGGCAGCGCCGGCGGGCGTTTCAACGCGGACGATCGGGTCATGGCTTCGGGCTCTTGTGTCAAAGCTAATCCTTGAATGTGAACAAAACAAGAACAATATTGGTGAGCCACGGAAAATGTTGGAAACCCTTGGCGAGGGCCGTAAATCTTCGGCGGACCCCTGCCAAGCCGCCGGGCGCGATTGGTAGCGAATGCTGAGCGTCATCATCGCGACCCACGATTTGGAACGTTTGCTGGTGCGCACGCTGGCGGCGCTCGTTCCCGGAGCCACCGCCGGGCTGATTGCCGAAGTCGTCGTCGCCGATGCAGGATCGGGCGACGACACGGCGGCGGTCGCCGACATCGCCGGATGCAATTTTCTGGTTGCCGAGGGTTCGCTCGGAAAGCGGCTGCAGGCCGGTGCCGCGACAGCGCGCGCGCCTTGGCTGTTGTTTCTGCGGCCGGGAACCATCCTCGATGCGCCCTGGGTCGGCGAAGCGCGCGGTTTTATCGAGCGACCGCAAAGGGACAGTCGCGCCGCCGTATTCCGCCGCGCGACGCCGGCGCAGGCGGGACTTGGTGAAGCACTCGGTCTCATTGCCGCAGCGCTCGGCGCCAGACCGCGCCCCGAACAGGGCTTGCTCATCAAAGCCGATTTCTACCGGCAGACCGGCGGCCATTCCGCGCGCGCTTCCGACCCGGAAAGCGACCTGCTGCGCCGCATCGGCCGGCGCCGGATTGTGACATTGTCCGCCAGAGCGTTTCCGACTAATACTTGACTTAGTCAAGTATATCGCCGAGCCTCTGGTCCCATGACTGCCGGGAACCGCGACGGCCGCCCTGCCGAAAATCGTGCCGCTGAAGATCGCATCGCCAAGGTGCGCCGTTTCAACCGCTTCTATACGCGGCAGCTTGGCGTGCTGCGCAAAACCTATCTCGATAGCCCCTACACGCTCGGCGAAGCGCGCGTGCTTTACGAGATCGCCAAGGGCCGCGCGCCGACCGCGAGCGACGTCGGCCGCTCGCTCGATCTCGATGCCGGCTATCTGAGCCGGACGCTGCGCAATTTCGAAAAACGCGGCCTGATCGAACGTCAGGCGTCGTCAAGCGACGCCCGGCAAAGCCATCTGGCGCTGTCTGCGCGTGGCAAAAAATCGTTCACGCCGCTGGAGCGGCGTTCGCAACGCGATACCGCGGCGATGCTGGCAAAGCTTTCGCCCGCCGACGAGGCGCGGCTGATTGCGGCTATGCATACCATCGAAGAGCTGCTCGGCGGCGCGGGCGCGGATAATCCGCCGCCGGAACGCCGTTACGTCTTGCGCGGGCCAACGCCCGGGGATTTTGGCTGGATCGTCAAACGCCATGCCGAGCTGTACCGGCAAGAATATGGCTGGATCGCGCCGTTTGAAGGCGTGTGCGCGCAAATCGTCGCCGACTTCGTCAACAAATTCGACAACAAGCGCGAGCGCTGCTGGATCGCCGAGATGAACGGCGAGAATGTCGGCTCGATCATGCTGGCAAAGGACTCGGACGCGGTCGCCCGCATCCGTCTGCTGCTGGTGGATCCGAAGGCCCGCGGCCTCGGCCTTGGCGCGCAGCTGACCGACGAAAGCATCCGTTTCGCGCGCCGCGCCGGCTACAAGACGATGACCCTGTGGACGCACAGCGTGCTCACCGCCGCGCGGCACATCTATCAGAAAGCCGGCTTCAAGCTGATGCGCACCGAGCCCCATCGCAGCTGGGGCCGCCCGGTGGTGAGCGAGCACTGGGATTTGGAATTGTGAATGTCGTCATTGCGAGCGAAGCGAAGCAATCCAGCGCGGCGTCGCGGCTACCTGGATTGCTTCGTCGCTTCGCTCCTCGCAATGACGAAAAAGCGCAACTACACCGTAGCGCCGCCCGCCTTCTCGCGGCGCAAGTGCTCGTCGAGACGCGGCATGATCTCGACGAAATTGCACGGGCCGTGGCGATAATCGAGCTGATGCACCAGAATCTCGTCCCAGGCGTCCTTGCAGGCGCCGGGCGAGCCCGGCAGGCAAAAGATATAGGTGCCGCCCGCCACGCCGGCGGTCGCCCGTGACTGGATCGCCGACGTCCCGATCTTCTGGAAGCTCACCACCAGAAACAGCGCCGAGAACGCATCCATCTTTTTCTCGAACAGCGGCTCGACCGCTTCCGGCGTGACGTCGCGGCCGGTGAAGCCGGTGCCGCCGGTGGTGATGATCACGTCGATCACCGGATCGGCGATCCAGGTCTTGACCCGCGCATTGATGGCTTCGATGTCGTCGGCCACGACGCTACGCTCGGCGACCAGATGGCCGGCGGCGCCGATGCGCTGCACCAACAACGCACCGGATTTGTCGTCCTTGAGACTGCGCGTGTCGGACACCGTCAGCACCGCGATTTTTAGCGGCACGAATTGTTTGTTCTGGTCGATCCCAGGCATCGGTACACCTTTACACAAACATAACAAATATACGTCCGCTCGTCCCCGCGAAAGCGGGGACCCAGCACATTCCCTCTGGTTTCCCGTCGGAGGTTACCCCCGACATGATCGGGGGCGGGAATGAGCAGAAATATTACTACAGCGCGTCGGCCGACAGCGTATTGCAAGCGGCGATGTCGCCTTGCTTGAAGCCGGCCATGAACCAGCGCTTGCGCTGCTCCGAGGTGCCGTGGGTGAAGGCGTCGGGCACGACGTAACCCTGCGTCTCCCGCTGCAGGCGATCGTCGCCGATCGCGGACGCCGTCTGCAACGCCTGATCGACGTCGCCGGGATCGAGGAAATTATGTTTCCGCTGCGCCCGGTTCGCCCAGATGCCGGCGAGACAATCGGCCTGTAGTTCGATGCGCACCTGTAGCTGGTTTCGCTCGGCCTTGCTCGACGCTGCCTGCTGCTCCTGCCGCACCCGAGGCAGAATGCCAAGCTCATCCTGCACGTGATGGCCGACCTCGTGGGCGATCACGTAAGCTTCCGAGAACTTGCAGGCATTGTTGTTGGAGCAGCCGCCGAACTTGTTCTGCAGGTCGTCGAAGAACGAAATGTCGAGATAGATGCGCTGATCGGTGGGGCAGTAGAACGGCCCCATGGCCGCGCGCGCCAGACCGCAGCCGCCCTGCTCGACGCCGGAGAACAGTCGAAGCCGCGGCGGATGATAGGTCTTGCCCGCGGCGGCGAAAATTTCCTTCCAGCGGTCTTCGGTGTCGCCAAGCACCAGCGCGACAAACTTGCCGGTCGGATCGTTCGGCGTGCCGGTAACGACCGGCGGCGCCGGGCCGGTCTGCTGCGTGGTCGAGCCGCCGCCGCTTAAGATTTGCGCGCCGTTGAGCAGCACGCTCGGATCGATGCCGAAGTACCAGCTGATCAGCCCGATAATGACGACGGTCCCGATGCCGAGACCGCCGGCTCCGCCCGGCAGGCCGCCGCCGCGCGAGGCGCTCGCTTCGCGATTATCCTCGACATTTTCGCTGGGACGAAAATCATCGGTACGCATCTGTCATTCTCCTCGCAAATCCATCGCCCGATCCGGCTTGATGCGTGAACGTTCAAGCCCACCGATTTGCCACCGCGACGCTGACGATTAACCAAACGTTTCCCGGCATTTATTGCCTAGTAGCACGACGTTTTGATTAAGCCGATTTTTACCTTGGCCGGTCATTATCCGCTTCGTCGGTTGTAGGTCCCGCGTCGCCGATCTCGCGTCGCCTGAGTCAGAGTTCTGAGTCATGGTTGTGTCGCGTCGCGGGGCGTCCGTCAGGACGCCCCGCGTGAGTTTTGACGTCCGCCGCGTCGGCGCGCATCCTGGTCGGCGATTGCGTTGCCGAAATGGCAAAGCTGCCGGCCGCTTCCGTCGATCTAATATTCGCCGATCCGCCGTACAATCTGCAGCTCCAAGGCGATCTCAAACGTCCCGACGATTCCCGCGTCGACGCAGTCGACGACGACTGGGACAAATTCTCGAGTTTCGCCGCATATGACGATTTCACCCGCGCCTGGCTCGTTGCCGCTCGCCGCCTGATGAAGCCGAGCGCGACGCTTTGGGTCATCGGTTCCTACCACAACATTTTCCGCGTCGGCGCGATGCTTCAGGATCTCGACTTCTGGATCTTGAACGATATCGTCTGGCGCAAATCGAATCCGATGCCGAATTTTCGCGGCCGCCGTTTCACCAATGCGCACGAGACCTTGATCTGGGCGGCGCGCGACGCCGCAAAGCGCAATTATACGTTCAATTACGAGGCGCTGAAAGCGGGTAACGACGACATCCAGATGCGCTCCGATTGGCTCTTTCCGCTGTGCACCGGCGAGGAACGACTCAAAGGCGGCGACGGCAAGAAGCTGCATCCGACGCAAAAGCCCGAGGCGCTGCTGGCGCGCGTCATCCTCGCGGCGTCGCGGCCCGACGACCTGGTGCTCGACCCGTTCAGCGGCACCGGCACGACCGGCGCCGTCGCCCACCGCCTGCGCCGCCGTTTCATCGGCATCGAGCGCCAGGCCGAATATGCCGCGGCCGCACATGCAGCGCATTGCCGCGATCGAGCCGATGCCGGAACCGGCGCTCGCCTCATTCGTGACCGCGCGCGAGGCGCCGCGCGTGCCGTTCTCGACGCTGGTCGAGCGCGGCCTGGTCACCCCCGGCATAAAACTCGTCGACGCCAAGAAACGCCATCGCGCGCTGGTCCGCGCCGATGGCGCGCTTGTCGCTCGGCGAAGCGGTCGGCTCGATCCACCGCATCGGCGCGCTGGCGCAGGGCCTCGAAGCCTGCAACGGCTGGACCTTCTGGCACGTCGAGACGCCGCAGGGATTGACCGTCATCGACGCGCTGCGCGCCCGCGTGCGCGCGGAGATGGGCGCGGCGTAGCCTCAGCTCAAGCCTCTTACGCCGAGCGCAGCATCCGGATTAGCATTCCACCGGATCTTCCCGCATCATCGCGCGCTCATACGGACAACGCTCTCGCGCGCGCGACGACCTTGCGCATAATCTTGTAGCACTCCATCGCCGCGCTCTGTCTTCACCCAGCGCGTGTCACGCGCGTGTCTGCTGGACAGCTCGGCGATGTAGACCGAAAGTTCCAGCGGAAAATGCGTGAATACGTGCCGCACCACGCCGGGAAGGCGACGCCATGCGATAGAGGAGCGCGCCACTAATCGCGGCGCACTCTTAACGCGCTCGCCCTCATCGAAATCCGCCGACCACTCCGTTGTCGGCACTTCGGTCATGCCACCGAGCAGC
The DNA here is from genome assembly GCA_963804405.1 of uncultured Alphaproteobacteria bacterium. GTDB lineage: Bacteria > Pseudomonadota > Alphaproteobacteria > Rhizobiales > Xanthobacteraceae > BOG-931. Next base: position 339,211 of record CAWDQG010000001.1, on the reverse strand, counting down.
CCTTTCGCCGGCCGCGTCCGCACCAGCAAATAGCCGTCCGCGCGGCGAGCGACAAAAGCAGCGCCACGGCGCAGAGCGCCTTCGCGCTTGGGCATCCGCCGCGGAAACGTCTCGGCGTCGCCGCGGGCAAAGGCGGCGCAGCTTTCGTTCCATGGGCAGAGCGCGCAGGCCGGTTTCTTCGGCGTGCAGATGGTGGCGCCGAGATCCATCATCGCCTGGGCGAAATCGCCGGCGCGACGCTGCGGCGTGATCGCGGCCGCGAGCCGGCGCAGCTCCGGCTTTGCGCCGGGCAGCGGCTGTTCGACGGCGAAGAGCCGCGCGACCACGCGCTCGATATTGCCGTCCACCGGGCTCGCCGGCGCGTCGAAGGCGATCGCGGCGATGGCGGCGGCGGTGTAAGCACCGATGCCCGGCAGCGTGCGCAACTCCGCCTCGGTCGCGCGGAAACGCGCCGCCGTGACGCTGACCACGGCGCGGGCGCAGGCATGCAGATTGCGGGCGCGGGCATAATAGCCGAGCCCGGCCCAGGCTTTCAGCACGTCCTCGATCGGCGCTGCCGCGAGCGCGCGCACATCGCTCCAGCGCGCCAGGAAACGGGCATAATAGGGCGCGACGGCTCGCACCGTCGTCTGTTGCAGCATGATTTCGGAGAGCCAGACGCGATAGGGATCGGGACGCTCGCCCTTGGGCGCGCGCCACGGCAGCGTGCGGCGATGGCGATCGTACCAGACGAGCAGCGCGGCGGGTTGCGGCAGGTCCTCGCCTTTCCTCCCCCAGCACGCGAAGTGATGACTTTTTGCTCCGATGACTTGGCTGCTAGGGTCATGACCGCTTGGATGACAGAGCGCCTGCACATGGACAAGCCCGGTCGCACCTTTGCCAAACCGCTGCGCGACCTTCTCGGCAAGGTCGTCGGCGACACCTTTACGCGGCAGGGTTTTGCGTCGGCCGAACTGGTGACGCGCTGGACCGAAATCGCCGGCGCCGAGATCGCCGCGCACAGTGAGCCGATCAAAATCCAATGGCCGCGTGCTTTCCCCTCCCTTCCCTCCCCGGCAAGCGGCGCAGGGTCAGGGTCGGGGCAGCCGCCGGGCACGCTGGTGCTGCGGGTCGAAGGCCCGGCGGCGATCGAGATTCAGCATTTGGCCCATCTGATCTGCGAGCGGGTCAATCGCTTCCTCGGCTGGCGCGCGGTCGAGCGGATCACGCTGCGCCAAGCGCCGCTGCGGCGCTCCGCTCGCTCACCTGCTCCGGCCGCCGATGCCGCGGCGGCAGAGCGGATCGCGGCGACTATGCCGGAAATCGCCGACGAGGATTTGCGGGCTGCCCTCGCCCGGCTCGGCGCGGCGGTGAAACGTCACTGACAGCAAATCCCATCGCAAGGCCTTGGTCGCAGGGTCTTGGCGGACGGGCGCGGTGGTGCCACATTCGTGCCGCAGGATTTGGCTGCCGCAGGATTGTATTTCAGGATCAGGAGTTGACCTTGACGCTCACCCGTCGCCGTCTGTTTTCGGCTACCGCGACTTTTGCGCTCGCCGGCGCCGCTGGCACCGTTCTGGCGCCGCTCACGCCGGCCAAAGCGGACACTGACCCGGCTGTGCTGGCCAAGGCCGGCCCGGATGGCGACGTCGTGCTCGGCAGCGACAAGGCGCCGGTGACCATCATCGAATACGCCTCGATGACCTGCCCGCACTGCGCGCACTTTTCCGAGCACACCTTTCCCGAGCTGCAGAAGCGCTACATCGACACCGGCAAAGTGCGTTTCATTTTCCGCGAGTTTCCACTCGACGCACTCGCCGCCGCCGGCTTCATGTTGGCGCGCTGCGCCGGCAAGGACAAATTCATGCCGGTGGTCGAGACGCTGTTCGCCAAGCAGCGCGAATGGATGGTGGACCCAGCCGATCCCGCCGCTGCGCGAGATCGCCAAGCAATTCGGCTTCAGCCAGCAAACCTTCGACGAATGCCTGGCGAATCAGAAGGTGCTCGACGGCATCCAGGAGGTACGCGACCGCGCCGCCGAGCAGCTCGGCGTTGATTCGACGCCGACCTTTTTCGTCAATGGCAAGAAGCTCAAGGGCGACCAGTCGATCGATATGCTGGCCAAGGAGATCGACCCCTATCTCAAGGAAGGATAAGGGTATTTTGGCTCCGGCCAGGCGTGCCTGGCGCCAATCGGGGAACTTCGGGCGCGGGCGGGCGAAGGGAAAATCTGGATAAAGCGGCAGCGCTGTTGCGCTTGCGGGCCTGACGATTTATTCTCCGCGCCGATGCGGCATAGTTTTCGACTCAGGCCTTAAAGGGCCTGAGCATGTTTGAGATTTTCCTCGCGGCCGCAGCGGGCAAGATGGAAATAACTCGCGAATGAAGCTCACGCGGCTGCGTCTCATCGGCTTCAAATCGTTTGTCGAACCGACCGACTTCGAGATCGAACCGGGGCTGACAGGGGTGGTCGGGCCGAACGGCTGCGGCAAGTCCAACCTGGTCGAAGCCGTGCGCTGGGTCATGGGCGAGGCCTCGTACAAGGCCATGCGCGCCGCGGAGATGGACGACGTGATCTTCTCCGGCAACAGCGACCGGCCGGCGCGCAATCACGCCGAAGTCAGCGTCGTGGTCGACAATGCCGACCGCAAGGCGCCGGCGGCGTTCAACGAACACGACACGCTCGAAGTGTCGCGCCGCATCATGCGCGAGCACGGCTCGATCTTCCGGGTCAATGGCCGCGAGGTGCGCGCCCGCGACGTCACCGTGCTGTTCGCCGACGCCTCGACCGGGTCGCGCTCGCCGGCGCTGGTGCATCAAGGCCGCATCGGCGAAATCATCCAGGCGCGGCCCGACCAGCGCCGCCGCCTGCTGGAAGAAGCCGCCGGCATTTCCGGCCTGCACGTGCGCCGGCACGAGGCGGAGCTGCGGCTGAAAGCCGCCGAGCACAATCTCACCCGGGTCGAAGACGTCATCGGGCAGTTGGCGGCGCAAGTCGCCTCGCTCAAGACCCAGGCGCGGCAAGCGGTGCGCTACCGCAACATTTCCGGTCAGGTGCGGCGCACCGAAGCCTTGTTGTTCCATTTGCGCTGGATCGCGGCGAAAGCCGAACTCGCCGACGCCGAGCGCACCAAGGACGAGGCGGTGCGCGTCGTCGCTGCGCGCACCAGCGAGCAGACCATCGCCACGATCCGCCAGGCCGAGGTCGCGGCCGGCCTTCCGGCGCTGCGCGAGGCCGAAGCCAAGGCCGCGGCGGCGTTGCAGCGTCTCCTGATCGCCCGCGATGCGCTGGAGCGCGAAGAGGCGCGCGCCAAAGAGCGCATCAGCGAACTCGACCGACGGCTCCAACAGTTTGCGGCTGACCTGCAACGCGAGCAGACGCTCGCCGCTGATGCGGCGGCCGCCATCGAGCGGCTCGATGCCGAGGAGCAGACGCTCAAGGCCGAGGCGCACGCCAGCGCCGCGCAACTAAGCGGCGTCAACGACCGAGTCGCCGGCGCGGACGCCGCTTTGGCGGCCTCGGAAAAGTCGTTTGCCGAATTGACTGGCGCGCTTGCCGATCTCACCGCGCGCCGCAACCAGCTGCAGGCCGCTTTGCTCGATCATGAGCAGCGCGCCGCGCGGCTCGAGGCCGAGCTCGCCAATATCGACGCCGGCCTGCAAGCGACCGGCAGCGGCGAGCCCGATCTTGCCGCGCTCGGCGCCGCGCTCGCCGATGCGCAGACCGCGCTGGCTGAAGCCGAGAACGCGGCCCGGGCGGCGGAGACCGCGCATGCGCGGGCGCGCGACGACATCGATACCGCGCGCGCGCCGCTCGCCGCCGCCGAGCGGCGGGTGCAGCGGCTGGAGACGGAAGCCAAGACCATCGGCAAGCTGCTCGCCGTCGAGAACAAGAATCTGTGGCCGCCGGTGATGGACGCACTCACCGTCGCCGAAGGTTATGAAAAAGCGCTCGGCGCCGCGCTTGGCGACGATCTCGACGCTCCGGTCGACCCATCGGCGCCGATGCGCTGGGCGGGCGCCGCGCTTGATCCATTCGATCCGCCGCTGCCTGACGGCGTCAAGGCGTTGGCTGAATTTGTACAGGCTCCATCGGAATTGGCGCGTCGGCTGGCGCAAGTCGGCGTCGTCGATCGCGCCGAGGGTCCGCGCTTGGCCGCAGCACTCAAGCCCGGTCAGCGGCTAGTCTCGCGCGAAGGCGATTTCTGGCGCTGGGACGGCTTCGCGGCGGGCGCGCATGCGCCGACTGGCGCGGCGCGGCGTCTCGCCGAACGCGGCCGGTTGGCCGCGATCGAAGGCGAACTTGCCGCCGCTCGCGGCGAGATGGAAGCCAAGCTTCGCGCGCTTGAAGCCGCCGAGGCGGCGCGTGCCGCCGCAGCGGCCGCGGAAATCAAGGCCCGCGCCCGCGGGCGCGAGGCGCAACAAGCGACCGATGCCACGCGCGAGCACCACGCCGCCGCCGAGCGCGAGATCGCGCGCAATGCGGCGCGCATTTCGGCGCTCAGGGAGGCGAAGCAGCGGACCAGCGCCGGCCGCGACGAAGCGATCGCTGGGCGTGAAGAGACGACGGCATCACTAAACGCGCTGCCGGTCGCAGCCGAACTCGAAACCAGGCTCGCCAAAGTCAATGACGACCTCGCCACGGACCGTGCCGCGCTTGCCGAGGTGCGGGTCGAAGCTCAGACGATTGCCCGCAATACCGAGCTTGCCAATCGCCGCCTGCAAGCGATCGCCGCCGAGCGCGCGCAGTGGGAAGGGCGCAACAATAACGCCGCGGCGCAGATCGTCACCATCGCCGAGCGCACCGACGGAAGCAAAGACCGAGCGGACCGAGCTCGAACATGCGCCGGAGAAGTTCGCCAGTCAGCGCGCGGCGCTGATCGGCGAGATCGAAACGGCGACCGCGGCGCGCCGCGCCGCAGCCGATCGTCTGGCGGAAGCGGAAACCAGGCTCGCCGCGGCCGACAAGGCGGCGCTGGCCGCGCTTGAAGCGGTCGGCGAAGCCCGCACCGAAGCGGCGCGCGCCGACGAACGCCGCGACGGCGCCAGGCGGCGCCTGAGCGATATCGAACATGAAATCCGCGATCTCTTCGACGTCGAAGCCGCGGGCGCGGCGGAGATCGCCGAGATCACGACCGACGAGCAGTTGCCGGACGTCGCCGACGTCGAGGCCAAGCTCGACCGGATCAGGCGCGAGCGCGAGCGCCTCGGCTCGGTGAATTTGCTGGCCGAGCAGGAGCTCAACGAGGTCGAGGCACAGCACGCCAAGCTGACGTCCGAGCGCGACGATCTGGTCGAAGCGATCAGGCGGCTGCGGCAAGGCATCAGCAGCCTCAACAGCGAGGCGCGCGAGCGCCTGCTGACGTCGTTCGAGTCCGTCAACACCAACTTCCAGAAGCTATTCACCGAGCTATTCGGCGGCGGCAACGCCGAGCTGCAGCTGATCGAGAGCGACGATCCATTGGAGGCGGGGCTCGAGATCATGGCCAAACCGCCCGGCAAGAAAGCGGTGACGCTGTCGCTTCTGTCCGGCGGCGAGCAGGCGCTCACCGCGCTGGCGCTGATCTTCGCCGTGTTTCTCACCAACCCGGCGCCGATCTGCGTGCTCGACGAGGTCGATGCGCCGCTCGACGATTATAACGTCGAGCGCTTCTGCGACCTGCTCGACGAGATGACGCGCTCGACCGACACGCGCTTCGTCATCATCACCCACAACCCGATCACCATGGCGCGCATGAATTGCCTCTACGGCGTCACCATGGCCGAGCGCGGCGTGTCGCAGCTCGTCTCGGTGGACCTCGAAGGCGCGGTCAAGTTGCGCGAAGCGAGCTAGCGCGTCGCTCACCAAGTTGTTGCGATAAGCGATGCTCGCGCTCTAGCAGCAGCCGCCGCAACCACCGCAGCCGCTGTAGATCGGCACATAGTAAGTCGGGACATAGTAGGTCAGCGGGTAATAAGCAGGCGCGTAGGCATAGTAACCGCCGTAACCGCCATAGCCGCCGTACGAGTACCCGCCGCCGGCGATTGCGGCGCCAGCCAGAGCGCCAGCCGCAAACCCACCGACGCCCCAACCCCGATTACCCCAACCGCGATAACCCCAGCCGCCGCGACCCCAGCCGCCATAGCCCATGCCGCCACGGCCCCAGCCGCCATAACCAAACCACCGCGCGTCGGCTGAGCTTGCGGTCGCCAAGGCCGCCGTTCCGAGCGTCACCGCTGCGACCAGCGCAACCAGAACTTTCCTCATTTCATTGCTCCCAGTTATTTTTCTAAAATTCCAAATGTTGCCTAGCTCCAAGCACCAGTATGCCCGAGCAAAGCGCGAGTTGTGAGATGCCGAGAGCAACAACTCGAACACTCGGTAAATGAGTAGCGTAAACGACCGGGCAAGCGGCGCCGCCAATTTCGGCGATGTCTTAAGGCGATGTCTTAATCTGTAGCCATCTGTAGCCGTGAGCTTCTGGAGCTCCAGCATCGCCCTGCGGTCATATCCAGCGCCGCACCTGCGCCACGTAACCGGCGTACGCCGCGCCGAACTGGCGGCGCATCTTGGCCTCCTCAAAGGGAATGTGCGCCCAGTTCGTGGTGGCGAAGACGGCAATAGGCGCCAGGAACATCGGCCAAGCGCCAACCCAGATGGCGATGCCGAGCGCGAGCATGACGAGACCGAGATACATGGGATTGCGGGTCAGACGGTACGGACCGGTGATGACCAGCTTGCGATTGGTCGATGAGGTTGGATCGATCTCGGTGCCTTCGCGGCGGAACAGCATAAAGGCCCATAGCGGAAGCACCGGCGCGACCGCGACCAGGGCGATCCCGAGCGGTGCGAACGGCAAGCCGGGGATCTTGGGCCAGGCCAATAACCAACTGATCGCCGTGCTGACGACAATGTAGATCAGCGTCCAAACCGGTGGCGGAAATCTAAGCATGGTCGAAAGCCATCCACGTGACAGAACGCCGAACGATAGCTTGACACAAATGATCGGCAGTCGCGCTTAGCTCAGTCGGCCACAGTCAGTCAAAATCGCGTGTCGAAGCTTTGGGTGCTCGGCGGATGCAAGTTTGCGAAAGCTGACTACACTCCAAGAGACGCGCCGGCGCGACGGCCTTACCAGGCGTAGCGAAGACCGACGTCACCTTTGACGCCGTTACGCGTCGGTGTCGTTTGTCTGGGCGACGGCGAATTGGTAGCCGGCCTGAGCATAGAGGCTCAGACGATCGCTGAGCTTTGTGGTCAGCGCCGCCGGCCAACTCCAGCCGCGTTGCCTCCTCCACCAGCGGCACCAAGTCGATGCCAAACATCGTCGTCACCTCGGCACCCCAATCGCGCCAGAGATTGGCGCGCGCATAAGGCTGCCACACCTGACCGTTCTCGCCGACGATGGTCCATTGGCCGCGCACGCCGAGCCGCCCGGTCGGGCCCGAGGTCGAGCCGAGCGCGACCGGGCCCTGCCCGTCATTGGCCTGGTTGAGGGTGACTTGCTGCCAGATGATCTGCGCCTGCGGCTCCAGCACGAAGCGTGGGCCCAACGGCAGCGGCACCGGATAGCCTGCTTCCAGCGAGGAGATGAAGCCAAAGCCGTTGGTCGGCAGCTGCGCGAACTGCGTCGATGCGTTGCCGCCGTAGCGCGTGCCCTGCAGAACGGCGTCGACGTACCAGCCGCTCGGGCCGTAATGCGTCCAGTAAGCCGCCGCCGAATAGGCATCGAGATTTACCGTGCCGGTGTGCGTGAGTACGTAGGCCGTTGCCGGCAGAGTTGGTGACGAGCCCATTCACCTCGATGTCGGCATGGCCATAAGCCAGATAGACCCCGGCGGCATCGCGATGGCCGGGAAGGAAGCTGCCGCGCCACAGATCAAGCCCGCCCTGGAAACCGCCCAGCCAGCCGTCTGGCGCGCGGATCGGCGAAAGCCTGATAGCGGTTATCGATCTGTTGGCCGAAGAAGCGCGCCCAGTCGGCGCGGCCCCATACCCGTGCTGGAGCCGCCGGCATTGTCCAGTGTCAGTGTATCGCCGATGCGCTCGTGCAGCGTGCCCAGCGTCGTTGAGGCCAAGCTGCCGGGCGATCGGCTGCACGACGCCATAGGTGGCAAGCTCCGGCCCGATGATCGGGTAGACACCGGGCGGCAGCGGTTCTGGCGGCGGGTCAGGTGGCAAAGGTCCCGGCTCGGGTGGAATTGGTTCGGGCGAATCGGCTCGGGCGGAACGATGAATGTCGAGCGCAGGAACCAGTCATTGGGGCTACGTGCCGCCGAGGCCGCCGCGGAATAGGTCGTAGTCGAACTCGCCGGCGCGTGCTTCGCCATTGAGAACGAACGCTCCCGGGCGCCGTGGTCCCGCCATTGATCGCGTTCACGACGAGAATGCCGTTGGCCGATAGTCTGCGCCCCCGGGCCGGTCGTGTTGTGGAACATAAGGCCGGTCGCGCCGGTCGCCGTACCGCCATTGATGATCAGCCGATCGGACGGCGAGCCGTCGCCGCCGAGATAGGTGTTCAGCAAGATCTCGCCGCCCGTGCCGGTATAGTTCGTCGCGGTCAGCGTCTTGTAGCTGCCGAGCTGGGTAGGATCGCCGGTGGGCGCGGTGAAGATGATGCTGCTGTCGTTATTGGTAAGATTGGTGACGTTCGAGTTTCCAGTCATCGTCCAGGTGGTGCCGCTGCCCAGCGTGACGGTGCTGCTGCTGACACTGTCGGTAACGATTGCGCCGGTGAGCTCGAAGAATTCGCGATCATCGCCACGACGCGGGAGCGCCGGCATTTTGCGAAGCGCTGAGCAAAATCCCGTTATTGCCGATTACCGTTAAATCGGTGACGCTGATGTTGGCCAGGCCCCCCTGCACCGCGAAGGCGTCGGCCGCCGAGTTGATTTGCGCGCCGGTGACGGTCAAGGTGTTCAAGACGCCGCTCGGCGCTTGAAAAAGAAAGCCGTAAGTCCCCGGACCCGACGTGGTGAGACTTCCGCCGCTGAACGTGATCGATGCGCCATTCTGCAGGAAGCCGCCGCGACCGCCGCCGCTGTTCGAAACGCTCACGGTCATGTCGGTCGCGTTGATGCTGCTGCCAGCGCCGCTTGCTGAGAGCCCGGTCTCTCCGCCTCCGTTGCTCTGAACAGTCACGGAACCTTGGTTGAGCGTCACGGTGGCGCCGGTGTCCGCCCGCACGCCGGTGTCACCGCCACCGCCGCCCGGCATCGTCAAAATTGCGCCGTTCGTCACGATCTGGCTGCCGGCGCCGGTTGCCAACAGGCCGGTATTGCCGCCGCCGCCGGGGGCGAAGGTGACGGTGCTGCCGTCGTTGAGAACGATCGCGCCGCCGGCACTTGCCTTGACAGCAACGTTGCCGCCGCCGCCGTTGAGATTGACGGCAAGGCCGGTCGCGATGATCTGGCTGGCCTGTCCGTTGGCGCCGTTCACGCCGCTGGCAAGCAGTGCGGTGCCGCCGCCGCCGAATGCCGGATTGATGGCCGTTCCGCTCTCAAAAATGATCTGGCCGCCGGTTTGCGCCGAAGCGGCGGTGCTCCAGTTGCCGTTGATGCTTGATCCGGGGCTGAAGATGATCGTACCGCTGGTCTGCGCCAAGCCACCGACGCTGCCGCCATTGAAGGGATTGATGGTGACGTTGTTGGTGGTGATTTGGGCGTTGGTGGTCGCCTGTACCGCGGACTCCCATTAAGCGCCGTATTGGGAGCGATTGAACAAGAACCGCTGGTCAGCGTGACGGAACTGCCCGACACCGTACACGTCTGCGCGGCCACACCGTCAAGGACGGCACAGGCACTCAGCAGAACAAGCCCTGCCATCGTCCGCGAAGCGGGCGATGCACGATATGTCGGCAGCGCGATCCCCAGCACCTGTTCCCCCATCCGGAACAGAATGGTCTGTTCGCAACCGATCGGTGCTCAGATTGTCTCGAAGCCAATGCGCCCTAATACCAACGAGACAGGAAAACAATGTGCCTGGAATGAATATGCGCCAGTCGAAGCTGATTCGAGTTAACGAATTCTACAATCACTGATCACGACAGCAACGCTGCAATTTTTCAGATGGTGGAACTCTGTGGAAAATAAAAGTTCCACGCCAGAGGAACCGCGTCCCGATGCCGAGAGGCACGACAAATATTCTGGCACGATCGCTCAATCGTTCCCCAATTTGAACAATCGCCGCGCGTTGGTGCGGCCGATCTTCATCCGGTCGTGCTCGCTGATCGGGCAGGCATCGAACCAGTCGGCGGCGTGATCGATGTTCTCGAACGGCCAGTCGGTCGAGAAAATGATCCGTTCGGCGACGACTTACAGCATGGCGTTGAGCAAAGACGGGGTATGGAAATTGCCCGGCGTGGTGACGTAGAAATATACGCGGAAATATAGGCGGATAGTTTGATGACGAACGGCTGCCGCTCGATGCCGTCATCAGGCGGGCGAACGCCGAAGTCACCATTGACGCCGCTGCGAACAACCTTGCCGCCGCTCTGAGCGGGCGCGAACTGACAACCCGCCCGAGCGCGGAGGCTCCGGCGTAGGATGAACGAAATGGTCATGAACGCGACAGCGCGTGGCTGTCGTTCGTCGCTCGTCCAGAGCGCAAATGACCGCCCGGTCGTTTGCCAGCGCCGCGACAACCAAGCCTGGGCGGCGCGCGACGTCAGCGTCCAAGATCTTCGTGTCCTATTCGCGCCGCGACATGGCGTTTGTTGATCGGCTGGAGCCGGCGCTTAAGGAGCATGGCTTCGAGCCGTTGATCGACCGGGCCGAGATCTACGCCTTCGAGGATTGGTGGAAGCGCATTCAGTCACTGATCGGCCGCGCCGACACCATTGCGTTCGTGCTCTCTCCGGATGCGATCGCGTCCGAGGTCTGCGGCAAAGAAGTGGCTCATGCCCTGGCTTTGAACAAGCGCTTTGCTCCGATTGTCGCTCGCCGCGCCAACGACAACGCGATACCCGAAGCGTTACGGCGGCTGAACTTCATCTTTTTCGACGATCCCGAAAAATTCGAAGCAAGCTCTCGCGCGGCTCGTTGAGGCGCTACAAACCGATATCGGATGGATCAGAAAACATACCGAATACGGCGAAGCGGCCCGGCAATGGACCGCGGCGGGCCGGCCAAGCGGTTTGCTGCTGCGCTCGCCGGCACTGGAAGACGCCGAGCGATGGATTGCATCGCGCCCGCCGAATGCACCGTTGCCGACGGAAGAGACGCAGGCTTTTGTTGCGGAAGGCCGCCGCGGCGCCTCGCGCCGTCAGGAATATTCTAACCGGCAGCTTGGCGGCGGGCCTCGTCCTCGCCCTTGTGCTCGCCGGTTTGGCCTATTGGCAGAGGGGCATAGCGGTGCAAGAGCGGCAGATTGCGGACCAGCAGCGTAAGCGCGCCGAAGACACGCTCGCCGCCGCCACCAAAACCGCCAACAGTCTCGTGTTCGATTTGGCGCAGAGGTTTCGCAACACGGTGGGCATCCCAAGCGCCCTCGTCAAAGACATCCTCGACCGGGCGCGTGGCTTGCAGGAGCAGCTCGTCCAATCCGGCCAGATTACGCCCGAGCTCAGGCGCAGCGAGGCCGGCGCGCTGATCGAGACTGCGGATTCGCTGCTGGCGATCGGCGATACGGCGGGTGCGCTTGCCGTCCGCCACCCAGGCTCCGGCAGATCAACGCCGATTTGCTTGCGTCAGATCCCGGCAACACCGACTGGCAGAGCGATCTGTTCGTGGCCTACCAGAACCTGGGCGACGTATTCATGGCGCAGGGCAAAAGCGCCGACGCGCTGGCCGCCTTCCAGAAGGATCTCGCGATCGCCAACCAGCTCGCCGCCGGCCAGGACAATGCGAAGCGCCGACGCAACATCTTCGCCAGCCACAGCAGGATTGGCTAATTGCAGTTGACCCAAGGCAAGAGCGCCGAAGCCTTCGATGCCTACCAGAAGAGCCTCGGCATCATCCAGGCATTGGCCACAGCGATCCGAACAAGCCGATGGCAACGCGACGTCGCCATCAGCTACGAAAAGATCGGCGAGGCGCTGGTCGCGCAGGCAACAGACGGCCGCGCTCGAAGCCTATCAGAAAGACGTCGCCTCCACGGAGACACTCGTCGACAACGATCCAGGCGATGCCAGGTGGCAGCGCGAACTCACGTTAGCTACGCCCACATCGCCACCGCCCTGGCAACGCAGGCCACGGCAGGCGGCGCTCGTTCTACCAAAAGAGCCTGCCATCGCCGACCGCTCGCCGGCAACAAAGGCAAGTCGCTGGCAGCACGACCTGGCAATATCTATGCCGCAATCGCCGGATTTGTTGGCGCAGGCAAGACCGCGAGCGCTGACGCCTACCAGAAGGCATTCGCCGCGACGGATCGCCGCCGCGATCAAGCCAACGCCATCCTGCAAAGCAATATCGCCGGAAGCTACGACGACGTCGCAATGTCTTTTTACTGCAGGCAAGAGCACAAGCGCTCGATGCGTTTCAGAACGCACGCCATCCGCCAACGCTTTTCGACGCCGATCAGAACAAGCCGAATATCAAATCGCGCTGGCCGAGAGTTACCAGAATATCAGCGCGGCTGATAAGTCAGGCAAGAGCGCGCCAGCGCTCGACGCCGATCAACGCGCCTGCCATCGCGCAGAAGCTCGCCGACGCCGATCCGACGAATGCCCGATGGCAAAGTTAGTGATCTTCCGCTACGCCGCCATCGGCACGTGCAGGCGCGCAGGCAAGAGCGCGCAGCACTCGAGATTTATCGCAAGCGCTGCAGTCGCGCAGAAGCTCACCGACACCAGCGACGCACTGTCACAAAGCAACCTGGCCTCCGCCTACCGCGACATCGCGACGTGTTGACGACGCAGGCAAGAGCGCCGAGCGCTCGACGCCTATCAGACAAGTTTAGCGATCGCGAAAAAACTGCCGACGCCACCAGCCAAGCGGATAGCAGCGCGCCATATCGCTCTGCTACACCTGATCAGCAAGTGCTCGTCGAGCAGAATAGGAGAATGGAAGCGCTGGAACTACCGACAGAGCCTAGCCATCCGTCGAACCGCCGAGATCGATCCGAGCAACACCGGCGACAGCGCGTTGTTTCCATCAGTTACGACTAGATCGGCTCGGTGTTGCGCTACTCGGCAAAACCAGCGAAGCGCTCGTCGCCTTCCAGATGGAGCTGGCCATCGCCCAGTAGCTCGCCGATAGCGATCCTAGCAATACCGACTCGCAGCGCGTCGTCGCAGTCTCTTGCCATAGGATAGCCGGCACGTTGCTGTCGCAGTCCAGTAGCGCAGAGTCGCTTGATGCTTACCATAAAAGCCTGTCGATCTTGTAGAAACTTGTAGCCATCTATCCAGCCTATTTCCGATGTCAGAGCGATCTGTCTTTTAACTACCTGTCCGTCTTCATTGTGCTGCTGTCTCATATCAAAATCGCCTTAGCTCTCTTCTATTTCCATAAAAGTCTCTCCATTCTCCAGTAGCTTGTCTATATCTACCTAATCTACACCTTCTCTCTAGTCTAGCTCTCCGACGTACTCTAGCATATCATCTAGTCCTCTTCTCTCTCATCTATGCCTTCTCATCTCTCTTCTCCTATCAGAAAGCCTCTTCCATCTACCAAAAGCTCTCCTACATCTATCCTACCTATGCCTAGTGTCTTACGATGTCGTCGTGAGCTACTAAAGCCTTAGCCAGATGCTGTTGATGCAATATAAGCCTGCGTAGTCACTGTTATACTTCCTCTAGTTATTAGCCATCTCTCTGTAGCTCTCTTCTCTAGTCCTAGTCTTCTCCACCTGTCAGCTCTTCATCTCTTCTATCTATCAGTTAGTCTTCCTCTCCCTGTTAGCGCTCAGCTGACCACAGATGCGCTCTACGCCTTCCAGAAAGCCTTGTTAGCTCTTTAAAAGCTTGTCTCCACTATCCCTTCAACTCCTACTTGCAGCTCTATCTGTCCTTCATCTACTACCCTCTCCTCTATGTGTTATCTCAGTCTAACTACACATCATCATCTCTCTACTCCTTCTAGTAATGCACTCTATCATTCTAAAGCTCTTCTACTCCTATCCAATCTATGCTCTATGTCAGCTCTATCTGTCTTTCATCTACCATAATATCTTCTCTCTGCTGTCATCTCATTCTATCTCTCCTAGACTTTATCTATGTTCTCTCATTCCATCTCTATCTTGCATCTTCTCATCTACTCCTACCCCTTCTACTTTGTACTGCTGCTCTACCTCTCCTTGACCTTTTCTAGTCCTCAGCGTCTGAGCCGCCATCGCACTCTATCTCTGACCAATTGCTATCTATTGTCTAAAAGCTCTTAGCCTATCATCATCTTCCTCCCTACCTTAAACTCTCCTTAGATCTTGCTCTCTCTTTTCAAAGCTGCCCTACCCTCATCTAAACACCCACATTATCATCTTACACACACGAGAGCCCGGCGCGCGCCCGCTCATTCGTTGCCGAGCTTGAACAGCCGCCGCGCGTTGGTGCGGCCGATCTTCATCCGGTCGTTCTCGCTGATCGGGCAGGCATCGAACCAGTCGGCGGCGTGATCGATATTCTCGAACGGCCAGTCGGTCGAGAACATGATCCGTTCGGCGCCGACTTCCAGCATGGCGTTGAGCAAAGCCGGCGTGTGGAAATTGCCCGACGTGGTGATATAGAAATTTTCGCGGAAATAGTGGCGGATCGGCTTCTTCGCCGGATAAGTGTTGCGTTCGGTGATCCAGGCATTGGCGTTGTCGACGCGCCAGAGCGCAAACGGCAGATTCTCGCCCATATGACCGAGAATGATTTGCAGGCGCGGATGCGCGTCGAATAATCCTGAGCCCATCAGCCGCAGCGCGTGCACCGCGGTCTCCTGGCCGAACGCCCAGATCGGGCCGAGCAGCCAGGAATGGCCTTCATAGATTTTTGCATCGCGCGGCAGCGGATTGCGCGGATGCAGATAGAACGGCGCGTCGAGCCGTTCCGCGATTGCCCAGAACGGCCGATATTGCGGCAGGTCGTAATAGACGGCGGTGTCGGCGTTGCCGACTTGCGAGAAGCCGTTCACCAGCGCGCCGCGGAAGCCGAGCTCTTTCACGCAGCGCTCGAGCTCGCGCGCGGCGATCTCCGGATCCTGCATGGCCAGCGCCGCGAGCCCCTGAAAGCGATCGGGCCGCTTGGCCACCTGCTCGGCGAGATAATCGTTGGCGCGCCGGGCAATGTCGTTCGCCTGCGCCGTATCGGGAATGGCCTGCACCGCCGGCGCGTTCAGCGACAACAGCATCGTCTCGATGCCGTGCTCGTCCATGAGCTTGAGCCGCCGCTCATGCAGATCGAGCACGCGGCTTTTCACTTCCTGCCAGACGCGGTCGGGAAAATAGCCGCGGGAATCGGCAAGCGTTTCCGGAATGGCGAAATGTTCTTCGAGCGCGATCTTGCCCTGCATGATTCCTCCCCTCGGCCGCCGTCGATCGGCGCCGGCGCATTAATCTTAACACGGTCTTTCGCGGCGTTTATTGCCGGCGAAACAACGTGCGGCGTCCCTGGCATGCTTTTGGCGACCGCAACGCCAGGCACCCTCGTCTTGTCCCAATTCGGGGCAGGAGAGACGGATACGCGCGTTGATGAATACCCATCAAAACTACACGCTGGCGTCGCGGCCGCAGACCAACCGGGTCCTGCGCGGCTGGGCCGTGCTGTCGCGCGGCACATTTTCCGGCGCGATCTTTCTGACCGACGTAGCGCTGATCGTGGCGATGTCGACGCTCACCGGCATCGCCTATCACCTCGTCGCCTACGGCGATGCCGGCAATGTTTCCTCCTATGTCCAGGTCGGTCTCCTGGCGGCCAGCATTTTCGCCATCTCCAACCTGTTCCGCCGCGAGTACCGGCTGCCGAATTTCTTCAGCTTCAAGCCGCATGGCCGGCGCACGATCCAATTGTGGAACGTGACGCTCGTTTGCCTGCTGATGCTCGGCTTTCTGGCGCAGATCAGCGTCGACTATTCACGCGGCTGGATCCTCTTGTTCTACGTCACGACGCTAATCGCGCTGATCGTCGAGCGCTACGTGATCGTCCGCGTCACCGCACTCGCCCGCGCAGCGGGATTATTGTCGGCACTGCGCATCTTTCTGATCGGCACCGGCGCCAATGTCGGCGCCTTTGTCAGCAAATACGAACCGTGGACGCTCGGCATCAACATCGTCGGCTGCCGCTTTCTGACGCCGGTCGTTGCGACCGCCCCGATCGCGGAGCGACGCGCCATTCTCGATCGCGACCTTGCCGAGGCGGTCGCCAGCGTCCGCAAGCTCGAGCCCGACGCCATCTTCGTGCTGCTGCCATGGTCGGCCACCGAGACGATCGATCGTTGCGCCGAGACCTTCCTCGCGCTGCCAGTCGAGATTCATCTCGGTCCCGAGCGGGTGCTGCACAAATTCGAAGAGGCGACGCTGTCGACGCTTGGTCCGGTCGCGAGCTTGCAGCTGACACGGCGGCCGCTGACGCGCCGCGAAATCATCCAGAAACGCATTATTCGATCTGGTGTTCGCCGCCGGCGCGCTGCTTCTGGCAACGCCGCTCCTGGTGCTGGTCGCCGTGCTGATCAAGCTCGACAGCCCGGGGCCGATTTTCTTCGTGCAACGGCGTTTCGGCTTCAACCAGCAACCGTTTCGCATCATCAAATTCCGCACCATGCGCACGCTCGACGACGGCGCGGTGATCCAGCAAGCGCGCGTCGACGATCCGCGGCTGACCAGGATCGGTCGCTGGCTGCGGCGCTGGAACATCGACGAGATTCCGCAGCTCTTCAATGTGCTCACCGGCGACATGTCGCTAGTCGGGCCGCGGCCGCATGCGTTGTCGCACGATCGCGAATACGAGCAGCGCATTTCGCGCTACGCGCGCCGGCACAATGTCAAGCCAGGCATTACCGGCTGGGCGCAGATCCACGGCTATCGCGGCGAGACCGACACCGAAGACAAGATGCGCAAGCGCGTCGAATACGACCTGTTCTACATCGACAATTGGTCGCTCTGGCTCGACCTAAAAATCATGGCGCGCACGGTGCTGTCGCGCTCCGCCTATCGGAATGCGCACTAGCGAGATTTAATCCGCTCATTCCCGCGGAAGCGGGAATCCAGTGAGGGGACGCTGGGTCCCCGCTTTTCGCGGGGACGAGCAACTTTTTTGCTACCCCCCCCCCCCCCCCGCCGCGCCCGCCGGGCGCGCGCCGGCCCGGGCGCGGCGGCGGCGGGCGGCCCGCGGCGCGGGTCCCCGCCGGCCCGCGCCTCGTGCCGCCGGGGCGGCCGTCTCCGCGCCGCCCCCTCCCGCGGGCCGGCGACCCGGCCTCGCCGGCGCGCCGCCCCCGCGCGTTGCCCGCCGCCGGCGGCGTCGCCCGCCCCGTCGCGCGCGCCGCCCCGCCCGTCGTGACGCGCCCCCGGCCGCTCACCTGCCCCCGCCCCCCCCCCCCCCCCTCCCCGCCCCTCCCCTCCCCCCCCCCCCCCCCCCCCCCCCCCCCCCCCCCCCCCCCCCCCCCCCCCCCCCCCCCCCCCCCCCCCCCCCCCCCCCCTCTCCCTGCCGACCAGCGCCGAGATGGCGAACACCGCGCCGATGGTGACGAGCGCGGTGGAGAGCCACAGCACGCCGATCAAGAGCCAGATCGGGCGTGGCTTGTGCACGGTCGCCGGCGGCAGATCGCTCCAGGACTCGAGCTCCGGATCGGCGCGGCGCAACGCTTCCGCGGCGCGCTCGATGGCGGCGATCTCACGCTCGAGATGCTCGCGATCGGCGGCTGCCAGCAAGCCGGAATCGTCGACATCCGCCGGAGCGACCTCGCGGCGAGCGTCCATCTTGTGCGCTTGATCGATTTTGTGCGCTTGATCGATGACCGGGCCCGCCGCGTCTTCGGGCGGAAAGCCTGCCTGCTGGTTCGACATGATCGGCACCTTTGCTTGTCCGTCTTCCTAACCGACAAGCGGAAGGCCGGCGATATTCATCGCCGGCTAACCTTAACGGCGCCAATGAATTGGCTTATCTACGTGCCGAAGCGCTTGCGACGTCTGCAATCCATACATCAGGCAAGCCGGAGGAGGCCGCCGATGGGCACAACGACACTGATCATTCTTGCCGTCATCGTTGTTTTGGTTTTGTGGGTCATCGCCATCTACAACGGCCTCGTCTCCATGCGGCAACGGGTCAATCAGGCCTTCGCCGACATCGACGTGCAACTGCGCCAGCGCCATGACCTCATTCCCAATCTGGTCGAAACCGTGAAGGGTTACGCGGCGCATGAGCGCGGCACGCTCGAGGAGGTGGTGAAGGCGCGCAACGCGGCGGTGGCGGCGCAAGGCACGCCGCAGCAGGCGACCGCGGAGAACGCGCTGTCCGGCGCACTGCGCCAGCTGTTCGCGCTGTCGGAGGCCTATCCCGACCTCAAGGCCAACGCCAATTTCCAGCAATTGCAGACGGAATTGACCGATATCGAAAACAAGATCGCCGCCGCCCGGCGCTTCTTCAACAATGCGGTGCAGGAATACAATACCGGCATCCAGCGCTTCCCGGCCGCCTTGTTCGCCGCGTCCTTGGGCTTTGCGCCGAAGGAATTCTTCGACCTCGGCGAAGAACGCAAGACCGTCGGCGAGGCGCCGCAGGTGAAGTTCTAGAGCGGAGCCATGCGCCAAAAGCTGGGAGCCGTGATCCGCTCGTCCCCGCGAAGGCGGGGACCCAGCGGATTACCAGCAACAGCCACGCTTTTCTCTGGATTCCCGCTTTCGCGGGAATGAGCGGAGACCTCGATGGCTGCGTACGGCCTCTATAGCCACGTCCAGTCGAACCGGCGCCGGTCGATTGCGCTGCTCATCGGCTTGTTTCTGCTGGTCTACGTGCTGGTCTATGCCGGCGCGCTGGCCGCCGAGGCGCTGTCGATCGACGCTGATCTCAATACACTGATGCAGCGTGCTTGGCGCGATCTCATCAGCGCCGCGCCGCTAGCCACGCTCGGCACGGCTTTGTGGGTCGTCATCGCCTATTTCTTCCATCAGAGCATGATCGACGTGGTGACGGGCGCGCGCGAGGTCACGCGCGCCGAACAGCCGCGGCTTTATAATCTTCTGGAAAACCTCTGCATCTCCCGCGGCATCACCATGCCCAAGCTCAAGGTGATGGAGTCCGACGCGCTCAACGCCTTCGCCACCGGCATGAACCAAAGGCAGTATTCCATCACCGTCACGTCGGGCCTGCTCGGCCGCCTCAACGACGCCGAAGTCGAGTTGGTGCTTGGCCATGAGCTGACCCACATCCGCAATGGCGACGTCCGCATGATGGTGGTCGCCGTCATCATCGCCGGCGCGGTGTCGTTCGTCGCCGAGCTGGTTTTCCGGCTCTGGTTCTATAATGGCTTCAGCTTTCGCGGCTCCCGCTCCGACGACCGCCGCGGCGGCGGGGCCGCCGCCATCGCCATTCTGGTTGCGATTGCACTTCTGATTCTGGCCTATGTTCTGTCCTTCATGATCCGGCTGGCTCTGTCGCGTTCGCGCGAATTCCTCGCCGATGCCGGCTCGGTCGAGCTCACCAAGAATCCCGACGCCATGATTTCGGCGCTGCGCAGGATCGAGGGCCGCGGCGAATTGCCCGGCGCGACCTCGGCGGTCATGGAAATGTGCATCGATAACCCGCGCGAAGGCTTCGGCGAGCTGTTCGATACCCATCCTTCGGTCGAAAGCCGGGTGGCGGCGTTGGTCAAGTTCGCCGGCGGCCACGATCCCGGCCCGATCGCTTTGCCACAGCCTGACGACGCCGCAGCGGAGGCGGCCAATAAGCCCGCGCCGCAAGGACCATGGAATTCACCGCCGGAAATTGGCCAACCAAGCCGGCCTGCCGGCGAATCAGATGGGGGACCTTGGGGCAGTCCGGCGCCCGAATCCGCGCCGGCGCAAGTCGACCCATCCGCCGAATCACCTTCCGGCCCGTGGGGACCTCACACCCGCAACTAGCGTCCAGGGTTCCAGGCGAACAACCGTAAAGCCGTCACAATTAACCATATCGGATTGCAATCCGGGCCGCAGGCCGTGTTCGAGCGCCGGTAACTTACGTTAATGCTTCCAAACTGGACGCGGTGTGTGTAGAACGACTGCAGGGGAAAAACGGCGTGACGCGCTCGACCCAGCCGCAAAAATCCTGTGGAATCAACATGCGGGACTCAGCGCGGCTTACGGCGCCGTCGGGTCATTGAGGAATCGGCCATGGCTAAGCCAACAGTGGTGGTCGTCGGTGCGGACAAGGGCGGGGTCGGCAAGACCACGGTGTCGCGCACGCTACTCGATTATTTCACCGCGCATCATGTCGCGACGCGGGCGTTCGATACCGAATCGCCCAAAGGCACCCTGAAGCGGTTCCATCCCGACGTCAGCGACGTCGTCGACGTCACGTCGGTGCCCGACCAGATGCGGATTTTCGACACGCTCTCGAGCACCGACGCCAGCGTGACCGTCATCGACGTGCGCGCCGGCCTGCTGTCGCCGACGCTCCGCTCGCTGCGCGACATCGGCTTTCTCGACGCCGCGAAGAAGGGACAGCTCACCTTCGTCGTGTTCCACATCCTCGGCCCGTCGATCGCTTCATTGAACGAGATCGAGGACACGTCGACCTTCACGACCGACGCCAAATACTTCCTGGTCAAAAACTTCATCAACAACACGAGCTTCTTCGAGTGGGATCAGGCCACCCACGCCTCGTACTTCCGCAAGTTCAAGGACGCGATCGAGATCACCATCCCGAAGCTCAACGAGATGGCCTATGAGCAGGTCGAGCTCGCTTCCGTGCCGTTCCTCACCTTTGTCGCCAACAAGGGCCTGAAAGGCGACGCGGCCAATTACTCGTTCGTGCTGCGCGGCTACGTCCGGCATTGGCTCGGCAATGTCTGGGCCGAGTATGACCGCATCAAGCTCAACGAGATCGTTGCGGCGGGCGGCGCCGCGCCGGCCGGTCCGCGCGTCCAGGTCGTCAGCCGATCGTAACGCCGCGCTGCGATGAAGCAGCCGGCGCCTCTCTATGTCATCACCTCGCCGCGCCCGCGCATGGGCAAGACGCTGCTGGCGCGGCTGATGATGGAGTATTTTCAGCAAAGCGGCCGGCCGCTGGTCGGCTTTGATCTCAATCCGCGCGAGCCGATGCTGGCCGGGCGCTTTCCCAGGCTGGTGTGGCCGGTCGACATCACCGATATCCGCGGCCAGATGGAGCTGTTCGACCGGCTGATCGCCGACACAACCAGCACCAAGGTCATCGATCTCGGCTACGCGCCGTTCGAGCTGTTCTTCCGCGTCATGGGTGAAATCGGCTTCGCCCAGGAGGCGCGGCGGCGCGGCACCGAGGCGATCGTGTTCTTCGTCACCGATCAGGCCGTCGCCACGGTGCGGGTTTACGCCGAGCTGCAGCATTCGGTGGCGGCGACCTTCGTCCCGGTGCACAACGAGTTGGTGTCGCTGATGTTCTCGAAAGAGGACTTTCCGCCGACCCGGCCCGAATGCGGCATGATCCGCATCCCGCGCCTGTCGCAGATCGTGCGCGGCGTGGTCGACCGGCCGACTTTCTCATTCAACACGTACATGGCCAAACAGCCAGGCGGGCCGACCGAGGTTCATACCTGGACCGCCGACGTCTACGCCCAATTCCGCGACTTCGAGCTGCGGCTGCTGATGGAAAACTCACGTCCCGCCTCGGCGGGCCGACGCCGGCGCCGCCGGCACCGGCCTCTGAACCCAAGCGTAAAGGCTGGCTGCGCCGCTAGATCAGGCCACTTTGGTCCGCGGCTTGCGCTCGGCGAGGCGCTCGAAGTTCAGCTCTGCGGCGGGACATGGCCGGCCGAACAAAAAGCCTTGGGCGTGCGTGCAGCCGGCGGCGTGCACGAGCAGGAGCTGGTCGCCGGTTTCGATGCCTTCGGCCACGGTGCCGATGCGCAGGCTCGAGCCAAGACCGGCCACCGCCGACACGATCGCGGCGCAATCGGCATTCTTGGCCAATTCGTGCACGAACGAGCGATCGATCTTGATCTTGTCGAACGGAAACATCCGCAGATAGCTCAGCGACGAATACCCGGTGCCGAAATCGTCGAGCACGATGGAAATGCCCATGAGGCGGAGCTGATGCAGCGCCTCGACATGCTCGACATTGTTTTGCAGCAGCACCGATTCGGTGATTTCCAGTTCCAGGCGCTCCGGTGGCAGGCCGGACTCGTTCAGCGCTTTGCAGAAATTGTCGACCGGATTCGCCTTGCGGAACTGCACGGCCGATAAATTGACGCCGACCTTGATGTGCGGCGGCCAGCGCACCGCGTCGCTGCACGCCTTGCGCAACACCCAGTCGCCAATCGGATGGATCAGGCCGGTTTCTTCCGCCAGCGGGATAAAGTCGCACGGCGCGACCATGCCGCGCTGCGGGTGGCGCCAGCGGATCAGCGCTTCGATGCTGGCGATCTCGCCGGTTCGGATGTCGACGATGGGGTGGTAGTGCAGCTCGAACTCGTCGTTGGCCAGCGCGCCGCGCAACTCGATCTGATGGGCGCGGCGGGTGCGCGCTTCGACCCCCATGGCATCCTCGAAAAAGCGGTAGGCGTCGCGGCCCTCGGCCTTGGCTTTATACAGCGCGAGATCGGCGTTCTTGAGGAGCTGATCCACCTCGGTGCCGTGCTCGGGCGCGAGCGCGATGCCGATGCTGGTGCCGATATTGAGCTGATGGCCGTCGAGATCATAGGGCGCCGCCACCGCCTCGAGCAACCTGGAGGCAAGCGCAATCGCCGCTTCGCGCTGATTGTTGTCCGCCGTGGCTAGGACGGCGAATTCGTCGCCACCGAGCCGGACGACTGTGTCGGTGTCGCGAATGCATTCCGACAGCCGGCTCGCCACCACCTTCAACAATTCGTCGCCGATCGGGTGTCCGAGCGAGTTGTTGACCATCTTGAACAGATCGAGGTCGAGCATGAAGATCGTGAACCGGCTGCCGTGACGCCGCAGCCGGGCCAGCGCTTCCTCCATTTTCTCAAGCAGCACGGCGCGATTGGCGAGGCCGGTCAGGCCGTCGTGTCGCGCCATGTAGGTGATCTGGGATTCGGCCCGCTTTTGCGCGGTGATGTCGAGATGCACGGCGACCCATCCGCCATCGGCCATCGGCCGGTGATTGACCGCGAACGTGCTGCCGTCGGCCATCGCGATCTCGGAATAGTATGGCTCGCTGCGGCGAACGTCGATCAGGCATCGCCTGATGTAGGCGTCGCCGTCCGCCGGACTGATACCGCTGGCAATGCGAGCTTCCAGGATCGAGCGCAGCATCGTGCCTGGCGCCGTCTGTTCGAACGTGAGCCCGTACATCTCGGCGTAGCGCTCGTTGCAGACGATCAGACGCTCGTGACGATCGTACATGCACAGTCCGTACGGCATGTTCTTGAGCGCGGCGTCGAAGCGCACATTTTGCGCCTGCAATTCGGCCTCGCGCTCGCGCAGCGCCACGGTTCGCTCCTGCACGAGTTGATCCAGCCCGCGGTTGAGCTGCTCGAGCTCGGCGATCATCAGCGAAATCGAGCGGTCGGTGCGATGGCGATCGTTGTCCGCCTGCTCATAGGCTTCGGAGACGAGCGTCAGCAGCGCCTGCAGGTCGAACTCGCCCGAGCCCTTCGCCGCCTTGGCAAGCTGTCTGGCCAGGAGCTTATGCACTCGCGTAACCCGCCGCCTCCGCGATCGTGGTGACGGTCATTGTCTGGTTATGAAGCTCACAGACACCCGACACGCGATGCGGCGAAATTTCTCCGTAGGAGTAGAATCCAAGTTGCGCAATCCGCGGGCCGAACTCGGCGCTCGCGGCCTCGAGTTCGTCGGCGGTGTGCTGCCCCATCAGCAGCCGGCGTCCGATGCAGCTCACCAGGATGGCGACCTGGTCGCCGGCGCGATGTTCGCCGACGCC
This sequence comes from uncultured Alphaproteobacteria bacterium, assembly GCA_963804405.1. Classification (GTDB taxonomy): domain Bacteria; phylum Pseudomonadota; class Alphaproteobacteria; order Rhizobiales; family Xanthobacteraceae; genus BOG-931. The sequence continues at coordinate 315,320 of CAWDQG010000001.1, read as the reverse complement.
ATGGGCCGCCTGGCGGGCGGCGAGCGCGGCGCCGGCAGCGAGCCGATCGAAATTCCCGCGCATCAGCTGCGCCGTCCAGCCCTCGGGAACGTCGCCGGCAAACGTCATCGAGCGGGTCTGATGATCGACCGCGAGGATGGTGCGGACGACATCGTGCTCCGGCCGTTGCGGATCAAAAATGCGGAGCGGGAACAACAGCCCCGAGCCCGGCAGGCCGCGCGCTGCTTCCTCGCCCAGATAGCGCTCATAGAGATCGAGCGCCGGGCCGCCGTCGAATTCGAACAGCAGGTTGCCGCGCGAGCGCGTGATCTGGCGCCGCGGCCCAAACTCGTCCCAGCCGCCGGCGCTGCCATGGCCGATGCGGATCGCCGGACCGTAAAAGCCGACCGCCGCGACCATCTGCTTGCGCGGCGCGCAATCGGCGCCGACCAGCGTCTCGCAAAAATCGGCGCCGTCGCCGGCAAACCCGCCGGTGACCGCGACCCGTTCGCCGACCGCGCCGATGATGCCGGCGACCAGCTCGCTGCCGTTGACATTGAGCCCGTCGGAAAGAACGAACACGCCGGCCAGGTCGGGCGCCGCCAAGGCGCAGCCGATCGCCGTGCCGCACGCGCGCGAGCTTTCCGGGGACGGCGCCGGCTTCGCAGGCGACGCGGAGCTTCGTGGCATCGAAGCGCATGGCGGCGGCAGCGATTTCGTCGTCGGTGACGTCGTCGTTGCGGATCTGCCCGCCGGTGCTGCAGCCGAGAATGTGCGCGGCCGGAAACATCGCACGCAATTCGCCATAGCGCGAACCACACGACAGCGCCTGGCGGGTGCCAAAGAAGAAAACCAGATCGGAATCGGCGCGGTCGCCGGGCGTGGACGCCCAGCCCGCTGTCTCGCTCCAAGACAGTTGGGCCACACGCATGGCGTTTTTGCCGCCGTACTCTTTACCGCCCGACGAGAGTGTTCGATCGCTGGTTACAAATCAGTAGCCGAGAGACCTGAAAATTCGGTTTATCGCACGGCATCGCCCGGTTCACGGTTCATAAACCTTGCTCAATGTCGCGGTTCTGGAATTCCACCTCGCCAGCTTCCGGAACGACGATCGCAAAAATGCGCTGAGCGGTTTTGCTTCGATCGCATTTATCGCGTTCCAGTCCCGCAATATTTGGTCTCATTGCATCGACAAATGCATCAAGTTGTGCATCAACTTGCCGAACCGCAGAGCTTTGTTGGGAAATGCTTCGTTAAGTCTGCCGTTAAATCTGCCACATGACGGCTGTCGCATCACGCGCTGGTGCAAGCGCTTTCTGAATGAGCAAGTTCTCGCTGAACAGCCAGGGGCCTCGATCGTGCTGAAGCTTAAAGGCCGGACGGCCGTCGTTACCGGCGCGGGTGGCGGAATTGGCCGTGGTATCGCCGTCGCGTTGGCCCGCCGCGGCTGTCACCTCGCGCTCGCCGACATCGACCATGCGGCGCTTGAGCACACCGCCGCCCGGATCGGCGGCAACAACGAAGCCACCGAGAAAATACGCGTCAGCCGGCATCAGCTCGACGTCTCCGATCGCGCGGCGGTCTCGGCATTTCCCGCGCAGGTGATGGCCGAGCATGGCGGCGTCGATGTTCTCGTCAACAATGCCGGGGTGGCGCTCGGCGGCACGTTCCTCCAGGTCGCGGAAAGCGATTTCGATTGGCTGTTCGGCATCAATTTCTGGGGCGTGGTGCAGATGACCCGCGCTTTCCTGCCGCTCCTGCAAAACAGCGAAGAAGCGCGGCTCGTCAACATTTCGAGCCTGTTCGGCTTGATCGCTCCGCCGGGGCAGACGGCGTATTGCGCCAGCAAGTTTGCCGTCCGCGGCTTTTCAGAGTCGCTCCGTCATGAGCTTGCCGGAACGCGCATCGGTGTCACCGTCGTGCATCCGGGCGGCGTCGCCACGTCGATTGCGAAGAATGCCCGGATGCCGGGCAATCTGTCGGCTGAGGAGGCCGCGGAGCGGCGCAAGTTCTCCGACACTTTCCTCACCATGCCGCCCGAAATGGCCGGCGAAACCATCGTTCGCGGCGTCGAAAATCGACAGCCGCGCGTCCTGGTCGGCTCGGACGCCAAATTTGCCGCACTCGTCGAACGGCTGATGCCTGTGACATACTGGAACTGGCTCGGACGGAGATTGCGAAAATGATCGCTTGGGTCGTCGGTATCGTGGTCGCGATCGTCGGCCTAGTTCTGGCCGGGCTGGTTCTGTTTACGGTCTGGACGGCGCGGCAAGCGGAGAAGGCACTGCCGCCGCGCGGACGTTTCATCGACGTCGACGGCGCGCGCATTCATTACGTCGATGAAGGAACCGGCCCGACGCTTCTCCTTGTTCACGGCCTCGCCGGCCAGATGCACAACTTCACGCATTCGCTGCTTGGCAAGCTGAAGCAGGACTTCCGCGTCATCATTCTCGATCGGCCTGGCAGCGGCTATTCCACCCGATCGACGGAACAACTAGCGACGATCGGCGCTCAGGCGCGCCTGATCAGCAATTTTTGCAAAACGCTCGGTCTCGAGCGGCCGTTGGTTGTCGGGCATTCGCTCGGCGGCGCCATTGCGCTCGGGCTGGCGCTGAACCATCCCGAGCAGGTCGCCGGTTTGGCGCTGCTCGCGCCGGTGACCCACCAGCCGGAGCACGTGCCGCCGCCGTTCGACGGAATGGAAATTGCGTCGCCACTGCTGCGCCGCCTCATCGCCTGGACGCTGGCGACGCCGCTGTCGATCGTCAATCGCGACCGGGCGCTGGCGACGCTGTTCGGTCCGCAGCCGGTAGCGGACGATTTCGCCATCAAAGGCGGCGCGTTGTTGAACTTGCGGCCTTGCAGCTTCATCGGCGCATCCGGCGACGTGACGGCGGCGCGCAGCGACCTTGCCGAGATGCCGGCGCGATATAAAGAACCTCACCATGCCGGTCGGCATCCTTTACGGAACCGACGATCGCATCCTCGATCCGGCGCTGCACGGCAAAGGACTGGCGGCAAAAGTGGCCGGCGCCGATCTGGAGATGATTGAGGGCGGCGGCCATATGATACTGATCACCTCGGCCGATCACGCGGCTGCCTTCATCGCGCGCATGGCGCGGCGGGCAGCGGCGGCCGAGAGCAGGCTCGCGCCGGTGACCTAGAGCGTGACGCGGGAAAATGAACGGGAGCGTGACAGCGTGCGACCATGACGCCAGAGCATTTTGACATCATCATCGTCGGCAGCGGACTTTCCGGGATCGATGCCGCGTATCATCTGCAGACGTCGTGTGGCAGCAAGTCCTACGTTATTCTCGAAAATCGCGACGCGATCGGCGGCACCTGGGACCTGTTCCGCTATCCGGGCATCCGTTCCGATTCCGACATGTTCACGTTCGGCTATCCATTCCGGCCATGGGAGTCGAATATCGCCATCGGCGACGGCGAATCGATCCGCACCTACATTCGCGAGACCGCGGAAGCCTATGGCATCGACCGGAAGATTCGCTTCCGCCACCGGGTCACACGCGCGTCGTGGTCGTCTGCTGACGCGCTCTGGACCATCGACGTCGAGCGCGGCGCCGAGCGCCAGCCGCTTCGTTTTACCTGCAGTTTTCTGTTCGGCTGCACCGGCTATTACGATTATGCGAACGGCTACGCGCCGGAATTTCCCGGCGCCGAAAATTTCAAGGGCACCATCGTTCATCCGCAGCACTGGCCGGAGAGCCTCGATTATGCCGGCAAGCGCGTGGTGGTGATCGGCAGCGGCGCAACGGCGGTCACGATCATTCCCGTCATTGCCGAACGGGCGGCGCACGTCACGATGTTGCAGCGGTCGCCGACCTATATCGTGGCGCGGCCGTCACAGGACGCGCTCGCGGGAGCGCTTCGCCGCCGTCTGCCGACGCGGATCGCTTACACTATCGCGCGCTGGTATTACGTGCTGTTCGGGATTTATTTCTTCAATCTTTCCCGGCGCAAGCCTGAAGCGGTGAAAAAATGGATCATCAGCCAAGCACAGGCCCAGCTCGGCGCCGACTTCGACGTCAAGACCCATCTTACGCCGCGCTATAATCCATGGGATCAGCGGCTTTGTCTCGCGCCCGACGCCGATTTCTTCCGCGCCATCAAGGCCGGCAAGGCGGACGTCGTGACCGACCAGATCGCGGCCTTCACCGACAGCGGCATTCGGCTGCGATCGGGCAACGAGCTCGCCGCTGATGTCATCGTCACGGCGACCGGGCTCAAGATGCAATTGCTCGGCGGTATCGCCGTTTTGGTCGACGGCCAGCCGGTCAAGTTTGCCGACACGATGAACTTCAAGGGCGTCATGTTCAGCGACGTGCCGAACCTGTTTGCCGCGTTCGGCTACACCAATGCGTCGTGGACGCTCAAGTGCGATCTGACCTGCGCCTATGTCGCCCGGCTGATCAATTACATGGATCGGCGCGGCTATGTCGCCTGCACGCCGCGCCGGCGTGATCCTTCCGTCGCGCCCGAGCCGCTGATCGATTTCTCTTCCGGCTACGTCCAGCGCGCGATCGATCAGTTCCCGCGCCAAGGCTCCAGGAAGCCGTGGAAGCTCTATCAGAACTACGTCAAGGACCTGCTCAACCTGCGGTTCGGGTCCATCGACGACGGTGCGCTGGAATTCGAACGGCGACGCGAGCGCGCGAAGGCCGCGTAGGCAGAGAGCGATGTCGGCGGCTCCGGCGCAATCGATCGTGGATGGCCAAGCGGCGGAGCTGATCCGCGGTTTCAACCTCAGCCGCCTCAGCCCGGCGTTTTTGAACGATCCGTACCCGACCTACACGGCGTTGCGCGAACATGCGCCGATCCACCGCTTGCCGGACGGATCGTTCTTTCTCACCCGCTATGACGATGTGGCGCAGGTCTACCGCGACACCTCGACCTGGAGCTCCGACAAGAGAATCGATTTCAAGCCGGCGTTTGCCGACAGCCTGCTTTACGAACATCACACCACCAGCCTGGTGTTCAACGATCCGCCGGTGCACACGCGGGTGCGCAAGCTCCTGGCGCCGGTCTTCACCCCGCGCGCGCTCAAGGCGATCGAGCCCAGAATCGAGGCTTTGGTCGATCGGCTATTGGACCATGCCGCGCGCTCCGGCGTCATCGATGTGATCGATGATTTTGCCGCCGCCATCCCGATGCAGCTGATTGGCGATCTGCTCGGCGTGCCACAGGGGGAAAGAGGCCCGTTGCGCAAATGGTCGCTGAGCATCCTCGGCGCGCTCGAGCCGGTGCTCAAGCGCGAACAGTTCGACGCCGGCGTCAGTTCCGTCGCCGAGTTCAAGGAATATCTGGCCACGCTGATCGCGCAGCGGAAAGAAAACACCGGCACCGATGGCCGGGAAATTCTCTCGATCCTGATCAACGCCAGCGAATTTGCCGCCGACGCCGCCGCCAGCGGCGGCGAGCGATTGTCGGAATTGGAGCTCCTCCATAACTGCATCTTCCTGCTCAATGCCGGACACGAAACCACGACCAACCTGATCGGCAACAGCGTCGATCTGCTGTTACGCAATCCCGACGCGAGAAAAGACCTCGCGGAAAATCCCGAACTCATCGACACGGCGATCGGGGAATTCCTGCGCCTGGAAAGCCCCAATCAGCTGGGCAACCGCCGCGCCGTGCGGGACACCAAGCTTCATGACGTCGCGATACCCGCGGGCAGTTACGTCCACCTCTGCATCGCAGCCGCCAACCGCGACCCTGCGCAATTTCCCGATCCTGATCGGTTGGACATCCGCCGCTCGCCGAACCGCAATCTGGCATTCGGCCTCGGCATTCACGCCTGTGCGGGAATGTCGTTAGCGCGGATGGAGGCGCGCATTGCCATCGGCAGGCTGGTCAAACGCTTTGCCAAGATCGAGCGAGCCGGCGACTTCGTGCGCGGCGGCCGGGCCCGTTTTCGCGGCTTTCTGCATTTTCCGGTCGCGGTGCGGTAGCCCTGGCTGAAGCCGGGGCAATGAAAGCGCGGGATCGTTATCGACGAGACGGCGGCCGGATTTCGCGGCCGCGTAATCCAGACTTGATGGAAATTTGGTTGCATAATTCTTCTAGGCAACTTCAAATGGTCACTGCATCAGGGTATCGTCGTCCTGCCTCGTAGCCATTGGGAAGCACATTGTGCCGAAAAGAATTGTGCTGCTCCTGGATGGCACGTGGAACGACGCCGACTTAAGAGAAGTTGCCGACACCAACGTCGTCCGGCTTCGACAGATCATTTCCAAATGCCTCGACCCGACACCCGCCGCCGAAGCGCGCGAAGCCATCACGCCGCTTTCCGGCTCTCACCAGTTCTCCATCACAGCGCGCAGCTACCGACACGGCGCTGGCCCGAGCACAGACTACCTGGTTTTTTATGAGCGCGGAGTTGGCACCAACGGCTTTCTCAACGCACTCGGAGGCGGCGCGTTCGGCGTTGGCCTGGCGCACAACATCCGTCGCGCCTACATTTTTCTGGCGCGGAACTACGACGACGGAGACGAGATTTTTATCTTCGGATTTTCGCGGGGTTCATATACGGCGCGTTCGCTGGTCGGATACGTGAGCGCGATCGGCCTGCTCAAGTGCGAATATTGCGATCCGGCGCACGAATCCAAGGCCTGGTACTACTACCGCACCAATCCGACCGACCGGCTGCCAACCGTCGCCGCCGAACTCAAACCATATATGCACGCGGCGTCGCAGATACGGATCAAATGTCTCGCTGTTTTCGATACCGTCGGCGCCTTGGGAGTACCACTGCTGCTGTTCTGGCGGGAAAACCGCGATCTATTCGAATTTCACGACGTCACGCTTTCGGGAATATCAGAAGTCAATCTGCAGGCATTGGCAGTCGACGAGCATCGTGAAGCTTTTGAGCCAGCGCCATGGCGGCAGCCGACATTCAGCATCCGCACCACTCACACGGAACAGGTTTGGTTCGTTGGCGCCCATGCCGACGTCGGTGGCGGCTACATCGACGAGGAAGAACGGCAGAGACAGCACCCGCCAGCGCTCGACGACATTACTTTGGATTGGATGCTCAGGCGATTGCTCCACTATTATCACGACTTCCCGGTGCAGCACGGCAACGCACCGGCGTGGCCGCGCGTTGCACCCAAATGGGCCTTGGCCCCCCAGCACGAGGCGAGAACGAACTTTTACGCGTTGCGCCCGTTCGCGCTGCGCTCAATCGGCAACAGCAATGTGCCGCGGCGACCGAGGATGTTCGAAACCGTCGTCTGCCGCGACCGCCACGCCACGCCGGTTGACGAAATGGTGCACATCAGCGTGATTGAACGTCTGGGCTGCTCGGTCACGGTCAACACCCGCAAGGAAATCTACGCCCCGCGAAACATTCTGGCTGCACTCGACGCCATCGAAGCGACACACCACGGCGCGGCCCCCGGATCACAAATCCCGATCATCGGTTGGGACGGCAAGCCGCTCAGCCGGCAAGACGCGCTCAGCCGGCTTGCGGCGGCCCGACTGCGACTGCAGCAATCGCCTATTTCCATTTATCTCGCCAACGGGGCATTGCCGTGACGTCAATTTTGCCGTTTGCCATCGCGCTCGTCGTTCTTCTGGCGCTTGCGGTCTTCTTTTGGATCTGGTGGTCCGCTCCGCGCGATCAGGTGCCGCCGCATTTGACTGAGGCCGAACTGCGGCGGCTCGAGGTCCAGGATCGACTGCGACAGACCAACTACCAGATACTGGCGGCGCTGGGCCTCGGCGCGACTTTTCTTGCCACCGTCTTTCAGCTAGCCATGACCAGCCGGCAGTGGAGTCAGGATTTCGAGCTTAAAAGCGCCCAGGAACGGCTCACCCAATATGCCGATGCCCTGAAGGCAATCAGCGAACGAGGCGCGCCGGCAACCGCCGGGATAGGATCGCTCGTCAACCTGGCTTTACAGGACCCGGAAGGATATCGGAGCCAAGCACACACCGTCTTGTCCGCGCTGGTTCGCAAAGAGGCGGCGACCACATCGCCGATGCAGTCGTCGCAAGAATGCGGCGACGATCACGCTCCTCAATACCCGCGCGGCGAAGCCGATCCGATGGTACAGGCGGCCATAACAGCGTTAGGCAATCGGGCACTGGCTGCTTATCGGGACAAATTCAAATTCGCCTCCGGCACCTGCGAAAGCTGGGCCGAGGACGGGCGGGATTTGGTTACGCTCAGCTTTGATCATCGATATCTGGATGAACTCGATCTGAGCCGCCGGGATTTTTCCTGTCTAGGGTTGTCTCAGGCTCAGCTCCACCTGGTAAGCTTCTACAAGACAATTTTGCGCGGGGCGGATTTCCGCGGCGCCAGAATTGCCGACTATGAAACGCCGAACTTTCCGAAAGATGAGATAATAAAGAACGGTCTCTACGCAGAGGGAAAGCGGCCGGGGCAACCTGCGTGGAGAACCTACCGCTGCCTAGCCACTGATTTTCGCGGAGCCGACCTTACTGGCGCTGATTTTGGAGGCGCCGCAGTGGGCGGCGCCGATTTCAGTGGCGCAGATCTGACAAACGCAAACTTTTGCGGAGCGGACATAAGCAGAGCGAATTTCACGGCGGCGAAAGGCATTACCAACAGCATGTTTGACGATGCATGTGTTGGAACCAGCATCGATGACCCGTTTAAGCGAACGGACTGGGACGCCCAACCGGTCGGCCTTCGGTTCCTTGTGTTTCGTTGCCACGCAGCTGCGGCATGTTCATCGGCTTTCCCGCCGAAAGTTCAGCGGACGCCAGAAGTCGCGCCGCCTGTCGGTCCCTGACCAAGCACCATGATCGAGCGCACCACGGCCAGTGCCGCCTAATGCCCATCGAAGCTCACCAGCGTGCGCACTGGCACGCCGAGCTTCCTGATCTTCTCGGCGCCGCCGAGCTCGGGCAGATCGATGATGAAGCAGGCGGCCAGCACCTCGGCGCCGATGCCTTTGAGCAGCTTCACCGCGGCCTCGGCGGTGCCACCGGTGGCGACGAGATCGTCAACCAGCACGACGCGCTCGCCCTCGAGCACCGCGTCCTCGTGCATCTCCATTTCGTCGATGCCGTATTCGAGCGAATAGCCGATGGTCACGCGCTTGAACGGCAGCTTGCCCTTTTTGCGGATCGGCACAAAACCGGCCGACACCTGATGGGCGACGGCGCCGCCGAGGATGAAGCCGCGCGCCTCGATGCCCGCGACCTTGTCGATCTTGCGGCCGGCCCAGGGATGCACCAGTTCGTCGACGGCGCGGCGAAACGCGCGCGCATTGCCGAGGAGCGTGGTGATGTCGCGAAACACGATGCCCGGCTTGGGATAATCCGGGATGTTGCGGATCGCGGCCTTCAGATCATTGTCAAAGTCTAACGCGACGGTCGTCATGGTCGGACCCCAATCTCGTCTGCCGGAGCTTCGGCGGGGATGCAGACGGCCGCACTGTGGCGAACCAGAGCGGCCGACGCAACCTTGGAACCGAGGGCAGAGAAAGCGCCGTTAATCCGTTCCGAGCCCGGTCGGCCTTAACCGACCGCCGGATGGTGGACGTCGTGCCACACCCGGCGCTTGGTGAAATAGAGGAGGCCGGTCAGGACGAGGAGGAATACGAACACCTGGAAGCCGAGCCGCTTGCGCTCGTCGAGCGTCGGTTCCGCCGCCCACATCAAAAAAGCGGAAATGTCCTTGGCATATTGATCGACGGTCGCCGGCGTGCCGTCGGTGTATTCCACCTGGCCGTCGCTGAGCGGCTTCGGCATGGCGATGGCGTGGCCGGGAAAATATTTGTTGTATTGCGTGCCCGGCGCCAGCGCAAACCCGGCCGGCGGCTGATCCTCGTAGCCAACGAGGATGGCGTGAATGTAGTCGGGGCCTGCCTCCTGATACTGGGTGAAGGCGTCGACGATGAACCACGGGAAGCCCGCTTCGGTGCTGCGCGCCTTCGCCAGCACCGACATGTCCGGCGGCAGCCCGCCGCCCAACGCCGCGCGGGCGGCCTGATCGTTCGGGAATGGCGGCGGAAAGTGGTCGGCAAGCTTGCCGGGCCGCTGAAACATCTCGCCCTTGTCATTCGGGCCGTCAGTCACCTGGAAGCTGGCGGCGACCGTCGCCGCCTGCGCCTCGGTAAAATCAGGTCCGCCGGGATCGGCGAGATTGCGGAACGCCAGGAGCTTCAGGCTGTGGCAGGTGGAGCAGACCTCGCGATAGATCTTGAAGCCGCGCTGCAGCTGCGCCGTGTCATAGCTGCCGAACGGCCCGTGGAATGACCAATGCTGCCGCGGCGGCGCCTCGGCTTCTTGCGCGAGTGCGACGCGGGTGCCGATCGTCGAAAGCGACGCCGCGAGTATGGCGGCGAGGACGATGCTGCGATGGACGGACATCGGGGCGTACATCGGGGCGTACATGGGCCGGCCTCCTAAACCTTCGCGGCCGACGGCTGCGGCGATGCCAGCACCGATTCCGAGATCGAGTTCGGCAGCGGCTTCGTGGTTTCAAACAATCCGAGCAGCGGCAAGATGACCAGCAGGAACACGAAATAATAGGCCGTGAGGATGCGCGCCGCGATGACGTAACCGCCTTCGGGCGGCCGCGAGCCGAGATAACCGAGGCCGATCACCACCAGGAAGAAGACGATCAGGAATTGCCGATAGAGCGGCCGGTACTTCGCCGAGCGCACCTTCGAGGTATCGAGCCACGGCAAGAAGGCGAGCAGCACGATCGAGGCCAGCAAGGCGATGACGCCGAGAAGCTTGCTCGGGATCGCGCGCAGGATGGCGTAGAACGGCAGGTAGTACCATTCCGGCACGATGTGCGTCGGCGTCTGGCCGGGATTGGCCGGGATGTAGTTGTCGGAGTGGCCGAGATAGTTCGGAATGTAGAACACGAACCAGGCCAGGAACAAACAGAACACGCCGATGAAGAACGCGTCCTTGATCGTCGCGTAGGGCGTGAACGCCACGGTGTCCTTCTCGGTCTTGGCTTCGACGCCGGTCGGATTGTTCTGCCCGACCATGTGCAGCGCCCAGATGTGCAGCACGACCACGCCGGCGATGACGAACGGCAACAGGTAGTGCAGCGAATAGAATCGGTTGAGCGTCGGATTGCCGACGGCGTAGCCGCCCCACAGCCAGGTGACGATCGGATCGCCGACCCAGGGGATCGCCGAGAACAGGTTGGTGATGACGGTCGCCGCCCAGAAGCTCATCTGGCCCCAGGGCAGTACGTAGCCCATGAAGCCGGTCACCACCATGAGCAGGAACAGAATGACGCCGAGGATCCACAACACCTCGCGCGGGTCCTTGTAGGAGCCGTAATACATGCCGCGCACGATGTGGGCGTAAACCGCGACGAAGAAGAACGAGGCGCCGTTGGCATGCAGGTAGCGCAGCAGCCAGCCGTAATTCACGTCGCGCATGATGGTCTCGACGGAATTGAAGGCGAAGTCGACGTGCGGCGTGTAATGCATCGCCAGCACGATGCCGGTGACGATCTGCGCGCCGAGCATGAAGGTGAGAATGCCGCCGAACGTCCACCAATAGTTCAAATTGCGCGGCGTCGGATAGACGATGAAGGAGGAATAGACGAGGCTCGCGATCGGCAGCCGCCGCTCCAGCCATTGCATGAACGGGCTCTGCGGCTTGTAGATCGAATGTGCGGTCATGATCGAACCTTATGCGTTAGCCGGGCTTAAGCGTCGCCGATCCGTGTTGTGGCGCCGCGCCGATGCAGCCATGCCGGGGCGTCAACGGCTATGTATAGGAAATAGCGCCGCGAAGGCTGCGCTGCGGAGATTGTGGTCACCCGTCCTACCCTCGTCCGTCTTGCCGGTCACACTCCGTCCGCGCTTCGAACCGCTGATCCTCCGCGGAAGGCCCGTCTCATCCGACCTGGGGGAGATCAGAAGCGACGCAATCCGGCGCGTTTTATTGGCACCCTTACCGGGAGAGTGCAAGTGTGCCATCGACACGGCTATCATCGCCGTGTCGATGGCACTTCAGGCTGTGTCGGGGCCGCGGTTCCCGTTTCGCGCTCGGCGGAGGTGCGAATCGCAGCCTGAGAGCGCCTCGTCGCCACCCCGCCCGTCACGACCCGCCGCCCATGCACATCGCTCTCTATCGAACCCGATATTCCGCAGAACACCGGAACGATTCTTCGCCTCTGTGCGTGCTTAGGCGTCGAGGCGCATATCATCGAGCCGTCCGGCTTCCCAACCACCGACCGCGCATTCCGCCGCGCCGGCATGGATTATCTCGATGCGGTCACCATCGTGCGCCACCGGTCGTGGCAAGATTTCGTCGCCTGGAGCGGCGGCGAAGGACATCGCCTGCTGCTGTTCACGACCGGCGCCGCCCTCTCCTATCTCGACTTCCAGTACCGGGCCGACGACATCCTGGTGTTCGGCCGCGAGTTTGCCGGTGCGCCGGCGGCCGTCCACGATGCCGCCGATGCGCGCTTGAGGATCCCGATGCGCGACGGCTTGCGGTCGCTCAACGTCGCGGTCGCTGCCGCCATGGCGGCCGGCGAGGCGCTGCGGCAGACCGGTGGGATGCCGCGATGACAAGCGCGAAAAAGATGACGCGTGGCCGTCAACTGTAATACATGACCGCTCATGGATTTGAGTTTGATCGAGGCGCATAAAGAGCGCGCCCGCGCCTGGTTCGAGTCCTTGCGTGACCAGATCGTGGCCGCCTTCGAACAGCTCGAGGACGCGCTGCCGGCCGGCGCGCCGCTCGGCCACCGCGCGCCCGGCCGCTTTGTGCGCACGCCCTGGAATCGCACCGATCACAGCGGCGCGCCGGGTGGCGGCGGCGTCATGGCGATGATGAAGGGCCGCGTGTTCGAGAAAGCCGGCGTCCATGTCTCGGCGGTGTTCGGCGAATTCGCCCCGGAGTTCCGTAACGACATACCCGGCGCCGCCGACGATCCGCGCTTCTTCGCCACCGGCATCTCGCTCATCGCCCACCTGCAAAATCCGCATGTGCCGGCGGTGCACATGAACACGCGCTTCGTGGTCACAACCAAATCGTGGTTTGGCGGCGGCGCCGATTTGACGCCGCTGCTGATTGTTCGGCGGACGCAGCAGGACCCGGATACGGTCGCCTTTCATGCAGCGATGAAGGCCGCCTGCGACGCCCATGCCGCGATCGCGCCCTACGACAAGTTCAAGACCTGGTGCGACGAGTATTTCTTTCTCAAACATCGCGGCGAGGCGCGCGGCATCGGCGGCATCTTCTACGACTGGCTCAATTCCGGCGACTTCGATGCCGATCTTCGCCTTCACCCAGAATGTCGGCCGCGCCTTCTTACGCATTTATCCCGAGCTGGTGCGCAGAAACTTCACCAAATCCTGGACCGAAGCGGAGCGCGAGGAACAATTGGTGCGCCGCGGGCGTTACGTCGAGTTCAATCTATTGTACGATCGCGGCACGATTTTCGGCTTGCGCACCGGCGGCAATGTCGAGTCGATCCTGTCGTCGATGCCGCCGGTGGTGAAGTGGCCCTGATCGGCCGACCGTGGTGTGCTGTTTGTCATAGCAACAACCGAAAAACCGGGCATGCTATGGCAGCTCCGAGCGCAGGGGTCGCACATGGCGAACGCAGATGGCGGCGGCGCACCGGCACCGCACGGATTTTGGCAGTGGCTGAAAAGCTTCGTGATGCGGCAATTGTCCGGCATCACCATTGTCGGCGTGTTGGGGCTGCTGACGACGCTGATCATTGCCTATTTCCAGAACCTGTCGGCCTATCAGGACAAGGTCACCACGCTGGCCAAGGATGACATGACGGGGGCGACGCAGGTGTTGGCGGAAGCCTCGACCGCGTTGTCGAGCGCGTTGTCGTTGCAGCAGCGCCTGGTCAAGGATTTCTACGATGCCTTGCCGAACGACGCGAACAAAGACGAAAACGCTTATCCGACCAAGGACGCCCGCGCGGTCTACAAGGACTATTTGGACGCCTATACCAGCTTGCATCAGAACTACAATCTGTTGGCGCGCAAGGCCGAAATCTACCTCGATTGGCCGAGCAATTTGGACCACGACGCCGCGCAAAATACCACGCCGACACTCGACCCGATCAACATGTCGATGCTCGGCGAATTCAATTTCGATTGTGAAGAAAGCATGCCCGAGTTCAGCGGCGCAAAGAGCAAAGTTACGTTCACCGACGACCTCGCCCTCGACTGGAACAGCGCCAAGCATCATGTGTTGGCGATACAATATTGCTTTGACGTCACCCATCAGAGCTTGACCGCCGCGCTGCAATGGGCGTCGCAGAGCGCCATCGATCCGGTGCAATGGGCCAATTTGGCGAACGACGATCGCAAGGACCTGTTCAACAATAAACGGGCGGCCAATCAGGTCTTGCGGCTCAATGCCTTCATCAGCCTGGCGATGAGTGAGATCGAGCAAATCCGGGTCAAGTATCGGCCGAACGGTTACTGGTGCAGCGTTCCCCTCGTGCCGCTCGTCATGAGCAAGAAATGCACCCCGGTGAAGGTCGCAACTGAAAGCTCGGCGCCCGCGGGCGTCTCGACGCCTGCCAGAAAAAATAAAACTGAACCAATATCTTAGCTCTGCGTGCGCAGTGGTTGAGAAGGCGCGGCGCCCCACCCTCACCGGGCATTGACTTAAGCGCGCGCAATCAAGACAACACCAACGAACGCCCGCCGCGTCAAACGCCAGCACGCAGGAACCCCGTGGACCTCGGTATCGCCGGCCGGAAGGCCATTGTCTGCGCTTCGAGCCGCGGCCTCGGCCGGGCCTGCGCCGAGGCGTTGGCGGCGGCCGGCTGCGAGGTGGTGATCAACGGCCGCGACCGGCAGCGGCTCGCGGCCACCGCAGCGGAACTTCAGCGGGCGACCGGCGCCACGATCATTCCGGTCGCCGCTGACGTCGCCTCGGCGGATGGGCAGCAGGCGCTGTTCGCCGCCTGCCCCGAGCCGGACATTCTGGTCAACAACAATGCCGGTCCGCCTTTCCGCGACTTTCGCGAGCTCGACCGGGCGAAAATGCTCGACGGCGTCATCGCCAACATGATCGTGGCCATCGAGCTGGTGCAAAAAGCGATCGATCCGATGATCGCCAAAAAATTCGGCCGCATCGTCAACATCACCTCGGGATCGGTGAAGGCGCCGATCGCCGGTCTTGATCTTTCCTCGGGCGCGCGCGCCGGCCTCACCGCGTTCTTTGCCGGCGTCGCCCGCAACGTCGCCGCATCAAACGTGACCATCAATTTCCTGTTGCCCGGCGTGTTCGCCACCGATCGCTTCCAGACCTATGTCGAGACGACAATGAAGACGAAGGGCATCAGCGCCGAAGCGGCGCTGGCCGAGCGCGTCGCTGCGGTTCCGGCGCGGCGGATCGGCGACCCGGCCGAATTCGGCGCGGCTTGTGCGTTTCTCTGCTCGGCCCAGGCCGGTTACATCACCGGCCAAAATCTCTTGATTGACGGCGGAGCTTTTCCGGGGGCTTTCTAGAGCATGATCCCGAAAAGCCTGCCCCGGACTTGATCCGGGGTGGAAACCGGTTTTCGGAAAAGATCATGCTCCAACGCAAAATCTAGTCCTTTATCCGAGGAGTTCTTTCAATGAAACTGGTTCGCTTTGGCGCCGCGGGGCGCGAAAAACCCGGCATGCTCGATGCGCAGGGCCGGCTGCGCGATCTCTCCAAGATCGTGCCCGACATCGCCGGCGCCGCGCTGTCGCCGAGCGGGCTTGCCAAGCTGCGCAAGCTCAAGCCGGACAAGCTGCCGCTCGTGCGTGGCGCGCCGCGGCTCGGCTCCTGCGTCGGCAAAGTCGGCAATTTCATCGCCATTGGGCTCAATTATTCCGACCACGCCGCCGAGGCCGGCATGCCGATTCCGAAAGAGCCGATCATCTTCAACAAGGCGCCGAGCTGCATTTGCGGGCCGAACGACGACACCATGACGCCGAAGGAGTCCACCAAGCTCGACTACGAAATCGAGCTCGGCATCGTCATCGGCAGCCGCGCGCGCTACCTCGCCAAGACCAAGGCGATGGACGCGGTCGCCGGCTATTGCCTCGCCAATGACGTATCGGAGCGGAATTTTCAGATCGCGCGCAGCGGCGGCCAATGGGGCAAAGGCAAGAGCTGCGAGACGTTCGGCCCGCTCGGGCCCTGGCTCGTCACCAAGGACGAGATCCGCGACCCGCAGCGGCTCGACATGTGGCTCACCGTCAACGGCGAGACCCGGCAGAAGGGCTCGACGCAGACCATGATTTTCGGCGTCGCCCACCTGGTCTGGTACTGCTCGCAATTCTTCGTGCTGGAACCGGGCGACGTCATCATCACCGGCACACCGCCCGGCGTCGGCCTGGGCATGAAGCCGGAGCCGAAATTCTTAAAGCCCGGCGACGTGGTGCGCCTCGGCATCGATGGGCTCGGCGACCAGCAGCAGAAGATCGTGAAGTTCAAGGCGTAGTTTCCTCCCCCGCGGGCGGGGGAGGTGGCGCGCGAAGCGCGCCGGTAGGGGCAAGTATGAGCTCACGCTGAGCAAGCCAGCCCCCTCCACCATGCTGCGCATGGTCCCCCTCCCCCGCACTTCGTGCGGGGGCGGATTTATTTGATCGCCTGCGGACGCTGTTTCGCGCGGCGGCGGGAATTTGTTGCACGAGACGCGCAGATCACCGATCTCGCGATGCGGCGCATCCGAGCTTTGCAGTACGACGCGAAAAGGATTCGCCTCCGAATAAGCTCGAGGGAGGCGAAGCGCCGAAAGGCGCAAACCATCCATTGGCCGCGCCGCACCAAACAAGCGTTGCCGCCTGCCGATGCCCGGGCGCGGCAGCGCGCTCTTTTCGGGGCGCGCTCGCCTTCCGGCGCTTCACCGCGGCACTCGCCAGGCCGAACGCATCCAGCACTGGCTCAGCTCCAGTTCCCGCGTTTCCTAAGACCCGGCTTGGCGGGCGTTACCCGCTGTCGCCTGTCTTTAGTCCACCGAGCTCCTCGGAGGCCGGTCGTGATGCCGGCCGAGCGGTGGCCCAGAGCCGCCCGGGAGCGGTTTGCGAGACCGCCCGCAGGCACCGCGCCCGCTCCACACCTCGGATCGCATCCGGATGCGTCCCTCGATCGAGCAGGCTGGGCGGGATGTAACCTTATTAGTGACGAACGTCAAGGGTCCGTCACGTTCACAGTGACGTGACCAGACGGATCTTTGTGATTGCCCCTCTCAAGGGCGATTATGCGGCGGCGAGCGAATCCCCGCAGAAGGATTTTCTCTATGGGCGTTATCCGGTTTTACTGGCTTGTGGCCAGGGAAGCCTATCGGCACTCACTGGACATCGCACAGGCGGTCATTTTCGTCGCCCTTATGTTGGGCGGCGTTGTTGTCGCCTTCAATCCATCCCTCAAACCAATGATCGAGTCGCTCGATTTGGGCGGCTGGAAAATTGCCGCGCTTGTATTCGGATCAATTATTTTGATCCGCTTGTTATTGGCACCTTATTGGTTGTGGAAAGCAGCGGAAAGCCGCTCGCAGACCTCGCCGGAGCGGTCGATCGACCATAAAGTTAGAATTCAAGGAATTGCAGATCGGCGCGACAATAAGAAAAACGCCGTCCAAGTGATTTTCAATTTTTTCAATTCATCTCCGTTCCACACAGCAGAATATGAAGTTGAGGAAATTTATGTTGCGATAAATGGCATCACGAATGAAAAGCCGAATTTTGCAAATATGGGAGGGATGATCTCTGCCCTTTCCAAAACATCGTTTGATTTTGATTGGATATTTTTGAATTCTAAGTTGAAGCCAGGAACGAAAGGAACCGCTGGAATAACTTTCAAATATGGAATTGCGGGGAAGCAATTTACCCGGCGCGGCAAATTGGTCGCTGATATTCATTTCGAAAAAACTGAAGTGCGACATTACACGCGCGAGGAAACAGATGTTCCTATTTGACATCTAGCAGCCGAATGCGGGATCGCGAGCCGCAATGGGTGACCGGGATTTCGCGTTACCGACGCGGGCTCCTAATCCAGTTGCCTTTGTGCAAAGCCAGCGACGTAGTGCCGCTCGATATCGGCAAGCAGCAGCAGAATATCGTGAAGTTCAAGCCATAGCGGCGACACTCGCGTCGTCATGCGCGGGCTCGGCCCGCGCATGCCGATCACTTTGGTACCCCGATCGCAAACTTATCCAGATGGCCGGGACAAGCCCGGCCATGACGATTGGTTAGACGCTGTTCTAAATTCTGTCTGCGTGATACGGCGTCACTTGATCGCCTGCGGATTGAGCGGCGAGCCGGTGCCGCCGGTGATGATCAGCGGCGCGCCGCAAAAGAAGAACTCGTAGATGCCGTCGGCATCGCAATCTTCCGCCAGCTCCTTCACATAGAACATCTCGCCCATGGTCAGTCCCATGGCGGGAATGACCACCCAGTGCCACGGCTGGTTGACGTCCTTGGTCTCGTTCGGCCGGACCTCGACGCCCCAGGTATCGGAACAGATCCCGGCGATCTGCTTGTCCTGGCACCAGTAGCAATTCTCGAAGCGCACGCCGGGCGCGGGACCGCCGGCATAAGCGCCCCAGTCGCCGGCTTTCAGGCAGCGCTCCATTTGCCCGGTGCGCAGGATGACGAAATCGCCGCGCCGGATCTCGACATTGGCCTCCTTGGCGCATTTGTCGAGCTCGTCGTTGGAGATGGCCTCGCCGTCCGCCGAGCCATGGCACGCCGCGCAGCCGCGCGACGTCGAGCAGCACGCCGCGGCCGACCATCTTGTTCCTGGTGTGCTCGATGCCGAGCTTGCCGACGCCGGAGCTGTCGACCTCGCGCGCTTCGAAGCCGTTATACATCTTGTCTTCGTAGAAGATGTGGCCGAGCGCATCCCAGTGGGTGGCGGCCTGCACCGGCATATAGATGGCGTCGTCGGCGTAGCGGACGCCGGGGACCTTATCGTGGCGACCGGCGATCGCGTCGGTGCCGGTGGCGAGCATGGTGTGGATCGGATTCCAGCGGCCGCCGAACAGGCCGGTCTGCGGACCACGGCGGTCGAGCGGAATGCCGAGCGCGAACACCTTGCCGGTCCGGATCAGGCCGGCGGCGCGCACGATATCTTCCGGTGTGATGTGATTGAGCGTGCCGATCTGGTCGTCCTTGCCCCAGCGGCCCCAATTTTTGAGTTTCTCGGTGGCCTCGGCGATCGCCTTGCGGCCGACAGTGATGTTCATTCCAACTTTCCCTCTGCACAGTAGGTGCGATTTTGCACGGTCCGGCGCCGGAGGCCACGCACCGGAAGGTGTAGTTCGATTTGTCGATAATGTTTTCCGAAAGCCGCGCATTCGCCGTGCCGGCGGGCGCCTGCCCGCAGCAATGCCGCGGCGGGCGCAACGCAGATCGCAATGGACCGTCCGGAATTGTTCGCCACCCGAACGCTAACGCGTTCATGCTCTCCGCTCATTCCCGCGCAAGCGGGAATCCAGCCTGGGTCCCCGGCTTCCGCCTTCGCGTTACGCGCTTCGGCGCGACCAAACCGCGCCGAAGCTCGCGCAGCGAGCGTAGGCGGGTCGCGGGGACGAGCGGTGGAGCTACGCGTCCGCGCCGGCGAGCTGCGGCACGGCGGCGGAGCGTCCGCCGGCTTTTTCGGCTCGAGCGCGGCGGCGACCGCCTCCTCGACGCGCTCGAGCCAGACGAATTCCATCTCCCGGCGCGCGACTTCGGGGATGTCGTCATAGTCGCGGCGATTGCGCGCCGGCAGCATGACGCGCTTGATGCCGGCCGAATGCGCGGCGACGACCTTTTCCTTGATACCGCCGACCGGCAGCACCAGGCCGCGCAGGCTGATCTCGCCGGTCATCGCCGTATCGCTGCGGATGGTGCGGTCGGTCATCAGCGACACCAAAGCCATGAACATGGCGACGCCCGCGCTCGGTCCGTCCTTCGGGATCGCGCCTGCCGGCACGTGGACATGGATGTCGCTCTTCTCGAAGCGGCCGGCGTCGATGCCGAGCGCAGCGGCGCGGTTCTTGACGATGGAGAGCGCGGCCTGCGCGCTTTCCTTCATCACCTCGCCAAGCTGGCCGGTGAGAATGAGCCGGCCGGAGCCGGGAATCCGCGTCGCCTCGATGAAGAGGATGTCGCCGCCGACCGGCGTCCAGGCGAGACCGGTCGCCACGCCGGGCACGCTCGTGCGCATCGCCATCTCGCTCTCGAACTTCGGTGGGCCGAGGATCGACACCAGATCGTCGCGGGTAATGCGGATCGGACCGCTGCCGCCTTCGGCAATGCGCACGGCGGCATGTCGCAGCGTTTGCCCGATCTGCCGCTCAAGGCCGCGCACGCCGGCTTCGCGGGTGTAATTGGCGATGATCTCGTGCAGCACGTCGTCGCCAATCTCGACCTGCCCCGGCTTCAGCCCGTTCGCCTCCATCTGCCGGCGCACCAGGTAGCGATGCGCGATCTCGAGCTTCTCCTCGCCGGTGTAACCGGCCAGGCTGATGATCTCCATGCGGTCGCGCAGCGGCCCGGGAACCGTGTCGAGCATGTTGGCGGTGGTGATGAACACCACCCGGCTCAGATCGAACGGCACCGCGAGATAATTGTCGCGGAAGGTGTGGTTCTGCTCCGGATCGAGCACCTCGAGCAAAGCCGCGCCGGGATCGCCCTGGATGCCGGCGCCGAGCTTGTCGATCTCGTCGAGCATCATCACGCAGTTGCGCGAGCCGGTCTTGCGGATCGCCTGGATGATGTTGCCAGGCAAGGCGCCGATATAGGTGCGGCGATGGCCGCGGATCTCCGCCTCGTCGTGCACGCCGCCGAGCGACACGCGCACGAACTTCCGGCCCATGGCGCGCGCGATCGACTGGCCGAGCGAGGTCTTGCCGACGCCCGGAGGGCCGACGAAGCAGAGGATCGGCGCCTTGCCTTGCGGCGCCAGCTTGCGCACGGCGAGATATTCGATGATCCGCCGTTTGATCTTGTCGAGATCGTAATGGTCCTCGTCGAGGATGCGCCGCGCCTCGACGATGTCGATCGGCTTTTCCTCGGGCAGCGCCCACGGCAATTCGATCAGCCAGTCGAGATAGGTGCGAACCATGCCGTATTCGCCGGCCGCTTCCGGCATGCGCTGCAGCCGGCGCAATTCCTTGCGCGCCTGGTCCTCGATCTCTTTGGGCATGCCGGCATTGGCGATGGCCTTGTCCAGCTCGGCCATCTCGGCGGCCTTGCCTTCCTCGCCTTCGCCGAGCTGGCGCTGAATCGCCGCCATCTGCTCGCGCAGCAACACTTCGCGTTGCCGCTCGTCGAGCGCGGCCTTGGTCTGCCGGCCGATCTCCTGCGACAGGCGCAGGACTTCGATGCGGTGCGCCAGGAGCCGCGAAACTTTGTCCATGCGCGCGGAAATGTCGACGGTCTCGAGGATTTCCTGCCTCTCCTCGGGCTTGACGTCCATATAGGCGATCGCCAGATCGGCGAGCGCCGACGGGCCGTCGATCGACTGGATCGCGGCCAAGAGATCAGGCGGCGCCTGCGGCAATAGCTGGATAGCTTCGAGCGTCTGCGCCTTCAGATTGACGAAACGCGCCTCGATTTCCGAAGTCTTGGCATCCGGCTCGGCGATCTGCAGCACGCGCGCGACAAAGAACGGCCAGCCGCTGAGATATTCAACGATCTGGAAGCGCTGCTCGCCCTGGCAGATCAGATGATGCGAGCCGTCCGGCCCGGTGACATAGCGCACGATATTGGCGAGCGTGCCCATGCGGTGCATGTCGATCGGGGTCGGATCGGCGACCTCGGCGTCGCGCTGCAGCAGGATTCCGACCTGACGCTGGTCGCGCACCGCCTGCTGCGCGGCGGCGATCGACTTCGGCCGGCCGAGCGTGATCGGCAGCACCAGGCCGGGAAACAGCACGGTGTTGCGCACCGGCACGATGATGAGCGCGTCCGGCGGCAATGGCGGCATGGTGGTGGCGGCGCCTTGCGCCTTGGTTTCTTGGGCGCCCTCGTTCGCTGACAACATTTCGATCTCAGCCACGGCTCGTCCCCGCTTTCTGCAAGGTGATCACCAGACAGCCGTCGGCGACGGCGTGGCGTACGCCGCTGTAACGGCCCGCCGGCAGCCGCAGCCGGCGGTAAAAGCAGCCTTGGGGCAGCTCGAGCCGATGGATGACTGCGGTGCGCAATGCCGGCGGATAGGTGCGCGTTCCGGCGATTACCAGTTCACCGTCTTCGATGACGGCTTTGACGTCGTCGGTATTGACGCCGGGCAACGCCACCAGCACCAACAGCTCGAATTCGGTTTCCAAAATATCGACCGGCGGTTCCCAGGCCGCTTGCCGGGCCTGTGAGCCTACCGGCTTGAACATGTCGCGATGTAGCCGCTCGGCGCGCGACAGCATCGCCAGCGCTTCCGACCACATCCAATCCCGGGCCACATCACGGGCCATGAGACATTCCCTCCAGCTTCGAACAGGATATGTGTGCTGCCGGCCGGCGGAATGCAACGGGAGGCAGGCGAGGCAGCGCCCAGCGGCGGCCCGCTCGCCGCCGCGGCTGTCCGAATTGCGGCGGCGCAGCCGGCGCTTGACCGCCAAATCGATAACATGCATACTGGTCGGTATGTTGGCTTTGGCGAGGCGAAAACGGTCCGGCAAGGCGGCGCGCGATCCCGAACGGACGCGCGAGGCGCTGTTGCAGGCGGCGTTCGGCGAGATTTATCGTTCCGGGTTCCGCGGCTCGGATGTGGAGACGATCTTGGCCGCGGCCGGCGTCACCAAGGGAGCCCTGTACCACCATTTCGATGGCAAGGAAGCGCTCGGCTACGCGGTGGTCGACGAAATCGTCGCCGGCATCATGCGGGACAAATGGCAAGCGCCCTTGCAAGATGCGCACGATCCCGTCGATGCATTGATCGGCATCGTCCGCTCGACCTCGTTGAGCCTTGAGCACGTCCGCGGCGGCTGTCCGCTCAATAACCTGTCGCAGGAGATGTCGCCGCTCGACGAAGGCTTCCGCCGGCGGACGGCGAAGGTGTTCAACGACTGGCATCGTGCGGTCGCGGCGGCACTGCGGGACGGCAGAACGCGCGGCACGGTGCGCAAGGACGTCAAACCGGACGAAGCCGCCACCTTCCTGATCGCCACCTACGAGGGCTATCTGTCGCTGGCGAAGAACTCCCAGGACGCCAAGGCATTGCGGGCCGGGCAACGCGCCTTAGTCCGCTACCTGGAAACGCTGCGTCCGCGACGCGGCGGCAAGGCAGAATCATCCATCTGACGTTTTAGGGAACCGCACGCCTGATGCTTTGGCTCGATACAAACCGACTGGTCGGTACTAACTACCGAAGGCCACCGATAAACTTCTTGAACCCACACAAACGTGGAGAGGACGCTCATGGAACCGCACCCGATCGTATCCCGCGAACAATGGCTCGAGGCCCGGACCGCGCTGCTCGCCAAGGAGAAGGCGCTGACGCGGCAGCGCGACGCGGTCAGCGCCGAGCGCCTCGCTCTGCCGTGGGTCAGAATTGAGAAGAATTACGTTTTCAGCGGGCCGGATGGGAAGCTCACCCTTTCAGACCTGTTCCGGGGCCGCAGCCAGCTCTACATCAAGCACTTTATGATGGGGCCGGGCGCGCAACATCAATGCGTCGGCTGTTCGCTCGAGGTCGATCATATCGAGGGCATACTTCCCCACCTCGAAAATCATGATGTCAGCTACGCGGTCGTGGCCCGCGCGCGGATCGAGGAAATCGAGGTGGTGCGCCAACGCATGAACTGGAAGTTCCTGTGGGTGTCGTCGTTCGGCAGCGATTTCAACTACGATTTCCACGTTTCGTTCAGGCCGGAGGAGGTCGCCGCCGGTCGCGCCCAGTATAATTTCGGCACTGCGCCGGAGTGGACGGCCGGCATGCAGGACTTGTCGGGCCGCAGCATCTTCTACAAGAACGATGCCGGCGAGATCTTCCACACCTACTCGGCGTACAGCCGCGGCGGCGAGGAGGTGCTCGGGATCTATGGCATCCTGGACGCGATGCCGAAGGGCCGAAACGAAACCGGGCCCTACCATTCCTTGACCGACTGGGCGCGGCCGAGAAACATGTACGGCAAAGGCGGCACGGTCGAAGGCAACGGCCGCTTTCACGCGCCCGCATGCGGCTGCGGCGTCCATAGGTGAGACCATCGCCGCTTCGCCGAAGCCGACTTGGAGGGCAATGGCTGCAGATTGAAGCGATTGCGCTCCGGGACGAAGCCCCAAATTGCGGCAATCGTCGCTCGGCGCAGACTAATGCGCGAACGCGCCTTTGATCGTCGCAGCGAGGCCGACGACCGTTCGCCAATAATAGGACGGGCTGAGCGGCCCGACGCGGTCGCAGGGGTCGCGCAGATCGCTGCGCCCACGCAGCATCGGGTCCTGCATCTCTTCCTCAGTGAGGGATCGTGCGCCGATCAGGCGCTCGCCGCAGACATAGGCGCGGCGTTGATCCGCCGGTATGGCGATCACCGGATCGAGCCGCCAGACCCGCGCACTGCGGTCCAGCGACGCCGTGGCGACTTGCAAGCCGTCGGCGCTGAACACCGCGCCGACCACTTGACTCGCGTGGCCCGCGAGCGTCGCCAGCGCCGCGCCGCTCACCGCGTCCCATACCCGCGCCGTATTGTCCGCGGAGGCGGTCACGATGCGCGAGCCGTCCGGGCTGAATGCCGCGCTGTATACCCGGTCGGTATGGCCGGACAGCTTCGCCAGCGCGGCACCGGTCGCGCCGTCCCATACGCGCGCGGTGTTGTCGAACGACGCGCTGACGATGCGGGTGCCGTCCGGGCTGAACGCCGCGCGATTCACCCAATCGGTATGGCCGGCAAGAATGGCCAAGGCAGCGCCGGATTTGGCGTCCCATAATCGCGCCGTGTTGTCCGCTGATGCGGTGACGACGCGCGCCCCGTTCGGACTGAATGCGGCGGCGATGACGCGGTCGGTGTGCCCGGCGAGGGTCGCCAACAGAGCGCCGGTGATGGCGTCCCATACGCGCGCGGTGTTGTCGAACGACGCGGTGACGATGCGCGACCCGTCCGGGCTGAACGCCGCACTGTTTACCCATCCGATATGTCCCGACAGCGTCAAACGCGCGGCGCCGGTCTTGCCGTCGAACACGCGCGCGGTGTTGTCGAAGGCCGCGGTGACGATCAGAGAACCGTCCGGGCTAAACGTCGCGGCGACAACGCGATCGGTATGCCCGGCGAGAATGGCGATCGCCGTGCCGCTGTTGGCGTCCCATAGGCGCGCCGTCTTGTCGTCGGACGCGGTGACGACGCGCGAGCCGTCGGCGGCGAAGGCCGCGCTATTCACGGCGTCGTCGTGCCGCAAGGTAGCGGCAACCGCGCCCGTTGCGGTGTCCCAGATGCGCGCCGTGTCGTCTTCCGAGGCGGTGACCACCCGCGAACCATCGGCACGCAACGCCACACTGTTCACCGCGTCGGCATGATCCGAAAACACCACGACCGGGGCGTTTTTCTTCATGTCCCACACGCGCGCGTCATGATCGAAGGATGCGGTGACGACGCTCAAGCCGTCCGGACTGAAGGCCGCGCGGAATACCGGGCCTACATGGCCGGACAGCGTGGCGAGGATCGCGCCGGTCGCAGCGTCCCAGACGCGCGCGGTCTTGTCCTGCGACGCGGTGACGATGCGGGCGCCGTCGGCGCTGAACGCTGCGGTCCAGACCCAGTTCGAATGCCCCGACAGCGTCGCCAGGAGTTCGCCCGTTTCCGCGTTCCAGATGCGCGCCGTGTTATCGAAAGACGCCGTGACGATACGCGAACCGTCCGGGCTGAACGCCGCGCTCAGCACCGGTCCGCTATGCCCCGACAAGACATGGAGCACCGCGCCGGTGCCGGCGTCCCACACGCGCGCCGTATTGTCGTCCGAGGCGGTGAGGACCCGGCTGCCATCCGGGCTGAAGACCGCGCTCCACACCCAACTGGCATGCCCCGACAATGCCGCCAGCACGGCGCCGGTCTCGGCATTCCAAACGCGCGCGGTGGTGTCGAACGATGCCGTAACCGCGCGAGCACCGTCCGGGCTGAACGCCACGCCGCTTACGGCGCCCGCGTGCCCCGACAGCGTGACGAGAGCAGTGCCGGTCTTGGCGTCCCAGACGCGCGCCGTGTTGTCGTTCCCGGCAGTGATGATGCGAGAGCCGTCCGGGCTGAATGCGGCGCCGTTGACATGCTCAGTGTGCCCCGAAAGCGTCGCCAGCACGGCGCCGGTCTCGGCGTCCCACACGCGCGCGGTCCTATCCCACGAGGCGGTGAGGATGCGGCCGCCGTCCGGGCTGAACCAAGCGCCATCCACCCAAGACCCGTGTCCGGACAAAATAAGCGCGGCGGCGCCGGTCTTGGCGTCCCAGACGCGCGCGGTCCGGTCCCAGGACGCCGTCACGATCCGAGAGCCATCGGGGCTGAAGGCGGCGCTGCTCACCAAAGCCGTGTGGCCGGCCAAAGCGAGCCGAAAATAGCAATCATGAGCGGAGGCAAACAACGACAAGTCGCCCTGCAACTGTCGCGGCTGAAACGACAGCGGCCGGCTGCCCGCGCTGGGCGGCAGTCCGGCGACGGCCAGGCGCAACGCGCGATCGCAAAGGCCCTGCCTGAACGCCGCCGCGCTGATGCTGGCGAATATTTCCGCTTCGCGCTGCGCGTTGCGGTAGGACTCGCGCATCGTGCCGGCAAGCACGGCAATCGTGCCGACGAAAACGACGGCCAGCGTCCAAATCGATCTGTTGAGAAATCTTCTGGTCTGCTCGACGCGGGCGCGCTCGCGTTCGAGCGCCACTTCCGCCGCCTCGCTTGCGGGCGTCTCGGTCGTCATTCCTGCTCAACGCCCGCGCCAGGCAATGCTGGCGCGGGCGCAATGATAGTGCCGATGCGTGGGCTTAAGCCGCCGCCTTCGCCCAGAGCTGCTTGCTGGCGAGCGCTGCGCCTTCCGACAGCGTCTTGAGCTTCGCCCAGGCGATCTGCGGATGCACACGGCCGCCAAGCCCGCAGTCGGTCGAGGCGATGACGTTGTCGCGGCCGACCGCTTCGGCGAACTTGATGATCCGGTCGGCAACGAGCTCGGGGTGCTCGATCAGGTTGGTCGAATGGGTGACGACGCCGGGCAGAATCTTTTTGCCGGCCGGCAGCTTGACGTCCTTCCAGATCTTCCATTCGTGCTCATGCCGCGCGTTGGCGGCCTCGAAGGAATAATAGTCCGCGTTCACCGCCAGCATCAGGTCGACGAGGTGCTTCATCGGGATGTCGGTGGTATGCGGGCCGTGCCAGCTTCCGTAGCACAGGTGGAAGCGGATCTTGTCGGACGGCAGTCCCTTGATCGAGTGGTTGAGCGCGTCGATCTGCATTTTCGTGTATCGCCGGTAGCCCTCGACGCTCGGCTCGTTCTTCTGCTGATCCCAGTTCTCGCCGATCGCAGGATCGTCAAGCTGGACGGTCGAGGCCGGCGTCGATGATCGCCTTGTACTCTTCACGCATCGCGTCGGCGCAGGCATACAACAGCTCTTCTTCGCTCTTGTAATGCTCGTTCGGCATGCGCGCGCAGCTCGACGGCGCGATCGAGTTCATCCAGGCGCCTTCGGTTCCCAGCTCCGGCCGCCTTGAGGCCGGACTTGAAATACTCGATATCGCGCTTGATCGCCTCCTGCCCCTTATACTTGATCGGGCCTTTGACCAGCGGGCTATGCTCGGTCATGAACTGTTCGGGCAACCCGCACCCGGAGTGCGGGTCCATATAGGCTTCCTGGAACTTGGACATGTCCCGGCGCTCAGGCCAATCGCCGACGATGAAATCCTTCGGCGCCATGGGAGTTTTGGTATGTGCCGTCAATTTCGTCGCCCACAGCCCGGTGTTGGAGACTTCGACGCCCGCCAGGCGGCGGACGACATACGACCACCATGAGCCGTAATCGTAGGCCCAGCCCATGGTGTGGCCGAGCTCACCGTCATTGATAAGGTCGACGCCCGCCTCTTTCTGCAGGCGGACGACATCGCCCACCGCATTCTTGAGCTCTTTCTCGAAGGCGGCCTCGTCAGCATTCTGGCCAAGGGTGCGCTTTTGACTGAGTTCGAGAAGCTTCGCCGGACGCGGCAGGCTTCCGACGTGGGTCGTGAGAATGCGATTAGCCATATTTTTCCTCCCGATTTTCTAAGACCATCTTTAGACGTGCATTGCGTCGGATGTGCGAACGCGGACGCACGCCACCCGTTGCGGTTTCTATCAAAAATCGCGCGCCGTCCACAAGGCGACTGAATCCGACAGGAGCGCGAGTGGTCGTTCGCGACAATGGGCCAGCGCCCAAACTGTTTGATCGCGCGATCTCGGCGTTGGGCCGTGCCCGCAGCGATTTCAGCTCGCCGCCGCGACGCGGCGGGCGCCGCGTACCCCTTTGGCGAGCGCGCGGACCACATCGGCGACGGCGGCAGCCGTCTTCGGGGTTGCCTTGCCGTCGGCGCCGATGCCCTTGGCCACGACGTCGACCAGGGCCGAGCCGACCACGACACCATCGGCGCCTTGCGCCATGGCGCGCGCCTGCTCGGCAGTGCGCACGCCGAAGCCGACGCAGACCGGAAGCTTGGTGTGCCGTTTGATGCGCGCGACGGCTTCCGTGACCTTGCCGGTGTCCGGCGCCGCCGACCCGGTGATACCGGTGATCGACACGTAATAGACAAAGCCCGAGGTGTTGGCGAGCACCGCCGGCAATCGTTTGTCGTCGGTGGTCGGCGTCGCCAGCCGGATGAAATTGAAGCCGGCCTTGAGCGCCGGCAGGCACAATTCCGTATCCTCTTCCGGCGGCAGATCAACAATGATCAGGCCGTCAACGCCGGCATTTTTGGCGTCCGTCAGGAATTGCGCGACGCCATAAATATAGATCGGATTGTAGTAACCCATCAGCACGATCGGCGTTGAGTCATCGCCGCGGCGGAATTCGCGCACCAAAGCCAGCGTCCGCTTCATGGTCTGCCCGGCTTTGAGCGCGCGCAGCCCGGCGGCCTGGATCGCCGGCCCGTCCGCCATCGGATCGGTGAACGGCATGCCGAGCTCGATCAGGTCGGCGCCGGCTTCCGGCAGCGCTTTGAGGATCGCGAGCGAGGTGTCGTAATCCGGATCGCCGGCCATGAGGAAGGTCACCAAAGCCGCGCGGCCTTCGTCTTTGAGCGCGGCGAAGCGGCGATCGATCCGCGTCGTCATTGCTTTTTGCTTTGCAGATGCCGCGCCACCGAATTGAGGTCCTTGTCGCCGCGGCCGGAGAGATTGACCACCATCAGGTGATCCTTCGGCTTTTGCGGCGCGAGCTCGAGCACCTTGGCGATGGCGTGCGCCGGCTCCAGCGCCGGAATGATGCCTTCGAGCTTGGACAGAAGCTGGAAGGCATCGAGCGCTTCGTCATCGGTCGCCGACAGAAACGTGACGCGGCCCATATCGTTGAGCCAGGCGTGCTCCGGCCCGATGCCGGGATAATCGAGCCCGGCGGAGATCGAATGCGCCTCGTTGATCTGGCCGTCCTCGTTCATCAGCAAATAGCTGCGATTGCCGTGCAGCACGCCGGGCCGGCCGCCGGCGATCGAGGCCGCATGCATGCCGGTCTCGAGGCCGTGGCCGGCCGCCTCGACGCCGTAGATCTCGATACCGCGTTCGTCCAGGAACGGATGAAACAGGCCCATGGCGTTCGAGCCGCCGCCGATACAGGCGATCAGCGAGTCGGGCAGCCGGCCTTCGGCGGCCAGCATCTGCTCGCGCGTCTCGCGGCCGATGATCGACTGAAAATCCCGCACCATCATCGGATAGGGATGCGGTCCGGCAATGGTGCCGATGCAGTAGAAGGTCGAGCCGACATTGGTCACCCAGTCGCGCAGCGCCTCGTTCATCGCGTCCTTGAGCGTCTTCGAACCCGACTCCACCGGCACCACCCGGGCGCCGAGCATGTGCATGCGAAAGACGTTGGCCTTTTGCCGCTCGACGTCGACCGAGCCCATATAGACGATGCATTCGAGGCCGAAGCGCGCGCACAAGGTCGCGGTGGCGACGCCATGCATGCCGGCGCCGGTCTCGGCGATGATGCGCTTTTTGCCCATGCGCTGCGCCAGGAGGATCTGGCCGAGCACATTGTTGACCTTGTGCGCGCCGGTGTGATTGAGCTCCTCGCGCTTCAGATAAATCTTGGCGCCGCCACCCGAACGGCCGGAGGCGGTCTGTCTGCAATGCGCGGTCAACCGCTCGGCGAAATAAAGCGGCGACGGGCGGCCGACATAATGGGTGAGATAGCCGTCCATCTCTTTCTTGAATTGCGGATCGGCTTTGGCGTTGGCGTAAGCCTTCTCCAATTCGAGGATCAGCGGCATCAGCGTCTCGGCGACAAAGCGGCCGCCATAAATGCCGAAATGCCCGCTCTCGTCCGGCTCGGTGCGGAAGGAATTCGGTTGCTGCACGGTCATGCCGGGCTCCCCACTTCTGCCGCAAGACGCGCAGCCGCCTCGCGCGCCGCCCGGATGAAGGCGCGAATCTTATCAGGATCTTTGTCGCCCGGCGCGCGCTCGACGCCAGAGGAGACATCGACCCCGGGCGCCCGGGTGACCCGTATAGCCTCGCCGACATTGCCGGCATCGAGGCCGCCAGACAGCATGAAGGGCATGCCGGGATCGACATTCTCCAGGAGCCGCCAGTCGAACGATTTGCCCAGGCCGCCGGGCCGCGTCGCCTCGCGCGGCGCCCGGGCATCAAACAACAATCGATCGGCGATCGCGACATAGTCGGCGACGAGCGCGAGGTCGCTTTTGCCTTCGACCGGAATTGCTTTCATCACCGGCCGGCCAAACCGGCGCTTGAGCGCGGCGACGCGCGCCGGCGTTTCCCTGCCGTGCAGCTGCAGCAGGTCCGGCCGCAACGATTCGACGATTGCATCGAATGTCGCGTCATCGGCATCGACGGTGAGCGCGACTTTCTGCGCGCCGCCGCGCACGCGCTCGCCCAGCGCGCGCGCCGCGTCGAAGCCCAGATGGCGCGGCGACGGCGGAAAGAACACAAAGCCGACCATGTCGGCGCCGGCATCGAGCGCGACATCGAGCGCCTCCGGAGTTGAAAGACCGCAGATTTTGACGATCAGGCTCATTGCTCAGTACGCTCGACAAAGCCTATCAACGCGGTTAGGTCCGAGATCAGTGGCCTAAGCCTGTTTTGAATGACATCAGCGATGATTTCTAGATCGATCTGCCAGTAGGAATGCACAACGTAGTTACGCAAATCGGAATAGCCTCTCCACTCCATCGTTGGGGCTGCTCCTTTTATGGCAGCTGAAACTCTGTGCAACGTTTCGCCGATGATCACCAAGCTGTAGAGCGCTGCGTACCGCGCTTGGGTCTGTTGCGCCAGTCCGTCGGGCTTGAAGCCTCCGGCGTGATCCAGCGCATGCCGGGCATAATCGCGAGCGTCACACAGTCGCTCAAGATCGGATCGGTTCATACTGGCTCAACGACGCGCGGAAACTCTTCGGCCTCGCGACCCTTTAGTCCGCTGACAAGAACGATACCTACTGGCCGGCCAAGCAAATCAGACAAATCTCGTTCCGCCATAACCAACCCAAGCAAGTCGAGGCCCGGCCTTTTCTCCGCCAAAAAATCCAGCGCATTGTCTTCAAAGACATGCCCCACGCTGCCGCGCGGCAGCAGTCCGAGAATCTTGATCGGATGCTTGGCCTCGATTGTGGCGATATGCATGCGCAGAATTGAGCGATTGATGTCCGGCACGTTCATGGGCGCTACCTGGGCTAGGAATAATAGCACCGGGCGCGGCGTTCAACCATTCACCGGACCGGCGGTTTGAGCCGCAAGCGCGGCGGCGGATTGCCTTCGCGCGGGATGTTCCCCGAACTTTCCGCCATGCCCTCGAGCGCGGCGAGCTTGCCGCGCAGCACGTGCAGCTCGCGCTCGAAACGGCGGGCCGCGCCCCGCCATTTGCCCTGACGCAACCAGGACGCCGAGCCGCCGATCAGGACGCCGATGATCAGCAAAACAATGACCAGCGCGAACAGGGGCAGCGACACGGTCGCGGCCGGGTCATGACCGCTGAACGGATCGAACGAGACCCGTAACCGTCTCGCGGTTCGCCACCGCAAAGGCGATGATGATGACGGCGAGCGGCACCAGGACGATCGCCGCGATGATCCTGCGCAGCAATGTTACGACCTCCGCCGGCCGAAACGGAGCGGATCAGGCTTGGTTCAGATTTGGCTCGGCGCCTGATTGAGCCGCTCGCGCATTTCCTTGCCGGTCTTGAAGAACGGCACGCATTTCTGATCGACCGCGACATGCGCGCCAGTGCGCGGGTTGCGCCCGGTGCGGGCCGGGCGTTGCTTTACGGAGAAAGCACCGAAGCCGCGCAGCTCGACGCGGTCACCGCGCGCCATCGCGGCGATGATCTCGCCGAGTATGGCGTTGACGATCTTCTCGACGTCACGCTGATAAAGGTGCGGGTTCTGCGCAGAAATACGCTGCACAAGTTCTGATTTGATCATGGGTTGCCTGCCGCCGGCTCAGTTGGCGGCAGGGTGCCAAAGGGCCAACAAACCGTCAAGATTGAGCCGCTCCACCGCCTGCATCGTTCCCAAATCGTCGAAGTGGCGGGCCAGCGTGCCAAGCCCTGCGGCGTCCAGCACTGCGGCCGCAGCCGCATGTAGGAATGGCAGATCGCTGAACCGGTCGTGCAGCTGATAATCGCGCACCGGCAGCTTTTCGTCGACCTTCTTCTCGGCGGCAAGCCAGGCGATGCCGGTCCGCTCGTCGCCGAGCTCGTCGACAAGCTTTAAGCCGACCGCCTGATGTCCGGTGAAGACGCGGCCGTCGGCGACAGTCTGCAATTCGCCGTCATCGAGATGACGGCGGGCCTGAACAAGGCCTTTGAACCAGGCGTAGGAGTCCTTGATAACCGATTCGATGGCCGCGCGGGCCTCGGGCGAGGTCGGCTCGAACCCGTTGGGCGCCGCCTTGAGCGGCGAGGATTTGATCGATTTGACCTTGACCCCGAGCTTATCCAGGAGATCGGTGACATTGGGATACTGGAACAGGACGCCGATCGAGCCGACCAGCGAGGTCTGCTTGGCGACGATGTGATCGCCGGCGATCGCGGTGATGTAGCCGCCGGAAGCGGCCAGGCCATCGACCACGATGACCATCGGCTTCTTCTCCTTCAGCCGCATCAGCGAATTGTAGAGCTGCTCGGAGCCGGCGGTGGTGCCGCCAGGGCTATCGACATGGACGATGACGGCGCGCGCGCTCGAGGATTGCGCCAGCTTGTCGAGCAGCTTGACCCGTTCCTCGTCGTCGCGGATCAATCCCTTGATGGTCACGCGCGCGATATAGGAGCCGGCGCCGGCAAAGCCGGTGCGGTTGCTCCACGCCGCGGCCGTCCCGAGGATGGCAACAACGATCACGGCCACTGCCAGCACGCGCCAGAAGGTGAGCTTGCGCCGCATGCGGCGGCGGTCGACGATCAGGTCGGCATCAAGCGACATTGCGTCTCATCCCTTTTGTTCCCCCGCTACGATCACCGCAACGATGACGAAGTGTCCGCTCATTCCCGCGAAGGCGGGCAATCCAGCCACCACACCGCAGCGGTCCCCGCTTCTCGCGGCGCGGACGAGCGGTTGATGATCGTTACTCCTCCACCTCTTCTTTCTCTTCCTCGCCCTTGCGCTTGAGCGCGGTGCCGAGGATGTCGCCGAGCGTCGCGCCGGAATCCGACGAGCCGTATTGGGCGATCGCCTCTTTCTCTTCGGCGACTTCGAGCGCCTTGATCGAGACCTGGACCTTGTGGGTGCGGCGATCGAACTGGATGACCCGCGCGTCGACCTTCTGGCCGACGGCGAAGCGGTCCGGGCGCTGCTCGGAGCGGTCGCGCGCCAGCTCCGAGCGCTTGATGAAGGATGCGTATTCGGTGCCGACGATCTTCACGTCGATGCCGCCTTCCTTCACCTCGATCACTTCGCCGGTGACGACCGAGCCCTTCTTGAGTTCGCCGGCGGCCGCGTCGCCGGGCGCGGCGGCGCCGGTTTCGGCGAGCTGCTTGATGCCGAGCGAAATGCGCTCCTTCTCGACATCGACGTCGAGCACCTGCGCCTTGACCTTGTCGCCCTTCTTGTACTCCTCGATGACCTGCTCGCCGGGCCGTTTCCAGTCGAGATCGGAGAGGTGCACCATGCCGTCGACGTCGCCGTCGAGGCCGAGGAACAAGCCGAACTCGGTCTTGTTCTTGACCTCGCCTTCGACCACCGAGCCGGGCGGATACTTCTCCAGAAACACCTCCCAGGGATTACGCATGGTCTGCTTCAAGCCGAGCGAGATGCGGCGCTTGATCGGATCGACTTCCAGAACCTGCACCTCGACCTCTTGCGAGGTCGAGACGATCTTGCCCGGGTGCACGTTCTTCTTGGTCCACGACATTTCGGAGACGTGGATCAGACCTTCGATGCCGGGCTCAAGCTCGACGAAGGCGCCGTAGTCGGTGATGTTGGTGACCCGGCCCTTGAAGCGGGCGCCGACCGGATACTTGGCTTCGATGCCCTGCCACGGATCCTCGAGGAGCTGCTTCATGCCGAGCGAGATGCGGTGGGTCTCGTGGTTGATCTTGATGATCTTGACCTTGACCTGCTGGCCGATATTGAGAACCTCGGACGGGTGATTGACGCGCCGCCAGGCGATGTCGGTGACATGCAACAGGCCGTCGATGCCGCCCAGGTCGACGAACGCGCCGTAATCGGTGATGTTCTTGACCGCGCCGTCGATGACCTGACCTTCTTCGAGATTCTGCACCAGCTCCTGGCGCTGCTCGGCGCGGGTCTCTTCCAGCACGGTGCGGCGCGACACCACGATGTTGCCGCGGCGGCGATCCATTTTCAGGATCTGGAACGGCTGCTGATTGTTCATCAGCGGCGACACATCGCGGATCGGCCGGATATCGACCTGCGAGCGCGGCAGGAAGGCGACGGCGCCGTCGAGATCGACGGTGAAGCCGCCCTTGACCTGATTGAAGATGACGCCCTGCACCTTCTCGTTGTTCTGGAACGCCTTCTCCAGCTTGCCCCAGCTTTCCTCGCGGCGCGCCTTGTCGCGCGACAGCACCGCTTCGCCGAGCGCATTCTCGACCCGTTCCAGATAGACCTCGACGGTATCGCCGATCTTGATCTCGGCGGAGCGGCCCGGACCGGCAAACTCGCGCAACGCCACGCGGCCTTCGGTCTTCAAGCCGACATCGATGACGGCGACGTCCTTCTCGATCCCGACGACGGTCCCTTTGACGACGGACCCTTCCTGCAGGTGACCATCGCCGAACGATTCCTCGATCATGCTGGCGAAGTCTTCGCGCGACGGCGCGGCGGTCGCTACTTGAGCCATGAACACTCCGGACCCCGTGGTGAAAATGATCCCGAACGCGCGGCAGCCGCCGGTATGCCGGCGGTGGGGCCAGAAGCCAGACGATCAGGACAAAGCTTGGTCCGGCGCCTAGCGAAGCACGGGAACGGGCTTGACCTCCAATGACGAAAGCGCGGTCAGCCGCGCTTTCGGCCCGTTCGGACGGCTTCGATGATGTCGACGGCAGCCCGGAATGCGGCGTCTATACCTAAATGCGTGGTATCGAGCAAGTGCGCGTCCGGCGCCGCTTTCAGCGGGGCGGCGGTGCGCCGGCGAATCACGCTCGTCACGCCGCAGCAGGTCGGCCAAGACCTCCTGCTCGTCGGCCACTTCGCCGCGCGCCTTCAATTCCAGCGTCCGCCGGGCGGCGCGCACTTCGGGGGTCGCCACCACGAACAGCTTCACGTCGGCGCCTGGCGCAATGACGGTGCCGATATCACGACCGTCCAGCACGGCGCCCGGCGGCCGGGTCGCAAACTCGCGCTGATAGTTCATCAGCGCCTGGCGCACCTCCGGGATCGCCGCCACCACCGAAGCCGCTTCGGTGATCGCCTGCGCCTTGAGCGCGGGCTCATTGAATTTCCGCGGGTCGAGCGCGATGGCCGCTTCGATCGCTTCGCGGACATTATCCGGCGAGTGCCCGGCATCGAGCACCGCTTTGGCCACGGCGCGGTAGATCAACCCGGTGTCGAGATGATGCAGGCCATAGATCGCCGCCACTTGCTTGGCGATCGTTCCCTTGCCCGACGCGGCAGGCCCGTCTATAGCGATGATCATCGTCACTGAGGTGTCTTGACCGTTACGTGTCTTGGCCTGTCTTTGGCGTGTCTTTGGCTGTCTTGGCTATGTTTCGCGGCGCTGGGGCAGTCGCGGACCCAATCGTAGCCTGGCGGCGGATCAAACGGCGGCACGAAGTATTCCGCAAGCGCGAAATGGCGTCGCCGAATGGCTTTGGCGGCGTCGCCGCCCCCTCGCGTAGCATATTTCGCGCAACATGCTTCTACCGACTTGATTCGACAGACTTGCGAAACTGAAGACTCTGCGAAACTGAAGACTTGCAAAACTGAAGATTCGCAAAACTGAAGACTTGCAAAACTGCAGACTTGCAAAACTGCGCGCCGCTTGCTGGATACCGTCAGCGGCCGATGCCGACATCGTGACGAGGGGAAAACCGCGCGTGAATTTTGGAAGACGATTTAAGAACAGGCCCTGGTTTCAGAAGACGGTCGGCGTCTTCGCGGCCGAGTATCTGCGTCTGGTGTGGAAGACAAGCCGCTTCGCGATGGAGCCCGCGGACCCTTACCTGCTCTACGACAAAGAACAGCCGATCATTCTGGCGATGTGGCACGGCCAGCATTTCATGATGCCGTTCTTCCGGCGCAACTATCGCTTCAAGGTGTTGATCTCCCGCCACAGCGACGGCGAGATCAACGCCATCGCCGCCGAGCGGCTTGGGGTCGGCGCGATCCGCGGCTCTGGCGACCATGGCGGCCGATTCCACGTCAAAGGCGGAGTCAGCGCATTTCGCGGCATGGCGGAGCTTTTGGCGGACGGCTGGAATATGGCGCTGACCGCCGACGTGCCGAAAGTTTCACGCGTTGCCGGGCTCGGCATCATCAAGCTCGCGAGCGAGTCCGGGCGGCCGATCTTTCCAGTGGCGCTGGCGACCAGCCGCCGCATTGTTCTCAACAGCTGGGATCGTTCGGAAGTGAATTTGCCGTTCAGCCGCGGCGCAATGGTCATCGGCGAGCCGGTCCGCGTGCCAGCAGCCGCCGACGCCGACGCGCTTGAACAGGCGCGCAGCGCGCTTGAAAGAGCGCTCGATGCCGGCACCGAACGCGCCCATGCGCTGGTCGACCGGCGGACTTTGAGCACCGCTGATGGCCCGCGACTGGAGAAGCTCGAGCGGGAAGCTTGAGATTAGCCGCCGGGTGTCGAATAATGGCAGTCGCCGGCGATTGACGCTCGGATCGATCAAGTCAGTAAACACAGCGTGGGGCCGCCTTGGCAATTATCGACGACGTCAGATCAATCATTGCGCAATCGCTCAAGCTTCCGGTCGAAAAGCTGACGCCGGAAACGCGGCTTGAGGAATTGGGCGCGGAATCCTTGGACGTGATCGAAATCGTTTTCGCGCTCGAGGAAAAATACGATATCGCCATTCCGCTGCGGGCCGACGAGGCGACGCGGCTGGTGCAATCGGACGCCAGCGGCGCTCCGGCGAAAGCGGAGCGGAGCGACGGCCAGGACGTGCCGTTTTCCACGGTCGGCGACGTTGCCGAGATCGTCGAGAAGCTGGTCGCGGTTAAAGCGGCGAAAGCGTCGAAATGAACCGGGTCGTCATCACCGGAATCGGAGTCGTCACTCCGATCGGCAGCACGCACGAAAAATTCTGGTCGGCTTTGGTGGAAGCCAGATCGGGCATCGGCCCGGTCACCATCATTCCGACCGAGCGGCTCAACACCCGCATCGCCGCCCAGGTCCTCGATTTCAATCCGTCGGAGCACTTCGATGCCAAGCGCGAGAGCCTGCTCGATCGTTTCGCGCAGTTTGCGGTGGTCGCCGCGCGCGCGGCGGTGCAGGACGCGCAATTGGAGATCACCGAGGAGATGGCGCTGCAGGCGGCGACCATCGTCGGCAATTCAACCGGCGGGATGAACACGATCGACGATTCCTACCTCCGGCTCTACGGACAAAATGCGCTGCGGTGTCACCCGCTGACGATTCCACGCCTGATGTCCAACGCCGCATGCAGCCATATTTCAATGGATCTCGGCCTCAAGGGGCCGACTTTCACCGTCGCGTCGGCGTGCTCATCCGGCACCCATGCGATCGGCCAGGCATTCCAGATGGTCAGGACCGGCCAAGCGCCGATCGCGCTCACCGGCGGCACCGAAGCCTGTCTGACAGTCGGCACCTTCAAATGCTGGGAGGCCCTGCGGGTGCTGAGCCCCGACACCTGCCGGCCGTTTTCGCGCACGCGCTCGGGCCTGGTGCTCGGCGAGGGCGCGGCGATGTTCGTGCTCGAGCCGCGCGAGCGCGCGATGGCGCGCGGCGCGCCGATCTACGCCGAGGTGCGGGGCTTTGGCATGAGCGCCGACGCCGCCGATATCACCGCCATCGATCCCGACGGCGCCGCCCGCGCCATGCGCGCGGCGTTGCTGGATGCCAAGGTCAATCCAGAGGGGGTCGATTACGTCAATGCGCACGGCACCGGCACACTCCTTAACGACAAGGGCGAAACGCTGGCGTTGCGCAAGGCCTTTGGCGAAAGCGCCGAGCAATTGGCGGTTTCCTCGAGCAAGGCGGTGCTGGGCCACAGCCTGGGCGCGGCCGGCGCGCTTGAGCTCGCCGCCACCGCGCTGGCGCTGCATCACCAGACCATCCCGCCGACCGGCAATTTCGAAGAGTTGGATCCGGATTGCGATCTCGATTATGTGCCCAACACCGCGCGCAACGCGCCGATCCAGAACGCCATGTCGAGCTCGTTCGCGTTCGGCGGCTTGAATGCCGTGCTCGTGCTTGGCCGCGCCTAGGCTGGTTGGCGTGCTATTCTGCACCCTAACCGAAAATCACTCCGAGCCCATGCGGCTCGTAGCTCTCTTGATTTCCGGCAGAGCAGCCGATATCAGTTTGACTTTGCCCTTGCTCTTGGTGCCTATCAATTGTGGACTTGCGCCGGAGTTGTCGAATAGCCACGCATCGTCAGCCTGAGTAAGAAACCAAGGCAATTGCGCCAGCGATCTTTCCCTTCGCTCCAAAATCTTTTCGGTCGGCACATCGTGACCACCCTTGGCCACCCGCAGGCGAACGCGTTCTACGTTCAGCTGCGGAGAATTCAACAAAACGTAAATAAGTCGGATCGTGAAATTTCGTTTCTTCGCCGCAAGCACGAGGTTGCGGTACTTCGGCGTCGACAAGACCGTTTCGACGCCCACGGTCTGATGCGCCTCGATTGACGAATAGAGCCATTGCTCGATCCGTCGCACGGCTTCCAGATTTGCCGGAAGCGGGTCAAGTCCTTCAATGTCGCGAATACGCTTCGCCAACGCGTCTGGATTTATGATCCAAACCGAACGGCCGAAATCTTCGATGTCTGCATTTTCATAGATACTGGTCTTGCCGGACCCGTTTGGCCCGGCAACAATCCAGAGCCGCCGCGCTTCATCTGTCGCCGCGGACACGATCCGCCGAACCGAACAATCGGATATTTTCTTTGCGCGCCTTGGCTACATTCTCTCTGAAAACTTCCAGCAAATCGGTTCCGAATGTAGCG
Source organism: uncultured Alphaproteobacteria bacterium (assembly GCA_963804405.1). Taxonomy (GTDB): domain Bacteria; phylum Pseudomonadota; class Alphaproteobacteria; order Rhizobiales; family Xanthobacteraceae; genus BOG-931. The sequence goes on along the minus strand of CAWDQG010000001.1, from coordinate 275,676 downwards.
GTGTTCGCGTCGAGTACCGTCACCTGTTCATATCTCCCCGACGCGGCCTTGAAGCGCTTTTTGCTGACAACCGCTCGCTTCTGGCGCTTTGGAGCAGCCACCGCTTTCCGCTTGGCGACGCTGGTTCTTGCCATAGCGATTCTCCCTTGCATCAAGAATACAACATAGTGATGTTTGGTGCGATAGCTACGCCAAATCCGCTCCCAGCCCGCGCATCAATTCGACAAAACCCGGAAAGCTCGTGGCGATGAAGCTTGCGTCATCGATCTTCACCGGCTCGTCGCTTGCAAGCCCCATGACCAGCGCCGACATCGCCAGGCGATGATCCATGTGCGTGGCGACGAGGCCGCCGCCCGGCGCGCGGCCCCTGCCCTGCACAATGAGATCATCGCCCTCGATATCGACCGTGACGCCGTTGACGCGCAGCAGCGCGGCGGTGCCGGCGAGCCGGTCGGATTCCTTGACCCGCAGCTCCTTGAGCCCGCGCATCACGGTCGTGCCTTCGGCAAAGGCGGCAGCGACGGCCAGCACCGGATATTCGTCGATCATCGACGGCGCGCGCGACGCCGGGACCTCGACACCGCGCAGCGCGCCGCCACGCACGCGCAGATCGGCGACCTCTTCGCCGCCTTCGTTGCGCGTCGCGAGCCGCTCGATCGCCGCGCCCATGTCGGCAAGCGTCGCGATCAGCCCGGCGCGCAGCGGATTGAGCATCACGCCTTCGAGGAGCACGTCGGAGCCCGGCGTTATCGCCGCGGCGACCAGCGGAAACGCTGCCGACGACGGGTCGGCCGGCACCACGACCGGCTGCGGAACGAGCTCCGGCTGACCGGTGAGCCTGATGCGGCGGCCATGGGCGCCATGCGGCTCGACCCGCACCGCGGCGCCGAAATGCGTCAGCATTTTCTCGGTGTGGTCGCGCGTCGCCTCGGCTTCGATGACGACCGTTTCGCCCGGGGCTGATAGCCCGGCAAGCAGCACAGCCGACTTCAGCTGCGCCGACGCGACCGGCGGCTCGAACACCACCGGGATCGGTTCGCGAGCGCCGGCCAGCGTCAGCGGCAGACGGCCATCGCTCGATGTCAGGGTGCGCGCGCCGATCCGCTCCAGCGGCTCGAGCACCCGGCGCATCGGCCGCTTGCGCAGCGAGGCGTCGCCGTCGAAGGTGGCGGCGATCGGGCAGCCGGCGACGGCGCCCAGCATGAGCCGGCAGCCGGTGCCCGAATTACCGAAATCGAGGGCGACGGCGGGTTCGGCGAAGCCGGCGACGCCGACACCATGGATGCGCCACTCGCCGGCGCCGCGGCGTTCGACCCGCGCGCCAAGCGCGCCCACCGCCTTTGCGGTGTTGAGCACATCCTCGCCTTCGAGCAGTCCGGAAATGCGGGTCTCACCGACCGCAAGGGCGCCGAAGATCAGCGCACGATGCGAGATCGATTTGTCGCCGGGCACGCGGGCACGGCCTTTCAGCGGGCCGGCGCGGCGGGCAGTCAGGGGGCTAAGATCGGCATGCATGTTTCAGCTCGCGCGCTCTCTATCACGCGCGCCGCGCCGCGTCACACTGGCGTGTGTCACGCCGAGGCTTGGCTCTGCAGCGCGTCGTGCGCGGCGCGGCTCCGCGCCGGCGCGCCGAGCTTGCGGGCGGCACGGTGCCCTTCCAGCGTCGCTTCGTAAACCGTACGCGGCGCGATGGCGCAGCCGATGGCTTCGACGCTGCGGCCGCGTTGGCGCAACAAATGATACATGGCGTTTTCCGAGCTGCGCGCCGTCGCCATCACGATCGCATCGGCCGGCAGCGTGCGCGACCGCGACGGCGCATAGATATTGACGATGTCGACCTTGGTGCCGTTGATCCTTTTCACCGCATGATCGGTGATCATCTCGACGTTGGCCTCATAGAGATATGTCAGTATCCAATGCAGGTAGACTTCGGCCGTCGTCTCCCAGCCGATCATCGGCCATTTGGTGAGAAGCCTCACCTTGGCGCCGAGCTTGGCCAATTTGACCGCGGTCAGCGGTGCGGCCACGTCGGCCATTTCATCGACGACCAGCACGTCGCCGGAAACTTTCACTTTGTCGAGCGCGACCTCATCCCAGCTCACGCAATGGCCGGTTTCCCAGCCCGGCAGCGGCCTGCCGGTCTGGCCTTGAAAGCCGTCGCGGCGATAGCGCGCGCCGGACGCGACCACGATATGGTCGGGGCGCTCGGCGGCCAGCACGGCGTCGATATTCTCGGGCGTGACCGGGCTCCCGGTCCTGATGGTGGCGCCATTGCCGACCGCCTGTTCGGCGAGCCAGGTGGCGATCGTTCCGTATTGCGCGCGGTTGGGTAAGGCGCCATAGGCGCGAACGTGTCCGCCGACCTCAGGCTCGCGCTCATAGACCGCGACCGCATTGCCGCGGGCCGCCGCCACGCGGGCATATTCAAGACCGGCCGGGCCGGCGCCGATCACCAGCGCCCGCTTCGGCGACGACACCTTGCGCATGGAGTTTGCGCCCCACACCCGTTCGCGGCCGACCACCGGATTATAGGCGCACTGGACGCGGCTGCCGCGGATCACCGCGCGCCAGCAATAATTGGCGGCGACGCAACGACGAATGTCGTTGGCGCGGCCCTCCTTCGCTTTGGTCATCCATTGCTCGTCGGCGATCATCTGCCGAGCCAGCAGGATGCCGTCGGCGTCGCCGGAGCCGAGGAGCTCGTCGGCAACGCCAGGATGACTGACGCGGCCGACCAGCAGCACCGGCTTCTTCGCCACGGTCCTGATGGCGCGCGTGTACTCGCGCTCCCAGCCTTGCTCGAACGTCATCGGCGTGTGAATCCACGAGTGATGCACGCCCGCCGACACGCTCACATAGTCGATGTCGGTCTGCCGTTCGAAATCGGCATGAATGCGCTTGATGTCCTCGATCTCGAGATCGCCGTCCCAGAACGACGTCGAGTTGATGCGATAGCCGAGAAACGGACGATCGCCGATGCGCTTGCGGATCCGCCGCATCGCCTCGACCGAGAAGCGCAGCCGGTTCTCATAGGAGCCACCCCAGCGATCGCTGCGGTGATTGTAGAAGGGCGAGAGAAACTGCCAGGGCAGATAGCCGTGGGCGATGTGAAATTCGATGCCGTCGAGGCCGGCGGAAATGGCGCGGCGCGCGGCATCCTCGTAGCACTGCAAGATGTATTCGATCTCGTGCTCTTCAAGCTCCTTAGGCGTCGGGCCGCCGGGAATTTCGCCGGCCGGCATCTGGCTCGGCGCCAGCATGTAGGGGTTATATTCGTCGGGGTCGCGCGCCGGGTCGGTCTTCAGGAACGGCGTCGGCGATCGCAGCCCCAGATGCAGCAGCTGTACCGCCAGCGCACAGCCGTGCCGCTTCACCGCCCGCGCCACATTGGCGAGCCCCTCGAGCTGCGCGTCGTTCCACAGGCCGGGAAAGCCGAGCGGCGTGTAGATCGTGTCCTTATTGATCAGGTGGCCGCCGAGAATGATCATCCCCAGCCCGGTCTTGGCGCGCTCCTCGTAATAGGCGACGGCCTGTTCGGTGAAGATGCCCTCGTGCGGACTGCGCACCCAGGTCGGACAGACCGGCCCGAAGATCACCCGATTCGGCAGCGTCGTGTTTCTGATTCGTAACGGCGAGAATAAATGGCGATAAGAACCGGTGTCGGCCACGGTCGCTTCCCCCTGACGATGTTTTGCTCATTAAGATAGCAAAAGCACGTGGCGCCGGCATGCGCCGGCCTTCCGGTCGTGGCGCTGATCCCGGCCGTGACAGCCGCAATCCGCTATTGACAGGCGCACCACGACTAGCCAAGTGAAGCACCCAAATTGAAGGATTTCCGCCCGTGGCCAAACCGGAACTTGGCACCAAGCGCGTCTGCCCTGAAACCGGACGCAAATTCTATGATCTCAACAAGGATCCCGTGATCTCGCCCTATACCGGCAAGGTCGTGCCCGTGGAGCTGCCGACGGCGCGCTGCCGCCCGGAGCCGGCGCCGGTGGTCGCGCCACGCCCGGCCGCCGCCGCTCCGGCCGAGGAAGTCGTCACGCCGGAGCCGCAAGAGGCCGAATTCGTCTCGCTCGAAGACGCCGAGGCCGAGGCGCAGGGATCGAAGGCCCCGGTCGAGACCAGCGAGCCCGACATCGAAGAAGAAGTCGAGATGGACGAGACCCTCGACGACGCCACCTTCATCGAGGAGCAGGAAGAAGAGGACGCCGATGTCACCGACATCATTGGCGGCGACATCGAGAACGAGGAGGAACGCTGAGCAGGTATCAGCAATCAGTCATCAGGCATCAGAAGCGGCACGGAGCTCGTCGCCCTAATTTCGAAAATCTGATGCCTGATTAATGATACCTGGTTACTGATACCTGATTACCGATACCTGTTCCCTGGAGGGGCCATAGCTCAGTTGGGAGAGCGCTTGAATGGCATTCAAGAGGTCGGGGGTTCGACTCCCCCTGGCTCCACCAAGTCAGTTTTTCAATGAGGCGGCAGTTTCAACGAGGCGGCAGTTTCCAAGAAGCCGCAGTTTCCACTAAGCTCAGTCATCCGCCAACCGGCGCGTAGGCCAAAAACGCCTGGCAGCAGCGCGCGTCGGCGCCGAACATGCTGGATGGGGACGCATGACAAGGCGCAAGGTCAAGCTCACACCGCCGCCAGCCGGTGCCGGCCGTGAGTGGTGAACTCGTCCCACCCGCTCCGCGCATCCGCTTACGCATCGGCGTCAGCGGACATCGTGTGCCGCCCAAATTGCCGCATGAATCCGAGAAGCCGCTGCGCGCGGTCCTCGATCGCATTCTGGCGGCGATCATCGAGACCGCGCGAAGCGCCGAGAGCGATTTTGGCGCCGCTCAATCGGCAAATGCCAAGAGCGAAAAATCCAAGAGCGAAAATGCCAAGAGCGAATTCGTCATCGTTTCGGCACTGGCGGAAGGCTCCGATCGCATCGTCGCCGAAGCGGGACTGGCGGCAGGCTGTACGCTCGAAGCGGTGCTGCCGTTTGCCCGCGCCGAATACGCCCGCGATTTTGTTACGCCGCAATCGCGGGCGGCGTTCGAGCAATTGCTTGGGACCGCCAAGGCGGTGTTCGAGCTCGACGGCGCCGCTGACGAGCGCGGGCGGGCCTATGAGGCCGCGGGCTTTGTCATGCTGGCGAATACCGATCTGCTCATCGCCATCTGGGACGGCGAGGATGCCGCCGGCGCCGGCGGCACGGCGCAGGTCGTCAGCCGTGCCATCGCCGACGGCATCCCGGTCATCCGGCTCGATCCGCGCAATCCCGGCGCCATGGAGATTTCATGGTCGCAACCGGGCGATTTGCTGCCGGCTCACGCCTACATGCAGCAACGGCACACCTTCCGGCCCGCCGACGAGGCGACCGTCGGCCTGGTCGTGCAAGACATTCTCTCCATGCCGGACCAAACCAAGGACTCGCTGCCGATCTATCTTGCCGAGAAGGAGCGGCGCTGGAATTTTTGCCTGTGGTATCCGCTGCTGTTGTTTGTGTTCGGCGTCCGCGGGCTGCGCCTGGGCGAACTTCGCCTTCCTGCGCCGCTCGCCGACACGCAAGCGCAATGGCAGAAATATTTTGAGATTCTGCCGAAAGACCGGGCGCTGCGTCCGGCCATCGAAACCATTCTGCTGCCGGCATTCAGCGCCGCCGACCATCTCGGCATTTTCTATTCGCTAGTCTATCGCGGCACCTACGTTTTCAGCTTCTCCTTTGCCGCGATCGCCGTGATGCTGGCGCTGTTCGGCGTTCTCATCCACGAGGCCGACGTCAAGGTCTACCTGGTGATCGTGGAGTTCTTCATCATCTGCAGCATCCTCATCACCTGGCGGGTCGGAATGCGGCGCCAATGGCATCGGCGTTGGCTCGAATACCGACGGCTGGCGGAATGCCTGCGTCACATGCGCGTGCTGGCGCCGCTTGGCGCCGAAGGACCGGTCAGCCGGCCGGGCGTCGACGTCGACGGGCAGGATTGGGTCAGCTGGTATGCCTGGTCGCTGCGTCGTCTCATTCCGCTGCCCGGCTGCGTCGTCGATCAAAGCTATATCGCCGCCATACGCGAGGCCGTATGCGCGGTCGAAATCAAGGGACAGACCGATTATCACCACACCAATGCCAAGCGGCTGGCGAGGCTCGAAACCCGCATGCACATTGCCGGCCAGATATTGTTCGCACTGACCGGTGTACTCTGCGTCGTCTTCGTTGGCCTCTATCTGGCGCACGTTTTTCCGCCGCCTGAGGATCCCCATAACGACGTCGTTCAGTGCGTTATTCGACACTGTCAAAATCCGCATCGCTATTCCCTTCTCGACCTGTTCACATTCCTGACGGCGCTCTTGCCGACATTCGGCGCAGCGTTGGGCGCCGTTGGCGCGCAGGGCGATTTCAGGACGCGCTCCGAGCAGTCCGAGCGAACCGCGACCCGGCTCGAAGCGATCAATCAGGCTCTGGCCGACGAGCCGCTGGACTTTGCCCGGCTGGCCGACCGGGTCCAGAAAACTTCCGACATTATGATGGCCGATCTTGAGGAATGGCAGACGGTGTTCCGCACCCGGCCGCTATCCCTGCCGGCGTGAGGCGCAACCTCCATGACTGAAGCGTCGTCGGCACCGCATTTGGCGACCGACCGCGACCGCCATCTATTTGGACCGGGGCCGAAGCGGCTGCTCGCGCTCGACGGCGGCGGCGTGCGCGGCGCGCTCACCGTCGCGTTCCTCGAGCGCATGGAGGCGCTGCTCGGTGAGCATTGCGGGCGGGAGGTCCGCCTCGGCGACCATTTCGATCTGGTCGGCGGCACCTCGACCGGAGCTGTCATCGCCGGCGCGCTGGCGCTCGGCTACCGCACCGCGCAAGTGAGGGACTTCTATCTGCGGCTCGCGCCCTTTGCCTTCAAGCGCCGGCGCTGGAGCATCCCGGTGCTGCAGGCAAAATTCGACGCCCGCGGCCTGCGCAAGCAAATCGAGGACGTGGTCGGCGACCGCCTGCTCTCCAGCCCGGACTTGATCACCGGTTTCTGCATCATCACCAAGCGCATGGACACCGGCAGCCCGTGGATCATTTCCAACAATCCGCGCGCGCCCTACTGGGAAGACGGCAAGGGCCATATCGGCAACAAGAGCTATCCGCTGGTCAATCTGGTGCGCGCCTCGACGGCGGCGCCGCATTTCTTCGATCCGGAGCTGTTGCCGATCAGCGACCCGGCGACGCTGCCCGACGAGATCGCAAAACCTCTCAACACGCCGTTGCCGGTCCGCGCCTTGCACGCCACGCTGCAAAAAATCGGGCTGCGCAAGAAGGTTAAAATCGATTCGAAGGTTTACGGCCTGTTTGTCGACGGCGGCGTCACGCCGCACAACAATCCGGCGCTGGCCTTGTTCAACATGGCGACGCTCAGTCCTTTCAACATCAAGTGGCCGACGGGCCCGGATCGCCTGTCCGTGATCTCGCTTGGCACCGGCACGTTCCGCCCGCGGCTCGAATATGAAAACCTGGGTTTTGGCCGCTTCACCCGGCTGGCGCTGCTCGCACTGCTGTCGCTGATGCACGATGCCGAGACGCAGGTGCTGGCGACCATGCAGTGGATGGGCGAATGTCCGGCGCCGTGGCAGATCAATTCGGAAATCGGCACGCTCGCCGGCGACGCGCCGCCCGGCGGCAAGCTGTTTCGTTTCCTGCGTTACGACGTGCGGCTGGAGAAGGATTGGCTCGCGCGCGAACTCAACTACCCGGTCAGCGACGAATTGCTCGAGCGGCTGCGCGGCATGGACGACCCCAAGGTCGTTCATCAGCTGTACGAAATCGGCGGCCTGGCCGCCGCCAAGCAGGTAAAATTAGAGCATTTGGTTCGCTGACGGCAGCGCCCGGCCCTTGACCACCTTGCCGCCGGCCGATTAGCTTTAAGCAGGGCGTTGGGGGGTGGTTATGTGGGTCCGCGTGCGGCTTGCCGGCGCGCATCTAGTTGGGGTGTGTCTGGCCGGCGCTTGTGCCGCACTGTTGAGTGCGTGTGCGGTCGTCGATCCGGTGGACACGCGCTACGACACCATCAGCCGCAGCCTGGCCAAGGCCCGCAACGAGTCGATTTTCCTCAACATCGTTCGCGCCAGCCACGACTACCCGCTGAGCTTCGTCACCGTTTCCAACGTCACGCCGACGATTACGAATACCTCGGCGATCGGCCTGCCGAATTTCCTGTTTGGCCCTGGCTCCGTCTCAGCCAGCGCAAATTCTCTTTTTACCCCAGGACGCGACGTGATTTTCGGCAACACCACCGCCTCGAACACCACCGCCATCGGTTCGAATTTCAACGTCTCGACGCAGGAAACCAGCACCTTCTATCAAGGCTTCCTCAAGCCGATCGATTTGCAGACCCTGGATTACTTTATTCGTCAGGGTTACCCGCGCGAGATGCTGTTTTGGCTGTTCACCAACTCGTTTCACCTCGAAAGGGGTGGCCACAAGACCGGCTACTACTATTCTCCGCCCGACGATTACGGGTGCAGCAGAGAAGATCCCAAGCATCGATGCTTTATCGATTGGGTTCGTAATGCCACGCTTGCCGGGCTGACCGTCGAAGAGAAGACGTTGCAGAAGTCGGCTTCGAGCTCCGGCGGAGGGCAACAAGAAAAGAGTCCCGAGACTCCCGGCGGCGGCGGCAAAACCCAGACAACGATATTTGCCCGTTTTTGCTTCAGTTCGGTCCTGAGGCTGCGGGCCGCGGCGCTGATGACGCCCGACCAGACCGCAGAACTCGCGGAGGATAGCGATGTCACACAAACTGACCTGTACCATTCCGATCTAACCTGTGGGTCCGACCAGTGGAAACCCGAACAGGATACCGGAAAGGCGCAGGCCGACATCCTGCCGCTCTGGTTTAAGGGGAAGGGGATCGTCTTCTCGATCGTCCCCCGGTCCGCCTACGGTGTTTTTGAATTTCTTGGGACGCTGATGAAGATGCGGCGGCTGCAGATGCAGGTGCCTGGCGGCCGTTATTATCCGCCGAACCATCCTTACGTTCCGGACAATCGCCCCTACGTGCTGGAGCCGCCAGAACTGTGGACGGTGCATGAAGATCCGGAGTTGCTGCAGGTTTTGTACAATCTCGGCGGCGATTGTTTTGTCCACACCTGGTTCCGCGACGGCGGTTACTGCGTGCCGGAGGAAGCGGCGACGACCAAGCGCATCTTCGGGCTGCTGGCGCAGCTGATCGCCATTCAGACCGCGGCCGGCGATCTTTCAATCACGCCGATCGTGCGGGTCATTCAATAGCCGCAGCCGCGAGCTCCAAATCTTTAGTGGGGCATGATCTTTTCGGAAAACCGGCTTCCACGTTTCCGGATCATGCCCTAGCCCCACAATTGCTCGGTGGCGAGGTCGGCACCCTGCCGCATCGCCTTGAACTTCTCCCAGACCACGGTGCGATGCACCTCGGTGTTGTACAGGGCCTGGGAGGAGAAGCCGCAATCGGCGCCGGCGATGACATTCTCGCGCCCGACCAGACGGGCGAAGCGGATGATGCGCTCGGCGATCAGCTCGGGATGCTCGACGATGTTGCTGGCGTGGGTGACCACGCCGGGAACCAGGACTTTCCCTTCCGGCACCTTCACCTGCTCGAACAGGTGATATTCGTGCTCGTGGCGAGGATTGGCCGCCTCGAAGCTGTAGGAGCCGGCGTCGATTTTGAGCACATAGTCGATGATGTCCTTGAGCGCCGCTTCGTAGATGCGGGGACCTTCGTTGATGCCGTAGCAGGTGTGAAACCGCACATATTCGGCCGGAATGCCCTTGAGCGCGGTGTTGATCGCCTCGACGTAGATCTGGGCGCGGCGCTTTTTTTGCGCGTCGTCGAGGCCGACCTCATAGAAGATATCGGGCAGGAACGGATCGTCGATCTGCACCAGAATGCCGGCGTCGACGATGGCGCGGTATTCCTTGCTCATTTCCACAGCCAGCGCGTGGAAATAGTCCTCGTCCGATTTGTAGTATTCGTTCTGCCCGACGCCCGACGGCGCGGTGGCGGGCAGAAAGACGTGTTCGTTGGCGACGCCCGCCGCCGCGGCGGCGGCTTTCACATTGTCGATATCGGCCTGCACGAGCTTTGCGCCGCGGTATTTGACCGGACCGACGCAGACCACCGGCGCCAGCGAAACGATTGCCCCGCCCATCATCGCCTGCTTGAAATATTGCTCGTAGTATTCCGGAAAGGCGGCGACCTCCTGCTCGAACAGCTTCAGCTTGATGTCCGGACGCGATTCGAAGCCGTCGAGCCGCTCGCGCACGTAGGTGAAAAAGCCGGGCTTGGAGAATTCGCCGTCGGTGACAATGTCGATGCCGCAGTCGACCTGCTCGCGCACGACGTCGGCAACCGCCGCGCGCAGCGCCTGGCCAAAGGCCTTTTCGTCGTAGGGCTGTCCGGAATATTTCGCCTTCATGACGTCCAGCAGCCGATGCGGCCGCGGCAGGCTGCCGATGTGGGTGGTCTGGATACGGTCGGTATTTTGCTGCAGTTGCATGGTCTCGCTTCCGGAAGCTTGCGGGGTCGCATCCCGCGGTTGTCAGAACTGTCGCGGCAACACTTAGAAGGCAACACTTAGAAGGCAACACTTGGCAGGCACACTTGGAAGAACACTTGGAAGAACACTTGGAAGAACACTTGGAAGAACACTTGGAAGAACACTTGGAAGAAACACTCGGAATTCGAGCGCGGGACAATATGACCGCGCCCCAAAGCTGCCTTCTATGTTATGGTAAATAGGCGCGGCACGGGAGGCGCTTGAGAATGCATCGACGATGGATCGAGGCGGCATTGCTCGTCGGCCTCGCCGCCACAATTGCCGGACCAGCGTCGGCGCAACAGCGCCAGCAATCGGGCCAGCCTTCCATTATGAGCGACGAACAAGACGCCGCGCCGGCCGCTGCCGCACCGCCGGCGAAACCGGCACGTCCGCGCGGCAGCAAGCCCGCACCCGCATTCGAGCACGATCCCGATCTCGACGCCCAGGATCAATTCGCGCCTTCACAAATCCAGCAACAGGTGCCCGACGCGGTGGCGATGCCGAGCGGCGGCGGTGGCTCTGGCCACGCCCGGGCGGCGGCGCGCGGTGGCGGCGACGCGGCGACCGAGCCCGGCGCCGTGGCCAGGGCGTCGCGGTCCGCCAAGCCGAACATTGTCGCCTGCAGCGGTGTGTTCGCCAGAGATTCAAGCCACGCCAAGCTCGCCTCGGCCTTCCAGCCGCGCAACGTCGCCTTCACCCAGGTCGATGCCAGTTCCGGCGCCAAAGTAATGGCAAGCGTGGTCTACGCCAAAGACCCGAAGCGGCGCCTGGAGGTGTGGTGGTCGAAGCCGGCGAGCCGCAGCGATACCCATCTCATCGTCATCAACGGCCAGTCGGACTGGATCGCGCCCGGCGAGCTTCACCTCGGCCTGACGCTGGCGGAATTGGAAAAGCTCAACGGCAAGCCGTTCAAGCTCTCCGGCTTCGACAAAGACCGTGTCGCGACGTTGAGCGACTGGAACGGCGGACAGCTCGCGACGCTGGCGGGCGGCTGCAAAGTCGGCATCAGCCTGCGCGCCGATTCAAAAACTGCGGCGTCGACGCTGAGCACCCTGCCTGCCGACCGCAGCTTCACCTCGTCCGACACGGCGCTGCGCGCCGCCAATCCGACCGTCAGCGAAATTCTGGTCGCCTATTAGACCCGCGTCGGTGCGTTTGTAGCGCCAAGCTCGCGCACAGGCTTCGGAACTTTTTGTCCGGATTCCAGCGGCAACTTAGACAATAACCAACGGACAATTTCAGCTTCCCTTAAACTCGGCCATGGGAGCCTCGCGGCGCGGGGTGGCGACTTCGTGAAAGGAGCGCTCCTATGGCAATTTGGAAATTAGGTGGTTTGGCTTTTGCCGCTGTCATCAGCTCAGGCCTGCTCATCGCGCAGGCCTCGGCGATGCCAGCGAATGGAATGGCGACCGTCGCCGGCAAAGTTGGCAACGGCACTCAAGAAGTCCGCTGGGCTGGCGGCTGGCGTGGCGGCCTCGGCTGGCGTGGCGTCGGATGGCGCGGCGGCGGTTGGGGCGGCGGCTGGCGCGGCGGCTGGGCTGGTCGATGGGGCTGGAATTCGTGGCCTCTACGCTTACGGCGGACTTGGCTCGCGATTCGGCTGGCGTCGTGGGTTCTACGGCGGCGGTTATGGCGGCTACGCCGGCTGGCGTCGCCCGCTTTATGCGTATGCCGGAACGGGTTTGGGCTACAATCGTTGGGGCTGGCGTAGACCGCTGCTCGCGGCTGCCACAGTCGCCGCCGGCGTTGGCGTGGCCTCAGCCGCGTGGGATTCCAATTGGTACGGCAACCAATGGGACAATTACGGCGGCGGTCTGGACTACGCCGGCAGTCCGGGCTTCGCCGGCGGTCCGTACTATGCTTATGCCGGACAGGGATGGAATGGCGGCTGGAACGGCGGCTGGAATCCCGGTTGGGGCTGGCGCCGGAACTACTGGTCGTGGTGAAGCATTTCGTTTGATCAGCGTCACCATATTCTTATGAGACTTACGACGAGGTTCTAAACGCGTGGAGCAAGGCGCCGTCCGGATCATGCGCAAACCGATCCGGGCGCCCCTTGCTCCAAGGCTGCGGCTGTTTGAATTTGCGCGGCCGCCACGCCGCGCGTCACCGCATCACTTCGGTTTCGGCTTTGCAGCCGGCGCGGCCTGCTGCTCGCGCATGGCGCGCACGTCACGCGCCATCTCGAGACACGTCAGCAGCTCGGTATAGCTTGAATCTCCGCCCATCACCGATTCGTTGACGCAGTGCGTGCGGTCGCTGGCCGAGAAATTAGACCATTGCTTGACCAGCTCCTCGCGGATCTGCTGCTCGCTCTCGAGGCAATTCTTCTTCTCCTGCGCGATGGCGGGATCGCGGAACGTCACGCCGCCTTGCTTGGCGATGCCCTCGCAGACCTGCTCGACATTGAGGTTGGGAACACCGTCGCCGGCGGCGACCGGCATCAATAGTTGCACGCCGAGCGCCAACACCTTGGGCAAAATCATGACCGGCTCCGTGAATCTGTGAAACGATTATAGCATCGCCGCCGGATGGAACCAGCGAGCGCGATGCGCTGCCGGCGGAAAAAGATTGACCGGCGCCGATCCTCACCGCTATGGCTGCCTGCCTGAGGTGAGGGACGTTGCATGATAGTTGCACCGCTTTTTGGCGCGGCGCTGGTTGTTGCCGTGGCCACGGGTCCACTAACCGGCCCGGCCAGCGAAACCGACCTGTCCGCCCAGCAGAAGATTGCGGCGACCGAGCCGCTGGTGCGCTCGGCTACCGAGTGCATCGTGCGCGCCGTCATTGCCGATCCGCGCTATCGCGACAATGGCGGAACGGCGCTCGGCGACCTGATCGTGGATTCAGTTCCGTCATGCTTAACGCCGGTGCACGCCATGATCGATGGCTATGACCGCTATTATGGTGAAGGCAGCGGCGAAGCCTTTTTCATGGGTCCTTATCTCGACGTCCTGCCGAAGGCGGTGGCGACGGGAGCGAAGAAGGCGGCGCAGTAGCGCATTTGCCTTCATCCGCTCATTGCCGCGAAGGCGGCAATCCATCCGGATCTCGCGCGCAAAATAAACTTGCTGGGTCCCTGCCTTCCGCCTTCGCGCTGCGCGCTTCGGCGCGACCAAACCGCGCCGTAGCTCGCAAAGCGAGCGTAGGTGGGTCACGGGACGAGCGGAGAGGTCAATCCTTCGGCTTCGGACCGATCACCGCGATGACGCGCATTTTGGTCGGGTCGACCAGCACCACCTGGTCGTCGACCCTGGTGAACTTGTAGAGCTTGGTTTCCGGGTTGTTGGCCAGAATATCGTCCGGCAGCGCGTAAAGCTCGATCATCGGCGGCACGTCAGCCCCGACATGCGTGGCAAACCGGCTCGGCGCGACCTTGCTCTTGTCCTTGTGGACTTCCTGATAGATCGCGCTCCGCTGCGCCGGCGTCAGCTCGAGCTTCGGCGTGACGCCTTGGGCGCTCACCGCTTCGTCGATATTGGACTGGGCGGCGGCACGTTCGACGCCGGCGGCGACAATAGCCGACGCTGCGCACGCCAGAACCAACACTGTCAGCGGACGAGCGATCGGCGGACGAGCTAAGGCATTCTTATTCTTCATAGCCTCCTCCGTATGCGCCGCGCGCCTTTCGCGATCGGTAGCGCGCGGCTCTTTGGTAGATAGTCCCGCTCGCGTCAGCGCGGGATCGCCTGGATCGCAATGTTGGTGACCGGATCGATCACCAGAATGCGATCGGGTTCGTAGACGTAGCGGTAGAGCGGAAGCGCGGTGCCGGCGACGATCGGCGCCGTCGGGCCGACCAAGGGCACGGCAGCCGGCACCAGCGGTTGCGTCGCCACGACCGGCGGGGCCGGCGGCGCGACGACGTCATAAAGCGGCGGCCCTTGCACCAGTTCGTCGTACGCCGGGGGCGCGGGCGGCACGGCCACCTGCTGCACCGTCGTCGTCCGCACGGTGGTTACGCGATCCGCCGTCCGCGCGCGCGCGCTGTGGTGTCTCGCGACCGGCGTTGTCGTCCGCACGGTCCTTACCGTTTCCACGGTTTGCACCGGCGCCGCGGTAACGATCGGCGCCGGCGCGAGCAAGACGCCGGATGGCGGCACCGCGACCGGCGCCTGCGCGATGACCGCTGGCCCCGGCGCCGGCGTCACAATGGTTTCGACCGCCTGAGCGCTCGCGACCGATGTCCCGGCCAAAAGCGCAACGCCGAGCGCGATAAACCAAATGCTGTTTCTCATCGAGAACTCCATGCCGAGAACTCCATGCCGAGAACTCCATTCATTGTCGCTGCGGACGAACGATCCGAGCATGGAACCAAACGCGCGGACTTGGCTGGCGTTCCTGCCGTTAACTCTCCCCTGCGGCAGACTGACCGCTGCTGTTCCAGCGCCGCAAAAATGACGGGGATGCAACGCCCCGACGCCATAGTTTCACGCTCTGAGCCGCGTCGATTGACCGCCGCAGTGGCGGCGTGCAGTCTGCGCGCTTCTCACGCAGTGCGGATTTGGCGTTCGCGCAAGATCCGGAGAAGTTTGCCGGCTTGCCCCGGCGGCGACCGGTTCCGAAAAGATCTTGCTCAACCAAAAACGGCTCAATTAATTTAATCTGAAGTGATCGATCCTAAAATCGCGCACTCGCATTCATTCTGGTTCGCGCGGAGGGAGCAACATGCTTGGCATCGGCATCGGCGACTTGTTCCAGTGGGAGCGTTTCGTCACCCCAACCGTCATCAAGGTGTTTTACTGGCTTGCCGTGGTCATTTCCGTGCTGCTGGGCCTGGCCGGCGCGGTGTCGTCGCTCGTCACCATGGCGTACAATCCGTTCGTCGGCATGATTTATCTCATCGCCAGCGTGCTGAGCATCTGCATGGGCGTGATCGTGTCGCGCATCCTCGCCGAATTCGTGCTGATCGTGTTCCGCATCAACGAGCATCTCGGCGCGATCAGGACTCAGGGAGCAGGAATCAGGGATCAGTAGGAATCAGAAATCAGCAATCAGGAAACAGCCAGGGCGTGTACTAATAGGGCAAGGTCCGCTTTCGGGGCAGTAGACATCCCAAATTGGAGCCGCCGTGTGTCCTTCTGACCCGATTCGGACATGCATGATCGTTGTCTTTGGTGCCCCTTATAAGCTTTGATCGCTGGCGAGGCAGGACTTGATCGGATGCTCTACGAGGCCGAGGGCCACGAGTTGTTGACAGCCAGAGCCTGGAATGAGCCGGCGGCGCGGGCATGTATCAATGAAATTCTCGACGACGCTGTCGACAAATTCTCGGCTCGCGACCTCTGGCCTTCTCATCCGCTCGACAGTTTCTCGCCGGACGCGCGCTGGAACCTTTATATCGGCGCAGCGGGCACAATCTGGGCGCTGCACCATCTGAGCCCGAAGCCGGACAGCCTGCCCGACTTCTCGATTGTCGTGCCGCGGCTGCTGGAGCCCAATCGCAGCTGGATACTGAACGTGAAGGGCGCCGGGCTCGACCTTCGCACCGCCGGACTGCTTACCGCCGATACCGGCATTCTTCTCGTCCAAGCGATGGTCAATGGCACGGAGACCGTCACTGCGGAGCTTGGCACGGCCATCGATGCTAATCGCGACAATCCGGTGTGCGAGTTGATGTGGGGTTCGCCGGGCACGATGCTGGCGTCCCTATGGCTCCATGAATGGACGGGCCAGGACATTTGGGCCGAGCGCTTTCGCCGCGATACGGGCCTGCTGTGGAATAAACTCGAACTTGTCGAGGAAGCCGGCTGCCATCTCTGGGTTCAGAATCTCTACGGCCATCACGCGCCGCATATCGGCGCAGTACATGGGTTTGCCGGCAACGCCTTTGCCGTGATCCGGGGCTGGCACCTGCTCTCCTATTCCGAACAATCGCGCTGGGCGGACCGGCTGGCCGAATTGCTCCGCCGGACAGCCCGCACGGAAGACGACTGTACGACCTGGCCGCAATCCATCGGCCGGAATCGTCCCGGCCGCACGTCTCTACTGGTACAGCATTGTCACGGCGCACCTGGCATCGTGAACTGCTTTGCCGGCTTGCCCGACCGTGGGATCGACGATCTTCTGATCGGCGCGGGCGAACTCATCTGGCGGTCCGGGCCGCTGCGTAAGGGACCGGGCCTCTGTCATGGCACGGCGGGAAATGGTTATGCATTCCTGAAACTCTTCCGGCGCACGGGCCAGCAGCGCTGGCTTGATCGCGCCCGCCGCTTCGCCATGCACGCCATCGAGCAGCATCGGCGCGACACGGCGAAATACGGCCAGCGGCGCTACCCACTCTGGACCGGCGATTTGGGCCTCGCGGTCTATCTTTCAAACTGCATCGCCAAATCCGATCGCTTCCCGACCATGGACAACTTCTTCGGGCCGTAAGGAGTTCTGGCGATGTCGCAGCGAATTGACAAATCGTGGCTCGTTTTCCTCAGTATCGAGAATTTTGAGCATGACCGCTGCGTTGACTTGTTCTCGCGGCCGGACGGGACCCACGGTTTCGAAGAGTTCAGACGCGACGCGGAGGATCGCGGTGCTTGGACGCCGATCCAGTACTACTCAGGAAGGGTGTATTCCTCACGGGAGGCCGCACTCGGGGCCGCAAAGCAATCGGTGGCGTGGTTGGCAGAAGCAATCCGGCTCAGTCCCTCGGCACAAAGATTGCTGCTGCGAACTTCAAACTGAAAAGCGCGGCTCAGTTCGGAAAAACTCCGGTTGTCCTGGGAGAAGCACTTTCTGACTGCCGATATCTGATCGCTGACACCTGATCCCTGACATTTATGTCGCGAAGCGGAAGTTACGTCGCGAAGCGGAAGTGCATGACGTCGCCGTCCGCCACGATATAGTCCTTGCCTTCGAGCCGCATCTTGCCGGCATCGCGCGCGCCGGCTTCGCCGCCACCGGCGACATAGTCGTCGTAGGCGATGGTCTCGGCGCGGATGAAGCCTTGCTCGAAATCGGTGTGGATGACGCCGGCCGCCTGCGGCGCCCGCGCGCCCGCGGTCACCGTCCAGGCGCGCGCCTCCTTCGGCCCGGCAGTGAAGAAGGTCACAAGGTGCAGGAGCGCGTAGCCGGCGCGAATAAGACGGTCGAGCCCGGCCTCTTTGAGGCCAACCGCGGCCAGATATTCGCTGCGCTCGTCGCGCGACAGTACGGCGATTTCCGCTTCGATCTTGGCCGAAATGACGACGCTGGCCGCGCCTTCTTCTTTCGCCCGCGCCTCGACCTTGCGGGACAAATTCATTGCCGCCGGCTGCGGCGGCTTCCTCGACATTGCAGACATAGAGCACCGGCAGCGAGGTCAGGAGGCCGAGCGTGTGGAAGGCGCGCTCTTCTTCGGGCTTGCGCTCGACGAACCGCGCCGGCTTGCCGTCGCGCAACAGCGCGAGCGCCCGATTGATCAGATCGAGCGTCTCCTTCGCCTCCTTGTCGCCGCCCTTGGCTTTTTTGCTCAAGCTGTCGACGCGCCGCTCCAAACTGTCGAGATCGGCCAGCATCAATTCGGTCTCGACCGTCTCGATATCGGCGATCGGGTCGATGCGGCCCTCGACGTGCGTGACGTCGGTATCCTCGAAGCAGCGCACCACGTGGGCGATGGCGTCGACCTCGCGGATATTGGCGAGGAACTGGTTGCCGAGCCCCTCGCCTTTGGAAGCGCCGCGCACCAGGCCGGCGATGTCGACGAAGGTCAGCCGCGTCGGCACGATCGCCGGCCGACTTGGCAAGCTTGGCCAGCGTGTCGAGCGCGCGGATCGGGCACCGCGACCTCGCCGACATTCGGCTCGATGGTGCAGAACGGATAATTCGCCGCCTGCGCCGCCGCGGTTTCGGTCAACGCATTGAAGAGCGTCGACTTGCCGACATTCGGCAGGCCGACGATGCCGCATTTGAATCCCATGGAGTTATTTCACCTGCGAACGGATTTGCCGTATCGGCGTGCCAATTCATGTTCCCGTTCGGCATAGAGCGCGTCACGGCCGCGCCAAACCTTGCTGATCCCAGGATAGCCGGGGCCGTCGAAGAAATTCCGCAGCGCTATTAGCTTGTCAGGCGCGCTGGCTGCGAGTTCATCTGCCGCGTTGATCGTGACTTTTTTCATTTCCCACAGATCGTGTTTTCGCACCGAAATGTCAATTTCAGCGCGCGCCGAAGACCGTTGTCTTATTCAACGAATCTTGGCCGGTGTCGCCGAATCCCTTGGCGAGCATGGCGAGATGAACCTTGTTCTGAAAACTCGCATCCTGGCCGCGAACGAGCAGATCGACACTGTCGGCGAGAATGCCGATCAGCGCGTCGACCCACGGACGCTCGCTCTTGGCAAAATCGCTGAGCACATAATGCTCGACCATATCCTTGGCGCCGGGATGGCCGACGCCGATGCGCACCCGCCGGTAATCGTTGCCGATATGCGCGGTGATCGAGCGCAGCCCATTGTGCCCGGCGATGCCGCCGCCGACCTTGACCCTCACCTTGCCGGGCGGCAGCTCGATCTCGTCGTGAAACACGGTGACGTCGCCGGGCGCAAGCTTATAGAACTGCGCCGCCTCGGCGACGGCGCGGCCCGATTCATTCATGAATGTTCCGGGCAGCAGCAGCAGCACGCGCTCGCCGCCGAGCGGCCCCTCGCAGGCGACGCCCGGCAAAGCGCCGGCGCCACGGCCCGATGCCGTGGCGCTCGGCGATGGCCTGGAGCGTCAGGAAGCCGACATTGTGGCGGTTGCCGACATAGCGTGCTCCCGGATTGCCGAGCCCCACCAGGAGCAGCATGAGCGTCGTCCAATGCGGGAGCGCGAACCTCACTTCTTCTCGGCCGCGCCGGCGGCGGGCGCGGCACCCCGGCGTCGCCGCCAGGCGCAGCACCGGAGCGGCGCCCGGAGCAGCACCCGGAGCGCCGGCCGCCGCCGGACCGGCGGCGGCAGCGGCGGCCGCCGCAGCAGCGCGCGGCAGCAGCGGCTTCGGCCGCGGCTTTCATTTCTTCCGCATAGCCCGATGGCGGCACCACCGTGACCAAGGTGATGTCGCGGCCGGCGACCACGCGCACGCCTTCCGGCAGCGTGATGTCGCTCAGATGCTTGGAGTAGTTGATGTCGAGCCCGCCGACATCGACTTCGATGCTGGCCGGAATGGCGTCGGCCGCGGCAGCGCACTTCGATGGTGTGCGCGACGATCGACACCGTGCCGCCGCGCTTGACGCCCGGCGACTGGTCGGCGTTCTTCACGTGGATCGGGATGTTGACGCGGATGGTCGCGCCCTCGCCGAGCCGCATGAAATCCACATGCAGCGGCAGGTCGCGAATGGCGTCGAGCTGGAAGTCGCGGGGAATGACGCGGTGCTTCACGCCGTCGATCTCGACGTCATGAATGGTGGTCAGAAAATGCCCGGCATAAATCCGCTGACGCAGATCGTTGTAGTCGAGCGAGATCGGCAGCGGCGGCTTGCCGTCGCCATAGATGATTCCCGGTACGCGGCCGGCGCGACGTTCTGCCCGGGCGGCCCCCTTGCCGCCCCGTGAACGCGGCACCGCCTTGATCAGATTGACGGTCGCCATGATTTATCCTCGTCTGTGCAGGCTTGACGTGTGAAGCCTTAACGTGTGCTTTGGATCACCGCGGCAGCCTCCAGGGGTGCTGTGGGCCGCGGTGGCGCGCTTATAGCGGCGCCGATCCGCAAAAACAAGGAAGGCCGGAAACTGTTAGGTTCTTAAGCGAAATATCCGGTGGGCGGCGGCTCTGGCGGAGCGCCGTGCGGGACGTCGGCGGCCGGCGCCGACGCCTGCCGGCGAATTCCCCCCGGCCAGCCGTGCTTCCAAAGCCGCGATCCGGGCCTTCAAAGCTTCGTTCTCCTCGCGGGCGAGCCGCGCCATATCCTTGACCGCCTCGAATTCCTCGCGCTGGACGACGGCAAGTTCACGGAGAATCCGCTCCGCCTGGCTGCGAAACAGCGTCTCGAATTCGCGCCGCACGCCTTGCGCCACGCCGGCCGCGTCGTTCATCAATCGCGCAACTTCGTCGAAGAACCGGTTCGTCGTCTGGACCATGTTCGCCTCCGAAAGGTGCGCGGGCGCGTCAGCCGGCCCGCTTGCCATCCCCCCAGACAATGGCAATGGTGGCGCCCCGTCGCAAGATAGGCGGCGCCGGAAAGCAGCGGCGCAGCCGCGAGAAAGGCTTTACGCCCGCTTGGAGCCCTCGATGCTCGTTCTGCCGGTCATCCCCTTCCCCGCGATCAATCCGGTGCTGATCTCGATCGGGCCGTTCGCGATGCGCTGGTACGCGCTGGCCTATATCGTCGGCATCATCGCCGGCTGGTTTTATGCGCGCGCCATGATCGCCGCGCAGCGATTGTGGGGCGGACCGGCGCCGATCACCGTCGGCGAGTTCGACGATTTCATCATTTGGATCACGCTCGGCATCATTGTCGGCGGCCGCATCGGCTATGTGCTGTTCTATAATCTTCCGCAATTCGCCGCCCATCCGATCCAGATTTTCGAACTCTGGAACGGCGGCATGTCGTTTCACGGCGGCGTGCTCGGCTGCGTCGTCGCCACCGTGCTGTTCGCGCTGCGCCGCGGCTTGCCGATACTGTCGCTCGGCGACGTCACCACTGCGGTCTGCCCGATCGGCCTGTTCCTTGGCCGCATCGCCAATTTCATCAATGGCGAATTGTGGGGCCGGCCGACCGACGTGGCATGGGCGATGATCTTCCCCAATGGCGGACCGATCCCGCGCCATCCCGAGCCAGCTCTACGAGGCGGCGCTCGAAGGCCTCCTGCTTTTGATCGTGCTCGGCATCTTGGTCCGCCTCGGCGCGCTCAAGCGGCCCGGTCTGGTCACCGGCGCATTCTTCTTCGGCTATGGTATCGCGCGCACGATCTGCGAATTCTTCCGCGAACCCGACGCCCAGCTTGAAGCGTTCACCAGGAGCATCGGCGGACTAACGATGGGGATGCTGCTTTGCATTCCGCTGATCGTAGCGGGCATCGGCCTCATCGCCTTGGCGCTTTCCCGCCAATCGATCGCAAAACAACCGATCGCAAAAAATGGCTGACGAACGCTCGCCGCTCGAAGCCGAAATCCGCCGGCTGATCGCCATCGCCGGACCGATGCCGCTTGCCGATTATATGCGGCTCTGCCTGACGCATCCGCGACACGGCTATTACGTCACGCACGATCCGATCGGCGCCGCCGGCGATTTCATCACCGCGCCGGAGATCAGCCAGATGTTCGGCGAGCTGATCGGCTTATGGATGGCCGCGGTCTGGCAGCAAATGGGCGCGCCGGAAAACGTGCGCATCGTCGAGCTCGGGCCCGGCCGCGGTACGCTGATGATCGACGCGTTGCGGGCGGCGAAGACGGTGCGGAGTTTCTATACCGCCATCGTACTGCACATGGTCGAGATCAGCCCGAAGCTGCAAGCGGTGCAGCAGCAGCGGCTCGAGGTGTCTCGGCGAGCCGGTGCTGTGGCATCCGGCGCTCATCGACATCCCCGGCGGGCCCGCGATCATCATCGCCAACGAATTCATCGATGCACTGCCGGTGCATCAGGCGATCAAACAAGCCGACGGCTGGCACGAGCGCGTGGTCGAAGTCGCGCCCGAGCGGCAAGCTTGCCATCGGCGCCGCGCGCGACCCCCTGCCGCATTTCGACGCCACGCTGCCGCGGGAATTGCGCCAGTCGCCCGAGGGCTCGATCTATGAATGGCGCTCCGACGCGATCGCGCTCGAGCTCGGCGCGGCGCACGCGCACGACGGCGTGGCGCTCGTTATCGATTATGGCCACGTGCAGCAAGGTCTCGGCCAGACGCTTCAAGCCGTCGCCGGCCATTCCTACACCGACCCGCTACGCTCGCCGGGCGAAGCCGACCTCACCGCCCATGTCGATTTCTCGACGCTGGCGGACAGCGCGGAAATCATCGGCGGACGCATTCATGGTCCGCTCTCGCAGCGCGATTTCCTGCTTACCGGCTCGGCATCGAGAAGCGCGCCGCCATGCTCAAGTCGCAAGCGCCGCCCGAACAAAACCGCCGAGATCGACAGCGCGATGGCGCGGCTGACTGAGACCGGACCGAAAGGCATGGGCGAGCTGTTCAAGGTGCTGGCGATCGCCGATCCGAAATTCGGCGTGCTGCCCGGGTTCGAAAAATAGCGGCGGATGCATAGCGATGACGATCCAGGCGGCGACGCTTGACGCTCTCCGGAATCCGCCACGCTTTCTTCACCCGCGAAGGCGGCGTGTCCGGTGGCCTCTATTCCAGCCTCAATGGCGGCATCGGCTCGCGCGACGACGCCGGCCATGTCGCGGAGAATCGCGCGCGCATGGCGGCGGCGCTTGAGCGTCGCGCCGAATTGTTTGCTCACCGCCTACCAAATCCATTCGCCGCATGTCGTCGTCGCCGAGGCGCCCTGGCCGATGCCGACGCGGCCGCGCGCCGACGCCATCGTCACCCGCATGCCAGGCCTCGCCATCGGCGTGAGCACGGCCGATTGCGGCCCGATCCTGCTCGCCGATCCGTTGGCGCGGGTGATCGGCGCGGCGCATGCCGGCTGGCGCGGCGCGCTGGCCGGCGTCGCCGAGGCGACGGTCGCGGCGATGGAGCAGCTCGGCGCCGACCGCGGCCGCATCCGCGCCGCGCTCGGTCCGATGATCCGGCAAGACAATTACGAAGTCGGTCCCGATCTCATCGCGCGCTTTGCCGCCGAGGATCCTGGCTCCGAAAATTTCTTCCGCCCGGCGGCGCGCGACGGCCATGCTCTACTTCGATCTCGGCGGCTACATCGCCGCGCGGCTTGGTCGGGCCGGCATCCACCAGATCGAGGACCTGCGGCTCTGCACCTACGCGGAGCCGGCGCGATTTTTCAGTTTCCGCCGCACCACCCATCGCGCCGAAGCGGATTACGGCCGGCACATCAATGCGATTGCTTTGGCGAATAGCGAATAGCGATATGGCTGCTCCATTCGCATTCGCCATTCGCTACTCGCCATTCGCCACCCGCTTTGCCGCTAATTTACCAACCCGAGAATTGCCGCCACAGGCCAAAAAATCCTGCGGGGACAAGGCCCTGATTCATGTTGCCAGTCCGCTGAGCGGCCTGTATCAGGGCGTTGTTTTTGGCCGGACCCGCAGGCGTCCAGGAGAGCGCAATGGCGAGCAACAATGGAGCCATCAAGCTCGTCTCCGGCAATTCCAACCCGACGCTCGCCGAAGAGCATCGGCGCCTATATCGGCACGCCGCTGACCAAAGCCGTGGTCCGCCGTTTCGCCGACATGGAAATCTTTGTCGAGATCCAGGAAAACGTCCGCGGCGCCGACGTTTTTGTCATTCAGTCGACGTCCTATCCGGCCAACGACCATCTGATGGAATTGCTGATCATCATTGACGCGCTGCGCCGCGCATCGGCGCGGCGCATCACCGCGGTGATACCTTATTACGGCTACGCCCGGCAGGACCGCAAACCCGGCCCGCGCACGCCGATCTCCGCCAAGCTGGTCGCCAACCTCATCACCCGCGCCGGCGCCGACCGGGTGCTGACGCTCGACCTGCATGCCGGGCAGATCCAGGGCTTCTTCGATATCCCGACCGACAATCTGTTTGCTTCCCCGGTCATGGTGCGCGACATCAAGCAGCGTTTTGATCTGTCCGAGGTGATGGTGGTGTCGCCCGACGTCGGCGGCGTGGTGCGCGCCCGCGGCCTCGCCAAGCGCATCAACGCGCCGCTCGCCATCGTCGACAAGAGGCGCGAGCGGCCGGGCGAATCGGAAGTGGCGAACGTCATCGGCGAGGTCGACGGCCGCATCTGCCTTCTGGTCGACGACATTATGGATTCCGGCGGCACGCTGCTGAACGCCGCCGACGCGCTGTTGGAAAAAGGCGCCAGCGCGGTGTACGGCTATATCACCCACGGCGTGCTCTCCGGCGGCGCCGTCGCCCGCATCAACAAATCGAATCTCAAAGAGCTGGTGATCACCGATTCGATCCAGCCGACCGAGGAAGTCAAAACCTCCCCCAACATCCGCGTGCTGTCGATCGCGACGCTGATCGCCGAAGCCATCAGCCGCACCGCGTCCGAGGAATTGGTATCGAGCCTGTTCTTCGATTGATGCCGTCATGCCCGGCCTTGTGCCGGGCATCCACGTCTTAAAGCTTGCTCCGAATTCGAAGTCGTGGATGGCCGGAACAAGTCCGGCCATGACGAACTGGCGCATCTCCTTGACGAACACCCCCGAGTCAACTTGTCGCAGGCCGGCCTGTGGACTGTCATCGCCGCTGCATTGTGCGCAGCCGCCAAATCACTTCATGAGTTCCGCGTAGGCGGTACGCGGCTGACGCCAACCCTGAGGCCACTAGGCTTTCGTCGAGGCTTTGGCCGGAGAATCGAGCCGTTTATATTGTGTCCGCGGTCTGATTCGCGCGGTTGAGTCAATCCGCGGGGCCAGTTGCTGCTGCGGCAAATCGCAGCCCGGCCCGGGTGCATGTTGGTCGTGCCGTGGCGGTGTTCTTGGCGGCGTTCTTCGCGGTGGTCTTGGCGGTGTTCAGTGGCGTGCGCATTTCCACTTCAAACCGGCGCTGTGGAGGCCGCATGTCCATTATCGAACTCGCCCGCGACGCCCACGACAACCCTCTCGATGTGGTCGAGCACATGGCGGCCGGCAACAGCTGGCCGTTCGAGCGCGCCGGCGAGGACGAGATCGCGATCGTCGTCACCGGCCGCTGGACCAATTATCAGGTCTCCTTCACCTGGATGGGCGAGATCGAGGCGCTGCATCTGGCCTGCGCCTTCGACATGCGCGTGCCGCCGTTGCGGCTGTCCGAGGTGCAGCAGCTCGTCGCGCTGATCAACGAACAATTGTGGATCGGACATTTCGACGTCTGGATGCAGAACGGCGTCGTGATGTTCCGTCATGCGCTCCTCCTTGCCGGCGGTGTTTCCGCGTCCGGCCGGCAATGCGAGGCGGTGCTCGGCAGCGCGCTCGACGCCTGCGAGCGCTACTTCCCGGCGTTCCAGTTCGTGGTCTGGGCCGGCAAATCGGCCCGCGAAGCCATGGACGCCGCGCTGTTCGAGACCTCCGGCCAAGCCTAAACTGCGGCATGTCTTCTGCCGCTGAACGTCCGAGCTTGCGCGAGTTCTCCGGCCTGATCGTCCTCGCCGGCGCCGGCAAGATGGGCGGCGCGTTGCTCGACGGCTGGCTACACGCCGGACTCGATCCGGCCAAGATCGCCGTGATCGAGCCGGCCCCGGTGGCGCAAATATCGGCGCTGACCGCGCGCGGCATGCGGCTTAATCCGCATCCGTCCGTATTGGCCGACGTCGCCGCCATCGTCGTCGCGGTGAAGCCGCAAACCGCCGACCAGGCCATGCCGGTGATCGCGCCGATGGCCGGCGCCTCGACCGTCGTCGTCTCGATCATGGCCGGGCGGACGCTGCAATTCCTCTCGCGCTCCCTGCAAAATGCCGGTGCGTTTGTGCGCGCCATGCCGAATACGCCGGCGTCGATCGGCCGCGGCATCACGGTCGCAGTGCCGCTACGGGTCAGTGCGACACAGCGCGACCTCGCGCATCGCCTGCTCGCCGCGACCGGTAGCGTCGAATGGGTCGAGGACGAGACGCTGATGGACGCGGTGACGGCGGTGTCCGGATCGGGCCCGGCCTATGTCTTCCTGCTGGCCGAAGCGCTGGCGCAGGCGGGCGCCGCCGCCGGACTGCCGCGTGAACTTGCCGACCAGCTCGCGCGCGAGACCGTGGCCGGCTCAGGCGAATTGCTGCGTCGCTCCGCGCTCGATGCGGCGACCTTGCGCGCCAATGTCACCTCACCGGGCGGCACCACGGCCGCGGCGCTCGATGTGCTGATGAGCGGCAACGGACTCGGGCAGCTCTTGAAGAAGGCCGTCGCCGCTGCGACAGAACGCTCGCGCAAGCTCGCCGGTTGACCTTGGAACGGCGCCGCGACCAGCGTACATATAATCCGCTAGAGCATGATCCGGAAAGGCGGAGACCGGTTTTCCGAGAAGATCATGCTCCGGCAAAAAGTTAGAGCGCCAATCGATTCAATCTGAAACGATTGCGCTCTAGTCACGCGTTGATCAGTCGTGCAGGAGTTTGGTCATGGCCCGAAGACCCGTCCAACGACCCGCCCGCAAGCCCGCCGCGAGATCCCAGCGCCCCGCAACAACCAATGGTCCTTCGGCCCCGACCACGGACCGCGAGAAGATCATCGCCACCTTGTTGGCGCTCTTAGCCGACAAATCGTTCGAGACGATCAGCCACGCCGATGTTGCCGGACGGGCTGGCGTGTCGCTGGCGCAATTGCGCGATGAATTTCCGTCAACGCTCGCCATTGTCGCCGCCCACGTCAAGGCGACCGATCGCGCCGTGCTCGCCGAGGATATGAGCGACATGACCGAAGAGCCGGAACGCGAACGGCTGTTCGACGTGCTGATGCGGCGGCTCGAGGTCCTGGCGCCGCACCGCGACGCCGTTCGCTCGCTGCTGCGTTCGGCCCGCCGCAATCCGCCGCTGGCGATGGCGCTCAACCGCTTGGCGGTGCGCTCGCAGCAATGGATGCTGACCGCGGCCGGCATCGGCGCGTCGGGCCCCCGCGGCATGATCCGCGCCCAAGGCCTCGCCATGCTGTTCGCCTCGGTGCTGCGCACCTGGGTCAACGATGACGATCCCGGACAGGCGCGAACCATGGCGGCGCTCGATCGCGCGCTCGGCCGCGGCCAGCGCTTTGTCGGCCTGATGGACGATCTCTGCGCCATCCCAGCTCGGCTCTGCCGGCTGCGCTCCCGGCGGCGCCGGCGGCACGACGAGGATTCCGAGGAAACCGCCGCCGCCTAGGTTCCCTCCTCTCCCAGCTGCCGCCCGGCGAGATTCTGGACTGATTTGGCTAAGCCCCGCTTGGAACTGACCTTTTGCGGTTAGACGCAGGCTCGCCGGCTCAGCGCAGGAATGCCGTGCATTCGCAACAGGTTAGAATAACTCAAAACAAGCGTTTTTTGATTGAAATCATTTTTTACCGGTCCTAGATAGAATAGTTACGTGCGCTACCAATTCCTGCCGGGCCGCGCTGCGATGATCGTTTGCTCCTGTAATGTGCTGACCGACCATGACGTCCGCTCGACGCTGTCCGGCACCGAAGCGGCGCGGACCACCGGCGAGGTCTATGGCTGTCTCGGTTGCAGCGCCCAATGCGGGCGTTGCGCCCGAACCATCCGCCGGATCATGGACGAGGCTCTGGCCTCCGCCGACGACGCCACCTGCTGCCGGGCCAACGGCTCCTAGCGTTTTTCATCCTTTAAAGCCTGATCGGCGCGTTTGCGCGGGCGCGGCAAAGGTTATAATCAACGCCCGCCCGACACACGCGCCCCGGTCAGCGCGCATCAGTCAGCGGGCTGAGTCATTTTAAGGGGAGCACCAGCATGCGCGGCGAGCCGGGAGTCGTCGACTATCTCAACAAGGCGCTCCGGCACGAGCTGACGGCGATCAACCAATATTGGCTGCATTACCGCCTGCTCGACAATTGGGGCTACAAGTCGCTGGCCAAGCAATGGCGCAAGGAATCGATCGAGGAGATGGAGCACGCCGACAAGCTCGTCGAGCGCATTATCTTCCTCGACGGCTTTCCCAACATGCAGGTGCTCGATCCGCTGCATATCGGCCAGACCGTGAAGGAAGTGCTGGAGTGCGATCTGCGCGCCGAGATGCATGCCCGTGCGCTCTACGAGGAAGCCGCCACCCACAGCCACGCCGTGAAGGATTACGTCTCCCGCGATCTGTTCGAGAAGCTGATGAGCGACGAGGAGCATCACATCGATTTCCTCGAAACCCAGCTTGATCTCGTCGCCAAGCTCGGCGCCGAGCTTTACGCCCAGCACCATATCGGCGAGCTCGACGACGATCACAAGGATTAGGCTAGCTGGTAGCCCGGATGAGCAAAGCGACATCCGGGATGAGCTGGGCGTGTAAGGCTTCTAGCCCGTTCACGCATATCGCTGCGCTCATGCGGGCTACGATTTAATCAAATCTCATCGCCCGACCAACTGCCGTTAACGAACAATTAACCAAGCCGTCAGGAATAGGCCTGCGATCGCAAGGTTTGCGTTCTTTTTCCGGCACGGCATCGGCGTATCCATGGCGCCGCCGCAAGATAAAATTACTAACAAACACGGTTAAGAGTTAAGGTTAAGGGGCGTTTAAGAATTTCCTGACACCTTTCGCTTCGTTCAGCGACGCCTTGGCCGCGCGCGGCCGCGTCGAGAAAAGGACGAAGCAGATGGTCAGCGTAAGATATCTCATCGCCGCCGCGGCGGCCGCCATTCTAAGCACACCAGCATGCTTGAGCACGGCAGCATACGCGGCCGACATGCCGATGCCGCAGCCCCAAGTCGTCTATCAGCCCGTGCCCTGCTGCGATACCGGCCGGTGGTATCTGCGCGGCGACGTCGGCGTCGGCGTGCAGACTTTCCAATCGTTCGATCATTCGCAGACCAACTCCGCGTTCGTCTGGCCGCCGAGCTGGCAGATCGTCCAGAAAGACATTCAGGACACGACGATCTTCGGCTTTGGCGTCGGCTATGAATGGAACGCCTGGCTGCGGTTCGACGTCACCGGTGAATATCGCACCAAGGCAATGTTCAAGGCGACCGGCAGCTATACCGACTTCTGTCCCGCCACAGCCTTTGGCCCCGGCACTTGTTTCGACGTGAATACCGGCAACCTTTCGTCGGAAGTCTTTTTGGCCAACGCCTATGTCGATCTCGGCACCTGGTGGTGCATCACGCCGTTTATCGGTGCCGGCGTCGGCGCCGCCCGCAACATGATCACCGGCGTGCAGGACAACGGCATCATCTCCAACGGCACGGTCGGCTTCGGCTATACGTTCAACGACAGCGCCCAGTGGAACCTAGCCTGGGACGTCCAGGCCGGCCTGACTTACAACGTCAACGACAATCTCAAGGTCGACCTGAGCTGGCGGTTTTTGGATCTTGGCTCGCCTCAGACTGCTGTCGTCCATTGTCAAAACACGAACTCTTGTCCGGGCGCCTTCTACACGCTGCGCGACATCACCTCGCAGGATTTCCGCATCGGCTTGCGCTGGGTGTTCCCCGCCGGCGGCGGCTTTGGGTTGGCGTCGTTCGCGCAGCCGGCCTTCGCGGCGCAACAGCAGTATGCGCCGCAGCCGCAATACGTCCCGGCGCAGCCGCAATACGCTCCGGTGCCGCCGCCGCAATACGTCCCGGCGCCGCCCCAGCAATACGTGCCCCAACAATACGTGCCGATGCAGCCGCCGCTGTCGAGCCGCGGCTGATTCGTTGCGGGCCGAGCCTCGCCACCTCGCGCGGGCAAAGCGGATGAAAGAACGGCCGATGCGTTGGGTGCTCTGCCTTGCGATGGTGTTGGGGATGGCGTCGCCGGCGCTCGCCGCCGATTACGATGTTCCGATCCTGCGCGGCAGCGAGCCTGTTGCGCCGGTCGTGACCGTCGGCCCCGCGACCTTCACCCGCTGGAGCGGCTTCTATGCCGGCGGCGATCTCAGCTACAACAACGCGACTGCGGATTTTTCCTCAGGAACGGCTCCCCTGGTGATATTGGCCCTGCAAGGCACTGTGGTGGAGCAACAGTTTACGCCATCGCAATTGCAGTTGCTCGGCAAGGGTGCCGATAGCGCGTTCGGCGGTGGCGCTTTTCTCGGTTACAACACGCAGTGGCAGGATTTGCGTTGCCGCCGACTAAGCATTGCTTTTGTTAGCGAATTTCGGCCCGACTGTCGAGGCTGTGTACGCGCTTTGTGTACGCCAACCAGCACGCAAAACGGATGAAAGAGCGACCGATGCGTTGGGTGTTCTGCATTGCGATGATCTTGGGGATGGCGTCGCCCGCGCTCGCCGCCGATTACGATCTTCCGATCCTGCGCGGCAGCCAACCCATAGCGCCAATTGCGCCCGTAACAACTGTCGGCCCTGCAACCTTCACACGCTGGGCCGGCTTCTATGTCGGTGGCGTGCTCAGCTACAGCTATTCAACCGCCGACTTCTCTAATACAACCCTGCCGCAGGTGGCATCGAGCTTGCAGCAACTTAATCCGGAGCCTTTTGTATCCACTTTCACGGTGCTCGGTAGAGGCGCCGACAGCTCGCTCGGGGGCGGCGCTTTTCTTGGCTACAATACACAGTGGCAAGACCTCATCCTCGGCGTCGAAGCGACCTACACCCACACGAATTTGAACCCCACGTCGGCCAAGACACTGATTGACGACACAGCCGCCCGACCGGGCCGCGTGTTCTCAGCTGGCGGTGCCTTCTACAATCTCAGCAATCTCTCCGGCACAGGAATTTGGATCTCACAGATTATGGCTCGGCGCGGTTCCGAGCCGGATATGTCGTCGGCAATCTCTTGCCGTATGGCTTCGCAGGCGTTGTAGTCGGACGAGCAAGCTACAGCCTAACGCGCTCGTGGGCTTTCAGCAGAATACCCTAACATCTAACTTTCCATGCACTGACAACGGCTCAACATGCCAAACTTTCTCCGTCCCAAACAGCGTCAGTCAGGCCAACGCGCTGCTCTGGGGCTTCTCCGTTGGTGGCGGACTTGATTGGGCACTCACATCGAATGTATTTTTGCGCGGTGAATTCGAGTTCGTCCAGTTCGCGCCGATATCAAACATAAACATGGCTCTCATCAGTGGCCGCCTTGGCGCTGGCTACAAGTTCTAAGTCCATTCCCGTCCGTATCCCTCGCCAGCGGATTTGCGCGGCGTTTTAGGCCCGAACGAGCACGTTCCGCACCGTCATCGCATACCATTGTCCGCCACGCGCGGTCGCAACTCCACGCGCATTCAAAGCGTCCGCTATCTCTCGCAGCGTCGTAGCACCCGCCTCCCTAATCTCACGAATGATCGGCAGCACGTTCGCAGCGTGGTTGTCAGCCGCAGCCCTAATGGTCTCTAAGGCCATCTTGCGCGCCTTGGCTACCGCCAAAGCTGCCTCGGTCCGCGCGCCAATCATCGCGCCCTCTTTCTCTGCAAGCACCGCAAATAGGTGAAGAATGGTTACGTCGCTTCCCGATGAGTTGGCGGTACTCTGGGTGACCAAGCAATCAGGTCGAAGACGATCTTTTGTTCGCTGATCCAGGGTGGGATTTCTATTGCAGGCGCCTTCGGATGCTTAGACAGCGTGTAGCGAAGCTGCGACAGCCCGTGATAGACATTGCGCACAATATCGTGTTGCCTTTCATCAAACTCTTTGGAAAATTCATCCTCCTCCAGTTTGTGCGCGGGCGCCTGCCGCAATGAGCGAACATGCTTCAGCGGCCCAACAACAGCTTCTACAGCCTGTTCTACGTCATCCCAACGTATCTTTTTACGAAGCCACTCCTCTAGCAATGTCAGCGTCCCTTTCCGCGTCACAACAATCTTCCCGTCTGGCCTCTGCGTGTCATATTCGAGTGGTATTTGTCCCTCAAAGAACTTCTGACTGATGTTCCCAGAAAGAAGTTTGTCCATCGCAAGTATGAAGGCATTAAAATTCCTCAAGGTCGGCCGAAGAAACGGCGTCAAGCCCGGCGGTCATTTCTATTACCTATCCTTAACCCCTTTCTACAGCTTCTTTAGATCACCCCTAGCCACCTAAAGCCTGAAGAGCGCGCAACGAACACAACAGAGTTTGCTGGCAAACGGCTGCATGCGGTCAAAAATCCCAGGCGTCAATCGTCGGCTCTGCCGTCTCGACAGTCAAAATCGGCTCTACGCCAACAACTTCCTTGAACACGGCCTTGAGAGTGTCTTTTGCCAATTCCGCTTTCGACCTTGGGACGATTATGCCGTCGTACATCGACAGGCTGGGAATGCCGTGCTCTCGCATCAAGGTCAGCATCGTTCCTATCACTGCCTGACCTTCGCGATACTGAAGGTGAGCCCAGGTGTCGGAATACCCTTCCAGCCTCTTTAGAGCCGGGAATGCCTCAAGCATCCTCGCAGCAACATCCTTCGCCCTCGCTACCTTGCTCGAGGTCCTTGCTGGTCTCTTTCTTGAAGTCCTTAATCGTCTTTGGGGGCCACCGCGTCGCCGGGTTGCTGTTGCCGAAGCTGACGGTGGTCCACAGCTTGACGATGGATCGGTCTATTCCTGCAACAGCAGCGTAGGGATCACCTGAGCCCTGCAGGGGCTGTTTGACCATCGCGTGGTAGACTGTGAGGAAGCTCGCCTTTATGTCTATCTCTGCAACCGGCTCCCCGTCGATTGTCATCTTGAGCCGTTCAGCCTCCGACAGACGTTGGTAGCAATCTTCCCCGCTGCCGTAGAGGCGTCCGCCTTTCTTCCATGACTGATTGTTGAACACACGCTCATAACCGTAGTGTTCACCGCCCAGTATCTCAAAGCGCGCTAAAAACTCATTCAGTTCCCGAACGTCCGCTTCAAGACGCTTGGCCTCTAGTGTGTCAAAGCGCGTGTTCTTGTATTTGATCCTACGTCCGCTCTCGCGGTCTTTCCCCTTGCCTATTGCGTAGTCTTTCAGGACCAGCGGGTTCTTTGGGGGGTCAGGGGCGAAATGTTCAACGACGTTGCCATTGTGGATGCCATAGTGCGCTGCGAGCCCCAGGAGTGTGCTCGTGGCCCAAAAGCGCGCGGCTTGGCCGGGTTCGGGTGCGTTTCCGAAGGGTGTCCTGCGGTAGCGTGACTGCCCCTTCAGATGGAAGACGAGCCCGAGCGTCTTCAGCCCATTGAGCACCTGTGTGAACATATCATACTTGACGCTGGCGTCGCCGAACGCCGAGCGTCCTACAACGCGGTAGATATTGCCAAGTCCCGTCGTTCCAGCCCTCACACGAAGTAGATCGCCTACGAAGCGCTCGATGGCTCCTACGAACTTCGCCTCGCTTGTTGCACGGCGTCGGTAAACTCGTTTGCCCTCTCTTTGTTCGAGCTTTTCCATATCGTCGCGGATTTGAGCAATTAAAGCGTCGGCGGCTTGTGTGCGCGCCCTGTTGCGCAGGGCTGCGTAACGTTCTCTTGCCTTTCCGCGCGCGGTAAGCAATTCGACGATCTTGGTATGAACTTCGGTCTCTGTTGGAACGGCAGCGGCGCTGTCGTCAGGCGTGTAACTTCCAGCATTCGGAACGGCTCTCAGGTGATTGGCTCGATGCGTGGGCGAAGCTGCGGGGAGTGCACTTGCGTAGGGCGCGCGGGGTATGGAGACAATGCGATTTAAGGCCACACCATAAACTGGAAAGTGAAAGATGATTTTTGGATTGGTCTGCGGACGAAGCGCTTATCACTTTCGTCCTGCGGCCCCTCTCGGCGTTCGGTGGTGGGTCCGTGTTGCTATTGCGCTTCAAACCTCGTATCGCGGAAACTTCTTCAGGGCTTCTGCCATATCCTCAAGCGTTGGCGTCTCGTATTCGTCTGCAACTGTGCGAGGGCTATGGCCGCAAATGGCGTCCCTCATGCCCGGTTCGATACCCGCACGCGCCGCCAGTCTCTTGAACGTATGTCTCCACCCATGAAGCGGGGAAAGCCCCTTCTCACCGATACCCAAGCTGCGCACCCAATTGGCGAGGCGCTGTCGTGCCAACACAGATCGCGGCGGCTTTCTTTTCCCGAGTTTCGCCTTTGCGCGGATCGTCCGTCGGGATTGTAGAAAAGAGAGCCTGCACCGCGCTGGGCAACAAACTTCAGGAAGCCTTGCTCAACAAGATGGTCATGCAGTGGCACTACACGCGGCTCGCGTCCCTTTACCGAGCCCGCATCTGGCGTGATGCGTATGGCCGGGATGCCATGCTCTTGGACGACATCGCTCTCGCGTAGCTGGGTGATTTCACCGGGTCGAGCGCCGGTGTACGCTACAGAGCCACGGCACCCAACGCTTTGCAGCGTTGTCTGTTGTGTCGCTGGCCTCAATCCCGAGCGCCGCCTTCAAGATTGTGCGGCGCTCATCAGGACGTAACGACTTTTCCCGCAGCTTGACCGGCCTGGGAATGGTGACCTTTACCGTAGCGAACGGATTGCGGGCTATTCGCTTATGCTCAACAGCCCACCCAAAGACTGTCTTGCCCGCGCGATATGTAGTTGTTGTCTACGGTGCGTGCCGAACGCTTTGGACCTATAAGACCCGTCACCCACTGTTGCGCTTCGTCGGGAGTAATGGATGCGGCGCCGCGCCCCTGGAAATGTTTAGTCATCGCCCTAAACATGCCCTTCCAACCTGCCTCAGTGTTCCACGCTGGCTGTTTTTCGGCGACCCATTTGTCGAAAAGCTGCTGTGGCGTCTCGCCACTGTCTGCCGCCTCAAACTTCGGGAAGCGCTGAGCGTACCCATCGGCGCTGTAGTCACCCTGAGCCCGGCGTATGAGCCCGTGCAGTGCCGCAGCTAGGTCCTCGTATAGCCAGTCCAGCAGTCCAGAAAGCGGGCTTGTGCTTCGCGGTTCAGCGTGAGCCGCTTCGCCGCAAGGAACTGCGCTGTCTCACCCACATCAGCCAACACAGGACGGACCTCTTGTCTGAGGTCTTCATCTTGCCTCCAGAGGTCATCGAGATTGCTGCCTTCCCAGTTCTCGTATCCAACAGCTTCTTTGAGCGCCTTCGTTAACTCGCTCGCTGGAGGTCTTCCCAGGACTTCACGTTCCAGACCGGGTGACGACCGACGAACCACTCGTACCACTCGCCCGCTAAAGCGCGCGCCTGTTGCGGCGTGAGTGAAACGCCTTCGCCAGTACGCTCCGCGCGGATAGCCTCGATGCGAGCATCAACCTCGCTTTCCCATTCCCGAAACAGGCGCTTGGCTTCCGCTGCGCCCTTGCTCGCCGCGGTAAAGAACTTCGCCTCCAAACGCTGGCCGTGGCGCCGCCCGTATTCCTCCCGCACGTCAGCAGGGAGCCGCTTGCGCGCGTTGAAGTTTCCCCTTGTGTCTTGACGTAATGTGACCATTCGCAACGCGTTCCTGTGTACGCGCTTGTGTACTCGGGTCTTTCCTAAATGGTCAATGTTTGCAGGAAGATGCGGCTTATTTGCGCCTTTGGAGTGGTGCTGATCAGAGGGCAGGACCTCATCCTGGGCGTCGAGGCGAACTATACGCATACTTCCCTAAACACCACGTCCTCCACCTCCATCGTGGTCGCCCGCGCGTTTAGCCCCCCAGCGGGGAACGTCACCAGCGTGTCGTTTAACAGCGCCGCGGGGCACATGAGTCTTAGCGATTACGCCGAGGCACGGGGCCGGGCCGGATATGTTGTCGGCAATCTGTTGCCGTACGGATTCATCGGCATGGTCGTCGGGCGCGGCTCCTACAGCATATCGACGCGCGTGGACGCATTCTGCGGCGCATTTGAATGTGTAGGTTACCCCCTCACGCCCAGCGCCGGGCAAAGCAATTTGCTGCTTTGGGGTTATTCCGTCGGCGCCGGACTCGATTGGGCGCTGACGCCAAATATCTTCGTGCGCGGCGAAGTCGATTTCGACCAGTTCGCACCGGTGTCCAATATATCGCTTGCGCTGATCAGCGGCCGCATCGGCGCCGCCGTCAAGTTCTGAGGACGTCCGTCCTCCGACTTGACCTCAGCCGCCTCCTTCCGTATCTCCGCCCACGGGACACCCCTCCCCAACGAGGGGCGCCTATCTGGAAGGATAGACCATGACCATAGCCATGCCCGCCGTGCGGCCGACTGTGCCGCATTTTTCGTCCGGCCCCTGCGCCAAGCGCCCCGGCTGGAGTCCGCAAAGCCTCACCGGCGCACTGCTTGGACGCTCGCATCGCTCGAAACCGGGCAAGGCCAAGCTCAAGCGCGCCATCGATCTGACCCGCGACGTGCTGGCCGTCCCGGCCGATTACCGAATCGGCATCGTGCCGGCTTCCGATACCGGCGCGGTCGAGATGGCGCTGTGGTCGCTGCTCGGACCCTGCCCGGTGACGCTGTTGGCCTGGGAATCATTCGGCGAAGGCTGGGTCAATGACGTCGTCAAGGAGCTGAAACTCAAGGACGTCACGACGCTCAAGGCCGCCTACGGCGAATTGCCGGACCTGACCAAAGTCGATCCGGCAAGCGACATCGTGTTCACCTGGAACGGCACGACGTCGGGCGTGCGCGTTCCCAATGCCGATTGGATCTCCGCTGATCGCGCCGGCCTCACGATCTGCGACGCGACCTCGGCCGCCTTTGCGCAGCCGCTCGAATGGGGGAAGCTCGACGTCGTCACCTTCTCCTGGCAGAAGGCGCTGGGCGGCGAAGCCGCGCACGGCATGTTGATCCTCTCGCCGCGTGCCGTGGCGCGGCTCGAGAGCTACACGCCGCCGTGGCCGCTGCCGAAAATCTTCCGCATGACCAAAGGCGGCAAGCTCATCGACGGCGTATTCGTCGGCGAGACTATCAACACGCCGTCGATGCTATGCGTGGAAGATTATCTCGACGCCCTGGAATGGGCGAAGGCGGCCGGCGGACTAACCGCGCTTCGCGCCCGCGCCGACGGCAATACCCGCGTCATCGCCGACTGGGTCGCGCGCGCCACGTGGATCGATTTCCTCGCCGCCGATCCGGCGATCCGCTCCAACACTTCGGTCTGCCTCAAGGTCGTCGATCCGGCCGTCACCCGGCTTCCGCCCGACGCACAGGCGGCGTTCGTCAAAGCCATCGCCGCGGCGCTGGACAAGGAAGGCATCGCCTACGACATCGACGCCTATCGCGATGCGCCGCCGGGCTTGCGGATCTGGTGCGGCTCGACCGTCGAGCGCGCCGACGTCGAGGCGCTGACGCTCTGGCTCGACTGGGCCTATGCCAACGCCAAGGACGCGCTCGCCAAGGCGGCGTGACAGGAGCTGATCCATGTCTGCCAAAGTTCTCATCTCCGATGCGCTGTCGCCCGCGGCCGTGGCGATCTTCAAGGAGCGCGGCCTGGACGTCGACTTCCAGCCCAATCTCGGCAAGGACAAGGACAAGCTGGCCGACGCGATCAACGGCTTCGACGGCCTGGCGATTCGCTCGGCGACCAAGGTCACGCCAAAAATTCTGGAGCGGGCGCAAAACCTCAAAGTGATCGGCCGCGCCGGCATCGGCGTCGACAATGTCGACATCCCGGCGGCGACGGCACGCGGCATCATCGTGATGAACACGCCGTTCGGCAATTCGATCACCACCGCCGAGCACGCCATCACCCTGATGCTGTCGCTGGCGCGGCAAATACCCGAAGCCGACGCCTCGACCCGCGCCGGCAAATGGGAAAAGAACAAATTTCTCGGCGTCGAGATTTCCGGCAAGACGCTCGGCATCATCGGCTGCGGCAATATCGGCTCGATTGTCGCCGACCGGGCAATCGGCATGAAGATGAAGGTGGTCGCCTATGATCCGTTCCTGTCCGACGAGCGGGCGCGCGATCTCGGCGTGGAGAAGGCCGCGCTCGAGGATTTGCTGCGCCGCGCCGATTTCATCACCTTGCACACACCGCTGACGGACAAGACCAAGAACATCATCAATGCCGAGGCGCTGAAGCTGACCAAGAAGAGCCTTCGCCTGGTCAATTGCGCGCGCGGCGGATTGATCGACGAGGCGGCCTTGTACGAGGCGCTGTCATCGGGCCGCATCGCCGGCGCCGCGCTTGACGTGTTCAGCACCGAGCCGGCGACGGACAGTCCGCTGTTTAAGCTGCCGAACGTGGTCTGCACGCCGCATCTCGGCGCCTCGACCACGGAGGCGCAGGAGAATGTCGCGCTGCAGATCGCCGAGCAGATGGCCGATTATCTGGTGCGCGGCGCCATCACCAACGCTGTCAATTTCCCCTCGATCACCGCCGAGGAAGCGCCGAAGCTCAGGCCGTTCGTGACGCTGGCGGAAAAGCTCGGCTCGTTCGCCGGACAGCTCACCGAGAGCGGCATCCAGCGCGTGCAGATATCGTACGAAGGCATCGTTTCGCGGATGAATACCAGGGCGTTGTCGTCGGCGGCGATCGCCGGCCTGTTGCGCCCGATGCTGCAAGACATCAACGTGGTGTCGGCGCCGATCGTCGCCAAGGAGCGCGGCATCGCCGTCGAGGAAACCCGCCGCGACGCCGAAGGCGACTACGAGAGCCTGATTACCGTCACAGTAACGACCGACCGGCAGACACGGCATGTTTCCGGCACCGTGTATGCCGATGGCCGCCCGCGCATCGTCAACATCAAGGGCATCCGCATGGACGCCGAATTCGGCGCCTCGATGATCTACATCACCAATCTCGACAAGCCGGGCTTTATCGGCAAGTTCTCTTCGACGCTTGGCGACGCCGGCATCAACATCGCCACCTTCCACGTCGGCCGCGACGCGCCCGGCGGCAACGCGGTGGCGCTGATCGAGATCGACGGCGAATTGTCGGCGGATGTGCTCGCCAAGGTGCGCGCGCTGCCGCAGGTGCAGCAGGCCAAGCCGCTGCGGTTTTGAGGTAACATGCGGTCACCAAAATCTTGTACAGTCATTCTGCCGTGATAAGATCAAGTATGATCAAGTTGCTTGAAGAGGCGATTGCCAGCGTCCAGCACCTGCCGCCACGCGAGCAGGAGCTTGCAGCGGAGTTTCTCTTGGGCTTTGCGAACCCTGATGCACGCCGCTATCAGCTCAGCGACCAACAGGTGGCGGAAGTCGAACACGCGAAGCGCGAAGTGCGCGAGGGCAAGATCGCAAGCGCCGCCGAAATGGACGAGGTGTGGCGGCGGTTCGGCCGCTAGGACTGCGATTTAGCGCCCGCGCGCGATCGAATACATTGATCGACGAAATCCTGCCGCGGCGGCAAGAATCGGCGCCAGCATCCGCCAGGCGACTGAGGTCTTGTGTTATTTTCCGTACTCAGGTCGTCCCGGACGCGCGCCGAACACGCGCGAGTGGGTTGTGAGGCGGTACCCGTATTTGCTGGTTTACGAGATCGACCATGACAACGAGGGCATAACGATTCTTGGCGTCTTCCACTGCGCGCAAAAGCGCGACGAATGAGCCCTCTCACTTCCGCGTCGCCACGGTGATGCCGGCGAGCACCAGCGCATAGCCGACGGCGTGGTAGAGCTCGAAGTGCTCGCCGAGGAACGCCACTGCCATCACCGAGCCGAACACCGGAACCAGGTGGATGAACGGCGCTGCGCGATTGGCGCCGATCAATTCGACGCCGCGATTGAGCAGCAGGCCGCCGAGCAGCGATGGAAACACGCAGACGAAAACGATGCTGGCGACACTGATCCGGTCGAGGACAAACGGCGCGCCGCCGCCAAGCTCCCACGCCATCGCCGGCGCAAGAAATAATGCTCCGCAGCCCCATGCCGGCGGCGAGAAACGACAGCGGATGCATCAGCGGCCGTTTGCGCAAGGCGACCGTATAAAAGGCGTAGATCACGATCGCGCCGAGAACAACGCATCGCCACGGTTGAGTCCGATGCCGAGCAAGACCGCAAGGCTGCCGTGACAGACGATGGTGAGGACGCCGGCAAGCGACAGGCAGATGCCACCGGCCTGGCGCAGCGTAAGACGTTCGCCGAACAGCGCGAAGCTCCACAGCGCCACGTAGAGCGGCGACGCCGATTGCAGCAACAGCCCGTTGATCGCGGTCGTATATTGCAGCGCATAGTAAGCCATCACGTTGTAGATGGAGAAGCCAGTAAAGGCGAGCAGCGCCATGACGCCGGCATGCTTGCGGATCGCCGGCCAATCGCGCACCAAATGCGGCGCGGCGAACGGCAACACAATCAGGAAAGCGCCGCCCCAGCGGATGCAGGACAGCGTAACCGGCGGCACATGCCCGACGACGTAACGGGCCACGATGGTATTGCCGGCCCAGAACAACGATGTCAGCGACAACAGGAGATAGGCCCGGTCGAACAGCCGGCGGCGCTCCTGGCGGGGAAGAGGTACGTCCACCTCAGCCATAAAAAGCTCGCCCCCCGTCGACGTGAATCGGCGCCGAATTTTTTTGTGCTGACCGAGCTAGCGCGAACGGGAACCAACGACCACTGCGCGCGCCGCATGACAGATCCGGGATTTACCAATCTGCGACAATCGGCGGCCTCGCCGCGGCCCGCTTAACGGTGTCGCGTCATCGTAAAAATTTATATGAATCCAAGCGCTTAGTCGGCTGACGGCGGCGGGTCCGGTGCCCCGCTCGCCTTGCTTCGCATCGCATCATCCGGTATCCGGGGTGGTTGCGGCGTCTATCCGATTCAGATGCGGGTTTAGCGGGTCTTCCTCGGTCTCTTCTTCCGTGGCTTGTCAGTTTCCTTGTGCGTTTCCTGGGGACAATTCCTCATGGCCAATGTTGTCGTGGTCGGCTCCCAATGGGGCGACGAAGGCAAGGGCAAGATTGTCGATTGGCTATCCGAGCAGGCCGACATCGTCGTCCGCTTCCAGGGCGGCCATAATGCCGGCCACACCCTCGTCATCAACGGCACCACCTACAAGCTCTCGCTGCTGCCGTCGGGCGTCGTGCGTCCGGGCAAGCTGTCGGTCATCGGCAACGGCGTCGTGCTCGATCCGCGCGCGCTCATCAACGAGATCGCTAGGCTCAAAAACCAAGGCATCGAGGTCACGCCGGACAACCTGCGCATCGCCGAGAACACGCCACTGATCCTGCCGCTGCACCAGGAGCTCGACGTCGCACGCGAACGGGCCTCGGGCAAGGGCGCGATCGGCACGACCGGCCGCGGCATCGGCCCGGCTTACGAGGACAAAGTCGGCCGGCGCGCCATCCGCCTGATGGACCTAGCCGATCTGCCGATGCTCAACGGCAAGATCGAGCGCCTCTTGGCGCATCACAATGCCTTGCGCCGCGGGCTTGGCATGAGCGAGGTCGCGCCGCGCACGCTTGTATGACGACTTGGCCGCAGTGGCGCCGCAGGTGCTGCCCTTTATGGATACGGTATGGTCCTGGCTCGACGAGCGGCGCCGCGAAGGCAAGCGCATTTTGTTCGAAGGCGCGCAGGGCGCGCTGCTCGACATCGACCATGGCACCTATCCGTTCGTGACGTCGTCGAATACGGTTGCCGCCCAGGCTGCGATCGGCTCCGGGCTTGGGCCCAATGCCATCGGTTACGTGCTCGGCATCTGCAAGGCCTACACGACACGTGTCGGCGCAGGCCCATTTCCGACCGAGCAGAAAAACGAGATTGGCCGGACGCTGGGCGAGCGCGGCAAGGAATTCGGCGTGGTCACCGGCCGGCCGCGGCGCTGTGGCTGGTTCGATGCGGTTTTGGTGCGCCAAAGCGTGCGCATCAGCGGCATCAACGG
Source organism: uncultured Alphaproteobacteria bacterium (assembly GCA_963804405.1). Taxonomy (GTDB): domain Bacteria; phylum Pseudomonadota; class Alphaproteobacteria; order Rhizobiales; family Xanthobacteraceae; genus BOG-931. The sequence continues at coordinate 233,905 of CAWDQG010000001.1, read as the reverse complement.
CTTGGCCCTCACCAAGCTCGACATCCTCGACGGATTCGATGAAATCAAGGTCTGCGTCGGCTATCGTCTGGACGGCCGCGAGATCGACTACCTTCCGGCCAGCGAGCACGCTCAGGCGCGCGTCGAGCCGATCTACGAGACCATTGCCGGGTGGAAAGAGCAAACGGCGCACGCCCGCTCCTGGGCTGATCTGCCGGCCCAGGCGATCAAATATGTCCGCCGGATCGAAGAATTGATTGGTTGTTCGGCGGTGTTGCTGTCAACGAGCCCTGAACGGGAAGACACGATCCTGATGCAGAACCCGTTCGAGACGTGAAATTAAGATGAAAAAACAAGGAGGCGAGCGTAAGCTCACGTAATGACCGACTATCATCCGCTGATCGCCCGTGCCGTCGACGGCCTTGAAAGAAGCACGGGCGAAGCTCGACGGGCACTTTATGAACGGGCGCGCAACGCGTTGGTCACGCAGTTGCGGGGCGTCGACCCGCCGCTTTCCGAAGTCGGAGATCACCAAGGAACGTTTGGCCCTTGAAGACGCTATCCGCAAAGTAGAGGCGGATGCGGCGCGCAAGGCCCGCGCCGAACCGCGCGAGCCGCGTCCAGCCGCAGCGCCGCCGCCGCGCCGTGACCGCGCACCCTCGGACATCACACGTCGCCGAAACGCGCCGCGCCGAGCCGGCCATGCCGAGGCCGGCCGCCGCGCGAATCGGGCGACGCCGCGGCGCCGCGCTCGCCGCCGACCGCGCGCGAGCGGTTGCTCAACGCTCGATCGCCGGCGTCGGCGAAGCGCGAAGGCGCCAGGAACTTCCGCGACGCCATCAGCGACGTGCACGATCTCGGCGGCGCCGCCGCCAAGGCCGCGCAATCGGCGCGCGAAACGCGCGATTTGTACGCCGCGCCACCGCAGCTGCCGAGCGAGGAGACGGAGCCGGCTGCACACAATGATTTCGGGACGGAAGGCGATGCCGACGATTTGAGCGCCGAGCATTACGATCCGCGGCTCGCGCAACCGCGGGCCGCCCTACGGCCGCGACGACGATGACGTGCATTCTGCAAGCGTCGCGGCAGGCGCTGCATGCCGCCCGACGACGAGGTGGAACTCGAGCCGCGCCCGGCCCGCAACTATCGCGGGATAGTCAAGCTCGTGGTGGCGCTGATCATCGTCGCCGGTCTCGTTGCCACGATCGCCTGGCAGTGGCCGCACATCACCGGCATTTATCACTACATTGCCTCGATCGGCGCGCGGCAGCCGAGCCCGCCGAAGCGCGAAACGGCGTCGCAGCCGAAATTCGGCGGCCGGGTACCGCAGGAGCAAACCGCCGGACAGCCGCCGGCTTCCGGCGCACAGGGGAACCAGGCGGTGCCGGCGGTGGCGCAGCGCGTCGTGCTCTACGAAGAGGATTCGAACGACCCGCAGGGTAAGCGCTATGTCGGTTCGGTGATCTGGCGCACCGAGACGGTGTCGCCGGGACCGGGGCTGGCGCCGGAACTCGCGGTCCGCGCCGATGTCGAAATTCCCGAACGCCACATCACCATGACCTGGTCGCTGCGCCGCAACACCGATCAGGCCTTGCCGGCCAGCCACACGATCGAGATCCTGTTCAACCTGCCGGCTGATTTTCCCGGCGGCGGCATTGCCAATGTGCCGGGAATCCTGATGAAGCAATCCGAGCAGGCGCGCGGCACGCCGCTCGCCGGGCTTGCCGTCAAAGTCACCAACGGCTTCTTCCTGATCGGGCTTTCCGCGGTCGACACCGACATGCAGCGCAATATCCAGTTGCTCAAGGAACGGCCGTGGTTCGACATCCCGGTCGTCTACACCAATGGCGGCCGCGCCATCCTGGCGTTGGAAAAGGGCACGCCCGGCGACCGCGCCTTCGCCGACGCTTTCGCCGCCTGGGAAAAGAAGTAAGCGCTTTTCGCCGTTGCCGGGGCGTGCTCGGTAGCGTTGTTGGGGATCGATGCGACGATGAGTGCGAAGAAGAGTTCGGCCAGCGCGAGCGTGCCCAACGCGGTTATGCAGCCGTTCGTCGCCTCGGCGCTGCGCACGCTCGAGACCGAGCGCGAGGGCTTGGCGGCGCTGGCAGCAGCGATCGGCGACGGGCTCGGCGCGTCCTTCGTCGAGGCCGTCGAGACCATCCGCGAAGCAGGCCGAAGAACCGCGCGCGGCCGCGTGATCGTGACCGGCATGGGCAAATCGGGCCACATCGCGCGCAAGATCGCGGCGACGCTGGCTTCGACCGGAACGCCGGCGTTTTTTGTCCACGCCGCCGACGCCAGCCATGGCGATCTCGGCATGATCACGTCGGACGATGTGATGCTGGTGCTGTCGTGGTCCGGCGAGACCGGCGAGCTGCGCAGCCTGATCGACTATTCGCGCCGCTTCCGCATCACGCTGATCGCGGTCACGGTGAGCGCCGAGAGCACGCTCGGGAGGGCCGCCGATATCGTGTTGGCGCTGCCGCCGGCGCGTGAAGCCTGTCCGCACAACCTGACGCCGACGACGTCGACGCTGATGCAGCTTGCTCTCGGCGACGCGCTGGCGATCGCGCTTCTGGAAAGCCGCGGCTTCACCGCGATCGATTTCGGCATCTTTCATCCCGGCGGCAAGCTCGGCGCCGCGCTCAAATTCATCCGCGATGTGATGCATCCCGGCGACGCCGTGCCGCTGATCGCGCGCGGCTCGCCGATGTCGGCGGCGATCGTCGAAATGTCGGCCAAGGGCTTCGGCTGCGTCGCCGTCACCGACGCCGCCGGCAAGCTCGCCGGCGTGATCACCGACGGCGATTTGCGCCGCCACATGCGCGACGATCTCCTGCAGGTGACGGTCGACGAGGTGATGACGGCATCGCCGAAAACCGTCCGGCCCGATCAATTGGCGAGCGAAGCGCTGGCGGTGCTCAATGCCTCGAAGATCACGGCGCTGATCGTCGTCGACAAGGAGAAGCCGGTCGGCATCGTGCATTTCCACGATCTGTTGCGCGCCGGCGTGGCGTAACTTTTTTGCCGCTCGCCCCCGCGGCCCGCCTACGCTCGCTTGGCGAGCTGCGGCGCGGTTTGGTCGCGCCGAAGCGCATAGCGCGAAGGCGGAAGGCGGCGGCCCGGCAAGCTTCAGATCGAACCCAGCGGGCGGGGTCGATCCTAGCGCGGCCTGTCTCCGGCCAGCGTCACGCGGTGCATAACGCGGCGGAAGCCGTGATAGTCGTTGACCGGATTGTGCAGCGCGCAGCGATTGTCCCAGAACGCCAGCGAGCCGATGCGCCAATTGAACCGGCAGGTGAATTCCGGCTTGGTCTGGTGCTCAAACAGAAAATTGAGCAGTGGCGCACTCTCGGCCTCGGTCATATCTTTGAAACGCACCGTGTGGCCGATATTGATGTAAAGCGCCTTGCGTCCGGTTTCCGGGTGCGTGCGCACTACCGGATGCTCGCTGATATATTCCTTCTTCGCTTCAGCCTTGCCGCCGTCGCGCACGCGGTCCTCGCGCGTACGAGTCACATCCGCCTTTGCCGAATGATGGACCGCGATTAGCCCATCGAGCATACGCTTCATGCCCTCGGACAGCGTCTCGTAGGCGAGATAGGTGTTGGCGAATAGCGTATCGCCGCCATGGGGCGGCACCTCACGCGCGATCAGCATGGTCCCCATCGGTGGTATCTCGAGATAGGCAGTGTCGGTGTGCCAGATGCCGCCGAAATTCTTTGTCTCGTGCTCGAGCTTGATGACCGGGATGATCTCCGGAAAGCCTTCAATGCCCTTGATGAAGGGATACTCGACCACCTCGCCAAAGCGCTTGGCGAACGCCAGAAACTTGGCGGGCGGCAGGTCCTGGTCGCGGAAGAAAATCACGTTGTGCTTAAGCCAGACCTGGCGGATTTCGCCGATGGCATTGTCGCCCGGCTCGGACGCAAGATCGATCCCTAAGATTTCCGCGCCGATCGAACCCGACAGACGCCGCACTTCAAAACCGTTTCCCGCCATGACTATCGCCCTCGCTGCTGCGACGTCTCGGTACCTTGATTGCTACAAAGATCAACGTTGTCTCGACTGTTGCGATGCACGCTCCACTTCCGAGCTGGGTCAATCGCTACCGAAACGCAATGTTCGCGTCACGTCTGCTTTCCCTTCGACAGCGACGGAACAGCGGATATTCCAGGTCAGCCGCTTCGGGCTAGAGGCGGACATCTGCCCGCTCATTCGATACCCTCGTCGGCCGTGGAACTTCAAGTCGCTGTCGGAAGCACGGGGATGCCGGTAGATGGCGGTCGAAGCTGAAGCCATGCTATCCGCCTTGGCTTTTCCCAGAGGGATGCGTCACGCACGAGAACAAGCAAACGTGCCTCAAAATCCATTTTTCCCATTGCTTATAAATGCGGTGTAGCCAATCAAGATATCGCCTGATCGAGCGTGCCATCACCGTGATTGATCCAGTAGCCGCCACTGCCGCTCGCGCTCTCCTGAGGAGCTATTTGTGCTTCTGCAAATTCTCCTTGACCCTGAATTTCACTATTTTTGCGACCAAGCTAACGGGGATCGGCTTTTCGATGGGAAACTGCACTGCACCTTTGGAGGTTTTGTAGGCTGAGAGCTCCTTTTGGAAGTGCTTGATGCCCGAGGGAGTCGGGAAAAATCCTATGTGGGATTTGAAGCCGCCGAAGTGCACGAGGTTGCCGTTGAGTTTGTACGTCGGCACACCGTAGCTGATTGCCTCGGTCGCTTGCGGCGCAGCTTTGCAAATGGCCGCTCGCATTTTCTTCAAGAGTACCTGCGTCTTTTGCGGGTAGCTCGCGATGTACAAATCGATGTCTTTGGAGACTTTCATGCTGGCCCTTACCGGCTAGAAAATTTGTAAACCACACAGCCGTGCGACTGAATTGATGCTTTTTAGAATATCAAAAATGAGGCTCCTCGTGACAGATCGCGAACGATTGCGGATCAGGCGCGGCAGCGGAATCGAGTCACGCAACCACCCTCTGGCCAGCATGGAGCGCCAGCTATCGGTCGCTGAACAACTGAGCCGTCGTGACGCAGACCAGACACCTGTCTGCAATGGCCGCTGTAGGTCAAAAGGCGACGTAGCGGCATTCCCGGGCCACGTCTGCTCTACCCGAAAGCGGATATTGCTGCGCGTTTGTGAGTACGCGGCCTAATACAATCCACCCTGCGTCGCGCTGCGATCGTCGGGTCGGGCGTAGGCAGGAGGCAGCTGCCCCTGCTGCGGCGGTGGCTGCGGATAGCTGGCGGCAGGCGGCGGAGCGGCGGCGGTCGGGCCGGGGGCGGTGGTAACAGGCACGGCGACAGCGGTCGTGCCAGGGGCTGCGCCAGGCGGCGCAACCACAGCGGTCGTCCCGGGAGCCGCCGCAACATTCGGCGCCGCATTTGGCGGCGCCACGTCCTGCCGCTGCTGATGCGCGATGAACTCTTCGTAGCCCGGAGCGCCCGGCCGCGGCGGAACGTCCTTGGGCTCGCCGCCGGCCCAGGTCGGCCAAGCGTCGGACACAACTCCGGCCAACGGCGCGCACGCCGCCAGCCCGAGGCAGACGCAGAGCGCCGTCGTCAGCAAGAACAAACGTTTGGTCGTGCCGGCCGTCACATTGAACCCTCGATGCCCTCGGCGCCGGAGGCGAACCTGCGAGGCCGTGATCATCTTATCCGACCGCGCGAAATGTTTCTGTTCCGCAGAGCTTCCTTGCTGCAGAGCTTTCTGACATCCCAAGTTGTTCCGACCGGGCATTCTCAAAAGTCATTCCAAACGGCCACGGGCCGCAAAAGAGAAGCGCCTTCATGGCGGGACTATGTCGGCACAAAGGCCCGCGGTGCACCGGTCGGGGCGCTTCTATCCCGTCGGCATCAAAGATTTGCTTAATCGGCGTTTTATTGCCTCTGACGTGGTTTCGGCATAGTCGTTGCGGGATCGCGGTTGCATTAGCGCGGGCACAAGGGTTTCGAGCATGATCCCGAAAAAGCATGTCCCGGACTTGATCCAGGGTGCAAACCGGTCTTCGGCAAAGTTCATGCTCCGATCTGATTTCTAGACCATGATCCGATCGAACTTAATCGGATCGCTGTCGAGGGCATTGATCCCGGACAAGCGGCGGGGCGGCCGGTGGTCGAGTGCAGCGCGCCGTTTGCGCCGCGCTCTTGCTCGCGGCCATCGGCTGGTCAGGCTCGTTGGCGGGATGCAGCGGGTTCGCGGCACCCAACGAGGAGGTGCCGCCGAGCGCTCCTGATCCGTCATTCCGGGACGTGATTGCCACGTATCTTAAAAGGGTGTTGAAAAATTATTCCACCTACCATTCGTTCGAAATATCCGACCCGCGCTGGGTTCATTCGATGAAAGGCTGGAACTGGCTGACCTGCGTGCGGTTCCAGGACCGTGGCCGCGTGCGCACTTATGCCGTGTTTCTGAACAACAACAACAAAGTCGCCGATGATCGCTATCGCCGTCCTGACCGACAATTGCGACGTCGCAGACCTATTATGTGTTCGAGCGCATGTAAGGTGGACTTGAGCCGTTGCATTAGACTTGCTCGATCGGCCGCGCTCGCCGCGCATGCTGCTGCCGCGCCGCAATCCTTGCGTCGCGCGGCCGGCGTCGAGGACGAAGCGTGATGCGCGTGCTGGTCACCGGCGCTTCCGGTTTTGTCGGCCGCGCGGTGGTGACGGCATTCGCCGACGCCGGACGCGCGGTCTCTGCCGGCGTGCGGCGCCCGCCGCAGCCCGCATTTCCCGCCGCCGTCGAGGTGGTGCGGCATCCGGATTTGTCGCAATCGTTCGACTGGACGCCGCTTCTCGAGGGCGTCGATCAAGTCGTCCATCTTGCCGGCATTGCCCATACCGGCGGCGTCGCGCCGGCGCTTTACGACCGCGTCAATCGGCTGGCGACGGCGGAGCTTGCGGCCGCCGCCGCGAGGGCGGGCGTGGCGCATTTCGTCTTCGTTTCGTCGGTTCGCGCGCAGACCGGGCCGTCCGCCGATCATGCCCTGACCGAGCGCGACGAACCGGCGCCGACCGATGCTTACGGCCGCTCGAAGCTTGCCGCCGAGGCGGCGGTGTGCGCTGCCGGCGTTCCGTTCACGATCCTGCGTCCGGCTTTGTTTTATGGTCCCGGCGTGAAGGGAAATTTTGCCTTGCTGTTGCGGGCGGCGCGGTCGCGCTGGCCGCTGCCGTTCCGCGATTTTGTCAACCGGCGCTCGCTGCTCAGCATCGACAATTTCGTCTCGGCACTGACCTTCGTGCTGTCGTCGCCCGCCACGCATCGGCGAAACCTACATCGTCGCCGATCCGGGAATTCCGCCGCGGCTGCCCGACGTGATCGCGACGCTGCGCAAGGCGCAGGGACGCTGGCCGCTCGTCTTCCCGCTGCCGACGCATTATGTGGAAACGCCGCTGCGGCTCGCTGCGCCGCGACGCTATGTGGGAGCGCCTGGGCGGCAATTTGCGGGTCGATCCCGGCAAGCTGATCGCCGCCGGCTGGCAGCCGGTTCACGATACCTGGGCCGGTTTGGCGGCGCTCGCCGAAGCCATATCGCGCTGACGCAGCACCATGCCGCCGACGACGCCGACGCCGAACACGTAGAGCCAGCCCGGGACGAAGGCGAACAGATACAAATCAAACAGCGATGAGACGACATTGTGCGCGACGACAATCGCACCGATCACCGACAGGAGCCCATTGCCGGAAAACAACAAAAAATGCGCGACCCACATGACGACCAGCAGGATCGCGCCGACGAGCCCAATCTGAACCGCAACGCCCAAAATCTGATCATGGGGCGTTCCCCACGTTACTGAAGAAGCGCCCGCCTCCCCGACTGGCGGCGTCGCGAAACTGCTGCGGAATCGAGCCGGTGCCATGGCCGAACAGCGGCGCCGTGCTGACGAATGTCAGCGACTTTCGCAGAAACTCCAGGTGCAGACCGGTCGAGTTTGCGGCGTTGTTTTCGCGATAGGCCTCAAGCTCCGTCACCGAGGTCGTCAGCCGATCGCGCAGATAAGGTGAAGCGGACCAGATCGCCGCCGCCGCGACGCAAGCCGAGCGCCACAGCGGCGACCACGCCTTTCCATCTAAACTCCTTCCAGGCGAGCAAAAGCAAAAGCAGCGGGACGACCAACAACGCCGCGCGGCTGGTCACGACGAAGAGGATATCGGCGAGAAAAAGCAAAGCCACGACGACCAAGCCCAGCGCCAAGCGCCAACGCCGCTCCCGCGCGGCTTCACAGGCGAAGCCCAAGCAGCGCGAAGGCGCAGACCACGAATTCCGCGCTTTGCGAAATGTATTCCTTCACCGGCACGCCGACGACATTCTCGTGCGACGCGAGGCCCGGAATGAGCAGCGACGCCCACGACGCCAACAGCACGGCGAATGATGCTGCCAAAAAACCCCACAACACCCAGACGCCGCGTTCCGATCTTTGAAAATGGAAAAGCAGCAACGGAATGAACAGGAGGCGGTGGAAGCGGCTCAAGCCGCTCAGACACTCGGCCCAGCTGACGTCGGCCCACAGCATGCCGACGGCGGCAAGGAGCCAAAGCAAAACCGGCAGATAAGCCGCCGGAGCCGAAAGCTCGCGCCGCAATGCCGGGAGTTCCAAAGTCGGGAGAACGGCAACAAGCCACACGATGACCAGGGCGCTGGTCACGCTGGTCGACCATGGCAGCGACACGGCAACGCCCACCGCGAGCCAGTCGACCACCGCAATCCAGCGGCTGCGATCGAAGCCGGCAAGCATCGGCAGGCTGGACATCCGCCCGGTCACGGCTGTCACGATCCTGTCGGCTTGGTCGAGCGCGCCGCTGGCGCGGCGAACTCGGCCGAGCGGCGCACCAGCCCGGTGGTCGATTGGCCGGGCACGAGACTGACCAGAAGGACATCGCCGCCGGCGCCTTCGACCACGTCGCGGCCGACCACCTCCTCGATCTTATAATCGGCGCCCTTCACCAGCACCGCCGGACGCACGCGCTTGATCAGTTCGAGCGGCGTGTCTTCGTCGAACACGACCACGAGATCGACCGCCTCGAGCGCGGCCAGCACTTCGGCGCGGCCTTCCGCCGGATTGATCGGCCGGCCTTTGCCCTTCAAGCCGCGTGGTCGAGGCGTCGCTGTTGAGACCGACGACCAGGCGGTCGCAAGCGGCCCGCGCTTCGGCCAGCAATTTGACGTGACCCGCGGTGCAGAAGATCGAAGCAGCCATTGGTGAAGCCAATCCGCAGACCGTGCTGGCGCCATTCGGCCAATCGCTCGTCGAGCACCGATCCAGTCGAATACGATCTTGTCCTCCGGCGCGAGCGAGGCGGCCGGCAGAATGCGATGGCGCAACTCGCCGAGCGACACGGTCGACGTGCCGCGCTTGCCGACCACGACCGCGGCGGCGGCATTGGCCGCGCGCATGGCGAACTCGTAAGGCGCCTTCATCGCCAGCAGCACCGCCATCACCGCGGCGACGGTGTCGCCGGCGCCGGACACGTCGCGCACCTTGACCGGATAGGCGGGAATGTGGACCGGCGCCTGCCCCTCGACGTGGAGGCTCATCCCCTCTTCGCTGCGGGTCACCAGCACGGCTTCGCTGTCGACCATATGCGCCAGTTGCGCAGCGGCGGCAGAAATCTCTGCCTCGGTCCGCACCGGGCGATGCACCGCGGCGGCAAGCTCCTTGGCATTGGGCGTGATCAGGGTGGCGCCGCGATAGACGCGGTAATCGTGGCCCTTGGGATCGACGATGACCGGCTTGCCGAGGCGCCGCGCCGCCTCGATGACGGCGCGGATGACGCGCTCCGTCAGCATTCCCTTGGCATAGTCGGACAACACCACGGCGTCCGACCTTGGGCATCGCCGCTTCGGCATGCGCGATGATCGCCGATTGGCTTTCCGCGCTGGCGGGTTCGTCGGTTTCCCAATCGGCCCGCATCAAGTGGGTCGAGTGATGTTCGGAGACGAAGCGCACTTTGCGCGTGGTCGGCCGCGTCTTGTCGACCACGAGCTCGGGAACGATGGCGCCCTGCTTGGCGAGCGCGTCGCGCAGCATGAAGCCGGCCTCGTCGTTGCCGATGAGACCGACAAAAATGCAGCTGGCGCCAAGCGCCGCGATGTTGCGCGCCACGTTGCCGGCGCCGCCGATCTCGATGGCGTTGTGCTTGACCCGCAGCACCGGCGTCGGCGCCTCCGGCGAAATGCGCGTCACTTCGCCATAGACGAAGTCGTCGAGCATCACGTCGCCGATGCAGAGAATGGTCTGCTTGGAAACGAGCCGCAACGCTTCCTCGAAATCGAACATGCTGGGCCCGGCCCCGTGATCCCCGTTCAGCGAAAGCGATCGGCGCGATCGAGATAATTGCTGATGTAGTTTTTCACGCCCGCCTCGACCGTCATGAACTCCGCGGTGAAGCCGGCGCGGCGCAGATTGGCGGTCTCGGCTTGCGTGAAATACTGGTAGATATCGCGGATCGAATCCGGCATGTCGACATAGTCGATGTTCGGCTCTTTGCCGAGCGCCGCGAACATCGCTGCCATCAGCTCGCGGAAGCTCGTCGCCCGCCCGGTGCCGACATTGAAGATACCCGATACCGTCGGCGTCGCCATCAGCCAGCGCACCACGGCGACCGCATCGTCCACATAAATGAAGTCGCGCTTTTGCTCGCCGTCGGCAACGCCGGGGCGGTGCGATTTGAACAGCCGGATCGGCCCGCCGGCCTTGGCCTCGTCGAAGCGCTTGGCAACGAGAACTCCATCATGTCGCCCTTGTGATATTCGTTCGGGCCGATAGACGTTGAAGAATTTAAGCCCGGCCCATTGCGGCGGCACCTTGTCCTTGCGCGCGACGCGCTCGACGACGGCGAGATCGAACAGGTGCTTGCTCCAGCCGTAAGGGTTCAGCGGCTTGAGCCGTTTGAGCGCGGCGAACGACCAGTCGTCGGAGAAGCCGGCGCCGCCGTCGCCATAGGTGGCGGCGGAGGAGGCATAGATGAACGGCGTGCGCGTCGCCGCGCACCATTCGAACAGGCGCAGCGACAGCCGGAAATTGTTTTCCATCAGCAGGTCGACGTCTGTCGCCGTGGTCGACGAGATGGCGCCCATATGCACCACGGCGTCGAGCTTGCGGCCGTCGAGCCAGCGCAGCAGATCCGCCGCCGGCACGAACTCGGTAATCTGCCGGCTGACGAGATTGCGCCATTTCTGGCCGGTGCCGAGGATGTCGTTGACGGCGATGTCGGCGTGCCCGGCCTCGTTGAGGCTCGCGACCACGTTCGAGCCAATGAAGCCGGCCCCGCCGGTTACCAACAACATCGACGCCGCGATACCGCTTGAATGACCCCGTCGGCTCCCCGTTTGCCCCAGTCTCGGCCGTGGTGCAACACTGGACACTGTGGCCGGGACGGGCTAATCCCGGGTGGCACGCTTGATAATATGAATCTATATTCATTGATACAAATGAATACAGATTCACTCGGCTATCCGGCGAGATGCGTGACGTAACCAAAGACACCAGCCCGATCCTGATCGTGCCGTATATGTGGATCGGCGACTTCGTCCGTTGCCACACGGTGGTGACGCTGCTGCGCCAGCGCTTTCCCGACCGTCCCGTCGATCTGTTGGCGACGACGCTGTGCGCGCCGCTTGGCCGACTATATGCCGGGCGTTCGCCAATCCATCGTCGCCGACCTGCCGCGCGGCCGGTTGGCGCTCGCGCAGCAATGGGCGCTGGCGGCGCGGCTCAAGCGCGAGGGCTACGGCATGGCGCTGACCATGCCGCGCACCTGGAAAGCGGCGCTGGCGCCATTTCTTGCCGGCATTCGCAGCGCACAGGCTTTGCCGGCGAGGTGCGTTTCGTCCTGCTCAATGACTTGCGTTACGGCGAGCGCAAATTGCCGCGCATGGTGGATCGGTGCGCCATGCTGGCCTTGCCGCGCGACGCCGCGCAGCCGGCGGAATGGCCGCTGCCGGAACTGAAAGTCCCGGCCAGCGAGATCGCCGCGTGGCGCATCCGCCGCGGCCTGACCGACGACCGCCCGATCGTAGCGCTCGCTCCCGGCGCCGTTGGGCCCTCGAAGCGCTGGACCACCGACGGCTATGCGGCGCTGGCGCGCCAGCTCACGAGCGACGGCTTACGCGGTTTGGATCGTGGGCGGGCCCGGCGAAAAATCGTTGGCGGCCGAGATTGCCGGCGACAGCGGCGCCCGCGACCTCACCGGCACGGATTTGCGCGATGCGATCCTTGCGCTCGGTGCGGCTTGGGTCGCGATCTCAAACGATTCCGGCCTGCTGCACGTCGCGGCCGCGCTCGGCACGCCGTCGATCGGGATATTCGGCCCGACCAGTCCGTGGCATTGGGCGCCGCTCAATCCGCTCGCCGCCGTGATCGAGACCAAGAGCGAACTGCCCTGCCGGCCCTGCCACAAGCCGGTCTGCCGGCTCATCATCATCGCTGCATGCGCGACATTGCCGCAGACGAGGTCTTGGCCGCCACCCGCAGCGCGCTGGCAAATGCCGCAGCAACGCGGCAAATGCCGGCATAACGCCGTGTTCATCGAATCAAGCGCATGATCCGGAGCATGCCCCGGACTTGATCCGGAGTGGAAGCCGGTTTTCCGAAACGATCATGCTCCACTAAAGATTAGGCAGCTAAGCGCATGACGGTCCTGGTCACCGGCGGAGCCGGATATATCGGCAGCCACATGGTGCTGGAGCTCGTCGATGCCGGCGAGCGCGTCGTCGTGCTCGACAATCTCTCCACCGGCAACGACTGGGCGGTGGCGCAGGGCGTGCCGCTCGTGGTCGGCGACAGCGGCGACCAGGAGCTCGTCGCCCGCATCATCCGCCAGCACGGCGTCGACGCCATCATTCATTTCGCCGCCTCGATCGTCGTTCCCGACTCGGTGCGCGACCCGCTCGGCTATTATCGCAACAACACCGTCAATTCGCGCGCGCTGATCGAATGCGCGGTGAAAAACGGCGTGCGTCATTTCATCTTTTCCTCGACCGCCGCGGTCTACGGCAATCCGGCGGACATCCCAGTGAGCGAGGACGCGCCGATGCAGCCGATCTCGCCCTACGGCTGGTCGAAGCTGATGAGCGAGATCATGCTGCGCGACGCCGGCCGCGCGCATGGGCTCGGCCACGTCATCCTGCGCTACTTCAACGTCGCCGGCGCCGATCCGCGCTGCCGCACCGGGCAATCGACCAAGCAGGCGACGCATCTGATCAAAGTCGCGGTCGAAGCGGCGCTCGGCTTGCGAGGCAAGCTTGATGTGTTCGGCGACGACTATCCGACGCCGGACGGCTCGTGCATTCGCGACTACATTCATGTCAGCGATCTGGCGCGGGCGCATTCCGATGCGCTGCGCTATCTGCGCGGCGGCGCGCAGTCGCTGACGCTCAATTGCGGCTATGGCCACGGCTTCTCGGTGTTTGACGTGATCGACACCGTCAAGCGCGTCTCCGGCGTCGATTTCAAGGTCGAGATCGCGCCGCGCCGCGAGGGCGATCCGGCGCAGATCGTCGCCGACTCGACGCGGGCGCGCGAGACGCTGCGCTGGCAGCCGCGCTACGACGATCTCTCGACCATTGTGACGCACGCGCTCGCCTGGGAACGCGAGCTGATGAAGCGGCGCGCCGACGCGCCCGATCAAGCCGAGAAATCAGACAGCCGCCCCGCAGCGGCAAGTTCCAAGCTCTAAAATAGCTTGAAAATCCGGCGCCTTCCGGGCAAGGAACGCGCGCGCGGGGTTGGGGCGGGGCGGCTGCGGCCAGAACATGATGCGGAAAAGTGGAAGCCGGTTTTGCGAAAAGATCATGCTCAACCAAAAATATAGAGCGTCAATCGCTTCGATCTGAAGCGATTGCGCTCCAGGACGCAACGGATACGGGACGTAACGGGTACGGGACGCAACGGACAGCGTATGACAGTTTCCACGGCCGGATCGTCGAACGCCTATCCGACATTTGCGCTGCTGCGCCGTTTGCTGGTCGATGAGGCGCGCCCGCATTGGCCGCGTTATGCGCTCGCCTCGCTGATGATGATGATCGCCGGCGGCGGCACCGCGCTGGCCGCTTATCTGATCGGCACGCTCACCAACGAAGCTTTCGTCAGTCACAATTTCCGCGGCATTGTTCTGCTCGGCATCGCGGTGATGGTGATCTTCGCCGCCAAGGGTTTGGCGACCTATTTCGGCGCCGTGATGCTGTCGCGGATCGGCAACCGCATCATCGCCGACAATCAGCGGCGGATGTTCGACAAGCTCTTGCGCGAGAATATGAGCTTCTTTGCCGATCGCCATTCGTCGGAATTCATCGCCCGGCTGACCACCGGCGCCAATGCCGTGCAGGCGGTCATCAATCTCCTGATTACCGCCGTCGGCCGCGATCTGGCGTCGCTCATCGGGCTGACGATCGTGATGGTGACCCAGGACCCGGTGATGTCGCTCGCCGGCTTTATCGCCGCGCCGCCGGCGATCTTCTTCCTGCGCAAGCTGGCGCGGCGGGTGCGCAACATCGCCCGCATGCAGTTCACCGGCGGCACCCGCATCATCGAGACCATGCAGGAAGTCGTTGCAGGGGCTCCGCATGGTCAAGGCGTTTTCACTCGAGGACGAGATGCAGCGCCGGCTCGACTCCAGCGTCGCCGCGGTCGAGAGCGAGGCCAACAAGATGGCGCGCGTCTCCAATCGCGGCGGTCCGTTGATGGAAACGCTCGGCGGCTTCGCCGTGGCGCTGGCGATGATCTATGGCGGCTATCGCAGCATTATCGGCGCCGGCACGCCCGGCGAGTTCGTCTCTTTCCTGGCGGCGTTTCTGCTCGCCTATGAGCCGGCCAAAAGGCTGGCGCGCCTCAACATGGACCTCAACAATAATCTGGTCGGCGTGCGCGTGCTCTACGAGGTGATCGACAGTCCGCCGGGCGAATCCAACGATGACGATCGCCCGCCGCTCAAGCTCGCCGCAGGAAAGCTGGAATTCGCCGACGTCCGTTTCGCCTATCGGCCCAGCACACCGGTGCTGCGCGGCATGAGTTTCGTCGCCCAGCCGGGCAAGCTGACGGCGCTTGTTGGTCCGTCCGGCGGCGGCAAAACGACCGTGCTCGATCTGATATTGCGCTTCTACGAAGTCGATAGCGGCGGCATCCTGATCGACGGCCAGGATATCGCTTCGGTATCGCGCGCCTCGCTGCGTCGGCAGATCGCCTATGTCGGCCAGATCGTGCAACTGTTCCGCGGCACCATCCGCGACAATATCGCGCTTGGCCGTATCGGCGCCAGCGAAGCCGAGATCGTCGCCGCCGCCAAAGCCGCGCATGCGCACGAATTCATCTTAAGCTTTCCGTTGGGCTACGACACGCCGGTCGGCGAGCACGGCATGCAGCTCTCCGGCGGCCAGCGTCAGCGCGTCGCCATCGCGCGGGCGCTGATCAAGAACGCGCCGATCATTCTGCTCGACGAGGCGACCGCGGCGCTCAATTCAGAATCCGAGCGCCACGTGCAGGAAGCGCTTGCCGAGCTGCGCAAGGGGCGCACCACTTTGGTGATCGCCCACCGGCTTTCGACCATCACCCACGCCGACAACATTCTAGTGGTCGAGGCCGGCCTGGTCGTCGAGTCCGGCCGCCACGACGAGCTCCTGCGCAAGGGCGGCCGTTACGCCTCGTTCTATCGCCTGCAGCTCAAGGAGCAGGCCCCGGAACTGGAATTCGGTCGCGGTCGGATAGTTCTCGCGTCGTCATGGCCGGGCATAGCCGTTCGAAGAACGGCGCCGCTTCGCTCGGCTATGTCCCGGCCATCCACGTCTTACTTCATCGCGACACGAAAACGTGGATGCCCGGCTCAAGGCCGGGCATGACGAAGTCAATGACTCCTACACCAGCCCTTCCGCCTTCATCGCTTCCTGGACCTTCGGGCGAGCGGCCACGCGATCCAAATAGGCGGTGATGTTCGGCCATTTGCTCAAATCGATGCCGACCCGCGGCGACCAGCGCAGCACGGTGAACAGATAGGCGTCGGCGACCGTGAATTGGTCGCCCATCAGGTATTGTTTGCCGGCCAGCTGCTTATTGATCCAGTCGAGGCGCTGGCCGAGAAATTCCCGGGAAACCGTCTTGAATTCTTCCGGCGTGGTCGGACGGAACAACAGGCCGTAGGTCTTGTGCAATTCCGAGGTGACATAGTTCAGCCATTCCTGGACGCGGTAGCGATCGATCGTGCCGGCCGGCGGAATGAGGCCGGAAGCAGGCTTCTGGTCGGCGAGGTATTGCACGATCACCGGACCTTCGGTCAGGCTCTGCCCATTGTCCATTTCAAGGACCGGCACCTGGTTCTTCGGATTGACCGAAGAGAGAACCGTGCCGTCGGCGGTCTTGCGCTCGCCGCGGTCGAGCTCTGCGAGTTGCAGGTCGATGCCCGCCTCGCGGGAAACGATATGTGGCGACAGCGAGCAGGCGCCCGGCCAATAATAAAGTTTCATGTCGTGAAATCTCCAAGATACGAGTTTGCGAAAAATTGGCCGAGAAACCGAGGCCAATCACTAAGTAAGCGCGCTTCGCCACGCCGACAACCGCGCCGACGGAACTTTCGCACCATTGGCGGGTTGAGGGCGAGCCGTTTCGAATTGAAGCGGGTCTTTTTGAGTTCAATCTCCTTGAGATTCAGTCTTTTTGGAGTGACCTATGGCTGCCCGCCGAATTACGCTCCGCGTCGAACCGCCAATGCCGTTCGGCGAAGTGACCATGGTGCCGGCGACGCTCAGCGGACGACCCGAAGCCGACATGGCCCGCGCCATGACCACAGCCTTTGCCGATATCGAGACGCCGTCAGCGGCCGACGTGTTCAATCGCTTGCGGCAATCGTTTCCGCGCGCGCCGCTGCCCACGCGGGTGGCGGCGCTCGGCGTCGTTATGGATAGGCTGCGCCGCGCGTTTTGATTTCGGACGACACATAGTCCGCTCGTCCCCGCGAAGGCGGGGACCCAGCCACCTCCTCGGCAAAGTCTGGATTCCCGCTTGCGCGGGAATGAGCGGCAAAATTCGCAATCCCAAATAGGCATTGCACACGCGCTCGTCGGCCAACATTTCGTTGCCGCTGCCGGACAGCATTGCTTGCATTCGCGGCCGGCCTACATGATGTGGGACCGTCGGATAATTTCGGCGACGACGGCGTCTTAGCCATTCAACGAAACAGCGGGGCGTCCATGCTGCTGCGTATGCTGGCTATTGCCGCACTGTTGGCGCTGGTGATGCCAACGGTCGCCGTGGCGCAAGGAAATAATCAGCAGCAGCCGCCGGGCGGCGGCAAACCACCGAACGCGAAGCCACCGGGTAGCGGCGGACAACCGCTCTTCAGGCCGGCCGGTCCGCCGGGCGGCACGCGCACTTTTGTCGTGCCCCGTACCGGGCCGCAGCCCGGTTTCGCTCGCCCGCAGCCCGTCATTGCTCCGCCGCTCCCCGGCGTCATTGCGCCGTCGCAGCCCGGCTTCGTCGCACCTGCGCAGCCCGCAATCGCCGGGCCACAGCCCAACGGCGCGCATCAGTTCGTGTGGCGCGGCCGCACCTTCGCTCGCGTGCCAGCGGCGCCGTTTGTCTATCCAAGCGGCTACGCCTATCAGCGCCTGGCGGTCGGCGCGATACTGCCGCCGTTGTTGCTGGCGCCGGACTATTTCTATTCCGACTGGGAAGCGCTTGGTCTCGATCCGCCGCCGCCGTATTACCAGTGGGTGAGATACGGACCGGACCTGTTGCTGGTGAACGTCACCCCCAGCGAGGTCACTGACACGATCTACGACGCGTTCGAATAGTCGCGTCACGCCATGAGCTAGCCGGCGAACAGTTTCTCGATGCCGGCGGCGATGCGCAACAGCGCGTGATCGTGGCCGTTGCGCGACAGCAGCATCAGCCCGACCGGCAGCGGCGCCGGCAGCGGCAGCGAGATGCCGCAGAGGTCGAAGAAATTGCCGATCGAGGTGTTGCGCAGCAGCATGGCATTGCGCGCGGCAAAAACCTCCGGGTCCGCCACCTCGGCGATGGTCGGCGCGACGATTCCGGCGGTCGGCATGATCAAGGCGTCGAGGCCTTCCAGCCAAGCGTCCATCGCCCGCATCAGGCGGTCGCGGGCGTAAACCATCCCGATATAGTCGGCCGCGGACATGGCGCAGCCGCGTTCGATGCGCACCCGCACGTTAGGATCGATGTCGCCGGCTCGGCGCTTGAGCCGATCGCGATGAATGGCGCAGGCTTCCGGCTGCACGATGCCGCCATAGGCGTTGACCTGCCGCATGTCGTCGAGCAGCGCGATGGTTTCGCCGGTGACGCGCACGCCGGCCTGCTCCAGCCGCTCGGTCGCTGCGGCAAACGCTTTGCTGACGGTTCCGTCCAAGTTCTCCAGCGGAAAGCCTTGCACGATGCCGAAGCGAAGCCCGGCAAGCGGCGCGGCTTCGAGCGGCACGTACTCTTGGCCAGCCAGCACCGCATCCGCCTTGGTGCAATCGGCGACGCTCTTCGCCAATGGCCCGATGGAATCGAGCGTGGTGCTCAAGGGGAAAGCGCCTGTGGTCGGCACGCGCTGGCGACTCGGCTTGAAGCCGGTGATGCCGCATAGCGCCGCCGGAACGCGCACCGAGCCGCCGGTGTCGCTGCCGATAGCGATCTCGGCCATGCCGTCGCCGACCGTCACCGCCGCGCCGGACGACGAGCCGCCGGGAATGCGGGTGCGATCGCGCGGATTGCCCGGCGTACCGAAATGCGGATTGGCGCCGATCGCGCCAAGCGCGAACTCGGTCATGTTGGTCTTGGCGATGATCACCGCGCCGGCGGCGCGGAGCCGCCGCACCACCGGAGCGTCGCTGGCGGCCGGCTGCGCCTCGTCGGCGAGGATTTTCGAACCCGCCCGCGTCGGCTCGCCGGCAACGTCGAACAGATCCTTGATACTGACGATCGTTCCATCGAGCGGACCGAGCGACACGCCGTTGTTGGCGCGGGCGTCGGCAGCGTCCGCCGCGGCGCGCGCGGTTTCGGCATAGACGGTCAGGCACGCTTTCGCGCCCTCCCCGTTCGGATCGGCAATGCGAAGCAACGCCTGGTCGAGGCGGTCACGGGAGGAGAAAGGTTTCATTTGAATTCCAGATCGTTCGTTTCTGCGGGAAGACGACGCGCAAGGTAGCATTGCGGAGCGCCAATAAAAGTGTCATTCCGGGACGCCGCGCTGCCGTCATTGCGAGGCAGCGAAGCGACGAAGCAATCCAGTGTTTGCGGCTTTAAACTGGATTGCTTCGCTCCGCTCGCAATGACGCGAGTGGGAACTTGGTATGCCAAACTTTAAGCCGACGCTCTGCTTCATCGGCTTCGGCGAAGCCGGCCAGGCCATCGCGGCGGGACTGCGCGATCAAGGCGTCGAGCGCATCGTCGCCTGGGACATTCTGTTTCCGCAAGCCGAAGGCGAGAAGCTGAAAACCGCTGCCGCGGCGATCGGGGTGCGCTGCGCGCCGTCGGCCGCGGACGCTATCGGCGACGCCGAGATTATTGTGTCCGCGGTGACGGCGGCCGCAAGCGTCGATGCGGCGCAATCAGTCAAAGCGCACCTCGCCGGCACGCCGTTTTTTCTCGACATCAACTCGGTGTCGCCCAACCGCAAGCTGGAAACGGCGAAGCTCCTCGGCGCCGCCGCGCGCTACGTCGACGTCGCGGTGATCGCGCCGATTTATCCGGCGCGCCACCGGACGCCGCTCCTCCTCGCCGGTCCCCATGCCGAGACCGTCGCACCCGCGCTCGCGGCGCTGGACATGCGCGCCACCGTCGCCGGCGCGGAAGTCGGCGCCGCCGCCGCCATCAAGATGATACGCAGCGTGATCATGAAGGGCATCGAGGCGCTGACGCTGGAATGCTTCCTCGCTGCCGCGCGCGCCGGCGTCGTCGACCAGGTCGCCGGCTCGATGAGGAACAATTATCCCGGCCTCGATTGGGCGAAGATCATTCCCTACAATCTCGAACGCATGGCGAGCCACGGCGAGCGCCGCGCCGCCGAGATGGAAGAAGTCGCGGCAACCTTGCGCGAGCTCGGCATCGAGCCGCTGATGACGTTGGCCACGGTGGCGCGCCAGCGCGAAATGGGCGAGATCGGCGCCCAGCAATCGGTGCGCCGCGTGCTCAAGCAGGACCGCGCCGCCATCCTCAACGCCATCAGCGCCGCCGCGCGGGATCGGCATTAAACGGCTTTGTTCATCCACTCGTCCCCGCGACCCACCTGCGCTCCGTTGGAGCTTCGGCGGGTTCGAGTCCGCCGAAGCGCTTAGCGCGAAGGCGGAAGGCGGGGACCCAACTATTCGCACCGACCCCTGGATTCCCGCTTTCGCGGGAATGAGTGGCAAGGACCAAACCTCACCCTCAGCGCTTGATCGTGTCGGCCATGAAGGCGAACGAGGCCTTGGGCGTGCGCTTCTGGCTGACGAAGTCGACATGGATGAGGCCGAAGCGCCGGCTGTAGCCTTCCGCCCATTCGAAATTGTCGAGGAGCGACCAGGCGAAATAGCCTTTAAGCTTGACGCCATCGGCGAGCGCGCGGCGTGCGGCCGCAATATGGTCGCGCAGGTAGGCGGTGCGATCGTCGTCGTGCACAATGCCGTCGGCGGCGAACTTGTCGTTGTAGCAGGCGCCGTTCTCGGTGACGTAGGTTTCCGGATTGCCGTACTGGTCGCGCAAGCGACTGAGTGCCTCGGCGAGCCCGCCGGCGTCGATCGGCCAGCCGATGTCGGTGAAGCGGGTGCCCGCTGGCGCCTGGCCGAACCAGGCGCCGAACAGGCTTTGCGGCGCCGCGACGACCCAGGCCGGCGCGTAGTAATTGACCCCGAAAAAATCGATCGGTTGCTGGATTGCTTTGAGATCGTCGCCGATGATCAACGGCGCGATTTCCGCGCCGAGCGCCGCCGGATAGGAGCCCTTGAATAGCGGGTCGAGAAACGCGCCGTTCCAGACCGCATCAAAACGCTCGACGGCGTGGTGATCTTCGGCGCGATCCGACGCCGGCCGCACCGGCGATATGTTGACCACGGTGCCGAGGCGAAGATCGGCGCGCTCGGCGCGCAGTGCGGCGAGCGCCCGCCCCTGCGCCAAGTTCTGATGATGCGTGGCGGCGAGCATGTTCGCCAAGCCTTTCAGCCCCGGCGCGTGGCCGCCCATGCCGTAGCCGAACAGCGCGTGAATGTTGGGCTCGTTGAACATCGCCCAATGCTTGACGCGGTCGCCAAGGCGCCGCGCTACGATGAGCGCGTAATCGGCGAATTTGTCGGCGATGTCGCGCTTGAGCCAGCCGCCTTGATCCTGCAACGCCTGCGGCAAGTCCCAGTGATAAAGGCAAAGCCACGGCGTGATGCCGCGGGTGATGAGGCCGTCGACCAGGCGGTCGTAGAAATCAAGGCCGCGATGCTCGATCGCGCCGGCGCCGGCAGGCAGGATGCGCGGCCACGCGGTCGAGAACCGGTAGGCGTTGAAGCCGCCGCGCGCCAGCCATTCGACGTCTTCGACCCAGCGGTGATAGTGATCGCATGCGACGTCGCCGGTGTCGTCGTTTTTGACGAGGCCTGGCGTGTGCGAAAACGTATCCCAGATGCTCTTGCCGCGCCCGTCCTCGTCGACCGCCCCTTCGATCTGATAACTCGATGTCGACGCACCCCAGACGAAATCGGCCGGGAAAGGATTTTCCTCGAGCGCGCCCAGCGCTTTGGGTTGGTCTTTTTCCGGCCCTTTTTCTTGCGCCGAGGGGTTTTGCGCGAAGGCCGAGCCCCCACCCAACGCGTTAGGCATTCCGAACAGCCCGGCGAGCGCAGGCAGCAGGCGGCGGCGTGACAGTGTCACCATGACGCGTTCATCTTGTTGGCCAAAACCCTGACAGCATGACGAAAAGACGGCAGGCGCTCAACTTATTTATGCTACGTTCTCTATGCTAGGTTGCGGATGGGACTGGATTAGCGGCAATGCTCACAAGCGCGCGCCGCGGGCCGCACGCACATTGCAAATGAACAGCGGGTAGGACGGACATCAGCCCCGGCTGAGGCACAGGATGTCGAAATTATTCCTCAGTCACTCGAGCGAGAACAACGCGGAGGCGGTCGCGATCCGCGATTGGCTGCGCGAAGAGGGTTGGACCGACGTCTTTCTCGACGTCGATCCCGATCCGGAGGTCGGCATCCCGGCGGGCGAGCGCTGGGAGCGGGCGCTCAATCAGGCGGCGTCGCGCTGCGAGGCGATTTTGTTCCTGGTGTCGCAGGCTTGGCTCGACTTCGCGCTGGTGCAACAACGAGTTCAATCTGGCGCGGCGGCTCAACAAGCGTCTGTTCGGCGCGCTGATCGAAGACATCCCGGTCGCCAAGCTGCCGCCGGACCTCACCGGCACCTGGCAGATCGTCGATCTCGCCTCCGGCCGCGATCACCGCATGTTTCGCGTGGTGCTGCCGCGCACCCACGACGAGCAGCATGTCACCTTTTCGCGAGAAGGGCTGAGCCGCCTGCGCAGCGGCCTGGCGAAGAGCGGAATCGAGCCGCGGTTTTTCGCCTGGCCGCCGGAGAAAGAGCCGAAGCGGCGCGCCGTATCGCGGCTTGAAGCCGCTCGAAGCCGAAGACGCCGGCATCTTCTTCGGCCGCGAAGGTCCGATCGTCGAAGCGCTCGATGCGCTGCGCGGCTTGAAGGACGCCGCCGCACCGCGGCTGTTTGTCATCCTCGGCGCGTCCGGCGCCGGAAAATCGTCGTTCCTGCGCGCCGGATTGCTGCCGCGGCTGGCGCGCGACGACCTGCGTTTCCTGCCGCTGCCGGTGATCCGGCCCGAGCGAAACGCCGTGACCGGCGAGGAAAACGGGCTCCTCCACGCGGTTGAAGCGGCGTTCGCCGCCCGCGGCATGGCGCAATCACGGGCGAATGTCCGCGCGGCCATTGACGGCGGCGCACCAACGCTGCGGCCGCTGCTCAGGCAACTCGTCGACCATGCCGCCAAGACCATGCTCCTCGCCGACGATGCGAAGAGGCCGGCCGTGATGCTGGCGATCGATCAGGCCGAGGAGCTCCTCGAAGGCGATGGCGCGAGCGAAGGCGAGATGCTGCTGGGGCTCGTCGGCGAGCTCGTCGCGCAGGATGATCCGGCGATCATCGTGCTGTTCACCATCCGCTCGGATTCCTACGACAAGCTCGAAACATCGAAAAAGCTCGAAGGACTGCGCCAGCAGACCTTGCCGCTGCTGCCGATGCCGAGCGGCACCTACAAGGAGGTCATCGAGGGGCCGGCCAAGCGGCTCGAGCGCACCGAGCGCGAGATCGCGATCGAGCCGCAGCTGGTGCAGCAACTGCTGGTCGACCTCAGACCGGCGGCGCCAGCGACGCGCTGCCGCTGCTCTCCTTCACGATGGAGCAGCTCTTTCTTGAATACGGCGGCGCCGGGCGGCTGACGCTGGCGGATTATGTGCGCTTTGGCGGCATCAAGGGCGCCATCACCGCCGCCGTCGAGCGGGCGCTGGCCTCCGCCGACGGCAACCCGGCCATCGCCAAAGACCCGACGCAGCGGCTCAAGCTGCTGCGCCGCGGCATCATTCCGCTGCTCGCCGGCATCGATCCGGAAACCGGCAATCCGCGCCGGCGCATCGCCAGACTGTCGGCTATCCCGGCCGAGGCGGCGCCGCTCATCATTCTGCTGCGCGACAACAAGCTCCTGTCGACCGATCGCATCGTCGTCCGCGACGGCGCGAGCGAACGAAAGGAAACCACGATCGAGCCGGCGCACGAAGCGCTGCTGCGGCAATGGGACAATCTGCGCGGCTGGCTCGAAGAAGACCGCGTGCTGCTGACGACCATCGAAGTGGTGAAGCGCGCGGCTGGCGAATGGATCGAAAACCAGCGCGGCGCCGATTGGCTCAATCATAGCGGCAGCCGCCTCGAATACGCCGAGCGGGCGATCGCGCGCGACGATCTCACGCCCGATTTGCCGGCCTACGCGCGCGAGTATATCCGCCAATGCCGCGCGCGCGACGACAAAGACCGGCGCGACAAGCAGGAACAGCTCGAACGCGAGCGCGCCGAGCAGGAACGGCGGGCGAAGGATGCCGAAGCGCTCGCCGCCGCGGAAGCCAAGCGCGCGCAGGATGCCGAAGCGCTCGCGGCCATCGAAACCAAGCGCGCGGCCGCCAACCGGCGCGCATTGATGGCTGCCGGCGTCGGCTTGGCCGTCGTCCTGGTCTTGGCGTTCTCAGCCGGCGTGCAGTAGCTCCACGCACAGAGAAATCTTGCCGCAGCCCGCGCCGCCATCTCGTCGCTGATCACCACCGCGGAAACCGTGCAGCCGATCGCACAGCTCGACACCGTGCAGGCGCTGATCGAACCGGTGCACAAGACCCTGGACGAATTTTCCGTGACCGGAGACCAGACCATCGAGCTTGAGCGCGCCGAGACGCTGCTCATTCTCGCCGAGATCGACTGGGATCGGGCCGACCTGGCGCGCATGCAGCAGGAAGCGGAAACGGCTTTGGGCTACCTGACGCCGCTTGCCAAAACCGACGACCTGGAGGCGCGGCATCAACTAGCGCGCAGCCATCGTTTAATCGGCCTGGCGCACTGGGAAGCCGACCACAACAAAGAAGCCGAAAACGAATATAACCAGGCCATCGATACGCTCACGGACATGCTGGCCAAGCACGGCGACAAGCCGGATTCCTGGCGCTGGCAACGTTCGCTCGCCGACGTCAAGCAGGAGCTCGGCGATTTGCAGCTGCAGCACCTCGGCCAGATCGACAACGCCGCCGCCAGTTATGACGCCTGTTACAAAATCCGCATCGATCTCACCGAAAAAGGTCATGTCGATCCGGTTTTCTATGCCGACGTTGCCTGGGTCATCAACAAGCTGGGCGACGTGGAACTGAAAAGGAGCGACCGCGAAACCGGCGAGCAAAAAACAGCGCACCGGCAAAAGGCCACCGAACTGTTCCAGAAGGCGCAGAAAGCCTTCGGCGACCTTAAAGAGCACCTGTCAGACAGCCTGGTTTGGCAGCATCATCTCGCTCTGATCGACAACAATATCGGGCTGATCGACGTGAAGAACGACGATTTGGGCGCAGCGATCACCGAATTCAACCGCGCGATCAAGGTGCTCAAGCCGGTCGTCGAGCGCGATCCGAAAAATCTCTATCGCTTGTCGGCGCTGGCCTGGACCTACGACAATCAGGGCAATGTGACGCTCAAGCTCGCCAACTCGAGCGACAGCGATCACATGACGCAACTGCAAAACGCCAAGCTCCGATTTGAGGCGGCGCTCGAGCTGCGCCGACAAATTCACGACGACGCCCGCGCCAAGAAGCTCTGGGAATTCGACCTCGACGAGTCGGAGGCGGACGTGGTCGCGACCCAAGGCTTGATCGATCGGCTGTCGGAGAAACATCGCGAAGCGGCCGAGGAATTCGACCAAGCCGCGCAGTTCCTCACATCCGCCGCGGAGGTGTTCGCCAGGGAATCGACCAACAAGCAATCGGTCAATGCCGAGCTGATCGCACGCACTATTGAGTATCTGGACTATGCGGCGGAGGAATACGCCGCGCTCGGCGACACCGATCATGCCCGGCGCGACCTCGCTCTGGCGATGCAGACGTTCGATACCTACCGCTCGATACTCGACGCCGCCGATCTTGAGCGGCTGCAGAAGCTTCTCGCCGCCGACGTCCAAGGCGCGAGCGCGAACTGAATTTGCGGCCTGCGTGATGCGACGTCGCGTCGTATCAACACCGGCATTTCCCGGACGCGGTGCAGCGTGAAACGCTGCAACGCAGATCCGGGATCGTCAAAGGCTCAGAGTGCTTTAAGGTCCCGGTTCAGCATCGCAGCATTTCATGCTGCGATGCGCCCGGGACAGGCGGTTACAAATTGCCGGATCATGACCGTTTCTTCTTCTCGCCCGCGGCGGGTTTCGCCTCCGCCTCGCCGGGCTCTTTCACGTTCGGCGGCCAGAAGCCGCTCGCCTTGAGCCGAACCGTCCAATATTCCCAGGTCCGCGCCATCGCCGACGGCATCACGTGGATGCTGCTGGCAAGCCTGACTTCGCCGGGACGCAGCGGCGTCGGCGCGCCGAGCATGTAGGCCTGCATCTGATACTGGGCGTTGTGGCTGAGGTTGATCGAACGCGAGACCAGTTCCTTCAAGTTGGCGCCGACCACGGTGGCGCCGTGGCGACGCATCAACACCACCGAGTGCTTGCCGAGCGCGCGCGCTAACGAGTGCCCTTCCTCTTCTTTGACGACGAGGAGATTGGTATCGCCGAATTCGTCATGCTGGTCCCAGAACGGCGTCTGTCTCGCCGATCGAAGCGCCGAGGTGAAACACCGGCACGATCGGCTTGCCAGCGATGCAAAACGGCATGATGGCGGGCGCGTGGTGATGGCAGACCGCCATCACGTCGCTGCGCGCCTGATAGATGCAGCCATGGATCACCCGCTCGGAATAAAGCCACACGCCGGTGCGCTTCACCGGCTCGGAATCGAGCTTGTATTCAAGGATGTCGTCGGGCTCGACCAGGAGCGGCGAGCGCGAGCGCGACAACAGGTAGCGGTTCGGGTCTGTTGGATGGCGCACGCTGACATGGCCGAAGGCATCGATCACGCCCTCATTGGACAGGATGCGGTTGGCGACGGCGAGTTCCTCAATGAGATCGGTCACGTTGACAGGCACGGGCGTTCCTCAATATGCGGCAGCGGCGACCGGCTGCCTTCGGCGGGGTCTAACAAATCGGGAAGATGAGATGACTGCAAGCACGTCATTCCGGGGCGCGGGCCCTTGCCCGCGAGCCCGGAATCCATAACCACAGGTCAGCGAATATGGATTCCGGGTTCCTCGCTTGCGCTCGGCCCCGGAATGACAGGATGGGGCTCCTGATGCTACCAATTAACTAAGAAACGCGATTCTGGGGCAGGCATGAGCGCGCGTCACCTCGACATCGAACTGCGCGTCAACGGCGAGGCCATTGCCGCCCGCGTCGAAGCCCGCAAGACGCTGGTCGATTTCCTGCGCGACGATCTTTCGCTTACCGGCACCCATGTCGGCTGCGAGCATGGCGTCTGCGGCGCCTGCACATTGCTGCTCGACGGCGCGGTGATTCGCGGCTGTTTACTGTTTGCCGTGCAATGCGACGGCGCCGCGGTCGAGACCATCGAGGGCCTGTCGGATTCCGGCGCCATCGCCGACCTGCAGCGCGCGTTCCAGGACCGCAACGCCCTGCAATGCGGCTATTGCACGCCCGGCGTGCTGATCACCGCCACGGAACTATTGTCGCAGGGCGGCGTCCCAAGCCGTGACACAATTCGAGAGCATCTGGCCGGCAATTACTGCCGCTGCACCGGCTACCAGGCGATCGTCGATGCGATCGAGGCCGTGGCGCAGGCACGAAGCGAACAGGCAAGGTGATCATGAACGAACAACTCAAAACACTGACCCTCTCCGAGCGCGCCGACGAGCTCGAAGAGACGATGATGCACGAATTGAGCGAGCGCATCGCCACCAGGTCGACGCTGTTCTATCTCGGCGACGGCAAGGTCGAGATGGCGCAGGGCCAGGCGCTGCTTGCCGCCAATCCCGGCAAGCATTTCCTCATGGGCGCCGATCCGCGGCTGCCGCCGATGCCGGACAAGCCGACGCTGATCGATTTCTTCAAGGCGCGGTTCGCCGCCACCGCGCACCTCCTGCAAAGCGCGACGCGCGCGCTCAAGAGCGGCCAGCCGGAAAAGGTCGTGCTCGCTTGCCTGCTCCATGACATCGGCGTCGTCAGCTTCATTCGCTGCGACCACGGCTATTGGGGCGCGCAGATGATCGAGCCCTATGTCGACGAGGAGGTGAGCTGGGCGGTGCGCATGCATCAGGCGCTGCGCTTCTTCCCCGATCCCTCCGTCGGCTACGAGTACCCGGAGCTGTACCTGAAGTTTTTCGGCGACGACTACCAGCCCGAGCCATACATCGTCGCCGAATACGAGCGCGCCCGGAACCACAAATGGTACATGACGTCGCGGCTGATCACGCTCAACGATATCTATTCGTTCGATCCCAACGCCAAGGTCAATCTCGACGACTTCGTCGACATCATCGGCCGCCATTTCAAGCAACCGAAAGAGGGCCTGGGCTTTGACAATTCGCCGTCATCGCACATGTGGCGCACGCTGATGTGGCCGACCCGGTTTCTTTGAGCGTCATTCCGGGACGCGGGCTGTTGCCCGCGAGCCCGGAATCCATACCCACAGGTCAGGGAATATGGATTCCGGGCTCCTCGCTTCGCTCGGCCCCGGAATGACAGGAGCGCAAGATGAAAATCGCGGCTGACCAGCCTTCCGGCCTTACCGCTCTCGACCGGCCGAATTCCTATATCGGCCGCTCGGTGCCGCGGCCGAATCTGGCGCGGCTGACGCAGGGCCGCGGCCAGTATGTCAGCGACGTCGTGCTGCCGCGCATGGTGCATGTCGCCTTTGTGCGTTCGCCGCACGCGCATGCGCGCATCAAAAACATCGATACCGCGGACGCCAAAAAGTCGCCGGGCGTGGTCGCGGTCGTCACCGGCGTCGAGCTTGCCGATGTGATCACGCCGTGGGTCGGGGTACTCACGCACTTGAAGGGCATCAAGTCGGCGCCGCAGCACGCCATCGCCGTCGATCGCGCTTGCTGGCAGGGCGAAGCCGTCTGCGCCGTGGTCGCGCGCTCACGCGCCGAAGCGGAAGACGGCTGCGCGCTCGTGCAGATCGACTATGAGCCGCTCGCCGCCGTCACCGACGCCGAAACCGCGCTCGATAAAACGACACCGGTGATCCATCCCGAGCTCGGCGACAATCTCACCTTCGAGCGCGCGCTTACCGCCGGCGATCCGGACAAGGCCTTCGCCGCATCGGACGCCATCGCCGAAGCGACCTTCGTGTTCGGCCGCCATACCGGTGTCACCAACGAGGCGCGCGCCATCGTCGTCGACTGGAATCCCGGCGAACAGCGCCTGACGGTCTATCACGGCACCCAAGCGCCGCACATGACGCAGGACATTTTCGCCAAGCATCTGCAGCTCGAAACCCATCAGGTGCGCGTCATCACCAAAGACGTCGGCGGCTCGTTCGGCATCAAGGTGCACATCTATGCCGACGAGATGGCGACGGTGGCGCTGTCGAAGCTGCTGCGCCGGCCGGTGAAATTCGTCGCCGACCGGCTGGAAAGCTTCGTCACCGACATTCACGCCCGCGATCATCGCGTCAAAGCGAGGATCGGCGTCAGGAGCGATGGCGCCATCACCGCCTTCGAGATCGACGACCTCACCGGCATCGGGCCCTATTCGGTCTATCCGCGCACCAGCGGCATCGAGGCCAACCAGGTGGTCAATCTGGTCGGCGGGCCGTACACCTGCCCGAATTATCGCGCCCGCGCCCGTGTGGTGTTTCAGAACAAGAACGTCATGTGCCAGTACCGCGCCGTCGGCCATCCGATCGCGACCGCGGTCACCGAGGGGCTCGTTGATCTCGCGGCGGCGAAGATCGGCATGGACCCGGCCGAGCTGCGGCGGCGCAATCTCATTGCCGACGACGCCTATCCGGCAACCGGCCCCGCCGGCATCAAGTTCGAGAAGCTGTCGCACCACGCCTCGCTCGACAAGATTTTGGCGATGATGGATTACGGCAAGCTGCGCGCCGAGCAGTCGGCGCTGCGCGCGCGCGGCGTCCATCGCGGCATCGGTCTCGCCTCGTTCATCGAAGTGACCAATCCGTCGGCGGCGTTCTATGGCGTCGGCGGCGCCCGCATCTCCTCGCAGGATGGCGCGACGCTGCGGCTCGACGCAACCGGCGCGGTGTTCGTGCATTCCGGCGTCACCGAACAAGGCCAGGGCGCCGAGGCGGTGCTGGCGCAATGCGTCGCGACCTCGTTCGGCGTGCCGATCGAGCGCGTGCGCGTCATCACCGGCGATACCGACAACACGCCCTATGGCGGCGGCACCTGGGCGTCGCGCGCCGCCGGCATTGGCGGCGAAGCGGCGTGGCAGGCCGGCAAGGCGCTGCGGGCGAATGTGCTGGCCGCGGCCGGCTCGATGCTGCAAGCCGATCCGAAGACGCTCGACATCCGCGCCGGCATCGTGGTCGACGCCGACAACGGGCGCGAGCGAGTCCCGCTCGAAGAAGTCGCCCGCGTGGTCTATTTCCGCCCCGACACGCTGCCGCCCGACTTCCAGGCCGAGCTCGTCGTCACGCGCCATTACGTGCCGCGCGCCTGGCCGTTCGCCTTCACCAACGGCGTGCAGGCGTCGTATCTGGAAGTCGACACCACGACCGGCGAGGTGAGGCTTCTGCGACACTGGTGCGTCGAAGATTGCGGCACCGTGATCAATCCGCAACTCGTTGACGAGCAGATCCGCGGCGGCATCGTGCAAGGGCTCGGCGGCGCGCTCTACGAGCATTGCCTCTATGACGAGGCCGGCCAGCTCCTCAACGGCAACATGATGGATTACCTGGTGCCGATGGCGCCCGAGATGCCGGATATCGACATCGGCCACGTGGTGACACCGACCGCCGATTTCGAGCTTGGCGCCAAGGGCGCCGGCGAAGCCGGCACCGCCGGCGCGCCGGCTTGCGTGATGAACGCGATCAACGACGCGCTCCGGCCGCTCGATGCCGCGCCGCTCCTTGAGATGCCGTTCACGCCGGAGCGCGTGCTTCGGGCGTTGGGAAAGATCTAGCTTCGATGCCTCAGTGCCTGTCATTCCGGGGCCGAGCGAAGCGAGGAGCCCGGAATCCATAACCACAGGTCAGCGAATATGGATTCCGGGCTCGCCGCTGCGCGGCGCCCGGGAATGACAGAGGATTTTGTTGTCCCCCGCCCCGGAATAGGCCACAACAAACTTTGGAAATTCTTGGTTCGCCAAAGGAGACAATGAACATGACCGGGGGGAAGCGGGCCGGATACAAGCTCGCGACATATCGAACCAGCGACGGTCCACGCGCGGGCATCATTATCGGCGACGAAGTGTTCGACGCCGCCAAGCTCACCGGCAAGGCGGCTTACGCCACCGTCGCCGGCATTCTCGCCGACTGGAAAGCGGCCGAAGCCGTGCTCAGAAAGGCCGTGGCCGCCGCCGCCAAAAACGCATCCAAGAGCCGCGCCAAGCGGACGCCGCTCGGCAAGGCCAAGTTGCTGGCGCCGGTGCCGCATCCGCCGACCATCTTCTGCGCCGGCGCCAATTATGCCGACCACGCCGCGGCGATGGCGCGCAAGGTGGGCATGCCCGAGCCGGCCGATCCGCACCAGCAAGGCCTCAAGCCCTGGCATTTCATCAAGGCGGCGCGCACCATCGCCGATCCGGGCGCCACCATCAAAGCCGCTGACTATTCGAAGGAACTCGACTGGGAGATCGAGCTTGCCGCCGTCATCGGCCGCGCCTGCAAGGACGTGCCGAAGGAAAAGGCGCTGTCGTACGTCGCCGGCTATACCGCGGCCAACGATTTCTCGGCCCGCGACCGCGGCCGCCGGCCTGGCATCGAGCCGACCTCGTTCTTCAAGATGGACTGGAGCAAGCACAAAAGCTTCGACGGCTCCTGCCCGATCGGACCGTGGATCACGCCGGCCAGCGACATCGGCGATCCGCAGCGACTTGGGCTCAAGCTCTGGGTCAACGGCGAGCTCAAGCAGGATTCCAATTCCGGCAAGATGCTGTTCACGCTGGCCGAGCAGATCGAGCAGCTCTCGATCAACATGACGCTGCATCCCGGCGACCTGATTTTGACCGGCACGCCCGCCGGCACCGGCGCCGAAAGCGGCGAGTTCCTCAAGAAGGGCGACGTGGTCAAGGTCTGGATCGAGGGGATCGGCGATTTCAGCAATAGGATTGCCTGAGGCCTTGGTTGTGGGCCGGCAAACCGCCAGCGTACAATACGTTTCCCGGACGCGATGCAGCGCGAAGCGGTGCATCGCTGATCCGGGATCGTTGCAAACTCAGAGCCTGCGACGATCCCGGGTCTGCAGCGCATCACTACGCTTTCGCTCCGTGCTGCGCGGCGCCCGGGACACGCCCGAGAAAACTGGAAATAGCAATGCCGGAAAAATTTGTCGCCAAGCTCAACGAGTTCAAGGACGGCGAGCGCCGCATCGTCTTTGTCGGCGACAACGAGATCGGCGTGTTCCGGCATCACGGTCAATTCTACGCCTATTCGAATTTCTGCCTGCACCAGGGCGGCCCGGCCTGCGAAGGGTTGACCATCGCCAAGGTCGAAGAGCGTTTGCGGCCGGACAAGACGTCCATGGGGCTATTCTTCTCCGAGACCGAGATGCATTTCGTTTGCCCGTGGCACGGCATGGAATACGACATGAAGACCGGCGAATGCGTCAGCGACCGGCGCATGAAGCTGAAGAAATACCAGGTCGTGCAGAAGGGAGACGAGATTTATGTCCTCGCCTAGACGCGCCACCAAAGACGCGCTCGAGCGCGCGGCCAAAGCGGCGCGCGGCTCGCGTCCGGCAGAGCCGCTGGCCAAGCAAAGCGTCAAGATCGCCGCGGCGGACGCAAAGCGCCTGGTGGCGACCATCGAGCGCGGCATCGCCGACGGCAAGCTCGATGTTCTCCCAGCGGACGCCTTGCAGGCGCTGATCGCCGCCGTCTGCCGGCTCTACACCGCGCGGCGCGAAGCTGGCGAGCAATTCATGCCAGTGGCGAAGAATTCGCTGACCGCCACTGACGTGATGGTGACGGCGAGCGGTCTATTGCGCGCGGTCGATCTGGCCGCCTTCGAGCTCGGCATGTGGCAAGGCTGGACGGGACGCTGATGCCGGGGAAAATTTCTCCGCTCATTCCCGCGCAAGCGGGAATCCAGCTCTGGGTCCCCGCCGTCGCGGGGACGAGCGGTTCATAACATCTGGGGACGTCATGGACCTGATCTCCGACCGCGGCCGCCGCGTCACCATCGAGGAGCTCAACACCACGCGGCTGCTCGCGCACGCCCGCAAGCAGGCGCATCAGCGCGGTTTCGACGACATTCTGATCGTCGACGTCGACGCCCATCACTACGAGAACGAGCATTACGACGAATTCCTGCCGTTCATGGAAAACGATGTGCTGCGGCAGCTCGTCATGTCCGGCCGCAGCAAGAAGCAGCAGCCCGGCATCGTGCCGATCCCGACTGGCTATCAGGACTTGGGCGGGCGGGTCACGCGCTACCCGATGCGCTCGACCGAGAAGACCGACGACGGCAAGCCCCGCGACGTCCAGCTCGGCCATCGCTGGATGGACGCCATGGGCGTCGACTATTCCTGCCTGTTCCCGACCGGCATGCTCAATATCGGCCTGCACCCGCAGAAGGAGATGGAGGTCGAGCTGTGCTTCGCCTACAACCGCTGGCTCACCGAGAAGGTGATGCCGGAAGCGGGCGGCCGCTTCTTCTCGCTGCTCTGCCTGCCGTTTTCCGATCCGGCCGCGGCGTTGCGCCATGTCGAGACCTTCGGTGACCGCAAGCATGTCGGCGGCTTCATGGTGACCACCGTGCGCTCCAATATGGGCGTGCACGACAATGCCTACATGAAAGTCTATCGGGCGATGGAGGAGCGCGGCCTGGCCATTGCCTTCCATTCCGGCGTCAATTGGGGCGAGCCGGGCTTCCAGAGCTGCAATCGTTTCATCTCCGCGCATGCGCTCGGCTTCACCTGGTACAACGTTCTCAATTGCACCAACTGGGTGGTCAACGGCATCGGCGAGCGCTTTCCGAAGCTGCCGGTGATCTGGATGGAAAGTGGCCTCGCCTGGATTCCGTTCCTGATGCAGCGGCTCGACCACGAATACATGCTGCGGCCGTCGGAATGTCCGCTGCTGAAGAAGAAGCCGTCGGACTATATGCGCGACATGTATTACTCGTCGCAGCCGATGGAGATTTAGGATTACGACGCCATGCAGACGACGTTCCGCATGATCAACGCGGAGACGCAGCTGCTTTACTCCTCCGACTATCCGCACTGGGATTTCGACCTGCCGTCGACCATCTGGGACCTGCCGTTCCTGTCGGAGAAGGGCAAGCACAACATCCTGGGCGGCACCGCCGCGCGGCTGTTCAAGTTGCCGCCGCGCAACGACAAGCAGAAAGAGAATCTTAAGCGGTTCGGGAACCTCGTCCCTGCCGCTTAATACTTTCGGCATTGTCGCTGTGTGCGCGTGCACCCTGTAATCGCCAGTCCGCCTTACCCCCCGAAAGCCGACGTTGGACCAGACCTGGGCCATGTCCGCCTTAGTGCCGGGAGCCGACAAATTGGGCGGCTCGCCAGGCTCCCCTGCGACGAGCGGAACACATCTACGGACCGGCCCTCCCCTTCATGCAGTTTTGCAGAAAAGTCCGATAAGCCGCGGGGTCATGCGGCTGCTGCTGGGCCCATTTGGCATCGCAAGCGACCCGGTTGGGGCCGTGATCTGAAAGAATGTCCGTTGGAGGCGAGGGTGCAGCCGGTCGTGCGCCTTGCAAAGTGTGGGCAATTCTCGCGTAATTCGCGATCGCCAAGCCGCTGCTGGCCACAAACAAGATGGCGCCGATCGCCGAAATCAATGCTGCGGCTGTGCGGAGTTGCGGAATCCGCGCGCTTTCGGGCCAGTTTCTCAACAATAGAAGTGCAAGGACGGCGCCACTCAAAGCGCCACCGATGTGTGCGCCGTAATCGATGCGCCCAATCGACGAAATTTGGAGAAACGGCAATAGCGATGGGATGAGAATCCTGAGCGAATTAAGTTGAAGCGCGGCGCGGGTCGCCGTCCCCGACGCGAATCGGAAGCTGCTGACGAAAAGCGCCGCGAACAGTCCCATCAGCGCGCCAGAAGCGCCGACGGACACCAGATTGACAGGGTTCACTGCGAGCGAAAACAGCGACCCACCAAGCGCGCCGATGGTGAAGAAGCCGAAGAACCACAGGCGTCCAACAAGTCGTTCCAGCAACCAGCCGCCCAGCACCAACGCAAGACCGTTACCGAGAATATGCGCGAGGTTGGCGTGCAGGAGTGGAGCGGTGAACAGGCGATACCATTCGCCGCTTGACAATATGAGCTTGTGGCTCAAGGCGCCGAACGCAAGCAAAGTCGCGATGCTCGGGCTCAATCCCCCGACGGCGGGTGTTACCGGGAAAATGTTCTCGAGCGCGAAAGTAACGAGGAGCACAGCGAGTAGAGTAAGGGTGAGCCAGGGAATCTTGAACTGTGCCAGTCCGAGAGGCGGCTCTTTGGGTACCGATTCGTTGAGGTCGGATGTCACATCTCCAGTCACCATCGCGCGAACGGCATTGAGTTCCGCGGCGATTACGTTGATCGGTACGGCGAATTGGTCGGGTATCAAAAAAGGGCGTGCGCGCACTCTCCTCGCGGAGGCCGTTCGGTACCGCCTGGACGGGGTGACCACGAACGGCCCGAGGCTGTCCCAATTTGCGAACGCGGTCCTGATACCATTCTCAAGCCTTATGCCGTCTGTTGTCACGGTGAGACGAGGCAGGCCGCGCAACGCGTTCGAAGCGAACAGGAGACCGAGCGGCAACAACAGCAAGAGGCAGGAAACGATAAAGAGGCCGCCGTCTGGCCGTGGACCGCCAGAGAGCCAACCGAGAACGCGTGCAAGGGGAAGAAACCCGAGACCGCCGACTGCTAAAAAGAGCACAGCCAGCCGCCACTGAGAGCTGGATTTTGCCTCGTAAACTTTGACGTCGGCCAGAGACCGGTCGGATGAAGTGTCAGGCAACATAGTCGTGAGGCGCGGTTTTGAAAACGGGTCTCCGAACTCCGGTCGCGATCCTAGCACGGGCTGAAATCACGCTGCGGCGTCGGCATGACTGCGACCGTGTTAGGCCGTTCAGCAATGACAAGACCACCACAAGGCCGATCAGGTAGCCAGTACCGATCCCTTGAATGAAACGCAGAATGTTCGCTTGTGTCATTAACCGAGGCTAAGGCTCTTGGCGGCAATGTCCGCCGTTCCCCCTGAAAGCGGATATTGCCATGCCTTTTGAGTACACGGCCTAAAATTCGATACGGTCGCAATTTTCCTGTCGCGAAAATTGTCGCAAGAGCAGCAATGCGGCCGGTGCGACGTCTTCTCTCTCCGCCGTGGGCGGGCTGAGATTGGCGGATCGGCGGCGACGGCCTATATTGTGGCGCGTTAACGCGGCACGAGGCAAGCGATGAAGCTTCCGTTCACCGGCGCGATCGATTGCGATCTGCATCCGGCTGCGCCGAGCATCAAGGCATTGATGCCGCATCTCGACGATTTCTGGCGCGAGCATCTCGCCGAGCGCTACATCGACCAATCGCCGTTCACGCTGATGAGCTACGCGCCGAACCTGCCGCAATCGGCACGCCCGGATTGGCGGCCCGCCAAGGGATTGCCGGGCGCCGATCTCGACGCCGTCCGCGCGCAGGCGCTCGACCGGTTCGGCACCCGCTTTGCCATCGCCAATGTGCTGCACGGCGTGGTAGCCTTGTTCAACGCCGACATGGCGGCGGCTTTGTGCCGGGCGATCAACGATTGGATGGCGCGCGAATGGCTCGACCGCGAGCCGCGGCTGCGCGCCTCGATCCTGGTCGCCCCGCAAGACGCCGAACTTGCCGCCGCCGAGATCGAACGCTGCGCCGCTGACCAGCGCTTCGTCCAGGTGCTGCTCCTGGTCATGGGCGACCGCCCGCTCGGCCATCGCAGCTATTGGCCGATATACCGCGCCGCGGAGCGGCATGGTCTGCCGATCGGGATTTATGCCGGCTCGACCTTCCGCCGCGCGCCGACCGGGTCCGGCTGGCCGTCCTATCACCTGGAAGACAGCATTCTGCAGGGGCCCGCCTTCGAAGACACTCTGGTGAGCTTCCTGGCCGAGGGCGTGTTCCAGAAGTTTCCGCGCACCAAGCTGGTGCTGATGGAATCCGGCTTCAGCTGGCTGCCGCCGCTGTTGTGGCGGACCAATAAAAGTTGGCGCGCCGTGCGCACCGAGGTGCCCTGGATCGACCGCGCCCCCGCGGACATCGTCCGTGATCATGTGCGCTTTACGCTGCAGCCGGCCGACGTGCCCAACGCTGACGTGCTCAATCGCATCATGGATCACGTACGCTCCGACGCGGTGATCGTGTTTTCGACCGACTACCCGCATTGGCAATTCGACGGCGACGAGGCGTTGCCGGACGGGCTTGCCGATGCGACGGTGCGCAAAATCTTGATCGACAATCCGCTCGCTACCTTTCCGCGCCTGCGCACTGCGCACGCAGCAGTCGCAAGTGCGGAGCAAAAACCGGCGATGCGCGAGGAGATGGCGCCATGAACAAGCCAGTGCCCGAAAGCGAGACCAAGAGCGCGCAGCGGCTCGGTTTCATCGATTGCGACATTCATCCGGTGCAGCGCACGCCGAAGGACCTGTTCCCGTATCTGCCGGCGCGCTGGCGCGAGCATGCCGAGACCTTCGGCGGCCACTTATGCCAGGGCCTGAGCGGGCAATTGCCGTATCCCCGGATGATGGCGGCCGGCATGCGCGCCGATGCCTATCCCGCCGGCGGCGGCCCGCCGGGCAGTGACCTTGCGCTGATGCAAAGCCAGCATCTCGACCTCAACGGCTGCGACACCGGCATGCTGGTCGTGCTCGGCCGCGCCGGCATGGATGAGCGCAATCTCGAATTTGGCGCCGCGCTGGCGCACGCGGCCAACGATTGGCAGCTGCATGACTGGGTCGCCAAGGACAGCCGTCTCAAGGCCGGTATCGTGGTGCCACAAGAACACCCCGAATTCGCCGTCGGCGAAATCGACGCCCGCGCCGCCGAGCATGAGGCCTTTCGCCAGGTGATCATTTCGCCGCGCTCCAGCGAGCCGCTTGGCCGGCGCAAATACTGGCCGATCTACGAAGCGATCGCGCGCAACAATCTGGTGCTCGGCATCCATCCCGCCGGCAGTTCGGGCGGCCATGCCACCAGCGGCACCGGCTGGGGCACGTACTACATGCAGGAGCATTATGCTTTCGGCACCGGCATGGTCGGCAATGTCGTCAGCCTGATCATCGAGGGCGTGTTCGAAGAGTTTCCCGGGCTGAAAGTGGCGATGATCGAGTCCGGTTTCTCCTGGGCGCCGTCGCTCGGCTGGCGCATGGACCGGCAGTGGCAGCGCAACCGCAAGGAAACGCCGCATCTGAAGCGTCCGCCGTCGGAATATCTGCGCGAGCATTTCTGGTTCTGCACCCAGCCGATGGAAGAGCCGGAAGATCCGGCGCATATGCAGGACATTCTCGACTGGATCGGCTGGGACCGGATGATGTTCTCCAGCGACTATCCGCACTGGGACTATGACGACCCGCGCGCGGCGCTGAACTTCAAGATGACGCCGGCGCAACGTGCCGGCATTCTGCGCGACAATGCCAGGGCGCTGTACCGGCTGTCGTAAAGCGTGATTGCATCATGAGCCGCCACGTCGTCGGCCGCGCCGCCGAGGTCGCGCCGGGCACCAGCAAGCTTGTCGTTGCCAAGGGCCGCGAGATCGGCATTTTCAATGTCGGCGGCAAATTCTACGCGCTCGCCAATCGCTGCCCGCACAAAGGCGGCCCGCTCTGTTCCGGGCGTATCACCGGCCTCACCCAGTCGAATGGGCCCGGCAACTACCGTCTCATCCGGCGCGGCGAATTCCTGCGCTGCCCGTGGCACGGCTGGGAGTTCGAGATCGCGACCGGCCAAAGCTATTGCGACCCGAAGTCCCTGTTCATCCGCCAATTCGAGGTCACGGTGGCGCCCGGCGAGGAAGTCGTTAAAGGCCCCTACATCGCGGAGAATTTTCCAGTCTCGGTGGAAGAGGATTATCTGGTCGTCGAGCTGTGACGACGCTGTCGCACAAACCTGAACAGGCAATGTATTTGCTGAAGGACGTACAATGAGCCTTATCGCCCGCGCGGTCGCCGGTTGTGCCGTTGTCGCCGCCCTCGCTTTTGCTGGCGGCGCCGCCTCCGCGGCGGACGACGCTATCACGCCGCAGGCGCAGGAGATCGTCCGCGAGCTTGACGCGATGGGCGTCGAGACCAAGTGGATCGCCGGCGAACACGTCTATTGGGAAAGCGGCCTGCCGACCGGCGTCCCGGAAACCTCGCAGGGCAAGCACACCCATTGCAGCGCGTTCGTCGCCGCCGCGGCCAAGAAGCTCGGCGTCTATATTCTCCGTCCGCCGGAGCACCGCCAGAAATTGCTGGCGAACGCCCAGAACGAATGGCTGGCCGAGGAAGGCCCCGCCCGTGGCTGGCATAAGCTTGCCGACGCGCGCGAGGCGCAGGCCGCCGCCAATCGCGGCCTTCTTGTCGTCGCCGGCTACCACAATCACCATGACGACCGGCCGGGCCACATCGCCATCGTCCGTCCCGGAACCAAGGCGCCTGAGCAAGTCGCCGCCGAAGGTCCCGACGTGATTCAGGCCGGCTCGGTCAACGCCGCATCGATCAGCATCAAGTCTGGCTTCGCCGGGCATCCGGCCGCATGGCGCGACAACGAAATCGCGTATTATGCTCACGAGGTGAAGCTTTGAACGAGCGTCATCTTGAACCGGTATCGTTCGAACGTGAACCAATCGAATCGCGCCACGGGCTTGGCCCGTCCTGCTAGCCGCCGCGACATCCTCAAGACCACGGCGACGCTCGCGGCCGCGAGCGCGTTAGCCGCGAGCAATACTGTCATGGCGCGAGCTAAAGAGCCGGCGCCGGCGAGCGCCGGCGCGTTTCACCACATCGACGCGGCGCTCCGCACCGCAACGAGCAGCGGCGAACTCCCCGGCATCGTCGCCATGGCCGCGAACGAAGGCGGCGTGGTCTATGAGGGCATTTTCGGTGACCGCCGGTTCCATGAAGGTCCGGCGATGACCCGCGATACGGTGTTCCGCGTCGCCTCGATGGTGAAGCTGATCACCTCGGTCGCCGCGCTGCAACTGGTCGAGCAAGGCAAGCTTTCGCTCGACGCGCCGGCGCCGGACATCGATCCGGCGCTGGGCGCGCCGCAAGTGCTCGAGGGCTTCGACGCCGCCGGGAAGCCGCATGTGCGCCCGCCGCGGCGGCCGATTTTGCTGCGTCACCTATTGACCCACACCGCGGGCTTCACCTACCGGCTCTGGGACGCCGAGGAACTGCGATATCTCCAGGCGCTCGACAAGCTGCCGGCGGCGGACCGGAGCAAATTCCCGCGCACCGCGCTGATGTTCGATCCCGGCGAGCGCTGGCAATACGGCCCCAATATCGACTGGGTCGGCAAGATCGTCGAATCGGTCAGCGGCGAGCCGCTCGACGTGCATTACCGCAAGAGCATCTTCGATCCGCTCGGCATGAAGGATACGGGGTTCATCGTCACCTCGGAGCAGCGCGCCCGCGAGGCCAGCGGCCATCGGCGGCTGCCCGACGGAGCCCTCAAAGCCGAGCCGGTGGAGCACGAGTTGAAGCTGCAAGGCGTGGCGCATACATTTTCCGGCGGCGGCGGCATCTATTCGACCGCGCCGGATTATCTGACGCTGATCCGTGCGCTGCTGCATGGCGGCGAGCTCGACGGCGCGCGCATCCTCAAGCCCGAGACCGTCGCGCTGATGGGCCAGAACCAGATCGGCCGGATCGAAGCCGGCATCCTCAAAACCACCGCGCCCGGCCTTTCCAACGACGTCGATTTCTTTCCCGGCATCAGCCTCAGATGGGGGTATGGCCACATGATCAACATGCAGCCGGTGCCGGAAGGAAGGAGCGCCGGCAGCATGACCTGGGCCGGCATCTACAACACCTATTACTGGATCGATCCGAAGCGGCGCGTCGCCGCGGTGTTCATGACGCAGGTGCTGCCGTTTGCCGATCACCGCGCCTTGCAGGTCTACCGCCAGTTCGAGCGCGGAATTTATTCGGCGGTGAAGACTGGGTGAGCTTAGTAGGATGGGTTGAGCCAACGGGTCCGGCCCGAAGTGGCCGGCCCGATGACAAGCTCCGCGAAACCCATCATCATTCATCTAACCCAACGGTGGGTTTTGCCTTGCTCAACCCACCCTACGGACGTGTGTTGAAGCGCAAACGCGCGGCAGTGTAGGCTTCGCGGCCGGCCCCTCCGTCGCCCGTGAGCCCCCTCCATGCACGCTATCCGTATTGATCGTACCAAGCCGCTCGCCGCCGAGCCGCACACCGGCCATAACCGTTATCATCCCGATATCGCGCCGCTCCTGG
Source organism: uncultured Alphaproteobacteria bacterium (assembly GCA_963804405.1). Lineage (GTDB taxonomy): Bacteria > Pseudomonadota > Alphaproteobacteria > Rhizobiales > Xanthobacteraceae > BOG-931. Next base: position 192,756 of record CAWDQG010000001.1, on the reverse strand, counting down.
AAGTTGCCGAAGGCGAGGAGGTGATCCTGGAGACGCGCGATGGCGTCGACGGCCAGATCGGCCCCGACGTCACCGTCGCCGACCTTGCTCAGCTCGATCCCGGCCGCATCCATCCATTGACAGGACCGGTCTTCGTCAAGGGCGCCAAGCCCGGCGACATGATCGAGGTCGAATTTCTCGACGTCATCCCGCAGCCGACGGCGTTCAGCGCCATCGTGCCGGGCTTGGGTTTTCTGCGCGATGTGATGACAACGCCCTTTGTCGTGCAGTGGAAAATCCGCGACGGCTTCGCTACTGCCGCCGAGCTTCCCGGCGTGCGCATTCCCGGCGCGCCGTTCATGGGCATTTCCGGCACGGCGCCGTCAGCGCAGAAGCTAAAGGAATGGACCGAGCGCGAACAGCGCTGCCTTGACGCCGGCGGCTTTGTCATCCCGCCGGGCGAGGCCGGCGCCGTGCCTGGCGGTCGTTGCGGCCTCGAAGGCTTGCGCACGCTGCCGCCGCGCGAAAACGGCGGCAATTTCGACGTCAAGCAACTGACCAAGGGCGCGAAGCTTTTGCTGCCGGTTTTCGCCGATGGCGCGCTGTTCTCGACCGGCGACGGGCATTTTGCCCAAGGCGACGGCGAGGTCTGCGTCACCGCCGTCGAGATGGGCGCGACCGTCGTGGTCCGCTTCAAGGTCTTTAAAGGCCTTGCCAACAAGCGGACCTTCGCCGGCCCGGTGTTTTCGCATCCCGGCTATTTCGCCGATCCCAAGATCACGGTGCCGTACCATTTCACCGCCGTCATGGGCATGCCGATCAATGCGAAGGGCGAGATCGAGAGCGAGAACCTGACGCTGGCTGCGCGCAACGCCGTGCTCAATATGATGACGCTCCTTCAGGAGCGCGGCTTTTCCCGCGAGCAGGCCTATGTCATCTGCAGCGTCGCGGTGGATCTGCGCATCTCCAACGTGGTCGACGTTCCGAACTACGTCGTTTCGGCGCTGCTGCCGGAGGCGATCCTCGGCGGCTAAAATCCGCCGGCGCGCGGCCGGTTTTTGTCCAGGTTCCGTTAGGGTGCCGTTAGGGGACGACGACAAAGAAACGTAACAGAGACCCCATAGAATAGTGTATGCTGCTCTGGTCTCTTCGGGCTGTCCTGCAATTTATTTCAAGGAGGAAGGTCTCATGAGAAAGCTCACCGTCACTTTGGCGACAGCGGCGCTCGTGTTCGGCGTTATGGCATTGCCGGCCAGCGCGCAAAACGAGCATCGCGGCGCCGCCAGCATCCATGCCCTCAAAAACGCCACCCCGATCGTCAAGCAGGCGGCGTGTAACGGCACGACCGGCGGCTGCGGCTGCGGCCCAGGTTGGGTCAGTGCTTGCCTTCCCCGCTGCTGCCGGTGCGTTCCCTGCTGGTAAGCAGCTGAATCAGTTGCTCTCCATATTGTTTGCGTAAGATCCCGCCTCGTCACCCCCGGGCTCGACCCGGGGGTCGATAGTGATTTGTTGCTCGCGCCACGGTCGTATGGGATTGCCGGGTCATAGGCGAGCGAAGCGACGCCGTTCTTCGAACGGCTATGACCGGCAATGACGGGCTGAGAGCTACGGCGCCGACAGCCCGAGCGAGTTAAGATAGTCGCGGTTGATGCGGTTGTTCTCGAACTTGGCGGCTTCGAGATAGGCGTTGAGGATTTTGAGCGCCTCACCACGCGGCGGCAGCGCGTCCGGCTCGGTCGCATCCGTACTACCGACGCGCGCGATCAGTTCCCAGCCCGCGGGCTGTTGAATCGAGACCACCGCCGTCTTGGCGTCGAGACTCTTATATGGCCAAAACACCCAGCCGATGCCGAGCCGCTCATGCAATTCGCGGAAACGCTCGTTCCAGACATTGTTGTATTCGCCGGTCTCGCCGATCAGGATCGGCACGTTCCAGCGATTGCTGAAATTCAGATAACTCTGCAGCGCATCGCGCGTCGGCTTGGCCCAGAACTTGTGATAGGTGTAGACCGCGTTGGCGTCGAACGGCCGGCCGAACATGGCGAAGCTTGTGCTCCACTGCCCGCCGGCGAGCAGCACCACGTGGTCGGTGTCGACGCCGCGAATGGCGGCGACCATCTCGCGGTACAGCGGCTCGAGCCGCGGATTGAGATAAGCCTCGTCGCTATAGGGCGAGATCGGCTCGTTCAAGAGATCATAGCCGAGGATCGCCGGCTCATCGCGATAATGCGCCGCGAGCGCGCGCCACAGCGCGACGGTCAACGCCCGATAACGCGGCACATAGAAGGTCAGCGGAAAGCCTGTGCCGTCGTCGTGATTGACGCCGGTCTGCCCGCCGGGCGCGGCGTGCAGATCGATGATTACCCGCAGGTCCGCGTCGCGGCACCATTGCACCAGCCGGTCAAGCAGCACCCAGCCCTGCCCTTCAAACCGGTCGGCGCTGCCGTCATTGGCGTCGCCGGCCTCGACAAACAGCCGCCAGTGCACCGGCACGCGCACGGTGTTGAAGCCCGCCGCCTTGATGAAGCGGATATCCGCCTGCGTGATGTAGTCATCGTGGAATGCGCTCCAGAAGCGCGCCGCGTCCTGCGGACCGACCAGCGCCTCGATGACGCCGGCGATTTCCGACGGCGCGCGCTTGCGCATGAACTTGAACATATAGCCTTCGGGGACCAGCCAATTGCCGAGATTGATCCCCTTGACGGCGAAGCGCGCGCCCTGCGCATCGACGAGATGCGTGCCTTCGGCATGAATGAAATCCGGCGGCGCAGCGATCGCGGAGCCGCTGGTGATCAACACCAGGACGGCCGCAAGCACGCCGAGCTGACAAAAACGATGCAACGGGAATTCCCCAACCGCTGACTGGAAAAACTACTAGAGCATGATCCGGAAAAGTGGAAGTGTAAGGTGATGTCCGGCATGCCGCTGTTTCACGCGTTCCTCCTCCTTGTCTCAGTTGTTGTTCTGGTCGCGACGCCGTGGCGGCGGCTGCATCCGTTCCTGGCGCTGGTGGCGGTCGCCATCGCGTTTGGCTTGACCGCCGGATTCACGGTCGCCTTTGTCGGCAAGGCGTTCGGCTCGGGCTTTGCGTCAGCCATCACCTCCCCGGGACTGGTGATTGTCGCCGCCGCCTTGATCTCAGGCCTTGCCGAGCGCACCGGCGCGACCGGCTGGCTCACTGCGCAGGCGTCGTGCTGGCGCGCCGTCGGCTCCCCGTGGCTGGCGGCGCTCGCCGGCCTGATCGCCGGCCTTGCGGCAACGCCGTCGACCGCTTTTGCGCTCCTGACGCCGGTTCTTCGCGCCACCAGCGGCGAAGCAATGCCCGCAAAAAGCCGCGACGCGCGGCCGATGGCGCTGGCATTGGCGATTTCAGCAAGTCACGGTCTGCTGTTGTTTTCGCCGGTGCCGATCGCGGCCGCATCGATCCTCGATGCCACCTGGGGCCGCGTTTTTCTGTTCGGCCTACCGCTTTCGGTGTTGGCGATTGTTGTTGGCGCGCTGTGGGCCCGTTGGCTTTCAGTCGCCGATGCCGTGCCGCAGCCGGTAACGCCGGCGCCGCCTGCCGCCGCGGAAAAACGCAGCGCCTGGCCGGCCGCGGTTTTGTTGGTGGCAACGCTCGTGCCGCTTTTGCTTTTGATGGTGCAATCGCTCGGCGATATTCCGAGCGAGCCGCTCGGCGGCGGCATGGCGCGCGAAGCGGTCATTGGCGTCGGCCGGCCGCTGATCCTGCTCGCGGTCGGCGTCGGCATCATGGTCATCGGCAACCTCCGGCAAAGCGACCGGCTGCTGACCGACACCGCCTGGACCGCGCGCGTCCTCGGCAACGTCGCCGGGCCGCTTCTCATTGTCGGCGCCGCCGGCGGCCTGCAGCGGCTCTGCCAGGAAACCGGCATGGCCGAACTGCTCGGCGACCGGCTCTCCGGCTGGCACGTCGGCGGATTTGCCGCCTTGCTGATTCCCTTCCTGATCGCCGCGACGATCAAGACGCTGCAGGGCTCGTCGCTGGTCGCCGCCATTACCGCGGCCGGCATCGTCCAGCCGCTGCTGATTCCGCTTGGCCTCGACGGCGACAATGCAAAAGCGCTCGCCGCGCTTGCTGTCGGCGCCGGCGCGATGACGGTGTCGCATGTCAACGATGATTATTTTTGGCTGGTCTCGGTCACTGCCGGCGTTCGGCCGTTGCGCGCGCTCGGCGCGCTCAGCGCCGGGACGTTGTTGCAGGGCGTCGTCGCGATCGTGGTGCTGGTGATTCTCGCCGCGCTGGTCGGCGGCGTCTGAAGGCGCGCCGACCTGTCGCCGCGTCACAAATATAGCGACGCATCCTTGACATTCGAGAATGCGTGATTGTCGTAGGTAAAGCTCGGACGCTGAAGAGCGCCGCGAGAACGACTTCGTTTATCCGCCCCCGCGAAGCGGGGGAGGGGGACCACGCGAAGCGTGGTGGAGGGGGCCTCTGAGCAAACGAGTATGAGAGCGCCTGGGAAAACTATCCATAACGCGCAGCAACTACGCCGCACGCTTTCAACGCCGGAAGTCCTGCTGTGGAGCCGACTACGCAAGCGCGCGCCGGGGAAGCCGGTGTTTCGGCGGCAGCATCCCATCGGTCCGTACGTGCTCGACTTTTATTGCGCGAAAGCACGATTGGCGATCGAGCTCGATGGCGCGAGCCACGACATGGGCGATCGTCCGCAACGCGATTTGCGTCGCAATGCCTGGTTGGAAGCTCGCGGCATAACCGTGCTGCGCATTTCTGCAAAAGACTTGACACGCAGCGTCGACGAGGCGGCGGATGCGATCGTTCGCATGGCGGTGGATTTGCTGTGAGGCCCAGCGCCCCCTCCACCGCGCTAACGCGCGGTCCCCCTCCCCCGCTTCGCGGGGGCGGATGAGCGATTTCGCAGCGCGAATATTCGCCGTGCCCGCCTACCAGCTGGCCGGCAGCTTGTTGAGCCCGCGCAGCACGAAGGTCTGCCGCCAATCGGGATGATCGATGTCGTCGAGCCGCAAATTGGGCAGCCGCCGCAACAGTGTGCCGATCGCGATCTCGCCTTCGATGCGGGCCAATTGCGCGCCGACGCAGTGATGGATGCCGCCGCCGAACGACACCGGATGCACGTCGGCGCGCGTGATATCGAGCCGGTCGGGATCGGCATAGACCGCCGGATCGCGATTGGCGGCGCCAAGAAGGCAGATCACCGACTGCGCTTTTGCCAGCGCAATGCCGCCGACATTGTCCACTTCCTCCAGCGTGGTGCGGCCGGTCACCTGCACCGACGAATCATAACGCAGCAATTCCTCGATGGCGTTGGCGATCAGCGACGGATCGTTTTGCAAAAGTTGCAATTGATCCGGATTGCGATGCAGGGCCAGAAGCCCGTTGCCGATCAGGTTCACGGTGGTCTCGTGACCGGCGCCGAACAAGAGAATGATATTGGCGGTCAGTTCCTCGTTGCTGAGCTTGTCGCCGTCCTGCTCGGCCTGCACCAGCTTCGAGGTAAGATCGTCGCCGGGCTCGCGGCGGCGCAGCTCGAACAAGCGATTGAAATAATCGGCGATCGACAGATTAAAGCCATTGTGCTCGGCGATCTCGGCCGGCGTCAGCGGCACGAGGTCGAGCAGGCGTCCGCTGCCGCGGGAACTGGCGAAGAAATACTGACGATCCTCTTCCGGAATGCCGAGCATGTCGCAGATCACGATCACCGGCAGCCGGAAGGCGAAATCGGCGATCACGTCCATGTGGCCTTGATCCTCGATCCGGTCGAGGATGCCGTCGACGATCGCCTGGATGCGCGGCCGCATGTCCTCGATGCGCCGGGCGGTGAACGCGCGCACCACGAGGCCCCGCAGCCGGCCGTGATCCGGCGGATCGAGCTGCAGCATCCAGTGGCTCATGCTGCGATAGATCGGCTCATCGAGGATTTGCGGCCCGTGGCGCCGCGTCATCCGGCCGGCGAAATCCTTGCCGAAGCGCTTGTCGCGCAGGACCGCGGTCACGTCGGCGTGACGGCTGACGACGTGGAAGCCGAGCGGAGTTTGGTGCACCGGATCGGCTTCGCGCAGCCGATGGTAGAACGGATACGGATCGGCGATGAATTCAGGCGTCCACGGATTGAACAGCGGTGCGCCTTTAGCAACTTGAATTTGCTCGTTCATGGCTGCGCTCCGATGATTGAGCCGATGACTCTCAATGTACGCTCGCCATGCTACGCTGCAAGCCGGCTTGACCCGCTCATTCCCGCGCCGGCGGGAATCCAGCCCGGATCCCCGCTTTCCGCCTTCGCGCTAAGCGCTTCGGCGGACTCGAACCCGCCGAAGCTCCAACGGAGCGTAGGCGGGTCGCGGGGACGAGCGGAAAAACGCGCAGAGCCTGCAGCGAGTTGGTGAATGAACCTGGCAAAGAAAAAATCGCCGCAAGACCTGCGCAGCCACCGCTGGCTCGGCCGCGACGATCTGCGCGGCTTCGGCCATCGTTCGCGCTTGAAGCAGTTCGGCTATGACCGCGACGACTGGGCCGGCAAGCCGGTGATCGGCATCCTCAACACCTGGAGCGAGATCAATGCCTGCCACGGCCATCTGCGCGAGCGCGCCGAAGACGTAAAGCGCGGCGTCTGGCAGGCCGGCGGCTTTCCGATCGAGCTGCCGGCGATGTCGCTGGCCGAGCCGTTCGTCAAGCCCTCGACCATGCTCTACCGCAACTTCCTCGCCATGGAATGCGAAGAGCTGCTGCGCAGCCATCCGATCGACGGCGCGGTGCTGATCGGCGGCTGCGACAAGACCACGCCGGGCCTGGTCATGGGCGCGATCTCCATGGGGCTGCCGGCGATCTATGTGCCGGCCGGGCCAATGCTGCGCGGCAATTGGCACGGCCGCACGCTCGGCTCCGGCTCCGACGTCTGGAAATACTGGGACGAGAAGCGCGCCGGCAATATCGGCGAAAAGGAATGGAGCGAGATCGAAGGCGGCATCGCCCGCTCGTTCGGCACCTGCATGGTGATGGGCACCGCCGCCACGATGATGGCGATCACCGAGGCTTTGGGGCTCACCCTCCCCGGCGCCTCCTCGATCCCGGCGCCCGACGCCAATCATCCGCGCATGTGCGCCGCCGCCGGCCGCCGCATCGTCGACATGGTGTGGGATGATTTGACGCCGGATAAGATTCTCAACGCCGCCGCGTTCGACAACGCCATCCGCGTGCACATGGCGCTCGGCGGCTCGACCAACGCCATCATCCATGTCATCGCCATGGCGCGCCGCGCCGGCATCGCCCTCGACATGGCGCGGTTCGACGCGATTTCACGGCAGGTGCCGGTGATCGCCAACATCACACCGTCGGGCAAATACCTGATGGAGGATTTTTTCTATGCCGGCGGCCTGCGCGCACTGATGGCGACGATGCGCGAGCTGCTCGACCTTTCCTGCCTCACCGTGACCGGCGGCACGATCGGCGACAATATCGATGGCGCCGCGGTGTATTTGCCCGAGGTGATTCATGCGCTCGACCAGCCGCTCTATCCCGAAGGCGCGACCGCCGTGCTTACCGGCAATCTGGCGCCGCACGGTTGCGTGATGAAGCCGGCCGCCGCCGAAAAGCGCTTTCTCAAGCATCGCGGCAAGGCGATCGCGTTTGAGAATTACGACCAGATGGCGCGCGAGGTCGAGCGCGACGATCTCGACGTCACGCCCGATCATGTGCTGGTGCTTAAAAACGCCGGACCGAAAGGCGGCCCCGGCATGCCGGAATGGGGCATGCTCCCGATCCCGAAGAAGCTGGTGCGCGCCGGCGTGCGCGACATGGTGCGCATTTCCGATGCGCGCATGAGCGGCACCGCCTACGGCGCCTGCATTCTGCACGTGGCGCCGGAGAGCTTTGTCGGCGGGCCGCTGGCTTTGGTGCAGACCGGCGACGAGATCGAGATCGACGTCGCCGCACGCCGCATTCATCTGCATGTGAGCGACGAGGCGCTCGCGCGCCGCCGCGCCGCCTGGACCCCGCCGCCGCCGCGTTACGCGCGCGGCTACGGCGCGATGTATTCGCAGCATATCGGCCAAGCCGATGAAGGCTGCGACTTCGATTTTCTGCAAGGCACGGCGCGCATCGCCGAGCCGGAGATTTACTAGCGTCATTCCGGGGAGCGCCAAAGGCGCAATATCGTCATTCCTGGGCCGAGCGAAGCGAGGAGCCCGGAATCCATAACCACGAACGATGCAGCACAATGCGCCGAGAATGTTCTACGACGTCAGCGAATATGGATTCCGGGTTCGGCCCTTTGGGCCGCCCCGGAATGACGGACTACCCCGCCGGCAGCATCACGGCGCGGCATTCGCCAAAGCCGATGCGCGGGTAGCCATCCTTGGCACAGAAGCCGCGGAAGATGATCTCATCGCCGTCTTCGATGAAGCCGCGCTGCTCGCCGGTCGGCATGGCGATCGGCTCGCGGCCGCGGGCGGTCAGCTCGAGAAGACTGCCCCAGCTTGTCTTGTCCGGGCCGGAAACGGTGCCCGACCCGATGAGATCGCCGATCTCGAGGTTGCAGCCGTTGGAGGTGTGATGCGCGACCATTTGCGCGACGGTCCAATAAGTCGTGGCGAACGCCGTCTGCGTGATGCGAAGCGGCGCCATGCCGGCGCCGCGCATCTCTTCAGTCGACATGTAGGCTTCAAGCGTAATGTCGAGGCCGCCGTGCGCCTGGTCGTCGGCGTCGGCGAGATAGGGCAGCGGCGCCGGATCGCCTTGCGGGCGCGCGAACGCGGCGATGCGGAACGGCGCCAGCGCTTCCTGCGTCACCACCCACGGCGACACCGTGGTGGCGAAGTTCTTGCCGAGGAACGGTCCGAGCGGCTGGTATTCCCACGCCTGCACGTCGCGCGCCGACCAGTCGTTCAACAAACAGAAGCCGAAAATGCGCGTCGCGGCCTGGCCGACCGGAACGGTCGTGCCGAGCGCGGTCGGCGTGCCGATATACATGCCGAGCTCCAGCTCGAAATCCATGTTGCGCGACGGACCGTAAGTCGGCACCGCTTCATTCGCCGGCTTGCGCTGGCCCTGCGGCCGCTTCACCGGAGCGCCGCTGACGCACACCGACGAAGCGCGGCCGTGATAAGCGACCGGCACGTATTTGTAGTTCGGCAACAGCGGATTGTCGGGGCGGAAGGTGCGGCCGGCATTGGTGGCGTGAAATACCGAGGCGTAGAAATCGGTGAAGTCGCCGATCGCGACCGGCAGGAGAAGCTCGGCGCTGTCCATCGGCACAAAGTGCTCGGCCAAGCCCTGGTCGCCCCACTCGGCGCTCAAGCTTTTCGACAACGCGAGCCGCAACGCCGCGGCGGCCTGCGGCCCAAGCGCCATGAGCTGGTTGAGTGTTGGCGATGCGCAGGCTTTCGCCGCCTGCGCGACCGGCCCGCCAAAAAACTCGGCCGCCGCGGCGACGTCGAGGATTTGATCGCCGATGGCGACGCCGACGCGCGGCGGCGATTCCGGGCCAGGGCGAAACACGCCGAACGGCAAATTCTGAATCGGGAAATCGCTGTCCGGCGCGTTGGCGGTTTCGACAAAGCTTCGCCGCGCCGGATCGTGCGTCTCGTTGAGCATGACAGTCACGCCGCGTGTCTTAGAGGAAGATGGCACGGACTCCAAACCGCTCGTCCTCGCGTCCCTCAACCGCTCGTCCCCGCGACCCGCCTACGCTCCGTTGGAGCTTCGGCGGGTTCGCGTCCGCCGAAGCGCTTAGCGCGAAGGCGGAAGGCGGGGACCCGGCCGTTGGGCGAATCAAGCTAGATTTCCCGCCTTCGCGGGAATGAGCGGAGAGAAAATTCACGACGGTACGGCGCCGCCGCGGGAATGCACCTCGCGCCGGCGCAGATTTTCGCTCTGCCGCCTTTTGCCTTCGGCGTCGATGATGCGGGCAAGCTCGGAATAATGCGCCATCAATTTGCGGAAATCGGCCAGGTCGAGAATGAGCAATGTCGACGGCTTGGTGGTGGCGACGTTGGCGCTGCGGATCGAGTTCGCCCAGCAGCGCCATTTCACCGAAGAAGGCGCCGACGCCGAGCCGCACCGGCGTCGGCGTGACATCCACCTCGACTTCGCCGGCGGCGATGAAATACATGCAGTCGCCGACCCGGCCGCGGCGGATGACCGCGGTGCGCTCGGGGACTTCCACCCGGCGCAGCATGTGGGTGATTTCGGTGATCGCGGTCGGATCGAGCGATTGGAAGAACGGCACCTTGCTGACCAGATCCCAGGTCTCGATGAAATTGCGCCGCCGGCTCTCGTTGGCAAAGCCAGTGGCCAAAATGCCGGTCCACAACCCGAACGTGGCGATGCCGCAGATCATCACCACCGAGCCGAGCAGATGTCCCAGTGCCGTGCGCGGAACTTCGTCGCCGTAGCCGGTGGTGGTCAGCGTCACCACCGCCCACCACAATGCCGCCGGCATCGTACCGAATGCCTGCGGCTGAGCTTCACGCTCGATGACGTGCATGGCGGCCGAGGCGAGAAACAGCACGATCAGAAACAGCGCCAGCACGCTGGCGAGCGGCTTGGCCTCGAGCACGAACACGCGGCCAAGCTGGGCAAAGCCCGGCGAGTCCTGCCCGACCTTGAGCACCCACAATGCCGCGAACAGCCAGGCGGTCTGCGGCTGCAGGCCGCACAGCAACGCGATTGGAACCGGCAATATGCTTAGGAGGTCGACGAATCCCGATAGCGAAAAGACATGCCGCCGCGCTGTTCCGGCCGCCGCCGCGCCGCGCAACCGGATCACGCTTTCGACGGCAAAAAAGCCGAGGCAGCACCACAGGCAGATGCTGAGCCAGGTGCCGGCGGCGCTGCGCGTCTCCGGCACGGTAAACGCGGTCATGGCGACGAGGCCGACGCCGATTACCAGGTAACGCGTCGGCGTCCAGGCGCCGAAACGGCGAAGCGGTGCGCTATACTGCGCGAGACTGGAAAATGCACTCTGCTGCATTACGCGTGTCTGGCCACCGGCAGTTGTTTGCTCTGCCCGACAGGCTACGCCGTCGCAGTTCGTACCACCAGTCGAAATTGCGCGCCGGAGCCTCAGGTTAAAGCGCGGAGGGAATGATGCATTGGACCGATCTTATCAACAGCAGCGCTTCGCTGTTCATCGTGGCAAGCGCGTCGAGCAAGACCATGGTGCCGCTGCGCAGCCTTGCCATCGCGGCCAATTGCGTCCTGATCGTCTTCTTCGCGGCGACGCATGCCTGGCTGCTGCTGTTGGTGCAGGCCATCGCGCTGCCGCTCAACATCTGGCGTCTTTACCAAATGATCGTCCTGACCGGGAACGTGCGCGAAGCGATCCGCGGCAAACCGTCGCTCGACTGGCTCAAGCCGTTCATGGCGGAGCGGCACTTCCGCAAAGGCGATCTGTTGTTCGCCAAGGGCGAAACGGCGAGCGACATGTTCTATACCATGAGCGGCCGCTATATGCTGGTCGAGCTCGGCATCGAGATCGAGCCCGGCCATCTGGTCGGCGAACTGGCAATGCTCGCGCCGGACAATCGGCGCACCGCGACGCTTGAATGCATCGAGGCTGGCAACGTCCTGTCGATCACCTACGAGCAGGTCGAAGAGCTTTATTACCAGAACCCGACCTTCGGCTTTTACTTCTTGCGGCTGGCGACCGCACGGCTGTTCGACAATGTCGGCCGCATGGAGAGCGAGTTGGAAAAGCGCCAAGCGGCAGTGACGGCCATGCCGGCACGCGCATGAGATCATTGTAATTTTCGATTTTAGCCGGCTTTGCGCAGCAGTGAGGTCTCCGCCACGTCCAGCGTCACGCCGAAAACCTCGCCGAAGCCTTTCTCGCCCTTCGCCGAGATTTTGAGCGCCCGCGAGTTGCGGATGCGCGAAATCCAGCCGAGTTCGAAGCAGCGCTCGGCAAGGGCCGTGCCCAACGCGCCGGCAAGATGGGGCCGGCGCTCGCTCCAGTCCATGCACGGCCGGCAAAAGGTGCGGCGGCCGCGCCGCACATCCTCGAGATGGACGCCGAAGTCGACCAGGTATTTTTCGCCGGCGCGCGTCACCATGCCGCCGTCCTCGGACAGGACGATGTGCTCGTGCCGGATCAGCGCATCCGTCAGCGCGACGCCGAGGCGGCCGGCGATGTGATCGTAGCAGGTACGCGCCGTGCGCAGCTGATCGCCGCCGTTCCAGCGCGGCCGGTAGCGCTGCGGTCCGTCGGCGGCGACGACCATGATGCCCTCGATCATGCGCGCGACCAGCGGCGAGCCAAGCCGGAAATAGCTGTGTCGGCCTTGTTTGGTCATCGACAATAGCTTCGCTTGGCGCAGCATGGCGAGATGCTCGCTGGTCGTCTGCGGCGACACGCCGGCGATATAAGAAAGCTCGCTCGCCGTCAGCGCGCGGCCGTCAATCAACGCCATCAAAATATTGGCGCGCGCCGGATTGCCGACCAAAGCGGCAATTTCCGACACGGCGGGCTCGGCTTCGCTCATGAGCAAAACATAGGTCGAATGCGCGACGGGCACCAGTGACGACAGTTCGGGAATTCCCGAAGCGTCGGCGGGAGCAACTTGCGCCGTTCGCTTCCCGCCTTAGGCCGCCACGATCGGGCGCGCTTCCAGCACCGGCTCGCGCAACGCGACGCCGGAAAACGCCGAGCCTTCCTTGAACCACGATGCCGGCGCCGGCTGGCCCCACAAGGTTTGCCGGCGCGGATCGGTTAGCGACCAGCGGATCGGCGCGTGATCCGGATCGACGGTGAGATAGTCGGACGAGAACAAGCTCGACGCGGTGGCCGTCGGGATCGCGGATATAGAGAAAGAACGCATTGGAAATACCGTGGCGGCCGGGCCCGCGTTCCATGTTTTCGAGATAGCCGCAGGTCGCCATCACATCGCAGATGATGGATGATGTCGAGCACGTTCGCCGTCCACAGTCCGACGTGATGCAGCCGCGGACCGACACCGTTGGTGAAGGCGATGTCGTGCACATTGCCCTTGCGATGCATCCACACCGCCCAGAGCTTGGCGTCGGCGCCGTCGGTCTCGGTGTATTCGGTGAGCCGGAAGCCGAGCTCGCGATAGAAATCGTAGCTCGCCTGCACGTCCGGCGTGAAGCAGTTGAGATGGTCGATGCGCTGGATGCGCGCGCCCTGATGGTAGCTGTATTGCTGCAGCATGCATTCCGCCTGATCCATCTGCGCATAGAGATCGAGCGGCATGCCGAGCACATCCGCGTCCGCAAGGTGCGGCCCTGGTGCGGCAAATCCGGGAACGAGGTCGGCAGGTTGCGGCGGCCGAACCAGAACGCGGCGCGGTCGAGGTCCTCTTCGCTGGCGAGCTTGAAGCCGAGCGCCCGCACGTCGGCTTCGCGCGAACGCCGCAGCACGATCGAATGATGGTTGCGCTCTTCGACGCCGCGCAGATAGAGCGCATCGTCGGTCTCGTCGCTGACCAGGAGCCCGAGGCAATCCACGTAGAAAGCCCGCGAGCGGGCGAGGTCGCGCACGCCGAGCTCGACGTGGCTTGCCGCACCACATTGAACGGCGGGTCGAAAACCGGCTCCCGGATTGGCATCGGATCGGCCGGCGTTGACGGTTGGTCCGCCGACTTCTAACACATCGCGCGGACGGCGGAAGCCTGCCGCTCCGGCGGAGAATGCGACATGCGGCTTACGAGCTACAATCTGCGCGGCCGGCCGAGCTTCGGCGCGGTCGTCGGCGACGGCATCGTCGATCTGCGCTCGCGGCTGAGCCGCTTCTCCACCCTGCTCGAAGTGTTTCGCGCCGATGCCCTCGATGAGGCAGAAGGCCGCCATCGCCGGCGTACGCCCGGACGTGCCGCTCGCCGAAGTCGAGTTGCTGCCGCCGCTGCCGGCGCCGGAAAAAATCCTTTGCATCGGCATCAATTACGAGAATCGCGAACGCGACTACGACTTCGCCGAGCCGCCGAAATATCCGAGCATGTTCTACCGCGCGCCGAATTCGGTAGTCGGCAGCGGGCAGCAAGCTCATCCGGCCTAAGATCTCCGAGCAGCTCGACTATGAGGGCGAGATCGCGATCGTGATCGGCCGCGAGTGCAAGCACGTGGCCGAAGGAACGCGCACTGAGCGTGATCGCCGGCGTGACGCTGTGCAACGAGGGCACGATCCGCGATTGGATCCGGCACGGCAAGTTCAACGTCACCCAGGGCAAGAATTTCGACGCGACCGGCAGCATCGGGCCCTGGATCGAGACCGATGTCGACCTCAGCAAGCCGTTGCAACTGACGTGCGCAAGAACGGCGAGGTCACGCAGGACGACACGACGGCGAACATGATTTTTTCGTTCGCCGATCTGATCGCCTACGTCGACGACGTTCATGACGCTCAAGCCGGGCGACATCATCTCCACCGGCACGCCGGTCAAGAAGGACCCAAGAGCCGATCCGCCGGTTTGGCTCAAGCCCGGCGACACCATCGAGATCGAGTGTGCCGGAGATCGGCGTGCTGCGCAATTCCGTAGCGGACGAAGCGTGACGACGGCCGTCCGCGCGGCGTGCGTGATCGGCTGGCCGGTCGAACATTCGCGCTCGCCGCTCATTCACAATTATTGGCTCAAGCATTATCGGCATCGCCGGCGAATACCGGCGCGAGCTGGTGCCGCGCGGAAGAGTTCGCGGCGTTTGTCGGCTCGCTCGCCGCGCGCGGTTATGTCGGCGCCAACGTGACGGTGCCGCATAAGGAAGCGGCGCTGGCGCTGTCGGAGCCCGACGAGCGGGCGCGCGCCGTCGGCGCCGTCAATACGCTGTGGCTCGATAACGGCGATGTGCTGCGCTCGACCAATACCGACGTCGAAGGGTTTCTGGACAATCTCGACGCCTGCGCGCCGGGTTGGGATCGGGACGCCGGCAAAGCCGTCGTGCTCGGCGCCGGCGGCGCGGCCCGCGCGGTGATCTACGGTCTCCTCACGCGCGGCGTCGAGCGGATCGTTGTCGTCAACCGCACGCTCGAGCCGCGCCGAAATGTTGCGCCAAGCCTTTCGGCGGGCGCGTGCATCGTTGCCCGATGGGACGAAGTGGGCGCCGACCTCGCCGATGCAGCGCTGCTGTCAATACCACGACGCTCGGCATGCAAGGCCAGCCCGATCTCGCCATCGATCTCACACGACTGCCCGGTCACGCCATTGTCGCCGACCTCGTCTATGTGCCGGTATTGACGCCGCTGCTTGGCGGCGGCGAAAGCTCGCGGTCTGCGCACGCGCCGACGGGCTCGGCATGCTGCTGCATCAGGCGGTGCGCGGCTTTGCGCTGTGGTTCGGAACAAAGCCGGAAGTGACCGCGGAATTGCGGGCGCTGGTCGAAGCCGATCTTGACGTTCCTGACATAAAACGACAGCCGATAACGCAGTTGTGTTTGCGACGACGCAGTTGTGTTTTGTCGTCAACAAGTTGCCTCCGCTAGTTTGTTCGGGGCTGCGCGGTGAGCTGCGCGATTAGAAACCCGGGAGAGCAATATGAAACATCCGTTGATCGGCATCGAGCGCTGTTTGCCGCATTGTTGATTGCATCGGCCGCGTGGGCGCAAGACCCGGACATTGTGCGCGTGCGCGGCACGATCGCTGGCGTCGATGGCCAGACCTTGGATGTGAAGGGCCGCGACGGCGCGCCGATCAAAGTGAAACTCGCCGACGACGTCAAAGTTCTCGCCGTCGACCGAAAGTCGCTGGCCGATGTCAAGCAGGGCGTCTTCGTCGGCATCACCGCCATGCCGCAACCGGACGGCACGCAGAAGGCCGTGGAAATCCACATCTTCCCCGAGGCCATGCGCGGCACCGGCGAAGGCCATCGGCCGTGGGATCTGATGCCGAACAGCACCATGACCAACGCCAACATCGAGAGCGCAGTCGCCAGCAGCGATGGTGAGGAACTGGTCCTGAAATACAAGGACGGCGAGAAGAAATTCATCGTTCCGGCGAACGTCGAGGTGGTGATGTTTGCTCCCGCGGCCGTCGCCGACCTCAAGCCGGGCGAAAAGATCTTCGTCGTCGCCGGGAAGAAGCAGGCCGACGGCATGCATCCTGGCGCCGAGCATCGTCGTCGGCCGCAACGGCGTCAATCCGCCGATGTGATGTGCGCGCAATGAGTGCCGAGTGAGCCGCTTCGGCATGGCGGACATCGTCTGCTGAATTCGTCGCGAAGCTGACCGCGTCATGGCACGGCAATTGCTCGGCATTGCCGTTTGCCATGATTGCGGCCTGCTAGGCTATCGAGCCGCATGCAACGACGGAGATCGTCCATGACGCGAGCCGAACTCACCGAGAAAATGCTCGGCATCAAGCGCGAGAAGGGGTGGAGCTGGAAGCATATCTGCGGCGAGATCGGCGGCATGTCGCCGCTTCTGGTCACCGGCGCCGTGCTCGGGCAGATGAAGCTGACGAAACCGCAGGCCGCGAAGGCGGCCGAACTGTTCGGGTTGAGCAAAAGCGAGCAGGCTTTGCTCAACGAGGTGCCTTATCGCGGTACGCCGATGCCGCCGACCGACCCGCTGATCTATCGCTTCTACGAGCTGGTGATGGTCAACGGCCCGGCGCTCAAAGCGCTGATCGAGGAGGAATTCGGCGACGGCATCATGTCGGCGATCGATTTCGATTTGCTGATGGAACGGCAGCCCGACCCGAAGGGCGACCGCGTCAAGCTCACCATGTCGGGGAAATTCCTGCCGTACAAATATTACGGCGCGACCGGCAATGCACAGGCCTATGGGTACAAGGAAGAATAACGGGGCGGGTCGGCGTTCCCGCGGACATGCGCCATCGAGACGCGCGCGAGCTCCGTCGATGCCAGCCGACGTCGCCGCGATCTTCGCGGCCTATCCGGCGGCGATTCGCCGGAAGCTCAAGCAAGTGCGGCAATTGATCTTCGAAGTGGCGAAGACCACAGAGGGGATCGCGCCGCTTCAGGAAACACTCAAATGGGGCGAGCCGGCCTACCTGCCGGCAAAACCCAAGACCGGCAGCACGATCAGGCTCGGCTGGAAGCGCTCGGCGCCGGAACACTGCGCCGTCTATTTCCATTGCCAGACCACCTTGATCGGCACGTTCCGCACGCTGTTCGCCGATGAATTCGCCTTCGAGGGGAACCGGGCGCTGCTGCTGCGACCCTCCGAGCCGCTGCCCGAGGCGCCGCTCGCCGCCTGCGTGGCGATGGCGCTGACCTATCATCGCGATAAGCGCAAGTGACGAGCGGCAAGTGACAGGCGGGACCGCCGGTCAGGCCGCGGCGATCACCAATGCGCCGTATGGCAGTGGCGATGGAAATGATCGTCGGTCCAGCACGCTCCGCGGCTGACCGGCGGACCCCAGAACGGCTTGCCGAATACCCCGCCGATCACGCCGCCGGCGACGGCGCCGACAGGACCCGCGACAACGAGGCCGGTTCCCGCTCCAGCGCCGGCACCGACCCAATCGGCGCGCGCGCCCGGCGCAGCCAGCACAATGGCCGCGAGCATCGTCATCGCCAAAATAAAGTTCCGCATCTGCCCATCCCCCAACAGCGGCTCACCGCCTTCGCACAGCCACCATCACACAGCCGCGCACGGCAGGAACCAAACGACACAGCCATCTCATCAGTTCGTGGCAAACGTCGGGCAGCTTTTTGGCCGCACAGCACGCGATGCGCGCCTTATGGGTTAAACTCAATTTACGATCACGCGGCGATCGATTTCCTTGATGCTGTTGATGCCGGTCAGCGCCATGCTGACATTGAGCTCGTTGCGCATGATTTCGATCGCGCGCGTCACGCCCGCCTGGCCACCGGCGCCGAGCCCGTAGATATACGCGCGACCGCTCAGGCAGGCGTGCGCGCCAAGCGCGATGGCGCGCATCACATCCTGGCCGGAGCGGATGCCGCCGTCGAACAGCACCTCGATGGACGAGCCGACCGCCTCGACAATCGGCGGCAGCGCCGCGATCGACGACGGCGCGCCGTCGAGCTGGCGGCCACCATGGTTCGAAACTACCAACGCCGCCGCGCCGGTCTTTGACCGCTTCGCGCGCGTCTTCGACGTCGAGAATGCCCTTAAGGATGAGCTTGCCGCGCCAAACGCCGGCGATCCATTCGACGTCCTTCCAGCTCAACGTCTCGTCGAACTGGCCGGCGATCCAATGCGATAGTGAAGTGACGTCATCCATGCCGCGGATATGGCCGACGAGGTTGCCGAAGGTCCGGCGTTTGGCGCGCGCGACGCTCAGCAGCCAGGCGGGCTTGCTGGCCATGTCGATGATTTTGCCGATGCGTCCATTCCGGCGGAACGGTCATGCCGTTTTTGATGTCGCGGTGACGCTGGCCGAGGGTTTGCAGATCGACCGTGAGCACCAGCGCGCTGCATTTGGCCGCGGCAGCGCGCTCGATCAGCGCCCGCACGAAGCCGCGATCCTTCATGACGTAGAGCTGGAACCAGAACGGCTTGTCGACCGCGGCGGCCACGTCCTCGAGCGAGCAGATCGACATGGTCGAGAGCGTGAAGGGAATCCCGGCCGCCTGTGCGGCGCGGCAGGCGAGGATTTCGCCGTCGCCATGCTGCATGCCGCAAAGCCCGATCGGCGCCAATGCGAGCGGCAGCGACGCCGGCTCGCCAAGGATGGTCGTGGCGGTGCTGCGGTTGGAGACGTCGACGAGGATACGCTGGCGCAGCTTGATGTCTTCGAGGTCGGCGCGGTTGGCGCGCAGCGTCTGCTCGGCATAGGAGCCGCCGTCGGCGTACTCGAAAAACTGACGCGGAACCCGGCGCCGTGCCGCCTGCCGCAGGTCCTCGATGCAGGTCATTGTTTTCATGGTTGGCGTTTCCCCGTTCTCACGCACCTTTCCGATAGCATAAAGCGCGATGGAACTCCGGTGCCAAGGGCGACGGGCGCTTGTTCGTCAATCCAGGGTGGGACAAACCCGCGGAATGAAAGGCATGATGGACGAATGGAATAGGAACCGGTCGGCTGCAGCCCGATCGCGACGGTTTCGAGCGGGACGATGAGGACCGCGCCGGCAAGCGCGATCGCGAGTCACAGCGCAAAAAGGCGCTCGACGATCAGCTGGAAAAGGGGCTGGAAGAATCCTTCCCCGGCTCCGACCCGGTCGCCGTGACCCAACCGCCGCATAGCCCGCACGATAAGCACAAGCCCTGAGCGGAAACTCGAGGCCATCGAGAGCCGCATTTTCGCGCCGCGCGGCCAGATCTATGCCATTGAATTGATAAACGGATTTCGGGAAATCACGGTGGAGAAACCATTACGCGGCAAGGTAACATTACTGAACATTTTTTGAGGCGGACGACACTCGGATCGGGTTAATATTGCCGCCTGGCATGGCAGGCGGTGGGGATACATGGCGCGCAAGTATTTCGGCACCGATGGCATTCGCGGCCGCGCCAATGGCGTGATCACGCCGGAATTGGCGCTGAAGGTCGGGCAAGCCACCGGCCTCGTGTTCCGCCGCGCCGGCGAAGACCGCCATCGCGTGGTGATCGGCAAGGATACCCGGCTGTCCGGCTACATGATCGAAACCGCGCTGATCGCCGGCTTCACCTCGGTCGGCATGGACGTGCTGCAACTTGGCCCGATGCCGACGCCCGCCGTCGCCATGCTCACGCGCTCGATGCGCGCCGATCTCGGCGTCATGATCTCGGCGTCGCACAATCCGTTCGACGATAACGGCATCAAGCTGTTCGGACCGGACGGCTACAAACTGTCCGACGAGGTCGAGCATCAGATCGAGGATTCTGATCGACAGCGACATGACCAAGCGCTTGGCCAAGAGCCGCGAACTCGGCCGCGCCAAGCGCATCGACGGCGTTCACGACCGCTATATCGAATTCGCCAAGCGCACGCTGCCGCGCAACCTTTCGCTCGAAGGTTTGCGCGTCGTCATCGACTGCGCCAATGGCGCCGCCTATCGGGTGGCGCCGGAGGCGCTGTGGGAGCTCGGCGCCGACGTGATCTCGATCGGGGTCGAGCCGGACGGCTTCAATATCAACCTCGACTGCGGCTCGACCGCGCCCGATGCGCTCTGCCGCAAGGTGCGCGAAATGCGCGCCGATATCGGCATCGCGCTCGATGGCGACGCCGACCGGGTGGTGATTGTCGACGAGCAGGGCCATCTGGTCGACGGCGATCAGCTGCTGGCGGTCATCGCCGAGAGCTGGGTGGAGGACGGCCGGCTCGCCAGGCCGGGCGTGGTCGCGACCGTGATGTCGAATCTCGGCCTCGAGCGGCACCTGCAATCGCTCAAGCTTTCGCTGGTGCGCATGCCGGTCGGCGACCGCTATGTGCTCGAGCATATGCGCGAGCACGGGTACAATGTCGGCGGCGAGCCGTCGGGCCATATCATCCTGTCCGATTACACCACGACCGGCGACGGCTTCGTCGCCGCGCTGCAGGTGCTGGCGGTGGTGAAGAAGCAGAACAAGCCGGTATCGCAGGTCTGCCACCGCTTCTCCGCCCTGCCGCAGGTGCTCAAGAACGTGCGCTACCGGCAGCGGCAAGCCGCTGGAGAACGTCAAGGTGCGCTCGGCCATCGACGACGCCGAGCAGCGCATCAACGGCCACGGCCGGCTGGTGGTGCGGCTGTCGGGAACCGAACCGGTGATCCGCGTCATGGGCGAAGGCGACGACAAGATCGCTGGTCGAGGAAGTCGTCGACGGCATCGTCGACGCGCTGACCACCCACGCGGCGTAAGCCCTTTTTCCTCCCCGGCATGCGGGGGAGGAAATGTTGCGACTGCGTATTCCCTCCCCCTGAAAGGGCAACTATATACTTGACTGAATAGAACGCACAGCGGTAGCATCCTTCCCTAGGCACAACCGATGGGGACCGCTATGGCCGACAACACGCCAGAATTCATCGCGTATCAGCTTTTCCAGCATGTTGTGGCCGTCGAGCAACGAGAGCTTCAACCGCCCGCCAGCCATGGCAAGACTATGGCTGACCGCGCCTGGATTTTGCGGACTTACGCGGAGTGTTTGCTGTGCGTTCGGACCCCGAGCACGCGAGCCGTCCGGGATTCTTAACGAACTGCCAAAAACGCTCCGCGTCGTCCACTAGCTGGGCGCTCCCCGAATGGTCCTTTCTTGCTTCGACGGCAAGGCGGAGACAGTCAAGGCGAAGATCGTCGGCCACGCTTAGCTCCTGTCGTCTTGGATTTCGGCTTGGTTTTGCGCTTCGGCTTATGCGGCGTCGGCTTCGTGTGCAGGAAGCCTTGCACGACTTTCTGAAATTCAGAGTCTTTAGTCGGATCGGACCTTGTCATGATAGAGCCACCTCATGGCGGGGCAGTATTGATGCCCTGCTTCCATCGCCGCGTTGAGGAGGCGGCCATTATCGGCCAACTCATCGCGGCTTTTGGCGAGATCGAATTTATGCTCGGCATGTGCCTTGGGGAAGCTTTATCCGACCGTGATGCCGCGCTCCGCGGAATGTTCCGGTTGCTTAGTGATCGCGGCAGAATTGACATGGCGGACGCACTAGCGCGCCCAGCTTATCAAAGAGTAGGTCTTAGCGCAGAATTCGACGCAACTATGCGGACAATCCGCAATTGTCGGTCGTTTCGAAATCAATATGCACACGGCCACTATGGCGATTGGCACAATCATCCGGGCTTATTTTTCACGAACTCGACGGAAGCCGCCGACAGTCAGGATTCCTTTGAGAACCAGTGGAGGCATGTAGACATTGATCTTTTGATTTTGCAGGAAGGCTATTTCCTGCTCGCTACGCAGCGGCTTCAGTATTTGGAATGGGAGTATCAGTTCCGGAGTGGGAAAAAGACACAAGCCCATGGCCTTCCATGGCCGCAAGAACGAACGCTACCGCTGAAGCACAATCCTCCGAGTCTAACATATCCCCCAGTGGCTTCCCGAAGCAGCGAAGCAGCGGCACTTAGAGCTTGCTTTGGAATGGGAATACAACGCTGGTTTACGACAACGCCCACGTAAGCCGCCGAAGAAGCCAAAGCTTTCTTCCCGCGCACGGCGCGAGGCCGCAACAAAGCGCGCGAAGAAAAAATAACCGGCGAGCGACTCTTAACTTTTGTCTGCGTGAGCACGATGCTTCCTCCAGGCGAGGAAGCGCCCCGCCCTTTGCTTAAGAGTATGCGGCTTCGTTAGGCCGACGGTACGTGAGACGCTTGCCCTCAATACCCTTCAAGGCAATTGCCGCACGTTCCCCGTCTGTGATCTTGCGGGTGTTCCACTTGAAGTCCCACTCGGCGAGATAACGCTGCAAGTGGGCTTCGCTGATCGAATGATGCGTGCCGAATACGGCGCGCTTCATCAGGCTGAAACGGCATTCTGCCGTGTTGGTGTGCGCATCGCCGCGCACGTATTCGTCGGCGCCATGGTTCACCGCCTCGTGGCGCGCGAATTCCTTGCCGACCTGGAAATACTGACCGCCCTGATCCGTCATTAGCGCCGACTTGCGGCTGACCTTCGTGACGATCAGCGGGCGCAACGCTTCGCCGGTGATCGTGGCCACATGGAACGAACGGCTTTCGCCATCACGGTCGACCAGCGCGAACACGGCTTGCTTGCCTTGGCCGCCGATGTTGCGCTTCTTGCGCTTGCTGACGTGCTTATTCTTCTCTTTGCCGCCGATGTAGGTCTCGTCGGCCTCCACCGCTTTGCCTTCTCCGCCAAGCGGACCGCGCGTCGTGGGCGTCATCGCTTCGCGAATACGATGGCACATGAACCAAGCGGATTTGTACGTGATCCCGAGCATGCGCGAGATTTGCAACGCGCTCATTCCCTTCTTGCTCGATACGATCAGATGCGTCGCGAGCAGCCATTTGTGCAGCGGAATATGCGAGCGCTCGTAGAGCGTGCCGACGCGCACCGTGAACTTTTCTCGGCAATCGGAGCAGAAGTACCAGCCCGGCCCCATGGACTTGCCGCCAAGCGGATTGACCGTATCGAGCTGGCCGCAGAACGGGCAAACCGGGCCATCCGGCCAACGCGAAGCCTCTAGAAACTTCGCGGGCTTTGTCTTCGTCAGTGAATGCGGGATTGGTCAGGTCGCACATGGCTTTCTCCTCGAAACAAAGCCATTGAATCACGGGAAAGTGGTTCAGTCAAGTATATAGTTGCCCCTGAAAGGGGGAGGGTCAGGGCGGGGGTCGCGGGCCGCTCGCTCAGAGTGGAGAGCGCGCGCGACGCGAACCGCTTCCTCCCGCACTTTCGGTGCAAGCCGCGAGGCTGCGGACCCCCACCTATCCTCCCCCTTGCAGGGGGAGGAAGAGTTTCGGTCCAGGCGCTAGTTACAAAAGCCTTCAATAAAGCCAGCGCCCTTCCGAGCCTTTGCGGCAGCCGATCCACACCATCTTCGCCAGCGGCGCCGCGTCAGCGCGGACGCGTTTTTGCTCCTCGTACGGCAGCGCCTTCAGGCGCTGCCAATAGCATTCGTGATCCTGGCAGGCCCGCGCGCGTCGGCATTGAGCGTCCGCACAGGTCCGCCAATAGCGGAAGTGATTATTGAGCGCGAGGCCGACCAGGCGGTGGCGCATGCGAAACGGCGTTCGCCTCCATTGCGTAAAGGTCATGCCCTGCGGATATCTGCCTTTCATTGTGTAAGCTTCCTTCTCTGCGCAACGCTTGGCTCGTCATTGCGGGGAGGCGCGAAAGCGAGCGAGAGCAATCCGCGCGGCATCTCAGAACTGGATTGCTTCGCTTTGCTCGCAATGACGAAGTGGCTCGCCACGTCGACATAAGAAATCGTTCTCGCGATGCGGCTGCACCCGAGCTTTGCCAACCACAACGCGCACGATCGAACCACGGGCCTCCCCAAAGAAGGGAGGCGGAGCGCCGATAGGCGCATTCCATCCATGGCCGCGCCACACAATCCGATGTCGCCATCGAACCGTGCGCGGGCGCGGCAGCGGCTCATATCGCGAGCCGCTCGCCTTTCGGCGCTCCGCCGCGGCACTCGCCAGGGCGAACGCATCCGCCGTTGGCTCAGCTCCAGTAACCGCGCTTCCTGAGACCCGGCGTAACGGGCGTTACCCGCTTCCGCCTGTCTCTAGTCTACCGCGCTCCGCGGGGACCGGTCGTGGTGCCGGCCGGGCGGGGACCCGGAGCCGCCCGGGAGCGGTTTGCGAGACCGCTCACTGCCGTTTGACTTCTGTTGCGCCAACAACGGCTTAACGTCGGCGCCGATCGGTATTTTACAGTCCGTTTTACAGTTTTCGTTCACGCCTTGCCCCGTTCGAGCTTAGCGATCGCGGCCAAGGCGATCTTGTCGGTGCGCGCGAGATAATGGTCGAGGATACGCGCAACGTCGCGCATTGAGTGACCGGTGATGCTGGCAATCTCGGCGGTGGTGCACTCCGCCTCGGCGAGCCGCGTCACGGCCGTTCCGCGCAGATCATGGAACGTGAGGCCGACAATGCCTGCCTTGCGCGCCGCCATGCGCCAGTTGTTCTGAAAGGTTTTTTCATGCCACGGCCGGCCGCGCCGATCGGTGAGGATGGTTGTGGCAATGCGCGGGCTGTTGTCGAGCACCACGCGCAAGCGCCGAGTGACGGGGACATTGACGCGCTGACCGCGTTTGTGCTGGCGCAGGCGTATCCAGGCGCCGTCATAGGCGGACCACGGCAACGTCAACAGGTCGCCTTGGCGTTGTCCGCTTTCAAGCGCCAGCACGAGCGCGCGCTGCAACGGCTCGGACGCCACGCCCATGAAGGCCGCGATGTGCTGATCGAGCCAAATCTGTTCGGAGCGGTCAGCGTGTTAAAGCCGCTCGATGCGATCAGGCGGGCGATATACTGTCAGGCCACGCGCGCGCGCCCATGACAGCAATCGCATGTGCACCATCCACGCATAATCGCCTTGGCGCGGGCTGATCGATAACCCGTCACGCCATTCGAGAAAGTCACGAGTGACGCGCGGATCATCGAGCGCCGCGATCGGCAGATCGCCGAAGTCGACTTCGATGCGCGCGATGTGGCGCAGATAGTCGCGCTGCGTCCGCGGCTCCAAACCTTCGAAGTCCTTGGACGCCTTATAGCCGGCAATGATCGAGTGGAGTGTCGAGCTGTTTGGCTCCTTGTGGTTGGCGTGAGCGGCAACGTAGCTCGCGACATATTCGGGCGATCCGGGCTCACCAACAAGTCGCGGTCCGCCGCGCCAAGCGTAATGGTAGGTGAAGCAATCAGGATCAGGCCACCGCCGCAGCCCGATTGCGCTCGCCCAACGCTGTAGTGCGCGGCCCTTGGATCACGCACCGATAGCCGCTAGTGGTGAATAGGCGGCGTACGAGCGTGGTCACCTTAACGGTCAGCTAACGGAAGAATGTTGGTCCCCTATGCCGCGCTCCAGAGGAAGAAAGCCAAAAAAGCGAGGGCAACGGCAACAGCCACCACAAGCCCAAGGAGAGCACCAACTCCCGCCGCCACAAGCCCACCAACTGCCGCCACCACAAGCCCAGGGAGAGCACCGACCCCCGCCACCATCAGCCAATCAGCCCACACTCGCCAAACGGATTTCAGAGCATCCAATACTGTTGGTTCTGGGCATGTTAGCGACGCTGATTACGTTGCTCGGCGTAGTTTATGTGGTTTGGATGAGGTTGTTCTAGTTTCGCCTATGCAGTTCACAATCACAAATGTTTTCCTCGTTAGTCCTCAGGCCACGATCAAGTCGGGCAAGGAGGGCGCATTTCGCTGCGCGATCAGGGTGAACAAATACAATCTCTTGCAGGTCACGCCGTTCAGCCCTCAAGTCGGCACACATGTTTTTTGTCAATGCATTACCGGATTTTGTGGCTGATCACTTCGTGTATCGGAGCGTGTCGAGTTCACCTAGTATAAAACAGCCTCGCCGCCTCGTTGGATTCGGGGCGTAATCGCGAATTAGCGCAAGCACTGTGGCCTAACGGCTTGCTCTATTTGGGCGCGTTCGCTGCCAATGGTCCGGGCTGCGCGGGTCGTGCAGCGCCCGCACTGTGTTTTCCGGCACCTCTCTTCGAGCGCGCGTTTGTAGCCATGCTCGCGCGCCAACAACCGCCACCGTCGCCGCGATGATGTCGACCGCCGACTCATCACTTAGAGGCGGTTTCGAAATTGGTTGTCAGGCGTGCAGCTCATCGAGCAGCGCCTTCGCCTCCTTCAGATCGAGTGTATCGAAGCCCTCCGTAAACCAGGCGTAGACCGGAGCGAGTAGTTCCCGAGCTTGGTGCGGCTTGCCCTGAGAGCGCCAGAGGCGCGCGAGGCTCACGGAGGCGCGAAGTTCCCAGGACTTTGCTTGCTGAGTGCGGGCGACCGCGAGCGCGCGCTCGAAGTAGGCCTGCGCCTTTGCCTCGTCCGGCTCGGGCGACTTGAGCGCGATTTCCCCAGCTATTCGAAGAGTGTTGGCCTCGCGGATGCCCGATCATGAGCGGAACGGTCGCCCGCTGTTTCTCGGCCAGTGCCAGGAACTGCGCGGCGACGTCGTGACAGACATCGCCGTTGAACGCTAATAGGTTCGCTGCAAAGAAGCCGTACAGCACCGAGAACAGCAACAAGGGGTCCTCGGGAGGCTCTCCGAGCCCTTCGGCTTGTTCGATCAACAGACGTGAGCGCTCAACAGCCGCCTTGGTTTCCGGCGCGGAATATCCTTTCACGTGAAAGAGCGGGGTTATGACCGCGACTTGAAGCCTGATCTGTTCGCGGCGCAACGCGGACGTGGCTGGCAACGTCGCGATCTGGGCAAGTGCACGCGAAATCTGCTCGACAGCTTCAACCAGGGCCGAGCGCGCCAAGGACCGTTGTCCCGCCTTACCCCAGAGACCGGCGGCTTTTTCAATCAAGCCAGCTTCAGTGCAGTGACGCGCCAAAACCTCAGGTTGGGTGTCGGCGATTTCAGCGAACTGACTTTCGAGGGTCTCGCTGATGCGAGCATGCAACGCGCGTCGCGGATCGCGCAGCTGCGTTCCATAGGCAGCGTCCTGTACAAGTGCGTGCTTGAACAGATAAGTGGCGTGTGGCGGCACGCCCTGCCGGAACAACAAGCCAGCATCAATGAGCCGGTCGAGCGCCGATTGCAGTGCAGCTTCAGGCTTGCGCACTATTGCCGCCAAGAGCGCATGAGTGAACTCTCGACCAATGGTCGCGCCGATTTGGGCAACCTCTTTGGCCGGACCGCCGAGCCGGTCCAGCCGCGCCATCAGCGAGGCGTGCAAGGTGGCCGGGACCGCCAGCGCCGGGGACGGAACGGCCTCCGCCGTGTGCTCAGCCGCGCTCGGGCTCTCGGCTTCCAGCACCGCTTTGGTCATTTCCTCTAAGAAAAGAGGAACGCCATCGGTCCGTTCGATGATTTCTTGCCTGACGTTCGCCGCAAGCTGCCTATTACCAATTACTCGGTCGATCATCGCCTCGACTTCACGCCGTGTCAGCAGATTGAGTGTGAGGGAAGTGACGTGTGGCTGTCCGATCCACGGCGGCACGAACTCGGGCCGGAAGGTTATGATCAGCAGGGCGCGGCGGGCTGCAGTCCGATCCACAGCGCTACTGAATACCTCTAGGCTTGTGGGATCGACCCAATGTGCATCCTCTAAGATCATCAACACCGGCTTTTTGCCTGCAAACGTCTCGACTGGCCCACGCAAGGCTTTAAGCGTTTTTTTCCGCCGTTGCTGCGGCGTCAGGTCGAGTGTGGGATAACGTCCGTCGTTCGGCAGCGATAGCATGTCGGCGAAAACTGCGATGTCTTGGCGCGGCGTGTGGCTTTGCGCCATCAGGGCATCGAGTTCGTCCAGCTTGGCTCGCACCGTGTCGTCTTGGGCAAAGCCGGCAGCACGCTCCATCTGGCGGATGATCGGAAAGAAGGCGCTGTCTGTGCGTTGTGGCGAACAGAAATAGCGCAATCGTGTGTGCGGTTCGGCGGCGAGGCGTTCTAACAGCGCCGCTGTCAGGCGAGACTTGCCGATGCCCGGTTCACCGGAGAGCAACATAACTTGGCCTTCGCCAGCCTTCGCCTTCGACCACCGCCGCAGGAGCAGTTCGAGTTCTTCTCCCCGGCCGACAAGCTCAGTTACACCGCTTGCGTGCAAGGCCTCGAAGCGGCTCTCGACTGAAGAGGGTTGCAGCGCCACCCAAGTTCGCACCGGCCCCCCGATGCCCTTTAGCTCCCGCACCCCAAGGTCCTGAAGCTCGAACAGATTGCCGACGAGCTTTCGGGTACTTTCGGCAAAGACCACGCTGTTCGGCTCAGCGACGCCCTGCAAGCGTGCCGCGAGGTTTGGCGTCTCGCCTACGATTGCTTGCTCCTGAGAAGCGCCGGAGCCGATCAGGTCGCCGACTACCACGAGGCCCGTCGCGATGCCGACACGAGTTTGGAGGGGCGCGTGGCTCTTCAGATCACTTACTGCAGCGACCAACTCCAATCCTGCGCGCACGGCTCGCTCGGCGTCATCCTCGTGTGCTTGTGGGTAGCCAAAGTAGATGAGCACCCCATCGCCCATGAACTTTGCCACGAACCCGCCGAAGCGCTGCACGGTCTCCGCGACGCACTTCTGATAGGACGAAATGACCTCGCGGAGGTCTTCAGGGTCCATCCGCGCCGATAGTGCCGTTGAGCCGACCAAGTCGGAGAACATCACCGTGACTTGGCGGCGCTCGGCGTCGGTGTGCGGGGCAGGAGGTGTGATCTCCCGAGAAGCGGGCGTCTGCTCCCTGGTACCGAGGGCAGCAACGGCCCCTCAGAAGCTTGAGCCGCGCCCCAAGCGGTAGGCCAAGCTCGCGCAGGTGCTCATCGGTGAGATCACGAAGCACGTCGGCATCGATCGCATTGTCGCGAAACGTCTGCGCGTACTGCTCCAGACCAATCCTGCGGAGCCAACCGTCGATGTCCAAGTTCAGTCCCCGGGGCTCTTGTCACCTGCAGTTTTTAAAAAAAGGGCTGTGTTATTGGCACCCGCCGTGACTCCAAGGAGCTTCTTGAACCAACTTGGATTCGCAATGTGGACGCCCCGGCAACTATCCCATGCGGCATCCCCCAAATCAGGGGACAGTTCGTCTTGATGCAAAGCGTATATGGAGGCAGCCCCGGCGTGTCGCTGCCTGCTATCCGCCGGGGCCCCGTGTACCAGGGGGCATTGGCTTAGGGACCGCTGCCGCACCCCGGTCACACTGGCAAAAGTTACAAAGCTTTATGCGAGTTCCAAGACAAGGGCGACTGGCGCATCCGAGGGGGATGCGCCCGTCGCCGGCAGCAAGAGTTCGCGTATCAGGTACACGACGATCGCTTCCTCTGATGGCGCGCACAGAACGCGCGTGACTTTCCCGCGATTATCCCAGCCGCAAATGGTCGGGGCTTTGTTGGTCCGCTCGGCGACTTACCTTTGCGCGCAGCTTCTTTGAGCGCAGCTTGATCGGCCAATTCGTCATAATGGACCGCAAGATCGTTGATCAGGATGGCTGCTGGAGCGCCTGCCATCTTGACAGCCAGCGCCCGCATCTGTGCCGCGCGGCCGCGCCAATGCTGCGGATCGTTGGTGTCTTCCGTGGACATGGGAGCCGTGCCCTACGGATCATTATGGAACCCGATGGAACTTTTTGCAAGAGCACCGTCCGGTTTGGATCCAAGAAGCCCGCCTCATCGCAGCCCAGATGCTGACGCCGCCGCAGTATTAAGGTCAGGTCCGCTATGTCGCCCCGGAGGACGTCACGCTATACGCCCCAAAACAGGGCCGAACTCGTGGCCTGTCTCGTAGGGCTTGGCGACGGCCAGACGGTCGAGGTAAAGCCCACCGCCGCGGAATTGTTGCGACCGCGGAAGATGCATACCGTGAAGGAAGTGCTCGACCTACCCGACTGGCCGTATGGCCGTCTGCGCATCGTGATCGAGCAGCGATGGCGATTTATCGAGGTCGCGATGAGCCACCGTGAGCCGCGCCCCGGCGCCTCGCCGCCAAACATCGCCAAGCTGCCGGAGCTGGAAAGCCAGCCACAGCACCCCAGCCGCGGCGTGCCGGTAGCAATAACTATTCATGAAGGTACGCAAAACCTCTCACGGATTTAACACGTTGACCACCCCCTATTGTGAATTGCAAAACCAATTCACACGGAATTACCCTCCGCCGACCGTTTTCGGCCCTCTTCAAATCTTGCTAATAGTCGCTCGATTTTCGCGGTGCTGACGACCATTTCCTTCGGCTGAGTTGCCCAGTTCTCAAAACGCTGCATCGTCCCCACTTCGATCCTTTTCGGAGTGTCGACCGGGAGCATGAGCTTCACGCGTATCTCGTTGGCCAGATCCAAGTGAGTCCAAGGGTAGAATTGAAAACCCATAATCATTCCATAACCGCCCGCTTGGATCAGCGCATCGATCCAAGTCCGAGGTAATGATCGAACGGCAAACACCGGCTTGAGTCCGAGAAAATTACACAAACGCACTTTCGTAGCAAACTCTTCAAGATCCATATATCCCAGTGTGTTTTTTACCTCTATCCCGTATGCGACCCCATCTTTCTCGAAGATGAAATCAAGGTTGTGCTCCGTTTCAGTCCACTCTCGTCCCCGGTGCTGCCTTGTCGCTTCGCCTAATAAAAGGTAACGCGCTCGTGCAAAAGCGGCCAGGACAAGATGCTCGCCTTGAAGGCCGAGCGTTCCGTCGCTCGCCGCGTTGCTGTACCGGTTCACTAGGTCAAATACTTCACGAGCAGCACGCTTATAAAATCTGTAATTCCTGTTCCAAAGCAGCTTGATCTCTGATCCGAGGTCCAACCTTCGCGCCTCACTAAGAATCCGTTCCTCTTCGACTAATCGACGCAAAGCCCGATTCGTCACCCAATGAAAGTATTCTCGTTCAAAGATCACCTCGAGCTGGCGGCTATAAAATACCGTTTGGGGATTATCCTCGAAGTGCGCGAGAAGCCGAGCGCGAGCCTTCGCATCCTCGCTGTCGTCAATCGCCGCAATGGTCCGCATTGCTCTTGGGACCTAATTACCTCAGCGGCCAATTTATGTGGCTAACGTCTTAAAACATCAACACCCGGCCGTTGGCGCCGGAAAAAGGCCGGCCGACGCCGCCCTCCTCTTTTCACAGTGGCCGAGCATCGCCGCCAACATGCCGGAGCTGTTGCAATGCGCAGCCGCTTCCGATGAAATCACCCTGATCGGAATCCGCTGAAAGCCCAGCCTAACGCTGCGCCAAGGGTAAGCAAAAGGAGCGGCGGGACCAGTGCAGTTGCAGCCGCAAATGATCGCGGATCGGCGTGTAACGACCGTCCCCGGTGGTGGCGGGACTGGAAGGAGCGCGTCAAAAGGGTTCCTACCAAGGCGCGTCAGAATAGCATCGCATTCATCGTTGCTCTTGTTATTGCATTCCGTAGGCCGTGTATTCAGCCCCACTTCTTCGTCGGTTAGTTCTGCTGGCGGAAAAGTCCACCACGTCACCGCAGCCACGCCACCGATCCAAAGCACCGAAACGATAATCCACAGTCGGAACAAACCGCGCGCAATTCGCACTGCCACCACCGCGCACTTGTACGATGGATATTCTAGATCATGCCAAATCGCCGCTTCCCGCCGCCGTGGTCCGTCCACGACGATTGGGCCTGCTACATCATGAAGGATCGGGGTGAGCAGAGTATGGGCAGAAAACGATGAGCAAAATGCACGAAGGCGTGGATAAATTCGTAGCCCAGCGCGGCGCGAATGATTGCATGATTGCTGCGTGCGCCACCGCCACGGATTCAACATACGAGCAGGTGGCCGCTGCGTTTGGAATCGAAATTGATCCGCAAACGAATCTGCCCGATGCCGCTGCGATCGGCGAAGGAATTCGCACGATGGACATCATCTATCCATTGCTTGAATTGGGCTGGGTTGCAGCGCCTATCTTCACCGCCGAACATCCAAACATCCGCAGCGAATGGCTGAAAGCGCCGCCGACCAGTGAAAAAATTAAGGAACGACTTCTAGGACAACGGGCGATTATTAGCTACCAGGATGCTATCGGCGGAAACCATTCTATCGCTTGGAACGGCAATGAGGCGATTGACTGCAGCCAAGGCGCGTACATGGATTTATCGGAGCTCACGATCCTGGAGGCGATATTTTTGGCGCCTGATCGCTGCACTCGACCGAAGACACCAAGGCCTGCTTCATAGTGGAGGACAAGAACGGGCAGGCGCTCGCGTACATGTACTATGAGCACGGGCCGTCGGGCGGTAGCGAACCTGCAAACGCGCGACGAAGCCCGGCGCATCGCCGCCAACATCGCCAAGCTGCCGGACTTGCTGGGCCGCCCGCGGTACTAAAAATAGATCGGGGTTCTCTTTTGCTGAGTTTGACTCCCGCGACACATTCAGCCTGAATGGTTAGGTGTGGGGATTGCGCCCCGGCGGCCCTCACACACGAAAGCCCCAGTCGACGCCACCATCGTGACTGGGGCTTTCTCGTTCTTGCCGCGTACTCGCCGTGAGAGCAGGCCCAATCCTCTTAATGCTCTTTGTCGCCCTGAGCTGCGCGTTCATGGGCTGGGCTGTCGCGTACCTGACGGCGAAAATCCGACCACGCCGGATTTTGCTTGGCTCTGAGCGGCCAACGCGGCTAATCGCTCGCCTACGTCTATTGCGAAGGCGACGTGCTCGGGACGTCGGGCGGTGAGGCCCGGCGCATCGCCGCCAACATCGCCAAGCTGCCGGAGATGCTGCGGCAGTCGCCGCCTCTTTGAGCACTTCCGCTTCTCATCCAACTCCGGACATGTCGCTGCACCGCACAAATCGACGCAATGGGCCAACACCGGAAGTCACTAGCCGCTATTCAATCACCTCGTCCGCGACCAACAGCATGGAATTTGGAATGTTGAGGTTCAAAGCCTTTGCCGCCTTGAGATTCACCACCAGCTCGAAGCGCGACGGCCGCTCGGCCGGCAAATCGGCCGGCTTTGTCCCCTTCAAGACCTTTCCTGCCATGACACCGAGCTCGCGGTATACCGCATCGAAATTGGGGCCGTAGGCCATCAATCCCCCAGCCCGAGGAAAACCGGAGAAAAAAGAAATGGCGGGCAGGTGATGCTGGAGTGTGAGGTCAGCAACCTGCTTTGAATAAGCCGAAAAAAGCGGGGGACCCGAGCATCAACAGCCCGTCGGGGTGCCGCGCGCTGGCGGTATCGAACAGAGCGTCGAGCTCAGCCGGCCCTTTGACTTCCATGATCTCGATTCTGATGTTGAGGAGCCGCGCGGCCGCCCTGATAGCTTTGGTCTGAATCGTAGCCGTCGCCGGGTCCCAGAATGCGACTACGCTGCCAAGATTGGGAACGGCCTCCTTCAAGAGTTCCAGCCACTTCGTGCTGAAATCGGGAAAATCCAGGAATAATCCGGTGACGTTGCCGCCGGGGTGCGCAAAGCTTGCCAACATGCCGCTTTCGACCGGGTCACTCTCCAAATCACCCGCCACGACGGGAATGCTGGCGGTGGCAGACCGAACCGCTCCTATCGCAGCCGGACCGATTGAAACGATGACGTCTACCTTGCTCGCAACGAGCTCGGCCGCGAGCGGAGCAAGTCGCGCCGGATCGCCACCGGCGGCGCGAGACAAGAGCATCACTTGATCCGGCTCGCGAAAACCTAGGCTACGTAATCCCTCCAGCAAAAAGGGGCTTCGCGTGGCGGCCACGGCTACCGGTCCCGGATAAAGAAAGCCAACCTTCCGGACGCCGCTCGCCTGCTGCGCGCGAGCCGCAAGCGGCCACGCTGCAGCTGCACCACCGAGCAGCGATATAAACTGCCGCCGCCTCATGGGCTCCCTCAGGCTGAGGACTGGACGCTACCACATCATTGAACGAAAGGCAGGTTGTGCATCACAGCAAAATTGGCTGCCGATGACCGAAATGGGTCATCAGCGACGTTTTGAGCGCGCGCCAGCCACTTCCGCTTTTCTCCCAATTCCAGACGTATTGCCGTCTCGCAGCAAACGACGTTCAGGGCCAAAGGCGACATAACTCGCTCCTTCGCTCATCAAGGCTACACGTGCTCGATTGCAAAGCTCATGCGGTACTTGGCGAGACTGACGCCGACAACGCGAGAAATTGCGATAGAGAGTTGCTCATCGATGTCATTTGCGATGATGAATCCACGACAAGGGCCCCCGCCCAGATGTTTGTCAACCCAACCCATATAGTAGAGCAGTTGTCCGAGTGTCCTATTGCGGCCCTGCGAAAGTTTGAGTTCGATCACGACGAACTTATTGTTCTGATCGACTGCCAATAGGTCTATGCGGCCACTGTCAACGGGAAACTCAATGCCGCCGTGCTCGGGGGAATCATACAGCCGAAGACCTGTCTCGACACGATCAAGATTCTTGGCAAGAAAATCCCGAAGGTGGGCTTCGAGAGCGAATTCCAGCGCTTGCTCGGGATCGGATGGTCCCTCGTCCCCGCTTTCGGCAGTAACTTCCGGACCCCGCCCAGCTAAAAATTCCTCATATTGCCCCTTGATACGGAGATATCTAAGGCGCTTGCGTTCACCGGCCGGACTGTTGCCGAACGGCCAGTGTTCTTTCTTGAATTCATCGAACAGCCCGTGCTTTTCGAACAGAGCCACGATGTAGCCACGACGCAGTGAAGACGTGTATGAGGAATCCCACTCGATGACCATCTCCCGGATTTCAGACGCCTCTCGTTCAAGTCCGTGCGCGGCGGCAAACGCATATGCAGCTTTCAAAGACAATGTTTGCGTCTGTTCTTCATTCATATTCGATACCTCAAGTAAGAAGAACGGGCACCATCGCGCCCAAGTCTAATCCTATCCCATGCCCTTTGCCTCAGCTTTCTCATCTCAAGAGATTGTTGACTGTGACGCGATGGGTCATTAGCGCCAGACCCATTCGGCGCCATAGCCACTCGATGTCCGCGATACCCCAAAAGATGCCGTTGAGCACGCACCAGTCAGCGAGCCAACACCGCGTGCTCCGTGCCTTCAACTCGCACCCGAAAAAAGCCCACGCCCGATGCCGAGACGATCACACAACCCGGCGCGCGGTGCAGCTCTTCCCTCACGCCGCCGGCACAATTTGAAAGGCGCCGCTGTCGCCGATCAGTACGATCTGCTTCGTGGGATCAACCAACGCGCCGAGCGCTGTCGCCGCTAGGCCGTGCGGACAACGTCCCGGTCGCGGGCACAAATGAAAAAAATGAGCCGGCGCTAAAAAGCATTTGCGCGATCGTGGAAGATACAGA
The DNA here is from genome assembly GCA_963804405.1 of uncultured Alphaproteobacteria bacterium. GTDB lineage: Bacteria > Pseudomonadota > Alphaproteobacteria > Rhizobiales > Xanthobacteraceae > BOG-931. Next base: position 157,618 of record CAWDQG010000001.1, on the reverse strand, counting down.
ATTCGCATACGTCGACGGCGGCGCGACGCCGCTGTTCAATCTCACCGACGTGGCACTAGCGGCGATCTGCGCCAGCGTAATTCCAGGCTGCAGTGCCAGGCCCATGGGCTCATACCACCTTAACGATGCCCAATTTTTGCAGTCGCGCGGCCTCGATGGAGGGCAGCGTCACAACCTGGCCAACACCGTAGCGATGCAGACGCGGCAATGCGGTCGAACGTCCTCTGCGGGCGCTATCGTCGCCGATCTCATCGCCGATCTCCAAAACGCCGCGCAAAACGACGCAGGTGACTTCACTCATAACGCGCTACCTCTTTCAAATAGAAACATTGGCGAGCCACGTGCCCGTAGCTTTCAGACCTTCGGGTAGTCCTGCACATAGCTCGCCATTTGTTCGCCGCGCAGGCAATGAACTAAACCGCGTGACGAAGTCGTCAGGAACCACGAGAGCCCAATGGCAGCCCTCGGGCGCCGCCTGCGGTATAGCCAGGCGAAGAACCGCAAACGACTTTCCGACCAAATTTACGACCCCGTTGGAAGCCGGAGCCGAAGGAGTGGTCGGAATTTTTTCATTGTCATCCACGTTCGTGCTTCAATGGATTAAGCCAACCGCCGGCTGCATATGATGCCGGCTCAAGACCAGTCAGTTGCGCAATCCGGCATGTCAGCCGATCGAGTTGCATTTCCAACTTGGCGCGGACACGTTTGTGAGCAGCATATTCTGCCATGAGCTTGTTGCGCTGGATGACCAGCGCCTCGATCTTCTTGCCTTTGTTGCTCATGATGATGGCCAGTGCTCCTCACAGAAAGAGCTAAGAAATTCAGCATCGGCATCGGAGAGTTCGCGGCCGCGCGCCTTCTCTCCAGCCAAACAGATTGCGCGCGCAACTGGACTGAGCGACGACATTGGCGTCGGCAGTTCGCCGCGCGCGCGCAGATATGCCTGGATCATAAGCTCGGCAACGAGAGCGGGGTTATGGGGGAGAAGTGCATTCACAGTCGCCGTCGAAAGGTTGGGGCCGTGTACGTCGTTGACGGTCAGTTGCTCGACGCTCGGCTGTACCGCGGCTGATGCCGGTGCCGCAGGCTGGTGACCGCGGTCTTTCGAGATCACGCTGGCGACGCGGACGGGATGAACGCGATGCAGCGGGGTGAGACTTGATAGCGTCATGAGGTTTTTCCAATCTTGCGACCTGCCGCGATTATTGCCTGCGCTAGTGCCACCCTCGGATCAGCCGCATCACCGGGGCCATCAGGGCTGCCGGGGCCGACCTCGACCTTCACAGATCCCATGCGGTCGCGCAGCGTCTTGCCACCCTTCGGACGCACACTGTCCTGATACATCGCAAGCCCGATCTCGGCGAGCAGCTGAATTTGCGCGCGGTCCATAGTATCGAACCGCGTACCAAAATAGCTCTGCGTCTTGATCAGCTCGCCGAACGCTTGCAGCTTTTCAGAAACGTGTCTGAAAGAAACCCCGGACGGCGCGATCCTAAAAATTTCTGCGCTGACGACGTCGAGGTCGACATGAAGCGCCGCCAAACGGCGAGCCAAGCGCTGTTCCTCGGCCGCCAACCTGTCTTGTCGCGCCCGAAGCTTACGCTCTTGATCTCGCTCGCGGTCGCGCTGAGCTTGAGCTTCGGGCAGCGTCTGACTGCGCTTGTCGAGCAAACGGTTTAGCTGAAACTGTTCCGTCTCGCTGAGCGGTACCGGGTCTTTGGGCATCGGCCAACCTCGTTGGTGGGACCAATGCTAGGACGTCCGGCGCTTTCGTTAACGTAAAATCGCGCAGCGCATCGCTAAGAATGCCGCGTTTTTTCCGTACACATGCACGCAGCGCCGACAAACGGATCAAGAAACACTGAAATTGACGGCTGTAGAAACCGAGCGATTCTTCTCGGCACCAGCATCGAACCGCCGCGGGGGTGACACACGCAAGCGAAGCCGCCTGACCAACCGTCAACAACGGATCAAGTGCGCCAGCCTCGGCAAGTAAGACGAGCGCGCGCTCGACCAGCTGATCAGGAGAACTATCCCGGCGTTGGCGGCGAGGCATTAGTCAGTGCCTCAACGGCAGCGGCTGGAGGCCAATACCAAATAGCCCGCGCCGCAGCTCGTTGGCCCGTTCGAAAATCTGGTCGCTCACCGCATCGACGATCGGCAGGTCTTGCTCGCCACGCGGCTGGTCGGCGTCAAAGTCGACCCAGCCGCCGGCAAGTTCGGCCGCCTCGACCTGCAATTCGACGACGACCTTGGGCAGTTCGACGTCTGTCAGATCGGTGAAGGCAATCGCACGCGCGGCGATCTCGACCAGGTCGTTGTAGCGTTCGCGTTCCTGCTGGTTCATCTATGCTGCCTCGTCTGCTGCGGCGTATGGCGTGGTCGTCGACTTGTCATCGAATGTTAGGCCGCAGGTGGCAGCGGATTGGGCCGCCCAAAAAGCCGCTGCCTGATCGCGCTGATATCGGTCGGCATCAAGCTAACAGGATCAGCTGTTAGATCGTCTGCCAGCCGCTTGAAAGCGTCCGCAACACACGCCTTCAGAATCGTGTGTTCCTCCTCATCGCGTTTCCGGGCCTCACGATCGTGCGGATTGAGCCGGGCAGCCGCCGCGTCCAGGCCGGCGAACACCAAAGCAGTCATGGTCTGCTGCGTCGTGGTGAAGTCAGACATGAGGCACAGTTCGCGTGCCTCTAGTGCGGCTTTGCGTTCTTCCCTCAGCGCCTTCGCTTTGTCGTATCTGTTCTTGAAGTCGCTGCCCAACGGCTTGCGGTCCAACAAAAATCGCACCAACCGTAGCCGACAAGCCGTCTGGTCGAAGTCACCAGATGGCCTGCGCTCAAAAACACCCAACTCGACATAGCGGCCAGCCGTTTCACGCGTGATGCCTAAGTGCGCCGACAGCGCGGTGATGCCGACAATCTCTGTGTGTCTTTTGCCTGCGCTCATTGACTTTTTCTCCAACTCTGTCGTTGTTGGCTACCGCAAGTGTTTGAAATCTCTACGCAAAATACGGCGGCGCGGCACCCCCGAGAGTTCCATCGGACGGTAGGACCCGTACAACGTGCATAGATAGGACGCACAACCGATGATGCGTGCGCATTCACATCCCTTTGTGATCTAGCGATCGAGGATGAGAGGGGGTTGAAACACACACACACTCTAAGAGAGTGTGTTGTGTGTGTTTCACCCCCCCTCTCTCTATCCTTTCGGCTGTTTCGAAACATTGGCTGAAACATCATGTTTCACCGATCGCTGCTGAACTTTTGGGGTGTCCGTTTCGCTTATTTCGCTCCTTTTGTTTCGCTCGCCGACGTGTGTTTCAGTTGGGCCTCTCTGAAACGCGGCTTTGTTTAAGATTCCGCGGCCGTTTTGAGCGCCTTCTCCCCGGCCTTGGTTACCTCGTATTGGCCACGGGTGACGGTAACTTGCTTGGCGCGTTGAAGGGCTTCGAGGGCGCGGCGGACGCGCACCTGATAGGGTCTGCCGTCGCGCATGTGCCAGCCTAATTGTGTGGCCAGCTCACGTTGTGAGGCCCTCTCGTTTCCGGGTTTCACTAGCAACGCCAGCACCCGATCTTCATCGGCGCGCGCAGCCTTGACCGCGTTCTCTTGCGCCATCTCGGTGAGGTGAGCGGCGATCACGGTCGGGATCAGCCGGCCCTTCCTGTCCTTTAGGCGCTCGTGCGTTACGGTGCGAAGCTGGAACGTTAGTGGCAAAAAATCTGGCCCGCGAAACTTCGCCTGCCAATGCACTTCGATGGCGCTCTCGTCTTTTTTAGCTGTCAGGTTGCCGTCGATCTCTGCAATAAAGCTGCCACCGCCACGCGGCTGTAAATTGTCGTCGCCTGCGTTCTTTGGCGGATGACAAGCGACCAGCACACACGGACCGCCCGGCATGTCGGTGAGGCTGCGTAGGCGGCGCGCATGCTCGCCGAGTTGCTTGTTGTCGTTCTCGTTGTCGCCTTCAAAGAACGCCGCGCTGGTGTCGACCAGGATCAACGTCACGTCGCCGAGCTGCTCGATCTCCCCGCGGATGCGTTCCCGTAATTCTGAAATCTTGAAGGCGCCCGCGACAAAATGCACGTCGATCTCGTCAATGTCGAAGTCTTGTTGTTGCGCCATTGCGATCCAGCGCATCTGCACGTCCGTGTCGTTCTCGCCGGCGAGGTAGAGCGCTCGCCCTTGCTCGACGGCGCGATCGCCGATCGGCCGGCCGAGCGCGACGTGCGCCGCGAGCATCAGCATGATCGCCGTCTTGCCGGCGCTGGTCTTGCCAGTGATCGAATAGATGAAACGGCGTTGCAGAACGCCGTCGAGCACATATTCCGGCGGCGTAAATCCTGCCACGAATTCCGCACTCGACCGGATCATGTCCGGTTGCCCGCCTCCATTGGTGCGCTGGTGCGGCATGCCGAAAGCCTCAGCCAGTATGGCTTGCACGCCGTCTGGTCCAATCTCGTCAGCGAGCCCGTCGGCGGCGGCCGCGTGCTCTAGTCCGTCGATGGCTTCGACACGGTCCATTTCGCCTTCGGCGACTTTGGCGGCGCGCGCTTCGCAGCGCACCCGGAATGCATCGAGCGCGGCGTTGTCGCTCATGCTGTATCTCCACCAGAAATGATATCGAGCGCGACGCCTAAGGGCGAGGACGCCACACCACGCGCATCACGCAGCAGCGCCTTGCGGATCACGTCGAGCGGCACGCCGTACTGCAACGCGATCGAGCAAACGACCGCCGAATTTTTGGCGGCGCTGTCGCTGTGCGAGCCTGCCTTCGCGTTGCTGATAAAAATTTCAGCGAGCCTGCCGTCGCGGAAGAACGACACGGTCGCGACGTAACGGAGACCGTTGCACTCGAACGTGAAATGCTCGCTTATGCGCCGGTTTGGAAGCCGCTCGCGACTTATTCCGCGGCCTCCGCCTGAACGTCTTTGGGGGAACAGCCCTCCGGATGATCGCTTGTGTTCCATTCCAGTGTTTCATCGATCCAATCGGGCTTCGTCTCGGTGGCGGCGGCGATCACCGCCGCGAGTGCGCTGTGCGTGTATGAGCCGGGCGCGAACTGATACGCGAGCTTGCATTGCTCCAGCGCCTCGGCGAGTAGCGTCTTTGTTTGGTGTTTTATGGCGATCAGAACGGGATGCGCGTATCCGCTGCCGCCATCCCGCGGGGAGTTTTTGCCTTCCACTCGCGATAAGCGCGCCAGTCCGCAAACACGTCATCGATGAAGGGCGCAAATCGAGGGTCGATCAGCAATCCGGCTACATCGTCCCTTGTCTCGACCGTATCGCCTTGGCTTTCATGCTCTCGAAGCACCTCTTGAGCCTGATCGCGGATGTTGCTGCGATCAATTTCGGCCTGCCATTGCTCGAATGTCGGCACGCGCAAGCGACCGATCAAACTGCGGACGGCGGCTGCATAGGCTTCGAGTTTGCGCGCGTTCTCTGCGAGGCGTTCGTCGATGTTGCCGGCTTGGAGGCAGGTCTCGCAGACGAGAATGTTGTCGGTTTCTGCCTTAACAGAATGCTTTTCAGTCCATCCACCGCAGACTGTGCACGGCAGGCGTTGATAAGCATGCGTCTCGACAAGCTTGATCTCGATCGGTGAATTGTCGGTCATTGCGTTCTCCATTGTTTGATTGGTCATGCTGCCTTGCGCCTCCCGCAAAACCGTAGCTCGGGCCGGCCGCAATACGCGCACACGCAATAGCTCTGGATTGGATCGTCATTCTCGTCGCGGATTTCCACTTGTTCGCGGCAATACAAGCCACAATTCGCGCATTCCATGCCAACATCCCGGAACGCATGCAGTGAAATATCCGCGGCAGCGCGTTGCCATCGCTCGATCAGTTGCTCCTTCATTTCTTCTTCGTTCATTTCCATTCCCTCCTGATTGTTTGGTTGGTCAGGCGATCAGAACGGAAGGCGGCTCGCCGCCTTCGAGCGGCGTCTCCGCGCCGTGCCGAGCAATGTTGATGACGTTGCGGCCCTGCCTTGCTGCGTCCCAGCCGACTACGGCAGCCTTTTGTCGCAGCTCGTCGAATTCGTCATCGGCAGTAGCAATGAGGAACGGGTTCTTAAGTTTCAGCACGAACAACTCACTGTCGGGATCATCCTTACGCAATTCCCGCATCGCATCGTCGTCCACTGCTAAGGTCGCCAGCCTTGCGCCGGCTTCATTGAAGGACAGGCCGCGAGCGTGAACTTCTCCCGTGCGTCTGTCGTAAACCGTGAACAGTTTGTCCATCGTCAGTCTCCTTATGTTGGTCCGGCGGCGGCTCACGCCGCCGGGTCCTGTTTGACGGTCACACCAATTGTTGTTGCGCTTTAGTGCGGCTCTCGGCAGGCTTATTCGCTCCAGTCAAAATCGTGTCGGTAACCCGAGAGGCGAAAGCGATTCCGAGGCCAGTTCGGAGCGTGACGAAAACCTGGAAGGTGTCGTCCATTTGATAGACGTTCACGTGACAATTTGGTGCGATCCATTGTCCGTGTTCATCTTGTTGGAAACCGAGTTCGCGCAGTTGATCAAAGTTTTTGAACACGGTTGACATTTGCTTCTTCGCTCCTTGATTGTTCGGGTTAGTCGCTTGTGTCATTTGATCTGCTCCTGGTTGCTATTTTCGCCGCCGGTCAAAGAGACGCACGCCGCTGGCGACAAATACGGCGGTGCGGTCCATTCCAATGGGTTTCACAGTGAGCACAGCAGGGGCTCATTGAGCGCGATCGATTTGCGTAGGATTTCGAGGAGCTGTTCACGGCGCTTGTTAGAAACTGCGCCCACGACGCAAAGTCCGGTGGCACCGTCGAGCGCTCATCGCCGAGGAAATTGTGCAACGCGCGGCTAAAACGGGCGTGGATCATCGCCGTTGGTCATATTCTCGAGGAAAAAAGCTGTGAGGTATTCCTTGGTGAACAGACGCGCTTCAATCATGGCGATCAGTTCGCGAGCCTGCTTGATCGGCAGACGCCGGTCCTTATCGAGCATCGGGGAGACGGTGCCGGGCCAGGACAAGCCCATTGCCCACATCACGTCTCCGGTGTTGTAGCCATTCCGGTAGTAACCGCCGCTGGCGCGCATTTCATCAAACACGCGATTCGCGGCGTCCATGATCGCCTGAACGTCGCGCGGAATTGTTGCTGGTAGTAGTTTCTCAATGCGCTTTTCGAGATCGCTCTCGAAAGGATTCCAGATGCTTTCGAGGTAGAGATCGGCGCCCATGTTCAGTTGCTCCTTGTTTGTTTGTTGGTTGCCGGCGCCCGCAGGGAAAAGCTGCGTCGCCGACCGCGGACTGTTGTTTCGTGTCGCGCCACCTGTCCGCTAGGCGCGTCCTGCTATCCGGGAAATATCGGCCCCGCAGGTCAGGGGACGAACTTCTGAAAGTGTCGTGCGCGGCGGTCATGAGCGGCCTCGGCTCCTCCTGTCTCAGCCCCACGTTTTCGTCGCGCCGCGTTGCGGCAGTCTTTCTTCGGACAGACCGTCGCGCCGCGGAGGGAACGGAACGGATCGCCGCAGATCGAGCATGGGATCGGCGGCGGAGCCTCCGCCTGCCGACGCTGCTTTTGGCGGCAGCCTTCGCTGCATACCATCGCCTTACTGCGCGACATCGCTTCGAACGACGTGCCGCAGATGGTGCACGTCACCGGACGGAAGGTGTACGGCTTGCGGATCAACTCCGTCGGCTTGCCCTGGTGCTCCTTGTAACGGTCGACCTGCTCGACATACTCGCGCGCGGTTCCGTTGGCTTGTCTCGTCGAGTCGAACAGCGGATCGGGGTCCTCGTCGCCCTCGGCCGGTTCGGGCCAGTCGTATGTGTCGACGTCGGGCGCTTCGGCCTCGAGATCACGCTCGATCTTGCGCAAGACCGGGCTGGCTTTCTTCTCGAACGCCGCGATCGCCGCCAGGACCTTCTTGCGTTCGGCGTCAAGCGCCTTGATCGCCTTGGCGTGACGCTTCCGCACTTTGGTGTTAATGTCGTCGAGTTCGGCTTGCACCTCGGCGGCGGTATTCACGAGGCGGCGACGAAGACCGGCGTCGTAATAGCGTGCGATCTCTCGCTCAAGAATCCGCGTCAACTCGCCGGGATGCAGCGCTTCGAGCGCGTCCAGTTCGGTCGCGCCCTCGCCGAAGCGCGCTTCAAACGTCGCTGCGCGCCCCTCGTCTTCTTTTATCGGTATGCGCGGTAGCTGGTAACGCACGCACTGGTCATACGTCAGCACGATCGGCCGCAACTGGATGTCGAGGTCGTGCAACTGTTTGCTGTACAGCGTGTGTTCGATCTTGCGAGCGACCGCGACCGGCATCGAAGTGCCGGCTGGGTCGAAATCCGAAATATAGAGAATGCGAAGGGGACGCCCGCTCACTAATGCGCGTTTGACCACGTTCACGCACGCGGTGAGCGACTGTTCACCCGAGCCCGTGATTAGGTTGATGCCGTAGCGCTGACACAACGGCAGCAACACGTCGTTCATGCTCGTCTTCTCACACCAGATTTCGATGTGATAGCGCTGCAAGATGATCGGCGGAGTCAGATCGAGCGCGGGGATAGTGAACCCACTCAGCTCGTTCACGCCCAGGCCGCCCGCAATGGTCAGCTCCGCATCGGAGGAGTAAGCGGGGAGATAAATCACGGGCTCATCGTTGCGCCGGTCCACCAGATCGGCAGCCGGCACAAGCCCGAGATAACGAGCGTCGAGCGACGCCGTGCACACCATGTCGAAGCAGGGCCGATCGAGGTTCAGAAACGGCGACCCGTCCGGCATCAACACGATGCCCGGTTCCTGCGATACCAGCCGATAGTGAATGCGCCGCAAGTGAGCGCCGGGCTGGATATCAAACCGCTGCCACAGCTCGGCGAACCATTCGGCCTCCGCCTTCCGTCCCGCCCGTCCGGCGGTGAACGGTTCACGCAGGGTGACTTCCAGCGTGTAGAGCGGCCGCTTGAGTTCCTTGGACAGCGCCAAGAGGGCGGCATGATCGAGGGTGTCGGTCATGCCCGCCTCCGCATCGGCGCGGCGCGCATGGCGGCTTGGCGACTCGGATAAGCACCAAGCCATTTGCCGGACGGCGAGAACAGGTGATGCGATTGATCGCGCTCCACTAAAGTCGCGACCAAATCTTGGGAATCGTAGATCGCGAGATAGCCGGCCGCAGTCGGGCTCGGGATATTGCGCTTAGCTTTCCGGGCGGCGGTCATGACCGCCTCCGCCGGGGCCGCGAGCGTGTCCGGTAAGCGGCTAGCCCAGTTCCGGCGCTGTTAATTTCAAGCCGGGCGGCCTCGCCTATGCTCCGAATCAGAAGGCACGCCATGGCGCCGCGCGCGGCCACCAGCGGTGTGGTCGGATCATGGCCGGCCGCTACCAGCGCCCGACATAGGGCCAGCACCGTGCTTGCGCGCAGGCCGCGTGCGGTCGCGGTGTTCGAACCGACGAGTTCGGCGCGGATGGCGTTGGTGCCGGTCATCGCGAGACCTCGACATCGGCGCACGGCACGGCCGAGATCGCCGCCGCTTGCGAATTGAACCGTCCGATCAAGATGCCGGTCGCGTCGAAGGCGTAGAATCCGCCGTCATTGAGGACGACGCTGCCGGCGTGGAACGTGCCATCGCTGATCGCGATCGCGTTGATGGCGTCGGCGTTCGGGATGCGGGGCTTACGCCGGGCTTGCGTGCCGGGCTTGCGTACCGTATTGCTCATGACGCTGTACTGCTGTTTGGGAATAGGCCACGGTCGCGAGTGACGCCGCACCGTGGCCATCTTCTTTGGTGGGGGATGCCGGTGCGACCGGCGGCGGAATCCGGCGGCGGCCGGAAAGCTGCGCGACGTTTTGAAAAACGCCGCTAAGCCATTGATGTTGGGTGGGGCCGTTTAGGCCCGTTTTACAGCTATGGCTTTGTTTGATCGGCGGATCGTATGGTTTGCGAGACCGCCCGCGGGCACCGCACTCGCTCCGCATCTAGATCGCATCCGGAATGCGCCCTTCGGTGAGGGCGATTATCCGGGACTTGACTAATTTTAACATATGCTAGGCTGCCTCCATTGGTTGAGGGAGGCCGCGATGGCCAAGGTTAAATCCGTCAAGCAGCTTACGAATGCCCAGTTCGAAATGATGTTTCCCGACGAACCGGCCTGCAAGCAATACTTGCAAACCCGGCGTTGGCCGGATGGCGTTCATTGTCCCCGCTGCGGGAACGTTGACGTGTATCCCGTCACCAATCGTCCCTTCCATTGGCAGTGCACCAAATGCGCCAAGGCTGGCGGCTATCGCTTCTCGGTTATCAAGGGGACGATCTTCGAAAATACAAACAAACCACTCAGGGAGTGGTTCAAGGTCATTCACCTGATGCTGACCAGCAAAAAAGGAATGAGCGCGCTCCAAATTCAGCGGTACATGGGCTTCGGCTCCTACGAAACCGCGCTCTACATGTGCAACCGCATCCGCGCTGGCCTTAGTGAGCATCGGCCTGACAAGCTGGGCGGCATCGTCGAGGTTGACGAGACTTACATCGGCGGGAAGGCCAAGAACAAACATTGGGACAAGCGCGACGGCGGCACTGGCGGAACCGGCTCTGGTAAAATCGGTGTCATTGGAGCGGTGCAGCGCAAAGCGCGCGTGATCGAAAGCTTTGATCGCGAAACGCTTGTTGGCTTCATCCGCGAAGCCGTTTCCAACAAGGTCAGCTTGCTCGCAACCGATGACCTGCGGGCCTACGATAAACTCGGCAAAGAATTTCCGCACACGTTCGTTCGTCACCGCGCGAAGGAATATGTTGTTGGTACCGTCCACACCAATACGATTGAGGGTTTCTGGTCGCTGGTTAAGCGCGGTGTTGTCGGCACGTTCCATCGCGTTAGCGCGAAGTACATGCCGCTGTACGTCGCGGAGTTTCAGTTCCGTTACAACAATCGGGAAAACGTGGACATTTTTGGAGCCGCTGTAGCGCGTTGCTGAGACGCCAGAAGGACCGCAGAAAACGGCGGCGTACTCAGCATGAATAGGCGCATAGGAAAGAGAAAACGGCGGCGGATGCAAAATCAAAAACCAGATGCCTCCAATGATGCTGGAGGCGGCACCGAAAAGAAAGATAACGGCTCCGAAAATCCAAACGGACAGGCCGCCGCTGCGAGCCCGCCAGTACATCAACCAAGAACCGTTACAGAGCAGTGCGAAGCCGAGAACGAAAGAAAGCACTGGCTCGAATACGCGACTGGATTCTTTGCTTTCGTAGCTGCCTTTGGCGCAATCTTGGCTGCAATCTTCTCCGGCTGGCAGGCTTGGGTAGCCGGCGACAATGAAATTCGCCAATTGCGCGCCTACGTCCACATAACTGGAGGCACCATTTCCGGAAGCGGTAGCACGGACGGCCCTCTGGATATAACCGTTAGGCCGGGGATCAAGGTTTTTGGACAGACGCCCGCTGGCCAAATCATTGTCCCGTGGAATCTCGTTGTCGATCGGTGGCCCATGACCGATGCGTTTCAGTTCAGTTACCTCAAAACCGAAATGCAAAGCACGAGTTCTCAGGCCCCAAGCGTAGAGGCTCCTATCGATGCTAAAAAACACACGATCACTAAGGACGAAATGACGGCCATCCACGCCGGCACAAAACGACTGTATGCCTATGGCACCGTTCTTTACCGCGATGTTTTCAACAAATCGCGGTTCACAAATTTCTGTTGGTCGTTTGACTTCGAGGGCATAGCCAAGCGCGAGGCCGCTGACTGTCCCATACACAACGGCGCTGATTGGATGGAAGCAAAACCATCCGCCGTTGTGGTCCCTATGAAATAGGGCAAAGCGTAGCCATCGTTTCATTTTCCGTTACCTCGCTCCTTGCGAGGCAATATCCGGGTCGCAAGTCAGGCGACGGTTTTAGTCAAGTCCCGGATAATCGCCTTCGGTGAGCGAGTTGGCGGATACGTAACTATAATGGGGACGCATGTCAAGGGTTCGTCGCCATAAATGTGACGGGCGAAGCCATGCAGGCCAGACTCGGCTACCGCCCTTGGAGATTGAAGTGCCGTCGCGCCATTTCGCAGGCGTCATCGCCGGGCGAGCAAGCCTTGCAAACGTCGGGTCTCATGATGTAGATCGCGCACGCCGTCGAAATGCCGACGTCTCCCACAAGGGCTGTACAACGATCTCCGCTGCATCGCATGCGTCCGCGTTCGTCATCAACATAACCGCGGGGAATTTGATCGAGATCGGCGTCATTTTCCAGCGAGAAACGCGGCCACTCACGCGAAAACGAGCAGCATGCACCACAGGCCCGACATGTCGCGGCGGCAAGCTCGGTGGGCTGCGTTGATAAATCGGTCACTTGACCTTGAGCCTGACCGCGGACTCTTTCCCCCGATTGCTCTCGATTTCGTACTCGACGGTTTGTCCTTCGTTGAGCGACGTCAGGCCGGCCTGCTCAACAGCCGAGATGTGGACGAACACGTCCCTGCCGCCCCCGCCGCCTGATGGCTGAATGAAGCCATATCCTTTTGTTGGATTGAACCACTTCACGGTACCGGTCGCCATTTCAGCCTCCAGCGTTGCGCGCGCACGATACAGGCCTCGCCCAAGCGGGACAAGGACCGCAATCAATCAGCCTAACGTCATCGCCCCGGGGGGTGAAGCAGGCATCACGATTATGTTCGCCACTGTGAACCGTACTTCGCCGGTCCGCTGGGACGCCGGCGGGAAGTCTGCCGTTGGGCCTTCGCGTCGCTCACGGCGCCCCAGGACAATGTCCGAGATTGAGATAAAACGGACGCAACGCGGACATCGCGTTTCGGTAGCGATTGACCCATAACGGACATGCACCGAAGTGGAAATCCCGAGGAAGATGCAGAGACAGTGCAGATCGATAGCCGGCTCAGTCTCCCGCCAAACTCATGGCGACGACGCCAGTGATCTTGCCCTCCGTGTCGAAGCCGAACAGAAGGCTGGCCGCATCGCCGCGTGGGAATATCAGCTTCACCTTGTAAAATGTCTGATTGTCTATCGTGCGTTTTTGCATGATTTCAGCACGCAACGGCGCCGCCCCATACTGGTTGAGTTGGTGTGACAATGCCTGCACCGCATCATCCGTTAATTGCGCGCCATACGCGGCGGTGTATTGCGTGCGGTCGATCTTGCCCGCCTGTATTTGCGCAAACCATCGAAGCGCAAGAGCCTTCATGCTGTCTTCCGACGGCACTTCCGATGGCTGCGCCGGGTCGGCGAGCGCAGTAATGACACCGGCTATCGACAGCGCGGCGACCAGAATAATCCCAACGATGCGCCCCATCGGCATCGATCCTCGTCTGGATTTCGTATCGAACACTTCTGCATCGCGTTTTGTCGTATGTGGGGCATCAGTGGAGGGGGATGGTTTCACCACCCCCCAACCACTAGGTTGCGCACGTAGACGCATTCAGTGCCTGCCGCGATCAGCCTCCGCCGCCCAACGAGCCATGCGGGTTTGTCAGGCCCTTCAATAGCGGTGCCGGATTATCCGGGTTCTGCAGGTTCGGAATTAGGTCGGTCGAGGCGCCACCCGGGAAGCCCTTGATGTTCGGGAATTGCATGATTGTCTTATCGAAATCGAGGATCACCGGCTCGATCAGTGCCAACACCCAGCCATTGTCCTGACCCGAATATTTCCCCGGCGACGTGCTCAGCACGCGTGTCGGTGCGGCGCCATTGAAGGTCACGTCGTATTTCTCATACGGGTCCATGGTGAGATTGTACGTCGCACCGATTGCGCCCAGGTTTGCTTCCGAGCCCAGCCAAGAGTCCTTGGCGGTGTAGAGATACTTCCATGCGATATGAACCCACGGCTCCGTGGCATCGCCGCCGATATCAAACCGCGCACCATTGAAGGTCTCGCCGTCGATATAGACCCAAGAGTTCCGCGCCGAATGTTGTGCCGTGCCCAGGATGTAGGCGCTATTGTCGATGCTGTCGAAGTAGATCGGCTTGCCATCATTGCCCACCCATTCGTGCGCCGGTGGGGTTAGGCCGACCATGGACGCAAGGGTCGCCCACGCGTCGATGTGCGACATCATTTCATCGAAGTGCGCACCCGCTGCGATGTGGCCCGGCCACCACATGAGGCCCGGCACACGCCAGCCGCCTTCGAACGGCGAGCCTTTTTCGCCGCGGAACGGCGTGGTGCCCGCGTCGGGATACGCATCCAGCCACGCGCCGTTGTCGGCCGTCACGATCACGATCGTGTTCGGCGCATCTTTGCGGATTTCGTCCATGATCTTACCGATGTCGGCGTCAAGCTCCATGAGCGAGTCCGAGTAGTCTCCGAGATGCGATCTTCCGGCGAAGTCAGGCGCGGCATTGGTCGGGTTGTGCATCTTTAGGAAATTGACGTCCATGAAGAACGGCTTCTCGCTGTTCGCATGCTGCTTGAGTAATTTACGGCGTTGGCGGCCTGGTCCTCGTCGAAAGTCGCAAACCTCTCGTAGGTGATCTTGCCGAGATTTTTGGCCATTTGGCCGGCCACGCCTTCCCATTCGGCCAAGTTTACATTTTCGCTGAAGTATTGAGCGAATTGGCGATTGTACGACGGGAACCAGGGATGGAACCACTTGTTGGTGTCGTCGTAGGCGTAGACGCCGGCATAGTAGGCTGCAAAATTCTTCATTTCGTCGAAGCCGTGCGCGATCGGATAGGACTCGGGCTTGTCGCCCAGGTGCCATTTGCCGGAGAAGTACGTCGTGTAGCCGTTCTTCTTAAAGAACTCGGCGATGGTCGGCGTCTCCTTGCGGAGAGCGTTCTCGTCGCCTGGGGCGACGACGACAGAGAGAGCGGAGCGGACCGGAATGCGCCCGGTTATAAACGAGGCGCGGCCCGCTGTGCAGCTTGCCTGGCCGTACCAATTCGTGAAGACCGCACCTTCCTTGGCAATCTGGTCGACGTTGGGAGTTGGATGGCCGAGCGCCGCGCCGCCGTTTGAATAGGCGCCGAAGTCGTTCCAGCCGGTATCGTCCGTCATAAGCATGACGATGTTGGGTCGCTTCTGCGCGGCTGCTGGCGTTATCGCCACCGCCGCGGCGGCAACAGATGCCAACAGACCGAGGCATACCTTTCGTGTCATTGTCATGGGCTAGTTCCTCCGATTGCTATTCCCCCCGGTGCCGAATGATTTGTAGTTTGGCCGGATGCTGCGCCAGAGCGAGCTCGAGCGAGTCGGCAGAAAGGATCGTGGTCCAAAATCATGCTTGGATCGCGCAGCCCACCCGGCAAATGCGGCGGTGACGCAGCGTAGACTGTCATACATAGGCTTCTCGCTTCGAAACGAGCATCGCCTTCACAACCGTTGCCCCAGACATTTCCAAATAGGCTCGGCAATTTTCGCAGGTTCGCCTAGCAATACTTCGGGGCGACGATTTGGCTACAGTCAGTGCAGTAAGCGATGAAAGATCGAGTAAGGGTATGCCTTTGCTGATGGCGCCTTCTGCCATCGCATCCAATGAGATTATAAGTCAGTCATAGACCGACCGACAGACGATAAACGCGTCATATGGAGAAATTATATTTCTCCCATTCTTCGTATTTTTATTAGTTAGCAGCTGGAAACCGCGCCACTGCGCTTCAATAAAATCAGAAACTTACGCGACTGGCTCGGCGTGCTATCGCTAAATCCGCGTACCGTATGGAACTTGCCGTGAAGTCTTGTCCCTGACAGCGGAATATCCGATCGGCGATGCTCAACCTCGGGGATGAAGTGATCGAGTTGTAAGCGCGAGGTCTGCTAATGGCCCTTCGCGTCGCTCACGGCGCCCCAGGACAATGTCCGAGATTGAGATAAAACGGACGTAACGCGGACATCGCGTTTCGGTAGCGATTGACCCCAAACGGACACCGAAGACCCTGAGCCTCAATTCATCTTGGCTTCTCGCCGGCAAAACGGCCCCCGCCAAGTACGGCATCGTTCACCAAATCGACAAAGCGCACGTAGCTTTCATAAAACGCATCGTGACCGGCAGGTGTACCGGCCTTTTGCGCCTCCTCGCGAAGCTTTCTGTACATGGCAAGCCGCTGTTTGAGAATGCCCCCCCAATCAACGGTCAAATCTTCGACTGAATTAACGGTGAAGCCCACCTTGCGAATGAGTTCGGCGTAAGTCCGCAAGCTATACAAGTCCGCGACAGCCATACCTTGCCACATCAATTCCTTGTCGGCCCCCGACAGTGGACGATGAGCAACCCAGTCCGTGAAGGCAATACGGCCTCCCGGCTTTAAGATCCGAAAAGCCTCAGCCAGTGCGCGCTCCTTATCTGGCACGTGAAGCAATGCTTCCTGGCTTATTACGACATCAACGCTGGCATCAGGCAGCGGGACCTTCAAAACATTACCTTCAATGACGCGAACACTGTTTTGCAAGCCGACCAGACGCGTTAATTCCTCTGCACCCTTAACTCTGGCTGGCGTTAAATCTATGCCGGTGACATCAGCGCCATAGCGGTGTGCCAAGTAGCGCGCCGGACCACCTAGACCAGCACAAAAATCGACGACGCGTGAGCCGTTGCCGATGCTGGCGCGTTCCGCTAGCACATCATTGGCGTCCAGCCCGCCGTAGTGATCCTGGTCGTGTGGAAACAATTCCTCAGGTGCAACGTTATCGAGATTACCTCGACTCGCATTGAGTTTGGCCAAGATTATCTCGGACGAAATTGGGTGGCGCTCATAAAAATCGATTGCTGAATGAACCTCTGTGCTCATGACCCCCTCTTCCCGTCCGCGCCAGTTATCATCCCCAGGCAGCAGGGTAGCTTAGTTTCCGACACTGGCTAGGCTGGATTTGGCGGTGGGACTGACGAATTTCCGCTGATGGCCCTTCGCTACCGAGCCGAAGTATCAGACAGATGTCTCGTGTTCGGGGTGAACCGGACATGACGCAGACGTCGCGAAAGCGACGCGATTGACCCATAGCGGTCGTCAGGAGCGTACGGTCGGCGGTGGGGAACGATGAAGCACAAATAGCACCTGGCACCGCCCCCGCCCAAGCGAACTCAGGCAATCGCGGATTCATCAAGAAAGGTGTACAGGGCTCCGATTTTTCCGTGCTCAAAGACCGCAATGTCCGTACCCGTGACAACCGGCGGGGCTCCGGCCGGTCCGAGCTGCCACCGCAAACGTCCAAGATCGTGATTGACCTGCGCAGGCCCTGCCGCGCGAAACACGAATCCGGGAGCATCCTTGAGAATACTGCCGACCTTTGCGTTGAGCGCTTCTCGCCGTTGACCTGCTCCTCTGCCTCGAAAAACGTGCAGTCTGCGGTATAGAGCTCGGCTATCGCGGCCGCGCGTCGTGCGGAATCTCGCTGCCCGAATACCTCGAACAGGTTCCTTTCCATCAGAGGACCAAGTGTATCGCTCATGGCAAATCCCTCCCGCTCAGAACATTCCGTTGGGGTTGGCGCGCGGAATGTTCGGCGCGATCCACGGCGCCGAGTTTTTCGGGTCGCCAACGAGCTGCAATGTGTCCCAATGTTCGATTGCCTTGCCGTCGGCGTCCAGCTTCCAGATGTCGACGCCGGCGATTCCCGTATCATCCGGGTCATCGTTGAAGAGATTCAGAAAGTTCACGTGCACCCATACATAGTCGCCGGCGGCGATAATGCGGTGGACGACGACGCGGGCACGGGCGTGTTCCCGTGTAACCTGGCCGAAGAATTTGCCTAGGGCAACCGAACCGTCTGCAATCAGCGGGTTGTGCTGGATGTATGCGGGGCTGACGAATTTGGCCGTGCCCTCCTCCGACTTCTTCTTGTTGATCATCAGATCATAGAGGACGAGGACATTGTCCTTGTTGCGAACGGCACGGCCATCGTTGACGTCAATGATTTCGATCATGGCTGGCTCTTTGGTAAAATAGCTGATTGTCAGGCGGTCCTAGCTCAGGCCGGCGAGCTGGAGGCGTAACCCATCCTGCTCGACGTCGGATTTCTCGCGAACGACCCGCAGCATCTCTTCGGCGTCCGCTCCCACCGGTGCGCGGCTCGGCGCGGGCACTTGCTCGGCCAGCTCGATCACTCTTCGGGCGGCAGCGGCCGAGTCGAGCCCACTGTTCTGCATGCTGTTGAGAGCGGCTGTGAACGATGCGAAGGTTTGTCCGTATAGTTCGCGCTGTTCAGGCGTCATCCCATCGGCCACCCGCTTGAGGGCCGCAGCCGTTTTCGCGGGGCCGCCGGTTTTCATATTGCCTGCAGCCGCCACCACGACGTCGATGCCGAACCGCTTCAGCTCGGCGCGGTAGACCGTCGCAAACACCTCCATCGCAGCCTTCGATGCGCCCGATGGTCCGTTGAACGGCAGCGGCACGCTGGCGGTCCAAGTACTGACCTGAACGATGCGGCCGCGCGCCTTGCGGAGCGTCGGCAGGAATGCGTTCATGACCGACAGGGCGCCGAAAACATTGACGTCGAACTCGTGCCGGATGGCGTCGAGCGGCAGAACCTCGAGCGGTCCCGGCGTGAGGATGCCTGCATTGTTGATCAGGAGATCAAGGCCGCTACTGCCAAGCGCGTCGGACACGCCTGCGGCCCAGGTCTTCACGGCCTGTTCTTTGGTGATGTCGCAGACCGTCAGGCTGACGCGGCCACCGGAAGCCTTTTTCAGGTCCGAGACCTCTCCGGCAGAGAATGCGGTACCAAAAACGATATAACCTTTGACGGCGAGCCCGAGGGCGATATCGCGGCCAAGGCCGCCGCCTGCGCCGGTGACCACTGCGGATCGGCCGGAATGTTCGGATGCAGGTGCCATCACGCGTCTCCTATCGAGTTGTTCGGGGCGGGCGTTCCCAACCCCTGGATCGGTTGCTGGTCGCTGGTCATTGGGGTATCGTTCCTCTTTGCGATGCACTAGCCCGGTCAATTGGATATCTGTGTCGCAAAAAGTGGAACACGCGGCTTGGACCTGGAAGACCTGCAGACGTTCGTTGAAGTGGCCGATGCCGGCGGCGTATCGCCAGCCGCGCGCCGGCTCGGTGTGTCAAAATCAATCGTCAGCCGTCGTCTGGTCCGGCTTGAAGAAGAGCTTGGTATCCAGCTTCTCGCGCGGACGACACGCGGTGCCGCGCTCACCGAAGCGGGCGTGACATTCCGTAACCATGCTGCGCGGGTCTGCGCCGAAATCGATCTTGCGCGAGAGACGATCCTGCCTGCCGGCGATCTGCGCGGCAGATTGCGGGTCGCTGCGCCCCTATCTTTCGGTCCCACCCATTTGGCACCTGTGCTCGCTGAGCTCGCGGCGAGACATCCGCGCCTTCAGGTGCACACGAGCTACACGGACCGTTTCGTCGACCTTGTCGGTGAAGGTTTCGACTGCGCAATTCGCGTTGGCTACCTCAGCGACTCGAACCTGATCGCACGGCGGATCGGGCCTATCCACGGAAAGCTCGTCGCTAGCCCTGAATATGTCCGGGAGCATGGTGCTCCCGAAACGCCTGAGCAAGTCCTCGCGCATCAATGTCTCGTGCAAGGCATCGAGACGTGGCACTTCGTTGACGGAGACAAGACGATCGCCTTGCATCCGCAAGGTCGATTCCAAGCGGACAACGGTATGGCTCTCGCGGCGGCAGCCGTCGCCGGGCTCGGCATAGCCGCGCTGCCGGATTTTTTGACGGAGAAAGAGCTCGCGTCCGGCGCTCTGATGGCCCTAATGAAAAGTTATCCGCTTCCCGAAGCTGGGCTCTACATTATCCGACCACCGGGGCACCACCCGGCGCGAAAGGTACGGGTCCTTACTGAATTGCTGATTGAGCATTTTGGATAATTTGATCGAACATGGTCTCGCACAAAACGAGCCCACATTCCGGACGCAAGTCTATCGGCGCTGCCGCGGCGAATGTCGCCTAATGGCCCATTTCGACGTTCGCGGCGCCGCACCATCATGTCTGAGATTGAGGGATAAACGGACGTAACGCGGACATCGCGTTTCGGTAGCGATTGGACCCAAGGCGGACATCGCCGGAAGAGCGGATAGCGACAATAGACAAGTCTGCGTGTTGGCCCATAGAGTGTTGTCCAAGCGCAGCTTCTTAAAGTCTCAAAACAGAAAGAGGCCAACTATGGGAGACTCAGAAGAGCATAATGAGAGACTTGTACGTTCATTTTTCGAGACTCTGAGTTCGGGAGATTTGGAGCGTTTGCGGCCCATGTTGCATGAGGACGCAACGTGGACCGTCATGGCCACGGGAATTCCAGGCGCGGGAGAGAAGCGGGGACGTAACGTCATCATCGATGAGTTCCTCGCGCCCGTGCGAGGAATATTCGAAGACGGCGATCCAAAAGTCTCGGTTGTCAATTTGATCTCGAAAGGGCCGTTAGTCGCGGCGGAAACCCGCGGCGTGGGCCGCTTGAAAAGCGGGAAGCCCTATAACAATGTTTATTCGTGGATGATCGAGATAGAGGCTAACAAGATTCGAGCGCTGCGCGAATACATGGACAGCTACTATGTCAGCACTTTGATGTGAGGGCCGTTTGCCGCCCCGGCGGCGTATCGCCGCCGACGGCGGAGGACCCGGAGCTCCAGCAAATCCGCTAATGTCTCAATAGCAACGTCAGCAAAAACAACAATAAGCGAAAGTTCAAAAGCTTCAGTCCCTTGCGTGCTTCAGCCGGCGACAGGCGGGCAGTGATCGGCATCGCGCCGAACACTTTTCCCTTGATCACGAGCTTGTTGCCGTCCCGGTCCAGTGCGGTGACCATGATGAGTTCGGTACCGTCGGCGCCGACGAACTTCATCATGCTTTGCCTATCTTATCGAAATCTATCTTGAGGTCTTCGCACACTTGCATCGCAGTGGCTCGCCCGGCCCCGAATACCCCGCCGCCGGGATGTTGAAATGGGCCGACCAGATAAAGACGCTCGACGCCGGGGACCGTGTTTCGCCCAAGCTCCGGCGTCGGTCGATGGGCACCTGACTGATACATATGGTTGGCGACGCCATGAAGATCGCCGTGCTGGAAGCTCGCCGACGTTCGTTCCATGTCGAGCGGGCTGTCGTAATGGGCTGCAATAATGTTTTCCGGCCCGAGATTGTCAACGAAAGGACGGACCCGCGACAACATCGTTTGCGCAAACGCCTCCTTGACCCGATCCCAGGCCGCGGCGCCACCAACAGGGTGAGCATACGGCACGTAATCCCAAATATGCAGCGTTGCCTTGCCGGGTGGGCAGCGCGATGGGTCGAAGGTTGAGGCTGAGATCAGCCCGATGAGCGACCGGTTCGGGATCTTTCCGTACCGCAGGCTATCGAAGAAGCCGCGCAAGTCATCGAGCCGATTGGGCATCAATTCGGTGAAGTAGGCTCCATTGACGTGGCTGCCGGCCTTGAACCGAAGCGGTTCGTTCAACGCCGCATGAACCGTGAAGCACACGTTGGCGGAAATTTCCGTCCGCTTGGCGGCGTCGGCGATGGCCGGATCGACATCGGGGACCATCGTGCCGAGAAGATGCGGATGAATTGCACCGATCACCGCGTCCTTGGCCGCGTATTCGGTCCCGTCAGACGCGCGTACGCCGACCGCGCGCCCGTTCCGCGTCAACACCCGCTCGACTGAGGTATCGGCGAGCACCGTTCCGCCATGGTCCTCGATGCAACGGATCAGCGCCTGCGAAAGGGCGCCGCTGCCGCCGATCGGCACGCCGACGCCGTAGATTTCCATGAAGGCAAGGAAAATGTAGAGCCCAAGGGCGGTGCCCTTTTCTTCCGGTCCGGTCAGGTTTTCCGAAATTAACCGGCTCAGGAACAGGCGCACCCGTTCGTTCTCGAAATTCTCAACGATGACGTCGTACGCGCTTCGATGCATGAGCGCGAAAAGTTGACGTCCGATCGCACTCTGATCGAGCATCGCCAGGCTCGCGCCCATCGGCAGCGGCGGCGCATAGAAGGTCGCCGTCACCAGCGGCAGAAACGTTTCGCCCACTGCGGCGAACTTCAGAAACGCGTCCGCATCCTTTGCGGAAAATTGCGCGATATCCTGACAGGTCTTGTTTCGATTGCGATGAAGCCCAATCGTCGCGCCATCCTCGAACACACAGATGAAAGGCACGTCCGGGTAAACGTATTTCAGGCCGTAACGCGATAGCAGCCCGAGCTCGTCGTTCTTGATGAGCGGATTTCCCAAGATGAAAATGTGAGCCGTACTGTGCTGGTCATGTTTGAACCCGGGCACGGTCAATTCGCGGGTGATGACGCCCCCGCCGAACCAGGAATTTCGTTCCAACACCGCAACATTTTTGCCAGCAGCCGCCAGGTAGGCGGCAGCGACCAGACCGTTGTGGCCCGAGCCGATGGCGACGATGTCAAAGCTTTGGCTAATGTCGCGTCTCCCCTTTGGCGCAAGCGTGCTCTCAGCCAGAAGCCTTCAAAATGCGCAGCGCGCAGCATTTTGTGTTGCGCGACCATAGGGGTAACGCTGTAGCGCGGTCAACAGTATGGCCAGATGCGCACATTCCGTATTATCATTTGCCAAAAGACTGGGGAGTGGAATGGAGAAGACGCCGGGCGGAGTGCCGATTTCCGATCTCGATCCGTTTACCGTCGAAGCAATTCGAGATGCGCAGGCCTTCGACGGCTCGCTGCGCGAGATGGCTCCGGTAGTTTATCTCCCGCAGTACGATATCTGGGTGGTAGGCCGCCATGCTGAGGTCCACTTGGTAGCGGGCGACTGGCGCAACTATTCGAATACGTCGCGGCCGTTTCATGATCCCAACTCGATACGTCCAGAAATTCTGTTGAATTTCGACCCTCCCGAACACGCGCGCGTCCGCACGGTGATCCAGAAGGTGCTGGCACCGGCGGTGATGAATCGAATGCGCGACTTGTTTGTCAGAGCTGCAGATGAATTGGTCGAAAGGTTAGTGGCCAGCGGCAGCGTCGCCGTGAATGGTCATCGTGACGTAGCGGCTGCGTATGTATTGAAGGCCTTTCCCGACGCGATCGGGCTTCCACAAGAAGGGCGCCACCACCTGCTGCACTTCAGCGATGCGGTCTTCAATACATTCGGGCCGCCGAACGATATTTTCCTCCGCGGCATTGAACGCGGCGCGGGCGCGATCGCCTGGGTCGATGCAAATTGCAAACGTGAAATGCTGGCGACCGGCGGCCTCGGTGCCGCCATGTACGAGGCCGTGGATGGTGGAACGGTGACGGAGGAAGAGGCCGAGTTATTGGTCAAGACGATGTACGCTGCGGGAGCCGACACCACAATTCTCGGGATCGGCAGCCTGCTGCGTGCGTTTGCGGAATTTCCCGAGCAATGGGAAATCCTGAAGAAGGATCCGTCGTTGTCGCGTCAGGCATTCGAAGAGATTCTACGTTACGAATGTCCGGCGCGTTTTGGCGGGCGTATCACCGTGCGGGAGGTCGAAATTGCCGGCCTTCGGGTACCGGCAGGGGCGCGGATGATGATGCTTTGGATGGCTGCTGGTCGCGATCCGCGCCGCTGGGAGAATGCCGATCAGTACGACCTGAACAGAAAGCTAAGCGGTCACGTTGGCATGGGATACGGCATTCATGGCTGTGTCGGTCAATCGCTTGCGCGTCTGGAAGGCGAATGCATATTTGCCGCGCTTGCTCGTAAAGTCGATCGTATTGAGCTGATCGGCGAGCCAGAGACGGCCATAAACATGGCCGCTCATGGCTACGACGAGCTGCCTATACGATTGCATCCGGCGTAGAAGACGCTATGCCAAACGTCACTCCTGCGTCCGCTGATGACTTCGATTTCGGTCACAATGCACCTATGCCCTGAGCTAAAGCACGCTGCGTCATTTACGGATCGACTCGGACTGTTACTGCAGTGCATGAGTCAGGATTTGGCCCATAGCGCCCAATCGCGGCATTGCAATTCTGTGGTCGCTGTTGGGGGCATAGCAGCTTGGTGAATCCGACTACCGCGGATCAGCCGCGGCTGTGGCGCGAGCGGAAGTCGCAGCCACGTTGGGTATCAAATAGGTCGCCAAGTGCGCATCAAGGGCATCCATCGTTGTCTCATCGGCGGGGTTGACGCGAAAGCCGACGAAGCCGTCCGGCCGCACCAGGATGGCGCCGCCATTTGGCACGCCAGCTGCGGTCGCATCGAATTGCACGTTTGACGCATCGACAATCGAGACAAGTTGGTTCCAACGGGCGCGGAGGTAGGCCAAGCGAGGTGCCTCGCCGAATGCGATCAGATGGTGGGACGTGCCGCTCAGGTGCTGGCAAGCTGGGAAGCGGCCTCCCGGCGAAAGCCCTTCAACGACGGCGCCGGCCTCGCCGACGAACGCGCTTCCCGCGTACGAAACGTCCAGCATTGACCGACGGCGCGCCGCCGCCGTGTCCTCGACCGGATCCGCCGGCGGCACGGCCGGCGCACCGCCGTCGTCGCACATTGCGATGAGATTCATCACAAAGCTATGAACCTCGTCCGACACTTCGAGCACATGGTGGTCGGCAATGCCGCGTTCGGCCGCGTAGCTGTCGAGCAGCGATGGCCTCGCCGCGCCGCGAACGACCAGGGCGAGTTTCCAAGCGATATTAGCCGCGTCCATGAACGCCGCATTGAGCCCCTCGCCGCCGAGCGGACTCGACAAGTGAGCGGCGTCGCCCAACAGGAAGCGCCGCCCATCGCTCAAGCGCTG
This sequence comes from uncultured Alphaproteobacteria bacterium, assembly GCA_963804405.1. Classification (GTDB taxonomy): domain Bacteria; phylum Pseudomonadota; class Alphaproteobacteria; order Rhizobiales; family Xanthobacteraceae; genus BOG-931. The sequence continues at coordinate 133,009 of CAWDQG010000001.1, read as the reverse complement.
AGTGGCTCGCTTATGCATTTTGAAATAAGAAACCCATTGCAGATCGTGCAAGCCGACGTCGATGCCAACACGGGCATCGAGCAACGCTCCCAACTCGTCCGCATTCGGAAGTTCGGACCGTACGTCCGTGTCATTGCGATTGACGAAAATAAGCCAACGGTCGTCCGGGAGCGGCGAGAACAGCACGAACCCGGCCGGTCCGACAATGATGCGGCCGCATTCCCGCGGGCCTGGCAGACGAACCTTTGCATCGGCAACAATAAACCGGCCGTCATAAGTCTCTCCGTCGAGATGCTCCTGCATCGAATGGCGCGTCACGCTGTGGGCACCGCCGGCGCCCAGCACATAAGCCGTCGTCAGGATTTCCGTTCGGCCGCCGGCTTCGAGCGTCACACGCAGGCCAGCCGCAGCATCTTCGATCGACTTTACCTCCGTGCCGTATTCGATCTCGACGCCGAGGCTTTCCAAATGTTCGCGCAGGATTGTCTCGGTGCGCCATTGCGGCAGGCTGCACTGAAATTCATACTTGCAGCCGATATCGGCGAATTTGGTGGTTGCGATTTCCCGCAAACCCGGGCCGAGCAGCTGAACCTGCTTGATGCGCACACCGGCGCGAAGAAATGGCTCGATCAGTCCACCCCGGTCGATGATCTCCAGCGTTGCCGGCTGCAGTGCGGTCCCGCGAGCCTCGTGGTGCGGCGCTGGTCTGCGCTCCACGACGCGAGGCTTGACGCCATGACGAAGAAGTTCACAGGCCGCGAATAGTCCAGCTGGACCGGTCCCCACGATCAAGACCGGCCGAGCGGGTGCGGATTCGACAATTTGGCCGGCGTGCAGCGACACAACTATTCCCCGGTGAGCGGTTCATTGTCGTCGGCGGCCGCGGCCTTAATCATTCGGCAATGGCGGTCTCTGAGTCAACCTGCCGAGTACGCAACCGCTCACGATGTAGGAAGCTCGGGCAAATCTTAACCGGCTGTATCGTTTCGTTAGGTCGCCTTATATGAGGACACCGGGGATCAACGTGAAGACCGCCGCAGCGCTAGGTGTCACGGTGCCACCCTTGCTGCTCGCCACCGCCGACGCGCTGATCGAACAAAACTAGCCGATGTCGCGTTTTGGCCCGTCGCGTCGCTCACGGCGCCGCAGGACAATGTCCGAGATTGAGATAAAACCGACGTAACGCGGACATCACGTTTCGGTAGCGATTGACCCAAAGGCGACATCCAACGCCCTCAGCCGCTACCGCAGTTCGCCGGGCTCGTCGACCAAAAGCCGGCGAAGCTGCTAAAAGTCCGGGGACCAGACGCAAAACGTAACGGCGGCGCAAACCCATTTCAGGGTGACTGTCGACGACCCAGATGGATGACGTATCACAGAAGGAGAGCGGTATGAGGACGGCCGGATATCGTGTTGCTCTGCAGCTTGCCGCGGTTCTCGCAAGCGGAGGCGCCTTGTTGACCGCGGGCGCCGCCAGCGCTCAGCAACAAGCCATTACTGCCACCGTCACCGGCGCCAAGATCCAGAAGGTCGGCTTCCGGGCCATGATCCAGAAGGAGGCGATCATGTACAATCTCGCCGGCTCCGCCCGCAACAACCCGGACGGAACGGTGATGGTGAGCCTGCAAGGCGACAAGGACCGGATCGATCAGGTTCTCGCCGCAATTCGCGCCGGCAGCAAGAAATCTTCCCAGAACAATACCATCAGTCAGGTCCCAGCCGCATGGGATCCCAATCTGAAGACGTTCACGGTCTTTGCCTGGACATCGATTAGCCGGAATATCATGAACCCCTATGACCTGGTTTTTTCGCTGCGGCCCGCCAACGACAAGATTTCTCATCAAGATGCCAAGGCGATTTGGAACAATATCGCGAAAAGTACCCTCAAGGGCGACGATCTGGCCAAGTTCTTGAAGCATCTGGATGACGACGACAATTGATTTAGAGGGCGGCCACAATAGTTGCGATAGGAAGGAAGAGAGTGAGCGTGCCTTCGGGAAATGCATGGAAGCCATACGGCGCGCGCCATTGCATCCCTCAAAGTGGCGGCGCTGAATTGCTCGACGCGGCTCTTGCCGTCGCCACGCCCGATCTGACCGAAACGAACGGGGCATCTGATCGGCGGCGGCGGGATGAGAAGCACGGAGCATTTGCGATGAAGACAAACACCCCTTCGGCCGATGCGCTGATGTCGAGGATTTGCAATCAATTCCCTCGCGAGAGCGAGGAACAACACCGCAAGCGTTTTATCGAAATTGTGCGAAATGGCGATTGGAAGCTCAGAGAGGAAATTGTGAAGAGCCTGTTCGCCGTTTACTTAAACCGCGCTTATCGATGAGCATTCTTCTCGGCCGGCGCGCAGTGAAGGCTATCGGTGACTTTGCCGACGTGATGACGAAGGTCGCGTGAGTAGCCGCTCGCTGCGAGACAGCAACACGTCTGGAATCGGGGCCAAAGCGGAAGTGCCTGGCGCGCGCCAAAAACGTCATTGATGACCCTATCCGGACTTCCCGGTCTGAGCGCCATCGGCAAAGTTCTAGGAGTGTTCTAAATTCCCGACCTGTTCCTATGCGCAGGCCAAGTGCTGGCCTAATTCCGAGCCGATTGTCCTAATTTGATTTTGCAAGTGTCCTAATTACCGCACAGGGAAAAAGTGAACGAATACTGCGGCTGCAAACAGCACCACGCCGATTGCAAGAAACACCAGCGCGACACGATCCAATATGCTCAATTTGCGACGCGTTGAGTGCTTATCCTAAGCCGTGGGCCGCCTCAGTTTGTAGGGTGGGCTGAGCCAACGGGTCCGGCCCGAAGTGGCCGGCCCGATGACAAGCTCCGCGAAGCCCACGCGGGACTGACGGCGCTCACGACGCCTGGGCACGGCGCTTTGCGCCTTTGCCCCCCCTAGAATTCTACAATCACCCCCGCGCTTTGAGGAAGTGCGCGAACGCCTTGAGCGTCGTCTCCGAGACGTGATGTTCGATGCCCTCGGCGTCGGCTTCCGCCGAATTGGTCGGTACGCCCAGCGCGCACAACACGTCGACCACGAGCCGGTGGCGGACGCGGACGCGGTCGGCCAGAGCCAGTCCCTTTTCGGTCAGGAACACGCCGCGATACGGCCGCGCCGTGGCGAGCCCGGCGCGCTTGAGGCGCGAAATCGTCTTGATCGCGGTGGCATGCGATACGCCGAGCCGCCGGGCGATGTCGGTCGGCCTGGCCTCGCCGGCGCTCGAATGCAGGTCGGCGATCAGCTCGACATAATCCTCCAGCAGCGCGCTCGACTGCGCCGAGCGCGTCTTGCCGAAGCGCCGCGCCTGCGTGCCTTCGGCTGGGAGCGTCTCCGCCTCGCGGCGGCGCCCGCCTTTCACCGTGCCACTGGGTACTGCTGTCATAGCCGGCGGCATTCCCGCAATCGATTCGAGCGGCTTAGCCGACCATTCCTTTCCTGTCGTGTCAAAGTATAGCAATGGCTACATTTTGCAACCGTTGGCGACCGGATGGTTGACGCGGTGTTGCGGCGTCCGTATATTGTAACCAATGCTACACTTTTGAGTTAGTGCTTCATGGCCGACGACCTCGTCAGTGACGATGCGGCAAATCTGATCGGCCGCTCCGGCGGCTCGTTGTCGGAACGCGCCGTCATCGCCGGCCGCGAGGTGCTGGCGGGGCGGCGGCACGGCTGGCGCGCCTACAGCGTCTTCATCGGCCCGGCGGTGATCGCCTCGATCGCCTATGTCGATCCGGGAAATTTCGCCACCAATATCCAGGCCGGCGCGAAGTACGGCTACGGCCTGCTCTGGGTCGTGCTGCTCGCCAATCTGATCGCGATGCTGTTCCAGGCGCTGTCCGCCAAGCTCGGCATCGTCACCGGCCGCAACCTCGCGGAATTGTGCCGCGACCACTTTCCGCAGCCGATCGTCTTCGGCATGTGGATCGTCAGCGAAATCGCCGCCATGGCGACCGATCTCGCCGAATTTCTCGGCGGCGCCATCGGTCTTTCGCTGCTGTTTCATATGCCGCTGTTCGCCGGCATGATCGTGACCGCGATCCTCACCTACGGCTTGTTGATGTTCCAGGCCTTCGGGTTCCGGCCGATCGAGCTGATCATCGGCATCATGGTGAGCATCATCGCGCTTTGTTATCTGGTCGAGATGTTCATCGTCCCGGTCGACTGGATCGCGGCGGCCAAGCATACCGTGGTGCCGCAGCTCGCCGATGCGCAGGCCCTGCTGCTCGCCGTCGGCATTATCGGCGCCACGGTGATGCCGCATGCAGTCTATCTGCATTCCGGCCTGACGCAGCGGCGCATGCCGGTGCGCGACGACCTCGAGCGGCGTCGGGTGTTGCGCTTCTCAAACTGGGAAGTGCTTTTTGCATTGGCGGTGGCCGGGCTGGTCAACATGGCGATGGTGATCATGGCGTCGAGCGCGTTCCACGCCGGGCACCCCGAAGTCGCCGAGATCGAAACCGCCTATCACACGCTGACGCCGCTACTGGGCGCCGGCGCCGCCGGCGTGTTCCTGCTGTCGCTGATTGCCTCGGGCGTATCGGCCTCGACCGTGGGCACCATGGCCGGCCAGATGATCATGCAGGGCTTTGTCGGCTTTCGCATTCCGATCTGGGTGCGCCGGCTGGTGACGATGCTGCCGGCCTTTGTCGTTGTCGCCATCGGCGTCAACGCCACCAACGCGCTCGTCATCAGCCAGGTCGTGCTCTCGATCGCGCTGCCGCTGCCGATGATCGCGCTCATTATCTTCACCGGCCGGCGCGACATCATGGGCGCCTTCGCCAACGGCCGGCTCACACGCCTGGCCGCGCTGATCGGCACCGCGGTGGTGCTGGCGCTGAATTTTATCCTGATTGCGCAGGCGGTTGGCCTGCAAATTCCGGGGCTTTAAATTCCAAGAGCACGATAATTTTTGGTTAGGTTCAGGCAATCTCCATCGTCATTGCGAGCGAAGCGAAGCATCCAGGGCGGTGCAAACCGCGCCGAAGCTCGCGTAGCGAGCGGAGGCGGGTCGCTGCTCGCAATGACGATGGAGTGAATCAATCCAAGCAAACAACCGCGGGCGCCGGCCACTAAAGCTAACCTCGCCCCAATCGTCTTGCGACGACGATCAAAAAAAGAAAAGGCGAGACCGCCGCCGCGGCCTCGCCTTCGCTAGGCAACAGTCTTCAGATTCTCGGCAGCCGACTTGCCGGTCTTGCGGTCCACAACGACCTCGAACGCGACGCGCTGGCCTTCTCGCAGTTCACGCAATCCTGCGCGCTCGACCGCACTGATATGGACGAACACATCCTTGCCGCCGCCTTCCGGCTGGATGAATCCGTAACCCTTCTGTGCGTTGAACCATTTGACGGTTCCGTTGCTCACGGGACACTCCTCTGTCGAATCACGATTTGAGCCGCGCAAAAGGCACGGCCCGGTTCGCTCGAGATTTTGGTGAAAGATGGTCAGTCAGGCGCGCTATCGTCGCTCGCGTGGCCTAGTCGTTCGGCCGAAAACTCGATTGCGACTATTTAGCGAGAAGTCGGCAGTTCCGCAAGAGAGCAGCGGCGCGTTTTCAAGTTCTGGTGTGACGTACATCACGGAAAAATTATCTCGCCGATCATGCCGGCGTCATATTGCGTGAAAAACAAGCGACCATCCGACATCGCCGTGATACAGCGCACGCCGCTGGCTGATGTCGGGATATCGTATTCGCCGACCACGGTGCCGTTGGAGTCCATTCGACCGACCTTGTTAGTAAAATTTTCAGTGAACCAAATGTCCCCGTCGGTAGTTATTGTAATTCCGCGTGCCGACGCGTTCGGCGTCGGAATAGTGAACTCGGCGATCGTACCGTCGCGGGCGACGCGGCCAAGCGCATTGGCGCCGGTCTCGACAAACCAGATGCTGCCGTCGGGATGGAGCGCCATGGCGCGCGGCTGGCTGTCGGCACTGGGGATGGCAAACTCGGTCACCGCGCCGTCAAGCGTCATGCGGGCAATGCGGCTGGTGCCTGCCTGGCTGAACCAGAGCGCGCCATCGCGTACGACGATGGACAGCGGCCGGCTTCCCGGTGTCATGTCGACGCCGAATTCACTGATCCGGCCGTCGCCGGTGACCCGCGCGATCCGATCGGCCTCGCCTTCCGAGAACCAGACGTTGCGGTCCGGTCCGAGAACAATGCCGTCGGGACTTGCTCGGGCGGTCGGCAGCGCGAATTCCGCGATCGTTCCGTCGAGCGTGATGCGGCCGACGCGATTGCCTTCCTTTTCAGTGAACCAGAGATTGCCGTCGCCGCCGACGGTGATACCGACCGGCATGCTGCCGGCAGCCGGCAGGGCGAATTCGCGGAATGTGCCCGCGCTCGGATCGAAGCAGCCGATCTTCGATGCGCCGCTCTCACAGAACCATAGATTGCCGTCGGGCCCTTCGACGGCGATGTAAGGCTTGCTGTCCGGTGTCGGAATCCTGTGCTCGCGGATCACCAGCCTCGCGCGTCGAGTTCATGGTCGGCGATTTGATCGTTCCGGGTGTGTGGGTCATGCACGCTGTTATTTGCTTAAATCGTCATGCCCGCGCTTGTCGCGGGCATCCACGTCTTATGCACATTAGTCTAGAAAGACAGTCTAGAAAGACTTGGATGGCCGGAACAAGTCCGGCCATGACGAACCATTAGATCTCGATCTCAGTTCATCCCGCTTTAGGCTGGTGCTCGCCGCTTTGTCGCGCCGCGTTGACGGCCTGCCAGATGCGCTCGGGCGTCAGCGGCATATCGAGGTGCTCGACGCCGAGTTCCCGTAACGCATCGAGCACCGCATTCACGACGGTCGGCGGCGCCGCGATCGTGCCGGCTTCGCCGATGCCTTTGATGCCGAGCGGGTTGGTCGTCGCCGGAATTTCGACCAGTTCGGACATAAAGCACGGAAAATCGTCGGCCCGCGGCATGCCGTAATCGAGGAAGCTTCCGGTGACGAGCTGTCCGGACTTTTCATAAACGACGTTCTCGAACAGCGCCTGGCCGACGCCCTGGGCGATACCGCCATGAATCTGGCCTTCGCAGATCATCGGATTGATCACCATGCCGAGATCGTCGATCGCGGCGAAACGAGTAATATGCACCGCCCCGGTCTCCGGGTCGACCTCGACCTCGCATACCTGGCAGCCGTTCGGGTAATTGGGCGCGCCGCCCGGCACACCCGACCAGGTGCCGACACCATCGAGGCCGAGACCAAGCTTCATCACCGGTCCGGCCGGAGCAAAGAAGGCACGGGCCACTTGGCCGATCGACATGCGTTTATCCGTTCCCACGACCGTGAAGGTGCCGGCGTCGAATTCGATATCGGAGGGCGCCGCCTCCAGCAGCGCGCCGGCCATTTCCTTGCCGCGGGCGATGACCGCGTCGGCGGCGACGCGCAGGCCGTTGCCGCCGACCAGCGAGCTACGCGCCGCGAACGTGCCGCGGCCGAAGGCGACTTTCTCGGTGTCGCCCTGGATGTAATTGATCGCCTCGAACGGCACGCCAAGCCATTGCGCGACCAGCTGCGCGAACGCGGTGGCGTGCCCCTGCCCGTGCGAATGGGTGCCGGCGATGATCGTCACCATGCCGCCGGGATCGAACCTGATTTCCATGCGCTCGTTGAAGACGCCGCCAAGCTCGATATAAGGCGTCACCGCGCGGCCGCGCAGCTTGCCGCGCCGCCGGCTCTCCTTGCGCCGGGCGCCGAATCCCTTCCAGTCGGCCAGCGCCAGGCACTGATCCATCAGCTTCTCGAACTCGCCGCTGTCGTAATTGTGATGGGTCGGCGTGTGGTAGGGCAGCTTGTCCGGCTTGATCAGGTTGCGGCGGCGCAGCTCGACCCGGTCGATGCCGGTGACTTGCGCCGCACGCTCGACCAGGCGCTCGATCAGATAGATCGCCTCCGGCCGGCCGGCGCCGCGATAGACCGATGTCGGCGCCGTATTGGTGAACACGGCGCTGGTGCTGATGTGAATCGTCTGCACGTCGTAGAGGCTTGGAACGAACATCACCGACCAGAATAACGGCGCCGTCGCGGCTCCCCACCAATAGCCGCCGAGCGCTTGATAAGCTCTCGATCTGATGGCGAGAAACTTGCCGTTCTCGTCGAGCGCCAGCTCGCCGTAGACGACCTGATCGCGGGCATGGTTGTCGAGCAGAAGGCTTTCGCTGCGCGTCGCTACCCATTTGACCGGCCGGCCGCAGCGTTTCGCCGCCCACAGCACCAAGACGTCGTCGGGATAGATGTTGGCCTTCATGCCGAAGCCGCCGCCCACATCGGGCGAAATCACGCGGATTTTCGATTCCGGCACGTGGAAGACAACCGACGATAGCGCTGCTCGCACGCTGTGCGGATCCTGCGACGGCGTATACAGCGTGTATTTGCCATCGGCAGCGTCGTAGGCGCCGAGCGCGCAGCGCGGCTCGATCGGATTGGCGGTGACGCGGTTGTTGACCAGGCGGACCTTGGCGACGTGCCTGGCCGTGGCGAATGCGGCATCGGTCGCCGCCTTGTCGCCGAACATGATCGTCACCCCGATATTGCCGTTCGGGCATTGCTCCCAGATTTTTGGCGCACTCGGCTGCGCCGCTTCCTCCAGATCGACCAGCGCGGGCAAGGGCTCGTAATCGACGTCGACGAGCTCGGCGGCATCGCGCGCCTGCGCCTCGGTCTCGGCCGCGACGAAAGCAACGCGGTCGCCGATGCAACGGACGCGATCGGCGAGCAAAACCGGCCGCGTCGTCGAAAAGCCGACCGGTCCGCCCCAGGATTCCGGCATGAAGAACGGTGGAATGCCGCCGACTTTGTCGGTCACCGCGTCGGCGCCGGTGAGAACGCACAGCACGCCCGGCGCCGCCTTCGCTCGCGTCGCATCGACGCGCTTGATCACCGCGTGCGCGTGCGGCGACAGCACCGCCACGCCATAACATTGCCGCGGCAACGCGAAGTCGGCAACGAACTGGCCGGCGCCGGTGGTGAAGCGCTGATCCTCGACGCGGCGGACGGCTTGTCCGATGCCGAACTTGGCTCATCGGCGGCTTGCCCTGAACGTCAAGCACAGAAAGCCCCGTCGACCATCAGCGCCGCGCCGCTGGTATAGCTGGAGCGGTCGGAGGCAAGAAAACACACGGCCTGCGCGATCTCCTCCGGCCGCGCATGGCGGCCGAGCGGAATCTGCTCGTCGAACCACTCGCCGGCGTCGCGGCCGAGGAGCTTGCTCATCGTCTGCTCGGCGGTGCGCATGAAGTGATTGTCGACCGGCCCGGGATTGACGCTATTGACGCGAATGCGGCGGACCGCGACCTCCCTGGCGACACAGCGCATCAGGCCCATCAAGGCGTGCTTGGCGGCGACATAGGAGCAATTGCCGGGCACGCCCTTCACCCCGACGATGCTCGCGGTGATGATGATGCTGCCGCCGTCATTCATCTGCGGGATGGTGTATTTGCAGGCCAGGAAGCAACCGCGCACGTGCGTGGCGATGATCTTGTCGAACAGGTCCTCGGGATATTCGGTGATCGGCATCAACGGGCCGTCATTGCCGGCATTCGAGAACAGCACGTCGATCTTGCCGAAGCGCGCCACGGTTTCGTCGACATATTTGCGCGTCTGCGCGGCGTCGGTGACGTCGGCGGCGACGAAGGCCGCCTTGTCGGTGTTGAGCTCGCCGACAGTGCGGGCCAGCCTGTCGGCATCGAGGTCGACCAGCATGACTTTGGCGCCTTCCGCGAGCAAAGTGCGCACGGTGGCGAGACCGAGACTGCCGGCGCCGCCGGTCACAATGCAGGTTTTGCCATCGACCAGTCCCAAAACTTCCTCCCTTGCCCGGATGGCGTGGACGCCATCTCGTTTTTCGCCGCCGGTTCGGTATCAAGGCGGCGGCCGCCCGACACAACAATAGCAAAAGCCGCGCGCTTGTGATAATTGAGCATGCTCAATTTTCTGTCAAGCGCGTGGCCCTGAATATGGCGCCTCGATGCGCGACGCTCGCTTCCCTTCGGCCGCGACCGCCGCTAAAGCCAAACGGCATCGACGCAGCGGTGAGAGCAGCCAGGTTTTGTCCGAACTGATGCAGCACAAAGTCGCGGGGCTAAGGGAGCGCAACAAGCTCGACAAGCTGCGGCGCATCAAGGATGCGGCGTCGGAGCTGTTCATTCGCAAGGGCTACGACGACACCACGACGCGCGAAATCGCCGTGCGCGCCGGCGTCGGCCTTGGCACCATATTCGTCTATGCCGCGACCAAGCGCGATCTGTTGTTTCTGCTCGTCAATGACGATTTGCAGCAGGTTGTCGAGCAAGCCGCCGCCGCGGTGCGGCCCGATCGTCCGATGCTGGACAATCTGCTGCGGACATTTCAGTTGCACTATCGATACTTCGCGAAGAGCCGGCGCTGTCGCGGCTGGCGCTGCGCGAAATGAGCTTTTACGCCACCGGACCAGAAGCGAAAAAGTTTCTCAAAACGCGGGAACGCCTGGTCGCGCTGATCGCCGACATCGTCCGCATCGCCATCGATCGCAAGGCAATTTCTTCGACCGAAAGCCCGAGCCTGATCGCCCAAGTCATTTTCTCGATCTATCAGGTGGAAATTCGCCACTGGCTGTCGTCGGACGAGCTCAATCTCACGCGCGGCCTCAATGCGCTGCGCCGTCAGCTCAAGTTGCTGATGTCCGGTCTTTCGCCCCGCGAGGACTGAGCAGGTACGGCGGCTTCGCAGATCGGCGGCGCCGCGACGTCTTGACAGAAAATTGATCATACTCATTTATGAACATACTCAATAATGAACGTACCGGCGACAAACGGGAGAGCCATGAAAGTCACTCCACAGCGGCAGGACACGTTGGACCCCTCCGGCGATCGCCCGCCTGTCAGCTATGATCGCGCGCCGACCTTTACCGGACTGATCGCCGAAAAAGACGTTGCAGTGCCGATGCGCGACGGCGTCAATCTGTCGATCGATGTCTATCGCCCCGATGATGGCGGAAAATTTCCGGCGCTGCTGGCGTTCTCGATCTACAACAAGGACCTGCAAGGACCGGACGTGGCGGAGGCGTTGCCGCCGCAGCCGGCATGGTCGTCGCTGTGGGCCGGCCTGCTCGAAGCCGGCGACACCAAGTTCTTCGTCGTCGCGCGGCTATGTCCACGTCATCGGCTCGCCGCGCGGCGTCGGCAAATCCGACGGCGGCGGCTCGCGGCAATGGGACAGCTACGATCTGATCGAATGGATCGCGCAACAGCCGTGGTGCGACGGCAATGTCGGCATGGTCGGAATTTCCGGATTTCGGCGCCGAGCAGCTTTTCGTCGCGCGGCAAAACCCGCCGCACCTGAAAGCCATCTTCCCGCTCGATCCGCGCGGCGCCTACGGCACGATGGGCAGCTTCCGCGAGGAATATCCCGGCGGCGTGCTGCATCTGTTCCGTTATTTGATCATGCATTTCGCCGCCATCCACGGCGCCAAGGGCAAGCCGGGCCCGTTGCCGCCGGACAAGGAAGCCTTGTGGCAGGAGGCGATGAACAATCCCGACTACAAGATGTATCCGCACGTCTACAACGTGCTGACCCAGAAGGGGCAGCACATGCCGCCTTACTTTCGCTGCTGATCGATCCGTACGACAGCGAAGCGGCGGTCAAGGAAGCCGAAGCAGAGCTTTGCGAAAATCAAAGTGCCGACCTACACCGGCTCAGGCTGGTACGCCTACACCTACAAGACCCATCTGAACGGCGCGCAGAACTATTTTGAAAAAATCTCGGCGCCGAAAAAATTGATGTTCGCCGGCCCGGCGCACCTGGAGCGTCCGTTCCACACGCTGCATGGGGAAATTCTGCGCTGGCACGATCACTGGCTCAAAAACATCGACACCGGGATCATGGACGAGCCGCCGGTTCGTTACTGGGTCATGGGCGCCAATGAATGGCGCTCCGGCACCGACTGGCCGCTGCCGGAAACGCAATGGACCAAGTTTTATCTCAATGGCTGGGAGCGGCTGCAGACCGCGCCGTTCACGCCGTCGAGCGCCGACGATGAGCTTCCGCCCGATGCCTTCGTGCAGATGCCGCCGACGCAGACCAATATCGTGCAGCGGCTGCGCTATCTCACCGATCCGCTGCCGGCCGATATTCTGGTCGCCGGACCGTCGGTGCTCAATCTTTTCGCCGAAATCGATCAGGACGACACCAATTGGTTCGTCACCCTGAAGGACGTCGGCCCTGACGTTTCAGTCCGCTCGGTGCGCGAAGGCGAGCGCGAAGTGCCGCGCGATCTTCCCGAGCGCGAGCTGACGCGCGGCTGGCTGAAAGCATCGCATCGCGCCATCGACGCCAAGCGCTCGAAGCCGTGGCGGCCGTGGCATCCGTTGACGCGCGCGGCGCAGCAGAAGGTCAAGCCGGGCGAGATCACCGAGTACGCCATCGAAATTCTGGCGACCGCCAATCTGTTCCGCCGCGGTCATCGCATTTGCGTGGAGATCGCGAGTGCCGACATGCCGACCGGCGTCGGCGGCGCAACCAACGCCGAATATGTCCCCAATCACATCGTCTCGAGCCGCACGACGTTGCACAAGATCTATCACGACGCCAAGCGGCCCTCGCATGTGCTGTTGCCGATCATTCCGCAAAGCTAAGTGGCAGCGATCTTAGCGACAGGAGGAAAACGTGGAATTCAAACCGGTGCGACGCGTTGTGATCGGCCACGATGCGCAAGGGAAGGCCGTGGCGCTGTCCGACGGTGCCTTGATGCCGAAACAGCGTAGCCCTGGCGGCAACGGCGTCACCAATCTATGGGTCACCAGCGAGTTTCCGGTCGACCTGACCGGCGCCGCCGACAGAGCCGCAGCACATGTCGGCGTGCCGCCGCCGGCCAACGGCACTGTTTTCCGCATCGTCGATTTCCCGCCCGCATCGACAAGCGCCGCCGCGCCCCACGTCGACCACGACAAAGTGCTCACCGCCATGGGCATTGATCCGGCGACGCAGGGCTATGCGCGGCATCCAAAACTCGCACCGAACCAAGAGCATCGACTACGCCATCGTGCTCGAGGGCGAAATCGACATGCTCATGGACGATTCAGAAATCCACATGAAGCCCGGCGATGTGTTGATTCAGCAAGGCACGAACCATGCCTGGGTCAATAACAGCGGCAAGAACTGCCGGATCGCGTTCGTCCTGATCGACGCGCAAGCGCCGGCCGCCTGGCAACAGGGCTGGAAGCCTTAAGCGCGTGCGACGCTCGACGCAATCGCTTTGTGCAAGGGGCCGCCATGCGCGCATAGCTCCCCTTCGTTGCGATGGGCGTGCAAAGTGCCGTAGGCTTAAGCCAACAAGAGCGGCGCTTGCCAAGCCGCGGCTTTTGCCGGCCAAAGGCCGCGTGGGAGGAAAACTGATGCGGATCATCGACCTGTCGGTCGCGCTCAAGGCCGGAATCGCTTCCGATCCGCCGAGCATGCTGCCGAAAATCGAATACCTAGACCACAAGCAGGGCGCGGAGGATTTCGCCGCGATGTTTCCCGGGCTCAAGCCGGAAGATCTCCCGAACCGCGAAGGCGCGGCGATGGAGCGGATCACCTTCACCACCCACAACGGCACCCATCTCGATGCGCCCTGGCATTTCGCCAGCACCATGGATGGCGGCAAGCCGGCGATGAAGTCCGACCAGATCCCGCTGGAATGGTGCTTCTCGTCGGGCGTGAAGCTTGATTTCCGCGGCAAGCCCGACGGCTATGTCTGCAAGGCCGATGACGTCCAGCGCGAGCTCGATCGCATCGGCTATGCGCTCAAGCCGCTCGACATCGTGCTCATCAACACCGCGGCCGGCGGCATGTACGGGCAGCCGAACTTCCTCGACAAAGGCTGCGGCATGGGCCGCGAGGCGACGCTGTTTCTGCTCAAACAAGGCGTGCGCGTCACCGGCACCGACGGCTGGAGCTGGGACGCGCCGTTCTCGTTCACCGCCAAGCGCTTTCTCGAGAGCGGCGACCCAACCATCATCTGGGAAGGTCACAAAGCCGGGCGCGAGATCGGCTATTGCCACATGGAGAAGCTGACCAATCTCGACGCGCTGCCGCCATTCGGCTTCAAGGTGTGCTGCTTCCCGGTCAAGATCGAGGCGGCCTCGGCGGGCTGGACGCGCTGCGTGGCGCTGCTCGACGACTGAAAAGCCGGCGCCGCGTACGGCGTCATGAGAACAACGCGCAAACGGGGGAATTCGATGGATCAGTTCAGTTTCGGCCCGCCCGACAACGGCATTATTCAGGTCGCCTACTCAGTCGCCGATATCAAGGAGGGCATGCGCCACTACGGCGAGCTTCTCCATGTCGGCCCCTGGTTTCTGGTCGGCCCGTTCGTGCCGCCGAAGGGGGTTTATCGCGGCAAGCCGACCAAGATGAATGTCAGCCTCGCGCTGGCGTTCGCCGGCGAGACCATGATCGAATTGATCGAGCAGCATGACCAGGAGCCGTCGGTGTTTCAGGAGGCGCTGAAAATGCGGGGCGGCCACGGCTTTCATCACTGGGGCGTCGGCGTGCGTGATTTCGAGAAGGCCGCGGCCAACTATCGGTCGCACGGTTACGCGGAGGCCTTCTCGGATACGGCGCCGATTGGATGCCGGGTCATCTATTTCGACACCACCCACGACCTGCCGGGAATGCTGGAAATCATCGAAATGAACGCGCAGGCCGAACAGGTATTTCACTCGATGTATCAAGCCGCGCAGGAATGGGACGGCAAGACCCACATCGTCAATCAGGTGTAAGCAAATAGCCGGCATGGCACCGCTATTCGGCCGCGGCGCTGAGACAAGCCGCTTTTCCCGGATGCGGTGCAGCGTGAAACGCTGCACCGCTGATCCGGGACCGTTACAAGCTCTGCGTTTCAAACGATCCCGGGTCTGCAGCGCATCACTTGCGTGCTGCGCTGCGCCCGGGAAATCCGGTTGGGCGGCGCGATGAAGATGCACGTCTTGTCCGGCGGACGGCTGCGCGTGCGCAAGACCATGTACGACGCCAACGCGGTACGCGGCGAGACGCTCGAGGTGCCGGTGTCGTGCATCCTCCTCCGCCACAACCAAGGCAATGTGCTGTTCGATACCGGCTGCCATCCGGCGGTCGCCGAGAACGCGCAAGCGCGTTGGGGCGGCCTTGCCAAAATCATGACCCCGGTCATGCAGCCCGGCGACAACGTCGTCGCCGGGCTCGGCGTCATCGGGCTTACCGCTGACGACATCGACGTGGTGGTGTGCTCGCACCTGCATCCCGATCATTGCGGCTGCAACACCTTCTTCAAGCGGGCGACGTTCGTCATCCACGCCCAAGAAGTCGCGGCGGCGCGCGCGCCCGACGCCGAAGCGGCCGGCTATCTGGCGGCCGAATGGGAGCAGTCGGGGGCGCTCGACACGATCGACGGTGAGCGCGATCTGTTCGGCGACGGTCGCATCGTGCTGATCCCCCTGCCGGGCCATACGCCGGGCACGACGGGCGCGCTGGTGGCGCTCGACAAATCCGGCACCTTTTTTCTTGCCTCCGACACGGTGAGCCTGCGGTCGACGCTCGATACCGGCATCATTCCGCGCAACACCTGGGATGCGCAGGCGCTGGAAAAATCGCTGGCCGAAATCCGCCGCATCGAGGCGCGCGGCGCCACCGTGCTGTGCGGCCATGACGACGCGCAATGGGCGACGTTGCGCAAAGGCGCCGACGCTTATGAATGACGCGCCGGAAATCTACACCCGGCCGAAAATCATCGGCGCGCGCATCAAGCGCACCGAGGACCTGCGCCTCCTCACCGGAGGCGGCGCCTATACCGACGATCGCACCCCGGCGCACACCTTGCACGTCGCCTTCCGGCGCAGCGATCAATCGCATGCCCGGATTCGCGCGATCGACTGCTCGGCAGCGCGCGCCGCGCCCGGCGTCGCCGCGGTGTTCACGGCGGAAGATTTGAGCGAGCAAGTCAAACCCATCGTCGCCACGTCGCGCATGCCGAACTATTACGCGACGCCGATCCTGCCGCTGGCGCGCGGCAAGGTGCGTTATGTCGGCGAACCGGTCGTCGGCGTTATCGCGCAGAGCCGCTATCACGCCGAAGACGCCAGCGAGCTTGTCGCCATCGATTATGAGCCGTTGCCGCTCGTGATCGATCCGGAGCAAGCGGTGCGTCCCGGCGCGCCGCTCCTCCACGACGAAGCCGGCACCAATGTTCTGGTGGCGCGTGAGTTCAAGCGCGGCGACGTCGACGCGGCGTTCGCCGCCGCAGCGGTACGCGTCGGCGGCCATTTCCGCATGCGGCGCAAAACCGCGCTGGCCATGGAGCCGCGCGCCTGCCTCGCCGACGCCCCCTCCCTTCCCTCCTCCGCCAGCGAGGGAGGGTTTGGTGGGGGCACGCTGACGCTGCATTCCGCCACGCAAGTGCCGGGCATTGTGCGCGACGGGCTGGCCATGGCGCTGGGTATTCCCGGCGAGCGCATCCGCGTCATCGCGCGCGATGTCGGCGGCGGCTTCGGCGCCAAGGGCTCGCTTTATCCGGAAGAGATTTTTGTCTGCGCCGCGGCGCGGCTGTTGGCGCGCCCGGTCAAATGGACCAGCGACCGCATGGAAGATCTTGGCGGCCAACAGCCAGGGCTTTGACGAAATCATCGACGCGGAATTGGCGCTCGACAGCGAAGGCCGAGTCACCGGCTTGCGCGCCGACGTGATCGGCGATGTCGGCGCCTATTCGATCTATCCATGGACCGCGGCGCTCGAGCCGGTGCAGGTCGTGAGTTTCCTGCCCGGACCGTATCGCGTGCCGCATTATCGCGGCCGCGTGCAGGCGGTAGCGACTTCGAAAGCGCCGACCGGACCCTATCGCGGCGTCGGCCGGCCGATCTCGACTTTCGTCATGGAACGCTTGATGGACATGGCGGCGGTGAAAATCGGCGTCGACGCCAGGGAAATCCGGCGGCGCAACCTCGTCCCGACGGCGGAGCTTCCCTACAAGGTCGCCTCCGGCATCGTCTGGGACAAATCCGGCTTCCAGGAATGCCTGCACGCGGCATGCGAGGCGATCGGCTACGATAAGCTCCGCGCCGAGCAAAAACAGGCGCGCGCCGCCGGCCGCTGGGTCGGCATCGGCATCGCCTGCTATGCGGAATTGACCGGCATCGGCTCGCGCATCTCCGTCGCCCCCGGCATGCCGCTCAACACCGGCACCGAAACCGCCATCGTCCGCATCGACGAAACCGGCGGCGTGACGGCGTCCTTCGGCATCGCCTCGCATGGGCAAGGTCTGGAGACGACGCTCGCGCAAATCGTCGCCGAACATCTCGGCGCGCGGTTCGACGATATCAGCGTCGTGCAGGGTGACAGCAGCCTCGTGCCTGGCTCGACCGGCACCTATGCGAGCCGAAGCCTGGTGCTGGCCGGCGGCGCCGGGACGCTGGCGGCGCAGGCGGTGCGCGAAAAATTGCTCAATGCCGCTTCGCATCTGCTCGAAGCCTCCGCCGCCGACCTTATTGCCGAAGACGGCAAGGTCACCGTCGCCGGCACCGACCGGTCGATCACGTTCCGCGAGGTCGCGCACGCGGTTTATAACGGCACGGCGCAGTTGCCGCCGGAGGCCCGCGACGAATTGGCCGCCACCAAGACCTACGACCCGGTATTCGGCACCACGACGTCGGCGACGCATATCGCCGCCGTCGAGATCGACCCGGAAACCTACGAGGTGCGCATCGACCGCTTCGCGGTGGCGGAAGATTGCGGGCGGATCGTCAACCCGCTGATCGTCGATGGCCAGGTGCATGGCGGCGTGGCGCAGGGCATCGGCGCCGCGCTTTACGAGGAAATCGTCTACGACGAGCAAGGCCAGATCATCACCGCGAGCCTGGTCGACTATCTCGTGCCGTCGGCGTGCGAAATCCCCACGATGGAGGTCGTGCATCTTGAGACCGCGTCGCCGACGACGCTCGGCGGCTTTCGCGGCATGGGCGAAGGCGGCACGATCGGCGCGCCGGCGGCAATCGCCAACGCGCGTGGCCGATGCGCTCGCCCCGCTTGGCATTGAGATCAACGAGCTTCCCGCAACGCCGGAACGCCTGTTCCGCCTGGTCGAGGCGGCGAGGCGCAAGGCCACAACGTGAAAGAGCGACCATGGACCTGGGCCTGAAAGGAAAGATCGCGCTTGTGACCGGCGCGACCAGCGGCGTCGGCCGCGAGATCGCGCTGAGCCTCGCCGCCGAAGGCGCAAGCGTCGCCGTCAATTACCGCTCTTCCGCCGAAGAAGCCGACGCGCTGGTCGGCGAGATCGTGGGCGCCGGCGGCAAGGCGAAAGCCTACCGCGCCGACGTCGCCGATTTTGCCGCCGTCACAGACCATGGTCGACGCCATCGTCGAAGGATTTTGGCGGCCTCAACATCCTGATCAACAATGCCGGCCTCGCCATTCGTCAACGCTTCATGGAGACCAAGCCCGAAGATTGGCATCGCCAGATCGATGCCTGCCTCTATGGCGCGATCCATTGCTGCTTCGCCGCCGCGCCGCATCTCGACGCCGCCAAGAATGGCCGCATCGTCAGCGTCATCGGCGATTCTTCGCGCGTCGGCGAATCCGGCCTCGCCATCGTCGCCGCGGCGCGCGCCGGCGTGGTCGCGCTGATGAAGTCGCTGGCGCGCGAATTCGGCCGCTCCGGCACCACGGCGAATACCGTATCGCTGGGGCTCGTTGAAACGCCGCACGACAAGGAATGGGTCGACGCCAACCGCGAAAAGCTGGTCAAGCTTTATCCGCTGCGCCGTCTCGGCCTGCCGGGCGACATCGCGCCGATGGTCACGCTGCTCGCCTCGCCGCACTCCGGCTGGATCACCGGGCAGGTGCTGAGCATCAGCGGCGGCTTCAGCATGGTTTGACGGGGAGACGCGCATGCTGCGCACCGACCTGATCGCTCCCATTCCGGAATTGTTGCGCCGGCAAGCGGCCGCGCGCGGCGACAAGTGCGCCTATCGCGACGCGCACACGTCGGTCACCTATGCCGCGCTTGACGAGCGAACCGGAAAACTGGCCGGCGCATCTCGCCGACAACGGCATCGCCGCCGGCGATACCGTCGCGATCTTGCTGCCGAACTCGGTCGAGTGGGTGGAGAGCTGCTTCGCCATTGCCCGCGCCGGCGCCATCAGCGTTCCGATCAGCTACGACTCGACCGAAACCGAGATCGCCTATCGCCTGAGCGATGCCAACTGCAAGGCGGTCATCACCACCGCCGAGCGTGGCGATCTTTTGGCGCGGCTGAAAAGCTCCGCGCCCAATCTTGCGACCTTGATCGTGACCGATCGCGGCAGCTGCAGCGCGCCGGCGCTGCGTTATGCGGATCTGGTAACGGCCGCCGGCCAAATCGGCGCCGCGCGATCCGCCTTCGCTGCACGACACCGCTTTCATTCTCTACACGTCCGGCACCACCGGCCGCGCCAAAGGCGTGCAGCTCACCGTGCACGGCATGTTGTGGGTCAATGCCGCCTCATGGGCGCCGATCGCCGGCCTGTCCGATCGCGACACGGTGCTGTCGCCGTTGCCGCTGTTTCATTCCTACGCGCTGAATTTGTCGGTGCTCAGCATCCTCGCGACCGGCGCGTCCGAATACATCATGGAGAAATTCTCCACCGGCGAGGCTTTGCGCCTGCTCAAGAGCGGCGAGTTCACATTGTTTCCCGGCGTGCCGACCATGTTCCATTATTTGCTGCAGGCGACGCGCGGCGAAACCAACCTGAATTTCGGCAAGCTGCGGCTGTGCATTTCGGCCGGCGCCATCATGCCGGCGACGCTCAACCGCGAATTCGAGGAACATTTCGGCGTCCAGTTGCTCGACGGCTACGGCATTACCGAAACCTCGACCATGGTGGTCATGAACTGGCCGACCGGCGGACGCGTGCTCGGGCTCGTGCGGCATTCCGCTGCCCGGTCTTGCGGTGCGTATCGTCGATCTCAACGGCGACGACGTTGCGCCAAACCAGGAGGGCGAGCTGATCGTTCGCGGCCCGAGCGTCATGCCCGGCTATCACAACAAACCGGAGGAAACCCGCGCCGCGCTGCGCAACGGCTGGTATCACACCGGCGATCTCGCCAAGAGCGACGACAACGGCTTTGTCACCATCACCGGCCGGCTCAAGGAGCTGATCATCCGCGGCGGCCAGAACATCGCGCCCGCCGAGATCGAGGAGGTGGTGAACACCTTTGCCGCCGTGCTCGACTGCGCCGTGGTCGGGGTCGGGCACGAGCATCTCGGCGAAGTGCCGGCGCTTTTTGTCGTGCCACGGCCGGGCTGCACGTTCGACGGCCAAGCCTTGCTTGCCCATTGCCGCACGCATCTGTCGGCCTACAAGGTGCCGCATATCGTTCAAACGATCGCAGAAATACCGCGCACCGGATCGGGCAAGATCATCCGCTACAAGCTGCGCGAGTTGATCAAGGCCTAGACGTCACGGCGGCAACGCCGCGTCGTCACGCCGTTGCAGCGAATGGGCCAGGCATTTCGTCGAGCGAGGACAGATCGAGCCGCTTCACGGGCGCAGCGACAGCGACGGGTCGGGCATCTTGTTGCGGAACCGGCGTGGAAGACTGCGAAGGCTGCGGCGGCGGCTGCTGACTGGCTCGGTACGAGGACCGCATGTTGTTGCGGTAGTCGACGGATGAAACGTCGCCGGTAATGCTGGCGCCCCGCTCCATCGTCAGCGTGCCGAAGCTGATATTGCCTTCGAGGCGGCCGCCGGCGCGCATGATGAGTAGGCCCTTGACCTCGATCTTCTCGAAAACTTTGCCGGCAATTTCGGCGTTCTGGGCAACCTTGGTTCTGCCGGTGATGGCGCCGGTCGCGCCGACGAGCAAATTGTCGACGTGAATGTCGCCTTCGAGGTCGCCATCGACCACCAAAGTGTTGCACGCGACGACCGCGCCGTTGATGGTGACGCCTTTGCCAATGTAAAGCGTGTTAGCGTCCGGCTTGCGGCCGCCCGATGCTGACATTTTGCTCCAACCCTTTCCCGCGGCCAGTCCTGCCCAGTGGGACTCAGTGGAACCGAGAATTTACGATTATCGGCGAGGACTTGGACGCCTAGCGTGGGCATGGCGCACAACTTATCCACAGAATAACCGCGCGCCCGCACGGCCTGATAGAAGGCAAAGGCCGCAAGGCGCGCGGATCGCGTCCAGGCGCTGATGGCGGGAAGTCGTTGATTAGCCGCCATGGAAGGCCTGCTTGCGGCAGGGCTTCCCGCCGGCAGGGTCGGCGAAAATTCTGGTCACGGGACTAAGCGCTTAGGCTCTCCCGCCCCGGCACGGCTGAAAGCGCGGCATCACACGGCCGGCAATCGGCAGCCGGGGTCGTGGATTTTTCAAAATGGCTCACTACGTTCAGTGGGTCCCATGGGTCAGGACTTTGCGCATTCATGCCCGAAGAACGCGTCAACCGTAAGCTCGCGGCCATCCTCGCGGCCGATGTGGTCGGCTATTCGCGCCTGATGGGGGCCGACGAGGCCGGCACGCTGTCCGCCCTGAAGCAGCACCGGCAATCGGTTTTCGACCCGGCGGTCGCCGCCCATAACGGCCGCATCGTCAAGCTGATCGGCGACGGCACCATTGTCGAATTCGGCAGCGTGGTCGACGCGGTGAATTGCGCCGTTTCGGTGCAGCGCTCCGACGGCACCCTGCCCGATGAGGCGCTTACGCCAGCCGAAGATCGTGCTGCGGATCGGCATCAATCTCGGCGATGTGATCATCGAGGGCGACGACATTTACGGCGATGGCGTCAACATCGCCGCCCGCCTGGAGCCGCTGGCCGAGCCCGGCGGCATCTGCGTTTCCTCCATCGTCAACGAAAGCATCGGCAACCGCATCGACGTCCGGTTCAAGGATGCCGGCGACATCAGCGTCAAGAATATCGACCGGCCGATCCGCGTCTGGAAATGGCACCCGGCCGCGGCGCCCGACGTCGCCAAGCCCAAGGCAGCCAAGGCCGACAAGCCTCTGCCCAATGTGGCGACCGCATCGATCGCCATTTTGCCGTTCACCAATATGTCGGGCGATCCCGGAGCAGGAATATTTCTCCGACGGCATCAGCGAAGACATCATCACCGATCTGTCGAAGATCGCGGGCCTGACGGTGATCGCCCGCAATTCGAGCTTCGCCTATAAGGGCCGCTCGGTCGACATTCGCGCCGTCGGCCGCGAGCTTGGCGTGCAGTCGGTGCTGGAAGGCTCGATCCGCCGCGCCGGCAAGCGCGTGCGCATCACCGCGCAGCTCATCGACGCGACCAACGGCGCGCATCTATGGGCCGACCGCTACGACCGCGATCTGACCGATATCTTCGAGGTGCAGGACGACGTCACGCGGCGGATCGTCGACGCGCTCAAGATCACGCTCAGTCCGGCCGAGAAAGAGCGGCTTGCCGATACCGAGACGTCCAATGTCGCCGCCTATGATTGCGTGCTGCGCGGCCGCGAATTCATGCTCGGCAAGGAAAAGAACCTCGAAACATTCGGACAGGCGATCAAGTACTTCAAGCAGGCGCTGGAACACGATCCCAATTATTCTGTGGCCTATGCCTGCCTGGGCTTTGGCTACATGTTCGACTACCAAAATCGTTGGACCGAAAATCCCGACAGCTCGCTGCCGATCGCCAAGGAATACGCCCGCCAGGCGATAGAAAAGGACCCGAACGAGCCGCTGGCGCGATGCGTGTCCGCGTTGGCGGCGTCATACGAAAAGGATCTCGATCGCGCCAGAGGCCGAAATCGACGCCGCGCTGGCGCTCAACCCGAGCCTGGCTTTGGCGCACAATCTTCGCGGCACTATCCGCACCTTCTCCGGACAGCCGCTTGAGGCAATTCCGGAGATCGAGCAGGCGATGCGCCTCGACCCGGCGACGAGCGCTCAATTTCTTCACTTCCTCGGCCTGGCCTACCTGATGGCCGGCAAGTATGAGACGGCGGCCGCCTTGCTGCGGCAGCGGATTATCCTGGTCCCCAACACCGATT
Source organism: uncultured Alphaproteobacteria bacterium (assembly GCA_963804405.1). GTDB lineage: Bacteria > Pseudomonadota > Alphaproteobacteria > Rhizobiales > Xanthobacteraceae > BOG-931. Next base: position 110,013 of record CAWDQG010000001.1, on the reverse strand, counting down.
TTTCCCGCGCCATACTCACCTCCGCTCTCGGTCATCTCGGCGAGATTGAAGATGCGCGCCGCGTGTGGGGCGAGCTGAAGGGATCAACCCGAACTATTCGTTTGCCGCGCATATCGGCCGCCAGCCCTTCAAGCGCAAAGAGGACGTCGAGCGGATCGCCGAGGGGCTCGAAGAAGGCCGGCGTGCTGGCCTAGGCGTCACGATCGGATGCGATGCGGGCTTTTGCGCTGGCTCGTGCGCTTTTCGGGGAACGGTATCAGAGGCGACGGTCGGCGGGCGGGCAAATCCGAAGCCGCGAATCCTGCAAGTGCCTCACCGTCTCTAAAATGCCAATTCGCTGAGCCTGAAACAGCCCGTACGCAATGAGCCCCATCCAGGCGGCGGTCACGACGTCTCTATCGTTGTGTCTGCGAGTGGCCAAATGCGGCGAATATTCTTGAACATGACACCATCCGACCTAGTTACCGTGCCGAGTGCCATCGCGACCCGGCCTTCCCTTGTCGCGGCGGCCTTCAGCGGCGCCGCGGCGGGCGCCTGTACTAGCGAATTGCCGGCAAATGACCGCTGACGGCGGTCGAGTGGCCGGCTTTGACCAGCGGCGCGGTGCCAAGGTCGATGTCGCTGGTGTGGGCAAATACGCCGACGGCCGCAACCAAAGCCGCACACACAAGCCAACAGCGACAATCTTTAAGTGGGTCCTGCGATCGGCGCTGTATATGGAATAATTCACGGCAGCCTCCCGTCCTTTGTTGATAGACGATAAGCAGACCGGCCGCGCGGAACTCCATTATGCATTGGTTAACGCTTGATTGCGGAATCGGTTGGATGACCTGTACTTTGGTGTGGGGTCAGGCCCGCCCGCGGTCGGCCAGGCCGGCCGGGAAAATGCCGTTCCGCACTGCAAAAAAGCCCGCGGGTATGGGTCAATGATCGGGGTTATTGCTCCGCCGTCTCGCCATTGAGTGCCCTGTTCAGGCAATCGATCAGGGACTGTTCGTCGAACGGCTTGTGCAGGAAACCATAGGCGCCGGCGTCCAACACGCGGAAGCGAACCTGCTCATCGAGAGACGCGGATATGAAGATAACCGGTGTCCGGTTGCCGTCCGCAATCAGCGCATCCTGCAGGTCGGCTCCGCTCATGCCGGGCATGCGCAAATCCGTTATCAGGCAAGACGAACCGTCGACTTTGCCGGACTGCAAATATTCCTCCGCCGATGAATAAGTCGCAGCCGAATAGCCTAATGAGCGCACCAAGAATTTCGGTGGCCTCGCGTACCGATTCATCGTCGTCGACAATGGAGATCACTGGCGCTTTTGACAATGTGAGAACCTTGCTGCAGGCGGGATGAAGCGAGGACGGCGCGTTGCGCCACTGAACGCGAGCAAGTCTTGAATATCGGTAAGGGCCTGAGGAACTGTACTTATGTATAGGCTACGAGTCGCTGCGGCGCAGCCCCAATGCATCGGCCATCCGCACCAAATCGGCCAGCGATTTCGCGCCCATCTTGCGCATGACGTTGCCGCGGTGGAGTTTGACGGTGACCTCGCTGATCCCGACTTCGCCGGCGATCTGCTTGTTCATCAGCCCGGCCGTGACCAGGCCCATGATTTCCTGCTCGCGCGCGGTCAGCGAGTCGAAACTCGCCTTCAGCTTGGAGCTGTCGCTGGTGCGCTTTCGCCGGTCGCGATTCTGCTCAAGGCCCGCTTGCACCGCATCGAGCATGTCCTGATCGCGAAATGGCTTGGGCAGAAACTCCACGGCGCCGGCTTTCATGGCCCGCACCGTCATCGGGATATCGCCATGACCGGTCATGAAAACGATCGGGATCTGGATGTTCGCCTTGGCCAATTCGTTTTGGAAATCGAGCCCGCTCAGCCCCGGCAGCCTGACATCAAGCACCATGCAGCTCGGCCCGTCCGGAATCTTGCTCTGCAGAAATTCCGATGCCGAGGCGAATGCTTTCACCTGCAAGCCGACGGAACGGAACAGGCTTGACAGCCCCTCGCGCACGGCAAGGTCGTCGTCGATCACGAACACGATCGGTTGCGGTTCGTCCCGTGCACTCATTGCCGACCGTTCGGATGCGTCCGAACGGACCCGTGATGACGCGTGGTCATGCTACCCCCGATCCCGCAAGTGCGAGCGCGTTCCGGCCCAGCGTCCTCGATGCAAGCGGCAATCGCTTTGCTAAGGCATGCACCGGATGAACATTGCCAAAACGTCGGGCCGGAAAAACGCTCTGCCTTGCTTGAAAACAATTATTCATCCGGCCGTATCCCTTGTCCAGTGGATCGGTCGCCTCCTCGCGAAATCGGCGATTGGCGCAGGCCATTGAATTGGCGAAGAAAAAGCCTTGTGGGCAAAAAAAGCCTTGCGGGCAAAAAAGAGAACCCCAAGCGGGTGTGCGCTTGGGGCTCTGACAGTCGTTGCGTCAAACTTAGGCTTGTGGACCGGTCGGCGGGGGTGTCGGGGGGGATGGGGCGCCGCCCGGATCGGCCTAATGACGACAACGTATAGCGCCGGCGCCGTCCAACTCCATTGTACGATGGTGGGCGCCGCGTATACGTCGGTATAGGCGGCGCTAACCTTAGCAATAGAACAATTCATCGGCTTTCAGGCGGCGTTGATCGCCGGCGGATGCAGTCCGCCGAGCGCAGTCCGGCGCGCGACTCCCGAGCATCGCCTGAGCATGACCGTGACCAGAAAGTCGGGCTGCTGCTGCGCAGGCCCGCCTCGCGGCCAGCACACATGTACCAACGTATTGGATGCTTCATCACTTCCGGTACCGGCCACTACCCAACGTTCAATGGACCGTACTGAAGCGATCCCGTTAGCTCCGGTTAAGAAATGGTTAACGGGGTCGGGAGTGTCAGATGAATTTGAAGCGGACAGGCAAGAACGTCGCCTATGCGTGCGCCGTGCTGGGCGGCGGAGCTTTCCTCGCCAGCACCAGCGTCGAGGCTCAGGTTCTCGCGATGGCGAGTGAGCCAAATCCCATTTCGGTCAGCCGTGAAGTTACCTTTGGTAACGGCGGCGCGGCGGCCGACGAAGCTGCAGCCGTGTCCGCCCGTCTGCATCGCCAAATCGTCTATTACCAGACAACCGAAGCGCCTGGCACGATCATCGTCGATACGCCGAACACGTACCTGTATTTTGTGCTCGGCGGCGGCAAGGCGATCCGCTACGGCATCGGCGTCGGCCGCGAGGGCTTTACCTGGTCGGGCGTCAAGAGCATCGAGCGCAAGTCGGAATGGCCGGACTGGATCCCGCCGGCCGACATGCTGCAACGCCAGCCGTATCTGCCGCGCTTTATGGCCGGCGGTCCGGGTAACCCGCTCGGCGCCCGCGCCATGTATCTGAGCGGCACGGTGTACCGCATCCACGGCACCAACAAGCCGTCGAGCATCGGCACGCACGTGTCGAGCGGCTGCATCCGCATGCTCAACGCCGACGTCACCGACCTCTACGAGCGCGCCCATGTCGGCACCAAGGTCGTGGTGCTGCCGATGAGCGGCCAGCACGTGGCGCAAGCGCGGGTCCAGGAACGGGTGGCCATACAGCCCGCAGCAGCGCCGGGCACGCGGATGTCGGCGACCATCGTCCGTGAAGAGATTTTTGCTCCGAGCCTTCGTTGAACCTGCGTGGGGTGAACAGCGACCAAAGCAAATACGGGGGGTCTTATGGTCAAGAGCATCATCGCAGTTAGTGCCGCCGCTGTCGTCGCCGCCGTCTTGGTCGGCCTTGTTCCTCCGCCGGAGCCGGCAGCCGCCGCAAGTGAGGCCGACCTTCCAAGCCTCGCCATTGCGACCGTAGGCGCCGCCCCGATCCCGGCAGCTATCGCCCAAATCGACAGCAGCTGCACGCGCGCCTGGCCTTACTACGAACAGTCCTGCCTCCAGAACAGCAAGAGCCGCATGGTGCGGGTCATTGCCGACGATAAATCGGTCGCAAACCGCGCACTGCGGGCGCGCCACTAGGTAATCGGGAGCTCGTCATGATCCGCCTGTTTCCCTACAGCCTCAAGCAAGCGAGCGTCATCGCGGTTCTTGGCTGCGCCATCGTTGGCGGCGTCGCCGCAATCGACGCGCCGCGCGCGGGCAACGACCAGACCGTCGTCGTCTCTGTCAATCGAACCAACAAGGGCGATCAATTGTTGTCGGTGGCGAAGCCGGCGGCCCAGTTGAACAGCGTGTCGCCGGCGACCAAGCTCTCCGCGACGCCGAAAGGACCTCCGCTCGGCTGCGATCCGCTCTTCAGCTCGATCGCCGACCCGGTCAAAGCCCGCCTCTACTACCGGCGTTGCGCGGTCTGAGTTCGAACGCCAGCCGCAAGTCCCCGGCGTAAGCGCGGACGCCGCTCCAGGCGTCCGCTCAGGCTTTGCATTTAGGGATGTCACTCGTAGGCATGTCACTCGCAGGGACGTCACTTGTTTGATGCCGCTTGGGATTGCGGAATTTACCCGCTACGATGCCTTGTCCTGAGCCTAGACCATGATCCGATCAAGATGAACCGGATCGTGGTCTAGATTTTGCGGCGGAGCATGATCTTTTCCGAAAACCGGTTTCCACTTTTTCGGGATCATGCTCTGGGGGATGGCGATGGTGGGGCGCTCCAAATCGGGAGACATGGCTAAAGCGCGACGACGCAAGACGGCAACGCCCAGGCGGCGCCCTGGGCGGGAGGCCGCCGGCGGTCGCAATCTCGCCGTCGCCGGCAAGGAAACGGCGGCGGCGCGGCTCAAGCGCGAATTGGCCGAAGCGCGGCACCAGCAGGCCGCGACCGCCGAGGTCCTCAAGATCATCAGCGGCTCGACGTTCGACTTGAAGACCGTCCTCAACATGCTGGTCGAGTCGGCGTTGCACCTTTGCGGGGCTGACGCGGCGAACATTTGGTTGCCGAACGGCCCGGTGTTGAAGCTCGCCGCCAGCTCCGGACATTCCAGTGAATTCAAGCGATTTGCCGCGCACAATCCGATTGCGCCGGGACGCGGGACCGTTTCGGGACGCGTGTTCGTTGACGGCAAGACCGTTCACTTGCCCGACGTCCTGGCCGACCAGGAATTCACCGGCACCGGCTATCAGTCGCGCGGCAACTATCGCACTCACCTCGGCGTTCCAATGCTGCGCGAGGGTCGCGCTATCGGCGTGTTCGCGCTGACCCGCACCGACGTCGCGCCCTTTTCCGACAAGCAAATCGAATTCGTCGAGACGTTCGCCAACCAGGCGGTCATCGCCATCGAGAATGCACGGCTCCTCGAGAGCGAGAAGCACCGCGCGCGCGAGCTGGCGAAATCGCTCGAACTGCTCGAGCGCGAGCGCAACAACAAGATCATGAACCTTGAGGCCATGGTGGCCTCGATTGGACACGAAGTCCGCCAGCCTCTGACCGCCATCGCCTCGAACGGCAACGCCGCGCTGCGGTTTCTCGGCCACCAGCCACCCAATTTCGAGGAGGCGCGGTCCGCTTTGAACAAGATGGTCGCGAACAGCCATCGCGCCAGCGAGGTATTCGACAACATTCGTGCCTTGTTCGGCGAAGCCAATCGCGCACAAGAACCGGTCGACATGAAGGAGTTGACGCTAAGCGTGTTGGAGTTGCTGCGCGAGGAGCTCCGGGAGCACGGCATCACGTCGCGCGCCGAGCTCAAGCCCAGATTGCCGCCGATCATGGGCCACCGCGGGCAATTGCAGGAAGTCTTCATCAACCTGATCCACAACGCCATCGAAGCGATGGACGACATCAAGGATGATCGCCGGATCCTGCAGGTGAGAGCCGAGCCGCGTCGCGGCAATGCCATCGTCGTGGCAGTGGAAGATTCCGGACCGGGAATTGATCCCAAACAGTCGCAAGCCATCTTCGATGCGTTTGTGACGACAAAGCCCCAGGGCATGGGATTGGGGCTGGCTATTTGCCGCATGATTATCGAGCGTCACGGCGGTCAGCTTTCGGTCTCGCCGGCGGAGCCGCGCGGCTCGATTTTTCGGGTCGTCTTGCCGGTTGGCGGTCCCGAGCCTCGCACCGTGGGTGCGCAGCACGGGTGGTAGCGAAGTTGGGATTGCCATTCAGGCCGCGTTCAAGTGCCGCCGGGAAGATGCTTCGCCGTATCCGGCAAGATGCTTCACCTCATAAAGTGACGCTGCCGCCGGCGTTGTCCGTTGGTCCATTCGCTTCGGACGGGTGATCTTGCCAGCTTGAGCGAAAGCTTTGAGGTCGCGATGGACGAAATAACGATCGGGGAGCCGCTGGTGACGGATAAGCCCGACTGGCGGCGCCTCTATGACGGCTACGCCGCTTTCTACAAGATGCCGATGAACGATGAGATCGCGGATCGCGTCTGGGGCTGGATCAATGACCCCGCACACAGTGTCGAGGCGTTGGTCGCAAGGACGCACCAGGGCCGTGTCGTCGGCCTCGCCCATTTCCGCAGCATGCCGCGCCCGCTCAACGGAAGCACTGCCGGCTTCCTCGACGACCTCTTCGTCGATCCCGGGTTTCGCGGCGGACAGGTTGCCGACCGTCTTATAACGGCACTGACCGAGCTCGCTCGCCGGCGCGGCTGGACGGTGATCCGCTGGCTCACCGCCGACGATAACTACCGCGCCCGCGGCGTTTACGACCGCCACGCTAAGCGCACAATGTGGATCACCTATCAGATCGATCTCTGAGCGACGTCAAAGCGTCAAACGCGAAGAGCGAGGTTTGCGATGGACCCGGATTGGCTGATTGTCATTGCCCGCGCTGTGATGATCGCCGGGGCAGCGGCCGTGCTGATTGGCTTGATCGCGATGGTACGGCCGATCGCGGCGATCGGGTTGGGCAAACGAAAGCGGGCCGCACTCGCCGCGTTCGCCGGTCTTTGTCTGGCGGTTGGCGGCAATGCATTGTTGAATCACTATTGCGATCCGACAATTCCGTGCAACCGCTGCTCCGCCAACCGGCTGCCGCTCGTCACCCCGGCGCACGCATGCATACGTCCGATTACGGCTCGCGATGCCGGAAAATGACGGGAAGTGGGAGCAGCACCGGCTCGATGGCGCTCCCTACGGATAAGTGAGAACCGCACAAAATCGAGCGGCTTAGCCAGTGCGGTTGCCTCTAAAGTCGCCATGGAAAAGTAATAGTCATTTTTAGTGTTGGCAAACTGCGAGCACATAGCGCGAAGCGGTCATTAATTCGCGCTAATCTGTACTACTGTGTGACATTTGAAGAGTTTGTGGCAGAAATGCCATTGCGCTGTCATAACAACACTTACTCATTCTCAGGTGGCAAAATCTCCTGAATACACTACTTGATCAATTAGATGGTCGCGTTTCAAATCGGTCAGATGCGCTCTCTTCTCATCGTTAGTTAGATGCGCGCCAATTCCATTCGTCATCACCATAACGAGGGTGCGATCATTCATGTCTAACCAATAGCTTCGTCGGACGAGCTTATTAGCTGCGTCCCGCGCGAACGGGCTATCGAGCTCAGTGCCAAGATCGGGTTCGTAAAAGCGGGGCATGGCGAATGCACAATAACCAGCTCTGAGAGCCGAGATCAAATCCATCCAGCCTTGATGCGAGCATACAGGATCATCGCGTCACACTCTCCACGCGAGACGTTAAATCGGTGAAGGATGCCTTCGTGTCTGGTCAGCGTTCCAGACGTGTCCTCGATCCAGCCACAGAGATCATCCGTAACGCAACCCGCCAGATCGTCGATTGTCTTGATGCCTCGCTCGCCGAACGCCACCAGCATCAACGTGGTGACTCCGGGAATATCTTTGAGTTCGTCTGCAACACCAAGCTCCTTCCGCCTCGCTTCGAAACTAGCCTCGATTTGCTCTGCCAAAGGAGCATTCGGATCGCGCGGCGTGGGAGTGGTTTCGACGGGATCGGACACGCTTCCGACGCCTTCTTTTATGGTCTGCGCCGCCTCCGTCGAACCACGGAGAGATATATTACGGCCAAGGCCGCAAGTAATACTCCCCCCACTATCAAGATTAAAGTTGTTACCAATGCCTAATTCTCATCAGCTGACGCTTATACATCGTATCCGGTCACACTTCCGCCCCTTCGGGCGCGTTCAAAGGCCAGTGGGGCCGGGCTAGTCAAGCGGTGGCCGATTTATGAGGCCGACATGCAGACAATCGCTCTCGTCGACGACGACCACAATATCCTGACCTCGGTGTCGATCGCCCTCGAGTTTGAAGGCTACCGCATCACGACCTATACCGATGGCGTCTCCGCGCTCGAGGGCTTCAAGACCACCCTACCCGACCTTGCCATCCTGGACATCAAGATGCCCCGCATGGACGGGATGGAGACGCTGCGCAGGTTGCGCCAAAAATCCGACCTGCCGGTGATCTTTCTCACCTCGAAGGATGAACAAATCGACGAACTGTTCGGCCTCAAAATAGGCGCCGACGATTTCATCCGTAAGCCGTTTTCGCAGCGTCTTCTTGTCGAGCGGGTCAAGGCCGTACTACGCCGCGCTACGCCCAAGGACAGCGCCACGCCGAATGATGCCCAGAGCGAAGTTTTGGAGCGTGGACTACTGCGCATCGACCCGGCGCGCCACACCTGCACTTGGAAAAACGCGCCGGTCGCGCTCACCGTCACCGAATTTCTCATCCTGCAGGCGCTGGCGAGTTGGCCCGGGATCGTAAAGAGCCGCAACGCCTTGATGGATGCTGCATACGACGACCAAGTGTATGTCGACGACCGTACCATCGACAGCCACGTTAAGCGGGTACGCAAGAAATTCAAGGCTAGCGATGTCGACTTCGATATGATCGAGACCCTGTATGGCGTTGGCTATCGTTTCAAGGAATTCTCCGAAGCTCCAAAACCAACGGTACCGTGATTAGGCCGTGTACTCATAAATTTCCCATGTCCGCTATTCCCCCGTTAGCGACCGAACAGCGGACATTCAAAACCCGACGCTAACGGCTAACAGCGGTCAGAGTAAACTCAGCAAATACCACCACGCGGGGAGCGTTAGGAATGAAAGCGGAATACCCACGCCGACCATCAGCGTGACTAGCGGCGGATCAAGTTCGTGATCCATGGCGACGATGCTTGCCCCAATCATCGGCCCCATCGCGGCCTCGAACACCGTCACGCTGAGCACCTGCCAGTCGGACCGCAGCATGGGCGCAAATAGCAGTAGAATCAGCGCGGGGCCGACCACGAGCTTGAAAACAAGTCCGACGGTCAGCGCAGAAGCCTTACCCCGCACATGGCTTAGTTGAAGCTGGTACCCGACCGAGACGAGCGCAATCGGAATTAGCGTAGCGCCCAAGCGCCGAAATAGATCGTCGAGCCAGATCGGGTATTCGAACGGCATTAGCAGCAGCGCAAGAACGAACGCCTGAAAGGGCGTAAACAGGACTATCTTTCGGATCACCGCCTTCGCACTAATGCTGTGGCCGGAGGAGTAGAGTGAGGCCACCAGGATGCCGAGGGTTGAGAGCACGAAATATGACCCCAGCTGGTCGATCAATATTCCGAGGCCGAGAAAATCTCGGCCATAAAACGTCTCGATCATCGGCAGGCCAACGAACGAGGTGTTCGCTAGCCCGCCTGTCAGTGTTAACCCCCCGGTTGTAGCGCGTGAAAAACCAAGCGTCTTCGCGGCCAGCCAAAAGAAACCGCATCCGATCCCAAACATCAGCCAGGCCATCAAAGCGGGCAGGATCAGGCCCGTATGAAGTTTCAAACCGTGCACGTAGGTCAAAGTCAGCGCCGGAAGCGAAATATTAACGACGAACCCGTTCAGCGCACGCGGCTGCGTTATCCGGCAATCGCCCCAAACGGCGCAAGAGGATTCCTAGAAGGAAGCAGGCTCCTAGAAGCAAGTAATTGTTCATCGAACTGCCCTTGTGAGCGCTTGGGGCCGGCAAACGTCAGTTACCATGGGGCAGAATACTTTAGCGGCGAAACTGAGAATTGGATAAGACAAGCCATCTTGCAGTAGGTTGTTACTTCCTCGCTAGAATGACCTTCGGTATGCCGACAGACGCTATCCCTTCAAAGGACCTCGAAGCCGCCATTGCAAGCCTTCGTGCGGGCGGTTCTTTTGCGACGGCGGCCGAGGCGCTTCAGCTACCCAACTGGCGCGACGAGGACTGGAAACAGCTGTTCGGATTTACGAGCATCCGCAGGGTGATGGCCGGCGATGCGCTGATTCGGCACGGGGAGCCTAATCGGACGCTCTACTTTGTGCTCCATGGCCAGCTCGAGGTCATTATCCACTCAGGCGACGGGCTCAGCATGGGGCGTATGGCTCTGGTCGGGGCGGGGTCGGTGCTGGGAGAGCTCGCGTTTTTCGACGGCGGACCCCGGTCGGCTGGTGCATGGGCGGTGGACGATTGCGAGGTTGCGGCGATGACTCCGGACCAGTTCACCGCATTCGAGCAGAGCAGTCCGGACCTCGCGCGCGAACTGCTCTTCGCGCTTGGCCGGATTCTCGCGATGCGGCTGCGCAGGACCAATGTGAAAATCGTTAGGTGAATCCCGGCAAAGTCGCTCGCGTCTCCTGAACTGCCATTTACCCCACGACAGATCTTAGCGACATGATGCGATCTTCCCGCAGAAAATTGATCGGGCGCGCATCGCCGATCGGCCGAACTTCCTTGTGGGTAATGATGCGAGGGCCCAAATCTTGAAGTTGCTTAATTTCTTCCGGCGTCCGCTCCCTCAAAAGCGCGGCTTTGGCGGCTACAGAAAAGCGTATCAGCCGCATTTCATTCGAATAGCCAATTGGAGCGCCAACTAATCCCCGGCTATGGGTCAAGGTATCGCCAGCCTTCAAGATAATTCTTTGGCCGTCATTGCGAGTAAACTCCGCCGAGCCGTTTATCATATAAAGCACATCAATCCCGCCTTTCTCTCTGGGGATACCAAGGTTGATAGGAAGATTTTTTGGATGGGTCTTGGAGGCTGGGCGAATAATCCAAGTTGCAACCAATCCCCCGGTTGGCTCCCAGGTTTGGGCGTCCCGAGCTTCAAGATCCTCTCGCCCTACGACAGGACTATAAGCGGCATCCGGTGAATTTGCGTGCTGAATGCGAAAGTTCGCACCCGCTGCATGATAGGGATGATCCCATGCCGTACGTTGATCGGCCTCCGTCACCTCCTTCGGAGGAATGATTTCAACATTGGCAAAATTTAGCGGCACAAAAAATTCCAGAAATCCAAAGGAACTCTGTTGGGCGCCAGTAGAGACGGGCTCGACGGTCAGCGAAGTTTTGCGATTTTCCGCATCTGAAGCCGCCACATAAGTATACTCAAACTGGTCATGGATGGTGCCGCCGTGCTGGACGATAATGCTGCCCGGTTCGGCGTCCGTGACCACACCATCATAAGAAAACACACCGCGGCCGGAGGTCGGTATAACGATATGGGCGTGGGCGAAATGGGCATGTATGCCCGTCCGGCCCGCTGTCTCGGATCCGGCAAAGCTCAGAACATGCTGAAAGTGCACGAGGCCGTCAGTTGCCCTATCTGCGCCAAGGTTTTTATATCCGGCCCAGGAACGAAACTGTCCTATTATGTGATCAGAATGATCCGCCCTCTGTAGATTGAATATCGGACCTTCCGGTAAGGTCAATTGCCTGCCGGTAATCGGGATAATCATGGAAGCATCGTCCTTATATGCGAAAAGGCTTCTTATCCGGATTTCTCAGATGACTCCCAAACTGGCATGTATCGTTGCGCTTTTCTTGCTGTCCAGCAAGACGAAAGCGAGGTGCATCGAAACGCGTCTGCATGATATTTTGTGTCTGCCAATTGGCGCTGTCGGTGCATTGGCAGGATTTTGCTATCGAAGACTTCTCGGTGAAAGCGGCCGAGACTGGCTGCTCCGATTGTAACTGACCCCACCAACGTACGTGACGAGAACATGGCGTCAGTGCCGGGCGGCACAGCCAATTTGCGTGAGCACGAGGCCTCAGGGCGATGGCTGAGTTGAATTGAAGGTCAGAGCCCGGTTTGGTGCGACTGCTGCAGCCCAGCCACCTTGGCTCAACAAGCGCTTCGCCCCGGATTTGCATCGCCGCATCGTTTTGGGGGGCTTTTAATCGCATTTAGCACACGGGATGTTGGGGCGGTATGCGCGGCTCGTGATGTCGCCTTCGGGTCAATCGCCGCCGAAACGCGATGTCCGCGTTACGTCCGTTCATCCCTCAATTTCAGACACAATGTTGCGGCGTCGCGAACGTCGAAATGGGCCAGAAGCGAACATTGCCAGATGACTCACGACGGTTCGCTTCGCGCAAATTACGGTCATCCCGCCCAATCCCAGTTTCTCGAAAGCAGACACCGTGCCGACGAGACGCTTTGGGGACCACGGGGGGAAGTCGCCGTTCGCCCGACGCTCGTCAGCGCGCGACGATCTCGTCAAGCAGCACGGGCTACTCGTTCTACTCGGGGAGGCCGGCCTTCCGCATAGCAGCGGGCCAATTGTTCACAATCTCCGGCGCGGCAAATGCGCTTATGAAGGCCATAAACGGCTCGATCCGAAAGGTCGGCTCCAGTTCGAGCAGCCGCCGAGAGATCGGCTTCGTCGCATCGATGCGGCCAGCCATCCCCAGAGCCGCTGCTTGCAAGGCGTAGAGCGTGCTAAAGCGCGGATTGGCCCGCACTCCATCGGCGTAGGATGAGGCCGCGTCGTCGTAACGCCGCTCTCGAAAGCGGACATTGCCTAGTGCGAAATGAGCAACGAAGCACAACGGATCGAACGGACTCAGCCGCAACGCTCGCAACGCATAGTTCTCGGCCTTCGTCGGATCGCCGCTCAAGGAATGAATGTGCGCGCCGAAATAAAGCGCGATCGCGCAAGAACCATTCAACGAGAGAGCGCGGGCGATCGCACCCGACGCTGCTACAAAATCATGGCCTAGGTGGAGAATAACGAAGCTCGCAATTCCGAGCGCCGTGGCGTCATCGCCCCCGTGATCTAGTGCCGCCCGCGCGTGGCGTGCGCCGGCTTCAGCGTCGGCCACATTAAAACCGCCCCGTACAACCCGCATTTCCAACCCCCACGCCAGATAAGCATGAGCGGGGGCGTAATTTGCATCAATCTTCAGCGCCTCTTCGAGAAATTCCATACCGATTTTGGCGTCCTCCGGCATGTCGGACGCGAAGTGCGGTAGGGCGCGAAGGTAAAGGTCGTAGGCGCCGAGACTGTCCGGCCGCTTGCGCCGCGCGCGTTCGATCTCCGCGCGCCGAATATTGGGCTCGATGACGCCAACGATAGCCTCTGTGATCCGGTCTTGAAAGTCGAAGATATCCTGCAGTTCACCGTCATATCGATCAGCCCAGAGATGCGCGCCGGTTTCAGCCTCGAGCAATTGCGTGGTGATGCGGACTCGGTTTCCGGCCTTCCGAACGCCGCCTTCCAAGACATATCGCACGCCAAGTTCGCGCCCTACCTGGCGAACGTCAATCGCCTTGCCCTTGTATACGAAGCTCGAATTGCGCGCGATCACGAAAAGCCAGTTGATTCGCGCTAGCCCGGTAATGATGTCGTCAACGATGCCGTCGGCGAAATATTCCTGCTCGGGGTCGCCGCTCATGTTCTGGAACGCCAGCACAGCGATGGATGGCTTGTCGGGCAATGGCAATGTTGGTGCGGCCGGCTCGGCGGTGCTTTGCCTGTCGAATTCAGCCCGATAGACGCGAACCGGACGCGCGATGTTCTTCAGGCTGTGCTCACCGGCATCGACGAAATTGACCGCCACCTTGCCTTGCACTTGCCGCCATGTGTCTTCGGAGATCGAAATGCCGCCAAATTCGGCGACGCCTTCGATCCGCGCCGCGATGTTGACGCCGTCGCCAAGGATATCCTCGCCCTCGATGATGATATCGCCGACGTGGATCCCGATGCGGAAGCGGAGCGGATCAACTTCGAAGTCGGTGGCTTGGCGCTCCCGCAACTGTCGCTGGATTTCAACGGCGCAAGTGACGGCGTTGACGGCGCTCGCGAATTCTACCAGCGCGCCGTCACCCATGAGCTTGACGACGCGGCCGGAATGAGTGGCAATCGTCGGATCGATCAGACCACGCCTTAGAGCATTCAGCCGGGACAGCGTTCCCGCCTCATCGATACCCATGAGGCGTGAGTAGCCCACCACATCGGCTGACAGTATTGCTGCGAGCCGCCTTTGAAGGCGCTCTTCGGCCATGCAAACTGCTCCTCGGGGAAAACCCGACTCTAGGCGACCTTAGGGCTCGCTAGCGGGGGTGTCTATTGCAGCGCCGATGACCGTTTAGGCTCAATTGCTACGGAAACCCGATGTGAGCGGCAGGTCGGCTTCCCTCCGAAAGCGTTGAGAAAAGCGAACGTGGCGAAGTGATCCCGCCGTCGGAAGTGACTCGCACATTCCAGGATCGCGAAGACACTTTAGCGCCGGCCAGGACTACCCAACATCACGTGCCGGGAAAGGAACCGAGCCGCGAGGGGACCCAAGAAAAAAGCCCGGACGAAATCCGGGCTTTCGTCGTTTCAGTCGAGGGTGGATTTAGTAGTCCATGCCGCCCATGCCACCGCCAGGCATAGCCGGGACTCCACTGTCCTTCTTCGGCCTTTCGGCGACCATGGCTTCCGTGGTGATTAGTAGCCCGGCGATCGACGCGGCATTCTGAAGCGCCGCCCGAACAACCTTGGTCGGGTCAATGATGCCCTTGGTGACGAGGTTTACATACTCGCCGTTCTGGGCGTCGAAACCGTAGGCGTACTGATCCTTCTCAAGGATCTTGCCGACGATCACGGAGCCGTCTTCGCCGGCATTGGACGCGATCTGGCGGGCCGGAGCGGAGAGCGCCTTGCGGACGATCTCGACACCGGTCTTCTGGTCGTCGTTGTGCGTGCGCACCTTCTTGAGCACCTCGCCGGCGCGCAGGAGAGCAACACCGCCACCGGGAAGAATGCCTTCCTCAACTGCTGCGCGGGTCGCGTGCATGGCATCATCCACACGGTCCTTGCGCTCTTTGACCTCGACCTCGGTCGCACCGCCGACGCGGATCACCGCGACGCCGCCCGCAAGCTTGGCGAGACGCTCCTGAAGCTTCTCACTGTCGTAATCCGAGGTGGTCTCCTCGATCTGCGCCTTGATCTGGCCAACGCGCGCTTCGATGGCGGACTTCTTGCCGGCGCCGTCGATAATCGTGGTGTTCTCCTTCTCGATCGTCACCTTCTTGGCGCGGCCGAGCATATTCACCGTGACCTTGTCGAGTTTAATGCCAAGATCCTCGCTGATCACCTGACCGCCGGTAAGAATCGCGATGTCTTCAAGCATGGCCTTGCGGCGATCACCGAAGCCGGGTGCTTTCACCGCGGCAACCTTGAGGCCACCGCGCAGCTTGTTGACGACGAGCGTAGCCAAAGCCTCGCCCTCAATGTCTTCGGCGACGATGACGAGCGGCTTCGAGGTCTGCACCACCGCCTCGAGTAGCGGCAACAATTCCTGCAAGCCCGAGAGCTTTTTTTCGTAGATCAGGAGATAAGGGTCGTCCATCTCTACGCGCATCTTTTCGGCGTTGGTGATGAAATAGGGAGAAATATAACCGCGATCGAATTGCATGCCTTCGACGACGTCCAATTCGGTTTCGAGGCTCTTGGCCTCTTCGACCGTGATGACGCCCTCGTTGCCGACTTTCTTCATGGCATCGGCGAGGAACTTGCCGATTTCGGAATCGCCATTGGCGGAAATCGTACCGACCTGGGCGATTTCTTCATTCGATGTAACCTTCTTCGAATTCTTTTTCAGGTCCTCCACCACTGCTTCGACCGCAAGATCGATGCCGCGCTTGAGATCCATCGGGTTCATGCCGGCGGCCACGGCCTTGGCGCCTTCCCGTACGATCGCATGCGCAAGAACTGTGGCGGTCGTTGTGCCGTCACCGGCGTAGTCAGATGATTTCGAGGCGACCTCGCGGACCATCTGCGCGCCCATGTTCTCGAACTTGTCCTCGAGCTCGATCTCTTTTGCGACGGTAACGCCGTCCTTGGTGATGCGGGGCGCCCCGTAAGACTTGTCGAGCACCACATTGCGACCCTTCGGGCCGAGTGTGACCTTCACCGCATGGTTGAGTATGTCGATACCGCGCAACATTCGGTCGCGCGCATCAACCGAAAATCTAACTTCCTTGGCAGACATTTTGCTTCTCCGTAAATTTCTGTTTCAGCGTAGGAATGCTTAGGCGGCCTTCTTCTTGGCAACCGTTTCCTGGAGTACGCCCATGATGTCGCTCTCCTTCATGATCAAGTAATCGACGCCGTCGAGTTTGACTTCGGTTCCGGACCATTTTCCGAACAACACGCGGTCGCCGACCTTCAGGTCGATCGGGATCAGTTTGCCGCTCTCGTCGCGGCCGCCCGGGCCGACGGCGATGATCTCGCCTTGCGAGGGCTTTTCCTTCGCGGTGTCGGGGATAATGATGCCGCCGGCGGACTTCGCTTCGGGATCAAGACGCTCGACAACAACACGATCGTGCAGTGGGCGGAATTTCACGGGTGTTCTCCTGCGGTTTCCTCAAAAAGTCTGGCGGATTTGTAAGGCTAATCGTTATTTCGAAGGTGCTTCGTTATCGGTCCGATATCGGGGACCTTTACGATCAATTGGCCTTATTGAATGCCTTGGAAACGCCAGTCTTCAGTGTGCTAGCAGTCTCAGTCGCCATCTGCTGAGCGAGCGCGCAAAGTTCCTTATTCTGCGTGGACACGAGCTCGAATTGCTTACGCATCTGCGCGGTCGACAGCTCGATAAGCTCCGACGGGGACTTCGCACCCAACAGCTCTTGGATGGAGTCAAAGGCGGTTCGCGTGTTGGTGCGGGCAATCGCGAAAAGCTTGCGATTGTAGTCGGTGGCACGCTTGATAGCAGCCTCGTAGGTATTTTCGAGCAAGTCGGCCGCTTCCTCGCTGGCCACCTTGGCCTTCGCGTAGGTGTCCCTGGTTTGCTCGACGCCCTTTTCGGCCATCTCACGAAATGCCGCTGGCATTTCCACATTCGGCAGGTTGAATTTTGGTATGTCGAATTTCGGCATGCCGTGGTCAGGCGGGGTAAACGATGAGGCGGCGCGCTCAGTAGTCTTGGCTTTGGCGGCGGCAGTAGTGGTTTCGGTCATGGCACTTGTCCTTTGGAGGGCGGGTTTTAGGTAAACCTCCTGACGCCGCCCTTAACGCCAGATGCCCGTAGAAAAGTGTTTAGTTCGGCCCTCGTTGCGACTTAGACGCCATCGTCCGGTTCGCCGGCTGATCTATTTTCCTGATGCACTCCTCGAAACTCGGAAAAGGTCCGGAAGAAAGGGCGCCGCTCCCAATCGCGTACCAGCCGTGTTTGATACCGCGCATGTCGGATTTGTTTTCACTGATATAATAAGGGACGGCCATTGTGGCGCTCGAACTTGCATAGCTTCGCCTCTCGGCGAGACGCAGGCGTTCATGGCGCCCGCTCGCGAACCAAACCCTATTTGGAGTGTCATTGTGCCGACCGACGGCACCAGGGCTACCAATATGGGGACCGGGGACTTCGGTACGTCGCCGATTTTCGGGCAGCTCTCGGACAAGCCGTTGCTTGCCAGTGTCTAAACACTTGGGGTGTCGGAACGTAAAGCACAATGCCGGATTGAGATATCTGCGGGCGAAAAAGCGGTTTCTTTGCTGCCGGCACCGTCGCCCATTTTCGGGGCCAGAAGCCGCGGCGACGCCAGCAGAAAATTCGCGATAAGGGATTCTGACGTCTTAATCTAACGGAAATCGATGGAGCGCAACACCACGGGTCGATCAGCCTGAGCCTGCTCTTCGAAGAACTTACGCGATGTCCGCTCCTCAATTACTTCGCGCAGCCGGATAAATTGATCAGCCCGCTGGTCAGGCTTGACGTCACGCCTACCGTCAAGATCGTCCATTGCCGCAGTGCTGATCGCGCACAGAATTACCTTGCCCTGATTGAGCATCGTGAACTCAAAGATCATCCGATTGAAGTCGTACCCGCGGACCTCGCCTCTCTGCAGCATTGCAATCTCAATCGTGTAAGGATTCCATTGTGGCACTTCGACAGGTCGATGTCTGCCTCGAGGACGAGAAGGAATCCCGGATCGTATCCACGATCCCTTTGGCCAGCGTTTGCGCACCATCGATGTCGATCAGCGGTTGCTCGTTGAGCGAGACCAGTCCATGGGGGGCGGCACTCTCGATAGTTCAACGGTTCCATGCCTGACCGTCATTATAGCAACCAACTCGATCCCCGCGACGAACGGTCAGCCACGAATTCTCACGCACTCCCCCTTTCGCCCACCTGCGAAGTAATCAACGTGATAAGCTGCTATCGCGGAGTGCAGAAGAACAGTCGCTTTAGTGGTGAAAGCCTATTGCAAGGCGAAGGCTGTGCAAAGTTGCTCATTCCGCGGCTTTTGCCAGCCGAGCGGCGGCAAAGGTCGCGCCGTTGAAGGCGATCAAGAGCTTGTGTAAAAGAGTCGAAGATTGCGTGGCGCCGGATTAGTGCCCTTTTGCTTTTTCGGTAGCGCCGTAGTTTGAATTTCGGTGGACCTTTAGCGCTCGGGCGCCGGGTTTTTTTCTAGCCATCTGTTTATTAAGCCATAAGCCTGCAGTTCCGCCCTTTCACGTGGTCCGGTCATGATCTTCCCGACCTTTTCAACGCCGGCAGGGTGAATGGCCACGGACCATTGTCCTCGTTCGATCCGAGCGCGGATGGTATATCGTATGCCTCTGTATTCCACTGGAGTGAGTTTGCACGCTAAAGTACCCGACACCCGGTGACGTTGAGCCGAGTAGTTTCCCATATCTGTATCAAATAGCTCACTCTGAGCGCCGGAGGATCGGCCGCCTGAGGCCCGCGATTGGCCTTGAATGAGTGATTTACGGGGCAAAGAGCGTCAGCACGACGCTGGCCGGATATTATTTTTGCCACTGGGATGCTAATGCTTTGCCTGACTGACTTCGTCGGTGAAGGACTCCTTTGTGACAAGGAAGAAGACGGCGTTCGATCCAAAGATGTTTCTCGCCAAAGTTGGCGATGGAAAAGCAATATCAATATATCAGAAGGATCAGATTGTTTTTTCACAGGGTGACCTCGCTGACGCGGTTTTTTACATCCAGAAGGGCAGGATCAAGCTCACCGTCGTTTCTGAGCGCGGCAAGGAAGCAGTCGTCGGAATCCTGGAACCGAGGCACTTTTTTGGCGAAGGGTGTCTTAACGGTCATCCGCTGCGCGTCACAACAGCAACGGCGATCGATCAATCCCTGATTACGCGCATCAACAAGGCGGCAATGATTGCTATATTGCACGAGCGGCCGGAATTTTCCGAATTGTTCATGGCGGATCTGTTGAATCGGAACAGTCGAATCGAAGAGGACCTAATCGATCAGTTATTCAATTCCAGCGAGAAACGGCTGGCGCGGGTGCTCCTGCTTCTGGCGAATTTCGGCAAAGAAGTTACGGTCGAACCGATCATCGGAAAGTTTAGTCAGGAAACCCTAGCGGAGATGATTGGCACGACCCGATCGCGCGTGAGCTTTTTCATGAACAAGTTTCGTAAATTGGGCTATATCGAATACAACGGTAAATTAGAAATCCGCAGCTCCCTGTTGAACGTCGTCTTGTACGACAAGCCTGAGATTAGGAAGAACGACGCGAGCAACGAACCGAGATAGCGTCGCACGCGAAATGACTCGAAGCGTGGTGCCGCCCCAGGCACGACGGACGCGGCGGGTCGATGAAGCGACACGCTTGATCACGATTTGATCATGCAGCGGTCGAAATTTCATGGATATCTCGCGATGCGCACCCAGCGTCGTGGAACGCCTCGCCCGGTCAAGCCGCGGGAGGCGTTCTACAGTCCATTCGGCTGAGACCTACGCTGCGAAGCGGATGTTAGGCGAGCCGACCACGCCGCTCTTCTCGAAGACCGTCTTCATATCATTTGAACCCAACCAAGCGCGGGCCCTCGATATGTCGGCGACACCGGCAAGGAACACCACGTCATTTTGATCGTCGGCGCTGCGAAAAACCCTGCTGTTCGTAATGCCGGCAGTCGTGCGATCCTTCTCGTGGCCATTGTAACTCGTACGCCAGGCGTTGAAGTCCTTGACCTCGAAACGGACAGTGAGGTTTTCGTCACTCATTGGTATTCTCCTTTGAGAAAACGCTCTTTTACGCTCGCAACCAAGGTCGCGCGCGAAGCCGGCCTGCGGGTGCCGGCGGCATCCACAATGCAAGCAGAGATAAATTTTTAGATTTAGAATATGTCAGCCGATGACACCAACGCCGCCTGTACGGAAGCGGCGATTTCGGCGTGTCGCCGTTTTGTAGGCAGCTCTCCGGCGAGCGGTTGCCTAGCCGTTGATACGCATTTGTGGTACCGAGACCAAAGCACAAGGACGCGTCGAAAATTTAAATTGCAGCATAGGCCGCGCCCTCTCGATTAAAACAAGGTTGGCACTCTGTTCGGCCACTATTGAGGTCGCCTCTGCGCACAGCCGCAATTTGTCGGCCAACATGAGAAAACAACATGAAAGACGCACACAACAAGGCGGCGGAAATTCACGAGTCCGCTGCAAAGTCCCATCGTGCCGCAGCCGAAGCTCATGGCAAGAATGACCACGTCAAAGGTAAGGAGCATTCAAGCCAAGCCCAGCAGCACGCGCAGAACGCGAACGAGCATTCGAAAACGGCGAATACTAAAAGCGCCCAACAGAAGTAATCACCTCCATCGGGAAGCTGGCGATCACGTCAGCATCCCGGTGGGCCCATTCAAATCCCTCCCGGAAGTTTTGCCTCGCGGCTCCAATCCGACGTCCTCCGTCCCGCCGTAGCGTCCCACGCGAAATGGCTATGGACGAAGCGTGGAAAAGTGGTGCCGCACCGCGGACGCGAGGAGTCGATGAAGCGCCGACGTCGGAAGCTGGAAGAACCAGGTTGCTGGTCCTATTGAGGCTTCCATTCCCGGGCTAACCTCTGGGCTTCGGCGATTTGTGAGGCCGTCATGTGTTTGGCGACCTGATCGCGATACCATAGTTGATCTGAATTATCCTTTTCCCCGTTGTGACTTGCTGCAACAGGAAGCGCATCTATTTTTGCACCAATGATCGCGGCGGCAATGTCATACCATTTGTAGGCTTGAGTATAATCTGCCGGGATGCCGCCGCGGCCCTCATAAAGGCCTGCCAACTTCATTTGGGCAGCCGCGTTTCCTCTATCGGCGGCTCTGCGCCACCATTTCATTGCAATGACGTAGTTGCCACTCAGTCGCGCACTATCACCGCATGTCTCAATCGCAATGGAAACAGCGTCGCGAACGTCACGCTGGGTCGATTCTGCGAATTGAGCTGTCCGTGAAAGCCAGTCAGCGGAAGCACATGACGTCTCATCGATTTGTTCATCCACTCGTTGCGTGTGCAACGAGGTTTGCGCGTATGAAGCATGTAAGCCGAGAAACAGAGGTAGGGCGGTCAGCACGAAAAGTCGGTTCATTTGCGTTGCCTGCTGCGACTTACCAAACCAGGAAGTGAGCCGGTTTCTTTGCATCTAGAGCCTAGAACTAGTCTCCTGGCCTCGACGGCTGACCTTTCCTGGGTAATACGTGAACGGATGGCCGGGACCGCCGGTCCCATGCCGTTCAACGCGGCCTTCTTTGAAGAGGTGCCGACAGGTCGAATTGACCTGCTGCTGATAACCCATGCGACCGAACATATATTTGGCGAGGGCTAGTTCGGTCAGACCAGGCCTACGCCACACAAGCTGCTCAATATCGTCAGCTAACGCTACATCGCCACTACGGTCGGCACCGCCGTGCGCAATGGAGCTCACTGAGATGCAGCTTTGGCTTCGACCAATTTCGCTGCACACGCCCTGGCCAGCTCGTAGTCGGAAGAGGTAGCCCCCGGCCGTGTCGCCCAGCCACCCTTCTCCAAGTACTGGCCCTGTTCCCAATTGGAAGAGATCTTTTGCAGGACTACCAGATTTGCTTTCGCATCGCCGTCCTGCAGGAATTTCGCGACGCAGATCGGTGTGAGGACCGTCACGACGGCGGCGTCAGCCCGGTCAGCCGCAAGCTTGTTCGCGGTTCCGCCGGTCACCCAACCGCCCCAAGAAAATCCGATGACCATCGACGCCACCGCGCCGATGACCATTCCTTGAAGGAGACGAGTCCGCAACTCGCCCTGCAGAATTGATGGAACTTGCATGGCTTTTGGCCCTTCGATCAAACGGGGCGCGCAGTGCGCAAGCGCGCACGGCAACGCCGATTTCGACATTCGTAGATGCTTCACATTGGGGCGTCTGAGCAAAACTGCTCACTTCGGCAGAAAAAGCGAAACTCGCATTTTTGATTTCGCGCTGGAAACATCCTGCGCCTGGGCTCGCTATTTGGGCACATCGTCCCCACATGAAAAAATACATTCTCCAATCGACGATCAAATTGCTCCACACAGGGTGCCAACAGCCTGAGGAAGGAAACCCGCATGTTTAAACCCACGCAATATCGTGCCAAAGCCACCGAATATGGCGAGTTGGCAAACACATCAACCGGTTCGGAGCAAAAACGCGATTTTCAAAAACTCAAACAGAAATTCGCGTTGCTTGCAGATAACGAGCAGTGGCTTGCAGATAACTATCAAAACACCGTGCACGCCGAACAGGACCGATCATTCGACGAAACCCTTGCAGACGAAGAGGAGCGCATCTTGCGATGCCTTGGGGCCGCGTTGATCATGCAATGGAATACCTTGCCGACTAAGCTGCAAAGAGAGCTATTCGACAATGCCGGCACCATGGGCGAGCTTTTGAACACTTCCGCTCTCAGGGGGCAAATCGCGCGATTTCTGCACAAGCATAAGAATGACGATGACCCGTCAGAAGCAGCAGCGGCGGCTGATCCGAAGCATTTTCATGCAGATGATCGATAGCGAACGAAAGGATCCACGATGACGCTAGCGGGATTTGAAGTCGATGAAACGCCCCACAACATGGACGGATTGCTGCTTCACGCCTGGGATGGGTCTGAAAGGGTGGAGGCGTTCATAAGCAGGCGGGTCATGGATAGTTGGGTCGATCCACGGCAGCCCTCTCGAACGCGGAGAAGTCTGCTTCGCGCGCAATACAACGCCCTCGGCAAACTCAATCTAGCGGCGATTGAGCGAATTGCCGTCTCCAAGTACCAGCGCGGAAAGGCTTTCAACCGCCAGCATCCGTTTGTGGACATTCTGCTGTCCGACATCACGGAAGGCGAAGAGACACTCGAACTGCTTTGAACATCACCCGTCCCGTCCCACGTTTCCCTTGGTCTTTAATTCTTGTCGGGTACGCGAATTTTGTGAAGTACGCGGCCTAATTTAGCGCGCGGAAGAATTCGGCAGGAGCGCGTTTCGGTCTGGCTGGAGCGCCACGAGCGAAGCACAACCAAGGATTTGATCGGCCCGCATCGGTCACACAGATATCCGTAAATCTCGAAATTGACGTGCAGAGGGTGAGGCTCAATCTCCGCAAGAGCAGTCTCACCGCCGCATACGGGGCACGGGTTTAACGGCTTGAGTATGGAGCACTGTACCTTGACACGCATGGACTTTCCCCGAGCTGATGATGGCGTTTGGGGACGCTCGATCAGCGGCTTCTCCCGAGTTCTAATCAAAAGTATGACGCCCTTCCATATTGTCACCATTGGCTGCGCCACCTAATAAAGGCGGAGCAATCTCTTCATTAAAGAAAGAACCCTGACCACGGCCCACACGCGGCGTGGTACGCACCCGTACATCACACACCGGCTGCTGCTTGGACCGGGCCAGGGAGGCAATCGACAATTGCGAGTTTGAAGCGGGTCTTTTGCTGAATCTGTATAAAATAGCTCAGTATGAAAAGACGGTGGATAAGTGGGATAACTTCGTCGGAGCAATTCACCGATCATCCACCTGATAATTGCAGGCGATGGCAAATAAGCTCACACTGACCAGCGCTAGAAAAGCAGATAACATGTCATGGTGACCAAACGCCAACGCCCATTCGATACAAAATCCTTTCTCGCCCGTGTCGGGAATGGCCAGAGTATCGGCAAGTATCGCAAAGGCCAGGCCATCTTTTCACAAGGGGATACTGGCGATGCGGTCTTTTACATCCAGAAAGGCAAGGCGAAGCTCACCGTGGTTTCGGACCTAAGGCAAAGAAGCCGTCATCGCATTTCTGGGTACGGACGATTTCTTCGGCGAAGGATGCCTTGCCGGGCAAGCCCAGCGCATAGGCACGGTCACGGCCATGACGGGCTGCGTGATCGCGCCATTGAAAAGGCCGCTAACAAATTTAGAAAGCTGGGCTTTATTGAGTACAACGGCGGCATCGAAGTCCACAGCTTGTTGTTGAATGTCGTTTTGCACGACCAACCGCGAACCAAAACTTGAAGTGAAGTCATTTCTACCGCTGGGCAACGCGATCGCGTATATCGGGTCAGGAGCGTAGCGCGTCCGGCTTGCGTCCCGCGGCGAGCGTCGCCGGCCACGCGATGTGATAAGCTCCGTCGCGCGCGAAACGTTGCGCGCCTTGGCGGATCGCAGCGCCCGCCCTGACGCAGCACCCGGCAGGCCTCGGCGATCGCTTTGTCGGGGTCGGCGATATGCAGGAGGCCGAAGCCGCAGGTGACGGCGTCGAAGCTTCCCGCATCAAAGGTGAGGTTTTCGGCATCGCCTTCGCGAAAGTCAATTCCCGGAAAGCGGTGTCGTGCCTCGGCGACCATGTTCGCTGCGAAGTCGACGCCGATCGCCTGCGCACCGCGTGCGGCGGCGCCGGCGGCGATATAACCCGGCCCGGAAGCGACATCGAGCAGGCGCGTGCCGGCCCCAACGCTGGTGGCATCGAGCAACGGGTCAACGGCGCCGATGGTGATCTGGCCGGCGAACGCATCGTAGTCGCCGGCCTTGGCACCCCAGCCGTGTCGCTCAAGTTCCTTGAAGCTCGGTGCGTCCGCCGCTCCAGGCACCGCCATCGCTAGCTCTTCTTCGCGACCAGGCTGCAGCCGCCCTGATCGAGCGGACGCCAGGCTTCATCGGCCGGGATGGTCTTGACCAGCTTGTAATAGTCCCACTTGGCCTTGCTCTCGTCCGGCTTCTTGACCTGCCACAGATACATCGGGTGCATCTGCCGTCCGTCTTCGCGGATGCGCCCGGGCCCGAAGGTCACGTCGTTGGTCGGCAGCTCCTTCATCTTGGCGACCACCTGGACGCCGTCGGTGGTCTGCGCCGCCTCGACCGCTTTGAGATAATGCAACATGCCGCCGTAATTGCCGGCGTGGTTCATGGTCGGATAGAGCCGGCCGTTCATTTTCTCGACAAACCGTTTGGTCCAGGCGCGGGTGTCGTCGTTCATGTCCCAGTAGAACGCCTCGGTGAATTGCAGGCCCTGCGCGACCTCGAGCCCGAGCGAGTTGACGTCGGTGATGAACACCAGCAGTCCGGCCAAGCGCTGGCCGCCCTTGACGATGCCGAACTCCGACGCCTGCTTGATCGAGTTGATGGTGTCGCCGCCGGCGTTGGCGAGCCCGATCACCTTGGCCTTGGAGCTTTGCGCCTGCAGCAGATACGAGGAAAAGTCCGAGGTATTGAGCGGCACGCGCACGCCGCCCAGCACCTTGCCGCCCATCGCATTGACGACGGCCGTGGTCTGCGCCTCGAGATCGTGACCGAACGCGTAGTCGGCGGTGAGGAAGAACCAGGTGTCGCCGCCGGTCGAAACCACGGCGCGGCCGGTGCCGTTGGCGAGCGCGAAATTGTCGAACGTCCAATGCACGGTATTGGGGCTGCATTGGTCGCCGGTGAGCCGCGCCGTCCCGGCGGAGCCGTTGACCATCACCTTGTTGAGTTGCCGCGTGACGCCATTGACCGCGAGCGCGACCGCCGAGTTCGGCACGTCGAGAATCATGTCGACGCCGTCGCGCTCGATCCACTGGCGCGCGATATTGGCGCCGATGTCCGGCTTGTTCTGGTGGTCGGCGAAAATGATCTCGACCTTGAGCTTCGAGTTCGGATTGGCCTTCATGTAGTCTTCGAGCGCCAGCTGGGCGCCGACGACCGAGCCCTGGCCGGTGGCGTCGGCATAGAGGCTCGATTGATCGTTGAGCACGCCGACCTTGACGTGGCCGTCAAAGGCGCCTTGGGCAAAGGCGGCTTGGGCGAAGACCGCCGGCGAGACGGCGAGGAATCCGATAGCGAGCGACGCAGTAAATCTGAGCCACGCAGTCAACCACTGGCGCATGCAGTCCTCCCTATGAACGATCTTTATGTTGACCCATTGTATCGCAATTTCGGGCGCTTGGTAATCAAGCAAAGTTTGCGACCAAAGTTCCCGGCCCAGACCATGATCCGATCACGTTGCAATCGGATCATGGTCTAGATGTTACGTTGGAGCATGATCTTTTCCGAAAACCGGTTTCCACCCTGGGATCAAGTCCGAGGACAGGCTTTTTCGGGATCATGCTCTATCGAGGGGAGAGTGATGAAATCGCTGTTCATCGACTGCAACGATCAGCTGGCGCCGGTGTGGCAGCGGGTCGTGCGTGCCGACGATCCGGCGATCGACGTCAATTGCGCGGCCCTCGCGCCGGCCGAGCTGCCGAAATTGTTGCAAGGCTATGACATCTGCATCGACGATCACTCGTACCTGCCGACGGAATTGGTCCAGCAATGCGACGGGCTCAAGCACATCGTCTTTCTCGGTACCGGCGCGGCGAGTTACATGAATATCGCCGAACTAGCGCAGCGCGGCATTCGCGTCCACACCATCAAGGGCTATGGCGACACTGCCGTCGCCGAGCACGCGATTGCGCTGATGCTGGCCTCGTGCCGCGATGTCGCGCGGATGGATCGCGAAATCCGTGCTGGCGTCTGGTCGACACGCGAAGGCGTCCAGCTTGCCGGCAAGGTTCTTGGCGTCATCGGGCTCGGCGGCATCGGCCGCGAAGTCGCACGCATCGGCCGCGGGTTGGGCATGCAGGTGTTGGCATGGAACCGCACGCCGACGCCCGGCGAGACCCTAGTCGCGCTCGACGAACTCCTGATGCGCGCCGACGTGATCTCGCTGCATCTGGCGCTCAACGACGACACCCGCGGATTTCTCGGCCCGGTGCAGGTGGCGCGCATGAAACCGGGCGTGGTGCTGATCAACACCGCGCGCGGCGACCTGATCGACGAGACGGCGCTGATCGAAGGCCTGCGCAGCGGGCATATCCGTCATGCCGGTCTCGACGTGTTCCATGCCGAGCCGTTGCGGCGCGATCATCCGCTTGCCGGCATGGAGAATGTCACCGTCACCGCGCATGCCGGCTTTCGCACACTGGAAGCTTCGATGACGCTGTTGCGCCGCGCGATCGATATCGTCCGCAGTATCGTTGCCGAAACCTCCGTCGCCCCGCGCGCCGGAAGTGGATCGCCGTGAACGCGCCCGCGCGCGTTCGAAGCGCAAAGCTCTGGGGGACTAACGCGTCAATGTGCTAGCGTGCTCCGCGCAAGGAGGCCGAGCGCGCCTCCATAACAACAAGCGGAGGACCGTCCCCATGAGCCAACGGCTGCGCTTCGGCATTTTTCTCGCGCCATTCCACAAGCCCGGCATCAATCCGACGCTGGCCCTGCAGAGCGATCTCGATCTGATCCAGTGGCTCGATCGTTGTGGCTACGACGAGGCGTGGCTCGGCGAACACCACTCCGCCGGCACGGAGCTCTCCGCCTCGCCGGAAATCATGATCGCCACCGCCGCCGAGCGGACGCGGCATATCAGGCTCGGCACCGGCGTCGTCAGCGTCTCGTACCACAACCCGCTGTGGGTGGCGGAGCGCATCGTGCTGCTTGATCACCTGACCCGCGGCCGCGCGATGCTCGGCCTCGGCCCGGGCTCGCTGCCGACCGACGGCGCCATGATCGGCCTGCAGCAGAGCCAGACCCGCGGACTGTTGGAAGACGGCACGGCCATCATCACCAAGCTCCTCACCGGCAACGAACCCGTCACGTTCAAGAACGAGCGCTGGGACCTGCGCGACGCGCGGCTGCATTTGCGGCCATATTCCAATCCGCTGTTCGACATCGCCGTCGCCGCCGTCGCCTCGCCGACCGGCGCCAAGCTCGCCGGCCGGCATGGCGTCGGTATGCTGTCGGTCGGCGCCACCACCGCCGCCGGCTTCGACGCGCTGGCGCTGCACTGGGACGTGCTGACGGCGGAAGCAAAGGCCCACGGCAAGGTCGCCGATCGCAGCAAGTGGCGTCTGGTCGGCCTGTGCCACATCGCCGAGACCAAGGAGCAGGCATTTCGTGACGTGGAGTACGGCATCGAGCACTGGTTCCGCTACTTCCAGCAGGTCGCCGCCTTTCCGCAGATGGCGGTGGCCGGCAACTCGGTCGGCGAGATGATCGAGTTCATCAACGGCTCAGGCCTCGGCGCCATCGGCACGCCGGACGCCTGCGCGGCGCAGATCGAGCGGCTGATGGCAGCAATCCAACGGCGGGTTCGGGGCTTATCTCCTCTTGGCGCACAACTGGGCCAACCCGCAAGCGACGATGCGCAGCTACGAACTGATCGCGCGCGAAGTGATGCCGCAATTCCAGGGCCACGCGCAGGCGACGCTCGACGCCGCGCGCCGCGCCAAGGCCGTTCGCGAGGAGCTTGCGGCAGCGCAGGCGCAAGCCGTCGAAGACGCGCGGGCCCGCTATGGGGCGGAGGTGGCCAAGCGCGCCTGAGTGTTGCTCATTGCAGAGGACAACGATGCGGGCGTGGTACCGCGCCGCGCCCGCCATCTGTTTTCATGCGCGTCCAGCGCAGAAGTCGCCGTTGGGAGATTTATAAATGGCCGAACCGGTTTCTCGCGCCCGATTTTGGTATCAGAGTTTCGTCCACCCGATCGAACAGGCACCTTATATCGAGCGGCTGCAAAGCATGCTCGATACCGTGGCCGGGCCGAATTGCCGCTTCGAGGTCCATGGTCTCGACCCTCCGGATCATCTGTTTCATCCGCTGACCGAGTTCCGCTGCGCCGCGCAGGCGATCCGCCATGCGTTCGAGGCGGAGCGCGGCGGGTACGACGCGCTAGTCATCGGTCACTTTCAGGAGCCCGGCCTTTTGGAAATCCGCGGCGCGGTCGATTTCCCGGTCATCGGCCTTGGCGAAGCGACCATGCTTGCAGCACTGAGCATGGGGCGGAAGCTTGGCCTTGTGACCATCGATCCGATTTTCATCGACTGGCACGAGCGTCAGATCAGAGCCTACGGCCTCGAGCAGCGCGTGACGGGAGTGCGCGCGATCAAGGTCGACCTGCCCGGCTTCATGAGCGCATTCACCAACGAGGCGGACTATTCGAAGGTGCGCGCCAATTTTGTCGACCAGGTGCGTCCGCTTGTGGCTGCCGGCGCCGAAGTCATCATTCCGGCCGGCGGCTTGCCGATGTTGCTGTTCGCGCGCGAGCGTCCTTTCCTGATCGACGGCGCACTGGTGCTCAACGGCATTGCAGTCGTGGCCAAGGCGGCGGAGATGGCGCTGTCGCTGCACCGCCTCACCGGATCGGTCGTCAGCCGGCGCGGCAGCTACGCCAAAGCTTCGCCCGAAGCCATCGAGGAGTTCTTGCGCAATCGGTGGTGAAACTTTGGCTTCGTCAATGACCGCGATTGCTTAGCAGCCGATCGACCAAACGATCCCGATCACAGCCGTGTTGTCGCACGGCCGCCATTGACATACGCTCAACTTTTATTGCCATCGACAAGTCGCGGGGATGCCATGGTGAGAGCGGTTCCATGCCCGCGCAGAAAGCGACTTTGGCGCGTCGTTCAAGAGGCCACAGCAACGCGATGACCGACACCAACGCGCGGGAGTTGGGATTGTTGGCAAAGCTCGTGATCGCAATCGCGGCGCTGCTGATCATGGCCGGCATAGTGTGGCACGGCGTTACCGTTGAGAACTTCCAACGCGCGTGGAGCGATCTGACCGATCGGCCGAGCGGACCGATGGCGTTCCGTTTCATTCTGCAGCCTTCGATGGCGGCGCTCACCGCCATCCGTGATGGTCTCCGCGATGCGCGGACCGAGCGCTCGCCGTATCTTTGGACGATATTGCGCGATCCGCACGAGCGCGTTGCAAGACTGCGTGAAGGCTTGGACGCAACCGCCCGGATTATCCTTCTCGGGCTGGCGATGGACGTGATCTACCAGGTCATGGTGTTCAATATGTTCTATCCGATCGAAGCGCTCATCATCGCGTTGCTGCTTGCGTTCGTACCCTACCTGCTCATCCGCGGGCTTGTTGTGCGCGTATGGCACGCTCGCGCCTCGGCGGGACGCGTCCTATAAAGCATCGACGTGTGTCAACAGAAAGGGAGCTGGTATGGCGGATCCGCACTCTCAGCCCGGCGCGGGCAGATTCGAAGTCAGAGTAACCGCAGATACTCATTTCGGCTGGCTCCGCACCCGGCTGAGCGTCGAGCGCACGATGATGTCGTGGGTGCGGACCGCGGTCTCGCTGATCGGCTTTGGCTTCGCGATCGTCCAGTTCTTTGAGCGCCTGCAACAAATGCCCGGAATCAGTCCTGCTGCTTTCCCGAAAGCGCCGCAGTATCTCGGGCTTGCACTGATTTCCTGCGGTGTGCTGGCGCTCCTCGTTTCGATTTGGGAGTACCGGTGGACGGTGCGCTACCTGTGGCAGGGACCATTCGCCCCAATTGCGGGAATGAGATCGGGCGCGACCAGGGAGCAAATGCAATCGCCAGTCCTGGCCATCGCCGCCCTCCTGATGCTCATCGGCCTGTTCGCGTTCTTCGCCGTGTTGCTGCGTCAAGTGTAGTCGCCGAAGCTTTGAAACGGCCTGTCAAAGGGCCCCAGCAAGTCAAACCAAACGAGGGAGATCGAGATGGCCAGTAAGGCGGGCAAGCCGAACATCCTTATCCTGTGGGGTGACGACATTGGCTGGTGGAATATCAGCTACAACAACCGCGGTCAGATGGGTTACCGCACGCCGAATATTGATCGGATCGGCAATGAAGGCATGACTTTCACCGACTATTACGGCCAGCAAAGCTGCACCGCCGGCCGCGCCGCATTCATCACCGGCCAGAACCCAATCCGCACCGGCCTCACCAAGGTCGGAATGCCCGGCGCCGACGTCGGTATTCGCGCCGAAGACCCGACCATCGCGCAATTGCTCAAGCCGCTCGGTTACACCACCGGCCAATTCGGCAAAATCATCTGGGAGACAAGGACGAGTTTCTGCCGACGGCGCACGGTTTCGACGAGTTCTTTGGCAACCTCTATCACCTCAACGCCGAAGAAGAGCCGGAGGACCCCGACTATCCGAAGAACCCGGCGTTCAAGAAACAATTCGGACCGAGAGGCGTGCTCCATTGCCGGGCTGACGGCAAGGGCGGGCAAAAGATCGAGGATACCGGTCCGCTGACCAAGAAGCGCATGGAGACAATTGACGACGAGATCACCGAGCGTGCGCTCGCCTTCATCGACAAATGCCACAAGGAGGGCAAGCCGTTCTTCATGTGGTACAACACCACGGGCATGCACTTTCGAACCCATTGCGCGGAAAAACACAAAGGCAAGAGCGGCCAGGGCGACTACAACGATGTCATGGTGGCGCACGACGAAAATATCGGGCGCATGCTGAGCAAGCTTGACGAGCTGGGCATCGCCGATAACACGATTGTCATGTACTCGACCGACAACGGTCCGCACTACAACAGCTGGCCGGACGCCGGCATTACCCCGTATCGCAGCGAGAAGAACACCAATTGGGAGGGCGGTTGGCGCGTACCGATCTTTGTGCGCTGGCCGGCGCGGATCAAGGCGGGCCTGGTCCTCAACGATCTCGCTTCACACCAGGACTGGCTGCCGACGCTCCTGGCCGCTGCCGGCGAGCCGGACGTCAAAGAGAAACTGCTGAAGGGGCATAAGGTCGGCGACAAGACCTTCAAGGTCCATATCGACGGCTACAATCTTCTGCCCTATCTGAGCGGCGAAGCCAAGGAAAGTCCGAGAAAGTTCTTCTTCTATATCAGCGACGACGGCGACATCCTCGCTATTCGCATGGGCGACTGGAAAATGGTGCTGATGGAGCAGCGCGCGAAGCAGCTGATGTGTTGGTTCGAGCCGTTCGTGAAGCTTCGAGCGCCGAAGATATTCAACCTGCGCCGCGATCCTTTCGAACGGGCGGACGAGAACTCCAATACCTATTGGGATTGGGTCATCTCCCACGTCTATCTGATCTATGGGATGCAGGCGATCGTCGCCCAGCAAATCCAGGCTTTCAAGCAATTTCCGCCGCGTCAAAAACCGGCGGCGTTCAATCTGGACGCGGTGCTTGCGCAGATGCAGGACGCAAGCGGCAGCGGCTATCACTAGCTCGTCGTCCGTCGCCGCGGGGCCGATGTCGCCGTCGAACACGGCGGCATCGAGCTGGGAGGAACCCTAGAATCTGATCACCTTCGAGACCCTGACACTGCAGGAGCGCGGCCATGCGCGCGGCGGCGTCTTCCGCTATTACGAGTTGCTCCATGGCCGTGAAGGCGCGCCGGACAACTTCTACCTCTCGATCGGAGTGCTCGCCGGCGACTTCGTCTCGCCGCGCCACCGGCACAACTTCGACCAGGTGCGCTTCCAGCTCGAAGGCGCGTACGACTTCGGCGCCGACCGGGGCGATGCACCCGGGCTCGATCGCCTACTTCCCGGAGGGCACGCGCTACGGGCCGCAAAAGACCGTCGACCCCAAGACGCTGACGCTCGTGCTGCAGATGGGCGGGGCGAGCGGCAACGGCTACATGTCCGAGCGCGAGTTCCAGCGCGGCCTCGCCGAGCTCAAGACTTTAGGCTCGTTCAAGGACGGCGTCTTCACCCGCGAGAAGCCGGGCGGCGGCAAGATCAACCAGGACGCCTACGAGGCGGTCTGGGAGCACGTGAACCGGCGCGAGCTGGTCTATCCGAAGGAGCGCTACACGCGCGCGGTGTTCATGGAGCCTGAGAACTTCGCGTGGGTGCCGCGCGGCCCGGGCCTCGCCACCAAGCTGATGGGCGTCTTCAACGAGCGCGGCACCAAGATCGCGTTCCATGGCCTGGACTCCGGCGCCAGGCTTCAGCTCGACGAGGCCAGCCTCTGGTTCGTTTGGTCGGGCTCAGGCGATGCCGGCGGCCAAGCGTGGCGCCGCTGGACCACGATGCGGACCGAGGCCGGCGAGCATGCGGAGATCGAGGCCACTGAACATTCGGAGATTTTGCAGATGGCCTTGCCGCGTTTGGCGGACCCGGCTGCGGCCCGCGCCGCCGCCTGATCGCCCAGTGCGACGGGAGCGGGCTAGACTTCGACGCCAACGTATCCCGGGCAGGTTTCTTGCGGAAAGGACAAAGAATGGGCGTGGATCCAGTTGCGCAGTTGCTCAGCGACCCTCGCTTCAAGGGCAAGCCAATCACTTGGGGGGTCACATCGGATGGCTACGACGCCATCCGGCGGGCCTGGCTGACGCACGTTCATGCCGAAGAGGTGTTGTTCAAGCCGTTCACGGAGGATGAATTCAAGACGCAAATGCAGGTCATGCTCAGCGTCTTCACCGATGATTGCGTGATGGAGCTGGTGACCACCGGGGAGCGCTGGCAAGGCCATGAGCAGGCTGCCGCGTTCTACCGCGTGTTCCTGAGCTCTTTGCAGCAGATGCAATGGGTTCCGCAGGCGCTCGTCATTGGCCCTCAGGGCGTCCTGGACGTCGTCAATATGACCGGGAAACTCGTCAAGGAGTTCGCCGGATTGAAAGAAGTCGGCGCGGCGGTGCACCTGCAATGGGTGATCTACTTTCCGTGGGTGCCGACTGCGGGAAAATTCAAAGGCGAAGTGATCTATTCGATCCGCCCACTGTAGAACGGCCATGCTCGATCGCGAGAACGCAAGTGTTGCGCTGCGCTAAATCGGATTGGCATTGACCCTTCGAGCCGGGCGACTCGGCCGGTTGAGCGCAATTGCTTGCCAATCAGGAAAGTTTGCGGCTGTGCAGCCCGGTCACGACTTTCCAGCGCGGGGCAACAGCCAGCCCATAATTTTCTCGTACAAATCGCGACGAAATTGATGGTTCGGATCGCGCCGGCTGCGATGGAACTGATTTTGCTGGATCGCCTTTTCGGCGAATGCCACAACTTGTTCTTCGGTTTGCCGCTTGTCCTTCGGAAGTGCCATCCATTCGCGAATGATTTTTCGGCGCGTGTCGTGGTCTTCCATGTTCACGCTCCTTGGCTTATCTCATTTGCGACAACAGGGGCGTGCGAGACCCACCTGGGCACTAGGCGCAACCCGCAAGAAACGGCAACGACAACACCGTTTTGAGCATCTCATTTCTGACGATCATCATTAATCCAGGGTCGTCATGTTCGCCGCCCTGTCTAAGTTCGCCAATGACGCGGGTGGCGTGAATGAGCGCGGCAGCATCGTCCGGCAGCGACATGCCGAGCCGGTCATTGTCCTCGTGCTCAGGCCACCGGACTGCGAAAAAGTACCGAGGCATCGCGCGCGCTCCATAACACCCCGCCCCATGTGGGACAACCACGGCGCCGTTGCAAGAGCTGATTGCCTCGGTGCAGATCTTTCATGACTTCTGCGTGCGCAGCGGGCTAGAAACGATCACCCGTGCGTTCAATTGCAAGCCGCCACTTTCCCATCTTCATTTCTTTGACAAAATGCTATCCTCTCACTCGATCATGATGAAGCGCGAGACCTTCGCCATCACCGACATCTACGTGCCGACAAAGCGGCGTACCACCCTCGAACAAAAGCGCGTCGACGAAATCGCCGCCAGCATGCTCGACGACGGCCAGCGCACGCCGATCCTGGTGCGAGCGGACGGCGCGCGCTTTGTACTGGTTGAGGGCCTGCATCGACTGGAGGCCGCCAAGGCGCTCGGCGAAAAAACTATCATCGGCTTTCTTGTCTCCGCACGGAAACACTGAATCGCCGGCGCCTTCAGTTCGCGCTGGCATTGGCCCTCCGGGCCCTAATGACCCGTTCCAAATCCAGGGTGGCGTTGTTCCGCCATTTAGGCGGCAGTTTTTTGAGCGGCGCATTGAGCTCATACCAGCGGTCGGCGGAGTTTCCCTCGACGACGGACTATTTTTTATACAGCCTTGTGCTTTGATCTCGATGCTCATATGTGAAGTGCGGTGGCAAGCAGTGGCTTGCCTGACAGCTGCCCACGAAACGGCGACATGCCGAAGCTTCCGTTCAACCACTGGCAGCGCTGGTGTCATCGGCCGACACAATTCTGATCGAAAAATTGAGGCTTGCATTGCGGGTGCCGCCGGCACCTGCAGATCGGCCGCGCGCGCCTCCGGTTGCGCGTGTACTAAAGAGATTTTCACAAAGGAGAATACCAATGAATAACGAAAACCTGACTTTCACCTCAAAGTCAAGGACTTCAGCGCATGGCGTCGAGTTACAACGGGCACGAGAAGGATCGGGTGTCTGCGGGCATTACCAACGGCAAGTGTTTCGCAGCCCCGACGATCCGAATGACGTGGTAATCCTTCAGGATGTCGCCGACGTATCGAAGGCCCGCACCTGGTTGACTTCAAGTGATATGAAGTCGGTGATGGAGAAGAGCGGCGTACTCGGCTCGCCCAGCATCCGCTTCGCCGCCGCGGCCTAAGTCGTCGCTGAAAAGCCTTGTACCGGAACGGTCGGTACTGCGTTGTGTCGCGTGCCGTCCCGGAAGATGGAAGCCCCAGCCTTCTGGCTGGGGCAACCTAAACACCAGTGATAGCTACGCAACGAGTGCGCGCCGTCCAAAGATCGCTCACTTCGTCCCCAAGCGGACAGACAAAGACCTGGCAATCAAAGACCTGCCAATGCCGACGCCAAGAGTGAAATACATCCTGTCACCGTCCGAAATTCCCGCCGGCCGAAATTATGTGCTGGTCAGATATGGCGAGGCATATGAGGAAACGAGACATCCGCTCGGCCTGACGATTACGGTCGCTCGACAAAAATCAAAGACCGTCAGTGAACTTTCCTTCCTGACGGCCGTTCATACGGCCAAGGGGATTGGCAGGCGGGAAGGCATTTCCGAGATTTTCGCCTGCAAATAGTCTGCGGTCAGATCCCACGTCCACCACGGAGCTCGCGACCCCGCCATGTCTTTTGACCTTTTCATGAATGATACCTGCCCGAGATGCCGCAAGCCGATAAAGCTCGCCGTCGTCGAGCAACATCCGACGCGCCGCGACCTTTCAGTCCACAAATTTGAATGCGCGGACTGCGGGGGTGTGAAGACCAAAATCCTGTTCCGAAAGCAGGTTGTCGCGGTCTGACGGTGTGAAACAATGGTGATGTTCAAATGTCCTTATTGCCGGGCCGAATACAAAATGACGACGGCTCGCCTGTCTTTCCGGCAGCGGAGCTATGCCAAGTGCACTGTTTGCCATCGAACGATGTACAGCTGGACCGCCCGAAACGTGCCTCTCTTCACCTTGGTCAATGGCTTTAACGATAAGGCTCCGAGGTCCAGCCGTAGCCTGCCCTCAGATCGCGCACCGTTTCGGTCGTCAGGCAGGGAAATCGGTCAAAAGCCGCTTGAGGGCCTCATTGCCAGCGCGGCGGGCAGCGGTCATGCTTTCATAGAGCACGGATGAGCATTCTATCGGGCTGTTCCGACCGGCCCGGTAAATCTCCCACCGCCACGGCTTCGGAAGCGAAGCCCGGTTCTTAACGACGACAGAAAAATCGGTTTGATCGAAGGAAGCGCGCATGATTTGCAATATGCGCCCGACCACTCAAGGTCGTCAAACGCCGAGTTGAACAAATTGGCGCGACAAGTAGGCCGAGGCGACACGCCTTTGTTGGCGGCGAAGCGCTGAGTTACGTCCGCGTTATGTCCGTTTTGCTCGCAAGACCGACCGAACCGCCGACGTCGGATAAGGCCGTTGAGCGCCAGTCCCGCTTTAGAACATCGGATAGGACGGATTGAGCGGCAGGCCGAACTCGGTGCGGCCGAAATTCTCCGCCGGCACGTCCCAGTTCATCACCACGTGCGAGGAGATGGCGTGGACGTCGCGCCAGCAGCGCTGCGCCGAGTTGTTGTCCATCAGTCCGCTCGAGCCGCTGATCTTGATCAGGTCGTCCATGGCGTCGCGCAGCATGCGCATGGCGTAGGTGAAGTCGCGGCGCAGTAGCGTGCGGGTCTCAATGTCATGCCGCTATAGTCCTTGCGCGCGCGTCGCGAGCGCACGGCGGGCCAAGAGCTCGGCGGCGTCGATCTGCGCGGCGATCTCGGCGACCTTGAGCTGCACCGGCACGTGCTGGGCGATGTTGAGTTGCGTGTAGGTCAGATAGCGCTGCGCGTCCATTGCACGAAATCGGTATAGCCGCCGCGCGCCGAGCCGAGCGCCGGCCCGAGCAGCGCGTACGAATGCACGGCGATGAACGGCGTGCGGTAGATCGGATTGGTATTGACTTTCGATCCGGGCGAGCAGGCGTCGCGCAGGGTCGAGAACGATACGCTGCGATGCTCGGGCACGAACACATTATCGAGCACAGACGTGATCGAGCCGGTCGCGCGCAAGCCGGCGCAATACCAGGTGTCGTCCTGTTTCACCTGCGACACCGGCACCAGATAAAGCCGCATGTCGGGATGATCCTCGCCCTCGCGGAAGGCGAGCCCGCCGATCATGATCCACTGCGAATGCCGCAAGCCCGCGCACCACGACCAGCGGCCGTCGAGACGATAACCGCCCGGGCACGACAGTGACCTTGCCGGTCGGCGCCGCCGAAGTGGCGATGCAGGCGGCTTTGTTCTCGCTCCAGACGTCGTGCTGCGCCTCTTCCGGGAAGTGCGCCAGAATGCAGGCGTGGTCGGCCAGATAGTTCAAGCACCAGGCCGACGACCTGCAGGTCGATTTGCCGAGTTCGACGGAGATGTCGAAGGCTACTTCGTGGTCGTGCTCGTAACCGCCCCAGCGTTTGGGTTGCAGCACATGGATAAGCCCGGCGTCGATATACTCCTCGACCGACTCCTGCGGGAATTTCGCGATCGCGCTCGGCTTTGAGCGCGCGCTCGCGCAATTTCGGCGCCAGCTGCTTGGCCCGGCCGACCAGTTCGTCGGCGCTCGGCAGCGTCCGGCGTGGCGGCCGGCCGCAATTCCGCAACACTCATGGGATTTCCTCCGTTTGACGTGACATTGCGCCAGCGCCGCAGGAATCAAGCAGCGTGCGCCGCAATCGCCGGCGGTTTCGCACCGCTGCCACGACGCGGCTCATCGAAACGGGGGAGAACATGCGTCTCGGATTTTTCATGATGCCGGTGCATCCGCCGGCCCGCTCGTTCACCGACACGCTCGCCGAAGACGCCGAGAAATCGCTGCTGGCCGATCGGCTCGGCTTCGAAGAATTGTGGATCGGCGAGCATTTTTCCGCGACCAGCGAACCGATCCCCTCGCCGCTGATGTTCTTCGCGGCCTCGTGCCACGTACCAAAAACCTGCGCTTCGGCACCGGCGTCATCAGCTTGCCCAATCACGATCCGGTCATGGTCGCCGCCGAAGTCGCGCAGTTCGATCACATGAGCCGCGGGCGCTTCATGTTCGGCGTCGGCCCGGGCGGCCTGTCTGTCGGACTTCGAGCTGTTCCGCCACACCGACCCCGGCGTGCGCAACCGCAAGGTCATCGAAGCGGTCAGATCATGCAGCAGATCTGGTCGCAGGATCCGCCATACGACATTGACGGCGAGTTCTGGAATGTCCGCCTGAAGAACCGTCTTGCCGATCTTGGCATCGGCTACATGCCGAAGCCCTATCAGAAAGCGGGCCCGCCGATCTCGCTGTCGCTCGCCAGCCCGAATTCGCCGTCGGCGCGCACGGCGGCGCAGCAGGACTGGGGCATTATCTCCGGCCAATATCATTCCGACCTATTCGGTGGCGTCGCACTGGGCGATCTACAGCAAAGCGCGCGCCGAGACCGGCAAAGCCGTCCGGGCGAAAATTGGCGGGTGTCGCGCAATGTCATGGTGGCGCCGAGCGACGCCGAGGCGTCCGACCGCGTCTACGGCGACAAAGCTCCAATCACTATTTCTGGACCTATATCCGCGCGGCATTTTGCGGCGTCGGACTCCTCTCGTCCTCAAACCGCGATCCGGACATGTCGGACGAAGAGGCGACCGTCGAAGCCATCACCGAAGGCTGCACCCTTTATGGCTCGCCCAAGACCCTGCTCGACAAGCTCGTCGCCTTCCGCGACGAGGTCGGGCCGTTCGGCACGTTGCTGATGACCGGTCTGGATTGGCTCGGACCCAACGAAGCCTGGGAACGCCAGTCGATGCAGCTGCTGGCGGAGCAGGTCATGCCGAAATTCCGTCAGCACGTGCTGGCGCAAGCGGCCGAGTGATGCCGGCCGCCAACCTGCCGTTGGCGTCGTACTGTCAATTCGCGTCGAACAATTTCGAGGCGATGCATCACCGGCTGAGCAGCGTGCTCAAGCCGCATCGCCTGCGGCGGCTGTCCAACGTTCCCGTGTCCGGGATCATTTGCCGCGCCACCCTCAAGCGCGTTTCCATCAATCTGATGCGCATCGGCCCGGCCGTCGACGTCTGGCCCGGCGCGCTCGACGATTTCTACCTGGTGCAGATACCGATCCGCGGCGCGGTGCAGATCAGCCTCGGGAGAGGATCGCGTCCGCTGCGAAGGCGCCATGGCGGCGGTGATTTCGCCCGGCGAACGGCTTCGGCTGCGCTGGTCGGACAATTGCGCGCAGCTCATCGTGCAGATACCGCGCGAGACGTTGGAGGCGCGGCTGGCCGAGCGGATCGGCTGCAGGCAACGAGACCCGCTCCGGTTCGAACCCGCGTTCGATCTTCGCCGTTCGGCGGCGCGCGACTGGCGGGCGCTCCTCGATTTCGCCGTCCGCTCGATTGACCGAGGCGGATTGTTTTCCCGCGAGCCGCTTGGCGCCGCCTTGGAGGACCTTCTGCTCGAGGGATTGTTGGCGGTGCAGCCGCACAATCACGCCGGCGAAGCGAACAAGGGCCTTGGTCCCCTTCCCTACTACGTGCTGCGCGCCGAGCGCGAAATGCGCGGACGTCTGGCGGCGCCACTGACGATCGCGAAGCTGGCGGAGGTCGCCGGCGTCAGCGAGCGCACCCTGCACGACGGCTTTCGCCGTTTCTGCGCGACGACGCCGATGGCCCGGCTGACGGCTTTGCGGCTCGCCGCCGCCCGGCGCTGTTTGCTCAAGGCCGAGCCTGGAATGACCGTCGGCCGCGCCGCTGCGGAGGCGGGCTTTTTTCAGTTCGGCCGATTTGCCGGGTGCTATCGCAAGGCGTTCGGCGAACTGCCGTCGGCGACATTGCGCGCCGCGCGGCGCCGCAACGCGTAATGCGGCCTAGGGCGTGTACTCATAGACGCGCATGGATGTCCGGTTATCGGGGTGAAGCGGACATCGCGATTTGAGCGCTTCATGTCTGCCAATGTCCCCATTAGCGAAGTTGACTGTGCATCTAAAACAAAAACGGCACCAAACGTTTGAAAATATCCCAACAGCTTGGATTATTGATGGGAGTTGATTGCCATGGCCACAGCCGTCCGCATCCATTCGCATGGCGGTCCCGAGGTCATGCAGCTGGAAGAGATTGAGTTGGCGCCGCCGGGTCCCGGCGAGGTTCGTGTCCGCCACACCGCGATCGCGCTGAATTTCTCCGATATCAACGTAAGACGAGGGGGATTTTACCAGAATGAGCCGATGCCGATGCCTATTATTCTCGGCAATGAGGCTGCCGGGGTGGTGTCGGCGCTCGGTCGGGAAGTGGGCGACGCGGCTGTTGGCGATCGGGTCGCCTATTGTGGCGTCGGGGCGAATTTTTTTCTCAAAACCGGCGCCTACACGCAGGAGCGCAATGTGCCTGCCGCACGCCTTGTGAAATTGCCAGACGCCATTTCGGACATTCAGGCGGCCACGCTGTTACTTAAGGGGCTCACAGCATCGAGCATCGTTAACCGGATTTTTCGACCCAAGGCCGGCGATACGATTTTGATCCACGCAGCGGCCAGCGGAGTTGGGCTTCTGCTGATTCAATGGTCGAAACACCTGGGCGCTACTGTCATTGGCACAGTCGGCAACGCTCAAAAAGCCGATGTGGCCAAAGACCACGGCTGCGATCACACAATCCTTTATCGCGAGGTGGATTTCGTGGAAGCCACCAAACGTATTGTCTCCCGGGGCGTCAGCGCGGTCTTCGACGGCGTAGGCAAGGATACGTTTGTGAAATCCTTCGATTGCACGGCGCCGTTTGGCATGCTGGTGAATTATGGCAACGCGTCCGGCCATGTGCCGCCGATCGACATTCTACAGCTGTCGCTGAAGGGGTCTTTGTCGGTGTGCCGGCCCGGAGTCAGCCAGTTTCTCGGAGATCCCGCACGTTTTCGAGAGCTCGCCAACGAATTGTTCGACTTTGTCGAAAGAGGCGTCCTGAAAACCACCGCCATCCGAACCTATCCGCTCGCGGACGTCGTCAAAGCGCATCAGCATGCGGAAGCCGCATTGCATGCTGGACCAGTGGTTCTGTTGCCGTAATCAGCGCTCCACTGTGCTTCGCCACCTCAGTTCCGCATTTGACGAGTCTGCAATGAGAACACGAGTTCCTGTTCGTGGCCCTAAGTGGGGTAATCGGCCGGCCAGCTTGTGGAAAGCTGAAGATTTTGGGTGCTGCGCTTCAGGCTGATGGTGAAACGAGGTCCGTGTGTACGGCCTCAAGCATCAGAAGGAGAAGCGCAGCATGGACCATTTTGCTGGACTGGACGTATCGGTCAAGGACACCAGCGTCTGCATTGTGGATAACTCGGGCAAGATCGTTCGGGAAGTGAAGGTTGAGAGTGAACC
The DNA here is from genome assembly GCA_963804405.1 of uncultured Alphaproteobacteria bacterium. Taxonomy (GTDB): domain Bacteria; phylum Pseudomonadota; class Alphaproteobacteria; order Rhizobiales; family Xanthobacteraceae; genus BOG-931. The sequence goes on along the minus strand of CAWDQG010000001.1, from coordinate 68,159 downwards.
TGAAGCATTGTTGGCGGTGCTGAGGAGCCCCGCCTACTGCTTCAAGCGAATTCGATTGGAAGCGGGACCGCTGTCGCAGTGGCTGTTCAGCGCTCTAGCCGAAGCAGAGTTACCGATGGTCTGTGTTGAAACGCGACACATGCAAGCGCTGCTGAAGGCGCAGATTAACAAGACGGACCGCAACGATGCACGCGGCATCGCGCAGATGATGCGAGTTGGGCTTTATCGTCCGGTGCATGTGAAGACGCTACGCAGTCAGAAACTGCGGATGCTGCTGACCCATCGCAAGCTGCTGCAGTCGAAGGCCATCGCCATCGAGAACGATCTGCGCGGTACTTTGCGTAACTTCGGCCTCAAGGTCGGCATGGTCGGGAAAGTGAAGTTCGAAGCCCGGATCAAGGAGCTGGTCGAGAGCCTTCCCGACTTGGCCGAGTTGGTCGAGCCTCTGCTCATTGTGCTGCGGGCACTACGCGAACAGATCGTCGTCCTGCATCGCCGTTTGCTGGCCATCGTCCGGGATGATGAGGTGTGCCGGCGCCTGATGACGACCCCCGGTGTCGGCCCAGTCGTGGCGCTGAGTTATCGCGCCACCGTCGACGTACCCGCTCGGTTCCGTAAATCCAAGGCAGTCGGTGCCGTGTTTGGACTGACGTGCTCCAAGTATCAATCCGGCGAGATCGATCGGAGCGGAAGAATATCGCGCTGCGGAGATGAGATGATGCGGGTCATGCTCTACGAAGCGGCTCAGAGCATGTTGCGTTCAAAGAAATGGTCGTGGCTCAAGGCCTGGGCGATGCAGATCGCCAGGCGCCGCGGGATAAAAAAGGCGATCGTGGCCCTGGCACGTCGGTTGGCCGTGATCATGCACCGCATCTGGGTTGACGGCACCGAGTTCCGCTGGACCCGGGAAGTCGCAACGGCCTGAGAGTGTGCAGGATCAAATGCGATAGGAGGAAACTCGAGCTCCACCGAGCGGTGGAATGATGTCCCTCGCGGGACGATGGATGAGGTGAGATCGCATGTCCGCTTGGACCACCGTTCATCAGACGGTAAGGCCGCCCCTAAGATTGCTCTACTTCGTCCTCGAATCCCATGATGGAAGGGCCCTGGTGCCAATTCCGAAGAGAAGCACGAGCCCGTGAGCGACATCGACACCGCTGCGGCGGATAGTCTGAAAGTGCTTGACCCCAAACGGCCGATTAGAGAAGCGGACATGGGAACGCCGCATGAAGATGTCTGCTTTTTGGGAAAGAGCGGACGCCGAGTTTTGTGGGTACACGCCCTGATTTGCGTAGCCGCAGCCGCGTCACTACGCCCAATGCTCGGCGATCTTGCGCGCGGTCCGCCGGCCGATCGCCAGCGCGCCGCCGGTTGTCGCGTTCCCGAGATAGTCGCCGACATAGTAAATGTTCTTCGGGCCGGCTTCCTGAACCGACAAGAGGCTCTTCACCTTGCGCGCCTGCCCGGGCGGGAAGCTCGCGATGATGTAATTCGCGTGCATCTCGTGCACTTCTTTCAGATCCTGCTCGAGCGACGGATAGATCTGCTTGGCCCAGTGGCGCGCGACCCGGTCGAGGTTGGAGCCGTCCTTGTCGAGATAATGCCGTTGACGATCCGGTGCGAGCACGAGCCATAGCCGCGGCGGATCGCCCGGCCGCTCCGAGCCGGGGAAGGTTTTGATGAAGGAGATCGGCGTCTTGTGGCGGCGAGTGTGGAAGGTACGGATGTCGAATTCCGTCGCCGGCTTGCTCTTGAGCACGTAGGCGACCATGGCGTATTGCGCGTACGGCACGTCGGCGAAGAAGCTCTTCTCCCACGGCGTCTGATCGGCGACGACGTCCCCGACCGCATTGCCGGGCAGCGCGCACACGACGATATCGGCTGAAAGTTTTTCCCGGCCCTGCGGGCCCTCGCAGATCACGCTGCGGCCCTCGCAATCGTCGCCGAGCTCGATCGAGCGCACCCGCGTATTGAAGCGCACGTCGAGCTGTTCGGCGAGCGCGCGCGTCAACGTGCCAAAGCCCGTGGCGAACGTGTAGGAAGGCTGGTTGCGGACGTGCGGATAGATCATCAGAAAATAGGCTTTCGAGGCCTGCTCGACGTTCCACGCCCACAAATTGCGATAGACCACGGCGACGACGTTTTCCAAGAAATCGGCGCCGACTTTGCGCGTCAGATATTCGGCCATGCTCTCGTCGTCGAACTCGACCGCGGTGTGAATGAGGCACGGATCGACGGTGCGACGCGCGCGCAGGAAATCCGGGATCAGCGACGCAAGCCGCAGCCGCGAGTGCAGGCTCAGCGCCGGATGCTTGAGCATGCCGAAGGTCTGATTGAAGTCGAGCTCGTAAGTCTCCTTGGTGTTGTTGGCGATGCCCGAGCCCATTTTCGGATACGGCATCAGCCGCTCGCCAAGCCCAAGCTCGGCGATGACGTCCCACATGTCCTTGTAGAAGCGGAACAACCCGGTCGCGCCGGTATATTTCATGAAGGCGCCTTCCATCTTCTCGGCCATGCGGCCGCCGGGAATGTCCTTCGCCTCCAGGACCGTGACCTGATATCCCGCATTCTTGAGGTCGTAGCCGGCGGTCAGGCCGGCAATGCCCGCCCCCACCACAACGACGCGCTTGCGTGCGGGCGCGCCCGCGCTGCGTATGATCGCCATGCAGTCCTCCGCCGGCTGTACCGACGGAGTAATGCGGCCATGCGCCCCCATCTATGCGCAAACTGCGGAACCTGTGCGCTTCCCGCAGTTTTACGCAAATTTCGCCAGCGCGGTTCGCGACTTAGGCCGAAATCCGCCGGTCGGGGCCATGAGAGTTTCATAATGGCGTCGTAGCGACGCCACACAGACCCTTCATCGTAGAGGGAGTATCGGGACAGATCGGGGTGTGTGAGGGGACGTCGCGGAGGTTCGACGATGACCGTCCAGTTCGCTTGCAACGCGCCGAAGCCTGTAACGTATGACTTTAGCCGACCGAAATGCCCCCGCTGCGACAGCGTTCTGCTGATCGCCGAAGAATCCGCGTTCAATTTGAGAGGTCGCATCCGCCACGCTTGGTCGTGCGACGAGTGTGCCCACGAGTTCGTGACCTCCATCACCTTGTGGCCGCGTTAGCCCTTTTCGGGCCAAGGCCTTTGTGCGTCAGTCCTTTGTGCGTCAGTCCGTTGTGTGTCAGTCCGGCGTGCGTCAATCGGTGCCAGTCCTGTATCGCGTCAGTTGAGTAGCCTCGCGAGCGCCGCGCAGTGCCGCCGCACCTGCCGGGAGCGTTACCGGTTGCCCCGCGTTGATAGAGCGACCGAAGCGCCAGCTTGCGACCATGGTAGCGCGCCGGCTTGTTGCGTTGGTTGAAGGCGCGAAGTGAAGTGACCCGTCGGCCTTGCGTATCATGTGGCCGACGGGTTCTTTTTTGTTGTCATTGCATTTCCAGATCACGCTTGGCGATCCATTGTTCTTTGGTCGCGCCGGTGAAATCGGCGAAGCGGCCGGCAGTGATCGCCGCGCGCGCTGCCGCCATCAAATCCTGATAGTAGTAAAGATTGACGATCGACAGCAGCATGCCGCCGAGCGCTTCGCCGCTGCGGAACAGGTGATGCAGGTAGGCGCGCGAGAAATCGCGCGCCGCCGGACAGCGGCTTTGCGGATCGAGTGGCCGCGGATCGTCGGCGTGATGCGCGTTCTTGATGTTGATCGGACCGAACCGGGTGAAGGCCAGGCCGTGCCGGCCGTTGCGGGTCGGCATCACGCAGTCGAACATGTCGACGCCGCGCGCGACCGCTTCGAGCAAATCGCCGGGCGTGCCGACACCCATCAGATAACGCGGCCGGTCGGCCGGCAACACCGGCACCGTCTCAGATACGATGCGCAGCATCACCTCCTGGGTCTCGCCGACAGCGAGGCCGCCGATGGCATAGCCGGGAAAACCGATATCGACCAGCGCCCGCGCGCTCTCGTTCGCGCAGCGCCGGGTCATCGCCGCCCTGCACGATGCCGAACAGCGCGCGGCCGGGCGGCGCGCTTTCGAACGCGCGCTTGCAGCGCTCGGCCCAGCGCAGCGACAGCTTCGTAGCGCGCTCGATGTCGGCGCGCTCGGCCGGCAGCCGCACGCATTCGTCGAGCTGCATGGCGATGTCGGAGCCGAGCAGCAGCTGCACTTCGACCGCGCGCTCCGGCGTCAAGTCGACCGTGGCGCCGTCGATGTGGGAGCGAAAGGTGACGCCGTCTTCGCTGATCTTCCGCAGTGGCGATAAGCGACATCACCTGAAAGCCGCCGGAATCGGTCAGGATCGGATGCGGCCAGCGCATGAAGGTGTGCAGCCCGCCGAGCGCGGCGACGCGTTCGGCCGAAGGCCGCAGCATCAGGTGGTAGGTATTGCCGAGCAAAATCTCGGCGCCGGACGCGTGCACGTCGTCGTGATGCACGCCCTTGATCGAAGCTTGCGTGCCGACCGGCATGAAAGCCGGCGTGTGCACGACGCCGTGCGCCGTCGTGATTTCGCCGGTGCGGGCGGCCCCGTCCGTGGCGGTCAGGCGGAAGGAAAACGGCTCGGACATGGTCTCTATGCACGAAACAGTAAACAGGCGTCGCCGTAGGAATAAAACCGATAGCCGCTTTCGATCGCATGCGCATAGGCGCGCTGCATGACGTCAAGCCCGCAAAACGCGCTCACCAGCATGAACAGCGTCGAGCGCGGCAAATGGAAGTTCGTCAACATCGCGTCAACCGCGCGAAAACGGTAACCCGGCGTGATGAACAGCGCAGTGTCGCCGGAGAAAGCCGACAGTGCGCCGTCGTCCGCCGCAGCGCTCTCGAGTAGCCGCAGCGCGGTCGAGCCGACCGCTACAATGCGGCCCCCGGCACGGCGCGCCGCATTGAGCGCCGCGGCGGTTTCGGCGCTGACGCTGCCCCATTCCGGCTGCATGCGATGAGCGGCCGTATCTTCGGCCTTGACCGGCAGGAACGTGCCGGGGCCGACATGGAGGGTAACACGATGCAACGCGATACCGCGCGCATGCAATACCGCCACGAGCGCCTCGGTGAAATGCAGGCCCGCGGTCGGCGCCGCCACCGAGCCCTCCTCGCGCGCGAACATGGTCTGGTAGTCGGTTCGATCTTGCTCGTCGGCGGCGCGGCGCCCGGCGATATAGGGCGGCAGCGGCATGTCGCCCCGCTCGGCCAGCGCCTGGTCGAGCACCGGGCCATGAAAGGCGAAAGCGAACGTGATCTCGCCGCCCTCCCCTTTGGCTTCGACGGTAGCGTCCAGCTGTTCGAGGAAACATACCCGCCCTTCGCTGCCGAAGCGCACCACGTCGCCGACCATGAGCCGCTTGCCCGGCTTCACCAGCGCTGTCCAACGCGAGCCGTCGAGCCGCATGATCAGGTTGGCGGCGATCGCCGGCTCCTGCTCGCCGCGGCCGATGCGGCGGCCGTGCAGACTGGCCGGGATCACCTTGGTGTCATTCACGACCAGTGCATCGCCCGCGCGCAGCAAGTCGGGCAGGTCACGCACCGTGCGGTCCTCGAGTACAGCCGCACCGCCCTGCCCCGGACGCACCACAAGGAGCCGCGCCGCGTCGCGCGGCGAAGCCGGCCGCAGCGCGATGCGGTCCTGCGGCAGGACGAAATCAAACAGATCGGTGCGCATGCTTTTGCAAGGCCGCAGTTGGTTTCGCTTCCGCGTCCCATTGTGTTACGCACAAATCGCGGCGGGGAACGAACTCAGAGCATGATCTGAAAACGCGCGCGTATCCGTCTTTGTTTGGATTTCCTGCTTTCACTTGGGAGTGAGCGAAAGTCTCCACTATTTGCTTGGATCGCCGGCCTAGCTGAAATGCCCGGGCACGATGCGATTGTCGAAAAAGTGAAGGATGATCGGTCGCCCGGCAATGGCACCGGCCATGCCCCTCGTGAAATGCATCGGCGTGCAGCGCTTCAGCGCCGCTTCCACGGCTTGCTGATAAACATCGCGCACTTCCTCGGGGACGCCGCGGGTGGCGTAGGTCACCCGGGGCGGCCCCATCGGTTCGCCGTTGCTCTTGAACGCGAACCGGACCGTGTATTCCATTCCCGGCTGGGACTTGCCCGGCGGCGGCGGTATCCAGCAGGCGCGCAGCGCACGGAACATTTCCTGGATGTTGTCGACGAATTCGCTTTCGCTCCGGTCGGTGACCGGCTTGTCCTTGGGCTTCTCTTCGGCCGCGGCGATGGTCAGCCGTAAATCCTGGCCAATAGGCGGCAGGTGTTGCGGGAAGCAAGGGCCATGGTGGAAGACGCTGCAAAACGACGGATGACACGGATGGCCGCTGAGCACGCTGCACGGCGGCGGTGTCAAACCACGATCGAGCTGCGCCGGCGCCGGCGTCGCGGCGAGGGTGATTAGCCCGATCGCGCCGCAGAGCAGACCGATCGTGCTCGCGGCGGTGCGCATCGATCTACTCGACGTCGGCTGCGACCTGCATCTCGACGATGCGGTCGGGATCGCTCGGCGGCTCGCCGCGTTTGAGCTTGTCGACGACGTCCATGCCACGGACGACCTCGCCGACCACCGTGTACTGGCCGTTGAGGAACGACCCCTCCTCGAACATGATGAAGAACTGGCTGTTGGCCGAGTGCGGATTGCTGCTCCGCGCCATGCCGACAGTGCCGCGCTTGAACGGCACCTTGGAAAACTCGGCCTTCAGATCGGGGTATTTGGAGCCGCCGGTGCCATTGCCGAATTCGCCGTCGCCGGTCTGCGCCATGAAACCGTCGATGACGCGATGGAACGGCACGTCGTCGTAGAATTGTTCGCGCGCCAGAAGCTTGAGACGCTCGGCATGACCGGGCGCGACGTCGCTGCGCAACGCCACGATCACGTCGCCGCGCGTGGTGCGAATGATCAGCGCATTCTCCGGATCGGTTCCTGCCGGGAGTGCTGGGCTATCCTTGGATGCAGGCAATGTAGAAATCCTCCGCTGTCATAACTTTGGCCGGCGGCTCATCCCGCTCAGTGAGGTTTATTGCTCGATGGTCGCTTTCTTGATGTAGTCGAGGTTGCCGAATTTGCTTGCCAGATAAGCGTTGCCTTCGGTTTGCAGCTTGGTCTGATCCGGCCCGAGACCGCGCGGCGCACCTTCGCCGTAGCCGTTATAGAGCGAATCGACCACTTTCATGCCCGACACGACTTGGCCGAACGGCGTGAAGCCTTGGCTGTCGAGATTGCTGTTGTCGCCGTAACTGATGAAGACTTGCGTGGTGCGGGTGTTCGGGCCCGCGGTCGCGAATGTCACGAACGAGCGTTTGTTGCTGTAGCGGGGCGGATCGTCCTTGATGCGCGCCTCCTTCCACACCGCGGAGACTTTCGGGTCGCCGTTGACGCCGAATTGCACCATGAAGCCTTCGATCACCCGAAAGAACCGCGCGTCATCGTAGAAGCCGTTTTTGACGAGGTTGTAAAAGCGGTCGGCGCCGATCGGCGCCCAATCGCGATGGACCTCGATGACGAACGGGCCCTTGCTGGTGTCGAAATCGACCCGATAGACCGCCGGAGCCTGTTCCTTCAGCGCCGCGGGGTTCATCAGTCCTTGGGCGAAGGCCGGCGCGGCGCCGGCAAGCAACAGCAGGAAAGCAAGAACGCGGCTCATGTCACCTCCCGGATCGAGCTTTGGCTTGTTAGGCCTTTTTACGCTTTGGCAAATTTCTTCTTCAAGGACGCGGCAACCACGTCGGGCACGAACGCAGAAATGTCGCCGCCCATGCTCGCAATCTGGCGCACCAAGGTGGCGGTGATCGGGCGAACTTCGGGCGACGCCGGCAGGAACACCGTTTGCACGCCGGGCGCCATCACCGCATTCATGCCAGCCATCTGCATCTCATAATCGAAATCGGCAGCGTCGCGCAGGCCGCGGATCAGAATCGTCGCTCCGACCCGCTTCGCCGCCGAGACCACCAGATCGCCGAAGGTGGTGCAGACGATTTCGCAGCCGGCATCGCGCCCGAGCGGCGCGGAAATTTTCTCCAGCATCGCCAGCCGCTCCTCGGCCGAAAACAGCGGCGTCTTGCCTGGATGGATACCGATGGCGAGCACCAGCCGATCGGCGAGCCGTACGGCGCTCCGCACTACGTCGAGATGGCCGTTGGTGATAGGGTCGAACGACCCGGCGAAAAGCGCAGTACGCGGCATGCCGCGGGTCTAGCCCGCGAACCGCCGCCCCGCAAGGCGGTTGTACCGGCAAGAGGGTGTTTCACCGCGCTGCCGTCATGCCATATCATCCGGTCGAAAGCTGAAATTCATAATCCGGCCGGGGAGCGAAAACCGCCAATGAATGCTCCGCTATCGTCAGACACCAGGATCGTTCGGCGCAGCGCCGACGCCGGCATCCGGCGGGTGGTCACCGACATCTGCGTCGTCGGCGCCGGTATCGCCGGCACGTCGGCGGCGCTGACCGCCGCGCGGGCTGGACGCAAGGTGGTGTTGGTCGATGGCCTGCCCGTGCTCGGCGGTCAGGCGGTGAATTCGATCATCGGCACGTTCTGCGGCCTGTTTGCCAACGGCACGCACGGCCACCAATTCACCCACGGCATCGCCGACGACATTTTGCGCGATCTCGGCGCCAAGGAGCACGCGCTCTATTACCGGCACGGGCCCCTGACCACGGTGGTCTATTATGACGAGGTAGCGCTGGCGCGCTGGATCGAGGAAGCGGTGCGGGCGGCCGGCATCACCATCGTGCTTGGCGCCGTGCTCCGGCGCGTGGAGGTCGCCGACCGCCGCGTGCATCATATCGAGCTCGCGACGCGCTACGGCGACGTGCATGTCGAAGCGACCGGCTACGTCGACAGTAGCGGCGACGCGGCTTTGGTCTGGCAAGCCGGTTTCGCCTGCCGCGAGGCGGCGAACGGCCCGGTGTTCGGCACCCAAATGGTCATCCTGGAGAATATCGACGAAGCCAAACAGCCGACCCGCGACGAGCTTGGCGCGCGGATGAAAGAAAAAGGCGACGAGTACGGACTGGTGCGGCGCGAAGGCCTCGCTTTCATCATTCCCGGCCGCGGCGTCGCCGCCATGAACATGACCCACGTGGAGACGCCACTCGACCCGCTCGAAGCGTCCGCCCGCACCCTCGATGGCCGCGATCAAGCCGATCGCGCCGTGGCCTTCCTCCGCCATGAGTTTCCCGACTGCTTCGGCAAGGCGCGGGTGCGCGCCTACGGCTTTCCCGGCATTCGGCAGACGCGCTGGATCGTCGGGCGCCAGCAGCTCACGGTGGACGATGTGCGCGCCGGCAGGCGCTTTCCCGACGCGGTCGCGCGCACAGCGTGGCCGATCGAGCTGCACGATCATGGAACCGGCCACCACTGGCATACTTTCCCAGAGGATCATGTGCACTACGTGCCGCTCGGCAGCCTCACGCCGGCGGACGCCGACAATGTCGTCGCCGCCGGCCGATGCATCGACGCCGATACGGCGGCGTTGTCGAGCGTGCGGGTGATGGGCCCGTGCATCGCCATGGGCGCCGCGGCCGCGCATGCGCTCGATCTCGCCGGCACCGGCAGCGTGCATCAGATCGATCTCGCCGCGCTGGCGTCACGGGTCTACGACAATGTCGAGCGCACGGACTAACAGCGGAGCCGCAATGTCGGGGCGAACCACGATCGATGTTGCCGAAATCGTCGAGCGCCAGAAGCTCGGCGGCTTTCTGCTCGGCCTCGTGGCGATTTCCTGGATTATCATCTTCTTCGATGGCTTCGACTCCCAAGCCATCGCCTTTGCCGCGCCCTACCTGTCGAGCGAATACCACCTCGACCGGGTGATGATGGGCAACGTTTTCAGTAGCGGACTCTTCGGCACGCTGATCGGCGGCTTCCTCTTTGGCTACCTCGGCGACCGCATCGGGCGCCGTCCCAGCATCATTATTGCCACCGCCGCATTCGGCGTGCTGACCCTCGCCTTTGTTTTCGCCAACGGTTACGGGTCGCTGCTGGCGCTGCGTTTTGTTGACGGTATCGCCCTCGGCGGAATGCTGCCGCTCACCTGGGCGCTGAACATCGAGTACGCCCCGAAACGGTATCGCTCGACCATCGTCACCGTCATCATGATCGGCTATTCCGCCGGCATTGCGCTTGGCGGCCCGACCGCAAATTGGCTCATTCCGCAACATGGCTGGCAATCGCTGTTCGCGGTCGGCGGCGCGCTGTCACTCCTCGCCGCGCTCGTGCTTGTTCTGGCGCTGCCGGAATCGGCCCGTTTCCTCGCCAGCAAGGGATTGGAGCCGCGCCGCGTTGCAGACCTCCTGCGCCGCCTGACCGGAGAGCCGGTGCCGGACGATGCGCATTTCGTCGTCGCCGACGAAGCTGGGCATGCCAAGGATTTCGATCCCGCGCTCCTGTTCCGCGGCCGCTTGCGCGTGATCACGCCACTGCTTTGGCTCGCCTATATCGCAAGCTCAATGGCGGTGTTCTTCCTCGCCACCTGGACGCCTTTGGTGTTCGAGGCGCTCGATTTCACCCGTTCCGAGGCGGCCCTGGCGGGTTCGGTCAATGCCGCCGCTGGCGCGCTTGGCGGCCTCCTCCTGATGCGCTTTACCGACAATAAAGGCGCGATCGCCATCACCGCGATGCCGCTCGTCGCCGTCCCGCTGCTTCTCATTGCCGCCTTTGTCGGCATGAGCCAACTGGCATTTTTCTCCTTGTTCGCGCTGATTGCGCTGTTCCTGATTGGCGGGCATTTCGGCCTGCACAGCATTGCCGGCATTTTTTATCCAAGCGCGTGGCGCGGCAACGGCGCCGGCTGGGCCATTTCAGTTGCGAAACTCGGATCGATCGCCGGACCTGCGCTGGCCGGCGTGATCCTGTCCACGAGCCTGCCGGTTCGTAATATCTTCGCCGTGCTGGCGGTCTGCCCGGCGGTGTTTGTCGTCTGCATCTTTATGATTGGCCGAATCCACTCGTCGATGCTGCGCGACGAGGTGACCGAAGCGAGCGCTGCGGCCAATTGGGCGAAGGAGCCGAGTTCGGCGTGATCGCCTGCCGACCGCCTAACGCCAGCGGGGGTGAACCGGACACGCCAGGTCGCGCGGCCGGCACGGTTTCCGGGCCATTTTATTGCAGCGCTTTTTGCGCTAAGAGCCCGGCAGCACAACGGCTACTGGCGCCATGATCATCCTGATCGACAATTACGACAGCTTCGCCTTCAACCTGGTTCACTATCTCGGTGAACTTGGGGCGCCGGTACGCGTCCACCGCAACGATAAGATCACCAGCGCGGCCGTCCTCGCCGCCGATCCCGACGCCATCGTGCTCTCGCCCGGCCCGTGCACGCCGAAAGAGGCCGGCATCTGCCTCGACCTTATCGCCGCGGCTTCCGGCAAGATCCCGATCCTCGGCGTCTGTCTCGGCCATCAGGCGATCGGCGACGCCTTCGGCGGCAAGGTGGTGCGGGCGCCGACCCCGGTGCATGGCAAGCTCTCGGTGATCCGCCATGCCGGCGCCGGCATCTTCCGCGGCATCAACGGACCGTTCCAGGCGACGCGCTATCATTCGCTGGTCGTCGAGCGCCAAAGCCTGCCGGACGATCTCACCGTGACCGCCGACACCGAGGACGGCCTGATCATGGGGCTCGCGCACCGCCGTCTGCCGGTGCATGGCGTGCAATTCCATCCTGAGAGCATTGCGTCCGAGCACGGCCACCTGATGCTGAGAAACTTTCTCGACATCGCAGCCTCGTGGAACGTCGCGAACGGCCGGCGCGCGGCTGCGCCGGCCCCCTCCCTTCCCTCCCCCGCAAGCGGGGGAGGATCGAGGCGGGGGCACGCGTATGCGCAAGCGAGAGCCTGACCGTGACCGACGCATTCAAGGGACTGATCGCCAAAGTCGCGACCGGCGCCGCGCTGACGCGCGAGGAGGCCGCCGGCGCCTTCGAGCAAATGATGTCGGGCGATGCGACGCCCTCGCAGATGGGCGCGCTATTGATGGCGCTGCGCGTGCGCGGCGAGACCGTCGACGAGATCACCGGCGCGGTCACCGCCATGCGCGCCAAGATGCTGCGCGTGGTGGCGCCGCCCGACGCCATCGACGTGGTCGGCACCGGCGGCGACGCGTCGGGCTCGTTCAACATTTCCACCTGCGCGGCGCTCATCGTGGCCGGCGCCGGCGTGCCGGTCGCCAAGCACGGCAACCGGGCGCTGTCGTCGCGCTCGGGCGCCGCCGACGTGCTCGCCGCGCTCGGCGTCAATATCGACCTGACGCCGGAAGCGATCGCACGTTGCATCGCCGAAGCCGGCATCGGCTTCATGTTCGCGCCGGCGCATCATCCGGCGATGAAGAATGTCGGCGCGACCCGCGCCGAGCTCGGCACCCGCACCATCTTCAATCTGCTCGGCCCGCTGTCCAACCCGGCCGGCGTGCGGCGCCAGATGGTCGGCGTGTTCTCGAGGCAATGGACCGAGCCGCTGGCGCAGGTCTTGAAAAATCTCGGCGCCGAGCGCGCCTGGGTGGTGCACGGCTCCGACGGCCTCGACGAGATCACGACGTCCGGGCCGACCAGCGTCGCCGCTCTGCAAGACGGCCACGTCAAGATGTTCGAGATTTCGCCGGAGGAGCTCGGCCTGCGCAAGGTCAAGCCGGAGGCGCTGCGCGGCGGTGACGCCGAGGCCAATGCCGAGGCAGTGCAGGACGTGCTCGAAGGCAAGGCTCGGCGTTTCGCGATGTCGCGCTGCTCAATGCCGCGGCGGCGCTGGTGGTGGCCGGCAAGGCCAAGGACCTCGCCGATGGCCTGCACGCCGCGGCCCACGCGGTCGATTCCGGCGAAGCCGAAGGCCGGCTCGATCGCCTGATCGCGGTGTCGAACAATGTCTGACATTCTCGACCAAGATCGCGGCCTATAAGCGCGAAGAGATCGCGGCGGCGAAGCGCGCGCGCCCGCTGGCCGCGCTCGAGCGCGAAGCCAAGGCCGCGAGCGCGCCGCGCGGCTTTCTGGCGGCGATCGAGCGGCGACTCGCCGGCGGCGATTATGCGCTGATCGCCGAGATCAAGAAGGCGAGCCCGTCGAAGGGACTGATCCGCGCCAATTTCGATCCGCCGGCGCTGGCGGCCGCCTATCGCGCAAGGCGGCGCGACCTGCCTTTCGGTGCTGACCGACGCGCCGTCGTTCCAGGGCACGCTCGATCATTTGCGCGCCGCGCGCGCGGCCGCCCGCTGCCGGTGCTGCGCAAGGATTTCATGTACGATCCTTATCAGGTGACCGAGGCGCGCGCCGCCGGCGCCGACTGCATCCTCATCATCATGGCGGCGGTCGACGACGGCGCCGCGGCCGAGCTCGAGGCGGCGGCGTTCGCGCTCGGCATGGATGTCCTGGTCGAGGTCCATGACGAAGCGGAGTTGGAGCGGGCGCTGCGGCTCAAGTCGCGGCTCATCGGCATCAACAATCGCAATCTGAGGACCTTCGAGACCACGCTCGCGACTGCCGAGCGGCTCGCGCGGCTGGTCCCGCCCGGTACGTCGTGGTCGGCGAGAGCGGCATCTTTGTGCCGGACGATCTCGCGCGGCTCGCCAAAGCCGGCATTTCGACATTCCTGGTCGGCGAAAGCCTGATGCGCCAGGCCGATGTCGCTGCGGCGACGCGCGCGCTGCTTGCCCGCAATGCCGCGCTCGCTCCGGCCCGGTGAACCATTTGGCGGGTGAAAGAACATGGCCGGCCAAAAGAAGCTCACCCATCTCGGCGCCCGCGGCGAGGCCCGCATGGTCGATGTGTCGGAAAAGCCGCTACCGAGCGCGAAGCGGTCGCCGAGGGCTGCGTGATCATGCAAGCAGCGACGCTCGACATCGTGCGCAAAGGCAATGCGAAGAAGGGCGACGTGCTCGGCGCCGCCCGCATCGCCGGCATCATGGCGGCGAAGCGCACCCATGACCTGATCCCGCTGTGCCATCCGCTCGCTATCTCCCAGGTCGAGGTCGAGTTGACGCCTGACGCAAAGCTGCCGGGCATCGAAGTGCGCGCCCGCGTCAAGGTCGCGGGCCAGACCGGCGTCGAGATGGAGGCGCTGACCGCCGTCGCGGTCGCCTGCCTCACCATCTACGACATGGTCAAAGCGGTCGAGCGCGGCATGCGCATCGAGGGCATCCGGCTGGTCGAGAAAAGCGGCGGCAGCAGCGGGCATTTCCGCGCGAAGGAGTAAGCCGTGGCATCGTTGCTCTCGGTCGCCGAAGCGCTCGAACGCGTGCTCGAGCACGCAGCGCCGCTGCCGGCCGAAGAGGTGCCGCTGTCGGCAGCCGCCGGCCGCGTGCTCGCTTACGCCGTCAAGGCGCGGCGCACCCAGCCGCCGGCCGATGTGTCGGCCATGGACGGCTACGCGGTGCGCGCGAGCCGACGTCGCCGACCGCGCCCGTGCAGCTGAAAGTCGTCGGCGAGGTCGCGGCCGGACGGCCGTTTACGCACCGCCGTCGGTCCGGGCGAAGCGGCGCGCATCTTTACCGGCGGCGTGATGCCGCACGGCGCCGATACGGTGGTGATCCAGGAACATGCCAAACGCGACGGCGAACATGTCGACGTTCGAAAAATCGTCGCCCAAGGGCCGCCACATCCGCGTGCAGGGTTTGGATTTCAAAGCCGGCGACGTGCTGCTCAAGGCGGGGCATCGGCTGACCGCGCGCGACCTCGCGCTCGCCGCCGGCATGAATCATCCGCTCGTCCCGGTGCATCGGCGGCCGAAGATCGCGCTGTTCGCGACCGGCGACGAACTGGTGCCGCCCGGCACGCGAGCCGGCGCCCGGCCAGATCGTGTCCTCCAACAACTTTCGCGCTCGAGCGCATTGGCGCGTAGCGAAGGCGCCGACGTCACCGATCTCGGCATCGTCGCCGACCGCCTCGACGACACCGTCGCCGCCGTGCGCCGCGCGCGCGAAGGCGGCGCCGATATCCTGGTCACCACCGGCGGCGCTTCGGTCGGCGACTATGATCTGGTGCAGAAGGCCTTCACGGCCGAAGGCATGACGTTGTCGTTCTGGAGGCTGGCGCTGCGGCCCGGCCGCCCGCTGATGCACGGCCGGCTCGGCGCCATGCACGTGCTCGGCCTGCCGGGCAATCCGGTGTCCGCCTTTGTCTGCGGTTTTCTGTTCCTGGTGCCGCTGATCCGCCGCCTCACCGGCCGCAGCGATCTCGAGCGGCCGATCGAATCGGCGTTGCTCGGCGGCGACCTGCCCGCCAATGACGAGCGCGCCGATTATCTGCGCGCGACGCTTGACCAATGGCCCGCAAGGCCTTGTCGCGACGCCCTTCCCGATCCAGGACAGCTCCATGATGGCGCCGCTGGCCAAGGCCGATTGCCTCGTGATCCGAGAGCCTTACGATCCGGCGGCGAAAATCGGCGAGCCGCTGCCGCATCGTTAAGTTCGAGCATTAAGCGATCGTTTGAGCCGGCCGCTCGTTTTCTTCACCTCAAATTAAATGGTTGCGGAACACATATGGAACGGATAGTGTCCGTTCATGATTTGTTTCAGCTGGCGCGATTTATTTCGGCTCGCCGGCGGCCAACTGGGGAAGCGCCGATGCTGACGCGCAAGCAAGCTGAACTCCTCCGCTTTATCCATGAGCGCCTCAAGGAGGCAGGCGTTCCGCCGTCCTTCGACGAGATGAAGGATGCGCTCGACCTGCGCTCCAAGTCGGGCATTCACCGGCTGATCACGGCGCTCGAGGAGCGCGGCTTCATCCGCCGCCTGCCCAACCGGGCGCGCGCCATCGAGGTGATCAAGCTTCCCGAATCGGTCGCGCACGGCATGGTGTCGGGCCGCACGCGCGGCTTCACGCCGAGCGTCATCGAAGGCAATCTCGGCCGTGTCCGCGCCACATCCGAGGACGAGGGCGGCCGGCCGGTCGCCGTGCCGGTGATGGGCCGCATCGCCGCCGGCACGCCGATCGAGGCGATCCAGACGCGCAGCCACACCATCAACATGCCGCCCGATCTTCTGACCGCCGGCGAGCATTTTGCGCTCGAGGTGCGCGGCGATTCGATGATCGAAGCGGGCATCCTCGACGGCGACATCGCGCTGCTCAAGCGCAGCGACGCCGCCGATACCGGCGATATCGTCGTCGCGCTGATCGACGACGAGGAGGCCACCCTCAAGCGCTTCCGCCGCCGCGGCGCCTCGATCGCGCTCGAGCCGGCCAATACCTCCTACGAGGTGCGCATCCTGCCGCCCAACCGCGTACGCATTCAGGGCAAGCTGGTCGGGCTGTTTCGGCGGTATTGATCACTCGTCATTCCGGGGCGCGAACCCGGAATCCATAACCCCAGGTCAATCAGGACGAGGCGCCGTGCGTCGCCCGGACAGACTGTGGTTATGGATTCCGGGGTCGCGGCTTCGCGGCGCCACGGAATGACGGTCACTCAATCATCCGCCTGCAGATCCTCCGACCGCGGCGTCGAGTCGTGCGACGCCGCCGGCGTTACCGCCTGCGGATTAGCGGCGGTGTCCTGACTTGGGGCACTCGCAGCCCGCGGCGGCGCGCGCGGCGCCCATGGCCGATCGAAATTCGGCGGGCGTGTGGACTCGATGACGAAGCCGGAGCCGTTGCGGTAGAGCGCCAGCGCCCCGTGCTCGCGCCAGTCATGGCGTCCGATCACCTTGGCATCACAGTCAGGCGGCGCGTCGCGGGTGGCGACGATGATGGCGGCGTGGCGGCAATCCTCTTCGAAAGCGTCGGGCGCGATCACATAGGACACGAGCCGCCGGTCATCGAGCATGCCGATGCAGCCTGATGGATCGCAGGCGATGCCTGCGCCCAATGCCTTGTCGCTCGGATCGCGGCCATCGGCATCGGCCGCGAGCCATTCGCGCGTCGCGAACGTATCGCCGCCGGTATGATGGATCGCAAGCTTGCCGTCGGCGCCGCGCACCGCGAAGGTCCGGCCATCGGCGGCGACCAGGATGTCCGGCACCGGCGTGCGCGCCGCGACGATGATCGCCGCGACGACGAACGCAACGCCGCTCCACCGCAGCGGCGTTTTTAGGAGCCCGATCAAGAGGAGGCCTGCGGTCGCGAGAAGCAGCGGCCCTGTGCCGAACGACGTCACCCGGCCGAAGGCGCCGGGCAGGCTCGTCACCCATAATGCGATCGCGTCCATCCACTCGATGCCGTAGCCCATCTGCCGCCAGAAAATGCCGTCGAAGCCGAACGGAATGGCGATCACACCGAGAATGCCCATCGGCATGACCCAGGCGGAACTGCGCTCCACACGCAGGTTCAAACACTTACGGTGTCAAGGGGTCACATCGCGGGCCTTTGGCGACAAAAGGCTTTTTTGAGCAGTGTCAAAAATCCAATGGCCACGCGCTCGGAAGCGGAATTGAGAGAGCTGCTCGATCAGGCCATGCTCGCCGACGCGATGGAGGCCTCAGTGAGACCCCGCCGGAACGCGGCAAGCAGAGGCTGAGTTGTGGCGCCGGTGGCCGGCTGGAAAGTGAAAAACCCGATCACCGGCATCGCCGGCCGCGCGCGCGCCGCGAGCGGCCAAGCGACGGTCGACCCAGCAACTATCTTGATGAAATCGCGTCGTCGCATTTGCTGCCCCCTTAGGCTTGGGACCATGCCGACTGCACCGCGATTACAGCAGGGATTTGGGACCGGCGGAATAGGGTTCAGGATCGAGTTGCACTGCAAAAATCCCAAACAGTCGATGTCGCCTTCGGGTCATTTTCGACCGATCGAGCCGGTTTTGCCGGGCGGTTCATGTCCGCTTCGCTCCGAAAGCGACCGAAATGGCGCGTTGCCGCGAAATGACGCGAATGGGATGGACCGGCCGCGCTCCCGCCCCCGATGGCTCTAAGAGTACGTGGGGGCTTGCCAGGATAAGGAGCACCGCCATGCCTCGTACGTCCGCCGTTCACGCAGTGACCACCATCGGAATAGATATGGGCAAGAACACGCTTCACATGATTGGCCTTGATACGCGCGGCGGCATCGTGTTGCGGGAGAAGGTCTCACGCGGGCGCATTACATCGAGGCTCGCGAACTTGCCGCCCTGTCTTATCGGTATCGAAGCGGGGATGGCGACGCACTACGTTGCTCGCGAGCTTGCCGCGCTGGGCCACGACGTGAAGCAGGTGCCGCCCACGTACGCAAAGCCCTTTCGGCAGGGGCACAAGAATGATTTCCGAGATGCCCATGCCGTAGCTGAGGCGGTACAGCGGCCGACGACACGCTTTGTTCCAGCCAAAACCAACGAACAACTGGATCTGCAAGCGCTGCACCGGGTCCGGTCTCGCCTGGTCAGCGAGCGGACCGCAGTGATCAATCAAATTCGCGGCTTTCTTCTCGAGCGCGGCATCATCGTCCGACAAGGACTGCGCTTCCTTCGCCAGGCGCTGCCTGACATCCTCGCCAAACGGACGGATGTTCTTTCACCACGCATGGTGCGCATGGTTGCTGATCTTGCCAGTGACTGGCGGCAGCTCGATGAACGAATTGAAGCCGTAACCGATGAGATCAAGACGTTAGCAAAAAGTGATGACAGTTGTCGAAGGGTCATGACCGTGCCGGGCATCGGTCCGATCATCTCGAGTGCGATGGTTGCGGCGATCGGCAGCGGTGCGGCATTCGCCAGAGGGCGGGATTTTTCGGCTTGGATCGGCCTCGTCCCTAAGCAGATGTCGACCGGAGACCGAACCATCCTCGGGCGCATCTCCAAACGGGGCAACAGTTACTTGCGCACACTCTTCATGCAAGCAGCTCGCGTCATTCTGCTGCGGCGGGCGAGCTGGCCGAAGCACGGCTTCGGGATCTGGCTCGCTCGCGCCGCTCAGCGCCTACATCCTAACGTTTTGGCTGCAGCTCTCGCCAACAAGCTGGCACGGATCGCCTGGACTGTGCTGGCACAGGAGCGCAGCTATGAAGCGCGCATCATGAAGGCAGCAGCCTGAAATGAACTCGCTCAAGTTTCACTAAGGGGATGGCTGACGGCTTAGGCTGATCCCGAAGGTAATAGTTGGCTTTCCCGCCGAGGTCTGCGAGTTGGAAAGAGGAGATGGAGAAAGGTCTCGCCAGCGCGTTCGTGATCAGGTGGCCCATCTGGCCTTCGGGGCCGAGACGCGAATGAGATCGAACGCGCGCGGATATCCATGATGGCCAGGAGCTCAAACGCTCCATCAATGGGCCGGATACAGAAGCGCAAGACCAACCTCTCCAAATCATCACTTTCGGCTTGCAACGCGCGGCCGGTCCATACAGATGGGCCAATAGGAGACGTCGCTAGTCCGGCAGCGCGACAGCGCGTGGCGCTTGCGAAGGAATTGGGCCCGGACGGTTTTCGATCAGCGCACACCCGGTCGGCGATGAGCACATGGGCCCCGGCCTGTGCGCCTCACGATCACCTCTGCCCCAAAGTACGACGTCACCCGTGCTACGGGAAGTTCTCAGTGATGTGGTCCGCCGTCCGAAGTGCCAGCGCCGATAGCGTAAGCGTCGGATTGGCGGTACCTACGGTCGGAAACGTGCCGCTTCCCACCAGATAGAGGTTCGGATGATCATGCGAGCACTGCCACAAATCGACGACGGACGTCTTTGGATCATCGCCCATACGATAAGTGCCCATGAGGTGACCCGCGCCGCCATAAGTTAGTTGTTCCAGTTTGCCGTCGATCGTCTCGTCGAAGCCAGCGGGATCGCGTTCAGGACGCTCGGTGAAATCCTGAGCGCCCAGTTTACTGAAGATCAGCCTCTTCAGGCGAACGGCCGTGAAGATACCCTGTTTCGTGTAGTCAGAAATATCGTAGGTGATTTGCGGACGTGGCAAATTTAACGCATCGGTGAACGACGATAGCGTTACTCGGTTGTTAGGATCGGGATTTTGCTCGACCGCGAATGCAATCCGGAACTGTCGCGAAATCAGATCACTGAGCGTCTGAGCGAGGCCGATACCAAACAGCGCGCTGTTGTCGACTGCCAGCTGACTGAATATGTGCTTGTTGAGCCCGCTGGAGTTCATCCCGTTGACAAAATCGAGAGTTGTCACGTGGGGATCGGCGCCGAACACGCCGCCGCCGACCACGAAATTCCAACCTTCGTTGCCTAAGCTGACGCGGAATGCGGCGCGCATGGCGCGGAACGGACCGTCGCAAAGATCGCCGATAGCGGAGGTAAGAAGCGGACCGCGATAGGGGAATACCGGCTGTGAGGTCGACGGCAGTAGCCCCCAGGCGACATATTGAGGGTGGTCCATCAAATTGCGTCCTACCATGTCGCTACTGTTCGCGACGCCGTTGGCGGTTCGGCCTCCATTTTTTGACATGAGTAAAAGGCGCGGCGTCTCAATACCATTGGCGGCGATGACGTAAATCTTGGCTTTGATGCAACCATTCCCTGTCTTCGGTCCAGCCTCGTTCGTGTACGTGATAAAGTTGATCCCACTGATCAGGTTATCCTCAACCAGAATCTCGCTGGCGACCGCGTGGTCGATCAGCCTCGCGCCGCTGTTTGTTGCCTCGTTTAACGTAATGGTTGGATCATATTTGGCCTGGATCGGACAAATTGGAATGCAATTGGTGTTGCCGGCACAGGCGCGGCGATTCCTATACGGCTGGGAATTGCGAGCTGCCGGCAGGCTCCTCACCTTGAGCCCGGTCACGGGCTTCCCCATTCCAAGAAACTTGGTCTCTTCATCGGTCAACTGCACAA
Organism: uncultured Alphaproteobacteria bacterium; assembly: GCA_963804405.1. Taxonomy (GTDB): domain Bacteria; phylum Pseudomonadota; class Alphaproteobacteria; order Rhizobiales; family Xanthobacteraceae; genus BOG-931. The sequence goes on along the minus strand of CAWDQG010000001.1, from coordinate 47,510 downwards.
GCGCGTCGCCGACGCGTTGATCGAACAGCGAAGGCGGAATCCTGGGCATCGGGTAGGCGTGGCCCTCGGGGAAACTGATACCGCAAAAACTTTGCTCCTCCGCGTCAGCGGCTACACCGAGCTCGACTTCCGCTCTCTCGTAGTACGGGCCGATCGTGGCATAGTTGATTGGCCAATCCGGGAATTGAAAGCTCGGCTGACCCTTGCCGTAAATCGTTTTCATACGGAAATCGTTCGGCACCAGCCTTGGCGTCGAGCCGAGCCAGTGCGTTGTGCCCCCAGCAAGGCGTTCGTAAGTACTCTTGAAGGGAAGTTTACTTTTTGTCTGGTCAAGATAGGCTTGGTGAGGATCTTTCCAGTTGGACGGGGATAACGTACGCGACGTGGGCCTGCCAGCGGTGACATTCGCTGGATCAATTAGCTTGTTATTCGAATCGGTCAGTGCTGGGGGATAGGGACTTTCCGGCACTTTGACACTGGCCTTATAAAACTGCCTCAGATAGTCGTTGATGTTAGGCTGAATACCCGGACCGGCCTCGAGAATAACGACTTTGATATCCTTAAGTCTCTGACTCAGTTCTTTGGCGATCAACGATCCAGCAAATCCTGATCCGACGATTGCGACATCGCATATAATGCAATTGTCGGCCATGTTTGCCTCCTTAGGGAATCGTTGCGGACACGAGGCCGAAATTCGATTTTTCAGCTGGATTATTTGCATCGCGCGGATCGCGTGACCAATAACCGAACTGCAAATTGCTATAGCCCATCGGGTGGGCTCCCACGATTTGCCAAATTAATCCCTGAGTATATGTCTTCGCGGAGACGACCTCGGACGGAGTGACTGCGCGGGTTCCAGGTGTAGCGGAGTTGGTCTTTAGATCTTCCGGCTTATACCAGGAGCCCAGATACCACAGCAGTACAATGCTGCGAGCCAGGAACTTAGTATTGTCATCGCTGGCGTTTACGGCAGCGATGATGCTGATCGCCTACTCACGATTGTCCTTGGCAAGCTGAATCAGTTTGGCGAATGACGGCGTTGAGTCGTTGACGTTTATCCACGCGAAATAGGCATTCTTGATATTAATCGGGTCGACGCCAGGATCCGAATTCAGTATCTCACTTTTATCAAGGGCGAACTCCGGCGCTAAATTCGTCACGTGAACCCCGGTGAGGGCCGCGGAAAGCAGCAGGAATGCCATCATGTCCTGCTTCGAATTTATGTCTGGTGCCGCGGCATAGGCCGAACCGGCAATGGGCACTACGGCCGCGGCCGCAGTCGTCGCTACCGTGCCGGTTAGCACTGTCCGACGAGAGATTTCGCCCGCTTCATCCGACCGCGTCGCGGCTGGCGTATCATTGTGCCGATGATGCCGTGAGGTTTCCATAACGGCCTCTAATATTTCAGAGTCCAAACGATACCAGCGCGACGGATCTCGCCTATTGCGCCTTTTCCAGCATGAACGTGAAATCCGACTGGTTTAGATGTATCTCGCCGGTCTTTGGCGTCGACGGTCCTGTTTGGAAACCGACCGCGTTACCGTGACAGGCGATGCAACTCGACGAGGCGAGTGGAACATCTCCCTCGCTGTCTGCCTGGCTATATGTCTCGAGCGTTGAATTCGCCAAGAATGAGGGCGCCGGCGAACAAGTCATGTCGGGTTGCTTGATAAAATCGGTCCGGGGTGCCGGCGAATCGGTCCTTTGCGAGTGCAGCGATGTGCAGGCAACCGCGCTCGGCCATTGCGTGCTAATCAGCATGTAATTTTTCCAGACGCTGTTCTGCAACATGCTCTGAAAGATCTTGTTCATGTTCTTGGCAGCGTCGGTGAGGGGCGTTTCACGAACGATCTGACTTTTGAATAAGTCATCCTTTCTGAACTTCAGCTCCAAGGCCGGATCGGGATCCCAAGGACGCGGCGGCGTCGCGTTTTGAGGCGGACAGAGGTCCTTGCAACTGATGCTGAAGAAATTGTACGGGCCGTCGAGCTTATCGGCGGCAACCTCGTCCTTGTCTGGCACGTTCTTGATGTGCTCGAACGAAGTCCAGATCCACTGCGGACGGCCTGCGGTCTTATGCACCGCATGAAAGCCGACCAGCCCCAAGGTTTCAGACAGACACGGCCGCTCCGCCTTTGGTTTGTCTGGAGGCGGCATCAAGACAAGAGCATCGACCATATGAAAGCTCTTGGCTGCCTTCTCTTCGGACGTCAGAATCTTCCATGAAACCTTGAGCATGAAGGCTCCGAGTGTGGCGTCGGCATTCTGACCCGGTGGAAAGTCGACTAAGAGGCCGGAGTTGGCGGCGCTCATTTGTCCAGCCTTGGTGTTGAGACGATGCGCCACGATGTACTCGAACATCTCCCGGTTCATGAGGATGTCGAAGATGGCGTAATGCCCCTGCTGGTCGATCAGCGGGCCGGTCTTGAACGGCTCGTTGAAACTCTCCTCGATCATCTTTATAATCATTTTGTTTGGCATCTTGTTATGCAGTTCTCGACACTCCTTTGGCACCAACCTCTCACGCTCAGCTTCCATTGCGGCCCTGTCGCTAGGCCATTTCGGCGGCTGGAGGTTCGCCGGCAGCATGACGTCGAGCAGCTGCTTGAAATTGTCCATATCCTCCCATCTGGTCCTCGTGTCCGGCTGCGCATGTCCGATGGAGGTGCCGATCGGCGGGCGAATTCAGCGCGATAAAAGTGCGCCACGAATAGAAATCAAAGCCGCGCTGCAGATTGTCCAACCCGACATCCTCTTGTCCAACCGGCGTTACATTTTCTTGGCACGGCATGCCCGAACCAAGAATGGAGTCCCTGACGTTTTCGTCGATCGGCAGCAATCCCACGGGGAGATCGGAGCCGGCCAGCTTGCCCTTGAACGGATCGAGTAAGCGTGCGCCATTGCATTGCATACTTGGCGCTTTGGTTTGGGAGACGGTTGCTGCGCCGACCGTCTGAGCGGGCGACTGCGTCGAGAACACCGACAAAGAAATCAAGCCAACCGCAGTTGCAAATCCAAAAGCAAGCAAGGGGTTGCAGCGCATGATCGAGTTCCCTTCCTCACACCAGCGACTGGTTGAAACGTCCTACAACGTTCAGACGAACGCGACTCCTCGATGTTTGTTCGGCTCATGCGATCGATCGCTATGATTGTCCCGGCGACTGCCAATTCTCTTAACGCGCGCATTACATTTCGCTTTCAATTGTTATCTTCGCCGCCTTAAGCCCGCCTTCTTCACTTTTCTTACGGTCGGCTTTCTTTTCTTCTTTGCTCCGCCCTGGCGGGAGTGACCTTGGGCCACGAGCGCGCGCGACTCGCGCCAATCGGCGTCGAAAATCGGCTCGAAATATTCGGCGATTTGCTCGCTCTCAAGGATGAGGCCCGCATCGCAATTCTCGTAAATGCCTGCTGGTGAAAAGTTCTGGCTGCTAACGACAACTGTCCCACCGTCGATTATGAAGCCTTTATTATGCACATTGGGTAGAGTGCGGATCCTCGCGGTTAGATCGACGCCCTCATCCTTCATTTTTTCACCCCATTTCTCAGCGTAGTTTGCACTGACGATAAGTTTGACGTCCTTTTTGGCGGCGATCTGGTCCGCAATCACCTGCAGCAGTTGGTCATAAAGAGAGCCGTTGCCCTGGGACGCTTCGATATACTGCAGCTGAATGCAAATGGAATTCCGCGCGCCCTTAATCAATTTGATGATGTTCGTGACATACTGCCCATCTTGCGTGTTGGGCAGCTTGTCGGGTGTTAGTAACGGCGTGACCTTAAGCGAAAGATTGCTGAAGACCTTGGACGCGACAGGAGTACCCACGCTGCCGCGCACGCGGTCAGCGTTCTTTGGCTGACGAGGTGGCGTCGGATTGGCTTCCCTGGCCCGTTTGGCGTGCGCATCCTCGATCGCCTTTTCAATCACGGGCTGATTGGAAAGTTGGTTGGCGGCGGCGGTTCGGTAGTCGAAGTCGAGATAAGCCACGAAGGTCCGCGCCAGGCCTGCGTCTTCGACAATCACATGCCAGTCGCGATCTTCTGTTGTCGGCGGATGACCTAGATCGGGCTCATTGCTCCTATTCAGATTGCCGCTCGAGAGCCACACTGCACTGTTGTCCCGGACGATGACCTTGATGTGATACGCGTACGGGAACGACCATTGTGCTGCAAAATGGTCGGAGCGGGTGAGCGCCCACGCTATGCGTGCTCGGTTTCCGAGCGTCTGCTTCAGGTCCTGAACCGTTTCCCAATCGGTTTGGTCGCGCGTGGGATTTGGTGCGGGATCGTCTTGGACGATTTGCAGCGTCTTACTTGCGGTGAGATCACTCTTGAAATCACCAAGAATCTCAGCGGAAGTGAAGTCGTACATGCCAATGATCAACGAGGAGTTCGTGCCACTCAGAAATTTAGTCAACGTGGCCAGGCCGGCGTCCGGGCTCACCGCGGTTGTCACCCTCGCGGTCACCTCGACTGGCTGCAGCGGTGGGCAACCCACCGGGTCATACTCTAGCTGAGGTTTTTTCTGGTGGGCAGTCAGTGCCCTCGCACTGGCGGGCTGAGCCTTTGTTTGAGCCGCGAGCTTCTTTTGGGTTTCGCTGCGGGCGCTGTTCAGCAATTCGCCGCTCGGCAGTTCGCGTTCAAGCGGCCATTCGGGCTCTGCATCTTCGGGCCGGCGATATGTCTGGCTTACCTCTGCTGCTAACGGATCGACTGCACGCAGGCGCTGGTACGAGTTTGCTTCGCGTACGTCGACCGGTACGCCGCCGATATTATCTGGGAGCGCATCGCCGCGAGGCAGACCTGCCAGCGGCCTCTTCGCATGAACAGTCGCAACGATAGCGCGCCTGCCCGTCAATTGATGGTTCGTGATTTCGTAGCCAGGGCGAACTGTGAGTACACCGTATTTGCTCAATCGGTGCAGGTTGTCTGTTATCGTTTGATCGATTTTTTGGTCATCGCTTCTCGGCATGTCTTCATCGCCCCTTGCTGCCGCGTTGCTTGACGCCTCGCTTACACTTGCAAAACATGTGAATAAGAGTTACGCGCGCAGCGGTTATGGCCACAATAACGTTTGTCGGGCTTGCTTAAGGTTGTGTAAAACCGCTCTCGTGACAGGCTTGTTTCGCGCCTGCCCGGAAGAAACTCCGTGCGCCGTCTGGAGGAATGCGGAACTAAAGTTCGACGACGCTGTTTGTTGCGATTAGCGACGAGGAACGTTGCGCCGTAGATATGGCGCAGGGTGTTCGCTATGCTGATTTTCCAAGTTCGGGAAATTCACGCGCAGTGCCACTATGACCTCGGGTCGACCCCATCGAACCCAAGCCCAGCTAGATCGAGTTCCTCGACAAAGACGTCAATCCCCGAACCGGATTGTCCTCGCCGATGCAGTCTTCCAAGCGTTCCGGAAACTGCGTGGTCTGGCCGCGATAGATCCCCGCAACGAAGCGCCTCATCCGATCCTCCAGCAAATTGCACGAGCATCTTATCGCGGCGATCAAAGCAGGCGATGCGCCTTTTACACAAGCTAATCATTTTCGACCGGTCAACGATGTCTGCGCAATGTCCGCTTTCTGCCCGATCGCGACCAAATCGCTCCCGTTCCCACTCCCCTTCGGTCATCGGAGGATCAGAGACGATGTAGCGTGGCGCGTTCTCGCCGGACGGATCGGTCTGCGCCACCCTTTTCACGCCGCAAACCGGCCAGTTTTGCTTTGGCAGCCGGCGAGTGGTGGGCGCAATGCCGAAGCCGACTTCCATGTAAGAAGCGGTCGAACGAGACGCATGTCTCGACAACAGATCCCAATGCACGGCTCTGCCGCAAGGGACCGGGCAACGAGGCCAAGCTCTGCTTCATTGGGCACGGCTTGATGGAGATCCCGGACGTCATCGCGGGTGCGTTTTTCGATCGGGTGTATTTTAGCCACATTGCTCCCACGGGTCTCGGGACTCGTTAGCAATTGCTGTCCAATCGTCGCACCGTTGCGTCGACGCAATGTCACGCTGCAACGGAGTGGGCGCCGAGGAGTTAGCCGAGCTCCCGCCGAGGAGAAGGCACGGCAAAAAAGAGAGCTGCGATGTCAGCGACAACTTAAGTGGAGGATAGGTCGTGGGCTGGTTTGCAACCGCATGCGTGCTTGGATTTCTCCTCTATGGACTTTGGCGAATGTGGCTTAGTGCAGGTAGCTGGACTAGAGCGGGCACAATAATAGCCGCTGTACTGCTTGGCTTTGCTCTCCTAAAAATTCAATCATTCTCCTGGGATTCCTTCGCGCACGGCATGATTGCGCGTTTTATATTTGGTGGTGTGCTTGGGTTCGGAGTTGGTTACCTCAGCAACGCTCAAATGGACGGTGCGCCGTTGCTCGTCGGCCGCGGGCGTAGCACGTATATGTCGATCGGATTAGCTTTGGTCATCCTCGCCATTGCGGCGCCGCACTTGGACCTCTGGCTTTCTCGATTGGCTGGCTTCAAAACAGCAATCGTAGAAGTACAGTTGACCAACATTTCAGCGGCGCATAAGGCGGTAGTCCCTGACAGCCGTGAGTCCTTCCTAGACGACGCCGCACTTCTAATTTTGAAAAACTACGAGAACAATATCTCGGAAGACATTGCGTACATCGAATTGTTCATGCTGCCTGATCTTGAGTGGCAGCAAACACGAACGTCCTTCGATACAGTTCAGCTAAATGACCAAATTAAAAAGTATCAGGACCGGTTGCACAGACTTAAGAGCCTTCAGCAAGCCTTCAAAAATACGATATCACCTTTGGCTGGATGTTTGCAGGACGCGATAAAAGGAGGTCTCAGCGTGGAGAGTGCCAGGGGAATAGTTCGCCCCATCGCGGATGAAATTCAGCAAATTTTCATTCTCGAGGAAGCCGCTCCGAAAAATGAGGAAGATCAACCGCAGAAGATTAGTTCAGCTCGCACGAAGCTTCAAGAATTCGCTCTCTCATTTGCCAGTAGAGAATTACTTGAACCAAGGCCGATGTTTATCGAGCGACTTGCAAAAGCTCAAAGCGCTCGCCCAAGAGATCCCCCCTTACACTCAGAAGGAATACGCCAGCCTGCCGCAATTGTATGTAGCGACAGCTAGTCTTTTGTTGTTCGTGAATTCTGACGAGCTGGCACTTAAGATGCTGGAACAGGCTCAACCCGATCCAGAGTTTCACGATTATACCCTGCCTTTTTTGCACTCTAAAATAATGTATTTCTTTGGGGAGCCCGTCGAGAACTATAAGCCCTTTCTCGACCAAATGATGGAGACGGCAAATAAAACATTATCTTTGATTGAAAAGGTGAAGAGCCGATGTCCGTCCTTAGGATGCGATGGAGCCACAGGCGAGAATTTCATAGCTCTTCAATCTCGTGCCCTGCGCAGTAAACGCGTCGCAATGAATAGCATAGCATACGGAATTGCGCAGGATCTCGCGTCGCGGATAACGTCGGCTGAGGCACTGGAGCCACTCGCCCAGGAATATGCCGAGGATCTTGTCAAGGCCGTCAAGAAGGGTGAAGGAATCGACGACGAAAATGAGAGAGATGAAACTAACGACACGATCGCGTTCGTCTCGCTCGTCATTGAAGGTCGAAAGTCAAGTCGAGATATGACAAAGATCAAAAACGTGATCGCGGCCCTTAGGCTGATAATAGCTCACCAGGAACAGTCAATGAAAGATTTGCAAAAGTCGAGCAGAGATCCGCAAAATCCTGAGCACGTCGTTTCAAAAAGTCGACGCACGATACTCAACACTGCTCGTGCCCACCTATCCTCAGCTCAAGAACTGTTAGAAGAATAGGTCAAATGACTAAGGGTGGTGCGGGCTCGTTACCGCCAGCGACCTCAAGGTCCACCATGGCCGTCACCTGCATATACGAGTAGGACAAACCAAGGCGAGATCGCTAACGTTAGACTGCCGGCAACGACTAAGGCACATATTTTACGCATTTTTGCGCTCCTGCAATTTGTTGGGCATGTTTGTAATGGTGACACTCAGGCAAAACATGCGGCAATGGCTAAAGGGCGCAGCTGGGGCTTTTTTCTTAGTGGCGTTTAGCGACATTTATTTCCGACGAGCGAAATTTTGCTAAAGCGTAACGAATTTTGATGGATAGCAGTGGCTCTCGACCGCGAAGCCAAGTTCAAATTCCTACCGCTTGTAGGCGCCTGTTACAGAGTACGTCGCTGAGTTTTTCGTTGTTAGCGCGGCAGTCGATGTCCGGTACGGGCCAAACTGCGACATGGCAACGAGTTTGCGCCACTTCCGCTCCGCACCTCGAAGCAGACATTCGCTGACGTGATTGACACCTCGGTTGAGGGCCACAAACGGACTCCCGCACAAACGGACTCCCGCATAGCAGCCTTCGATATCGATCACGTCGCTAGCGCGACTTGCCGAAAGGTAGCTACCGAGCGCCTTCAGTTTCCGTTGAGGCTGCGCGGAATGCTTTGAGCGCGCGGCGGTAAGTGCAGGCCAAGCCTCCTGCCGGCGCGCCACAACAAGGTTACGCGTGCCTTTCCGTTCGGTCCCGGCTTTTCATTAAGCTCGGGTTTCAAGTCTAATAGACAATCAATGGTGCGTGCTTTAATCTCAACATAGGATGGTGCGCTCCTAAACTCCTCACTCCATGCGCCGTCTCGCTTCGGGCCCCAAGCGACGCCAAACCTGCTTGGGGCTCTCCTTTCAGTATGAGCGAGACCGGCCGTAAGTGCTTTCAATTAAGGCGCACAGCAACCGCACAATCCCAGACCGCGCTTTGGATTACGACAACAGCCCAGCATCGGGCTTGGTCGGAAGCTAATCACGTTAGCCTTGCTTCTAGTGAGTTAGTTTTTTGGCCATCGGCTCCGCGCTCATCGTCGAAACGCCGAGCTCTGCCTAGACATCGATCTTCTATCTGTTGGAGATAGAATAAACGTGCTGACTATTGCACTTCAAATGGCACGCTGGGAGTTGGGCGATTAATGGATAATTCGACTTTTTTCTTCTCACAAATAATGCCTGCGGCTAACGTGGTCTTTTACCAGTCGCCCTGTTTGTAGTTTTGTCACTCTCTTTGATGGCTATACTCCATGGGTTTTGGTCTGCAACGTCGAGGTAAGGCCATGAAGAGATTTCATCTTGCACTCGTCGCGCTGACGATCATCGGCTCAATCGTCACAGCGACGGGGATCCGTGCGGAGGCGCAGGAAGCTCCGTATCAGGGGTATATGTCTGAGGGGTATCCGTATCAGGGGTATATGTCTGGCTATGACTACGGGATGGCGCTCGGCCCCAACTATAACTACGCATACGCGCGACCATATTATCGATACGCAGGAGCCTATAACTACCGCTACGCGCGCCCCTACCCCTATCGGTACGCTGCTTACCGGTACTCGCACCCCTACCGTTATCGGTACGCTGGACTCTATAACTACCGCTACGCGCACCCCTACCGCTATCAGTACGCGGCTTACCGGTACGCGCACCCGTACCGTTATCAGTACGCGGACTATATACCGTTACGGGCACCCGTACCGTTATCAGTACGCTGGACTTAATACCGCTACGCGCACCCCTATCGCTATCGGTACGCTGGACTCTATAACTACCGTTACGCGCGACCTTATGTTTACGGATACACGCCCGCCAATAACTACCGATATGCGCGTCCATATGGTTACGGACCCGCGCCCGTTTATTATAACTACGCCCCCAGTGGCTACTGATACGACACCCATTTTTTGTGTTCTAAACACTAAGCCCCGCTTTTAAGCGGGGCTTTATTTGCAAGAGGGAAGGTTTGAGCCGCCGACGCGGAAGACGTCGCAAATTGCGAGCTGTGTCCATCACGGTGAATTTGAGTGCGTCGAGCTGCGCAGACAGCTGCTTTGAGGGGACAGCCTGATCACGTTCTCTAACTCGTGAAGCGTGGATCCCTGCCGGCGCTACGCTCGCTATTATTGGCTCGAATTGGCATGATGCGATTGCGGCAAGGATTTGCCGCACGCGAAATGGGGTTCGGGGTCAAGTTGCACGACAGCAATCCTGAGCCACTCACGTCCGCTGCGGGTCACAAGGAGAAGTGACGGCTCCTATTTTTGATGTCTGCTTCATCCCCCAACATCAGACATTCGTTTGACAGTTCGGCACTTCCGTTTCGGGCCACAAGGCGACATTCAGAAAATGGCGAATGCGCCGCGGCGACCGCCACGGCCTTTTCTACGACACGTCGATGAAAACGTGGATTTTGTGCCGTAAGACGGAACCACAAGTTCTCATTTGACCATGACGGGGCTACTCGTGTTGGAACTTTCTCAGCGCTGCCCGCCGGTGCCTAACAATCGGGTTTTTCGCCAGCATCGCGCGTTTGGCCGGCAGCAAGTCCGCAATGCCGCGGGTCGCCCAGCCGCGATCAACCACGACACAAACACCGGATAGTGCCGTACGTCACATGCTCCATTACCAAAATGGGATAGGGCCTAATGGGGAATGGAGGTGGTGATGAATATCGTGAACATAAGCGACGCGCCCTACAAGCATCCGAGCCTCAGAGGCGACATGCTTTTTCGCCTTTGGAAGGCCGCGGTAAAGGACGACGACACGTTAGCTGACGAGATGGTCCGCGGAATGTATGACGGCATGTTGGCCTTCGATCGTGAGCGCGCGGAGGATGTGATGGATCTGATCATCAGACGCGCTCCGACAGCGAGGGACAGCTTTACGGCTCTGCTCCACGATATTCAAACGTTTCGGAGCTAAACGCTCTACTCGTCGGTTGGACTGGCCGGATGCGCCAGCGGCATCGGAACCAGCGTATTGACAGCACTAGTGGCGATTAGGCCTCAAGCCGGGATGTTTACGTAGCCGGTCGGTAAACGCTCGCAACATCAGCTACCTTCTTCATGGCCTCCACGGCCTGTGCGCCCGTCATCAGTGGAGTCGTTCGACTGCTTTTGATGGCGCCCCCTGCAGCCACAGCTAACGAGATGGCCGTCATACTTTCGTTGTTCGGGACATCCGCGACGAGAAGGAAATCGAAATCGCCGAAGCAATACCACGCGCCGACAAGTTTTCCTCCGACGGCTTCGCAGGCCTGGCGGCCAATGGTTTCGACACGATTTTGAGGGTTCTTTACCTGAGCGGCCCAAGATTGAGATGTATAGGCCCCCTGGTACATGTATAGCGGCATGCTGAACCTCCCTAAGCATTTGAAAGGAACCGGGCAGCTAGGCCGTGTACTCACAACTGCGATCGCGGCGCGTCATTCATTTCACCGTGATGGTGATCTTTTTCGAGATGACAGGTGGGTTGAATGGATAATGCTTGGCATCGCCGAGCACTAGCTGAAGTGTGTGCCTGCCCGGCGGCAATTCAATACGTGCCTCAGTCTGCCCCGCGCCAAAGTGGAGATGTGTTTTGTCCTGTGGGATCGGCTCGTTTGGCTCCAAGGGTTCGTTTACGTCGATCAGCAGATGATGGTGGCCGCTGTTTGGAGCATTACTGCCCGCCTGGGTAACACCCATGTTGCGGAGGCCAAACCGGCACCAGAATGGACCTTTGACCGTCGTACCATCAGGGGGCCAAATAATATAAAGAAAGGCGTCAGCGGGCGCTGGAGTTCCTTGAGAATACGCGGCAACCGGCAGCCCGGCTAGCATGGCAGCAGCCAAGATTGCCCGCGTATTCTTCATAGATCTCCCCTCCATCTATAAGGAATGTGCAACACGTAAGCCGTGCGTAGGATAGCGTACGCTTGTGTCATAGTGATCACGGCTGGAGGGTCGGACATAACTGAAATCGTTTTTCCAAGATCCGGAGCGGATGACGTGCGAAAGACAGTCGTTATCCAGCCACGCCGAACCATCCGAAGGCGCGCCCTGATAATTCTTATGCCAGCAATCTGCTACCCATTGATGGATACCCCCGCCCATATCATAGAGGCCGAACGGGTTCGGCTTGAAACTACCGACCTTCAGCGGTTGCGAGGCGTCATAGGGCTGATTGCATCCCTTACAGTTGGTCATGTCCGCCTGAAGCTGGTCGCCCCACCAAAATTTAGTTCTACTTCCGGCACGAGCCGCATATTCCCATTCGGCCTCGCTCGGAAGTCGAAACGGTTTATGCGTTGCCTTGGAGAGCCACTCCACAAATTGTTGTGCATCAGCCCAGCTTAGATTTGCAACCGGAGCATCATCCTTGCCCGTAGGCACATAAGTACAGCTTTTTGCCGCAACGCATGCATTCCACTCACGGACTGTGATGGGGAATTTGCTGATCGCAAAGGGTTTGATCGTGACGCGGTGGATCGGCTTTTCCGAAGGGTCATCCTCACTCCCCATTGCGAATGCCCCACCTGGGATTGACACCATTTCGGGTGTCAGTTGCGGGGCTACCGCTGGCGTTGACGTTGAGCTTTCTTTTGGCGTCTCTCGCGGTGGCTGTGCGGGTGCAGGTACTGACGAGTTTTCTTTAGGCGTCTCTGCCGGCGCTGGAGCAGGTAAGGGTTGCGGCGTCTTGGCACTTAAGTCTGGCTGCTGCGTCCCTGCAAGTGTAGGGGCTTGATTGGCAATCTGCCTTTGTAGGAGCAAGAGGTACCACCCGCCAAGAATAGCAATCACGCTCACAATCAGCCCAGCAAACAGCGCCACCGGCCAGCGCTTACTTCTTACCTGGCTTAGTGCTGCAGGATCCGGTAAGACGCGATAGACACTCACCGGATCGGTGATGTTCTTGACTTGGCGATCGCCCAGCGATTGGTAGGCACATACCAGTTTATTCTTGATCTGCTCATACACGCCGCCTGAGACGTAGACGTCTCCGGGACTCGCAATTCCCTCAAGACGCGCCGCGATGTTAACGCCATCACCATAAACGCCTGAGGGCTCAACAATAACGTCGCCGAGATGGACACCTATGCGGTACAAAATCCAATGTTCTCGGGGCAGAGATGCGTTACGTCCAACCATGCTTTGTTGGATCACGATGGCGCAACGGACGGCTTCGACAGGGCTATCGAACATCGCTAAAACGCCGTCGCCTGCATAACTGATAATCTTGCCGTGATGCTCCGCGACAGTCGGTTCAATCACTTCGCGCCGCTGCCGCATCACGCGCGCGTAAGTTCCTTCCTCATCACGTTCCATGAGGCGGCTATACCCAGAGATATCAGCCGCGAGGATTGCCGCAAGCCGTCGCACGGGTGCATCGGGCGGTGAAGAATTATCTTTGCCGCCGCGTATGGGGTGAATTTGACCGCGCGTTCGATCGGCGTCGCTCATTGGCAAATCCAGAGAACCTACCTGCAGCGACGATCTGCTTCTTCACGCGGGAGAATGCGTCTGCTCGGCCGTGATGACAAGTGGCAAATCGCGGACAATTGGCGCTCTCTAGCATGTGATTAAATACTGCGAACCCTTCCCATGCTAACGGTCTCGCAAGCATCGCACTCCGCCGGACCGAGCGATTTGAAAGTTCCACAATGCAAGCACCCTCTCATTGGAGCTTTGCTCCCGTTGAGGAGGTCGGCAACGTTGATACGCGCCGCGCGGTTGGGTCCAGTATTTTGGCAAAAAACCCTACTTCAGCATAATGGGGGCGCGGACAAGGTACGCCACAGGCAGGGAGGACCGGTGTTATGCCTTTTTCAGTTCTTAGTTGGACCCGGCTTTTTATCGTCTTGACCATCGCCGGTCTTGCCACCGCATGGGGAGAGACCGCTGCCCCGCCGAATGCCTCTGTCTATATCATTAGCCCGAAGGACGGTGACACCGTCACCAATCCTTTTAGGGTGCAGTTTGGTCTCTCTGGCATGGGTGTTGCGCCGGCCGGCGTTGAAACGCCAAATACCGGTCACCACCATCTGCTGATCGATGCGAATGAACCATTGGACGCGAATGAGCCGATCCCACAGGACAAGACACATCTTCATTTCGGTGCCGGACAAACTGAGGCGCTTATTGAATTGCCTCCGGGTAAACACACACTTCAGCTAGTGTTGGGGGACTGGTCGCATCTTCCGTTCCATCCGCCCATCATGTCGGACGTCATTACCGTCACTGTGAAATGATGAAGCCAAATCTACTTCTCCTTTTTGCGGCTACGGTTTGTAGTGAGCGCCTTATCGGGGGCTGTATTTCCGGACGCGGTTTGCTCGCGCATGCGGAAATTGGGCCTGGCGCGCCATTTGAACGCCGCGCGATGTCGGTGCGATTTTTTCTTCAGAAGCCGTATCTGCAGCCGGATTCCCAGGAATGTCGCTAAGCGGTATTTCGCTAAGTGGTATCTCGGGGCACCGCTTATACATGTCAATCGATGGCCGTCCCGCTTCCGCCCCTTGTTCAAATTGAATTATCACAAGATAATCCGTGCCCTCAATATTTTCGTCATGCCAGATCTCGCGGCTCTGCGAACCCCCGCAATTGAGGTACATGGTATTCACGTGCGATTCAGGATGACCGGAGCTTAAGATCTGCATTACGCGGCAAGCGGCAAATTCGCGATTTACGACGTTCGAAAGAACATTTTGAAATTTCTCCTTGCAGTCTCGGGCTGCTGCCCAAACGCCTTGATATTCCTCAGGGACAGTAGCGGCAGCCATCGCCGGTGTTACTAAACCGAAGGCGACAAGAGCTGTGAGCCCGATAGTCTGCATGACTTGAACATCCCTTTGGTTGTCTGCGCAGCAGACAGCCCGGCGCGGTCGATAGTTCAGCCGACGTCGCTAGGCGCGCAGTTAAACGCGCCCGTAGTTCGCTGACGTTTGCCTGGCGCTCGCCCAATCGCTCTCGCAAGCGATCACAGCAGGACTGATATGATAAAGCCGCAGCATGACCTCTTAAACTATCATACTTTGCCTGTTCAAGCACCGGGCAGGTCGAGCAATCACCGATGTCTCAGAATGGGATGGACCGGCCGTGCTCCCGCCCCTAACGGCTCTGAGAGTTGCGGGGCTTAGAAGCACGAGGAGCATCGCCATGTCCCAGAAGACAGATACCGTAGTCGCCTGCACCATTGGCATCGATACCGGCAAGAACACGCTACATTTGATTGGCCTGGATGACAGGGGAGCGATTGTTTTGCGCGAGAAGCTCACTCGGGGCCGGATTGCAGCACGGCTTGCGAATGTGCCGCAGTGCCTAATCGGTATCGAGGCCGGCATGGCGACGCATTGCGTAGCTCGAGAGCTGATCGCGCTCGGTCATGACGTGAAGCAGGTGCCACCGGTTTATGCCAAGCCGTTCCGTCAAGGTCATAAGAACGATTTCCGGGATGCGCACGCGATCGCGGAAGCCGTGCAGCGGCCATCGAGGCGATGTCCGCCTTAAGGTCCGCTTAGCCCCCGATAACGACCAAATCGCGGACGTCGTGGGACTTCAGTTTCGGGCCACTAAGTGACATCATGCTCTCTGTTCATCTGCGGCACTCAGCGCCCCGGCGCCGATCATCATGAAGCGACGGTTGCGAGCAGGCTTGTCCGCGGCTTTTCGTAAGCGAGCTGCGGGTTTCGGTTTTCGAGGCTGTTGCAGGAATTAGCGGCCCGCCACTACCATGATCTCGACCTTGTAGTCGGGCGAAGCGAGTTTAGCCTCGACAGTCGCCCGCGCTGGCGCATTGCCCGGGGACACCCAAGCGTCCCAGACTGTGTTCATCTCACGGAAGTGCGTCATGTCGGTGATCCAGATATTAGCCGAGAGCAGCTTAGTTTTGTTGGTTCCGGCCACGGCAAGCAAGTCATCAATCTGTGACAAGATGCTTCTGGTCTGCTCGGCCACACTTTTGTCTTTTGGGCTATCGGCAACGATGCCAGCGAGATAGACGGTGTCGCCGTGGATGACCGCCTTGCTCATACGCGGCCCTGTTTCGTGACGTTCGATCTTCATCGCTGTTCCCTTCCCGCAGTCTTTCGCATCGATATACAATCCGATCCGAGCATATACGCCAAGACTTTGTGTGTCCTTGGGTTCAGGGTTGATTAGTTCGGCAATTGGGCTTCCACTTTGCTGGGGCTGACTTAAGCTCAGTGCTCTCTTTAATGAGCTGAGGGACAGATGGACACCATTTTGCCGACGACGCTTGTCGGAAGTTATCCGCAGCCAGACTGGTTGATCGATCGCGCCAAACTCGCTGGCCGTTTTCCACCGCGAGTTCGTGCCAGGGAGCTTTGGCGCGTTGCGCCAGAGTGGCTGGAGCAGGCTCAGGACGACGCGACGCTTCTGGCGATCCGAGACCAGGAGCGCGCGGGCCTAGACATCATTACTGACGGCGAAATGCGCCGCGAGAGTTACTCAAACCGCTTTGCGACGGCCCTAGAAGGCATCGACATCGACAATCCCGGCACCGCACTGGATCGCAGCGGACACCCGAATCCCGTGCCGCGTGTTGTCGGCCGGATACGGAGGCGCCATCCAATTCAGGTCCGCGATGTGACGTTCTTGCGTGCCAATACCGACCGCATGATCAAGATTACGGTGCCCGGTCCATTCACAATGGCTCAACAGGCGCAGAACGACTTCTATAAAGACGAGGTAGACCTCGCAATGGACTATGCGACAGCGGTCAATGAAGAGATCAAGGATTTGTTCGCTGCAGGCGCTGATGTGGTCCAAGTCGACGAGCCCTACCTGCAAGCACGTCCGGCCAAGGCGAAACAATATGGCGTACAGGTATTGAACCATGCCCTTAATGGTGTCACTGGAACGACTGCGGTTCATATATGTTTCGGTTACGCTGCGGTTATTCACCAAAGGCCATCGGCTTACTCGTTTCTGCCCGAGCTCAAAGCGGCCAACGTGCAGCAGATCTCGATCGAAACCGCACAGTCCCACCTCGACTGCGAGGTGCTCGCGGCGCTATCGACAAAAACGATCCTGCTAGGGGTCTTGGATCTTGCGGATATGACCGTTGAGGCGCCGGCACTCGTGGCCGAGCGCATTCGTCGTGCGCTGCCGTATGTCGATGCAAGGAAAATCGTCGTAGCACCCGACTGCGGTTTGAAATACCTACCGCGTGATGTCGCGTTCCAAAAAATGCGGGCAATGGTAGAGGGTGCGTTGGTTGTCCGTAGTGAATTGAGCTTGATGCGTGGCGCCAGATCCTAAATTACTCGAACGACCGCCCTGGTCGGCATTGACTACGATGCACGCCGATTTTGCACTTGGCGGCGATCTGGCCCGCCGGTACCCGGCTAAGATCGCGCCTATGGCGGGCGTGCGCGAGATTTCGAACGCCTCTCTGAACGCTTTAGCCGCTCTAATGAGGCCTGGTGATGTGGTTGGACTCTTCGGCCCAGAGCCCGTGTCGGAAGCGGGAGATTTACTTGTCGTGAACTCACAAGCATATCGATCAAATGATTTGCGACCGACAGGACAACTCACCGCAAACCGGGCCCGTAACCGAACTCACGCCCGCCGATGTACCCGACATGTTGCACTTGGTCGAATTGACAAAGCCCGGTCCCTTCTCGGCAGGGGCGATCGATGCTTGGCTCTTACCTCGGTATTCGCTGCGCGGGCAAGCTCATTGCCATGGCGGGCGAGCGAATGAGGTTTGATGGATTCACAGAAATTTCTGCGGTGTGTACTCACCCAGGGTACCGAGGGTGTGGTTATGCATCCTCGCTGGTTCGTGCACTTGTTCGACAAATCATTACGCGCGGCGAGACGCCATTTTTGCATCTGTATAGTGATAATACGATAGCTGCCGCGCTTTACACAAAGCTCGGTTTTGCCCTCCAACGTAGGCTGATAGTGACAGTGCTGCGACGGGCCAACTAATGGCGAGAGCCGCGGCGTATCGAGGTGCCCGCGCCGTCAAGGTAGCAACGCCGGCTAGAGTCGCAACTGCAAGCAACAGGGTGAGTTCTAGTATCAGCCTTGGAGCTGTTGACCGCTTAGACACCGGCCAGCGTTGCAGTACCGGTGCCGGCAGCGTCGCTGCGGGCCTTTCAGCCTACGTGAAATCTCGCCGTAGATTGAAGTTCAGGCAGCGGCTTTGTTTTTGATTGCACCGATGATCGCGGTGAGTATGGCCCCGCCAGCACCCCCAGCGATTACTTGTGAAACAATACCTCCGACAGTCAGATTGCCCGACTGAGCTGCGGCCACGACCGACGGCAGCAATAACGTAACAATCTGGCCCAACACGCCGCCCCCGACTAAGCCGGTAATAATGTTGCCAATCATACCAAGGTCAAAAGTCGGCGAAGATTTACCTGCGGCAACTCCACCAAGCGCACCAGTGACCAGATTGATCAAAATCTGTTCCATTGTTGATCCTTCCCATGATTTGCGACAAACGCCATTTTTGATTGCAGCGTAGGAAGCGCGCGGCTTGGTGGCCCGAAAATCCAGCCACTCAACGTCGTCGACGCCGTGCCCGCTCCATAGCGTCGTCTCGGAGCCGCGCTAACGCAACACTTCCTAGAAAGGCGGCCATCACGTACGCTACGAGGCCGCCTGGATCAGCGGCCGAGACAAGGCTCTCGATCTCGATAATGTCCATGTGTCAGCCGGGTCTCCGATCCGACATCGTTTCCTAAATACGCGCGATCTGCAAGGCCTGAGTGTTCCAGAGTGATCGGCGAGCCACACGCGTGCTTGAACAGTGGCCGGTGATCACTCAATGTCTCCTGTCGGCCAAGAAGCGACTGTCGGGCTAACTGTCTTTAGCTGGCGACGACGCAGTGCTTATACTTTCCGACGCTGCAAAATCGCTCGCCCGATCGCCTGTGCCATCGTCAGCGGATGCATCATGACGGCTTCAATGCGGCCGACCATGCCGTCAGGCTCGTGGAAAACGCCCAGCTGATGCAGCACTGTGGCGCGGTCGTAATAGATCTTCTCTCCCGCCAGCCTATTCTCGGCGTCGAAGGTGAAAACGCCGCAAAGCGGAAATTGCACCGGGCGGCCGGTCGGCGGCAGCCCGCGCCACGCGCCCAGATGATGTCCACTGATTATAACTTCCAGGAGTACGGCATCCCCGGCGACGTGGCGCTGGCCCACTTCGATAGCAAGGTCGGGCATGGCGCGGAGCAAAGCATCGTAATACCCGCGCACCGCTTCACGACCGATGTGATGATGATCCCACGGCTCCTCGTCATAGCGCGCCGATGCGCCAAAGGTGCCCATTATGCCATCGAGGTCGTGCCGGTTCTCCAGGCGGACGTGCTCCTCGACTAAAGCAAGCCTTGCCGCAGGTCCTCTGGCTTCAGTGATCGACATGGAGCTGTGTTTCCTTCGTTTACCCGATTGTGCAGTTGACAGCCACGAGGTGCAAGCGCTGACAAGCCTGCCGCAAGCCGACGGAAGGCGTGCCCGCCGTATTGAAATGTCGCTTTGGGTCATTTTCGACCGATCGAGCCGGTTTTGCCCGCCGGATCGTGTCCGCTTCGCCCCGAAAGCGTACTGCTGTGGCTCCGCGTTAATGAGTACACGCCCTAAAAAGCCAAAAGATCGGCCCCGATCCCAAGGAAAGGCGACAAAGGGATGCGAGGCCGAGGTCGAACAAAAACCGATAGGAGATTTTTTCCGGCAGACAGAGCGTAGCGCGCCAGCGCACCAGCCAAACGGAGCCAGCCGTGCCGCCATTCAGCTTGAGCGATACCGAACTCGATGAATTAACAAGCCTCGCCGCTGCAATCCCGATCGAACATCGCGACGGATTTCTGCACGCCGTCGCCGACGCGATCGCGCAATATCCCGAAGATGCCCGCGGCCCCGGCCTCTTGCACCGCGAGGCTGCAAAGCTTCAGCCCTATTTTTTGAACCGCCCTCGCTTGGTGCGGTACCGCGATCGCGGGCGTGGTAGCCGGGACAGCGATCGCCTTTTCCTCTTTAAGGGCTTCCGAGGCTAGGCCGGGACTAAACGGTCGGCTGGACGGGACGCTGACCGGGACTCCCTGTGCTCCCCAGAGGAGCGCAAGGGTGAGTCCCGAGTTCCGGTAGGCCGGTTCCCGTCCAGCGGCCCCGAAACCGTTCACCCCGATTTTGCCGGACGGTACCCAGCCAGTTCCGGCTGTCCCGGGCCATGCGAATTCCCGCCAGAGGACGACGAGCTTCTGCTCGTCCAATTCCAGGACTCGCGGTTGAACATCCGCTTGCGCGAGTCCCGGTTCCCGGTCGGGTAGCCGACCATGAATTCCTCGCGCCATGCCTGCGCGAGCACCACCCGCGATCCTTTCGGCAGATTGGCGTCGGCCGGTGGCTCGACGGTGTTGGTCGTCATCAGCCGCTCGAGCAGTTCGAAGGCAAAGCGCTGCACCTGGGATTTCAGCTTCGTCTGGGCGCTGACGGCCTCGACGATCACGCACGAGGTCATCGGATCGCCCTCGTCGTCGTTGCCGAGCTCTATGCGTTCCAGCCGGCTGACGATGACGGCGCCGGATTCGCTGTCCTTGGCATGCTCGACGGTGGCGACGATGTTGCCCTCCTTGTCACGCTCGATCGCGATCTGCACATCGTCGGCGCCCGACAAGCTGGTATGGCCGCGCGGCCGATTACCGGCAGTCCCGCAATGGTGGATGATGACGACGAGGCAATCGAAGGCGGCCCGCAAGGTATCAGCGGCGCGGATATATTCGGCCATGTCGGCGGAAGATTCTCGTCGCCGCGCATTGAGCGGTTGAGGGTGTCGAGCACGATCGCGGTCGGACGCTGGTGCCGAGTTGCTGGCGGATCGCTGCGATCACCTTGTGTAGTCTTGCACCAGATCGAGCGCCACATTGATCAGATAGAACGGCACGTCGTTTTCCGGCTGCTCTTGCAGATGACGGCGGCGCCACGCTTCGATGCGGCCGGCAAAGCCAGTGCCGCCCTCCATCGCAGATAGACCACTGTGCCTTGCTGCACCCGGCGGCCGCGATATTTCCAGCCGAGCGCGACGTGCATCACCAGATCGAAGGTCCAGAAACTCTTGCCGCACTTCGGCGAGCCCCACACCACCGCCAAGCCGGTGTCGGCAGGATGTTCTTGATCAGATACCGTGGCCTCGTCGTGAGCTTGACCTCGTTGAAGCGGGCGAGTTGGAAGCGCACCGGCGGCGGCGCGGCGGTGTTCCGATTGTGGCGCTGGCTGTGAATGTCCTGATCGACCTGCTCGCGGAAATTGGGCGGCACCTTCCTCACGCAGATGATCGGCGGCGTCGCGCTTTTTCTTCGCCGCCGTCATGACGACGCCTCGCGGATGATAATTTCCGGCACGTACGCCCAGGTAGCGAGCCAGTCGCGCAGCGTGGCGATGGCGGTGTAGGACGCTTCGTCCGGATGCCGCTCGACGAGTAGGGTTTCGACCGGTGGATGGAGCGTGGCGAGTTCCTTGCCGATGTAGCTCGACGATCCTGCCGCCCAAGCGCCGAAGCCCGCGGCGCGATACGCTAAAGCGTCTCGATTCCTCGCATAAGCATAACGACATGCCGTCGCTGACTGGCGCGATCGGATCGGGTAGCCGAGCGGAGCGCCGATGGTGATCTTGTTGCCGACCTCGCGGCCTTTGTCGTCCTTGTCGCGGCGGCGATCGCTGCCATCAGGCAGCAACCGGGTGATGTGCACGGCGTGGACTTCGTCGTTGCGTGGCGCCCGCAGCTCGCCGTCGAGTTCGATCGGCTCGGCATAGCAGGCGATCATGGCGGGTGGATATTGGTCGCGCGCTGGCAGGTAGCCGAGCGTTGCTGGAATGATGCCGGTATAGCCGCGGGCTTGAAGATAGCGTTCGACGATGGTGCCTTGCGGCCGCTGCCGCTGCTCCCATAGCCAGCGCGCCGTCTGAATCTGCTCGGCTTGGGTTGCCTTGTCCTGCACCTTGCGCGCGGCCGCGGCGGCCCGCGCTTCGTCCGCCGAAGGCATGTGCTCGCCGGTCAAGGCTTCGATCGCTTCCGTGAAGCTGCATCCGCTGACGAAAATCTTGAGGTCGATAGCGCCGCACCCGCCCGTTTGCAGCCACGGCAGAGAAACACCGCCTTGCCGGGATTGACCGAGAAGCGTGAGCAGCCGCCGCAGTGCGGGCAGGCGCCGATATATTCCTGTCGTCGCTTCGCCAGCTTGAGACCGTGCTGCTCGGTTACCACCAGCATGTTGACGGCGCGGGCGCGCTCGATGAGGTCGGGATCGAGGGCTATGCCGATCCCTCCGGTTGAAGCGCGAGCGCTTGCGCCAAGATGCCGGCGCCGAAGAAGTCTTTGAAAGTCAGGTCCGGCCAGCGCTGGTGAATCTCCGCCAACACGCCGGAGGATAGAGTTGTCCGGCACCACCGTGGCGGCGATAATGAATTGCCCGACTGCGATGGCAGCCGGGCCAAACACGAAGCGCTGATCGGTGGAGGATGATCTTGCGTAGGAGTTGCGGAGCAGGCAGGAAGGTTTGTTCTTGGTTCTTCCCTTCGGCCCCGGCGCTGTTCTCAGACGCGGCACGGGGCCATCCCTTTTCTTGGGCATGGGTTCGCCTCATGCGTTGGTGGCCTCCGCTTGGCGCGGATGCTGTGGCTGGCGCCGCGGCCGCGACGAGACCGTCGCCGCTGGCAGCGTCTTGGCATATCGCCGCAAGCTTTCGACCACGAGCAAAGTGCGCGTCCCGCGCTTGACGGCTTCGACCGAACCGGCGCCGATCAGCTCGTACATGCCCTGAGTGCCGATCAAGAGCATCTGACAACCCTGCGGGACTGAGCACAGGATCGGCTCGACTTCCATTTTGCTAACAGCGGATGCGTGCATTTCAACCCTCTCCCTTTTCAGGTTGGAGTTTTGCGCGTGAGTTTCACGACTTTTTCTTGTTGCGGCTGGCCGCATAGCGCCAAACAATCACGTTCCCAATCCAGCATCATTTTGCGGCGTTCGGCGAGGAAATCAACGTTGCGGTAGTACATCGGATTGGGCACGTCGATAGCGTGACCGAGTGTGACGCTTACGGCATTTTCTCGATAGCAGCTATGAAGCTGCAAGGCCCAAGTGGCAAAGGCGGTGCGGAAGCCGTGGTCGGTGGGTGGCCCTCCACGTTGCGGAATGCCAAGATATTCAACCGCGGCCTGCATGTAGCTGTTGACCTGTTGCGGAATGGTCGGCCGATTGAGGCGAGTGTTGACTTCGTAGAAACACGGCCGTGCACGAAAACGTAATCGGAGTTAAGCCGATCGCGGTTCTGTAAGGCCCGCATCGTGTCGAGCAGTTCGGCTACGGCGGGAGTGATGATCACGATGTAGGGGGCAGCTCGGAATTCTTTTGACCAGACTTGTGCTGAATGCCGTAGTCGATGGTGCCCTGACCATCAGGGTCAACCATATCCCAGCGCAGTGCACGCCGTCGGCTCGCACAGCGTCCAAGATGAGATACTGGAGGATGTGAGCGTGCAGCGTTATTTTGGCGTGTGATCGGATCGGCTGAAGAAGGGGTGTCAACTCTTTCAATCCAGCAACCGGGATCAGGTAAGGCGCTTGCTGCCAGTCGTAGCCGCGCTCCTTATAGGAGCCGGGAAGTCTGCCCATGCGAATGGCGCGATTGATGGCCTCGCGGCCGACGCCGGTTGCTTCCATCGCTTCGCTGACCGTGCAGTATTCGTCGCTATGCTGATGCGAGCGCGGATAGCGCGGCGTCCGCAAATACGCCATCAGTTGCGGAATGTACTTGACCTTCAGATCGCGGTGGTGGCCGCCGGGAGGTTGCGGGCCCAGAGCCTCCCCCAGCTCGCTGTCCTTGGTCGTGTCGCCCGGATTTTCGCCGACGTACCAGCCTTTTTTCTTTGCCCGTTTGAACATGCCATAGACGAAATTCGCCGTGCGTTTGGTGATGACCGGCTTGGTTTTCCAGACGGATTTAGGATTTCGAAGATGTGTTCCCAGGTTGATGGTCGTCGGAACGGCAGGTCGACACATGCTGCCGGATCGAGATAATTTCGGATCATGGTGCGGCCCAAGGCTTGCGCCTGCTTACTGCCCCACGCCGATTTGCACTTGTGCTCATAGAATTCGGCGACGCGGTTGCGGAACGTGAACTCCGCCGTCTGCACAGGCGGCGCAACACGTCGTGTGAATGGGTCCTCGTCGCGTGCCAGTTGATCACGGCACTCCCGCACGAACGCTTGCGCTTGTTCGACTCCGATGTGACGCGCCGAACCGCCGGGCGGGCTGATCCGTCTGCCGCTATAACGGAAGCTCCACGACTTGGATTTGCCTCGGACATGGAGATAGAGGCCGCTGCCGTCGGTGTAGGTGCCGTCTGTGGCTGCAGCGACAAAGGTCTTGGTGAAGCGTTCGATGCGCATTGATTGAACTCCAGATTTTTCCGTGCGCCAACTCGCCGCGATCCTTGCGCCAAAACTGCGCCAACTTTTCCCAGGAACGACGACGGAAAGCAGCAAATGCGGACGGAACCGCTGGCGAGAAAATTGCAATATTAGCTGTGTTTTTACAACAGGGACGGAGAAGGTCGGAGGTCTGAGCCTCTTCCATATGGACACCGTCTCGATCGGTTGTCCTTGGAAACACGCGGTTTTTTGGGCGCCACTGCGCGCGTGCAGTGCAGCAACGGTGCGCCAACTTGACGGAGTGAAAAACCGTCTGATCCCAATTGACGCTTATGTCGCGAAAGCACAGATTTGTTGCGACTTCGGTGAATGCCGTACAGGATGAGGCGCGCGCAATGGGCCGTCGGGGCAGCAACGCCTTCAAGCGCAACGATGCGGTCCGCGCCCTGCAGTCCGCTCGTGATGGCGGCATCGAGCCGGCCGCGTTGGAGGTCATTGTCGCTCCAGACGGCACCACCACCTTCCGCGTCCTTGGCGAGAAGGCGATGCCGCCGGCAACCGAGCCGATCACGCGCAGCGCCAAGGAATGGGACGACGAAATCGAGAAGCTGACAGCGACGCCGCCAAAGAAGACACGATGACCAAGCTGCATCTGAAATACGTGCAGAGCTTCGGCGGATATCACTACTTCCGTCGTCGTGGCGCGCCGCGGATTCCATTGCCCGGCATTGTCGGCTCCGCCGAGTTCATGGCGGCGTACGAGGCGGCGCTCTCCGCTGCGCCGCTCGCGATCGGCAAGAGCCTGCAGCAGCAAGGCAGCGTCAGTCCGCCGCGCTCGCCGAATACTTCACTTCGCACGCCTTCCGAAGCTTAACCGGTGAGACGCCCGCTGCGCGCCGCGGCCGGCCTGGAAAAGTTTCGCGAGCAATACGGCGATCGGCCGCTGGCGTCGCTGCCGAAGGAGTTCATCGTCGCGCTGCTCGACACCATGCCGCCGCACGCCGCGCGAGCTTGGCTTGTCGCCTTCCGCCACTTCATTCGCTGGTGCGAAACCCGCAAGCTGATCCGCAATGACCCAACCTGGGGCGTTCGCATCAAGGTGCCGAAGTCGGACGGCCATCACACTTGGACCGAAGACGAGATCGCTGCATTCGAAGCGCACCATCGCGATCGGCTCCAAGCAGCGGCTGGCGCTGGCGCTGGGGCTCTACACTGCCCAGCGGCGCGGCGATGTGGTGCGCATGGGCCGCCAGCATTTCCGCGACGGCGTGCTTACCGTTCGGCCGGAGAAGACCAAGCACAGCACCGCAATCACGCTCGCGATTCCGGTACACCCGCAACTACAAGACATCATCGACGCAACACCCATCGGCCATCTTACGTTGCTGACGACCAGGAGCGGTCGAAGCTACAGCGCCAATAATTTCAGCGATCAGTTCCGCGACTGGTGCGATGACGCCGGCCTGCCGCAGCGTTGCGTCTTCCATGGCCTGCGCAAAGCCGCTGCGCGCCGGCTCGCGGAAGCCGGATGCACGGCGCACGAGATTGCGGCATTGACCGGCCACGCAAGTCTTCGGGAGGTCGAGCGTTACACTAAGGCCGCCGACCAAGTACGCATGGCCCGCAGCGCCATGGCAAAGACGATAAGCGAACAAAAGGCGAAGGAAAGTGTCAAACCAGAGCCGGCTAAAGTGTCAAAGCGGTTGAAGGCATTGGCGAAAAACTAGGAAAGATGACTAGGCGAGACGACCGGCATGGCAAGGAGATTGGCGAGCACGCCGTAGGGCGCGAGCGGTGGAAGTGATACGCCGCGTATGGCGTGGTGGCGAGCCCGGCGACCAGCGACGCGAGGACGAGGCTGACGATTTCGCGCACGCCCCACAACGCGGCGCGCGCGCCCAGCGAGGAATTCGGCGCCCGCCCGCGCCAGCGGCAGACCGTGCTTGTAGACGGCAATCAGCGCCAGCGTCGCCGCAAACGACATCTGGAAGCTCGGATGCACCACCGCTTCCGGCGCAAACAGCAGGACCAGCAACGCCGCGATCGTGATTGTGCGCAAGGTCAACACCGGGCGATCGAGCATGACGCCGATCAGCACGATCGCGATCATGATGAAGGAGCGCTGGGTCGCGACTTCCGCGCCCGACAGCACGAGATAGAACGCGGCCACGACGAGCGCGGCGAGCGCCGCCCATTTCTTGATCGGCGTCCGGTCCGCCAGCCCGGGATCAGCGCCAGGATGGCGCGCAGGATGAAGAACACGATGCCGGCGACCACGGCCATGTGGTAGCCGGAGATCGACAGCACGTGGCCGATGCCGGAAACGAACATGGCGTCGTAGACGGCGGGCGAGATCGCGTCGCGCTTGCCGGTGATCAGCGCCGAGGCGATCGAGCCGGCGATCGCCGGCGAGCACCGAGCGGATGCGGGCATCGATGGCGTCACGCATCCCTGAACGAAAGCGTCGGCGCGCAGCCGCGCGCCCGGCGGCGGCGGGCGGGCTCACGACCTTGACCGCGCCGGCGCGAAGCCGGAGGCGCCGATGCGCTGGAAATAAAGGTCGCGGGCGAAATCGTAGCTCGCCCGGCCGCAGCGGCTGCAACCGCGCAATCGAAAATCTCTCACGAGCCGGCGGAAACTTTCGCCCAAGTGTCGCGCAGGCCGACGGTGCGGTTGAAGACCAGCCGATCGGGTTTGGAATCCCGGTCGCGACAGAAATAACCCTGCCGCTCGAACTGCACCGCGTCGGCGGAATTCTGGCTAGCCAGCGCCGGCTCAACGCGGGCGTCGGCAAGAACTTCAAGCGACTGCGGATTGAGATCGGCGGCGAAATTGCCCGCGTCGGGGTCGGGCTTAGTAAAGAGCGAGTTATAGAGCCGCACTTCGGCCGGGACCGAATCCGCAGCCGAAACCCAGTGCATGGTCGCTTTCACTTTGCGGCCATCGGGCGCGTTGCCGCCCTTGGTCGCCGGATCGTAGGTGCAGCGCAGTTCGATCACCTCGCCGGCCGCGTTCTTCACCACCTCGCGGCAGGTGATGAAATACGCATAGCGCAGCCGCACCTCGGCGCCTGGCGATAGACGGAAGAATTTCTTCGGCGGATTTTCCATAAAGTCGTCGCGCTCGATGAAGAGCTCGCGGCCGAAGCGGATGCGCCGGGTTCCGGCGCCTTCGTCCTCCGGATGATTGACGGCTTCGAGCTCCTCGCTTTGGCCTTGCGGATAATTCTCGATCACGACTTTCAACGGCCGCAGCACCGCCATCCGCCGCTGCGCGGTCTTGTTGAGATGCTCGCGGATGGAAAACTCGAACATGCCGACATCGACAAAGCTGTTCGCCTTGGCGACGCCGATGCGCTTGACGAAATCGCGAATGGCGGCCGGCGGCACGCCGCGACGGCGCAGGCCCGCCAGCGTCGGCATGCGCGGATCGTCCCAGCCGCCGACATGGCCGCCGCGGACGAGCTCCGTGAGCACCCGCTTCGACAAGATGGTGAAGGTGAGATTGAGCCGCGCGAACTCGTACTGACGCGGACGCGACGGCACCGGCAGATTTTCCAGGCACCAATCGTAGAGCGGCCGGTGATCCTCGAATTCCAGCGTGCACAGCGAATGGGTCACGCCCTCGATCGCGTCCGACTGGCCGTGGGCGAAATCGTAGCTCGGATAGATGCACCAGGCGGTGCCGGTGCGGGGATGCGCCGCATGCAAAATCCGGTACAGCACCGGGTCGCGCAGGTTGATATTGCCTGAACGCCATGTCGATCTTGGCGCGGAGCACGCGCGCGCCGTTCGGAAATTCGCCGGCGCGCATGCGGCGGAACAGGTCGAGATTTTCCTCGACACCGCGGCCGCGATACGGGCTCTCGGTGCCGGCTTCGGTCAAAGTCCCGCGGGTGAGCCGCATCTCCTCCTGGGTCTGATCGTCGACATAGGCCTTGCCGGCCCGGATCAGAATCTCGGCCCATTCGTAGAGCTGCTCGAAATAGTCGGAGGCATGATAGAGATGCTCGCCCCAATCGAAGCCAAGCCAGCGCACGTCGCGCTCGATGGCGTCGATATATTCCTGATCCTCCTTGGTCGGATTGGTGTCGTCGTAGCGCAGATTGCACTGGCCGCGGAATTCTTCCGCGACGCCGAAATTCAGGCAGATCGACTTGGCGTGACCGATGTGCAAATAGCCGTTCGGCTCCGGCGGGAAGCGGGTAATGATTTTTTTATGCCGGCCGGCGGCCAGGTCGGCGCGAATGATGTCGCGGATGAAATCCTGACCCGCTTCCCGTACCGGCGTTTCCGCAACCGTCATGACCTGATCGCTTCCAGATTGCCACAGTCCAAACCGGCGGCGCGCCCGGATTGGACAAATTGGCCGGCGCGGTCAAGTCCGCAAGCCGGCAACAGGAACTCCTTAACTTCCTTTGCCGTCTAGCTGTGTTACATGAGCCGCGTCGGCAGGATCAGACCCTAGAATGACCGTCGTTACCCGCTTCGCCCCCTCGCCCACCGGTTTTCTGCATATCGGCGGCGCGCGCACGGCGCTGTTCAACTGGCTGTTCGCCCGCGGCCGGAGCGGCAAGATGCTGTTGCGCATCGAGGACACCGACCGCGAGCGCTCCACGCAAGCCGCGATCGACGCCATCCTCGAGGGCTTAAGCTGGCTTGGCATCGCCTGGGACGGCGAGCCGATCTATCAATTCGCCCGCTCGGCCCGGCACCGCGAAGTAGCCGAGCAGCTGCTCGCCGCCGGGCATGCCTATCATTGTTACGCCAGCCCCGAAGAATTGACGCAGATGCGCGAAGCCGCGCGCCGCGAGGGCCGAGCCAAGCTCTATGACGGGCGCTGGCGCGACCGCCGTCCGAGCGAAGCGCCGCCCGGCGTCAAGCCAACGATCCGGCTGAAGGCGCCGCTCGCCGGCGAAACGGTGATCGAGGATCAGGTGCAAGGCCGCGTGGTCTGGCAGAACGAGAATCTCGACGATCTGGTGCTGCTTCGCTCCGACGGCACGCCGACCTACATGCTCGCGGTCGTGGTCGACGACCACGACATGGAAGTGACCCACATCATCCGCGGCGACGATCACCTGACCAACGCGGCGCGGCAGAAGCACATCTATGACGCGTTGGGCTGGCCGGCGCCGGTGATGGCGCACATTCCGCTGATCCACGGTCCCGACGGCTCGAAACTTTCCAAGCGACATGGCGCGCTCGGCATCGATGCCTATCGGGCCATGGGTTATCTGCCGGCGGCGTTGCGCAATTACCTGGTGCGACTCGGCTGGAGTCACGGCGACCAGGAGATTTTCTCCACCGAGGAAATGATCGCGGCTTTCGACCTGCCGCAGATCGGCCGCTCGCCGGCGCGATTCGATTTCGCCAAGCTCGAAAGCCTCAACGGTCACTATATCCGCACTACCGCTGACATGGCGCTCCTTGACGCCATCGATCAGCTGCTGCCGCATCTGGCCGGTGGCAATGTCATCGCCGCCAAGATGACCCCGCATTTGCGGCAGCAGTGGCTTGCGGCCATGCCGAGCTTGAAGGAGCGAGCCAAGACACTGATCGATCTCATTGACGGCGCACATTTTTTGTTGGCCGACCGGCCCATCGCTCTCGACGACAAAGCGACCAGCCTGCTTGCGGCCGAGGCCAAGACCGTGCTGCAGGACGTCGGCCGCGAACTCGCCGGTGTCGAACCCTGGAGCGCGGAAGCGACCGAGCAGGCGGTGCGCGCCTTCGCCGAGCGCAAGGGCTTAAAGCTCGGCTCGGTCGCTCAGCCGCTGCGCGCCGCGCTTACCGGCCGCACCACGTCGCCCGGCATTTTCGAAGTGCTGGTGGTGCTCGGCAAGGCGGAAAGTCTTGCTCGCATCTGTGACCAGACCAAGCTCGGAGGCGCGATGCCGCGCGCGGGCTAGCACGCGCTTTCACCCGGCCCAGGAACGTCTGCGACAGTTTCGTAACTGGTTCCTTCCCGGCTGGCGCTGGCTACGCCCACCGCCTATTTTCTTGCAGTGCACACTCCGTTGGGCTAGCCAAGGAAGCCGGAACGGCAGCGCCACAAAGCTTTTTAGCTGCAAGGCCGCGTGCACCGCACTGCTAAAGCTCTCACAGATCGAGGTGCGATCATGGACGCGAAGACCAGCACCAACGCCAAAACCGGCACGCTGACACTCGGCGACAAGAACTACCCGTTTCCGCTCTACGACGGAACGATCGGTCCCGAGGTGATGGATATCAGCAAGCTCTACGCCCAGGCCGGCATCTTCACCTACGACCCGGGCTTCACCTCGACCGCGAGCTGCGAGTCCAAGATCACCTATATCGACGGCGACAACGGCGTACTGCTCTATCGCGGCTACCCGATTGAAGATTTGGCCGAGCACGGCGACTTCTTAGAGACTTGCTATCTGCTGCTGTATGGCGAACTGCCGACCGCCGCGCAGAAGGAGAACTTCGACGATCGCGTGGTCCATCACACCATGGTCCATGAGCAGATGAGCCGGTTCTTCCAGGGCTTCCGCCGCGACGCCCACCCGATGGCGGTGATGGTTGGCTGCGTCGGCGCGCTGTCGGCCTTCTATCACGACTCCACCGACATCACCGATCCGACCCAGCGCATGATCGCCTCGATCCGCATGATCGCGAAAATGCCGACGCTGGCGGCGATGGCCTACAAATATTCGATCGGGCAGCCGTTCGTTTATCCGAAGAACGATCTGGACTACGCGTCGAATTTCCTGCGCATGTGCTTCGCGGTGCCGTGCGAGGAATACAAGGCCAACCCGGTTGTGGCCCGCGCCATGGACCGCATCTTCATCCTGCACGCCGACCACGAGCAGAACGCTTCGACCTCGACGGTGCGGCTCGCCGGCTCAACCGGCGCCAATCCGTTTGCCTGCATCGCCGCCGGCATCGCCTGCCTGTGGGGGCCCGCGCATGGCGGCGCCAACGAGGCGGCGCTGAAAATGCTCGGCGAGATCGGCACGGTCGATCACATCCCCGAATACGTCAAACGCGCCAAGGATCCCGACGATTCATTCCGGCTGATGGGCTTCGGCCACCGGGTCTACAAGAACTACGACCCGCGCGCCAAAATCATGCAGAAGACCTGTCACGAGGTGCTGCACGAGCTTGGCGTCAACGATCCCTTGTTCGACGTCGCCATGGAGCTCGAACGCATCGCGCTGCACGACGATTATTTCATCCAGAAGCGGCTTTATCCGAATGTCGATTTCTATTCCGGCATCACCCTGCGCGCGATGGGCTTTCCGACCGCCATGTTCACCGTGCTGTTCGCGTTGGCGCGCACCGTCGGCTGGATCGCGCAGTGGAAGGAAATGATCGAGGACCCGCACCAGAAGCTTGGCCGTCCGCGCCAGCTCTATACCGGTTCGCCGCGGCGCGATTATCAGCCGATCTCGCGGAGGAAATAGCGCCTTCGTCATTGCGAGCGGAGCGAAGCAATCCAGCTCGAAATCCGCGGCCTGGATTGCTTCGTCGCTTTGCTCCTCGCAATGACGAAGGTTCAAAAATGGCTGTATGACGCGCGGGCGAATGTGAGCGCCTTGCCCTCGCGCATGAAGTGGGCGCCCTCTCCCACCTCAAGGCGGCCGATCTCGGTCACGGCGACGCCGGCCGCTCGCGCGGCCACCTCAAATTCCGCAAGCTTGTCCGGCGGCAGTGTCAGCGCGATCTCGTAGTCATCGCCCCCGGTGAGCGCGGTTTCGAGCAATGCCGGTTCGGCGGCGATGGCTGCACGGGCGGCGTCGGATAACGGTACGCACGCGACGTCGATCTCGGCCGCGACCGACGAGGCACGACACAGCTTGGCGACGTCGCCGGCGAGCCCATCGGATATGTCGATCGCCGCCGATGCATAGTGCAGCACCGCCGTGGCGAGGGCGTTGCGCGGCTGCGGCAGCAGATAACGCTGTTCGAGGTGCGCGGTCGCCGCGTCGCCGAGACGCCAGCGCTGAGCCAGACCGCGATCGCGCCGCAGCTTCACGCCGAGCGCCGCGTCGCCGATTGTGCCGGTAACGACGATGCAGTCGGCGGGCTTGGCGGTCGAACGCCGCACCATTTTGCCCTGCGGCACCGCGCCGAACGCGGCAATCGACACCGACGCCGGGCCGGGCGTGTGGTCGGTGTCGCCGCCGAACAGCGGACAGCCATAGCACGCCGCATCATCGCCGAGCCCGGCAGCGAAGGCGCTGAGCCAGGAGTCGTCAGTGCCTTCGGGCAACGCCACCGAAAGCAGAAAGCCGAGCGGTCTCGCGCCCTTGGCCGCAAGGTCGGAGAGGTTCATACGCAGCGCCTTGCGCGCGATGGCCTCGGGCGGATCGTCGGGGAAGAAATGGACGCCGGCAATGACGCCATCGGTCGTCAGCACCAGGTCGCATCCGGGCGGCGGGGTCAGCGCGGCCGCGTCGTCGACTAGCCCGAGCGCGCCAGGCGCCGTGGCCAGTGGGCGAAAATAGCGCGCAATCAGGCGGTCTTCGGCCGATTCAGAGGACTTCGACATCGCGCACTTCGATCCGGTTTTCCAAAAAGATCATGCCCCGCCAATATGTTATTATTTATCAACGCTGGAATGTTGAGGAAATGTCTTAAGCGAGGAAACCCTTTGGAGCCGTTCGACCTCTACTCGCCGCTGATCGACGCCGACCCGTTCCCCTACTACGCGGAGCTACGGGAAAAGCATCCCTGCTATTGGAGCGACAGCGCGCAGCTTTGGATCCTGTCGCGCTACGACGACATCGTCGAAGCCGCGCGCGATTGGCAGACGTTCTCCTCATCCGCCGGCAACATGATCGACGAACTGCCCGGGCGCGCCGGCGCGACGCTCGGCACTACCGACCCGCCGCGCCACGACCGGTTGCGGGCTCTCAGCCAGGCGGCGTTTCTCAAACGCAATCTCGATCGCTTGGTCGAGCCGACCATGGACATCGCCAATCGCTCGCTCGACCGCATCGTCGAGCGAGGGACGTTCGAATTCATCAACGACTTTTCCAGCCAGATCACGGTCGGCCTGTTGTTCCGAACCATGGGCCTGCCCGACCGCGATCACGCCGAGATCAGGCGCAAGGTGATTTTGGCGATCTCGACCGATAAGACGGTGAAGGGGCGCACGCCCGAACATATCGCCGCTTTCGTAGAGCTACGCGACTTCCTCACCGCCGAAGTAGCGGCGCGAAGGGCCAATCCGACCGACGATCTGATCACCCACCTCGCCGAAGCCGAGATCGACGGCGACCGGCTCTCAGAGCGCGAGGTGGTGCTCACGACGGCGACGTTCGTCATGGCCGGCGTGGAATCGCTGTCGAGCTTCATGAGCATGCTCGCGCTCAACCTGCACGACTATCCCGATGCGCGGCGGCGACTCGTTGCCGATCCGGCGCTGATCGCTCAGGCGATCGAGGAGTTGCTTCGCTTCAACACCTCGGCGCAGCGTTTCAAGCGCACCGCGACGCGGGACGTTGAGCTGCATGGCGAGACCATTGAAGCCGGCGACAAGGTCGCGCTGGCCTTCGGCTCGGGCAATCGCGACCATCGTAAATTCCCCGATCCAGATCGCTTCGATATCGACCGCCGCCCGCAGGGTCATTTGGGCTTCGGCTCCGGCAAGCATTTCTGCCTCGGCGCGCAGATGGCGCGGCTGGTCACCGAAGTCGCGATGCGGCGTTTTCTCGAACGTGTGCCGGACTATCACCTCACGGTCGACAAAGTGGCGTGGAATTCGTCGTCGAATTTCAGGAGTCCTGTGGCGCTGCCGTTCGCGTGCGGCAGCGACTAAAGCTGGACAAAACCAATTCGATTCGTCATGCCCGCGCTCGTCGCGGGCATCCACGTCTTTAAGCCGCATCCAACGAAGACATGGATGGCCGGAACAAGTCCGGCCATGACGTGCTTCAGTTCAATTCGAACTCATCTGCTTCTATTTGCCCGCAACCTCATCGGCGCGGAATTCCCGGGCCAGCTGATCGAGCACGGCGTTGACCATGCCGGTCTCGTCCCGGTCGACGAAGGCGGAGGCGACGTCGACATATTCGGACATGACGACGCGCGCCGGCACATCGCGCCGGCAGGCGAGTTCATAGGTGCCGGCGCGCAGCACCGCGCGCAGCACCGCCTCGATGCGCTTGAGCGGCCAGCCGCGCGCCAAGGCCGCGTCGATCTGCGGGTCGAGCCGCCGCTGCTCGCGCACCACGCCACCGACGATGTCGCGGAAAAACGCCGCCTCGGCGGGCAGGTATTGCGCGCCCTCGACGTCGCCGCCGAGCCAGTGGCTCTCGAACTCGGCGAGGATCTCGTTAAGCCCGGTGCCGGCGAGGTCCATCTGGTAAAGCGCCTGCACGGCGGCAAGCCGGGCCGCGCCGCGCTTGTTGGCCTTCTTGGCCTCGGTCGCGGCGCGCGCCTTGCTCATTTGCCGGCAAGCTGACGTTTGATGCGGACCATCGCCAGCGCGGCGCGGGCGGCGTCGCCGCCTTTGTCCATCTCTTCCATGCGGGCGCGCGCGAAAGCCTGCGACTGCGGTGTTGACGGTGATGATGCCGTTGCCGATCGGCAGCGCGTGCTGCATCGACAACGCCATCAAGCCGCGCGCCGATTCCTGCGACACGATCTCGAAGTGGATGGTGTCGCCGCGGATGACGCAGCCGAGCGCGACGATGCCGTCATACGGGCGGCGCTTGCGCCGCGCCGCCTCGAGCGCGATGGCGATGGCGCCGGGGATTTCGAGCGAGCCCGGGACGCTGATGCGCTCGACCTCGACGCCCGCTTTCTCGAGCACCGCCATCGCGCCGGTGAGCAGCGCGTCGGCGAGGTCGTCATAGTAGCGCGCCTCGACGATCAGGATGCGCGCACCCTTGGCGCTGTCTTTCTCTTTTTTGGCTTGCCGCGGCCCGGCCATCTCATCACTCCGTGTTCGGGCGGCGGTGGTAGCAAGCGAAAGCCGCGCGAACAAGCGTCGCTCAACGCGGCTCCCGGGCCGCCAACAGCCGCGCGGCATAGCGCGCCATCTGATCGACTTCGAGGTTCAGCCGCGCGCCAGCGCGAAGGCTGCCGAACGTCGTGACCTGCAATGTGTGCGGAATGATCAGCACCGAAAACGTGTCGCCGTCGACCTCGTTGACCGTCAGCGAGACGCCATCGAGCGCGACCGAGCCCTTGGCGGCAATGAACCGCGACAGCGCAGCCGGCGCGCGCAGCGTCAGCCGCGCCATATCGGGCAAGTCCTCGCGCGCCGTGAGATCGGCGATGCCGTCGACATGGCCGCTGACCAGGTGGCCGCCGAGCTCGTCGCCAAGCCGCAGCGAGCGCTCCAGGTTGAGCCTAGTGCCGCGCTGCCAGGCGCCGGCCGTGGTCACGCGCAACGTCTCGGCGGCGACGTCGACGGCAAACCAGCCGCGATTGCCCCGCCGTCCCGCGCTCGACCACCGTCAGGCAGAGACCGGAACAGGCGATCGAAGCGCCGATATCTATGGTTTCCGGATCGTAACCGCAGGCGACGGTCAGGCGGCGCAGCCCCTCAGCCTTCTCATCGACTTCAAGAACCTCGCCTAAATCATTGACAATGCCGGTGAACACGACCCTACCTTCGTTCAAAAAGCTCGTAAGTATCAGCGCCCACCGCACCGCACCTGACATTGACCAGATGCGGCGATTGGGTCAGCGCGGTCAGCGGCAGGCCCTCGAGCGCATCGATGCCGTCCTGCCCGACGGCCTTCGGCGACTGAAACAGCACGGCCTCGTCGACGAGATCGGCGGTGACCAAGGCCGCGGCCAGGATCGGCCCGCCCTCGACCATCAGCCGGGTGATGCCGCGCTCGGCCAGGAGCCCGAGCACCGCCGAGAGATCGAGGCGGCCGGCTTGGCCGGGCGCGCGGAATATCTCCACGCCGGCGGCCTCAAGCGCATCGCTCTGCGCGCCCGCGCCGTGGGCCTCGCTGAACACCCACACCGGCGTGTCACGCGCGGTGCGAACGAGCCGCGAGCCGAGCGGCAGCCGCAGCGTGCTGTCGAGCACGACGCGCACCGGCGATAGCGCTCCATGCCGGGCAGCCGGCAGGTCAGCAGCGGATCGTCGGCGAGCGCGGTGCCGATGCCGATCAGGATCGCATCGCTCATGGCGCGCATGAGATGCACGCGCTCGCGCACCCGCTCGCCGGTGATCGCCAGCGGCCGCCGGCCGGCCGCGCCGGCCTTGCCGTCGGCCGAGACCGCGAGCTTGAGCATGACCTGCGGGCGGCCTTCGCGCATGCGCCGGATGTGGCCGGCATGGGCGCGCCGCGCCTCGGCGGCGCCGATGCCGACGTCGACCGCGATGCCGGCGGCGCGCAGCCGCGCATGGCCCGCGCCGGCGACCTTCGGGTTGGGGTCTTCGAGCGCGGAGACCACGCGCGCGATGCCGGCGGCGATGATCGCGTCGGCGCAGGGCGGCGTCTTGCCGTAATGCGAGCAGGGCTCGAGCGTCACGTAGAGCGTGGCGCCGCGCGCTGCCTCGCCGGCGCGGCCGCAGCGCCTCGATCTCGGCATGCGGCCGGCCGCCGGCTTGCGTCCAGCCGCGCCCGACGATCGACTCCGCTTGCGACGACCACCGCGCCCGACGGCCGGATTGGGCCAGGTGCGCCCGAGCCCGCGCCGGCCGAGCGAGAGCGCCAGCGCCATGAAGCGGAATCCTGCGCGGCGGCGGCTCTGAAGGCGCATGGCAGAGTTACGCTCACGGTCGGCTCGCCGGTCTCGCGGACCAGCCTCATTTGCGCGACGGCGCCGGCGGTGTCCCAGTCCTCGTCGCCGACAATTCCCCGAGCACCGCCTCGAAATCCTTGGCTTCGCGGAAATTGCGATAGACCGAGGCGAAGCGCACATAGGCGACATCGTCGAGGTCGCGCAGATGCGCCATCACCGTCTCGCCGATGGTCTCGGAGGTGACCTCGCTCTCGCCCAGGCTTTCGAGCTCGCGCACGATCTTCGACACCATCTGGTCGATCGCGCTCGGGCTCGACCGGCCGCTTGCGCAGCGCGATCTGCACCGAACGCAGCAGCTTGTCGCGGTCGAACGGCACGCGGCGGCCGTTGCGCTTGATGACGACCAGCTCGCGCAACTGCACGCGCTCGAAGGTGGTGAAGCGGAAATCGCAGGCCAGGCAGACGCGGCGGCGGCGGATGACCGAGGAATCCTCGGTCGGCCGGGAATCCTTGACCTGGGTATCGAGGCTCGCGCAGCTCGGACAGCGCATGCCCCTGCCCCTAGCCGCTCGGTAGATCGGGAAGCGGTCGACCAGGCGCCTGACCTTCTCGCGCACGCCGCCTCGGCCGCCGCGTCCTCCTCGGCGCCTTTCTGCGACAGCACGTCGAGCACTTCGGCGATCATCTCGCCGACCTGGCGGAACTCGGCGATGCCGAAGCCGCGCGTGGTGCAGGCCGGCGTGCCGAGCCGGATGCCCGAGGTCACGGTCGGCTTTTCCGGATCGAACGGAATGCCGTTCTTGTTGCAGGTGATGTGGGCGCGCCCGAGCGCCGCTTCCGCCACCTTGCCGGTCAGGCGCTTCGGCCGCAGATCGACCAGCATCAGGTGGGTGTCGGTGCCGCCGGAGACGATATCGAGGCCGCTCGATTTCAGCGTTTCCGCCAGCGCCTTGGCGTTCTCGACGACGTTCTTCGCATAAAGCTTGAAGGACGGACGCAGCGCCTCGCCGAACGCCACCGCCTTGGCGGCGATGACGTGCATCAGCGGGCCGCCCTGCAGGCCGGGAAACACCGCCGAGTTGATCTTCTTGGCCAGCTCCTCGTCGTTGGTGAGGATGACGCCGCCGCGCGGCCCGCGCAGCGTCTTGTGGGTGGTGGTGGTGACCACATGGGCGTGCGGAAACGGGCTCGGATGCACGCCGCCGGCCACCAGGCCGGCGAAATGCGCCATGTCGACCATGAGATAGGCGCCGACCTCGTCGGCGATCTCGCGGAAGCGGCGGAAATCGATGATGCGCGGATAGGCCGAGCCGCCGGCGATGATCACCTTGGGCCGATGCTCGCTGCGCCAGCCGCTCGACCTCCTCCATGTCGATGCAGCTGGTCGTCGCGGCGCACGCCGTAGGGCACCGGCTTGAACCATTTGCCCGGACAGATTGACCGGCGAGCCGTGGGTGAGATGGCCGCCGGCCGCGAGGTTGAGCCCCATGAAGGTGTCGCCCGGCTGCATCAGCGCCATGAAGGCTGCGGCATTGGCGGAGGCGCCGGAATGCGGCTGCACATTGGCGAAGCGCGCAGCCGAACAGCTTGGTAACCCGCTCGATCGCCAGCTTTTCGGCGATGTCGACGATATTGGCAGCCGCCGTAATAGCGCCGGCCCGGCAAGCCCTTCGGCATATTTGTTGGTCAGCACCGAGCCCTGCGCCTCGAGCACGGCGCGGCTGACGATGTTTTCCGACGCGATCAGCTCGATCTCGTCGCGCTGGCGGCCGAGTTCGCAGGCCGATCGCCTCGGCGATTTCCGGATCGCTTTCGCCGAGCGCGGCGGAGAAGAAGCCCTCCGCCGTGACCTTCGGCACCATGAGGGACCGACATGACGATCTGCCCGTTCCTTGCTGCACCGTGCAAGCCGTACGCTCGACGGCCGCACGCTCGCCGATAGCATACCGGCGGATCAGCGCAAGTCTTGGGAGCGGTTTCGGGCGGCAGACCCGCTACATTTGGGGATCGCAGGGTTGGATCGCCCGGCGTTGAGCGCCGCGAAACCCGGGGCAGGCCGTCGAGCGGCGCCTGGCCCGCGATTTCGCTCGCTCAATCCGGGCTACGGCTCTGGCAGATTGCCGGTCGTGGCCTGTGCTGCCGGAGAGCCCGTCCCTGCCGTAGATATCCTCGCGGAACTGCACGACGCCGTCGGCGCGCTCGCCCAGGCGGTGACATAGACCCAGTGCAGCGGCACCGGCTTGCGTCAGCTGCGCGTCCTTGCGCTCGCCCGATTTGATGACGCGGTCGATCGTCCTCGAGCGACCAGCCCTTGGTGTCCGTCGAGCAGCCAGGCGACCAGCTGCCGCACGTTCTGCACGCGCATGCAGCCCGAGGAGTGGAAGCGGAAATCGTCGCCGAACAGGTTCTTCAGCGGCGTGTCGTGCATGTAGACGCCGTACGGGCTCGGGAAATTGATGCGGATCGAGCCGAGCGAATTGAAGCTCGCCGGGATCCTGCTTGAACGAGTAATGGGTCGCGTCCTCCGAGTACCAATTGATCTGCGACGGCTGCAGCTCGCGTTGGCGTGCCGTCGAAGATGCGGATGTGGTTGTTGGTGAGATAGTCCGGCTGATCCTGCATTTTCGGGATCAGATCCTTGCGCACGATCGAAGGCCGGCACCGTCCAATACGGATTGAAGTTGATCTCGACGATCTTGCTGTTGATTTCGGGCGACGGCCGGTCGGGCTTGCCGACGACGGCGGTGTGGCGCGACACGGCGACGCCGTTCTCGATCGCCTCGATGCGCGCGGCCGGAATATTGCAGACGACGTAACGCGGGCCGAGATTGGCGCCGAGCGCGCGAGCCGCGTCGACGTTGACCTTGAGCTGAGCGAGCCGCGCCGGCGCCGGCACGTTGAGCGCGGCCAGCGTCTCGCTCGCGCACGATGCCGTCGACGGTGAGGCCGTGGCGCGCCTGGAAGCGCCGCACCGCGCGCCTCGACGTAGGAATCGTAGATATCGTTGCCGACGGCGTTCGGATCGAGGTCGCCGGACGCGGCGAGCCGCGCGCGCAGCGGCGTCACGCTCGGATGGCGGTCGCCGAGGCGCAGCTCGCTGACCGGCGGCACTGTGCGGCCAGCCGCCGCGCGCGACGATCGCGTCATAACGCTCGATCGCCTGCTCGGTCGTCTGCGCCGTCGCCGCCGAGAGCGTCGGCTCCGACGCCTTCGGCATGTGGATGGTGCGCGAGGCCTGAGTCGAAATTCTGCCCGAACTCGCCGCGCTGGGTCTCGCCGATCAGCGCATCGAGCGGCCGCGTCCTCGGCGCAGCGCGCCGGCGCCGCAAACCGCGGCAGCGCCGCGCGCAGCGGCGCCGGCACAGCCGCCGCAGGAAAGCCGCGCCGGTCGGTCCGCGCACCGTATCGATCGCGAAGTTCCATCTCATTGAGCGTCCCGAACCAGCGTATCCACGCATAGCACAGGCGATGAAGCCGCCGCAAATGCGGCCGAGCGGTGGCACTAACATGGCGGCAGGCCGAACCAAAGGGCCGCCGCCGACGGATTGCATGAGACGCCGATTTGCATGCGCGCTCGGGCGTCCTCAGCGCAGGCTCAGCACGAAAAAAGACCCCGGCATTGTGCGCCGGGGTGTCGCTAGGCATTCTGCGGCCAGTACGGCAAGCGAAGAGCCCCGGCGGCTGATGCCGGGAGCCTTTAGCGATCGTGCGAGCTTCGATCTTAGAGCCGATAGAGAATCTGGTCGGTCCAGAACCGCTCGAGCCGGTGCAGCGCCTTGTTGAGCACGCCGAACTCGTCGGCATTGATGCCGCCGACCTGCTCGACCGTGCGCACGTGCTTCTGATAGAGCGCGTCGACGATGTCGCGCACTTCGCGGCCCTTCTCGGTGAGCTTGATGCGCACCGAGCGGCGGTCGACGCGCGAGCGCTGGTGATCGAGGAAGCCCATCTCGACGAGCTTCTTGAGATTGTAGGAGACGTTGGAGCCGAGATAATAGCCGCGCGTGCGCAGCTCGCCGGCGGTCAGCTCCTTGTCGCCGATATTGTACAGCAGCAGCGCCTGCACCGAATTGATGTCGGCGCGGCCGCGGCGGTCGAACTCGTCCTTGATGACGTCGAGCAGACGCCGATGCAGACGCTCGACCAAGGTCAGCGCCTCCAGATAGTGCGGCCGGATATGGTCGAAACGCGCCTCGCGCTCGGCGGGCTCGACCGTCTTGACGACGGCTTTCATGTGACGCCCTTTCCCGAGTTTTATTTTGTTGTCGTCGACGGGCCCTGTTTCCCGTCGTATGGCGCCACATACCTGACAGGGTCTAAGATCAGCTTAAATAACACGCTAAAAATAAGGTTTATTCGCCGCGGTGGAGGTGGATTAAGCATTGAATTGCAGGGATTCTTTGACGTTCTGTTCACCGAACGAACGCCGTATTCTCTTCGCCGCATCGGGGCCGCCAACGGGAGCGCTGCCATGCAACGCGCGCCTTACGCTTATCGAACCGACCCGGCGGTGCCCGCTTTCGCCGACGACCGGCCCATTATCATTTTCGACGGCAAGTGCGTGCTGTGCTCATGGTTCGCCCGGTTTATTTTGCGAACCGATCGCACCGGCCGGTTCCGGCTCCTGGCCGCACAATCCCAATTGGGAACCGCGCTCTATAATCACTTCGGTCTCGATCCATTGGTTACGAGACTTATGTCTTGTTAGAAGACGGTAAAGCATTCCTGCGATCTGAAGCGTCGCTCCGCATTTTCGCCGGCCTTGGCGCGCCGTGGCCGGCGCTGGCGGCCCTCGGCCGGATTGTTCCATTGTCGCTGCGGGACGGCGTTTACGATTTTGTCGCGCGGCATCGCCTGCAATGGTTCGGCGCGCGCGAGACTTGCTACCTTCCCGAGCCATCGCAGGCCGACCGCTTCCTTGCATGAACTTGATTTTTCAACCCCGTGGCGACGACAGTCGAGCGGCCCGCCTTACGCGCCGCTGGGCTTAATTTTCTTCGTGGCGCCGAATGTCGAGGCTATCGCGCACTCGGTAAAGAGACATAGTTGGGACAATGACGAGCTATTTCCCCATACTTTCGGCTCCAGCCGTTT
This sequence comes from uncultured Alphaproteobacteria bacterium, assembly GCA_963804405.1. Classification (GTDB taxonomy): domain Bacteria; phylum Pseudomonadota; class Alphaproteobacteria; order Rhizobiales; family Xanthobacteraceae; genus BOG-931. The sequence goes on along the minus strand of CAWDQG010000001.1, from coordinate 5,526 downwards.
CGATTGTTTCTGCTCAATATCGCGCGCGGTCGCGTTGTTCGAGGTTAATTGTTGGCCTCTCCGTGCGCGATAATCGTGAAATCGCCATCCGCGGATTGTTGATACAGCGCCATGTAGCCGCAATCGCGATCCACATTGGCGAACTGGTCCGGCGAGATCGATGGCGGCATAAATCCCCCGCAAGCGGCGCCTGAGCAGGGTCCTTGGTCCAATGACTTTCAAAACCGTCCACAACTTTACCGGCCCGGCCAGCACACTGAATTTTTGGACCTCTTGAGTAAATTGCGCCAGCGTTTGACTGCGCTTGATGAGCTCGTTTTGCTGTCCATAGGCTTCGACATAGCGGCGGCCCTCAACGGCATCGAGAAACGTTTGGACAGTCTTCAGCGCGCGTTGTCGCTGCTCGGCTGTCGGTATCCAGCCCGGACTGAGATCTCTCGTTATGTTGATCTCGTTCCTGACCGCCGCAGGTAAATCCAACCTAACGGCATCCGCCGCAAGCGCCATTCCGACGGCTAGCATCCGTGCTGTGAAGACGGCTAAGGATCATCACCAGCGCCATACAACGAAGCGTGGTGGGAGAGGTAGGATTCGAACCTACGAAGGCGTAAGCCAGCGGATTTACAGTCCGCCCCCTTTGCCACTCGGGACACTCTCCCGCACGTCGCGCTTAGGCTTGCCGATGACGTGAGGAACGGTGATTGCCCGCCGAGACGGGAATTCCGTCGCGGCTGTTTATCATGTCGGGCGGACGCAGTGTCAACGGGCGTGCCGCGCCCCGTCGGAAGCGGTTTTCCCTAGTGCCGGCGGGCGCTCGGCGCCACGATCTTAGCGCTCCTCCTTGGCGCTCAAACCGCTGCGCGCTATGGGTGCGGCGATGTGGTCGGTATCTCTTCTCGTCAGGCGCCCGCGGTGAAGAACGCGCGCAGACACGCCTTCCGCCGCGACAAGCGCTGCGCGGGCGGCCGCCGCGCGCCCGGTTTCGCCGGGCGCCGGGCAGCGACGATGGCGGCGTTATCCTGTACGGGTGGCACACGGTGACGGCCGCGCTCGCCAATCCGGCGCGGCGTATCCGGAAAATACTGGCGACCGAGAACGCGGTGCGGCGTCTGGCCGACGATGGCATCAAGCTGCCGGTCGAGCCCGAACTAGTGCGGCCGGACGCCATCGCCGCGCGGCTAACGCCCGACGCCGTGCATCAGGGCCTGCTCGCCGAGGCCGATCCGCTCCCCTCGCCCGCGCTTGCCGACTTGGCCGCGGCCGGCATCGTGCTGGTGCTCGACCAGATCACCGACCCGCACAATGTCGGTGCGATCTTGCGCACGGCGGCGGCGTTCGCCGTTGCCGCCATTGTCACCACGGCGCGTCACAGCCCGGAAGCAACCGGCGTGCTGGCGAAATCGGCGTCCGGCGCGCTCGAATGGGTGCCGATCGTGATCGTACAAAATCTGGCGCGCGCGCTGACCGAGATGAAAGCGCAAGGCTTCCTGGTCGTCGGCTTGGACAGCGAGGCGCCGCAAGATCTTTCCGCGCTCGAGCTTGCGTCACCGCTGGCGCTGGTGCTCGGCGCCGAAGGCAAGGGCTTGCGGCAAGGCACACGCGCGGTCTGCGACCGGCTCGCCGGCCTCGCGCTTCCCGGCGCGATCAAAAGCCTCAACGTGTCGAATGCCGCGGCGCTGTCGCTTTACATCGCGAGCCGAGCGGTCACGTCATAGGAAAAAGAAGGCCCGCGCCAGGCGCGGGCCTTCGCCGATTTCAAAGAGACGCTCAGCCGCGCCAACGGTTCGGATAATAGCGGGACGGATTTCCCCAGTAGCGACCCGTGTAGGTGTAGCGCGATCCATAATAGGGACGCGGATAACGCGGGCCGTAGCCATAGCCGCGGCCCGCCACGTACGGATACGCGCCAGGCGCCGCGACGTTCGTCGCCGGCGAATAGGTGCCGAAGGGAACCATCAGTCCCGGGCCGGAATATTCCGGGCCCTGGTTGACCACATAGAGCGGCGCAGGAGCGACCGGATGGTAGCCGAAGGTCGAGCTGCATCCGCCGCAGCCGCCACAGCCACCGCCGCCGCAACCGCCGCCGCCGAAGCCTCCGAAACCACCAAAGCCGCCGACGCCAGCGAAGCCGCCGCAACCACCACCGCCGCAGCCACCACAGCCACCGCCGCCGCAACCACCACAGCCACCGCCGCCAGCCACCGCCGCAGAAGCCATTCGTATCCCAACAGCTGACACCGATCGGCGCGGGCGCAACCGGCACCACCGCCGGCTCAACAACGATGGGCTGAACTTCGACAACCGGCTGCACCAGGACCGGTTGAACCGGCACCACCGCAACCGCACCGCAGCCGCCGCATTGCGCGAAGGCCGCCGAGGTGAAGACGGTGACGCACGCGATAGCGCACGCCACCAGAATGGTTCGATAAACCGACATGATACTCCTCACTCCTCTACGAATTTGCCCCCATCAGGAGACCGATAAGAAACTTGGCGCGCATGTTCTGCACGATGTCGCTATCTGTGACCGCCGCCCGGCCCCATGCCCGGCCCACCGCCAGGTCCACCGCCTGGGCCGCGACCGCCCCAAAAACCCGGGCCGATGTTCGGCGATATGTACGGCGAGATGACCATCGGGGTCTGGTTGGGGTTTGGAAGGTCGGCCGGCGTCGGCGCTGACTCGCTCGACCACGAGCGGCGATAGGGTTGCGCCGGAGGCGGCAACCGGCGATTAGGCGGCGGGTTGATTTCGAGGCGCCCGTAGCCCGGCTTCCTTCCGTCCCTTGGGAAATAGCCTGGCTCGTAAGCGGCGGCGCCGAGATAGGTCGTGATGACCGGCGGCGGCAGCCGATAGATCACGGTCGGCGTCACTTGTCCCGGCCGATCAAGGCCGAATTCGCCCTCGACCACGGACCAGGTGACGTTGACGCCGTTCTCGAATATCGGCACGTCCGGCCTGCCGGGGATGACGATGACCGGGCCTTGCTGAGCAAGCGCAGCCGAAGGCGTTACGGCGACGAGCAGGGCCGCGTGCACAAAACGCATGGAAATCCCGTGTCTGGCGGCCGAAATCTAGGCGGCGAGCGCCGAACAAATTGGTTTAAACCCGCGGTAATTCAGCGGTGAATTAGTTGGTAAGATTAATCAGATACTTACAAAACGGGCTCGCGACCAACGCTAGACCCATGCTCGCAGCGCCGGGCTTTCCCAAAACCGGCCGGCCCGCCGAGCAATCCACACCCGACTTTCGGCCTACGACCTCTGGCTGAGAGACAAGGGCGCTATGCCCCTTTAGCCTATAATACAGAGCTGCTTGTGGCGGGCTGCGAACGTATTTGGCAGCCTGCGCGGAGCGATATGGGGAGAGACGTCGATGACGACTATGGCGATCAACGCACCGCAGACGGGGGGCATGACCAGCGAACAGCGGCTCGTGATCTTCGCGTCTTCGCTGGGGACCGTATTCGAGTGGTATGACTTTTACATCTACGGAACGCTCGGGGCGTTTCTGGCGAAATATTTTTTCTCTAACGTCCCGGCGAATGTCGGCTTCATCTTTGCGCTGCTCACGTTCGCCGCCGGCTTCGCCGTGCGCCCGTTTGGCGCGCTGATCTTCGGCCATTTTGGCGACTTGATCGGCCGCAAATACACGTTCCTTGTGACGATGACGCTGATGGGCATCGGGACGTTCTTCATCGGCGTGCTCCCGGGCTTCGCAACTTGGGGCATCATGGCGCCGGTCGTGCTGATTGGGCTGCGGCTCATCCAGGGCCTCGCACTTGGCGGCGAATATGGCGGCGCGGCGATCTACGTCGCCGAGCACGCACCTTCCAACAAACGCGGCTATTACACCTCTTGATTCAAACCACGGCAACGCTCGGCCTGTTCCTTGCGCTCCTCCTTATCCTCGGCATCCGCACCGGAATGGGCGAAGATGAATTTGGTGCCTGGGGCTGGCGACTTCCATTCTTGCTGTCGGCAATCCTGCTTGGCGTCTCGCTCTGGATCCGGCTCAAGCTCAATAAATCGCCGCTCTTCAAACAGATGGTCGAAGAGGGCAAGCAGTCGAAGCGACCGCTCATGGAAGCTTTCGGTCAGTGGGACCACCTCAAAATCGCGATCCTTGCGCTTTTCGGCGCCACCGCCGGCGAGGCCGTGGTGTGGTACGGCGGCCAGTTTTACGCGCTGTTCTTCCTCACCCAGACACTGAAAGTTCCCGGCGTCACCGCGCAGATCATGATCGCGATCGCGCTCGCCATCGGCACGCCATGCTTCATCCTCTTCGGTTGGCTGTCCGACAAGTCGGACGCAAGCCGATCATGCTCGCGGGATTCGCGCTCGCGGTCGTGACTTATACCAATCCTCAGGGTGTACAACTCACTCGGGATTCCCAAATCGCCTGTAAAATAATTTCAAGGTGGCAAATGGAGGGTCGTTTGCCATGGGGCGGACCATTGTTGTGCGGACGGACTATACGAGCGGCGATGTTCGGCGGGTTGCGCAGCGGGTGAAGAATGCGGCGCAGGCGCGCCGACTGCTTGCGATCGCGGCGGTGCTCGACGGCAGCTCGCGAGACCAAGCGGCGAAGATCGGCGGCATGGACCGTCAGACGCTGCGGGACTGGGTGATCCGGTTCAACGCGCAGGGGCCGGACGGTCTCGTCAACAAATCGTCGCCGGGCGCACCCGGCAAGCTAACAGACGAGCATAAGGCGTTTCTCTCCCACCTGGTGGAGGAAGGCCCGATCCCAGCGGTCGATGGCGTTGTGCGCTGGCGGGCCTGCGATCTAATCATGCGGCTGCACGAGGAGAATTAGCATCTCGGTCTCGGACGATACGGTCTACCGTGCCTTGAAGGACTTGAGCTTTTCGCATGTCAGTGCCCGGCGCGAGGCCTACAAGCAGGACGCCGACGCTATGGAGGCGTTCAAAAAAACTTTCCCGCCCGCGTGGCGGAAGTCCGGGGCGAAGCTTGCGTCCGGCACTCCGATAGAGGTGTGGTGCCAGGACGAGATGCGGGTCGGCCAGAAGAACAAACTCACCTATCGCTGGGCCAGGAAAGGCTCACGTCCTCGCGCCACTCACGATCAACGCACCCAATCGACCTATCTGTTCGGTGCGGTCTGCCCCGAACGCGGGGCCGGCGCCGCCCTCGTGTTGCCGGCCTGCAATAGCGAAGCCATGCAGCTCCATCTCGACGAAATCGCAACCAAAGTTACCCCAGGGGCGCACGCGATCGTACTCCTCGATCAAGCCGGCTGGCATGGCGGCAAGGTTCTCAAGGTCCCGGAGCAATATTTCGCTCATGCCGCTGCCGCCCCGCGCACCCGAACTCAACGGCCAGGAAAACATCTGGCAATTCATGAGACAGAACTGGCTCTCGAACCGGGTCTTCAAATCCTTTGACGATATCGTCGATCACTGCTGCTACGCCTGGAACACGCTCATCGATCAGCCCTGGAAGATCATGTCCGTCGCGCGCCGCGATTGGGCTACCGTGGGTTACTCAATGTGAGGATTGGTATTA